>NZ_RCZH01000020.1 GCF_006438875.1 Flavobacterium pectinovorum
GAAAGTTTTTTGTTGCTTTTGGGGTTTTGCTTGTTTTACGGGGGGTTGCCGCTAAGGCACTAAGACGCAAAGACTCATTTTGCTGGTGTTTTGGTTAATCGCGCAATCCCGATCCCGAAACTTCGGGACGGGAGCGAAGGCGCAGAGTTTTGGTTTTGCGGTGATTTTATCCCGGAAATTCTTCTGGAAACTGCTGCCCTAGCCCCGATAGTAACGAAAATCCTTTTGCTTTTTCCTTTAAAAAGCAAAAGATTGTAGTGGATAGCGGGAAATAGCTCCTGATCTTATTCAAATTCCAAGTCTGAAATCCCAAATTCCAAAATCATACCTATATAGTAAACCCGGCAGGTTTTCAAAGTCTGTTGGGTTTGGCGGATGAAAAACATTCCTTATATATAGGTGTCAAAAAATAAACCCGGCAGGTTTTCAAAGTCTGTCGGGTTTGGCGGATGAAAAAGCACTCCTTATATATAGGTATAAAAAATAACCCGACAGACTTTGAAAATCTATCGGGTTGGGTATCGAATCTTTCCTTATATATAAGGAGTGAATTATTTTTACTTTGCAGCTTTAGCTTTTTCTTCCCAGAAGTTCATTAGATCATTATAATCTATAGGAGTTGCAGGTTTCTGACTCGTTAGTCGGCCAGACTCGAATGCGCGCTGAAGAATGGTTTCTATTAGATAGTCTTCGTTTACTTCATACGGTTTGTATTCTTTCTTTAGACTTATGTCAAATAAATTGGCGGTTGTATTAGAAACAAAGGCTTTGAACCCGCTTTTTAAGGTTCGGATTAATTCATAAGTCGTAATTCCGGTTTGTCTGTTGATTAATTTGACAAGAATTTGACCTTGTCTTCGTGACAACTTCTTTAATCTGTCCTCAAATTCGTTATTAAGATAATCTTCAACGATCTTAAAATACTTTTTCTTTTCGCGATTGGTTTTCAAACGTGCCATTCCCTGATTTAATGCTGTAAGACGATCTGCTGCAAGTTTTGCATAAGGATAGACTTTAAAAACCCGATTTTGAAGGATAAGGAATTGCTTTTGTGCTTCGGGATCTAACTTTTCCTTAGAAATGATAATCTCTGGCAACTGAATTGTATCATTTAAGATAGAATCATTTTCGGTTAAGACATAGCCCATTTCCTGATTTGGTTTTGGAGTAACCTGAGCCTGGCTTGTAAACGAAATCAATATAAAGAATAAAATAATGTAGGTAAATCTCATTGAGTCATAATTTAAATGTAAAATTATATATTTATACACAACTCTAATACCAAATTTATAAATTAGCAAAAAAATATTTTTATGAGTACTGAATCTATCTTAAAAGATACGTCTATTGCTTTCCTGGAAAGCTACCTAAATAACGCCTCACCGACTGGTTATGAAAGTGAAGGTCAGAAACTTTGGATGAATTATTTAAAGCCTTACGTTGATACTTTTATCACTGATACTTACGGAACGGCTGTTGGAGTTATTAATCCTGATGCGCCTTTTAAGGTTGTAATTGAAGGTCATGCCGATGAAATTTCCTGGTATGTAAACTATATTACGGATGATGGTTTATTGTATGTTATCCGAAATGGTGGTTCTGATCATCAGATTGCGCCTTCAAAAAGGGTTCACATTCATACTAAAAAAGGAATTGTAAAGGGTGTTTTTGGATGGCCTGCAATTCACACCAGATTACGTGATAAGGAAGAATCACCAAAAATCAGCAATATCTTTATTGATTTGGGTTGTGAAACCAAAGAACAAGTTGAAGCTATGGGCGTTCATGTAGGCTGTGTGATTACATATCCTGATGAGTTTATGATTTTGAACGAGAACAAATTTGTTTGTCGCGCGATTGATAACAGAATGGGCGGTTTTATGATTGCTGAAGTGGCTCGTTTATTAAAGGAAAATAAAAAAACACTTCCGTTTGGTTTGTATATTGTCAACTCAGTTCAGGAAGAAATTGGTTTACGTGGTGCTGAAATGATTGCTCACACGATCAAACCAAATATTGCTATCGTGACTGATGTTTGCCACGATACCACTACTCCAATGATCGATAAAAAAGTCGAAGGTGATCTTAAAATGGGGAAAGGTCCTGTTATTGCTTATGCGCCAGCGGTTCAAAACAGACTTCGTGATTTAATTGTTGATACTGCGGTAGAAAACAAAATTCCTTTTCAGCGTCATGCAACTTCAAGAGCTACGGGAACTGATACTGATGCTTTTGCTTATAGTAATGGCGGTGTGGCATCGGCGTTGATTTCTTTGCCTTTGCGCTATATGCATACGACTGTAGAAATGGTTCATAGAGATGATGTTGAAAATGTGATTCAATTGATTTATGAGTCATTATTGAAGATTGAAAACAATGAAAATTTTTCTTATTTTAAATAAAAATTAGAATTTAAAACATCAAATCGGTTATTTTAGTAATAACCGATTTGATTACTAAAAAAATATGAAGCTACTATTACTCGAAGACGATTTTACTTTATCCAAAGAAATCTCAGCGTTCTTTACTTCAAAAGAATTCGAGTGTTTCCCCTATTATGATGGTTCTTTATTATTGAAAAAGTATTTTCCTTATGAATATGATTTAATTATTCTGGACATAAATGTTCCCGGAACAAATGGTATTGAGGTTTGCAAAGGGATTAGGGAAATTGATAAAAAGACGCCAATAATTATGCTGACGGCTTTTAGCGAAATCGAAGATAAACTTGCTTCTTTTGATAATGGCGCAGATGATTATTTGGTAAAACCTTTTCATTTTGAAGAATTATACGCCCGAAGCTCTTCTTTATTAAGACGAAAAGATATTCCGCAGCAAAGTGAGAAAAAAATATTGATTCAGGATTTAGAGATTTTAGAAGATGATATGAAAGTTTATCGCTCTGGCGAAGAAATAAAACTTACTCCAAAGGAATTTAAACTGATCTTGATTTTGGCTCATGCCAAAGGAAAAGTATTGTCTAAGCAATTTATTGCCGAAAAACTTTGGGATTATCACATTGAAACCAATCAAAATACGATTGAGGTTTATATTAACTTTCTAAGAAAAAAAATTGACAAAGACCACGAAACAAAACTTATTCGGACCAAAATTGGATACGGATATTACTTAAGCGATCAGGAATGACTTTAAAGAATCGGATATCATTACTAGTTAGTTTATTATTTACAATCCTTTTTGGGTTGGCTTCTACTTTGATATTTGTTTTGTATTCTAATTTTAGAAAGGAAGAATTTCGCGACCGACTGGAAATAAAAGCGCTTTCGAATATTAAACTTCTTGTGAATGTAAAAGAAGTCGACGATCAGCTTTTGAAAATGATCGATCAAAATTCGATCAATAAATTATATGACGAGAAAACGCTGGTATTTGATTCTAACTATAAACTTATATATAGTAGTATTGACGATGCCAAAATTAATTGGTCTATTGATGATTTAAAGTACCTTCAAAAGCATAAAACTTTCTTTAAACAACAAGGAAACTATGAGGTTTATGGTGTTTTTTATGATACTAAAGACAGGGATTTTTATGCTTTAATATCTGCAACAGATGATTATGGTCAAAGAAAACTCTTGTTCTTGAGATACACTTTGGTAATTTCTTATATCTTTTTTACTTGTATTTGCTGGGTTCTTACTTCGTTTACCGTCAAAAAAGCCATGAATCCGTTAAGTTCTTTTCATCAGAAAATTAAAAACATAAACGAGAATAATCTTGACACTCGTATTGCGTCGAAAAGCAATAAGAACGAGATTGATCTGATTGCAAATGAATTTAACTTTATGATGGACCGAATCGAGGTTTCTTATCAAAAGCAAAAGGAATTTACAGCGCACGCTTCACATGAGCTTAGAACTCCGCTTTCCAGAATTACTTCGCAAATAGAGAATATTGTTGCTGATGCCAAAACTCCCGTAGAAAGTAAATCGTTTTTAAAAACAATTTTATCAGATGTAAATCAATTAACGGAATTGATTAATTCATTGCTTGTTTTGTCTAAAATTGATACTAAAAGCTTCCAAAACAACGAAGTTCACCGTATTGATGAAATTCTGTTTTCAGCAATTGAAAAATTAAATAAAAGCTTTCCGGATTTCGTTGTTTTATTTGAAATAGAAGAAAATGACAATTTAGATACTGCCTTAGAAATTAAAGGAAATAAGAACCTTCTGGAAATTGCCTTAAGCAATGTCTTAAAAAATGCTTGTGTCTACTCTGACAATAAACAAGCCAAAGTAAAAATTAGTACTAAAAATAAACAACTTATTATCTCGATCTTAAATACCGGTAAAACCTTAAGCGAGACGGAACAGAAGAACATCTTCCAGCCCTTTATGCGTGGCGAAAATGCAAAGGGAACTTCTGGTTTTGGATTAGGATTACGTATTGTTCAGCGCATACTAAATCTTCATAACGCCACCATAACTTACACGTCTACAGATATTAACACGAATTTATTTCAGTTATTTTTTCATTTATAATTTATTTTAAGGTATTTTTAAGGTAGATTTTAAGGTTTCTTAAAGTCTGCTGATAGCATATTTGTATAAAATAAATTTGATACAATGAGAAAACTATGTGCATTCCTATTGCTTGTATTGTTCAATCAGGCAATAACAGCTCAAAAAACAGTCACTCTTCAGGATTGTGAGAGCCAGTTTCTTAAAAAGAATCTTTTTTTGTTGGCATCTCAATATAATATTGATGCTTCGAAGGCACTAACTATTCAGGCTCGCATCTGGGACAACCCCACAATTAGTGCAGAATTGAATGCTTATAATCCAGAAAGAAACCAATATTTTGATATTGGAAAGGATGGTCAAAAAGCATTTGGTATTGAACAGCTAATTTACTTAGGCGGTAAAAAAAGAAATGAAGTAAAGCTGGCTCAAACCAATGAACAATTGGCAGAATTGCAATTCAATGATTTACTGAGGACATTAAAATTGCAGCTTCGTAAAAGTTTTTATACGGTTTACTACAATACTAAGAATCTCGAAACTACAGATAAACAGATTGCGCACATTGAAGATTTAATCAACTCCTACTCTGTTCAGGTTCAAAAAGGAAATATTCCTTTAAGAGATTTAGTTCGTTTGCAGTCTTTGTATCTAAATTTTAAAAATGAACGAATGGAAGTTGTAAATGATAATATTGAGGAACAGGCAAATTTAAAATTGCTATTGAACGAAACCGAAACAGTGGTTCCAAATGTATCTGATGCTGAATTCAACAAATATTTGAAAACTATTGCTTTTGATTTAAAGTCTTTTGAAAGTGATGCGATAACCAATCGTCCGGATTATTTGGCTAAACAAAAAGAAATAGACGCCAATACATTGAATGTAAAATGGCAAAAATCACTTTCTATTCCTGATATTACTGTTGGTGCAAACTATGATCAGCGAAGTGGTGCTTTTAATAAAGAAGCAAATCTGACACTTGGAATTCCGCTGCCACTTTGGAATAAAAACAAAGGAAATATTAAATACGCTCAAACCATTCTGGAACAATCTAAAGTTGATAAACAAAGTTTTGAGCTGCAATTGCAAACCGAAATAACATCGGCATGGAATAAATGGGACGAATCCCGTAAAAACTACGTGGTTATAAAACCAACTGTAAATTCAGATTTTGAAGCGGTTTACAATGGAATTCTAAACAATTTTCAGAAACGAAATATTAGTTTATTAGAATTTACTGATTTTATGGAAAGCTACAATCAGGCTTCAATTCAGGTAAATGAATTAAAGAAAAAAGTAGTGCTTTCAGGCGAAGAATTAAACAGTACAATCAACAAAGACTTATTTTAAAACCAAATAAAGATGAAACATAAACTAATCATAGCAATTGCAATCGTAAGTCTATCTTTTGTAAGCTGCAAAAAGGAAGTTGAAAATCCGGATACAAATGCCTCGTTTGCTTTAAGTGATGCAATGCTAAAAACAACGACAATGGCAGAAGCTCAAAATCAGCCGGTAAAAAATCAGTTGAGTTTTTATGGAAAAATTACTGCCGATAATAATAAAGCCATCGATGTATATCCGCTTGTTGGAGGAAGCGTTATAAAAGTAAATGTAGAACTTGGAGATTATGTAAACAAGGGACAAGTTCTTGCGACAATTAGAAGTACTGATATTGCCGATTTTGAAAAGCAAGCGATTGATGCTAAAAGTGATTTGCTGGTTGCCAAAAATAGTTTGAAAGTTGCTCAGGAATTATTTGATGGAAAATTAAATTCGGAAAGTGATGTTCTTCAGGCAAAATCAGAAGTTAATAAAGCGCAATCTCAGCTGAATAAAATTCAGGAAACATACAAAATATATAATATTAAAGCAGGATCTATTTACGAAGTAACAGCGCCAATAAGTGGTTTTATTATTCAAAAAAGTATCAATCAGGATATGCTTTTGCGTAATGATCGTTCTGAAAACATCTTTGATATTGCCGAGATCAGTGAAGTTTGGGCAATGGCTAATATTAACGAAATGGATATCAATAAAGTAAAACTGGGAATCGATGCTGATGTAACCACTTTAAGTTATCCTGATAAAGTTTTTAAAGGAAAAGTAGATAAAATCTTCAACGTAATTGATCCGGAAACTAAAGCGATGCAAGCCCGTATCAAATTGAAAAATCCGGGTTATATGTTGAAACCTGATATGAATGCGAGTATCAAATTGTCTTTTAATGAAGATAAATCGATGATTGCAATTCCTAGTAAAGCGATTGTTTTTGACAAAAGTAAAAATTTTGTAATGGTGTTTAAGGACCGCCATAATATTGAAACCAGACAAGTTGAAGTGTACAGAGTTGTTGGTGACACAACCTATATTTCGACAGGTTTAAAAGAGAATGAAAAAGTTATTACCAACAATCAGCTATTTATTTATCGCGCTTTAAACGACTAGCAAGATGGAAAAATCTGTAAATATTTTGAGTTTTGCAACGTTGTTTTTTTCAGCGCTATCATTTTCACAAGAAACAGATTCGATACGAAAATATAGTCTGAAATTTCAAATGACCTCTATTTATCAATATCATCCCGCTTTTCATGCGAACTATTCAGGAACGAATAGTATGCATCCCGAAGAAGAAAGTGCCTTATCATTGACATCAACTTTATATCTAAATGTTCCGCTTTGGAAAGGTGCAACTGCAACTTTTAATCCCGAAATGTCAGGAGGCGAAGGTTTGTCCCAAGCCAAAGGATTAGGTGGTTTTCCTAACGGGGAAACCTTTAGAATTGGTGATACAAAACCTGTCGTTTATGTTGCGAGAATGCTTTTGGAACAAAAATTTGAGTTTAAAAATAATAACGAATTGCAATTGGTTTTTGGAAAGTTTGGACTATCAGATTATTTCGATGATAATACGTACTCACATGATCCCAGAACACAATTTCTAAACTGGTCATTAATGACATATGGAGCTTGGGATTATGCTGCAAATACCCGAGGATATACAGATGGATTATATGTTAACTATCAATTTGATAGCTGGCAAGTACGAGCCTCTTTGACCGCTTTACCAACGTATGCAAATGGTCCAAATGTCGAGTTTAGGTTTAAGAATTCGAATGCTATCAATGTCGAAATTGAGAAACAAATAATTTTTAAAAATAATGATTCCGCCAATATTAAATTATTAGGATTTCGAAATGTTGCAGGAATGGGAAATTATAATGAAGCGAACTCAAATATCACCACAATTCCGGATATTAAAAGTACAAGACAAAATGGTCGTACAAAATATGGTATCGGTTTAAATATGGATTATACGCACCGAGATACTTGGGGACTTTTTGGAAGAATAAGTTATAACGATGGTAAAAATGAAACCTGGGCATTTACAGAAATCGACAGATCGGCACAATTAGGTATTACCCTAAAAGGAAAAATGTGGAACCGTAAAGATGATTTTGCCGGAATTGCAGTTGTCGCCAACGGATTATCAAATTCACATGAAAAATATCAAAAACTTGGTGGAGATGGATTTATGATTGGTGACGGAACTTTAAATTACGGCGTAGAACAAATTGCAGAAGTTTTTTATTCCTTTTTAATTCCGAATACTCATATTACACTTTCACCGGATTATCAATTTGCAATGAATCCCTCATACAATAAAGATCGCGGTCCTATTCAATTTTTAGCATTACGCTTTCACATAGAGTTCTAATTACACAATTTTTGTTAGAAACATTTATGCTCAAAATAAATTTAAAAAAATAAAAATTCATCATTAAAAATACTTTTTAAAATGAACAAATTCATACGAAATATTATTGCTTTTTCCCTTAAGAATAAAGCATTTACATTTTTTTGGGTGGGAATATTGGCTGTTGCCGGTTTTATTTCTTTCAAAAATATGCCTATTGACGCATTTCCTGATGTAACCAATACTCAGATTATCATTATCACACAATGGAATGGTAAAAGTGCCGAGGAAGTAGAGCGTTTTGTGACCTCTCCTATTGAAATCTCAATGAATTCGGTGCAAAAAAAGACCAGTGTTCGTAGTATTACGATGTTTGGTTTATCTGTAATCAAAATTATTTTTGATGATGGTGTTGATGATACATTTGCACGTCAACAGGTTAATAATTTATTGAAGAATGTTTCACTTCCAGATGATGTTGAGCCTGATGTTCAGCCACCTTATGGACCTACGGGAGAAATCTTCAGATACATCGTTAAAAGTGACAGTAGAGATAGTAGAGAATTATTGACGTATCAAAACTGGATTATTGACAAACAATTGCGCTCTGTTCCTGGTGTTGCCGATTTGAATGTTTTTGGTGGTCAGGTAAAAACGTATGAAGTTGGAGTTGATCCAATTAAACTTGCCAAATATAATATTACGCCGCTACAAGTTTATAATGCTGTAAACGCTGGAAACTTAAATGTTGGCGGAGATGTAATCGAAAAAAACGGACAAGCTTTTGTGGTTCGTGGTGTTGGGCTTTTAAAATCAATTCCGGATATCGAAAATATTATTGTTGATGATGCTCACGGAAATCCAATTTTGGTAAAAAATGTTGCTTCTGTTTATGAAAGTTCCATGCCAAGAGTTGGTCAAACCGGAATTGGCAAAAATGACGATGCTGTCGAAGGGATTGTCGTAATGCGAAAAGGCGAAAATGCTCAGGAAACTTTAGCATTAATTAAAGACAAAATAAAAGATTTAAATGATAATGTACTACCAAAGGATATAAAAATTGAAACTTTCTACGATCGTGATAATCTGATGAATTTCACAACCGAAACGGTAATGCATAATTTATTCGAAGGAATTATTCTGGTTACTTGTGTCGTATTTCTCTTCATGGCGGATTGGAGAACTACTTTCACCGTTTCGATCGTTATTCCATTATCCTTATTATTTGCTTTTTTATGCCTTAAAATGATGGGAATGAGCGCCAACTTACTGAGTTTGGGAGCGGTCGATTTTGGGATTATTATTGATGGAGCAGTTGTTATGGTCGAAGGTTTGTTTGTAGTACTTGATCATCGGGCACATCAACTTGGAATGGCGAAATATAATAAAATTGCAAAAGGAAGTTTGATTAAAAAAACTGGAACTGAAATGGGTAAAGCTATTTTCTTTTCTAAATTAATAATCATTACCGCATTATTACCGATATTTTCATTTCAGAAAGTAGAAGGGAAAATGTTCTCTCCTCTCGCCTTTACTCTTGGTTTTGCCTTAATGGGAGCATTACTTTTTACTTTGACATTGGTTCCTGTTTTATCTCATATTCTTTTGAATAAAAATGTAAAAGAGAAACACAATCCTTTTGTGAATTTTTGGGACCGAATTGTTGGTAAAGGTTTTGCCTGGACATTCAAACATAAAGCAAAAACGCTAATTGCTTCGTTGGCTTTATTGGTTGCGGTCTTCTTTTCGGCCACTTTTTTAGGAACTGAATTTTTACCTCAATTAAATGAAGGCGCTTTATGGGTAACGGCTGAATTGCCTATGAGTACTTCTCTTCCTGAAAGTGTGCAAACAGCATCAATGATTCGAAAAGATCTGGAAAGTTTTCCCGAAGTAAAAAATGTATTGTCCCAAACTGGTAGAAGTAACGATGGAACAGATCCGAATGGTTTTGGTTTTATTCAGCTTCAGGTAGATTTGAAACCTAAATCAGAATGGACGCGAAAAATTAATATGGATGAATTGATCAATGAAATGGATCAAAAACTGAAAGTTCATCAAGGTATTACTTATAATTATTCGCAACCTGTTATTGATAACGTTGCGGAATCTGTGGCTGGTTTTAAAGCTTCAAACGCAGTAAAAATATACGGAGACGATCTTGATAAACTGGATGAATTATCAAATGAAGTTCTGGCAAAAATCAAGGATATTCCCGGAATAAAAGATGCCGGGATTCTTAGAAATGTTGGTCAGCCAGAAATTAGTGTGATTTTAGATCGAGAAAAAATGGCAGCTTATGGAGTTACTTTGAGTGATGCTCAGGCAGTTCTGGAATTAGCTTTTGGAGGAAAAACAGCCACTCAAAAATATGAAGATGAGAAAAAATTCGATGTAAGAGTCCGTTTCCTAAAAGAATACCGTAAAGACGAAGTTGATCTTGCCGAACTTAAAGTACCAACAATAAGCGGTGTAAAAATTCCGCTTAAAGAAATTTGCGACATTAAAACCGTTACAGGACCCGCATTTATCTATAGAGATAATACAAAACGTTTTATTGGAGTAAAATTCTCTGTTCGTGATCGGGATTTAGGAAGTACAATTGCCGAAGCTCAGAAAAAAGTGGCCGAATTAAAAATGCCTACAGGTTATACCACAGGCTGGACAGGAGAATTTGAGAATCAGGTTCGTGCCAGTGCTCGTTTGGCGCAAGTGGTTCCAATCAGTTTAATTGGGATATTTGTTCTGTTGTTTATTTTATTCGGAAATATTAAAGATTCGCTTTTAGTTTTAGCCAATGTTCCTTTTGCTATTATTGGAGGAATCATTGCCTTGCACCTTACTGGAATGAATTTTGGAATTTCGGCCGGTGTTGGTTTTATTGCCTTACTCGGAATTTGTATTCAAAACGGAGTTATTCTGATATCAGAATTTCATCATAACCTGAAGGCAAAATTCACGCTCGAAGAATCCATTTTCATGGGAGTAAAAGCAAGAACAAGAGCCGTAGTAATGACAGCTTTGATGGCGTCGATAGGTTTAATGCCAGCAGCGATCTCTACGGGAATTGGTTCTGAATCACAAAAACCATTGGCAATTGTTATTATTGGTGGTTTGGTTACGGCAACGATTCTAACCTTATTGGTCTTCCCGATTCTCTTTTGGGTATTCAACCGTAAAAAAAACGTAAAAATTGAGTAAAATATTTAAGATTGATTAATTGGTTAAATTAATTTGATTCGGTTAAAGAAAAAGCATCATTATTTTAATGGTGCTTTTTTGATTTCATTAACTCGAAGTTTGATATATTGCAGATTAAATAAGTAAAATCTGATTCATGAAATACATCTATTCTCTACTCGCTATTTTTACAATTTCATTGTTACTCTCCATTATAAATCCAAAAGAAGGACTTACTTGTTTTCTTGAAGTTATTCCCGCAATTATAGGCTTCTTAATTTTAGTTTTTACTTTTAAAAAATTCCGATTTACAAATTTTACCTATACTTTGATATTAATACATTGTATTATTTTATTCATCGGTGGACATTATACGTATGCCGAAGTTCCATTTTTTGATTACATAAAAGAAATATTTCATCAAAGCAGAAACAATTATGATAAAGTAGGACATTTTGCGCAAGGATTAGTTCCTGCCATGATTGTTAGGGAGCTTTTTATTCGTAAGGAAGTAATTAATAATAAAAGCTTCTTCAACTTTATTATTGTATGTATTTGTTTGGCAATCAGCGCTGCATACGAATTTATAGAATGGTTTGTTTCGCTTGCAACCGGAGACGGTGGAGACGCATTTTTAGGAACGCAGGGATATGTTTGGGACACACAATCTGATATGCTTTTTGCAACTATTGGAGCAATTGTTGGACTAATTATATTCTCCAAAATTCAGGATAAACAAATTCAGAAAATCAATTTTTAATCTTTATCGCAATTGATTACCTGTACCCAATTTATCTATTAATCATTAAGTGTGATTACTCCGTTGCTTTATTGTAGACGTAAAAAAACATTTAACACATAGAAACATAGTTTTTCTTCATGCAATAAAAGGAGATTAAAAGAAACAAGTTTCTAACGCATAGTGTGAAAAAAGTGAAACGCCTACTTTTTTAGTTTTCAAAAGCTATATCTCTATGTGTTAAAAATAGTTTCCTCCAACTTATATAAAATAAAAACGACCTTCTGCTCAAGGAAGGTCGTTTCAATTACTAACTCAAAACTCTTTTAAACTTTTAGTTCAAAAACGTTTATTTTAAATCTTTCAAAAGTGCAATTGCATCTGTTGCATTAGATAATTGTGCATATTTTAATGCAGTATATCCTTTATCGTTTTTATCGCTTGGGCGTGCGCCGCTAGCTAATAATACTTTTAAAATTTCAACTTTGTTGTAACGAGCTGCAACCATTAAAGGTGACATATCTTCAGATATCTGATTTACATCAGCTCCGTACTCGATAAATTTTTTCACGATTTCAATGTCTCCTTTGCTAACTGCCACGTTTAATGGAGATACAAAAGATCTTGAAAATTCAACTCCATTTTTCACAACTAGTTTGTGATTTGATGCCATTGAAACATTTGCAAATGCTACTAAAGCTACTCCTAAGATAATTACTGATTTTTTCATGTTGATTGATTATTTAATTGATTGATAATGATGATTTTTAATTTCTATGTAAAGGTACTTCTATTTTTGTAATATGTAATGCAAGGTACTGTGTTTTAACTAATTCTTAACATTCAGTTAATAAATGGGTTACATTTTAAAACTTAACGTTTCCAAAATTTCAACTTGCTTTACTAATAGACGCTACAAACATTAATATGTTACACTAAAATCGAAAAAAATATAAAAAATTCATCAAAAAATTTTAAACCCAACAAATTCAAGGCTTTAGTTTTATAACTTTACTTTAAAATTTGACTAAAAAAGAATATCTAATCAGAACAGAAAGCAATTTTTAACCTTAAAACTACAGAAAATGAAATTTATTAAAGGAATTCTGATCGTATTAATCCTTATTGTATCTATCGTATTAATTGCAGCGTATTTTATGCCAAAAGATTATGCAATACAAAGAGAGATCACAATAAACAAACCAGTTGATAGTGTCTTTAATTATGTGAAATATCTAAAGAACCAAAATCAATTTAGCGTTTGGGCTAATATTGACCCAAAAATGAAATCTACCTATAAAGGAACTGATGGAACTGTAGGTTCAATATCGGCTTGGGAAAGTGATGTAAAAGAAGTTGGCGTTGGCGAACAGGAAATCACAAAGATAACAGAAGGAAAGCGCATCGACTTTGCCTTACGTTTTAAAAAACCAATGGATGATACTGCGGTAGGTTTTATGTCGACAGAAGCAGTATCAGGAAATCAAACTAAAGTAAAATGGGGAATCAATGGCGTTTTTCCTTATCCCATGAATATTATGATGCCCATGATGAATATGGATACAATGATTGGGAAAGATTTAGATAAAGGTCTCGAAAACTTAAAAGCACATATGGAGAAATAAAAAAATAGCCACAGATTATAAGATTAGAATGATTCTTAAAAATCTGCTTCCTCTTTTAATCTGTGGCTAAAACTCTTTTATCTTTTATAAAAAGAAATCTTTATCTAAAATCTATTTTTTAAAACTAAGATATTCTACTACGTTTTTCTCAATACGTTCGTCGATATTATCAATATCAGCTTTTACAAATTTCTCTCCTAAAATATTTTCAAATAACTCAATATATCTTTCAGAAACTGATTCGATATAAGCCTCTGTCATATCCGGAATTTGTTGTCCGTCCTGACCTTGAAAACCATTCTCGATCAACCAACGACGTACAAATTCTTTTGATAATTGTTTTTGCTCCTCTCCTTTTTCCTGTCTTTCCTGATATCCGTCAGCATAAAAATAACGAGATGAATCCGGTGTGTGGATTTCGTCAATCAAAACAATAACTCCATCTTTTGTTTTTCCAAATTCGTATTTAGTATCTACTAAAATTAAACCACGGCTTGCAGCAATTTCAGTTCCTCGTTGGAATAAAGCACGAGTATATTTTTCTAAAATTAGATAATCTTCTTCAGAAACGATTCCTTTAGACAAAATATCTTCACGAGAAATATCTTCATCATGAGAACCATTATCTGCTTTTGTAGTTGGTGTAATGATAGGTTCCGGGAATTTATCATTTTCTTTTAGACCTTCTGCCATAGTAACTCCGCAAATCAGTCTTTTTCCAGCAGCATATTCACGTGCAGCATGACCTGAAACATAACCACGAATAACCATTTCTACTTTAAAAGGGTCGCATAAATGCCCAACAGCTACGTTTGGATCTGGAGTTGCAATTAACCAATTTGGAACAATATCCTGAGTTAACTCCATGAATTTTGTTGCAATCTGATTTAAAATTTGTCCTTTGTATGGAATTCCCTTTGGTAAAACCACATCAAACGCCGAAAGTCTATCCGTTGCAACCATTACCAAAAGTTCGTCATCAATATTGTAAACTTCTCTAACCTTTCCGCGGTAAACTGACTTTTGATTTGGGAAATTAAAATTTGTAGTTGTAATTGTATTACTCATTATCCTAGTGTTGTGTTGTTTTTTACGATTGCAAATTTAAAACTAATTAAAAGAGCAAGCAAGAAAGTTTTTAGTTTTTAGTTTTCAGTCGCAGTCTCAGTTTTCAGTGAAAGTCTTTGCGTGAGCTTTGTCAAAATTTTAAAGCTTTCACAAAGCTTTAACCTACATTTTAACATAATTCACTCAAAAGTTCAAACTGCGACTAAAAACTGAGATTGTAAACTGTGACTGAAAACTGTGACTGAAGACTGAGACTGCGACCGAAAACTTATTTCAAAAGTGTCGAATTAAATAAATTTAAAATTCTGCTATATTCATCAATCCAGGAATAGGTTTCTTTAAAACCATGTGATTCTACCGGAAACGAAGCAAGAGACCAATTCTTTTTCTGTAATTCTATAAAACGCTGTGACAAACGCACAATATCTTTGTACTCAACATTATCATCGACCATTCCGTGTAGCATAACCAGATTTCCTTTTAAATTATCAGCAAAATAAATAGGCGAACTTTTTTTGTAAGCTTCAGGATCTGTTTCAGGAAAATTCAAAATATTCCCTGTGTATTCATGATTATAATGTGCCCAATCTGTAACGGAACGCAAAGCCGCACCTGATTTAAATTCACCAGGAGTCGTTAACATTCCCATTAGCGTAATAAATCCGCCATAAGAACCACCATAAATCCCTACTCTATTAGTATCGATTCCGTATTTTTCAACTAAATATTTTTTTCCGTCAAGTTGATCAGACAAATCTTTTCCTCCCATAAAACGGTAAATTCCAGTTCTAAAATCACGCCCGTAACCATCACTTCCTCTGTAATCAATATCGAGAACTGTATATCCTAAATCTGTCAACAAATTATGAAACATATATTCTCTGTAGTAATTACTCCAAAAGTTATGTGCGTTTTGCAAATAACCCGCGCCGTGAACAAAAATGATCGCAGCTTTATTTGCATTTTCAGCTTTTGGCACATATAATCTGGCATTTACAGGAGTTCCGTCTTGTGCTTTGAAAGTAATTACCTCCGGTTCTCTCCATTTATATTGCTTGAAACTTTCAGAAGGTGAAGAAGAAATTTGCTGTAATGTGGTATTCTTTTTATTCTCGGCAATATAAAAATCCCATGGAATATTTTTATACGAATAACGTACTAAAAGCGATTTTTCATCTGCTGAAATAACTACTTCATGTGCACCATCTTTCGTCAAAATTGGTTCTAAAGTACCACCAATAGCAGGTAATTTGTAGAAATTTCTATTTCCGGGATTCGTAGTATTCGTTGTTAAATAAAATGTCTTTTTATCTTTAGATAAGGTTACTTCACGAACTTCCCAATTTCCACTGGTCAATTGTATTTTTTTATTCGACTTTACATTGTAAGTATATAAATGTGAATATCCTGTAGCTTCAGACTGGAAATAAATCGTTTCATTATCTGCCAGAAAACCAAGAACACCCGAATCAAAAGAATACGACGGAATCCCCGGACCGGCAATCCACGCATCATCATGTTGATGTTCAATTTCTTTAAAAGTTCCGTTTTCAAGATTTAAACTCACAAGCCATCTGTCTTTATTATCCTGACTTCTGATATCGACAATTGCCAACGATCCATCTTCGTTATAAACAGGCGCCTGAGTGCTAATTACCCTGTCTTCTTTGGCTTTATTTTTTAGATTATCATAAGATTCATAATACTTTGGCGTATCCTGAATATGACTTAAAGTCGAAAAATTAACGTAATAAACAGTATCTTTTGCTACAGAATAAATTCCGAATTTCGTTTTTAATAAATTTGCTGTAGAAACTTTTTCTTTAGTATCCGGAGTTTGATTATAACCATCATCCGTTATAAAAACTTCCATTTTTTCTTTTTTGACATCAGATTCTTCGACTAAACTAAAAGTGGCAAAATTTCCATTTGGATTTGCTTTCAGATTATAAAGATTGTCTTTGCCATAAAAATATTCTTTTGCAAAATCAGATTTAACAGCTTTGCTTTTAGCAAGATTCCATTGCTTTTTTGCTTCTTTGTCTTTAATAAACTGGAATAATTCTTTTTGCTGAGTAACTAAAAACGAGTCTTTATCCGAAGTTTTTTCTTTTTTAGTTCCTTTATTAAAGTTCGTTATTTGCAAAACGGTTCCTTCTTTAGCATTGTATTTGAAGATATTATCGTTCTGCTCAAAAAATACAATTCCAGCCGTTGTTCCTAAATCAATATTTGAAATTGGATTACTTTGCTGAATGATTTTCTTTACCAATTTTGTACTTACGGTATAAGAATACAAACCACCGTTATCAATATAATATACAATATCAGAATTTGGCTTTCTTTTGAAATCAAGTTTAGAAAAAGCGGCTTCTTTTGGTTCAGTCAAAACAGGTTTTGCAGCTCCTTTTTGCCATAAATATGTATTTGCGTCAATATCATTCGTTGGATTCCATTCAAAATATACTTTTTTACCGTCCAAAGACCAGCGTCCGTTTGTTGGTTGATTTCCAATAAAAGATTCCCCTTTCATTATTTCTTCTAACTTCAATGTTTGGCTATTGCCCGAAATAGAAAGAATTAAAAAGGCAAGAATAAAAATGTTTTTTGTCATGGTAATGTTATTTTGAGAAAACAAAAATACACTTTGAAAATTATTAAAAAAATGTTTTAATAATTTGCTTACGAAATTCTTTGAGTTGTACTAAATAACAAAAAAAATCCTTGAAGAATTATCTTCAAGGATCTTAATATTTAATAAAAGTTCAAAAAAATAATTTCTCAAACTCTATAATTTATTTATGCTATTACTTATTTATTGTTTAGCCTGCAACAAATTCTTTATTCAATATTTTTGACGAAATATATTTTGCTACACCGTCTTCAGCATTTGTGCTAATAACTTCTAAATCAGGTAAAGTTTCTTTTAATAATGCAGGAGCATTCCCCATGATTAATCCTTTTCCGGTTAACGATAACATTTGAACATCGTTGAAACCATCTCCAAACGAAACAGCTTCTTCCGGAGAAAATCCTTCTTTTTCAAGAACACGCAATATTGCAACCGCTTTATCAATAGATTTATCCATAAATTCCAGACAAGTTGGCAAGCTAAAAGCATGATGCAAATTTTCTGAGGAATTAGCTAAAATGGCATCTTTTAGTACTACCAATTTTTCGTGATTGTCGTGCGAAAAGAATATTTTTATTGCACCAAAATCTTCCAGTGTTTCATAATCTACCAATTCAGGACGATATTTTAATTCCTCTTGAAAAGCGTTTAGTTTTTCACTTATTCTATTGGTCTGCCAAACATTCTCTTTGAATAAAACGACCGTAATTTCAGGATCAATTTCAACATTTAATGCTGCTTTTACAATATCACTTTCTAAGTTAAATGCAAAAAGTTGTTCTTTATCAGGCGAATGAATTCTTGCTCCGTTTGAGCTTACCAAATAAACCGGAACTTCAAGTTTTTCAATAATCGCCATTGCGTCAAGATGGTGACGGCCTGTAGCAACAACAATAAGGTAATTTTGATTGTGTAGTTCCTGAAAAACAGATTTAGTATAATCAGATATTTTATGCTGTGGATTGAGTAAAGTTCCATCTAAGTCACTTACAACAACTTTTATATTCTTAAGTTTAGAAGTCATATTAAAATCAAGTATTTTATGAATTGCAAATTTACGGCTTTACGCTCAGAAGAGCAAAGATTACAAACCGTAAAAGCCTGAAATAAGCGAAGTTTATTATTTATTTAACTATTTCGTTAAATATTGAATATTCAGCACTTTTCGTCTTTATTTTACTAATTAATCTTCATAACTTTCACCATGTCCACTTGCTTTAGTCAAACTCAGGCCATTTTTAAAAACTAACTGAAGTCCGTGTTCTTCTTCCCATTCACATCCACAAGAAACACATAAATAAAAAACTCCATTTTCATCCCAATCAATAATTATTTCAGATGGATAAACAAAATTCCAAACTTCTTCAACAGTTTTAATATCTAATCGTTTCGTATATCCAAATTTTAAAATTTCATCATAATAATTGAAAACTAGTTGCGCATTTTTAATACTTTCTTTCACATCAAGTTTTAGAAAATTCTCTAATACTTCATCTGCTTCAAACAAATATGAAGGATATCTGGCATCCACAAACCCAATTTTTAATTTTTTATTATTAAAATACGGTATTGGATATGGCTCACTTTCAAAAAAATCTAAATCATGTTCCAAAGGTTTAAGTTCTCCAACAATTTTTGATTTCATGTAATTTTTATAATCCCAGTTTTATATAAATTTATAGCCTTCTCAATAACCCTTTCAATTTGTTCCAAAGGCAAATCTTCATTATTATTCAGCATCATAATTTTCATCCTTGACCGATTTTCCTGAATCAAAAAAGACTCTTCAAAGTGTTTGCCTTCTACAATTCCAATATAAGGCTGTTTGTTTTTTTTATGAATCCATAAGTAGCAAAACATTTTTCCCTTATAACAAAAAAATGGCATTCCATATTTTAAAACATTAGTAATGTTTTGGTCTTGTTTTAGAATAATTTCTTTTAATGCAAGAAAGATTCCCTTTACAGGCTCTTCTTGGTTTAAATAGAAATCATCCAATTTTGTCATTTTTTACTTTTTGGAGTTCTTGCAAAACTTATTTTTAACTTATCCGTGCATTTAGAATTAACTTTACTTTTATGTATCAAAGAATCATTCCTCATATAAAATTTTTCTTTGTTAAGAACTACAAATGAAACATCAATATCAGGCGTACAGCCAGGTATTGTTGTCGTAACTTTATTTTTTCCATCAGAAGAATTACAATCAGAAAAAGGAGAAACATTATAGCAATCTTCCATTTTTGTACTACTTAATTCTATGGTATCTCCTATTATTTTCCAACTTCCGTTAGAGAAACCTGTCCAGTCGCTGCTTCCCCCGTTATATAAAAATGTATTATTATCGAGTATTTTTAAAGTGGTCTTATTCTCGGCTTTAAATCCGGTATCATACCAGGTTCCAACAAAATTTTTCGGGGTACTTTCTGTTTTCTTACACGAAATAGAAAAAATAAGAACTACTAAACTCAGTGTTTTAATTGTCATCAAATAGAAATTTTAATTTTCAAATTTATCAAAAAAAATATTCGTTTCCTGCATATCTGTCTTTAGATTATGTAGAAAACGAATATTAGTAAATGTCAAATCACATTTCACGATTTACATTTGACACTTTATAAAAAATTAATCGTGATTTTCTATTTGTTTATAAGCATCAATTACCTTTTTGACTAATCTGTGACGTACGATATCCTTATCATCAAGATAAATAATTCCGATTCCGTCAACGTCTTTCAGAACCAAGATTGCTTCTTTAAGACCAGAAATAGTTCTGCGTGGTAAATCGACCTGTCCAGGATCACCCGTAATCATGAATTTGGCATTTTTTCCCATACGGGTCAAAAACATTTTCATTTGCGAGTGTGTCGTATTCTGCGCTTCATCGAGAATTACAAAGGCATTATCAAGCGTACGTCCACGCATAAATGCCAATGGCGCAATCTGTATAATTCCTTTTAAAATGTAATCTTCGAGCTTTTCGTTTGGCAGCATATCGCGCAAAGCATCATAAAGAGGCTGCATGTAAGGATCTAGTTTTTCTTTCATATCGCCGGGTAAAAAACCAAGATTTTCTCCTGCTTCTACCGCCGGTCGCGTTAGTATTATCCTTTTTACTTCCTTGTCTTTAAGCGCTTTAACCGCCATTGCAACACCAGTGTACGTTTTTCCTGTTCCGGCTGGACCAACAGCAAATACCATATCGTTTTTTTTGATGGTATCTACCAATAGTTGCTGGTTAGGCGTCATGGCTTTAATTATTTTACCGCCAACTCCATGAACTAATATTTTGTCATGATCGTATGATTTTCTTTCATCCTGACCATCACTCATTATTACACGTTCAATTACATTATCATCAATGTTGTTGTATCTTGTAAAATGAAGCATAAGCCTCTGAAATCTTTTTTCGAATTCATCTAGAACTTCTTTTTCGCCAAATGCTTTCAAAGTGGTACCTCTCGCTACTATTTTAAGCTTTGGGTAATACTTTTTAATTATTTCAAGATGAGTGTCTTGAGCGCCCCAAAAGTCTTTTGGAGCGATGTCTATGAGCTCGATAATTCTTTCGTTCAAATGAGATAGTTTTAAATTAAAAATAAATCAGTTTTTATAAATCAGTGGTTGTCGGGTATTTTTTTAGTTTAAAGTTTTCAGTGACAGTCGGAGTTTTAAAATCATTATCGTTAAAAAACTGAAAACTGAAACTGAAAACTAAGACTACTATATATTTATCGCAATTTGTCTTTTCTTTCTTTCAATTTGCATTTACTATTATTAGCTTTGCATTTCTCAAATTTAATGAAAATTAGATTTAAATACTACCAATAGTTATAAACAAAATTATGTCAATAATTACCCTTACTACCGATTACGGCTTAAAAGACCACTTTGTTGGTTCGCTTAAGGGTAAAATATTATCTGAGTATCCAGAGGTTACAATTGTTGATATTTCGCATGACATAGATCCATTTAACACTGCTGAAGCAAGTTACATTGTTGGCGCATCTTATTTGAGTTTCCCAAAAGGAACCGTTCACTTAATTGGTGTCGATATCGAACGCAATAAAGAGAATCAGCATATTGCCATGCAATGGAATGATCATTTCTTTATTTGTGCCGATAATGGTATTCTAAGCATGCTTACGCAGAAAATTGTTCCGCAAAAAATTGTTGCCATCAATATACACGATCGTTTTCCGAGTGAATTCAGCGATTTGGATATTTTTATAAAAGTTGCCAGCCATATTTCTAAAGGCGGATTACTAAATGTTATTGGAAAAGAAATCGCAGAAATTAAACAAATTACAGAGCTGCAACCTGTAATCTCAAACGACGGAAGCTCTATAAAAGGATATGTAATTTACATTGATCATTTTGGAAACATTGTAACTAATATTTCCAAAAAGCAGTTTGTAGAAATCGCAAAAGGGCGTCCGTACGAAATTGTAATGAAGCCAAAAAGTATCAAAACAATTCTGCCAAATTACTCTGCAATAGCAACATCAGACAAATATCCCATTAAAACTTACGAAGGCGAAAAGCTGGCTATTTTTAACGAAGCCGGTTTTCTTGAAATTGCCATTTTTAGGAGTAATCCTTCAAAAGTTGGTTCAGCAAATAGCCTTTTAGGATTGAATTATCGTGATGTGATTACGATTAAGTTTTTATAAGTTTAGAGTATTGAATATCTAAAAAATGGCACGGAGATTTTAACTGATTTAAGCTGATAGATACAGATTTTCTCGTGGCTTTGTCATTTCGATTTCTATGATAAAAGCAATTTTTTAAGAGCTAATCCCGCTATCCGTTTCAATCTTTTTCATAAGAATGTTTACGTTTAGTATGTCATTTCGATCCCGAGGCTTCGGGAGAGAAATCACACTCGAAACTCGACAAAGATTGGTGATATTCGTTACGGAATTACAAATGCGATCTCTCCTTTGTTAAGATGACAACATTGCGGTAAAAACTATTTTATAATATTTTAATTTTTCATAAAAAGAACAATCAATTTTGGTATTTTTGCGCACCTGTAAGATCTTTAGACATTCAACAATCTAAAATCAGCAATCTAAAATCTAAAATTAAACACATGTTTGTTAGAATAGTAAAAATGAGTTTTCACGAAGAAAAGATTCCGGATTTTCTGGAGAATTTTGAAAGCGTGAAAGACAAAATACGAAATGCTGAAGGAAATCGTTTTTTAGAATTGTATCAGGATAAGAATGACAAAAGCATCTTTTTTACTTACAGTTATTGGGAAACTGAAGAAGATTTAGAAAATTACAGAAAATCTGAATTATTTAATTCGGTTTGGAGTTTTACAAAAACACTGTTCAATGCAAAACCAGAAGCGTGGAGCGTTGACAAGATTGTTAGTTTGAATTAGTTTGTTTCAAGTTTCAGGTTTCAGGATATATGCTGAATCTGAATATTGGAACGAAGTAACCGCAGAGAACGCAAAGATTATATTTAAATCGTTTTAGAAATAGCAAAGTTCGCAAAGCTGTGTGGACATGAAACCTGAAACTTGAGACAAAAAATAATAAATCTAATTATGAAATACATTTTCTTATGTCTTTTATTAGTTTCGCTTAGTAGTTGTTCGCAAAATAAACGTTTAGTTTTAGGTAAAGAATATGCGCAAGAAGAGTTAAAAAGAGCTTTATCTAAAGAAGTGCAACATAATATTATTAATAATAAAACAATACTAATAAAAGACAGTGTTATTGCAATTAAAATCGCAGAACCAATTTTATTCGAAATTTACGGCAAACAAAACATTGAAAAACAAAGACCGTATGAAATTTATTTATTGCAAAATTACTGGGTTATTTCAGGAACTTTGCCCGAAGATTATTTGGGAGGAACATTTTTAATAATTATTGATTCCAAAAACTCAAAGATCATAAAAATAACACACGGAAAATAATTTTTAAAGCTTTCAGAGTTCAAAAAACTGAAACCTGAAACAAAAAAACTTGAAACAAAAATAAGTTACATGAAATCAATCATTTTACGAGAAATAAAATCCTTTTTTGGCTCTCCTATTGGCTATTTGGTCATTGCTATTTTCTTAATTAGCAATGGACTATTTTTATGGGTATTCGAAGGAGATTACAACATATTAAACAGTGGTTATGCCGATTTGACTCCGTTTTTTACTTTGGCGCCATGGATTTTAATTTTCTTGATTCCTGCGGTTACAATGAGAAGTTTCTCTGATGAAAAAAAACAAGGAACATTAGAATTGCTTCTAACTAAACCATTATCAATTTGGGAAATCGTAAACGGAAAATTTTTAGGTTCCCTCCTATTGATTGTTTTGGCAATTATTCCAACCTTTATATATGTAAAAGTGATTTCTAATTTGGGTGCACCCGAAGGAAATATCGATATGGGAAGTACAATTGGTTCTTATTTTGGATTATTATTTCTGATTGCGGCTTATTCAGCTATCGGAATTTTTACTTCTACGTTATCCGAAAATCAAATCGTTGCTTTTATTATTGCCGTTTTTCTGTGCTTTATTTTCTATTTTGGATTTGAAGGATTGGCTTCATTGATTCCCGGATCTTCTACAATTGTTTCGGCATTTGGTATGCAGGATCACTTTAAAAGTATGAGTCGAGGCGTTATTGATACACGCGATGTTCTTTATTTTTTGAGCATCACCGTATTATTTCTGTCTTTTACAGTTTATCAATTAAAATCTTTTAAAGCATAATGAAAGTATCTACTCAACAAAATATCAAAACGTTAGGTATTACGGTTTTTGTTTTAATCGTTTTAAATGTATTGGGAAGTTTATTTTTCCACCGATTTGATTTAACCAAAGACAAACGATATACTTTATCTGAAACTTCTTTACAAATTGTAAAACAGGTAAAAAACCCGTTGTCGATCAAGATTTATATGCAAGGCGATTTGCCGGCAGATTTTAAACGTTTACAGCTAGAAACAAAACAATTACTGGAAGAGTTTCAGGCTTATAACAGCAATATTGTTTTTGAATTTGTTAATCCGTTAGAAAACGGAGACGAAAACATGGATGTTGTAAAATCTCTTTATCAAAAGGGTCTTACGCCAATAAACATCACTGTTGACAATAAAGGAAAACAATCTCAGGCAATGGTTTTTCCTTGGGCAGTTGCGGTTTATAATAATAAAGAAGTTAATATTCCTTTGTTGAAAAACATTATGGGCGCTTCGACGACGCAAAAAGTAATTGGGTCAATTCAGCATTTAGAATATTCGATTGCTGATGCTATTAATAAAATCAGCAAAGACAGACAAAAGAAGGTTGCGATTATAAAAGGAAACGGAGAATTAAGTGAAGTTCACATTGCTAAATTATTACAGCAAATTCGTGAAAGTTACTATATAGGACCTTTCACTTTAGATTCTGTGGCTCAAAATCCAACAGGAACTTTAGACGCTTTAAAAAAATATGATTTAGCGATTATCTCAAAACCAACTGAAACTTTTTCTGATGAAGAAAAACAGGTTTTGGATCAGTTTATTATGAATGGTGGGAAAACCTTGTGGCTAATTGATCAGGTTGCGGCTGATATGGACAGTTTATACAATCAATCCGGTGCAACGTTGGCATATCCAAGAGATTTGAATCTGAATGATATGTTCTTTAAATACGGATTCAGAATTAATCCCGATTTAGTAAAAGACGAACATGGAAGCCCTATAAAATTAGCTACTGGCGAACAAGGAAGTGCTACACAATACCAGGATTTTGTTTGGAAGTATGCCCCTATTGTAGTACCAACGAGCAATAATCCGATAGTAAAAAATCTGGGGGAAATTAAATTTGATTTCGCAAGCCCGATTGATACTTTGAAAAACGGAATCAAAAAAACGGTTTTATTGCAATCGTCTCAATATTCTAAAACCGTTGGATCACCTGCAGAAATCAGTTTGAATATTGTAACCGAAAAAACTTCTCCACAGGATTATATAAATAAAGGAAACATTCCGCTTTCTGTTTTACTGGAAGGTTCGTTTCACTCGGCTTTTGAGAATCGCGTATTGCCGTTTAAAGAAAATTCGTTTTTAGCAAAAGGAAAACCAAACAAAATGATTGTAATTGCCGATGGAGATTTGGCGAGAAATCAATTAGACAAAAACATGATGCCTGTAGAATTAGGTTACGATCAACGTACCGGAAACCTATACGACAACAAAGATTTCATGATGAATTGTATTAATTATTTGTTGGATGATACCGGACTTATTAACATTAGAAGCAAAGATGTTAGTTTGCCATTATTGGACAAAGAGAAGGTTTACGAGAATTATACAATGACGCAATTCATAACTATCGGACTTCCAATTCTAATTTTATTGGTTTTCGGATTAGCCTTTACTTACTTACGAAAAAGAAAATACAGCAAATAGATGTTAATAAAAAATTTGCAAAACTAAGATTGTTTACGATATATTTGTAATCCGTATCTTTAGCGTCTAAATGCTAAAGAATACACCAAAAAATAAAACAAAAGAGATGAAATTTATAGTATCGAGTTCGTACTTATTAAAACAATTACAAGTTTTAGGTAGTGTAATCAACAGTAACAATACGTTGCCTATTTTAGATAACTTTTTATTTGAACTAGACAATGTTGAGTTGACAGTTTCGGCTTCGGATCTTGAAACTACAATGTCGGCTACATTATCAATTGATTCTACAAGCAAAGGAAGTGTTGCTGTGCCAGCTAAACTTTTGCTTGAAATTTTGAAAACGTTCCCGGAACAGCCTTTAACTTTTACAGTTGAAGATAACAATACAGTTGAAATCAGTTCAAATTCAGGAAAATATGCATTGGCATATGCTGCGGGAGAAGAATTTCCTAAAGCAGTAAACCTTGAAGATCCATCTGTAACACTTGTTCCTGCAGATGTTTTGGCAACTGCTGTAAGCAAAACAATTTTCGCTGCCGGAAACGACGATTTACGTCCGGTAATGTCTGGAGTTTTCTTCCAGTTCTCACCAGAAGGATTGACTTTTGTTGCAACAGATGCTCACAAATTAGTAAAATATGCCCGTACAGATGTAAAAGCGTCTCAGGTTGCAGATTTTATTATGCCAAAGAAACCTTTGAATATCTTAAAAAGTATTCTTGGATCTTCTGATGCTGAAGTAAAAATTGAATACAACGATTCGAATGCGACTTTCTCATTTGACAATTATATTTTAATGTGCCGTTTAATTGATGGAAAATACCCTAATTATGAAGCGGTAATTCCAAAGGAGAATCCAAACAAATTAATGATTGACCGTTCTTTATTTTTAAGTTCAGTTAAACGTGTTGCGATTTTCTCAAACAAAACAACACACCAGATTCGTTTAAAAATCGCCGGAGCTGAATTAAATGTTTCTGCTGAAGATATCGATTACTCAAACAAAGCCGAAGAAAGATTGACTTGTGATTACCAAGGAGATGATCTTCAAATTGGTTTCAACTCTCGTTTTTTAACAGAGATGTTGACTAACCTACAATCAGATATGATCATGCTAGAGATGTCATTGCCTAACAGAGCTGGTATTCTTACGCCTGTTGATGGTTTAGAAGAAGGAGAAACAGTAACAATGTTGGTAATGCCCGTAATGTTAAATAGTTAACATCAAAAGTACTTTTTGTTACAGGGATTTTTTTTAGTTTCAAATTAAAGACATATCATTGTAAAAAAAAATATCGCTATTAACCAACCATTTTTTATACCTAGAAACCGCAATTCTCAAAAAGAGTTGCGGTTTTTTATTTTAAGAGTGTTTTTTTTGTTTCAAGTTTGAAGTTTCAAGTTTTATAACTTTGTGTTTATAATAAACCCGACAGGTTTTTAAAACCTGTCGAGTTTGCTAAACATAAAATTTACGATGTAAGCTTTGTAAAAGTTTAAAACCAAGAGTGTAAGGAACTTTAATTTGACAACGATTTTTAAAAAAAATCACACAAAATAGCCACAATCTTGTCATTTCGAACGAAGGGAGAAATCACACGCGGGGAGAACGCACTGTTGACGAGCTACTTTATGTGATTTCTCCCTTCGGTCGAAATGACAAAAATGCGTATATCAACTTTGAGCTTAGGCTTTCGACAAAGTTCCTTACACTCTTGGTTTAAAACTTTCACAAAGCTCTCGAAAGCCAAAAAACCTGAAACTTCAAACCTGAAACATTTTTTTTCTAACTTTGTAATATGAAAATAGAAATTTGGTCGGACATCATGTGTCCGTTTTGTTATATCGGAAAAAGACAACTGGAAACCGCTTTAGCTGAGTTTCCAAATGATGAATTTGAAATTGAGTGGAAAAGCTTTCAACTTGATCCAACTATTACGCCACAATCAGGAAAAGACGTTTATACGTTTCTTGCTGAACGAAAAGGTATTTCTGTTGAACAATCTATAGAAATGCACAAAGGTGTCGTAGAACGTGCAAAAAGCGTTGGTTTGGATTATCATTTTGACAAAGCTATAATCTCAAATTCTTTGACAGCACATCGTATTATACATTTGGCTAAAGCCAAAAAATTAGGCGATGAAATGGAAGAAATCTTCTTTAAAGCTTATTTTACTGAAGGGCGAGACTTAAATGATGGTCCAACCCTAATCGAATTGGCCATCAAAGCTGGTTTAGATCAGAATCAGGTTTTAGAAGTATTAAAAGATGAAGACTTATTTTTAAAAGACGTTGAGAACGATATTAAAGAAGCGCAGGAAATTGGCGTGCAAGGTGTTCCGTTTTTTGTCTTTGATCGAAAATATGCCGTTTCCGGAGCGCAGCCCGTTGAAGCTTTTGTAAATACGATTAAGGAAATGCAGAAATAACCGCGATCTTGTCATCCCGAGGAACGAGGGATCTCCGTAAGTAGCTCGACAAAGATTGTGTATTTTGATTACGGAGTTTCTTGCGGAGATCCCTCGTTCCTCGGGATGACAAGATTGTGTTTGCATTGCGAGAGATGTATTAATCCCGAAGCCTCGGGACATCCCTACAATATGTTTCGTTCCTCTGGAACTTCTTAAAAAAAACCAGATATGACAAACTATTGTATAAGTCGTTACTATCTCCGACATCGCTAAGAATGACAATCCAGATCAAACTCTATAATCTAAAATCTTTACTCTTTGTTCTAAAATCTTTGTTCTCTAATCTAAAATCTACACTCTAAAATCTAAGATTATATCACCCCCATTTTCTGCATTAAAAAAGTAGCGCTTTTATTTTTACAGATTCCATTTCTAAGTTTATAATCAAAATGAAGTTCGTTATTTTGGATTTGGACTTCAAAGCATTGGTTGGTTAGAATATTAGGATACTCATTTGTTGTCAGGCAAACTTCGATATCATGTGTTGCTATTGCGCCAATGGCCTTTTTTGCAATGATTTTTTTAACTACTTCAATAGTACCGTTTCGTTTATCATCAGAGTTTGTTCCTCTTAAAATTTCATCCAGCAAAACAAAAGCAGGCTGCTCTTCTAAGGCATCCATAATTTGTTTTAAACGCTTGATTTCGGCAAAAAAGTACGATTCACTATCAGCTAAGGAATCTGATAATCGCATTGAAACCAATACTGGAAGTGGATGAATATTAGCTTTTGAAGCACAAACAACTGAACCTATTCCGCCTAAAACCATATTAATCCCTAAACTTCTTAAAAAAGTACTTTTTCCGGACATATTAGAACCGGTCAAAATCACGAATGATTCCGGATAAAAATGAGTATCATTCCCTACTCTCGTTGTCGGATTTAGTAAAGGATGACTTAAATCTGAGAATCCAATTTTAAATTCGGAATTGATCTCAGGGAAAACAAAATCAGGATTATTATAAGCGAGATTTGCCAAACTGTTTAAAGCCTCAAATTCTCCAATAATAGCAATCCATTTTTCGAGTTCGGTCGAATAATTGTCTTTCCATTTTAATAGGGCTCTCAAAACATGCAGATTAAACAAAAAGGTTCCGTTAAAAACAATTGCCGTAACAAAATTGTTAATCGTATCCATTCTTGAAAACAACTCTGATAAATCTTTTAAGTGTGTACTTGCTGTTGCATTTTTAAAAATTAATTGTTGCTGAAAATCAACTAATTTTTTGGACTGAAAAGTTTCTTTTTCAATTTTCTGAACTAATAAACTGTATTGTTTAATTATTTTGTCAACATTATCAGCTTTAGCAATCTCAGATTGAATTCGTTTGAAAGACTGCCCTAAAACAATCATATTTGCTATAAAAATATAAGTGACATAAGACAATAAAATCATTTTTGAAGTGACAAAATAGGCAATTAAAAAACCGAAGAATAATGTTGGAAGAACAATTGATGCAGCAACTAAAGCTTTAGGTAGCGCATTATTTTTAAATGAATTCCAATGTATTAAAGAATCATACGAACTTTTAGAATCATTACTAATCATTGCCAAAGCCAGGAAATCCTGACGCCAGTCAATTTTAGCATTAAGTTCATTTATTGCTTCCTGATTTTCCAGAATTGTTTCATTAGAAGACAACTTCAATAATTGATTTGCTAATGTTTTTTTTCCTGTAAAAGTTGCCGTTCTGTTTATATTTTGAAATAAAGAATGATCTCCAAAAATATCCAAATCGTAAGCATAAGGATGATGAAAATCATTGAATTCTATTCCATTTTCAAAAGGAAGTTTTTCTCTTTTTAAAAATGAAATCTCATTTTTATTAATTTTTAAAATCGCTGAAGTAAGTTCTTTTTGAAATGACAACGCAGAATGAATTCGCATCAAAAAAAGAAAACCAACAAAAGATAGAAAAGCAAAAACTACGTAAAGAATTTCATTGGTTTTTATGTAATAAAACAATAAAAACAAACCCAGAAAAACGGTTAAAAGGCGTAGAATACTTATGCTGTTATATCTTTTATTGATTTTATGAAAAAGTGTTGTATAATGTTCAACTTTATTATTATATGCTTCCATTCTTAGATTTTAATGAAATACAAATATAGGTTTTACACTTACAAATTACCATCAATATATATTAGATTTTAGGTTTCATGCATTACTAAAACCGGAATTGAAACTTCTTTGGCAATTTTCTTCGAAAAACTAGATTCAAAAATACTTTCAAAGAACGATCTTTTATGAGTTATTGTAGTCAGAATATCAACATCTTTATAAAGTATAAAATCAAGTATGGTTTCTTTTACTTCATCACTTGGCAAGACCAGAAATTCGACATTTTCATTTGCAAATTCTTTTTCCCATTCTTTAATAGTAGCATCAGAAACATCTGAACCGGAAGTTTTAACATATAAGCTTTTTACTTTTGCATTTGTTTTTTTTGCAATTTCCAGAACCTTTTTTAGCTCTGACTTATCTTTTTCACGATAGCGTGTTGTGAAACCAATTATTTTAATCTTTTTGAATTTTGCATCAGCAGGAATACATAAAACGGGAACTTTTACTTCTGAAATTACGGAACTTGTATTCGATCCAAGAAAGAATTTTGTCCAGTCATTAACTCCTGAAGTTCCCATTATCACAAAATCAATTTTATCTTCTTCTACTGCATTTTTTAAATTATAAATTAAATCGCCGTCCATCAAACGATGTTTTATTACAATATCATCTAATTTTCGTTCTTCAGCAATGGCTCTCAGTTTTGGAATTTCATCCTTAAACATTTCGAATTTTGCTAATTCGATCGAACTATAAATCGATGCATAATTTTCCGGAAAGAACTGGCTGTCATAAACCGGGATCTCAAAAGTATGCAGCAAAATAAGTTCGGCATTAACAATTTTTGCAAATTCTAAAGCATGAACAAAAGCATTTGTAGCTGCTTCAGAAAAGTCTGTTGGAAATAGTATCTTTTTCATTTTGTTTGAGATTACTGGTTTGTTTCTCAAATTTAATCATTCTAAAAACAAAATAACCTGACAATTATCAGTATTTTAACATTTAATATTCTCCTAAAACTCCATTTTATAAGCTATAAAATTCTCATTTCCCTCTTTAGTTCAGGTTGTTATCTTTACGGCTTTTTTATACCTTTGCAGCATGATAAATCAAGATTCTATAGTTGCATTGGCTACTCCATCTGGAGCTGGAGCTATTGCTATTATCCGTATTTCAGGTTCTGATGCTATTACCATTGGAGATTCAGTTTTTAAATCCATCAAAAACAAAGATTTAACCAAACAAAAAACACATACGCTGCATTTGGGTCATATTGTTGATGATTCAAAAACACTGGATGAAGTTTTGGTTTCTGTTTTTAAGGGGCCAAATTCTTATACAGGCGAAAATACGATTGAGATTTCATGCCATGGATCTACTTATATTCAGCAGCAAATTATTCAATTACTATTGAGAAAAGGCTGTAGAATGGCTGATGCAGGTGAATTTACATTAAGAGCTTTCCTTAACGGAAAATTGGATTTATCTCAGGCAGAAGCTGTTGCCGATTTGATTTCATCTGATAATGAAGCTTCTCACCAAATTGCGATGCAGCAAATGCGCGGTGGTTTTAGTAATGAAATTGCCAAATTACGTGAAGAACTTTTGAATTTTGCTTCTCTAATTGAATTGGAATTGGATTTTGCAGAAGAAGATGTGGAATTTGCAGACAGAACTCAATTTCATGAATTATTAAATAGAATCGAATTCGTATTAAAACGTTTAATTGATTCGTTTGCTGTTGGAAATGTAATCAAAAACGGAATTCCGGTTGCAATTGTTGGTGAACCAAATGTTGGAAAATCGACTCTTTTAAATGCTTTACTAAACGAAGAACGCGCCATAGTTTCGGACATTGCAGGAACAACCCGTGATACTATCGAAGACGTATTGGTAATTGGCGGAATTGGTTTTAGATTCATTGATACAGCTGGAATCCGCGAAACGAAAGATGTTGTAGAAAGCATCGGAATCAAAAAAACCTTCGAAAAAATTGAGCAGGCACAAGTTGTTATATTTTTGTTTGATGGTTTTAAGTTTCAGGTTTCAGGTTCTGAATATATTGTTGAAATAGAAAAAGTTAAAAATAAATATCCTTTAAAACCAATTTTAGTTGTCATTAATAAAGTGGATTTATTAAGTGAAAATGAAATTCAAACGATCAATGAAAAACTTGAAACTTTAAACTTGAAACTTTTGAAAATTTCTGCTAAAGAGAAAATTGGTGTTGATGAATTAAAGAATGAATTACTTTCTTTCGTAAATACTGGTGCTCTTCGTAATAATGAAACAATCGTTACGAATACAAGACATTATGATTCCTTATTGAAAGCTTTAGATGAAATACAAAAAGTCAAATACGGTCTTGAAACTAATTTGTCGAGCGACCTTATAGCTCTTGATATTCGTGAAGCTTTATATCAATTTGGGCTTATTACAGGTCAGGTCTCAAACGACGAATTACTGGGGAATATCTTTGCAAATTTCTGCATCGGAAAATAGACAGACGAAATAAAAACAAATAAACGAGTAAGAGTATTAATAAATAATATTTTTACTCGTTTTTTTATTCCTTTTTTACTTTGGATAAAGAATAGAGCTTGTAGCTTCCTCTCAGTTATAATTGCTATGATAATGCCGTTTTATTCTAAGATCTTGGTTTCGGCAAGTTTCTGTCGTACATGATAATAGTTCCGGCAACGGCTACATTTAAGCTTTTTTCTGATTTGAATTTTACTAAATGATGGCACTTATCCATTACTTTTTTGGACAAACCATGATCTTCTGCGCCTAATAAATAAACACAACGTCTTGGATGTTCAAAGGTTTCCAAATCAGAAGCTTTTTCATCTAATTCAACACCAACCAATCGCGCACCTTTAGGTAGGTTTTCAAAAAATGCTTCAAAAGTATCATAATGAAAATAGGGAATTGACTTTACTGCATCATGAGTATCAGAAGCTTGTTTGGCATATCGATTACCAATAGTAAATATAAAAGTAGCGCCTAAGTTTTGAGCAGATCGCCATAAAACACCCAAATTTTCAGGCGTTTTACCATTTTGTATTCCTATCCCAAAATATTCATTTATAAAGTTATCATTCATAAAGGCAAAAATACAAACTGTAAATATATAAATCAATTTTATTGAGGTGAAATGAAGCACTAGTATTGGTATGCTTTAGATAATTCGTAACGAAAGTATCATAAATTTTCAACCCGATTGGTACAACAAAAAATAAAGACATTCCTATTCTGTATGCTGTTAGTAAGTACGCAACTTATAGGCAAATTCCTTTAATAAAATAAATTAAAAAGATAGTCAGACCTTCAGTATTATTATAATGTTGAAGGTTTTTTTATTTTATTAGAACTATTAATGAGATTCTTTATGAGCGGGATGAAAAAGCAAAAACAACATCATATTATAGTTGTCCTTGAGTTTTTCTTTCAGTATTTTATAAGCTTTACTGATCTGGGCTTCAACGGTTTTAATAGAAACATCGAGATGTTCTGCTATTTCAATATTGGTAAGTCCCTCCTTTTTGCTTAAAATAAATACCTGTTGACATTTAGTTGGTAAATTTTGGATTTCTTTATTGATGATTGCCAGCATTCGTTCTATTGAATTTTCGTCTGTGGTCTCAACAACATGCTGCATTGATTCCACATATTTTTGCTGTAGCAGCATCATCGCCTTATTTTGCTGATAGCTGTTTATAAATTCATTATAAACCGATTTATATAAAAAACTTTGTATGGAGAACTCCGGATTAAGCTTGCTTCTGTTTTTCCATGTTTTTAAAAATACATTCTGAACAATATCCTGAGCCATCGAATGGTCATTTACTAAGGTCAAAGCATAGGCATGAAGCTTTCTATGAAACTTATTCAGCAGAAATTTATACGCCTTTTCTTCTCCATTTGTAAGGCTTTCCATCAAAATTTTATTATCGTCAAAATCCATAAAAAGTAATTATTCGGCAAAATAAAGAAAAAAAATATATGAATATGAAAAAAATATTAATAAAAAATTAGGGTATTGTGATTCTGCCTTGTATTACATAAAAAACCACCCCAAAATGGATTTCAAAAAAGTCGAAATTATAATTATAAAGTATTTTTCCCAGTCTGCAAATATGCAGGATTTGGATATACTGAACAAATGGATAGAAGATCCGGAGAATCAAGTGATTTTTCAGGACTATGTAAAAACGCATTTTGCTGTAACATTGGCTATGAATAATCCGGATATTAAAACAGTTAAAAAAGCACTATTAAAAGAAATAAGAAAGGAAAAGAAAAAAGTGCAGAAATACAGACTTCGTTCCTTAATGAAATATGCTGCCATTGCCATTATATTTTTAGGAATTGGTGTTTTATTACAAAAGAATGTTTTTAATGCCAATAATTCCAAAGAAATAATTGTTCCTAAAAAGGATGAAATTACGCTAAAACTAGGAAACGGAAATATTAAAGTTATCGCAGCTGACGGAACTTCAAAAGTATATGATGCCAATGGAAAAGTAGTTGGTGAGCAAAATGGAAAGGAACTGGTATATACTAATGACCCAAAAGTTACGAAGCTAGTATATAACACATTAAGTATTCCGAACGGAAAACGTTTTAACATCACGCTTTCAGACGGAACTGTAGTCTATCTGAATGCGGGAAGCTCTATGACTTATCCTGTACAGTTTATAAAAAACGAAAAACGAAAAATCTTCCTTACAGGAGAAGCTTTCTTTGAAGTTGCTCACGATAAAAAACATCCTTTTATTGTAAATGCCAACAAACTCGACGTTCAGGTTTATGGAACTAAATTCAATGTAAGTAATTATCAGGAAGATGATGCTACAGATGTTGTGCTTGTCGAAGGTTCAGTAAGTATGGCAGAATCAGGATCAGCAGGGAAAAGTAAAAATGAAATTTTCCTGTCTCCGGGTTATAAAGGAACTTTTATTAAAGATAACAAAAAGATATCCAATGAAAAGGTCAACACTTCTTTATATACTTCCTGGATGAATGGAAATCTTGTTTTTAGACAAGAATCTTTTGAAAATATCATTAAAAAATTAGAACGCCATTACAATGTAATTATCATCAACAATAATAAAAACCTTGCAAAAGAAACCTTTAATGCTACTATAGAAACTGATCATGAAAGCATTGAGCAAGTATTCAATTACTTTAAAAAAGTCTATCAGATTAACTACAGTATCGTAGAAAACAAAATTATAATCAATTAAATTAAAATAAGCCTATGTAGTTCCACTTAAAAACTTAGTACTAACTATCACTTAAAATACCTCTTCCAAATCATCTGGATAAAAAAAATCGGAAAATGCGCTAACATTTCCCGACTTAGGTAAAGTGATCAAACCGCAAAGATTAATCACTAATTAACATTCCAAAATTATGAAAAAACCACCAAAGTCCAATGGATTATTTCCTGCGTGCTTAAAATTTGATTTAAAAATGAAGTTATCACTGTTATTTTTTGTCACCGCAAGTTTTGTTATGCAAGCCAGCATCTCATATTCTCAAAAAACTAAAATCTCTTTGAATAAAGAAAGTGTTACTGTAAAAGAAGTTATCGATGAAATCGAAACTACTACAGAATTTAAATTTCTTTTTAATACCAAGTCCGTTGATTTAAACCGAAAAGTAACTTTGAACGTTAAAAAAGTTCCGGTAAATATTATTCTGGACTTACTTTTTAAAGGTACTGATACTTCATATGAAATTGATGATCGCAAGATTTTGTTAACCAAAACAAAAGAGAACAAAGTCATCATGATAAGTCAGCCAAATCTTCCGGATCTTCCTCCTGTCCAAATTAAAGGAACGATCGTTGATTCTAACGGACAGCCGCTGCCAAGTGCGAACGTTGTCGAAAAAGGAACCAAAACCGGAGTAACAACAGATTTTGATGGAAAATTTGCTTTGAATGTTTCAAACGAAAACGCCATACTAATAATATCGTACATAGGATTTGATACTCAGGAAGTTTCCCTTAAAGGTCAAGCTACTATTAAAATTGTTCTGAAAGAAAGTGCTGCAGGACTTAATGAAGTTGTAGTAGTTGGTTATGGTACTCAAAAGAAACACGACATAACCGGATCTGTATCTTCAATTAATAAAAACTCGATAAAAGATCTTGTACTTACTTCTACAGAACAGGCTTTAAAAGGACAAGCTGCCGGAGTACAAATGACACAATCTTCATCAGCTCCCGGAGGTGGTGCATCTGTAAGAATTCGTGGAGGTAACTCTATCAGTGCAGGAAACGAACCTTTATATGTTATTGACGGTTTCCCGATATACAATGACAACAGTAACTCTACCGGAGTTTTAGGAAACGGACAGCCTACGAATGTGCTTGCTTCTATCAATCCTAGTGATATTGAATCTATGGAAATTCTAAAAGATGCTTCGGCAACTGCTATCTATGGTGCAAGAGGTGCTAATGGAGTAATCATTATTACTACTAAACGTGGTAAAACAGGACAAACAAGCGTAAATTTTGAAACCTATTACGGTTTCCAACAGCTTAGTAAAAAAATAGATTTAGTAAATGCATATGATTTTGCAAGAAATGCTAACGTAGACAACGTACAAAGAGCACGTCCAATTATTTATCCCGATCCTGAAATTTATAATCCGGCAGTATATGGTCAGGGAACGGATTGGCAGGATGAAGCTTTTAGAGTTGCTCCGACACAAAACTATCAATTAGGTTTTACAGGTGGAAATGAGCAGACAAAATATGCGATTTCAGGAAATTATTTTACTCAGGATGGTATCCTTCGCGGATCAGATTTTACACGTGGTTCTGTACGCGTAAACCTGGATCAAAACCTAAGTTCTAAATTTAAATTGGGATTAAGTTTCACTGCTTCGAGAACAGCAAACAATCAGGCTAAAACAGATACAGATCTGGATGCCAATAATATTGGTGCCGTAACTTCTATTCTTTATGCTCCGCCAACTGCACCTGTTTATGCACCTGATGGAAGCTACAACAGATTTATTGGACCAGATGGAAGTTTCTACGGAAATCCTGTTGCATCGCTACTGGAAATTAAAAACTTATCCAGAACGGATCGTGTAATGGGAAATATTTTTCTTGACTATAAAATCACAAAAGATTTATTATTCAAAATAAGTTTTGGAGGTGATCAAATCAATGTTAAAGATGATTACTATATGCCAGCGTTTATTCAGAATACCGGACAAAATGCAAAAGCAAGAATTGGAGTTAACCAAAGCTTTAGCTGGTTAAATGAAAACACTTTAACTTATACTAAAACCTTTGCTGCAAAACACAATTTTACGGCATTAGGAGGTTTTACGCGTCAAAAATTCACTGCAGAAAATGTAACAACAGGAGCTGATAAGTTCGTTAATGACGTTTTAGGAGATGGAAGTTTAGGTACCGGAGCAATAGTTGTTCCTCCAACATCAAATGTAAACGAATGGGCACTTGAATCTTACATTGCAAGAATTAATTATGGTTACGATAACAGATATTTAGTAACCCTTACAGGTCGTGCCGATGGATCATCCCGTTTTGGTGAAAGTAATAAATTCTCATTCTTCCCTTCAGGATCTGTTGCGTGGAGAGTATCTGAAGAAGATTTTATGAAATCAACTCAAAAAATCATCTCAAATCTTAAACTAAGAACAAGTTACGGACAAACCGGTAATACCGAAATCCCAACATACCGCAGTTTAGCAGCCTTAGGCGGAACTTCTAATTATCCAATTGGTGGAGTTATCACAAGCGGAGTGGCTTCTACAAGAGTTGCCAATCCTAACTTAAAATGGGAAACTACATCGCAATTCGACGCAGGTGTTGATTTAAGTTTGTTTTCAAACCGAATTAACTTTGTTGCAGATTATTACGACAAACGTACCAAAGATTTATTACTTGACGTTCAGATTCCTGGAACTTCTGGATATCAGACTTCACTTCAAAATGTTGGAAGTGTAAGAAATCATGGTATTGAATTGGCTTTAAATACAGTGAATTTTGACGGTGACTTTAAATGGAAAACATCCTTTAATATCACTTTCAATAAAAATGAAGTAACAGATCTGGGTGGAGATTATGAAAGACCAGCCGGAGGAGGAAGTGCCAGTAAAGCAATTGCAAATACAGGAATTTTAAGAGTTGGTGAGCCTGTTGGTTTATTTTATGGTTATGTAACCGATGGTTTATTTCAAACTCAAGCCGAAGTAGATGCAGGAATAGCTTCTGGACAAGCAGGTGTAAAATTAGGAGATCGTCGCTATAAAGACATTAATGGTGACGGAAAATTAGATGCCAAAGACCGTGCAATCTTAGGATATGCACAACCTGATTTCTTTTATGGAATGACCAATACTTTTAGTTATAAAAACTTCGATTTAAATGTTTTAATTAATGGTGTTCAGGGCAATGATGTTTTAAATCTAAATGTAAATGCAGAAACAGATATTAATGCTCCAGGTTCAAATAACAGATGGACGCCAACAAACACAAATACAGATGTTCCAAGAACTACAAAAGAAACACGTTTAACAAACAAACAAGTAGAAGACGGATCTTACCTGCGCATACAAAACATATCATTTGGATATGAAATGCCAAAGATTGTTTTCAAAAATACTTTTGTAGAGTCCATCAGATTATATGTGAGTTTACAAAACTATTTCACGTTCACCAATTACAAAGGATACAATCCTGACGTGAATTCATTTGGACAGGACAATCTTAGCATCGGTGTTGATCGTGGAGGTTATCCGGCTGCCAAAACATTCCTAATGGGACTTAATGTAAAACTTTAATCAAAAAAACATGAAATCTAATAATTTTCTTATTGTTGCAGCTTTATCTATTTTGATTACTGGATTTAGCAGCTGTCAGAATGATTTTCTGGAGGAAGATCCACAATCATTTTTATCACCTACAAACTTTTATAAAACAGACGCAGATGCATATGCAGCTTTAGTATCTGTCTACAATGGGTTAAGACCCATATACAGTCAGGATATGACTTTTGTTGGAGATTTAGCCGGAGAACAGACCAATCCGGGAACAGGTTCAAATACGGACAGAACTGATATTGATAATTTTACCGTTCAATCTGGTAATCTTGTTTTAGCCGGAAACTGGAATAATAATTATGTTGTCATCAATAGAGCCAATACAGTTATAGAACGTGTACCTGCTATTGATATGCCTGCCGCTAATAAAGATCTATATATTGCCGAAGCACATTTTCTACGTGCATTAGCCTATTTTAATCTTGTTAGAGAATTTGGCGGAGTGCCTTTACGTTTAAAGGAAACTACTGAATTAGAAGGCCTTGATATAGCGCGCTCATCAGTAGACGAAGTTTATGCTGTCATTATTGATGATTTAAAACTAGCCGAAGCAAAACTGCTGCCGGTACAGCCTGCAACTGGAGTTGGGAGAGCTACAAAAGGTGCGGCTTCCTCCCTGCTTGCTTATGTATATTTAACAAAAAAGGACTGGACTAATGCTGCTGCAAAAGCACAAGAAGTAATTACCAATAAAGGTACTTACGGTTATGGTTTATATGCAACACCAGCAGATGTCTGGAAAATTGCCAATGAAAATAAAGTAGAACATATATTTTCAATTCAATTTCAGTCCGGTCCTGAAGGTTACGGTAGTGCATATTCGCAATTCTATCTTTCAAGAACAGCAAATGTTATTCAGAATAATGGAATATCTGGCTTCGCTATTAATTTAGTGGAAGATAAATTCTGGAGATCTTTTGCTGCTGCAGATACGCGCCGTGATGCTTCAATCTTATCAAGTTTTACGGATCCTAAAACCAGCAAATATTATGAGTATCCTACTAAAGGTTTAGCAGAACTAAGTATATTCAAATACTTCGATTCTCAGGCATTTGCGCGAAGCAACAACAATAACAACTACCCAATCTTAAGATATGCAGATGTACTGTTGATAAAAGCAGAAGCATTAAACGAACTAAACGGCCCAACTACAGATGCATACGATGCTATTAATACCATTCGTAAAAGAGCCGGCGCCGGTATGACGGAACTTTCAGGTTTGACAAAAGAACAATTCAGAGCGGCAATACTTCAGGAAAGAAGCTGGGAATTTTGTTTTGAAAGCAAAAGATATTTTGACCTGATTCGTACGGAGCAGTTAATTCCTATCATGACAGCTGCAGGTAAAAATCCGCAGCCAAAGAATTTATTATTTCCTATTCCTCAAAGAGAAATCGACTTAAATAATAAAATCGAACCGTCAGATCAAAATCCCGGATATTAATTAAATAATCTTTCTCCCATGCTTAATCATGGGAGAAAAATTCAACTGATTTAGTAAGAATGTCACGCTTTAATGCAAGCGGACAGATTCCTTATACATTAAAAAAATTTGTATAGGCTCCAATTGGCGCAGGCTAAAGGACTGCCTAAATTCAATATAATATTTTAGAGTTGGTTTAATTTTAGTTTTTTGAAAGAAGCGGGATGGGAATCCTCCTTCCTGTTCCGCCCTTTTAAAACTACTGCACCAAGGCTTAATTTATGTTCAATCAAACGACAATCGATACAAACTCCAAAGGAGTATGATATTTATAGCTCGTTTATTTTAGTTTTTAATTAAAGTTCCATCGGAGCGAAATACTTGTGTTATAAATTAAGATATCACCCCGCTGGGGTTTTATATTATGGTGGATTTATTGTTTCTATAAATATTGCGTCCCAATGGGACTTAGAAATACAAATTCATAATTTATAATTTATAAACAGTAAATAATATATTCCAAGTTATCCAAAATCAAAACGATGAAAAAAATATATTCTTTTTTAATGATCTTAGTTTTCTTAGGCCATGTAACAGCGCAAAAAACTGTTATTGAACTAGGAACAGAAGCTTGGGGAAAAGGGATAAAAAAACTTTATATTCCGAATAAATTTGTTGCCGAAAATGATTTTATAAAAAACACGTCACAAAATTTTATTGATCCGCCAACTTTCAGCCAAATAAAAGACAAGTTACCGGAACCAATCTGGAAAGCCAACAACGATGCTATTATTTCGTATTGGAAAGCTTGGGAAATTGCCTTTTCTAATCTTCATAAGGTAACCGCTCAGAACGGATTTGTTTCTCCATACATAGACGCCGCATTCAATGGCAACATTTTTATGTGGGACACTTCATTTATGACACTTTTTGGACGTTATGGTTCAAGGGCTTTTAATTTTCAAGGCTCTTTAGATAATTTTTATAACAAACAAAGACCCGACGGATTTATATGCCGACAAATTTATGGTTCTAATGGCGAAGATTCTTTTGAACGTTATGATCCATCAAGTACTGGACCTAATATTTTACCGTGGGCGGAATGGGAATATTATAACAACTTCAACGACAAAACCAGACTTGCCAAAGTTTTTCCAGCATTGCTCGCTTATTATAATTGGTTTAATCTAAACCGCACCTGGAAAGACGGCACTTATTATTCCAGCGGTTGGGGTTGCGGAATGGACAATCAGCCGAGATTGCAAAGCGGTTATAATGTAAAATGGAGCAACGGACAAATGTCATGGATTGATACAACGCTACAAGAAATTTTTGCAGCAAAGTTTTTAATAAAAATGGCCATCGAACTTGACAGAGAAAAAGACGTAAAAAATCTACAGACAGAAGTTCAGGAACTTACCAAATTCATCAATGAAAAAATGTGGAATGAAAACCTGCATTTTTATACCGATGTTTTTAAAGACGGTTCTTTATCAAATGTGCAATCTATAGGTTCCTATTGGGCATTATTGGCAGATGTAGTTCCTGACAATCGCCTTGATAAATTTATCAGCCCTCTTTCTGATCCTAAAAAATTCAATCGTCCGCATCGCGTACCAACATTAGCTGCAGATAATCCTGATTATAATGCCGATGGCGGTTACTGGCGTGGCTCCGTTTGGGCGCCAACTACTTATATGGTTCTTAGAGGACTAACTCAGGTACATCAGGATAGTTTGGCTTATGAAATAGGAAAAAACCACTTCGATAATGTCCTGAAAGTTTTTAATACAACCGGAACATTTTTCGAAAACTATTCGCCCGAAAAAGTACAGGGAAATGATCGCAAGAATTTTATAGGATGGACAGGATTAACACCAATTGCAGTTTTATTTGAATATAATTTTGGAATTAGAGCCGATGTACCTCATAATAAAATTGTTTGGGATGTGCGCTTAACCGATGAATTTGGAGTAAAAAAATATCCTTTTGGAACAGATGGTTCAATTGATTTTTATTGCAAATCCCGAAATGATACTAAAAAAATGCCTCAAATAACCATAAAATCAAACAAAGACTTTACCCTTACTTTATTATGGAATGGTGGCAAAAAAGATATTCTGATAAAAGGAAAAAAAATAATAAAACATGATTTATAAAAAACATCTAACACATAGAAACATGGATTTTATGCGTAAAAAAGAAACCAGAAGAGAAATATATTTCTTTCTCAAAGCTAGTGCTCAATGTCATTAAGTTAAGCTTTTTTGACTAGCCTCCAGCTTCAGCTCAATGTTATTAAGTTAAGCTTTTTTGATTATATTTTTTATCTCAAAATGTAGTTTTGAATTGTAGTTTAAAAAACTGAATGACATAGACCTATTGCTATGTTCATTTTAACTAAGTGAAACGCCTTTTTTAAGAATACAAAAATCTATGTCTCTATGTGTTTAAAAAAATTACTACCAAATAATTAAAAATATATAATGAAAAAAACGCTTCTTATCTTGTTTTCTATACTTTACAGCATCAGTGTAAACGCAAAAACGCCCGTTGCTGCAGACCGTTGGCTGGAAATTGATCTGTATTGGTTTGAACACAAAAACATGCAAAAATCGGCTAACGAATTTTGGGATCGTTACGAACCGCTTATGCAGGGAATCGACGGATGGAAAGGTGTTATCATCAATGTGGGCTGGATAACAGATTATTTATACGAATGGCAAGGCGATATCAATCAGGAAATAAAGTTGCCAAAAAACATGAAAACCTGGGGTTCAATTAAAGATGGAGGTCAATTGGCAGGAACAACTCCGGAACGCATGGATTTATGGAAAGAACGTTTTGAAAAAGCAGATAAACCACAATCCATCGATTACGAAAAATGGACGTATGCTGATTTAAAAAAATTAGTAGGCATTATTAAAAAAACAGCCCAAAATAAATATCATATTAAAGATGTAAAAGTCGGCACATTTATTACTGGCGGTGATAGTTCGTATGATGGAGATAAAGCTTTATTTTCCGTAAAGCATCCAAATTCATACCGAAATGGAAAACCTAATATGGTCGCTAAATTATCAGCCGAATCACATAAATATGGCGCGTTCCCGCAAGGAATTCCAGAAGGCACACCATTAACAGAATTCTTCGGAAAACAATGGGGAAGTTTATCTAAAGCATTAAATCTTGATGTAATAATTCTAAGAGATGGATTTTTGGGAACAGGATTATACTCGAGAAGAAAAGGTCCATATGGAGAAACAGCACCAAAAGACCCACAACTAGTAGCAGAATGGAGCAAAGCCACAGCTGATTTAGTGAAACAAACCAAATTAGCCAATCCAAAAGCATTGGTCATAGGATATTCAAACGCAGCAAGTGCCATTGGCAGCTGGCGTGCGAATTGTTTTGATTTGGAAACCATCGCAAAAGAAGGGTATCTCGATGGATGGATTGACCAATCCTGGGCAGGATCATGGAACGAAGTCGGTCAACGACCAGTTATGAATTATGTGCCGGAAGTACGTTTTTGGAGTTCACCATTATTAGGATACAGCTATATGTTAGGTTATATGCTGACTCATTCGGCTATGCTCGCAGATACAAAAGTGCATCATTATTTTCTAACCGAAACCTTTGATGCGTGGGAAACCTGGGACATGATTCACAATGCCAGAGAACGTTTACGTTGGGGAATTTGGGCATATTCGCACGCTGCATTAAAAACACCAAATGGTTTAAAAATGCCAGAAGGAAGTTATATTTCATGGTGCAACAGAGGAAAAATGTTATTGCCAGAAGAAGATGTAAAATTCCTTGCGCAAACCACCAATGATGCCATTGCAGATGCAGCAGAAACCAAAGAAGTTTTTGGTCCTACAATAGTCTACAATCGAAGTGCGATGGAATGGCAATCAAACAATAAACCGGACGAAACAATAAAAGAATGGATAGATGAGCAAGCCGGAACATTAATGAAATGGTCTGCTCCTATTATGTCCGTAACACGTTTGGAATATTTACCTAAGGTCGAAAGTGATTTGTTTATTTTTCAGACACCATCTCATTTAAATCAATTAGAAAAAGAAAACTTAATTACCTATTTAAAATCGGGAAAGCCAGCAATGATTATAGGAAGTCCCGCAGGAGGATTAGATAAAGAGATTGCCGAAATTTTAGGTGTTTCTTCTACAGATACAGCAATAACAGGCACTAAATACATCGGAACAATTAATTACAAAACAGAAGGTATTTATGAATCATTACCCAATACATTTCCGCTTTTTCAGCCGTTTACACAAAATAAATTCAGTGCTGATCTTGAGAGAATATATTCTGTAAGCAGTTCACCTGTTTTAGGATTGAACCAAACGAATGGTAAAAATTTAATTTACTGGGATGCTCCTGATTTCTTCAATAATCTTCCCGCTGGAACTGATAATTACAAAGGTTCATTGGATCAAATTATGGGAAGTCCGGTTCCGTATGTTTTGACTGCCAGGCTAATGAATGAAACGATGAAAAAAGCAGGTTTTACTTTTGTTGATGAAATCAAACAAAATCAGCCTGTTCAATTATCAATGTGGCAGCTTAAAGATGGAAGCTTCAAAATTATGACCGGAAATCTCGAAGAAGGAATCAATCACACAGCAGATCATACCGTAAGTACCACATTAAACCTGCCAGCATTATTTGTAAAAAATAAATCTGTAGAGGTTTCTGAACTTTGGAACAAAACCAAAACCATTATCGGAAATAGAAAATTAGACATCAATCTGGAACAAGCTCAAACGAAACTTTTTAAAATAGAAAAGCCATGAGCAGACAAAAATCTACATTAGATTTCACAATAACTGAAAAATCATTTTTTTTGGCATTTGTTATCTTTCTGTTATCTGGGTTCTATATCGTTATTAATGCCCAGTCAAAAGAAATCACCACAGTCTATAATGTTCGTAATTACGGTGCAATTGGTGACGGAAAAACTCTCGACAGCCCTGCCATTAATAAAGCAATTGAAGAAGCTGCAAAATCCGGAGGAGGAACAGTCTGGATTCCGGCAGGAACTTATTTAAGCGGTTCTATCCATTTACAAAGCAACATTAATTTACACCTTGATTCTGGTGCAACAATTTTGGGCGCTCCACAAGAAATGAATGCTTATGATGAAACGGAATCTTACACATTTGGACCTTATCAGGACGGCGCACACAGCTATTTTCACAATAGTTTAATTTGGGGAGAAAATCTGGTCAACATTTCTATTACCGGGAACGGACTTATAAATGGTGGCGGAATTATACGTGATGATCTTATTTTGAATAAAATGAACGATCACGACAATTGGAAAAATCCAACTAAAAATAATATGCCGGCTTTAAGATTGGGCAACAAAACCATTGCATTAAAGTTATGCAAAAATGTTTTAATCCGTGATATTACAATTGTACACGGCGGACATTTTGGAATGTTATTAACGGGTTGCGAAATCATGACCATAGATAATGTAACGATGGATACAAACCGTGACGGGATTGATATTGATTGTTGCAGAAATACTACTGTTTCAAACTGCCGAATCAATTCTCCAGGAGATGACGGAATCTGTCTAAAAAGTACGTTTGCTCTTGGAGAATTCAGGCTTACCGAAAATATTACCATTACAAACTGTCAGGTTTCCGGATTTCAGGAAGGTACTTTATTAGATGGAACCATGAAACCGCGACCAAATGCTTCGGGACGTATCAAACTTGGTACCGAATCCAGCGGTGGATTTAGAAACATTGCCATATCCAATTGCACTTTTAGAAGCTGTCGCGGACTTGCCTTGGAATCTGTAGATGGCGGAATTTTAGAAAACATCACCATTTCTAATATTACCATGATCGACTTGTATCATTATGCCATTTATATCGCTACGGGAAACCGAAACCGTTCTCCCAACGTTAAAACAAACAGCAGAATGAAAAATGTTTTGATTTCAAATGTCATTGCGACTGGTGTGGATATGATGAGCGGGATTCAAATTATTGGATTACCTGAACAGCCAATTGATGGTCTTCGATTAGAAAATATCCGCTTAACCTCTAAAGGTGGCGGAACTCTAGAAGATGCAGCTATAAAACCAAGAGAATTGGGTGATGGTTATCCGGAACCTTATAAAATAGGAACCTTACCAGCTTATGGCATTTTTGCCAGACATGTAAAAAATTTAGAATTGGCAAACATCAATACTCAATTTGAAACAACCGATAAACGTCCGGCAGCGATGTTCTCAGATATTCAGGGATTGTATCTTGATAATTTAAAATTACAGGTAGCTAAAGGTATAAAAACCGCAGTATTTGCCGATGATGTTGCAACTATTACTACTCAAAATTCACCAGGAATTGACAAAAACCAATTACTCGAAAATTCAAAAAAACAAAAGAAATAAATCATAAAATAATGAAAACGAAAGCCTGTCTTATTCTCTTTTTCACTTTTATTGCATTCCATTGTAACGCAAAAAACATCAATATTTTAGAATATGGAGCTGTTGCAGATGGAAAAACATTAAACACAAAAGTCATTCAAAAAGCAATCGATGACTGCTCTATTTCTGGCGGCGGAACGGTTACGGTTCCTGTTGGGAATTTTTTGATTGGAACAATTTATCTAAAAAATGATGTTAATCTAAATCTTGAAAGTGGCGCTGTATTATTAGGAAGTACCAATATTGCAGATTACGATCCGATGAATTTAATTCGCGGAGTCGAAGTCAGTAATATTTCAATTACCGGAAACGGAACTATTGACGGACAAGGTCATACTTTTTGGATTCCAGCCGATAGAAGCAAAATTCCTTATGATCGTGCACCAGAATGGATTCATCAAACCAAAAGCCCGAGAAACATGCTCAAGCTCGAAGGTTGCAAAAATGTCAAAATCCAAAACATTCACCTAAAAGGATCAGACAGTTGGACTTTGCATTTATTAGGATGCGATCAGGTTGTCGTCGACGGAATCAGTATTCGAAATCCACTACAAGGTCCTAATACAGACGGAATTGACATTCAGGCTTGTAGTAATGTACGAATTGCCAATTGCGATATTTATACCAGAGATGATGCCATTTGTCTGAAAAACAGAGATCCAAAATATACCCACAAAGTTTGCGAGAATATCACCGTGACCAATTGTATTTTAACCACAGTTTGCAATTCATTCAAAATAGGAACTGAATCTCTGGGTGACTTCAAGAATATTGTTTTTAGTAATTCAGTCATAAAAACTGCCCGACCAGATGAAGAATTGGCAAAAGACGCAGCTCAATATATCGATGTAAATGCACGAAGATATGGCTTGGCTGCTACCAGCGGTATTGCACTCGAAAGTGTTGACGGAGCCAATATTCAAGGCGTAACCATTTCGAATATTGTGATGGACGGAGCCTGGTGCCCAATATTTATAAGATTAGGAAATCGTGGTGCAGGCGAACAAAAAAAGGTTTTATCAACTGCCGGAACCATTAAAGATGTTATGATCTCGAACATTGTCGCGTATAATGCCAGTATTGCTTCGTCGATTACTTCAATTCCGGGTTCTTATGTCGAAAATGTCGTTTTAAGCAATATCATTATAAAAACACTTGGTGGCGAAGATGAAAAAACAGCATCAATTGAACTTGACGAATTAGAAAAATCATATCCCGATCCTAAAATGTGGGGACGCGTTTTATCAAAATCAGACGACACCGATCCTATTCCAATCTCAGGGTTATTTATCAGACATGCAAAAAACATTCAGTTGAATGATGTTCAAATTTATGTGGACAAAGACGATATGCGCCCTTTGGTCAAAGCAGAAGATGTGGAGGATTTATATGTAAATAATCTTAAAACTGATGGCAATAATAAAGGCAAATCTGTAATGGATTTCTCCGATGTTCGAAAAGCGACATTACTTAATTTGAATTTCCCTGTAACGATTCCGTGGTTTTCATTCAAAGGAATTAAGACAGAGGATATTACGATTCAAACTTTAAAGAAATTCAAAAATGAAGATTTGATAAAGAAGGATAAAACAGTTTCAAAAGATGCCGTTAGACTGATAAATTTATAATAATATACGTCCTGCAATCCCGAAACTTCGGGATTGCAGGACAAAAAAACCACTAATAATAACTGTTAAGCATTCAATTATGTATAAAAAAATCATACTGTTAGGTTTCTTTGTCTTTTTAATTTGTCCCGCTTTTGCACAAAATACGGGCATCAGCATAAAAGATATAGAAAAAGCGATCAGAGCAACAGATCTGGAGAGAAAAACTTACGCAGACACCGCTGTGATTAATCTTTATCAGGGAAATGGCGTTTTCGGGAGTTCTTATGGAGCGCTTGGATTGCATATTAATCCAGCCAAAAACACAGCACTTACTAAATACGGAAAAACAGAATATTATAATATGAATTATTTTGTCAGAGGCAAATTTGCTGCTGATTATCTGGTTCCGTTTGCGAAGTTTTACTGGGAAAAAGAACCTGAAAAAATCACGAAATACAATCAGGCACAATCGTATTATGATGGTACTATTTCGACTCATTTTGAATATGATAAAAATAAAATCAACGTAAAAACCTGGTTTGACGCCGTTGATAAAAATTTGGCTGGATTAAACGTTGCAGTAGAAGGAAAATCTTCTGATATTATTTTTAAGCCTTTAGATATTTTAGAAGTTCATTACGATCAAAAATTAACTCAGATTTCTAAAATAACAAACGAAAACGATCAATGGAAAATTGAGTTGTCGTGTCTGGATAAAACTATGTTTGTTTATCTAAAAACAAATGCCGCTGTAAAACTTCAGGATTCGAATTTGGTTCTGACATTACATTCAGGGGAAAACAATATACTACTTTCTGTAAAGGAACCGATTACAATTTCTGCGGAGCAATCACTAAAACAATCTACAGAATGGTGGCATGAAAAATGGCAAAATATGGGAATTTTAATTACTCCTGAAATTCATGCGCAGCAAATGTGGGTAAGATCAATGGCGCAGTTTTTATATTCTTTTAATGATAAAAAACTGGGCTTGCCGCCACCAATGGGATTCACAGGAAATCACTGGAATTTTGGCTATCCACAAGATGTTTCGTTTGTGCATACCATGTTGCTTTCGACAGGAAATATAGACATGGCAAAATCATGGATCGAATATTTTTCAGAACGAATTCCCGGAATGAAAGCCTACACCAAACGTCTATTAAATGTGGATGGAATCATGGCTCCGTGGGTTTTTCCGTTAGGCGATTTTGAGGGTTATCATACACCATCAGTTCCAAATAAATTTTACTATGAGATTCATAATTCGGGTTATATGGCTCGCATGACGTATGAAACGGCTGTATTTGTCAATGATCAAAGCTGGACGGACAAATATGCAAAACCATTAATTGGCGAAACGGCTTTATTCTATAAAAATGTTTGTCAAAAAGGATCTGATAACCTTTGGCACATCATCATTCAGCCGTCGACAGGACAGGATGAAAAAGGCGGTGTTAATCAGGACGATTATTTATGTGCTTTATTTAGTGCCGAATATTGTTTTCAAAAAGCAATAGAATACAATTTAGATGAAGACGGAACCTACGCTAAAATCCTAAAAGAAGGATTAGCATTTCCAGAACTTAAGTCACAACGAGGTATTTATTTTACCAATAAAGGACGAGGAGAATCAGATTATGGTAACCAGAAACATCCTGTACAATTGAATCCGTTGGCATTTCTTCCAATAGAAAAAACAGTATCCGCTACTTCAAAAACCGCTTACGATCTTCGCTATGATATTACAATGGGTGCTAAAAAACCTTATTTCTTCGGATGGACTTTAGGTGAATTTCTATTGGCTGGATCAAGAATCGGAAATGTTATAGAATGGCAAAAAGACTGGGATAATCTTAGAAAAGCAAATTATGTTGATGCCGAATGGATTCAGGTATTCGAAACCAGCGGAGTTTACAAAGACTCTTATTATAATATTACCAATGGATTAATAACGCAGTCACTTCTAAACAATATAGTATCTGACTGGTACGGAAAATTGGAAATTGCCAAATGTAATCCGTGGAAAGAAAAAGTATATCTAAAAAATATCTATTCAAAACTTGGCGTAATTGTAAACGGTGAATTGGATACAAAATCGGCTTCATTAGAATTAAAAGCCTGGAAAGATTGTGAATTTGACCTTAACGGAGAAAAAATCACTTTAAAGAAAAACGAAACCATTAAAAAGAAAATAGCTTTAAAATAAAATATCTACTATCATGAATAACAAATTTTCTATACTAATTCTTTGTTTGCTGACTTGCATTTTTTCAAATAATGCAATAGGACAAAAAAATGCATTTGATCAAAATAAATTAGCTTCTGATTTAGAAGTTATGGCAAAAAAACTAGAAAAATCATTGGCGATAGATCGCAGTAATTTTCCGGTTTATGATGTCGTTAAAGATTTTGGCGCAATAAACAACGGAGTACAAGTAACGACAAAAGAATTACAAAGTGCCATTGATAAGTGTGCTGCAAACGGGCCTTCCCGACTTTTCTTTCCTGCTGGAATGTATCTTACCGGAACACTTATTTTAAAATCAGGCGTTCATATTGAATTGGACAAAAATGCAAAAATACTGGGAAGCACAGATGCAAAAGATTATCTGGTCATTCAGCCAGAATACAAAAACAATACAGATCTTCAGGTTGATAAATCGCTGTTTTACGCTGAGAAAGTAGACGGGATATCGATTACAGGAAAAGGAATGATTGACTTTCAGGGAACAAGTCCAGTTTATTTAGGAACTGGAAATAATGACAAACGCCGACCTTTTGGAATCAGAATCGTAAGTTCAAAAAACATTTATATAAGCGGTATAATGCTTTTGAATTCCCCACAATGGATGCAGCATTATCTGGATTGTGAAAACCTGATGGTAGAAAATATAAACGTTTTTAACCATGCACACCAAAACAATGACGGAATTGATATAGACGGTTGCCGTAATGTTTATGTTCGCAATTCCCGTATCGACAGTGATGACGATGCTATTTGCTTAAAAAGCAACGGACCTTCTGCCTGCGAAAATGTCCTTATCGAAAACTGTATTGCCTCAAGCCACTGTAATTCCTTAAAACTAGGAACTGAAACTACAGGCGGATTCAAAAACATCATGTACCGAAATTGCAAAGTGGTTCAATCCGTAACCGGTTTTCATAAAGTAAACGGAACCGAAACAACCCGTACCGCCATCACCCTAATTATTACTGACGGAGGTAAAATGGAAAACGTTTGGTTTGATAATATCGAAGCGACAGATTGTGTAACACCAATATTTGTAACTCTAGGAAACAGAAGCCGCAAACATACCGCTACAGCACCAATACCAGCTGTAGGAAGTATTAAAAACATCCTATTTTCTAATATAAAAGCTTTTGGAGCCGGACCAATGTCATCATCAATTACAGGATTAGACAATGCTAATAAAGTAACCAATGTTATCCTTAAAAATATCAATATTGAATTAACGCATCCCGGAAATCCTGAAGACAGAAGCATTGATATGACGAAACTTTTACAGGAAAAAAAACGGGGTTATCCGTCGCCTGATACCTTCGGAAATATGTCAAGTTATGGTTTCAATTTTAAATATGTGAACGGTTTAAAAATCGAAAATTTGAAATATGATTTAAAATGTAAAGATCCGCGTGAAGCTACGATTTTTGAAGATTGCGAAAATGTGGTTAAATAATATTTTGGACGTAATTATATGTAGGGTTTGGTGTAGTCCCTACGGGACAATTTTCTGGGATGTTGGATATTTTTTCTACCAACATTTAAACTCCTAACGGAGTAATTCTTAGAAACTCTAAAAAAATATCTCGTAGAGATTACATATTGGTAGAAAAAACAAATTACGACCCTGAAAATTGTCCCGTAGGGACTACACAAACCTCAACCTATTAAATTATTTAAACACATCGGCAAAACAATCGAACAAATTAACGAATAAACAAATAAACATTTCATCAAATGACTTATCAACCTTCATCAGAACGATATAAAAATATGGACTACAGACGCTGCGGTAATTCGGGTATTAAATTATCTGCGTTATCGTTGGGTTTGTGGCATAATTTCGGGAATGTCAATGATTTCGAAAACAGCCGTAATCTTATTCAAACTGCTTTTGATAATGGAATTAACCATTTTGATCTTGCTAATAATTATGGTCCGCCACCAGGTTCTGCCGAGGAAAATTTCGGGAAGATACTGAAACAGGATTTCAAAAATTACAGAGATGAAATGATCATTTCTACCAAAGCCGGTTATACCATGTGGGATGGTCCGTATGGCGATTGGGGTTCTAAAAAATATTTGGTTTCAAGTCTGGATCAAAGTCTTAAAAGGATGAGACTGGATTACGTAGATATTTTCTACCATCACAGGCCAGATCCTGAAACTCCTCTCGAAGAAACCATGACAGCTTTAGATCTTATTGTGCGACAAGGAAAAGCATTATATGTTGGACTTTCTAATTACAATGCGGAACAAACATTGCAAGCCGTAAAACTGCTTAAACACTTGGGAACTCCATGCCTGATCCATCAGCCTAAATACTCCATGTTTGTTCGTGATCCGGAAAATGGATTGCTTGATGTATTAGAAAAACAAGGCGTTGGCTGTATTCCTTTTTCGCCTTTGGCACAAGGATTACTTTCTGATAAATATCTTAATGGAATTCCCGAGGATTCAAGAGTTGCCACAAGCGGACAATTCCTGAATGAAAGTCATATTACAGCTGAAAAAATACAAAAGATTTCCCTGCTCAATAATCTGGCAAAACAGCGCGGACAGAAACTGGCACATATGGCATTATCCTGGCTCCTGCGAGATAATCGAATAACATCAGTCTTAATAGGATCGAGTAAACCGGAACAAATTATAGATTCTATTGAAGCTCTAAAAAATATCATTTTTAGCGAAGAAGAATTAACTCTTATAAACTATATTTTGAATGACAAATAAGTAAAAAAATTTAACAAAAACCGTGTGCGCACACGCGCAATATTAACTATTAAATAACCACATTTTTAAAACAATTTATTATGAAAACAAGTTTGAATTTCCATCGATGTTCGATGAAGAAAATTTTCTTTTTTGCAAGCATTGCGTTTTTATGTAACGCATCAGTGCTTTGGAGCGCCACCCGAAACGTGGTCGCAGATTACGGAGCAGATAATACAGGTGCCAGCTATGCAACTGTCAATATCCAAAATGCAATTAATGCCTGCCAGCCAGGTGATGTATTATTCTTTCCTGACGGAACTTATTTAATGGACAGCGGTTTGACGCTTAAATCCAACGACTTAACAGTTATCATTTCCCCGGGCGCACTTATAAAAGCCAATACTATCTATGTATGGCGCGAGAACGGAAGTGATTTATTCTTTGGTGAAAACCTTAAGAATATTGAAATAACCGGAGGCGGAATCATCGATGGCGGTGGTTTGGTCTACGAACGCAGTACGAGACCTTATGATAAACCCGGACGTGGTATTGAATTAATTGGTTGTACGAACGTAAACATTCATCATTTAACAGTTAGAAATATCCCAAATTTTGCTGTCAATATTGAAAGATGCAATCTCGTAATAGTAGATAATATGTTAATTCGTGGTCGACCTTTTGATAACTTTCGCGGTTCTGCAGATGGTATAGATATCCAAAGCTGCTTTGATGTTACCATTACCAATTGTGATATTGAAGTTGGTGATGATGCACTTTGTCTAAAGGTTAAACCCGATGCCCCTTTGCATAAAGTAAGAATCAAGAACTGTATTTTGGCTTCTTCCTGCAACGCTTTTAAAATTGGAACTGATACAAAAAATGATGTGTATGATATCATTGCCGAAAATGTTATTATAAACAAACATTCCAATCCTGCTGAATCCGGACAAGATCCTATTTCTACTGGTGATTGTATCTCTGCTATAACAGTACAAAGTAACGATAACACCAATGTACATGATGTTACCATCAGAAATTTCACGATCAACAGCTGCTACAACCCTATTTATCTTGAATTGCAAAACAGAGGAAATCACAGCCCGTTTAATGGTACACTAAGCAACATTTTAATTGAAAACATCAATTGCAAAAAAGCAACTGTACAACCGGTAGTATTCAATTATGACTGTGCGGAAACTACTAAAATTGAAGATGTAACCCTAAACAATATTACAGTTTATAACTACAGTTCAAATGCAGGAGTTGTTCCTACTTGCATGAACGGAAACTATCCTGAAGTTAAAAATAACGGAATCGCCAATGCTTATGGTATTTGGGCAAGAGGTATTGATGGTCTTGATATTAACAGCTGTGATTTTATCAATACAGGAAACAGCAGTCGTCCGAGAACTTACTTCGAAAACACAACGGCTGATGTTCATGAAACTGATGGATGTACCCGAATTCCAATTGATCCTTTCTCAAAAGTAAATAATGGTGCTTATAGAAATGTTCCTATTACCGTTGCCGCTACTGGCGCAGCTGTGACTTTTGGGCCTCAGCCTACTGACGGTTCCTGGAGCTGGACAGGACCAAACGGATTTAATTCAAATTCACGCGAAGTTACTGTTTCTAATATTCAGGATGTAAAATACGGAACCTATACCGCAACGTACACCAACAGTTGCGGAGCTATAAGTACTATGGATTTTGAGATTACGAATAAAAATATCTATGAGGCAGAAAATGCTTTAATCAATGAAGGAACTATAAACGACGGAGCAACCGGAAGATATGTTGACTTAAATGCCGGTGGAAGCCTAAAATGGGGAAATGTTAATATGACTACCGCTGGAACATACAATCTAGCATTTAATGTTGCGGTTTATTCTGCAAGTACAAGAAAAATGGGACTTTATGTAAACGGTACAAAAAAAGGCGTTATCACATCCTCCTCTTTAACTTTTGCCGAAGTTTCCTTAAGCACTGCTCTTAATCAGGGAAATAACGTAATCGAGCTGCGTGATTCTGAAGGAACAACGGAATTAAATGTAGACTATTTAGCTATAAAAACTACTTCGGGAGGTATAGCGGCTAAAAGTGCAAAGACTGCTGAAACAACAACTGAATCTTTAACTGAGGAAGGTTTGTATATCTATCCTAATCCAAACAAAGGAATTATAAACATTGATTTTAATGGTGAAAAATATACTTCAATAGAAATTTATAACAGTACAGGAAGTTTGGTTTACTCTGGTAAAGTTAAAGAGGAGAATTCATTTAAAGCAGACCTGAGTTCAACCTTAAAAACTGGTATTTACTTGGTTTCCTTAAAATCAGGCAGCAAAGTTTCAAACAAAAAGCTAATGGTTAATTAAGTTTTAAATAGTAATAAATAATGGTTCTGAATTCCATACAAAAGTAAATTACAAATAATAAGTTATGTCAGATAAAATCGTGTGTTTTGGAGAAATATTACTTCGCCTTTCACCTCCAAATCATTTAAAAATTTTTAAATCAAAAACATTTGAAGCACATTATGGCGGTGCTGAAGCAAATGTTGGAGCGTCATTGTCTTTAATGGGCTGTGATGTTAAGGTTGTAACTGCACTTCCTCAAAATGAACTTGGGGCAGCTGCAGAAAGTGAAATGCTTTCGTATGGAATGAAGGCCAATAGTATCAAACAAGGAGAACGAATCGGAATTTATTATTTCGAACAGGGTGCGTCTGAAAGACCTGGAAGAGTAATCTATGATCGAAACAGTTCTTCTTTTTCGATGCTAAAAAAAGGAATGATCGATTGGAAAACTATTTTCAAAGATGCAAAATGGTTTCATTGGTCGGGCATCACTCCTGCCCTTTCGCAAGATTTGGCAGATGTTTGTGAAGAAGCCTTAATTATAGCCTCCGAAATGGGGCTTATAATTTCTGCTGATTTAAACTTCAGACCAACCTTATGGAATTATGGCAAAAAAGCCAATGAAGTAATGCCGAACCTAATTCAATATTGTGATGTGCTTTTGGGAGGAATTGATGATTCTGAGAACTGCTTAGGAATAAAAACAACAGAAAAAGAATCTTTTGAAGATGTTTATACAAAATGGCAAAAACAGCATCCAAAATTAAAAACGATTGTTTCCACACTTCGATACGATGCCAACGCATCATCGAATACAATTGGAGCGGTTTTATGGAGCAATTCAAAATTATACAAATCGACAGAATATAAGATATCACACATTATCGATCGTATTGGTGCCGGCGATGCCTTTATGGCAGGACTTATATACGGGCTTATTAACTGGTCGGAAGATCCTAAAAAAACGGTGGAATATGCCTTAGCAGCTTCTTGCCTAAAACATTCAATTGCCGGAGATATTAATTTGGCTTCAGCCGATGATATTAAAGCTTTAATGAACGGTTCTACAGGCGGAAGAGTGATTCGATAATTCTAAAAACTATCTAATTTATTAACACAAAGCAAAAGATCATAAAATAAAAAATCTGCTAAAGCTGCGAGAAAAAATAAGCGCAAATATTTATTGGAAGATTAAATCCTATGGGAAATGGTAATAAAAACGAATAAAAGTGAGTAAAATAGAACAAGTAATAACCACGATTACAAAACAAGGCACATTGCCTTTGTATTTTAATAAAGATGAAACTGTCAGTATAGAAATATTGCGCGCGCTGTACAAAGCCGGAATAAAAGCAATCGAATATACGCACAGAGGAATTGAAGCGACAGAAAACTTCAAAAAAATGATAGCCGTTCGCGATGCCGAAATGTTCGATTTACTTATCGGAATTGGAACCATTAAAAATGAAGCGCAAACAGAAACCTATCTGGAATTGGGTGCTGACTTTTTTATAAGTCCGGGTTTTGTTCCCGAAGTAGCCGCTTTATTAAAAAGCAAAGAAATTTTATATATCCCGGGTTGTATGACTCCAACTGAAATAATTGCGGCTGAAAACAAAGGAATTCAGTTCATAAAATTATTTCCGGGAAACAAGATAGAACCTGACTTTCTATCCAGCATAAAAGACATTTTTCCCGATCTGATTTTTATGCCTACAGGCGGAGTCGATACAACAAAAGAAAATATTCAGGCATGGTTTGATGCAGGAGTTTCCGCCGTTGGAATGGGAAGCAAATTAATTAGCAAGAAACTGATGGATAACAAGGATTATGAGACCCTAGAAACTCAAACCAAAAGCGTCCTGAACATTATAAAAACTATAAACAAGTAACCAATAAATAATAAAAAATGAATTCAGTATTTAATTTAGAAGGAAAAATTGCCCTTATAACCGGAGGTGCAGGGGTTTTGGGCAGTAATATGGCCGAAGTATTAGGCAAAGAAGGTGTAATTACAGGAATCGTAGGACTTACTCTTGAGGAAGCTCAAACAGCAGTAGACAGATTAACAGCTAAGGGCGTTAAAGCTTTTGCAGTTAAAGGAAATGTTTTAAATCAGGAAGAACTGGAAGAAATCCGTAGTACAATTGTTGAGAAATATGGCCGCTTGGATATCTTAATAAATGCTGCAGGAGGAAATATGCCGGGAGCAACAATTGGACCGGATCAGGCTTTTTACGACTTAAAATTAGGTGACTTACAAAAAGTAATGGATTTAAATGTTATTGGGACAATGCTTCCTTCAAAAGTATTTTCTGAGCTTTTCGCAAAACAAAAAAGCGGAATTATCATCAATATTTCTTCGGCATCAGCAGAGCGTCCGTTAACCAGAGTCGTGGGTTATTCAGCTTCAAAAGCTGCTATCGATAATTTCACTAAGTGGATGTCTGTAGAATTGGCTTCAAAATACGGCGAAGGAATTCGTGTGAATGCCATTGCTCCGGGGTTTTTTATCGGAGAACAAAACCGAGCCTTATTATTAACACCGGAAGGAGAATTGACTCCAAGAGGAAATAAAATTATCGATCAGACCCCAATGAAACGTTTTGGCGTTCCTGAAGATTTAGATGGCGTTTTACTTTTTCTATGCAGCGACATGTCCAAATTCGTAACCGGAACAATTATAAAAGTAGATGGCGGTTTTGGCGCAACAAGTATTTAATAGAACCTATTGTTAACGATTATTTTAACACATAGAAACATAGCTTTTATGACGCAAAGGAAGGCGTTTCACTTATTAAAAGGTACATAAGCTATGTAAAAAAAATGTATTTCTCTTCATATCATTTTTTTTAAGAATTGAATCTATGTCTCTATGTGTTTAAAAAAATACACATTATCAAAAACACTAATTATAAAATTCAAAATAAAATGGAACAGACATTAAGATGGTTCGGGCCAAACGATCCCGTTTCTTTATCAGATATAGCACAATCAGGCGCAACAGGAGTTGTAACCGCATTACACCATATTCCAAACGGTCAGGTTTGGGAAGTTGAAGAAATTCAAAAGAGAATTGATATTGTAAAATACAAGGATGGAAATCCTGAGAATGGATTGACAGGTTTAAAATGGAGAGTTGTTGAAAGTATTCCCGTTCATGAAGACATCAAAAAACAAACAGGAAATTACCTTCAATACATTGAAAATTACAAACAAAGCATTAAAAATCTTGCTGAGTGCGGTATCCATTGTATCTGTTATAATTTCATGCCTGTATTAGACTGGTCACGAACTGATTTGTCGTATGAAATGCCCGATGGTTCAAAAGCATTACGTTTTGATATGACCGAATTTGCAGCATTTGAATTGTTTATTTTAAAACGTCCTGATGCTGACAAATCATATTCAGAAGCGCAAATTAAAGCTGCTACCACGTACTTCGAAAATGCATCAAAAGAAGACAAAATCAAATTACAGCAGAACATTCTTGCCGGACTTCCAGGTGCTGAAGAAGCATATTCTGTTGAAGATTTCCTAATTACTTTGGCAGCTTATGATGGTATTGACAGCAATAAATTGAAAGAGCATTTATTCTTTTTCCTAAAAGAAATTATTCCCGTTGCCGAAAGCAATCATGTATTGATGGCCATTCATCCGGACGATCCGCCTTATCCTATTTTAGGACTTCCGAGAGTGGTAAGCACAGAAAATGATCTTATCGAATTGATGAGAGCGTATGATTCAAAATCAAACGGATTTACAATGTGTACAGGTTCTTACGGCGTTAGAGCCGATAATGATTTAGCCGGAATCGTGAGACGTCACGGTGATAAAATGAATTTTATTCACCTAAGAAGTACACAACGTGACGAGCAAGGAAACTTTTTTGAAGCAAATCATCTTGAAGGTGATGTTGACATGTATGAAGTGGTAAAAGAAATCATCAAAGTAGAAAAAAGAAACGGAAGTAAACTCCCAATGCGTCCAGATCATGGTCACCAAATGCTTGATGATTTAAAGAAAAAAACAAATCCCGGATATTCCGGAATTGGACGTTTAAGAGGTTTGGCTGAACTACGAGGATTAGAACTGGGAATCAAAAGAAGTTTATAAATAAACATTGATATAATTTTTTTAATACCGTTACACCATAAAATCATGACATTAAAAATACAATCATGCAAAAAAACTTTATTTAAAATTCTATTATTAAACTATAACAACCAAAAATAATGCATAATAAAACCGAAGTCATTGGAAAATACCGATGGACCATCTGTGGACTGCTTTTCTTTGCTACCACTGTCAATTATTTAGACAGACAGGTACTGAGTTTATTAGCCCCAAGCCTTTCAGAAGAATTTCACTGGAGTAACAGCGATTATGCTAATATTACAGCAATTTTTCAATTTGTGTACGCCATCTCGATGCTTTTTGCAGGAAGAATGATTGATAAAGTGGGAACAAAAATTGGTTACATTTTAGCGATTGCCTTATGGTCAATTGGCGCCATTATGCATGCCTACGCCATCCCAATTGGAACTTCGGTAAACAATATTTTGGTTTGGGCGGGAATCGCTGCAGTGCCGGTTTCTATTTTAGGGTTTATGATTTCAAGATCATTTTTAGCTGTTGGTGAAGCAGGAAATTTTCCCGCCGCCATTAAAGCCGTTGCTGAATATTTTCCAAAGAAAGAACGTTCACTTGCAACGGGTATTTTTAATTCAGGTTCAAATGTTGGAGCGATATTAGCACCTTTAACCGTTCCGTGGATTGCTGTAAATTGGGGTTGGGAAATTGCCTTTATCATCATTGGTGGAATTGGTTTTATTTGGATGTTTTTTTGGTACGTTCTATATGAAAAACCCGAAAAGCAAAAAAGGCTATCAGCAGCTGAATTAAATTATATTCTTGAAAATGAGGTTATAGAAAAGGAAGTTGAAAACGCTTTGCCAAAAGAAAAAATTTCGTGGATTAAACTTTTAAAATACAAACAAACATGGGCTTTTATAATTGGTAAATTTCTAACCGATGGTATCTGGTGGTTCTTTTTATTCTGGCTGCCTAAATATTTAGAAGCGCAATTTGGGCTTGTAAAAACCGATATTGCTTTTCCGCTTTCCGTACTTTATACAATGACAATGGTTGGAAGTATTTATGGCGGTTATTTCCCCATGTATTTCATCAACAAAGGTTACAACGCTTATGAGGGTCGAATGAAAGCGATGTTTATTATTGCCCTTTTTCCTTTAGTTGTTTTATTAGCTCAACCACTCGGCTATATTAGTTATTGGATTCCTGTACTATTAATTGGTGTTGGAGCTTCTGCACATCAGGCTTGGTCTGCTAATATATTTACAACAGTATCTGATATGTTTCCTAAAAAAGCAATTGGTTCTGTGATTGGTATTGGCGGAATGGCAGGAGGAATTGGCGGTGTTCTGGTTTCAAAATTGGGCGGTGCACTTTTCGATTATTATGAAAATTTGGGGCATATTCAAACAGGATATACTGTAATGTTTGTGCTTTGTGCTGTTGCGTATTTGATTGCGTGGGCGATTATGAAATTCCTTGTTCCAAAATACACTGTGATAACAGATTTATAAAAATTCATTAATAAGTTACTCGAAAAATATTTGGCTTTCAGTGTTATACATTGGAAGCTTTTATTTCTACAACAAAAAACGATTATTTTTCTTACTTTGAAGTTTTTCAAGAATTAAATTTATCTTATATTTATAGGTCACCAATTACTTAAATTATTCACCAATTAATAGTCTTGCATTAAAACTCTTAAAATAAAACGAAATACAATTATTTTATCTCAGGAGGAAGTTTGCAGTCATTTTTATTTTTTAAAAACAGGCTGTATGCGCACTTATTATATCACAAAAGAAGGTCAGGAAAAAACCGATCTCTCATACTGATTTTTTTATTCTTTTAAATGAGATTCCGAGTTGGGCATTATTCTACAGAAAAATGTTTAAAATACATCCGGAAGCTTCGGGACCAGCTATGTGAAAGAAATGTGTTTCTTTTTTGCATTTAAAATCTATGTTTCTATAGGTGCCAATTGAACTCTTATTAATTACACCCAACGGGTTAATAATAATTAATCAGGCAGTTCTTCAATTCCCTTTGGTTCAACCCTAACTCTTGCATTCATAAGGTGCCTGAACTTACTTGAAGTTTCGTAAGCCAGTTTTCGAACCCGCATAATATTTCCTAGCGGACGGTGTTCTGGCAGGCAATGAAACGGATTAAAACTCAAAACATCATCGGCATATACACGTCGTTCGGGGCTAAAAGTTTTCTGAGGAAAAAATACAAGCTTCGCAATTGGCTGATAAGGACTTTTATCCTCCGGCCATTGTACAGATGCGTCTTCAACCGGCATTATATCTAAGTCTGTACAAAGCTGTGCTCCCATCTCATATTCTGCTGTATTAGACTTAAAAAAATCAGCAATGATCGAAGTTAAGAAAGCATTTTCATCAGCCTCAATAATAGCATCCTCTATTTTCTTCCCTGATAATTCCCTGACATTTTCTGACAGCGGTTTCATATTAATTTTTGCTACATAATCTCCATAACGCAACGCTGCCATACTAAAGTACGTATCTCCCAGAATATGAGGTCCAGGAGCATCCAACTCATTGGTATCATCTGCCAGTCCAACTTTTGCCAATACATTCTGTACGCCTACTGCGGCTTTTTGTGCTATTTTCTGAACCAATAAATCACTATCGGCATGGCTTTCAATCTTTTCCTGTGCTTTTAAATATTCTTTTATAGTACCCGTAGGGATAATGGGATAATTAACAAGCAGAAAATCCTGTGTTACGGCATGAGATAAATCATCCAGATATTTTTGCCCTTCAACACCAATAACTTTTATAGCCATGCCTCTAAATGCCGACATTTTATCAGGAACTATGGAACCCTGCGCTGTTGAGAACCTTACAATCACAGGATATTTTTTAGGTTTACTAAATAATCCCTGTGCCAGATGCTCAGGCAGATTGTCGTAAATCTCTAATTCGCCTTTCAAAATTCCGTGGCTTTTTGAGTGCGCATCCCTTATGGCATGACGGTGCTTCTCATACATCAGGCGATTTACTCTTGCCATTGAGTCCACAACTTTTTTATTAATTTCGTCCTCATTAGGCTGTATAACTTCTATATTTTCATTGTATCGTATGTAATTGCGGGAGTCTGTCATATGAAATGATTTATTTATTTCTAAAATTAAAAGGAAACGATTTTGTCCGGATTTTTACTTTTCTGAAGGTTTATAAGACGGCATTGCTATCATGCCAAATAATGTTGCGAGAGTATATTTATTTTTCATAATAAATTTGACAAATCCAGTCAGTTTAAGAATTAAACATATGACTCAAATCTATAAATCTCTTAGACAAAGATCTTACAAAATATAAATCTCGTTTTACAGGATTCACAGGTTAACAATTTCATTATCAAATACAAAATAATAAATACGCCGAAGCATATACCTTATAATTTAATAACAAAAGCTGATTTTTTTATAAGACAAAATCTTTGTATAGAATTAATTTTGAGGTTATTAATCTTTTAAAAAATTCAAATCATGGAAAATTCAAACAATTATAGCGCTGAAGAACTTCAAAAATGTCCTTATCACAGTCAGGAAAATAATTCCGACAAAAACAATGAACCACAAGAAAAGCCCAACACAGGAGATTGGGGAGATATTGATGAAGACGATGAAGCGGGAACTGATCCTAATCGTTATGAAAGCGGAAACGATAATTCCGGAGGTTCCGGTAGTACAGGCAGTGCAGCAACAAATAGCTAAAACTTTAATAATGCAGGATTTCTTTTATCCTGCATTATTTCTTTTAATTTAACTTTCAAATTATGCCTTGGTATAACGGAGATTTTCCTCCATCCTATAAAAACCTTCCCGAAGAACTTCGGAAAAAAGCAGTAGAAATAGCCAACGCTCTTCTCAAAAATGGCATCGAAGAAGGCTCTGCAATAGCAATTGGACTTAAGCGAGCTCGTGATTTTTTGAAAAGTCGAAAATAATTAGAGCAAAACCTGTTTTTTCCAATTGGGAAGATGGTATAAAAATCAAAACCTGTAACGAAAATCGTTACAGGTTTTTTTAAATATTAAATAATCAACAAATGCAGACTTTTATCTGCCATTTGTACTGGTCGAATCTGTTTTCACAGTCGTATTTCCTTTTTGTGTTGTTCCGGCAGAACCAGAACCGGTAGAACCTTCGCCAGTTGCACCGGTCGTTCCTGCCCCAACACTTGTTGTGTCTGAATTTGGTCCAACAGTATCTATTTGTGTCGTTGTAGAATCTGCACTTTTGTTGTAATCAGTTGGAGCCGTTTCATTTTTTTTACAGGATAAAGCTAAACCTGCAACAACAATAGCTAATACTATTTTGATTCGTATTGTTTTCATAATGAGTTTTTTAGTTATAATTTCAAATGTATTACTATCAGTAATTTTAATCTTATAAAATTTTTATTAGTCATTATACAATTCAAACATTCATAAAAAACATCATTAAATAAGTTGTAGAATTGGTCGTACCTGCATACTCACAATATCACATCTTTTAGGTTGCGATACTATAAACAATATGCTCATTGCAATATCATCTGCATCAAGCATTTCTAGTTTTTCAATTTTTTCTCGTTGTTCTTCCTTAGTTCCCGGCTGCATGTCAGACATTACAGCTCCGGGTTCTATAAGACTCACTTTTATCCCTAACGGATTTATTTCTTTACGAAGTGCTGCTGTAAAACCGTTAATAGCAGATTTTGTTGTTACGTAAATCGTGCTTTCCGGATTTTTGATCTCGGCACTCATTGATCCTACGTTAACAATATGCCCTGATTTTTGTGTTTTCATTCTCACAACGGCTTGTTGTGCAAAATCAATGTAGCCCTTAATATTCGTATCTACTATATATTTCCAATCGTCGTTACTGGTAATTCCACCAGAAGATAAAGCAGCATTATTAATCAAAATGTCGATGTTTCCCATGCTTAGATCTACAATATCAAAAATCTTTTTAATATCATCCTCATTTGTAACATCCGCTGGTGTTCCAAACAATTCGGCTTCAGGATATTTTGCTGTAAACTCTTCAAAAGTGTTATTAAAATCTTCGTGGTCCCTTCCAAAAATAAGCACTCGTGCGCCGAGCGAAAGTAACAATTCGGCAGTGGCTTTTCCTATTCCGGTTGTTCCGCCCGTAATTACAATATTTTTATCCTTAATATTTGTTCCAAAGTATTCATTTAAATTTTTCATAGTCTTATTTTTTAGTCATTTAATGCAACTTAATTAAAGTGCTACTTCTTGTGTATGTTCAGTAACTGTTTTCGAATCCTGTTTGATTCTTTTTATTAATACGATCATTATTACCGCAAGCAATGTTATTATTCCAAAGGAAATCCTGATACTTGCTGCTTCTGAAATAAAACCAATAATAGGCGGCACTACCAAAAATCCCAAATAACTGATACTTGAAATAGAAGCCAGTGTTCTTGCACTTCCCTCTTTAGCAGATTTTCCTGCCAGACTCAAAACCAAAGGCGAAATACAGGATATTCCAAAACCAGTCATCAAAAAACCTATAAAACCAAATATGGGATACGGAATTAAAACTACCAACAGAAAACCTGCCGTGAGCAAAATGGAATTATAGTACAGCATATTTTTTATTCCAATACGATTTACGACGCGATCTCCTGCGAAACGCCCCAGAGTCATTGCTACCATATAAACAGCAAAAGCACCTGTTGCCATCGCTTGCGAAGCGTACATGGTTTTCTGGAAATAAACACCGCTCCAATCATACATGGTATTTTCGCACGCCATGCAAATAAATACGATAATGGCATAATGCAAAACTGATTTTTCGGGCAATGAAAATAAGGTTTTTCTCTTCTTCGGCTCAGGCGGATCGTCTATAGTATATTGATATTGATAAATCGTCAGGGCAATCATAGTTAATCCAACAAGTGGAAAGTGCCATTTTATGCCAATATCCATACTTACCAAAAAATATCCAAGAGCTGCACCTGCAAAACCCGCAATACTCCAAATGCCATGAAATGTCGTTATAATAGATTCCGTATAATGACGCTGTACACTTACTGCCTGTGCATTCATGCTGATATTTAGAAGATTTCGCGCTGACCCAAAGCAAAATAAAATGATAAAAAGCTGCCAAATTTGAGAGGCAAAACCTGTAAAACATAATACGCTGTTGAATGCGACAGATCCTAAAAGCATTATCTTTCTACTGCTAAATTTTCCTAAAAGGTAATTGGTAAGCGGCAAAGTACAAATAAGTCCAACGGGCATTGCAAATAATAAGGTTCCCAACATACTATCACTAAGTTGAAAAGTCGTGCGAATAGTAGGAATTCTGGAAGCCCATGCTGCGTATCCAAATCCTGATATGAAAAAGAATACGGCATTGGCGATACGGTTTTTACCTCGGGTTATATAAGCTTCATTCTTCATGGCAATTTCATTTTCCAAAAAAAACAGCTGCTATTTTGCTGCTTTCGATAATGATTCTGCCATAGCTTTTGCATCTTTGGCGTACGTTCTCTTATAATAATCCAAAAGCTGTTTTTTGGTCTTTTTGGAATCTTTAGCATGTCCATCCCAAATAACTCCCAAAGAAGTATAAGGCGCAACTGTTACTCCGATACTACAGAAAAAATTAGCAATATTTCCTGTAATATGTTCTACTCCATCAGAATCACCTGTCACAATCACACCTCCTATTTTTCCATCAAGTGGAGATTTTTCTCCTGCCAGAATTTTATCATAAACTTCGTCAAGACGCTCTATACATCTTTGAAGTTCTGATGAGTGATTGTTCCACCAAATGGGTGTGGCAAATAACAAAATTTTGGCGTTTGCAATCTTCTCATAAATTTCCGGCCAGTCGTCTTTTGTTTCCATATGAATATAAGTACCGGGAACAATATGGTGTTTTGCAAGTTTGATTACTTCATATTCTATATTTTGTTTCTTAAGATACGGCTCCAAAAATTCCACTAGAGTTTCGGTATTCGATCTTCCATTTTTTTTAAGGGTAGCCAAAAGTATAATCGCTTTCATAATTTTTTATTTAAAAATGTATCGCTTTTTTAAAGGTATTTTTACGCATTTTATCTGAATATAAACCTTTAATAAACAGAATATAATATTCGATTACTTAAAACTAAACATTAGTACTTTATAAATTTTATAATTTTCTCAAGTAACCTTTATATTATTTTCAGTTGCAATTATTTATCCTTTTTTAAATTCATAAAAAATTTACCATTCAATTTTAACTTTGCTATTTCCCTGTATAGTATAATGCATACTAGTTGCTTCCGAAAACTCCGCTTCTATTACTTTTTTATTTTGGGTAACTTTTATATTTTTCGGAATTTTCTTTGGACCAATAATCATGATATTACAAGTGAATTCCTCACTTCCCAGAGTTTTGAAAATGATTGTATTTTTAATTTTTCTAAAGCCTTTTATCGGATAATCAAAAAACATCAAAAAGTCTTCTCCTTTAACCTTGCAATATTGTCTTGGCACCACACCAAAAGCCACACCACCACCATAAACTTCCTGACCAACCTGACCGCTTTTTTCCCAGCCGGTATAAAGATCCTCCAGCGGAATCCATAGTTTTGGTTGAATTTCTCCGGTTTTCACTTCTTCAGAAAGCATATCTTCCGGCAATTTTGGCGGATAATAATAGCACATTCTGGTCAACGAATATTTTATAAATTCAGGAATTAAAATTTTTAACGCCGGCAGGATTTCAATATCTTCCGCTTTTATCATGTACTCGCAAAACTTGGCATAAACCTCATGTTCTTCATATACGGCACTGTAAGGTGCATCATTAAGCGGAAAAATGGAAAAGTAATTGGGATAATTTTTTCCATAACCATATTGGCAATCCCAAATTTGCATGTTTTTAAATAATCCGGCAAGACAAGCAAAACTCAAATCGAGATACATTTTTTCGCCTGTTATTTTATAAAGATCTAAAAGTGCTCCGGCAGAAAAAGCGGTATTATTCGCCTGATAAAAAATTTGAAAACCATAACCAATCAATTTTTTAACCGCTTTTTTCGCTTCACGTAAATAAAGTTCATCCTTTGTTAATTCATAAACCAACAGCATCAAATGTGCATATGAACCCGGAACATCATGCTCACCTCCTTGCCCCGGCACGGTTTCTTCTTTAATAACTTCGAATGTATCCATTCTATAAAAAACGGGCCATTCGTATTCAAAATGGCGTGCCACTTTTATGGCGTATGGAATAGAATCCAATAGTAATTTTTCGGCAATTTTTTCTCCTTTTAAGGCAAGTCTGCTTAGATTCATTAAAGGATGATGCAAATACCAGGAATCCATCACCATTTTCTCTTTTTGCTCTTCTGATCCGTCGAGTTTATCATATAAAGCCGGAAGCCAGCGGTTTATAGTTTTTATATCAGGATCGTAAAATGCCGAAATTCCTTTTTGCAAATCATCAAAAAGCGGATGTTTTTCTCCGGTCCATTCCATATATTCCTTCAGAGGCATTAAAACAGCAAGCTGTACCATAATTTCCGATGGCGTTTTATAATCGCACAAATAGGCATTCAAATAGGGAACGCCGTTAGTTTGCGTCCAACAGCCTTTGTTATGATATAAATCTTCCTGACATTTTTCAGCAATTTCCGGCCATTTATGATATTCGGTTTCAGGATGCGGAAGCGATTTATAAACTTCGCCCAAATTATTTAAGAATTGATGTGTAACCTGAATATCATCTTCGGCAATTTGGTCCGAAAATAATACATAAGCATCTGATAGAACAAAATCTTTATCTGCCGGCAAAGGTTTATCTTCCGTCAGCGGTAATTGAAAACCAATTTCCGGCCAGTTACCACCAACGGTTTCATCAAGTGAAGTTTCAGTTGCTTCACAATACGCACTCATGGAACCTAAATCCTGAAAGTAAAATACAGATCCGGTTTTTGGTTTTGTCATACTCAGAAAAATAAGCCCTGAACGTGCTCCTACCTGATGTGTATGGATGTTTCCAAAGGTATTTTCGACACTTCCTTTTTCTGTTAAAGGCAAAATATCACGAGGCCAGAACGGAATCATAATCGGAAAATCTGCCTTAAACGACGTTTTATAATGCAATAAAGGCAATAATTCATTTGGGAAATCAATTGTTACTTCATATTTCCCAATTCTTGTTGACAGGTTTAGTACTGTTATCTGACCGTCATCAAATAAATTGGTAACTTCAAAACAACTGTTTAAACCAAAAGCTGCCCTAAAAGCCATTTTTCCCTGATTGGGCCACAACGTAACAATCCATAGTGAATCTCCGGTATTGTATAATTGAAAAGTGTACTCACGGAATTTCTTTTCCCATAAAACCGTGCTGTTTTCCAGATCAGACTGCACTGTTGCAGCCCATGGTGAAATTGATTGCATGTGTATCTAATTTTATCGATTAATTTCTAACTTATTTTCTTTTGAATCAGCGTTGCTGCGCGGTCGGCAGCTTTGAGCACAATTTCTTCAGGATTACCAGAAAATACTTCTTTGTGGCTGATGTTGCCTTTAGGCGTTATGATATAGAAAAAAATAGTGCCAACTGGTTTTTCCTCCGTTTCGCTTCCTCCCGGAGTGGTAAGTCCGGTAAGTGCGACCGTTATTTTTGAATTAAAAAACTGGCTTGTTTGTTGTGCCAAAACCTGAGTCACCTCCATAGATTCCGGTGTAAATTCCTTGATGAGATAATGCGGAACGTGCAAGATTTGTTCTTTTACAAAAACTTCATAACAGACAATTCCACCTCTTAAAATTTGTCCGGAATATGGCGTAAGAGAAAATTCGGCACTTAATCTCCCTGCCGATGCGCTTTCTGCAAAGGCAATATTCCAGCCTTTTTCTGCAATAATTCTACTGCACTCTGTAATAATTTCTGATGGCATAATTTTGTTTTTTTTAATCAACACTATTCTCCGGTTTCCATATTTGGTGCATCAACAGGTTTGGATTGCGATGAACCAATTTGACGAAAATAAATAGACAGAATAACGATGGCAAAGACAGATAGAAATTCACTTTGCCAGTTTTGAAAAGATTCAAACCAAAATCTTGAGTCTCCAATATAATTTAAAGCAGATTCTAAAGGAAGTCCTTTTAAGGAAAGCTTTTCGTTTTCGTCTTTCAGACTTCCATAAAAATGAAAAATAAAAGAAACTAAAAACAGTAAAAACAAAATAATCGTTAAGGAATGTTTGTAAATTGCCAGAATCCATCCGCCTTTTTTTACCGGCCATGGCGCGTCTTTTTTATTTGCTGATGGTTCTCTGTCGACTTCTTCGTCTTTATCAAAATCCTTAGATTCTGAGGAACCTTTTTGTTGTAAAAAAATAGTCATTACTACAAATAAGGCCATTTGCAAAAACTCACTTTCCCAATTCTCAAATGTCGATTGTATAAAATGACCTGAGGTTAAATAAGACAAAAAAGTTATGGCGTTTGCACCGTCTTCGATAAGTTCTTTGTTGTGTTCTTTAAAGCCAAAAATGGTCTGCGCACCTAATGACGCTAGAAACAAAACAAAAAAAGAAAGTGAAAGGCTGTTATTACGTAAGAAATTTTTCATAGTACAATCTTTTTAGCTACTACAAATTTGTAATCTTCTCACGACTTTTACTTACATCATTTTTTATATATTTTATAAGATTTCTTCTATTTCGCATTTTGTGAAATAAATTTTATTCTGCATTTCTGAAAAATATAACGCTTTTATATAATTGAAAATCAATTAAAACTGATGAAAATTTCATAAGCGTACGTTATTATTATATAAATTTATTAGCCATAGATTGACTTTCTTAGCATAAGCATAATTGTAAGTTTTAATTTGTTTTTGTTCCATCGGAACATTTCATTGATAGCCCAATAAATACGGTATTTTTTACGTTCCGTAAGAACGTTTGATTTTATAAATAATATTGTTAAAAACATATACAGATTACGTAGACAATTTCAAACGTCCCAATGGGACGATGTTTCTCTGGATGCATTTTTTTCTACCGATGAAATGTTCCGATGGAACAAAATCTAAAATATCTTAATGACATTGCCCGATCCCGATCCCGAAGCTCAATGTCATTAAGTTAAGCTTTTTTGATTATATTTTTTATCTCAAAGTGTAGTTTTGAATAATCTCCAGCTTTAGCTGGAGATTATTCAAAACCAGTCTGAGTGGCTTTAGCCAAAAATATGCGATTTGGCTAAAGCCACTCATTGTGCATATTAAACACCTCCAGCTGAAGCTGGAGGCTAGTCAAAAAGCTTAACTTAATGACATTGCCCGAAGCGTCGGGGACGGGACGGGATACATTTTAAATAAGTGAAACGCCTTTTCTTAAGCTAAGAAATCTATGTTTCTATGTGTTAAATAATTACACCCAACGGGTTAATCAAAACAAAATATTATGAGTGATATAGCACGTCGTTTTTCTGAAAATCCATTATTAATGCCCAAAGATTTGCAGCCAAGTACAGCTGATTTGCAAATTATAAGTCTTTTAAATCCCGGTGTTTTTGTCTTTGAAGATAAAACCTGGCTTCTTGTTCGTGTTGCAGAATGTATTGCACAAAAAGAGGGCGTTATTTTTTTTCCCATAGTGAACGCATTGGGTAAAATAGAAATTATCGAAATCCCTTTAAACGATCCGGATCTGGTCATGACTGATGCGCGGATAGTGCAATACAAAGGACTGGATTATCTTACTACGCTTTCGCATTTGCGTTTGTTATGCAGTGACGATGGTATTCATTTTTATGAGCCAAAAGACACCAACACTATCTTAACCGGAATGGGAAATCTGGAACAATTTGGAATCGAGGATTGTCGTGTTTCTAAATTAGACGACACGTATTACCTTACTTATACGGCGGTTTCAGAAAACGGTGTTGGCGTGGGACTTCGTACTACTAAAGACTGGAAAAATTTTGAAGCAAAAGGAATGATTATTCCGCCTCATAATAAAGACTGTGCCATTTTTGAAGAAAAGATCAATGGCAAATTTTATGCCTTACATCGTCCGTCTAGTCCACAAATTGGAGGTAATTTTATCTGGCTTACAGAATCAATTGATGGCGTTCACTGGGGAAATCACCAATGTATCATAAAATCCCGACCAGGTTTGTGGGACAGTGCAAGAGTTGGCGCAGGAGCCGCTCCAATAAAAACAGAACAAGGATGGCTTGAAATTTATCACGGCGCAAATGCGGAACATCAATATTGTCTTGGGGCTTTTTTAATGGACCTTAAAGATCCGTCAAAAATTATTGCACGGACATTGGAACCCATTATGAGACCTCAGGAAAATTACGAATTAAGCGGATTTTTTGGCTATGTTGTTTTTACCAACGGGCATGTTGTTGACGGTGACAGGCTCACTATTTATTACGGAGCCGCAGATGAGTTTGTATGCGGTGCCTATTTTTCGATAAACGAAATTTTATCGCGTTTGGAATTTGTTGGCTATAAATAGCAAAAAGACTTAGAACACTTAAAAACAGCATATTATAATATTGTAATAATGCTCTTATAATTATATAAATTTTTGATAGTAACGAAAAGTAAATTTGGTAATCTGAAAAAAATGACCGCATAAGCAGCATTTTTTCAGGTCAATAAACCAATAATACTAAAGATATTATGAAAAATTTACAAGACGAAAAACAACGTGATTTGTCCCTCAACAAATCAGATGGTACAAACAAATTTCTGACTACTGACCAGGGCGTTAAGATTAATGATGACAATAACTCCTTAAAAGCCGGTGAACGAGGACCTTCCCTTTTGGAAGACTTTATTTTACGTGAAAAAATTACACATTTTGATCATGAACGTATTCCGGAAAGAATTGTACATGCAAGAGGTTCCGGCGCGCACGGTTTTTTTGAAGTTACCAACCCAATACCTGAATTAACAAAAGCAGGTTTTCTGAAAGAAGCCGGACTTAAAACTCCTGTATTCGTCCGTTTTTCTACTGTTGCCGGTTCGCGCGGTTCAACTGATTTAGCCCGTGATGTTCGTGGTTTTGCGGTAAAATTTTACACGCAGGAAGGAATTTATGATTTAGTAGGAAATAATGTTCCTGTATTTTTTATTCAGGATGCTTCAAAATTTCCTGATTTGATTCACGCTGTAAAACCGGAACCGCACAACGAAATTCCACAGGCAGCCTCTGCACACGATACCTTTTGGGATTTTATTTCCCTCATGCCGGAATCCATGCACATGATTATGTGGGTGATGTCAGACCGCGCCATTCCAAGAAGTTATCGTATGATGGAAGGATTTGGCGTTCACACTTTCAGATTAATTAATGAAGCGGGAGAATCTACTTTTGTAAAATTTCACTGGAAACCAAAATTAGGAACTCATGCTGTTGTTTGGGACGAAGCTCAAAAAATTTCCGGAAAGAACGCTGATTTCCACAGAGAAGATTTATGGGAAGCCATAGAAATGGGAAATTTCCCTGAATGGGAATTGGGTATTCAGATTATTCCGGAAAAAGACGAACATAAATTTGAATTTGATCTTCTTGATCCAACCAAAATTGTACCTGAAGAATTAGTTCCTGTAACAATTATAGGAAGAATGGTTCTGGACAAAAATCCCGATAATTTCTTTGCAGAAACGGAGCAGATTGCTTTCCATCCGGGGCATGTTGTACCGGGAATTGATTTTACAAATGATCCGTTGCTTCAGGGTAGATTATTTTCTTATACAGATACACAGCTTTCACGATTAGGAAGTCCTAATTTTCATGAAATACCAATTAACCGAAGCGTTGCACCGGTTCACAACAACCAGCGTGACGGACATATGCGTCAGGAGATTAATGTTGGACGTGTAAGTTATCATCCTAATTCGCTTGGCGGAGGCTGTCCTTATCAGGCAAAAATCAGCGAAGGCGGTTTTGCCAGTTTCAACGAACGTATCGATGCACATAAAATAAGAGAAAGAAGCGAAAGTTTTGCAGACCATTTCGGGCAGGCCAAATTATTTTTTAATAGCCAGACGCCAACTGAAAAAAGCCATATTGTAAAAGCCTTGCGCTTTGAACTTGGTAAAGTCAAAACAACAGCAATCAGGGTGAGAATGCTTGGGCTTTTGTCTCAGATCGACACTGAACTTGCTGAAAAAGTAGCGCTTGGACTTGGTTCTACGGTTCCTCCTATTTTAGAAACGCCTTTGAACCACGGAGTATCTCCTGAAAACGAAATCGAAGGCAATCATGAACCTCGTATTGTTGAGCAGTCTCTCGCATTATCTGATGCGTTGAGCATGATTAACAATCCTACCAATTCACCCACTATTGCTTCAAGAAAAGTGGCGATTGTTTGTACAGACGGCGTTTCTGATGCAAGTGTATTAAATCTAAAAAAAGCCCTTAAAAAAGAAGATGCCAAAGGTTTTATAATTGCGCCTCATTTGGGTACTATTCTGACCAATACAGATGGAGCAATTCCGGTAGATTTTAGTTTACTTACAGCTTCATCAGTTTTGTTTGACGCTCTTTATTTTCCTGATGGTTTAGATATTAACTCTCTTGCTGAAAGCGCTGAGGTGGCTGATTTTTTAAATGAGGCTTACAATCATTGCAAAGTTATAGGAGCTGATGGTCAAGCGGCCTCAATAATAAGCTCAGCGCCGTTTGCTTCTAAACTCACTAATGATGACGAAGGTATTATCATAACCAGCGAAGCAGCGAGTGAAGCATTTGCACAGGATTTTATAACAGCTATGGCCAAACACCGTATTTGGGACCGTGAAGTAAACTTATATAATTAATAAAAAAAATAAAATCATGAAAAATTCAGAAAAACAACCCACAGCAAACAAAGCGACAACCAATACTAAAAACCTTGTGGTAGCACCTGCGAAAGATGCAGCAGAAGAATTATATGACTTTTTTATTGACAGCCTTAAAGATATTTACTGGGCAGAAAACGCCTTACTTGAAGCATTAGCAAAAATGGCTGCAAATGCTACTTCTCCAAGTCTTAGCAGTACAATTATCGAACATCGTGCCGTCACCGAAAATCAAATCGTAAGATTACAGAAAGTTTTTAATGTGCTTGGTGAAAATGCCGAAGGAAAAAAATGCGAAGCTATGGCGGGACTTTTAAAAGAAGGCGATGCAATTCTTCAGGAAACCGTTCCAGGAGCTGTAAGAGATGCAGGAATTATCTCTGCCTCTCAAAAGATCGAACATTATGAAATTGCAACTTATGGAACTTTAGCGGCATTTGCCAAAACGCTGGGCGAAAATGAAGTGGCAAAATTATTAACACAAACTCTTTCAGAAGAAAAAGAAGCCGATTGCCTGCTTAATGATATTGCATTAAATACCATTAATATTGTAGCAGCTGAATAACGATAAATAAACAGTTCTCATTTCGTTGCTTATTAGTTCACCAAAAAACATCTGTATCACCTACAGATGTTTTTTTTGTTATTTACGAAAGAGAAAATGTAAATTTTGCCTGCAGTAGTAAAAAGCCAGAAGGAATTTTATTTATTAAAACGCAAAAAACCTGTAACAATCGCTACAGGTTTTCAGGAATTTAAATAATCAACCAAATAAAGTATTAGTATTGGTAAGATAACCTTTAATATTATTTGCTTTTTGTAGTTGTTGAATCAGTTGCTGATCCGGAACCGGTTGTACCTGAAGTACCAGTTGTGCCATCGGTACCTGTACCTTTTACTGTTCCTGTGCCGGTTGTATCAGTTACGATTCCGGTTGTGTCAACAGTGGTTTGCGTTGCTGTTGAATCTGTGTACTGTTCTGTCGCAGTAGCATCGTTTTTTTTGCATGAAAATGCAAGTCCGGCAACTACAATTAAAAGCGCCATTTTGGTTTTGAATATTGTTTTCATAATTTTAATTTTAATAATTTATTTGATAAATTTAAAATTAGATATAATAAAATTATTACATAATTTCAACAAAAAATTATAGTTAAAACATTTTAAGCTTTCGATTTTAAATCGCTAATATTCAATAAAATGCACCATTATAAAACATCACAAAAAAGCCTGTAAATACAGGCTTTTTTCTTAAATCCATCATTTAATCCTAAATGAATTCCTAACTTATTTAGGAGTTCCATCACCTGTTGTAGGACGACGATTTATAGTATCTGTCGTAGTAGGATTTTTGGATTTATGCTTACCTTTTTTAGTACTTGATTTTGTTGTCTCACTCTTATTTGTAGTGGTCGAACTTTTTTGGGTACTTTTCTGCATTTTTCCCGAATGGATTGTGTCCGTTGTGGTTTTTGATTTTGATTTAGGAGTTTCTTGCGCAGAAGCGTATCCTACAATAAAAATCATTGCGAATGTTAATAATAACTTTTTCATAATATTGATTTTTAAATAATTAATAAATATTTTCAACTTATTTAAAAACAAATTTTGCCATTAAAAATAAAAAAATCTTACATTTTAATACCTCATACTTATATCATTTCCATTTGCATTTTTTTGTAAAATTAAAACGTTTTGTAATCTATATATTTAGTTAATACGTAATTAACTTCATGTTCACAAAAAAAAACATAACCATCTGATAATTATAGAATTATTGGGTAAAATTCTATAAGAAAACCGTATATTACTCCATTAGATTTGTACATATTAATTAAACGTAAAATCATGGATACTTCATATCATAAAGATAGTACGGCTCCGAGCGCCAGAACTTCAAATAAAAAAGTAATTTCTAAGGCACCCTCATCGAGAAGCAATGAAAAATTAAATATTGAAACAAAGAAAGTGGCACCAATCAAAAAATAATAATGTAAATATCTTTATTATGAAAACAGAAAATAATAAATTTAATACGACAGAAGATCCTAATTTTAAAAATTCGGATTCGCAAGCTAATGAAGATCAAACAACTGAAAATCATTTAAACGACAATCCTTACGATTCTGAAAATCTCGATAATGAATCCGAAAGTGAATTGAAAGATATAACGGAGCAAGACATTGAAGATGATTTGAAAAATAATGATCTGTTTGAATCTGATATTGATTACGAGATTGATAAACAAGACACAAAGTTTGGAACTGACGAATTAAATGACAATGTATTGCATCATAAGGAATTCGAAATTGGGGAACTTAGTAATGAACAAATTAAAAATGACGAATTTATCCGAAACGAGGCTAATAATGACAAATTCAAAAAAGATAAATTTGGTACAAATGAATTTAATAATGATGCCGACATCGAAGAAGAAGATCCGAAAAGAAATGAAAAAGACCGTTAACAACGGTCTTTTTTTGATTTATTACACATTCAACCAAAATATTTAAACAATTATCGCAGTAAAATAGTATTCGCTATCAAATAATTATTGCCAGGGATCAAGTACAACTTTTACACAGCCATCTTCCCGTTTTTTAAAGATATCATAAGCATGCGAAATCTCAGACAACGGAAGTCTGTGTGTAATTATATCATCCAATTGTACTTTACCCTGTACCACATATTCTAAAAGTTTGTCTATGTGTTTGTGCGCCGGAGCCTGACCGCCTTTAAGAATTATCCCTTTATCGAAAAATTGTCCCAACGGAAAATTATCATAATTCGCCGGATAAACACCCAATACTGAAACAATACCACTTCTTCTTACGGCGCTCATACAGGCTTCTAATACTTTGATAGATCCCTTTTCAAAATTGATAGTCGCTTTGATTCTGTCGCCAAGATTACGTTCAGGCTCAAATCCTACCGCATCAATACATACATCTGCCCCGCGCCCTTGTGTGAGCGCACGAATTTGCTCGACAACGTCTTTAGGACCATCTTCCCATAAAATAGTGGTACATCCTGTTGTGGCTTTTGCCTTATCCAGTCGATATTGAAGTGTATCGACAACAATAACCTGCGCAGCTCCGCGAAGCCAGGCACTTTTTGCAGCCATAAGTCCCACAGGTCCTGATCCGAAGATGGCAACGGTCTCTCCTCCTTTTACTTCTCCCCAATCTACTCCGGTATATCCGGTTGGAAAAATATCTGTCAGAAATAATACTTGCTCATCTGTGAGGCTGTCAGGAACTATTCTTGGTCCATAATTGGCGTAAGGAACGCGTACATATTGTGCTTGTCCACCATCATAACCTCCGTAAAGATCGGTATAGCCAAAAAGTGCTCCCCCTTTTTCAGTCAGGATTCCTCCCTCAGGTCCGTAATGTTCGGGATTACTGTGTTCGCAATTTCCGGGGAAATCATGGTTACAGAAAAAACAATTTCCGCAGGCAATAGGAAATGGTACAACAACGCGATCCCCTCTTTTAAGATGTGTAACTGCTGATCCCGTCTCTTCGACTATTCCCATAAATTCATGTCCCAAAACCATCGGTCTTGGCTGTGGAAAACCACCCGAATAAATGTGCAAATCTGATCCGCAGATTGCTGTAGAAGTTACTTTAAGAATAATATCGTCATTGGCCTTTAATTTCGGGTCATCGACCGTATCGTATTTTACGGAACCCGGTCCGTGTATAACTGCTGCTTTCATAAGTACGCTTTTTAAAATTAATAGGATTGTAAGTAACTCATATTAAACATCTTAATCTTATACATTAATTAAAAATCCTTACATATAAAACAACTGGAAATAATATAAAAGTCCTACAATATTTTATAAATCTCCAGCGCACATGATTTTATAATTTTGAGAGATTCAGGCTTTTAGAGTATAAAATCTTGTTGCTTATCAAACTAAAACAGACAGATAATATGGCACCATTACACGACAAATTCGACTCAGGCAATATAACATCCGGAGATAATGTATCTTTTTGGATTGATTCTACTGCCATTATTGCTTTTGATAAACCCAATAGAAATATTGAAACCGATGTATTAATTATTGGCGGTGGAATTGCCGGACTTACTACGGCATATAAATTATTAAAAGCGGGTAAAAAAGTAACGCTCGTCGAGGACGGTTTTATAGGAAGTGGCGAAACCGGACGTACCACAGCACATTTAACTGCTGCATTGGACGATCGTTATTATTTTCTCGAAGATACTTTTGGGAGAGAGGCTGCAAAACTGGCTGCTGAAAGTCATACGGCAGCAATTGATGAAATTGAAAAAAACGTAAGTGATCTTAATATCGACTGCAACTTCAAGAGAGTCAACGGATATTTATTCCTTCACCCAAGTGATGACGAGAAAAATTTACAAAAAGAATTTAAAGCTACGCAAAATGCAGGTTTAAACACCGGTCTTTTAGATCATATTCCTGCTATAATGAATGGTGATAAATTAAATTGTCTGGCTTTTTACAATCAGGCACAATTTCATATTCTGCACTATTTACAAGGACTTGCGCAGGGAATTGTTGCTCTTGGAGGACAAATATTTACCGAAGCCCGAGCTGATAAAATTACAAAAGATGGTGCTGTTGTTAATGATTTTGCTTTTTCGGCTAAAGACATTGTTGTGGCGACGAATTCTCCGGTAAATGATACGCTCACAATGCATACGAAACAATTTGCTTATCGAACTTATGTTATTGCGGGGAAAGTCCCTAAAGGAAAATTACCCTATTCGCTTTGGTGGGATACTGGCGATGCCGATTCTAAATGGGTTTCTCAGCCTTATCATTATGTGCGCTTAGAAAGTTTTGATGAGCAATACGATTTATTGATTTCCGGTGGTGAAGACCATAAAACGGGTCAGGCAGACGAAGAAGGTATTTCAGAATCACAACGATATGAAAGACTTGAAACCTGGACAAGAAATTATTTCCCCATGCTTGAGGATATAACATACAAATGGTCCGGTCAGGTTATGGAACCTGTGGATTCCTTAGGATTTATGGGCAAAAATCCAGGTGATGACAATATTTATATTATCACAGGAGATTCCGGTAACGGGATGACGCACGCTACGATAGGTGCCATGATCATCAGCGATAGTATTTTAGGATTTAAAAACAAATGGGAAGATCTCTATAACCCGTCCCGAATTACCTTGAAAACTGCAATAGATTTTGCCAAAGAAGCCGGAAATATGGCAGCACAATATCTGGATTGGATTGCGGCATCTGACTTAAAAAATGTAGCAGAACTTACAACTGGAGAAGGCGGAATTTTATCATCAGGACTCAAAAAAATTGCCGTATACCGCGATTATGACAATAGTTTAAGAGCATTTTCGGCAGTATGTCCGCATTTGGGTTGTATCGTTAATTGGAATAACGATGAAAAATCTTTTGATTGTCCTTGTCACGGTTCGCGTTTCTCATGCGATGGCGTAGTAACAAATGGTCCTGCAAAAACAAATCTGAGTCAAATTCATATTAAATAAAAAATCAATAATAATAATAATAATAATAATAATAATAATAAATATATAGAATGATACAAGTACTTAACGCACCAAAAAACGTAGTGGCTTTCCGGGCTCTTGGCGAGGTCACGGCAAACGATTATAAAACCATAATAGCACCAGCAGTAAAAAATCTCGTAGAACAGATTGACGAAATCAACTTTCTCTTTTTAATTGATACTGATTTGGAAAATTTTACGGCAACAGCCTGGCTCGAAGATGCTTTTATAGGCCTTAAAAATTTTGGGAAATGGAACAGGGCTGCTATTGTTACCAATTCCGAAAGAGCAATTTCTTTTACCAATGCATTTGGTTACGTGGTGCCCGGTAATTTTCGTGGGTTTAAAAAAGAATCTTATGATCAGGCGCTTCATTGGGTTCAGGGCGGTGCTGGCTTAGATTAGAATCTTATAAACTTTTAGGTATAATTATTTTTTAACAATTATCCCGAAACCTAATGTCATTACGTTAAGTTTTTTTAGATAATTATGACTAAAAAAAATCGCTGCCAAGTCGCGATCCTGGGCTTCTGGACCATTTTTTTATATAAGGGCTAGAGATTAAAAAGATTCAAAAGAATTATTTCACGCAGATTCTGCAGATTTTATTTTGATTTAGAATTTTATAAATCTGCGAGCATTTGCTTAAATCTTTTTAAATCTGCGTGAAACAAAATAAAACTTTGCGCGATTTATTCCTCAAAGACTCGAGCTTCGGGACTATGTGTTTTAATTTTATTTTTGTGAATTGCGGTTTTTATACTATAATTTTAAAATACTAAACAATATGGATAACGAAAATAAAAATTTGGCAAATGACCAAATGGCAAATGAAAGAACTTTTTTATCCTGGATCAGAACCGGAATCGGTATTATGGTCTTTGGATTCGTTATCGTAAAATTTTCTTTGTTTGTAAATCAAATTCCTTCCAGATTTTTTCAGGAACCAGACCTTCCCAAAAACGGATCTACAATTTTCATCGGTATTGCATTGGTGCTCACCGGAGCTATTACCATATTGCTGTCTTATTTTAGATACAAACAAACATATAAACTTCTCGAGCAGGGAAAATACCTGTATTCTACTATGATGCTCACGGTAATTACCGTTGTTATTTTTGTAATGAGCATCATAATTATTGCTTATCTAATTATGGCTGCTTATCCTGCGGGCTAAATTTTAAGTTGAATTGATGTCAAACATTCGTTTAAAAAATAGTTTACAGATTGTATGCAAAATCAAATTTACATAGGAACATCAGGCTGGTCTTATAAACATTGGCGAGGCACATTTTATCCTCAGGAAGTCAAGGTAAAGGATCAATTTGCTTACTATCTGCAAAATTTTAATACGGTCGAAATCAATAATACTTTCTATCAGCTCCCGTCTGAAGAAACATTTTTAAACTGGAAAAAAAACACACCTGAATCTTTTACATACGTCATTAAAGCAAGCCGATATATCACCCATATGAAGAAACTTCGTGATCCGTCTGAAAGTATTTTTTCATTTATGGAACGAACCGCCTTACTGGGAAAAAAATTGGGCGCCATATTATTTCAATTACCTCCTTTTATGAAACCTGATCTCGAATTGCTTGAAGAATTTCTGATTGCATTACCCAAAAAACAAAGATATGTATTCGAGTTCAGGCATACGGCATGGTACACAAAAGAGCTTTATCTCTTGCTTAAAAAATACAATTGCGCATTTTGCATTTATGAATTGGCGGGACATTTGTCTCCTATAGAAACTACTGCTGATTTTGTATATCTAAGGCTTCATGGTCCCGGTGATAAATATCAAGGAAGTTATTCTGATGAAACGCTGGAAGAATGGGCAGAACAATGCAGAAAATGGTTGAAGACAAAAGATGTTTTCGTTTACTTCGATAACGATCAAAATGGATATGCACCCTTAAATGCATTGAAACTTAAAAGCTTACTTCTGAAATGAGACGATAAAATTTTATAATAAACAGTAAAAATTATATAAGTCATTTATAACAATGAAAATTTAATTTTAATGAAAGGAAAACTAATTATGATACGGTACTAGTATGGAAGAATTTTTTCATGACATTTTTAAACATATCGAAGGATATTATTATAATCTTGTTGATATTACTCCAAAAATTTTACTTGCCATTCTGGTCGTTTTAATTTCCTGGTTTATTGCCGCGCGCGTAAAAGTATTTGCTGATCGCAAACTTAAAACCAAAATGCATGACCCGCTATTAGCTACTTTTATTGCCAATTTAATCAAGGCAGTTCTTATCATTATTGGGCTGTTGTTTATGTTTCGCGTTATTGGTCTTAACGGCGTAGCACAAAGTGTTTTGGCTGGTGCCGGAATATCAGCATTTGTAATAGGTTTTGCACTTAAAGATATTGGCGAAAACTTTCTTGCCGGAATTCTATTGGCTTTCAAAAGACCGTTTTCTGTTGGTGATATTATAGAAAGCAATGGCGTAAAAGGCAAAGTTGTAGCACTAAATCTCCGTGATACACAGGTAAAAAGCGACAGTAAAAATATTTATATCCCAAATGCCCTTTTGATAAAAAATACCCTGGTGAATTTTAACAGCGAAGGATATTTACTGCAGGATTTCACTATTGGTCTGGAATACGGATCAGATTACAGAAAAGCAATCGAAATTATTACAAACGTCATGAAAACAGATACTGCGATAGTAGACAAAGGTTATTCTAATTCGGCTGTTGTATCAGGCATTACCGGAAGTACCATACAAATCAATATTCGGTATTGGGTACAAACCGACCGTACCGTGACCGATGGCAAACACAGATCAGAAGTTGTGATTAAGGTTGCTGAAGCATTAAAGGAAAATGACTTTACTATTAAATAGTGCTTATTCGAAGATTATAAAAAAGAAACTAATTAGAAAAATCCGTTTTTATCAGCGTTTTCGCTTTAGCGAATCAGTAAAATCAGCGTCTAATTTTGACGCGGATAAAACAGATTTACTTCGTAAAAACGCGGATAAAAACGGATTTGATCTGCAATAATTTTATTTTTTAAAACCTTAACTTAATGACATTGAGCATCGCGACGTGTTAATGGAAATGAAACGCCTTTTTTGAGTTCATCCCGACGCTTCGGGACTATGTTTCTATGTGTTAAAAATAATTGCACCCAACAGGTTACTATTATTAAATATAAACTACTGGAGATTACATAACTAAAATCTGAAATTATATAAAAATATAATTACCTCTATTTTTAAATTTGGTTTTGAGTTTAAGCATTAAGCGTTTTAAATCCTTGTTTTAATTACAAGAAAAAATAAGAAACTCTTTTAGTTAAACGATAAACACAATTAAAAAATTGGAAACAGACAATTAGCTTGTTTCTATAAAAATAAATTTAAAACATTTCAGTATTATGAAAACAACTAATTCTACAAAGCAAACGCAACAAGTACTTTTATCAGAAGATTCTCCAATGTTTATGGAAACATTTGAACGCAATCATGTTGAACAGGTTTATCAATTTTATCAATCGGTAAAAGAGCAGCTATTGTGTTGGGGAGAAGAACCAAAATACCCTGAGGGTGAATTTTCTAATACGTTCGAAAGAAAAGATCAGGGAGAAACGGGGAACATTATCCAAATTTAGATCAGGAAAAAAATCCCAAAAGAACATTTTTAAGAACGGAAAATATAAGTATTATGGAGACCCAAAATAAAATATCCCGTCGCTCTGCACTTACCGGTATGGGAGCGGTATTTGCAACAGCAGCATTTAACCCAATTATGGCAAATGCCTTTACACTAAATGAAATTCCGATGATGAATATACCTGAAGATCCTACCACAAAATATCCCCGACCACCTTTTAAAGAACAATCACAACCATGGCCGGGTCTTGTCAGTAAAATGGATCCACGTCCAGATCATGGTGAGAAAAGTTATAAAGGTTCGAATCGTTTAAAAGGCCGTAAGGCATTAATTACCGGAGGCGATTCCGGAATGGGACGAGCTGCAGCAATTGCTTATGCAAGAGAAGGCGCTGACGTTGCCATAAATTATTATCCTACCGAAGAAGAAGATGCCAAAGAAGTAATTGAACTTATAAAAGCCGAAGGACGCAAAGCCATTGCAATTCCCGGGGATTTACGTAACGAACAATTCTGTAAAGCTCTTGTTGAACAAGCTGTAACAGCGCTGGGCGGACTGGACATTGTGGTCAATAATGCGGCAAGACAGCAAACACACGCTTCGATATTGGATATTTCGACCGAAGAATTTGACTGGACCATGAAAACTAATATTTATGCTCCTTTCTGGATTATCAAAGCGGCGCTTCCGCATCTCAAACCGGGTGCCTCAATTATAGGTACCAGTTCTGTACAAGCCTATGCTCCTACTGAGGATTTATATGACTACGCTCAGACAAAAGCGGCTACAACCAATTATATTAAATCGCTTGCAAAACAGCTTGCGCCAAAAGGCATCAGGGTTAATGGTGTTGCTCCCGGACCAATCTGGACAGCATTACAAGTCAGCGGAGGAGCCACAATGGAAAAACTAAAAGAATTTGGTTCACAGACACCAATGGGAAGACCTGGGCAACCGGCAGAACTTGCTTCTATATATGTTCAGCTTGCTGCTAATGATGCCAGTTATGCAACAGGTCAGATTTATGGTTCAAGCGGTGGAGAAGGAAATCCTTAAAAACTGCTAGTTTTTTTCTTAGTAATACAATCATTATATATACATTTTTACTTATTCCTAAAATTAAAAGCCTTCAAGATCATTGATTTTGAGGGCTTTTTTCATTTTGAAGGATGCTGTAACGGGTTCAGGATATTTGTAAATTCTCTAATCTCCAGATAAGGCATTTGTAGATATATTGATTACAAACGATTTTAATCTTTTTATATGTTCATCGATGTCATTAATTCTTTTGGCAAATGAAGAAAGTGTTTCCTCATTATCCCTGCGATTTCTGCGTTCAGATAATAACCGAAGCATATTTCTTTTTTCCTCCAGCATTCTGATGGATACCCAAATGGATTCTTCGATTTTTAAATCCTGAAGTTCGTGCAGCATTTTCTCAGAATAAACATGCCCAATATGACATCTGTATCTGTGAGTGGGATCTTCTTTTATTTTCCATAATCCACCGCCGCAATCCGGACATGAAAAATCACTATGATCCGCTATTCTTTTTAATTGATTAATATCGCTCATTAGTTTTTCGGTTATATTTATTTCAATTTTCAATTCGTGTGGAATTTCAATTTTTGGAGGAAGTGGTTTATTTAAAATATTTTGAATAATGACGGGAATCTCTTCCAGTTCCGCCATATAATCAACCCTTATTTTATTTAATACACTTCTTGGCATATCAGCATATTCTGCCTGTTCCGGATCTTGTACGATACAAAGTCCTCCACAACTTTTAATCGCCTGCATTCCCGAAGTTCCATCGTATAACATACCACTTGCAATGACCCCAATTGCTTTGTGTCCAAAATGAACTGCTGCAGAACGAAACAGCACATCAACAGACGGACGATGCCTGTTTTCTTCCGGACCCTGATTCAAATTTATGGTCTGATTATTTACCATTAAATGATGTTCCGGCGGAGCAATGTATATATTTCCTTTTTCAATCTCTGTTTCATCTTTTGCAACCAAACATTTCAAACTAGTATTTCTTTGAAATATCTGAACAATATTTTCCGGATTTGATTTTCTCGATAAATGAAGAACCACCATAATAGCGGCATCGATTGTTTCCGGCAAACCATTGATAATTTTAGAAATTGCCTTAATCCCTCCCGCTGATGCTCCAATAACAATGAGATTTCGTATTTGATCCATTTTTTTAATATTAAGTATTAGTACATAATTAATTTAAGTTGCCGGTTTAATAATTCAATAAATAAATTGCCTTCAGCTTCAGCTGGAGGTGTTTAATGTGTACAATAAGATGGCTTTAGCCAAATCACGCATTTTTGGCTAAAGCCATTTCCTACATTTCTATTATAAACTCTCCAGCTAAAGCTGGAGCCTATTCAAAAAAACTTTGCTCCCGAAGACTTTGCCGAATAAATCTCGCGCAAAGTCGCAGGCTTCGGGAGCAAAGAAAATGCATGTTAACTTCGCGTCTTTGCGACCTTGCACCATTTTTTTTAGTCATAATTGTCTAAAAAAACTTAACTTAATGACATTGCCACAGGAACTAAACTTTATTAACCAGCAACTTGAATTAATTTGAAAAACAGGTTCATTCTGTTTCTATATTTTTTCAAATTCACTCTTATCTTCAACAAGTCTATAATTCCTCTATTGTAAGGGATTTCTTTAAAGGATTTTCCCTCACAATTGTTCTAAAAAATTACACTACTCGAATTTAAAAAGAACCATAATATCAATTTTATAAAATAGAGCGTTTAGTTTTATAAAATTCACAGCTAAACCATTAAAAATCAACAAATATTAAATCTAAAAAATAATTTAAGAGGAGATATTATGTAAATAATGTAAATCTCAGATTCTTATTTTATAATTGATTTAGAGACACTTATTATAATTTTCGAATTACTATTTAAGTGAATTTATAAATCAAAAAAAGAATAAAATGGAATTAAAAACATCACATTCGTTAAATGCTCTGAATCCGTTACATCTTAAAAAAAATGTATCCCCGATTGAGCGAATAATTATGGCTGTAAGTGGCGCCTACCTTTTATATGATGGCTTGTCACATAACAAAAAAAGTATATCAAAAAGTACGTTGGGAGGCACAATGCTTCTTCGTGGCGTAAGCGGTTATTGTCCTGTATATGATGCTGTTGACAATTTGCAGCACAGCAAAGCGGTCAATGTCAACATTCGAATTAACAGCGTAATTAAAAAACCTGTAAATGAAGTATATGAATTTTGGCGTGACCTTGAAAATCTACCCAAATTTATGACGCATCTCGAATCTGTAAAAACCATAAACCAAAGAAAATCGGAATGGACAGCAAAAGGTCCGGCGGGAATTGGAAGATTAACCTGGGAAGCTGAAATTGTAAAAGATGAAAAAAACACCTTTTTAAGTTGGCAGTCACTTACTGATGCTCCAATAAAAAATGTTGGAAAAATTGTTTTTAAACCTAAAGGAAAACATACAGAAATTGATGTAACGATTTCTTACCACGCCCCCTTTGGAGTTATTGGCGAAAAAGCGGCGCAGCTTTTAAATCCTTATTTCGAAAAAATAGTCAAGGATGATATTACGAGTTTTAAATCTTATCTGGAATTAGAGAAATAATAAATGGATCTTCATAAAAACCTGTGGAGAAACATAAAACATTTTGTATTGTAAATAATTTTAACGCAAAGCACGCTAAGCTTTTTTTAGACAATTAAGACTAAAAAAAATCGCGCAAAGTCGCAAAGACGCGAAGTTAACATGCATTTTCTTTGCTCCCGAAGCTTCGGGATTGCGACTTTTCGCGAGATTTATTCGGCAAAGTTCAGATCCCGTCATTAATTTAAGCTTAAAATAAAATTATTGCAAATCAAATCCGTTTTTTTTCCGCGTTTTTACGAAGTAAATCTGTTTTATCCGCGTCAAAATTAGACGCTGATTTTACTGATTCGCTAAAGCGAAAACACTGATAAAAAACGAATTTTCTAATTACTTTCCCTGATTAAACTGTTAAGTAATTTTTATAGATTTCTCTTTAACTTAATGACATTGGGCTTCGGGATTGTGTTTTCTAGACGTAAAGTAAAATTTAATCTTAGCGCGCGGTAAAATTCGTTCCGAATTTACAAATATGAAAAGTAATGATAAACAAAAACAAGCATACAAAAAATAATCAATAATTATAAATATTAAAATTATGAACAACGATAACAAAGAAAATTTCGATCAGGAAGATCGCAATTTTTATTCAGAAGGACAGCGAGTTACTCAGGATACTACTGAAAAAACGGATACAACAAATCGCGATCAAAGTCAGGCACAAACCGGAGAAGAGTATAAAAGTTCTTCTGCGCAAAATGAAAATACTCCGGATCAGGAAAATAGAAACAATAGTCTACAGAATGATTCTGATAACGATCCCAGCAGAAGAACATTGGACGAATATAATGCAAACGAAGATGAACCGGATCAGGATAATGGTTTAGAGAATGTCAATTTAAACCACAACAATTCAAAGAAAGATTCAGATCCTCTCAACAACGATTATGATTCGTACGACAATGATGTCGAAGATGAAGATATCAGGGAAAATAATCTAAGAGATGCTTTTAATAATGACGATTTAGATCGAAAAGATCAATCTGATTTCGAGAATACAGATTTTGACAAGGAAGATAAACTTAGATATTCGGACAAAAATTTAGACAAACAAAATCCGAATATTAATGAACCTGATCCTTTTAAACCAAAAAGGTTTTAAGCCGGATAAAGACTTAATGAATACCATAGAATTTTGGTATTCCGGATAGCAAAATATTACTTTCTAATCCATTAGAATTTAATCCATTAAAACAGTACAAACTTTAAATTAAATTATTATGCCAGGAAAAGATCCAGGTCCGCAAATAAAAGATAAGGACCAATACGAAGCATTGCGCGATAAAGGTTACAGCAAACAAAAATCAGCGCGAATATCAAATAGTAAAGGAGCCGAAAAAAGAGGAGGTTCAAGCGACGATTACGCAGACAGAACGAGAGAAGAGATTTATTCTGAAGCTAAAAAAGCGGATATAAAAGGACGCTCTACAATGACTAAAAAAGAATTAATACACGCATTGCGCAATAATTAAAAAGCTTAAACAGTACTCAAAAAAGCTCAATTAAATATTAAGCTTTTTTGAGTTCCGTTTTGGTTTACTAATTATTCTAAATTCTTCTTTGAGAATAAAATGCTGGTTATAGAATATCAGCTTTAAGCTAAAAAAATAATTTTAAAACTACTTATTATGGCAATAGCAGACAACGAGAGATTTGGACAAAGTCACCGTCAAACTCAATCAGAAAGTCAGATGATTAATTCTGAGACTATGGAAAATAAAGATCCTGCAATTAATCAGCATCAGGATGATACTGCAAACAATGTAAATCACGACTATAGCGATCAGGATCAAGAGGATGAAAAATCATCTGAACAAGATGATAACGATACTGAAGATCCTTATTTTCAAAAAAATGCGGAAATTGCTCAGGATCTTGATGATGATTTAGAAAATAAAAACACATCTGAAAGCAATAATTATGATAGTGAAGATTCTGATTCCGATTTTGATCAAAAAGATACCTCTGATCTTCAAAGTGATACTTAATGATTTTACTTTTCTTAGTTTTAAACCTAAAAAAAACCGCCTGATGCAAATTCAGCGGTTTTTGTCTTTTATCGTATAAATATAATCATTGAAAATTTTAAAGAGAAATCAACAATGAAACTTTACTAAATCCTAATTTAATCGGCTTTGTATTTGTTGTTCCAGTACAACATCAATAATAATGTTACAATAATACACGAAGCTGTTCCTTCAAAAAACAGGCAAAGAACATAAGTTGATACAGATGGATCTCCGCCAAACATAAAAGCTTCTGATAATGATTTTACATACGCATCGCCGCCTTTTGCATAACTATAAATAAGTAATGCTACGACGCTAAATACCACTCCGGAAAATGAAGTGACCATAGCGGATATTGCGTTGGGAACAAAACTATTTTTACCTTCGGCAAGGTTCATTTTTAAGGTTCTGTTGACTCCGTACAAAATAAACAGCACATTTAATAAACGCAGATAAAATAAATGAGAAAGACCTAAAACTTCCATTAATAAAAAGAAAATAGCGATTCCTAAAAAAATATAAAATCCGTTGATTATTTCTCTTGGTATTTTCATAGTTGTTATTTTTAAATTTTAATAAATTGATTTTGTTCAAATTAATAAAAATTTAGAATAATAAAGTTCTACTATTTTTGGGTAAGATTATAAAATTTCAATTAAGGCTTCGCTATTGCATTTCCAGACAACTTAAACACGATCAAATAATTATATTTGGCACGTTTATATCAAACATGGGAATTATGTAACAAAAAACAGAAATTATATAAATTTATGGTTATTGAGGATTCTAAATTTACATAAATCATGAATTAGTTAATAACCTAAAGAACCAAAAATGAAGAGTATCAACCTTTTTTTAACCGTTTTTTTACTTGTAATATTAAATACTAATTATGCCTCACATTGTGATGATGAGGATTATACTCGTGATCAGAAAGAAGCCCAAATAACAAAACCCGATTCGTTTGCGGTTTTAAGAAAATAATTTTTCCAGACAATTTATTTAGAAATGGCTTGTTTAAATTACAAGCTTTTTTTAACTTTAAAAATAAAAAAATATGCAGAAAATCTTACTATTCATCCCTCCCATTTGATTTGTTTTTTATGACTTTATCGAGTTATCAAAAGTCACATAACTTTTTTTATTGCAGCACTTATAAACTCAATTTCTACAAACATGAAATATAAAAACATTTTACAAATCGATGATGATTATGATGACTGCAATTTCTTCTTAGAAGCTCTTGAAGAAGTTTCTGCAGCTGCCTACACCGCGATCCATAATCCGGTTCTGGCGATACAAAAACTTGTTGATAATGAAATCCATCCTGATGTTATTTTTCTTGATATTAATATGCCAATTATGAACGGATTAGAAGTATTGCATGAAATTAAAAAGAAGGATGTAATTAAAAATATACCCGTTATTATATTTTCAACATCAATACCTCCTGAAGTAAAAAACAAAATGAAAGATCTTGGCATTATGGATTATTTTATTAAGCCAAATGATTTTAATGTACTTAAAAAAATCCTTACTACTCTTACTTAAAAACCACCTCTTTGTAAATCTTTCTCCAATAAAAATTTAATAGAAAATGTCTTTACATTTCGACAGTAATACTCATAATTATTGCTGTTCTAGTTTGAAGTCTTTTATTTCATTTTTCTTGTGTAATAGTATATCCTTAAAATTTATAATTGTGATTATTAGACGTTTTTTTCATAACATTGATTTTTAAGGAATTAAATTTTAAAAAATAATCATAAAAACAAATTTTAACGAAATTTGGGCCTTAGTCTTCTATTTTTCTGAATTTATTGTTATAATATTTCCATTTAATGAAAATACAATTTTTAAATCTTAAAAAGACTTTATACATTTGGTATAAATAAAAGTTTACCATGAAAGTTCCTGCTAAAAACCCTCAAAGAACAAAACAGGATTTTCCCGTAGTTGGCATTGGTGCCTCTGCCGGAGGATTAGACGCTTTCAAGAAAGTATTGAAGGCGATTCCCAAAGATTCAGGAATGGCGTATGTACTTGTACAGCATTTATCGCCTGACTATCCCAGCAATCTTACTGAGATACTCTCGCAAAGCACGGATATTCCGGTTCATGAGATTATCAATGATATTAATTTGGCTCCAAACCATATTTATATTATTCCGGAAAACAATAATCTTGTTACTGAAGATGGCGTTTTGAAATTGCATAACAGAACACGAGAAGAGCGAAAAAATAACAGCATTGATATTTTCTTTGAGTCTTTGGCGCAAGTTCATAAAAGTTTTGCTATTGGTGTAATTCTTTCCGGAACTGCATTTGATGGTACTTATGGTCTAAAAAAAATAAAGGAACTTGGCGGTGTAACAATCGCGCAAGATCCTGAAACGGCAGCTTTTAAAGGAATGCCTCAAAATGCCATAGATGCTGATGTTGTTGATTATATTCTGGCTCCTGAAAGGATTCCGGAACAGTTGCTTCAAATTCAGAAAAGCTACACGATTAATCATGGTTATAGTGAGGAAGAACATATTCCTCAAAATGAAGAAGAAATCCTGAATCAAATTATAAATGTTGTTTTTTTAAGAACCGGCAATAATTTTAGTCATTATAAACAACCTACTATAAGACGACGTATTGCCCGCAGAATGGTGATTGTTCGTAAAGAAGGTCTGGAGGAATATTACCATTATTTAAGAAATGATAAAGCAGAACAGGATCTCTTGTTCAATGATTTTTTAATTCCGGTAACGTATTTCTTTAGGGATACGAAGTTTTTTGAATCGCTGCCAAGCCTTGTTTTTCCAGCATTGGTTCAAAATATGGTCAATAATAATTTACGTATTTGGGTTGCGGGATGTGCCAGTGGCGAAGAAGCGTATTCGATTGCGATTTGTATTCATGAATATCTTGCCGGGAAAAATAATAAGGATATAAAGGTTCAGATTTTTGCTTCGGATATTTCTGAAAAATGCATTACAAAAGCGAGAACGGCACTTTATTCCGCCCAGGATTTGCAACATGTTTCGCCTTCAAGGCTTCAAAATTATTTTACAAAACGCGACGGTCATTATCAGATCAATAAAGTAATTCGTGATATGTGCATTTTTGCAGTTCACAACTTTATTAAAGATCCGCCGTTTGCCAGAATTGATTTGGTATCGTGCCGAAATGTGTTGATTTATTTTAATCCGTTTCTGCAGAATAAAGTATTGAGTTCTTTTCATTATTCCTTAAAAGAAAAAGGAATTTTGTTTCTTGGGAAATCAGAAACTACAGCCAATGCACAAAATTTGTTTGAACCTATTGGTAAAAACGAGAAGATATATGTGCGCAAATTTGCACCAGGACGTTATGTTCCTGAGGCTTTTAAACCTGCAAATATAAATTCACGCGACAAAACAGAAATATTCCCTAAAAAGAATCAGCCCGAAACAGATTTTAGAAAAATTGCTTCGGATATTTTATTCTTAAAATATACTCCGGCAAGCGTAATTATAAATGAACATCTGGAAATTGTTCATTTTCATGGTGATACAAGTTTCTTTTTATTGCCATCACCCGGAAAACCAAACTTTAATATTTTGAAAATGGCACGCGAAGGCATCAGTTTTGAATTGCGAAATGCTATTTTGAGAATAAGAAAGGATCAAAAAAGTGTTATCAAGGAAAATATAGTTGTCAAAGATCAGCCTTATTTGGCTTCATTTGAAGTACTTGCGATTCCTAATGATGACGAACATATTATGGTTCTTTTTCATAAAAAAATGCTTCCTGAATTAGACGAAGACAGTAAAAGAAACCGAAAAAGTTCTGATCAGCAACGCATAAAAGAGCTTGAAAATGAAATGGCTCAACTTCGTGAAGACATTAAACGTGTTACCGAAGAACAACAAACTGCATTTGAAGAACTTCAGACTACAAATGAAGAACTATTGAGCAGCAGCGAAGAAATGCAGGCAATGAATGAGGAATTAGAAACTTCTACAGAAGAACTTCAGTCTAATAATGAAGAGTTAATGTGTGTCAACGATGAATTAATGGATCGTCAGGAGCAATTGATTTCTATGCGAAATTATTCTGAGTCTATTTTTAAAACAATTCGGGAACCGTTGCTTATCATTGATCAGGATTTTTTCGTAAAAAGTGCCAATCCTGCTTTTTATAAATATTTTCAAACTACTGAAAAAGAGACAGAAGGTTATTCCTTGTTTGAAATTGGGGATTGTCAATGGGATATTCCGGATTTTAAAGATCTGATCCATAAAATGCTGGGCGAAAAAACCAAGATCGAGGATTTTAAAGTCGATACTACGTGCAAAGGTATTGGTAAAAAAATCATGATGGTTAACGCGCGCCGCATTTTAAACGCAAAACCTGCAGGTATGATTTTGCTCGCACTCGAAGATATTACAGATGTAATTAGCGCCAATGAGTTGCTAACAATCAAAAATGAAGAACTGCAAAATTATAACGATCAGCTTGAGGCCTTTAGTTCTGCTGCCAGTCATGATTTACAGGAACCGCTTCGCAAAATTCATATGTTTTGCAAAAGAGTTATTGACAGCGAAGAAAATTTATCTGAGTCAAGTAAACATAATCTTGAGCGAATGTTATTTGCCGTAACTAATATGAGCCAGTTAATCGCTGACTTAATTGCTTATTCCCGAATAAATTTTATCGAAAAAGAACATAAAAAAACGGATATGAATGTTCTTTTCAAAAAAATAATTGCAGATATAAAAGATACTATTGTAGAAACAAATACGAATATTACTGTGGCTCCGTTTCCGCATTTAAATGTGATTCCCTATCAAATACAACAGCTTTTTACCAATTTAATTCTTAATGCAATTAAATACACAAAAAGTGATGTTAATCCCGAAATAAAAATCGAGACACAACAGCCTTCAACTGATGAAATACTTGCAATTGGTGGTAACAAAGACAGTAACTATATAAAAATCAGTGTGACAGATAATGGTATTGGATTTAATCAGGAATTTGCATCAAAAATATTCGAGCCTTTCTACAGACTGCATAATAACGATCAATATCATGGCAGCGGCCTTGGACTTACTTTGGTTAAAAAAATTATTGTAAACCATAATGGGTTTATTACCGTAAAAAGCAAAGTCGATCAGGGAACAACCTTCTGTATTTATTTGCCGCTCTAAATTAAAAATGATAAATAACGAATGTCCCTAAAGTGTTTAACCACTATTTAGGGACATTTTTTTGTTATAATGTATTTACACTTTTCAATATTTTTCTAATGAACGACAAAAAATTGCAAAATGATAATCCTATTTTGTATAATTTTCATCCTCAACCTAAAGTGTGTTAGTTAAAAAAATGTTTTCAATGTTAAATTCGTAATTTAAGGTTTCAAAAAAGCTAAATACGTAATATAAACTACTGATAATTATACAATTAATAATTAAAATTTCATAAACAAATACGTTTCATTCAAATTAATTTTGGATAAAATCTTTAAACAATCAGACTTGATTTAAACGGAAGATTTTATTTAATCTATTAATTTAAACTATTTATTATGAACACTTCACATCAAAAAAACAGCGGCACTACAGGTGCAAAAATGTCAGACAAAAAAACTGATACAAAATCAACTGCCTCAAAAGGCAACACTAAGTCTACAGACGATAAAAAGTCTGGTACGACAAAACATTAAAAATCATTTAAATTTAAATCATTTTTATGATAGTAGGAAGCAACGAAAATTACGGTCGGGATGACCGTAATTTTCTTAATCCGGAAGATGCCATCAGTTCAGAAGAAAATTCTGTTTATGCTGATAACCGCAATTCGGGAGAAAACGAAAGTTATACCAACGAATACAAAGAGGAAGACAATCTTCCGGAAGACGAGCAAATCGTAAATCAGGATAATGATATTATCAATAATGAGGACGATGATTTAGACAAGAATTTTTCTAATGCTCTTGATCTGGATAATAATAGCGATGATGTTCTAAATGAAAACTATCCTGATGATGAAATTGACGACGATCTTGACCAAGACGATCTTGATCAGGATGAGTTCGATGATGAGGATGAAGATAATGTTGAAGATGATGATGATCTAAAAAAAGATTATTAGAACTAAAACATTACTAATCATACCAGCATTTAAAATAAGCATATTGGAAAGAAATCGACCATTTATGCCTTTATAAACGGAACAAAATAAGTTTTTTTGTTCCGTTTTTTGTCTATAGCTTATTATAGAAAACCAGCTATGGTTTTACTAAATTTTGAACTTTATAAAGAGTACTTAAATCAAAAAATATGGACAGCGAATTTAATTCTTTCGTGCAACAACAAATACAAATAAAGGATACTTCAATCCATTTAGTTGAGGCGGGAAACAAGAGTAAACAAACGATCTTATTTCTTCATGGTTATCCTGAAAATTGGGAAGCTTTTAAGGATTTAATGAATATTCTTAAAAATGATTACCATGTTTTAGCAATCGATTTGCCCGGCATTGGAAAATCAGAAAAAATAAATTCAAGTGATAAATTCTCTATTGCTGTTTTCGTAAAGGATTTAATTGAAAAATTAAATCTTAGCAATATAATTTTGGCAGGTCATGATTGTGGCGGCATGATAACGTATTCTTTTATAAGACATTTTGCCAACAAAGTATCTAAAGCCATTATTATGAACACCGCTATTCCCGGCGTTGAACCTTGGGAAGAGGTTAAGAGAAATCCGCATATCTGGCATTTTGCTTTTTATGCTGTTCCAAATTTACCTGAAAACTTAATTGAAGGCAAACAGCGTTTACTTTTTGATTATTTTTTTGATACGTTGCCATTTATTAAAAATGTTTTTGATGCCAATAAAAGAGAACGATATGTCGCTGCATATGCTGATCCTTTATCTCTCAAGACTAGTTTTGATTGGTACAGGTCTTTTCCGGAAGATGAGAAAGAAAACAGCACATACAAGGAAGTAAGTGTTCCTGTTTTATATCTAAAAGGAGATAAAGATTTTGGCGATATTGAAGATTATGTAAAAGGATTCAGGAAAAACGGGCTGAAAAACATACAAGGTAAAATAATTGCCAATAGCGGGCATTTTGCATCTGAAGAGCAACCGGAAGAAGTTGCAATAACAATAGACAATTTTATTAGCAATTAAATAATACTATTACTAATTCATTTGCAAATACAAAATAAATAAAAAAAAACACACAACCCGTTTTAAATCTGAATGTTACAATACTATAAAATGAAAATACTGTAAGAAAATCAGAAAAAATCATAACTTTTTGCAGTATCATTCCAATAACTTTACTTTCCTGTTTTTTAAATAATTAAATAACTATTAAAATTAAAAATTATGAAAAATTTGAAAATAATATTTTTTGTTTTGCTAATTGCGGCAAATTATTCGAAAGCATTAGCTCAGAAACCGGCAGTTGTTCTAAGCGATAAACAAGGCTGGCACAAAATTGGTGAAAATACGGTGAGTTTTAATACTGATAAAGACGAAATTATGGTCATCGGAGCAAATAAGTTCAGCTCTCTTCAATTAAAAGTGACCAATGCGCCTGTCAATTTAAAATCTTTTGACATTTATTTTGATAAAGGCGATAAACAAAGTGTCTCAGTTAGTCAGAACATCAAAGATCCAGGCGAAACCCGTGTCGTAAAATTAGAAGGTGGTGGAGAAAGAGTGGTTAGAAAAGTGATTCTTACTTATAATACTGCCACAGGTAACTCAGGCAAAAAAGCCCACGTAGAAATTTGGGGACTAAAGACCAATACTGATAAAAAAGATAAATAGCAATCCTTTCTAACTAAAGAAAACAAAAAAACAGCTTAAGTTTTTCTAAACTCAAGCTGTTTTTTTGTTTTACATTTTTAATTTGTAGTATATTTTTTTAGTTACTAATACTTTAAAAAGGTAAATTTTGATTTTTTAACAAACTGCAATTTCTCCCGTTATTTTCCGGCTCCAGCAGCTCCTTTTGATATACCTTCAAGAAATTGACTAACCGTTAGTCCGCCACTTGCCTGACTAGGCGGATATTCTTTGAATGTTTGTAAAAATCCACCAACGATTTGGACGGCTGGTACCATAGTCCAAAGTTTTTCTCCCCACCATTTTCCATAATTCATGGATTGATCCTGATAGCGTTCCCATGGATCTTGTCTTAGATTAGTTACAATTGGCGCTGTAGTAGTCTCAACCTGCCCGCTAAAAAGATTTCCTTTTATCGTTTTGAAACTAACTTTCCAATCATCATATCTTAGCGCCATTAGATCAGCTCCGGAACCAAAGTAAAAGAACTCGTGACGTGGTCCTGTAGTAACTTCTCCTTTAAAAAATGGAACAAAATTATAGCCATCAAGATGATTTTTAAATGTCTTATCTCCAACGGTCATTCCTTTTAAAAGTTTCTCTTTTACATCAGGATCTCCAGCCGCTGCAAGTATTGTTGGCATCCAGTCTTCATTTGACATCATGTCGTTAATTATAATATTTGGTTTGATAACTCCTGGCCATCTTACCACAGTTGGTACTCTGAACCCGCCTTCATAAGTTGTTCCTTTTTCTCCTCTAAAAGGTTGATTTCCTCCATCAGGCCATGTAAAAATTTCTGGTCCATTGTCACTGGTAAAAACCAATATGGTATTATCAGCAATGCCAAGATCATCTAATTTTTTAAGAATTTGACCTACTTCGTCATCCAATTCCATCATACCATCTGCATAAAGTCCATAACCGCTTTTATCTTTCCATTTAGAAGAAAGATGTGTCCAAACGTGCATTCGGGTAGAATTGTACCACAAGAAAAATGGTTTATTTGCTTTTTTAGATTTATCCATGAAATCAAGTGAACGACGAAGAATTTCATCATCAACATTTTCCATATTAAATTTGGCTTTTGGATCCATACCGGGATGTGGAGGCAATGGTCCGCCATCTGTAATGACCTGTTTACCAACTCTGCCCCAACGTGGATCTACAGTGGGATCATCAACATCACTTGCTTTGGCATCTAAAATATTTCTAGGTCCAAATTTAGCAAGGAACTCCGGCGATTTAGGATAATCGTCCGCATAAGGCTCTTCCATCGCATTTAAGTGGTAAAGCATTCCATAAAACTCATCGAAACCATGTACTGTAGGCAAATATTCGTTACGATCTCCTAAATGGTTTTTTCCTATTTGAGCAGTTGCGTAGCCCAGCGGTTTTAAAAGTTCCGCAATAGTAGGATCTGAGCTCTGAACCCCTTGTTTAGCGGCTGGTAATCCAACCATTAATAACCCCGTTCTAAATGGTGTTTGTCCCAAAATCAATGCCGCACGACCTGCCGTACAGGACTGCTGTGCATAATAATCTGTAAAAAGAGCTCCCTGACTGGCAATGCGGTCAATATTGGGCGTTCGTCCACCCATCATTCCTCTGTGGTACGCACTAATGTTCCAAATACCAACATCATCACAAGTAATTATAACAATATTTGGTTTTCCTGAGCTTTTTGAATTGTTCTTTTTGGATTGCTGAGCTTGAGCAATAAAAGAAACTGTAATAAATAAAAGTGCTAATAGTTTTTTCATTTCTTTGATTTGATTCGTTCATAATTTAGATTACTCATTTGTAAAGGGAGAAATATTTTTTATCGTCTTCTTTTCCCGGATGCACCTGCTTTTGCAGCTTGGATATTTGAATTTTGTTGACGATTAGCCGCTTGTGGAACATTTGACTTATTGACATTCGAAGGAAGAGATGTTGTATTTGCTGCACGATTAGTGGCTTGCGTATTCATTGGTTTATTGGCATTTGAAGGAAACGACGATGCATTTGAAGGCAATGTCGTGGGCTTATTATAATTATTACCCTGATAAGTTCCTTTATAATTACCACTTTTATTATACTGGTTTACCGTTACAGAAGTGCTTCTGTAAGAACTGGAATAATGAGCGTAATTATTGGAGCTGTGTATGATAACCGTGTTTTGATAGTACGCATGATGAGGATAAACATTATGGTAATACATACTAAAATATATAGGCGCCCAAGGATGAAAATATGGCGGATAAAATCCATAATAATAAGGCGGAACATAGGGCACATATACTGGTGAATACAAGTACACAATTACAGGACTGGATTCAACCACTACTACTTGTGGCGCGGCAGCTACAGGATTAGCGCCAGCATAAGCGGGATTTGGTGTAGCGGCTTTAGCAGGTGTCTGTGCAGGTTCTACGATATAATTTTTGCCATATAATGCTTCATCACCTATAATCTGAAGAGTAACTTTTTTATTTTTATCTTTGGATACCAGAATTACGGCTACATCTTGTGTTTCACTTTTACTGACCGGATCCTGAAGTATAAAGGTGTAAGAGTCTTTGTCTTTTTTGGTTACAACTTTAATAAAATCAATTTTTTTATCGTTGTCCAAATCCAGATTATTGATGCCTTGTTTCTCTGAATTTAATGCAGCTTCAAAATCTTCAATTGTTTTTGATTTCTGAAAAAGATCCAATACTGCATAGAGATCCAAATTATCTCCCGGAAGTCCTAAAGCTTTTGGTTCCGGATTTCCTTGTGGAAAAGCTGGAAGACTTACAAAAATCATTAAAAAAACTGCTATTGCAAAAGTGAAATTTTTCATGTTTTAAGTATTTAAAATGAAATTATAAGTAAGATGATCTTTCACAGACTTCCGTCTCCCTGATCAACTGCATTCTTCTTGCGTTTAAATGATTTTATAAGCGTTGGAAAAAAATTATTAAAAATTCCTTTGAGCTGAATCGCATTTACCATTTTATTGGTTGGATCTCTGGGCATAATTTCATTAGCATACGCCGCTTCTATTTGAATGTTCTCTATTACAGTAAATCCCAATCCCAGACTTGCCCGGTTTCGATCAAATAAATCAGGACCACTGACCTGGCTTTTGGTTTTAAAAAATAATTCATCTGAAGCAAAAACATACATCGCTTTTGTTTTTAATCCAAAAGTAGTTAACGGGCAAACTGCTTTTATCTGAAATCTGAATCGCTCGACGGCTTCTAAATAATGATCGTCGTTCTCAATATGCCTGTCTTCAATCCGTGCCCTAAGATTTATTTTAAGCGGTGAAGATTTCAAAAGACTATAAGTGGCCTGAACCGCTGTTCTAAATTCAGGGGCTTTTCTCTGATTGAGTTCCGGTACATTTTGATTCGAATAATAGGCATAAAAAACAGACACTTTCCATCTTTCCGAAGGATAATAATGTGCCCAGCCTCTTAGATAAAACTGTGTTATGTTGTGAAAAATATCGCTATCCTCAGGAGTACTGCTTGTTACCAATCCGGCATCGAGCTGCAGCACCCATTTTTGGCTTAAATCTTTCGTAAAGTCATATTCGTTCCAAAACTGATTCAGTTTATCTGTTTGCGCCTGTACCTGATTGCCGCCAATGAACAGAAGTAAGCAACAAATCTTAAGACTAAAACTTCCTCTTATCCTAAAATAGTTTCTTTTTTCCAAATGCATATGAAGCAGTTTTAACGGACCGTTGTAACAGGAGCCCAATCATTAACCCAAACTCCTATTTAGATCAACAGAAAAAGCATAATTATACAAAACATAAAAATGTTGGTTTTAAAAAAAAGTGACAGCTCTATACTGTGCAATCACTTTTTTTTAAATGCTTAAATTGTTATTTCACCTTCGTTTTATCAAGTTCTCCAATAAATGGTAAAGAATCCTGAATCTCTCCTTTTATTGTGGTTTGAAGATAGGATTCAAGCTGGATAAATTTAGCAGCATTGGTGATTCCTATAGCTTTTTTGGCCTTTTCATAAGTTTTGTCGAAAAGTTTCTCCTGATCAAGATTATTTTTCAGGTTCGCTTTTGTTAATTGATCCGCATCAGCATCAGTCAAAGTGGCATATTTCGTGGCATAGTCATCAATAATCTGGATTTTTTTCTGTCCCAAAACTTTACGTTCTGCTTCATAAGCATCATAAATAGGTTGAAAAGCAGTTGTTTGTGCGGGACTTAAAGCCATGTACTGATTGATCAAATCTGTTTTGGATTTTCCATACGTACTTTGAATAATTGCAAGTTCATCCTTAGACGACGATTGGGCATTTGCACTCATTGAGACAGCAATAATTAAAATAATAAGTAATTTTTTCATGATTTTATGTTTAAGGGATTAATATGGATTCATTGTTTAATTTTTTTCTGGCACATTCTATAAATGAAACCCGAATTTTATAACCGGACCATAAGTATCCATGTTATATAAAAAATAGTTTGAACCGTTTCCGGTACTATAGTCCAGGGATATAATTCGATATCCACCCTGAATTTGAAATAATTTAGAAAACCTGTATCCTGCATAAGCCTGCAGCTGCCAGGCAAATTCTGACCCTATTCCAAAACCTCCAATTTCGCCACGAACAGTATAAATAAACTTTTTACCGGGCGTGTTTTTAAAAACAGCGATCAGCATTGGGTCGACCCAGGTTTGTGTCATTTCTTTTTTAACATTTGTTGTACCTCCGCCAATAGTATTTCGATTAATATCCAGTTCGAGTTTAATCGAATTCAAAAGAGTTCCTACACCTACTTCAAGCCACGGTTTTACTTTATATAATCCAGCCAATTCCCAACCCAATTGTTTTGCTGTTACGTCACCACTGCTAATTAAAGTGTTCCCTTTTACTCCTTGACCAATATCCATATAAAGAAGGTCTGAATTCAAATTCCATTTTTCATTTGAAGCTTCCAAATATAACATTGCACCAAATTGAAGGTTCTCAAAAATCTGACTTGGATCTACATCGACATTCATCTCAGGTAAGTTACCAAGTGCTGTCTTTCCGCTCATATTAGGGAACATAACATAAGGTTCTGCATAATAAGACCAACCGGGCTTTACCGCAAATTCTTGTGCGAACATTTGTATAGCAGGGCAACTTAATACAGCTATCAGTAATACATGTTTTATTTTCATTGGTTTGACTTTAATCGATTAAATTCATGTGATTTTTGTAATTGTTAAATTCCAAAACGATATTGCAATCCTGTTAGAAACTGATCCCGGCTACCCAAAAAACCATATTCAGCCCTTAGCATAATATGTTTACTGTATTGATATTGAGCACCTAAAATAAAATTCCACATATCTGCCGGTGCTTTTTCAAGAGAATACTGAACTGTTGATGTACCGGCGGTGCTCAAGGCACCATCGACTGCGGTTAAAAAATTACCGGCCGTTTCAAGTGCTTTATTTGCGGTCGAATATTTGGCAATATTTGATGGATTTGCCTTGTCTTTATTTGATAGGCCATTCCACCAATCGTCAACTTTTGTTTGATTGTCTGCAACTTTTACAAAGCCATTATCAACTTTTGCCTGTGCTCCGTCAAGTGGCAAAACATCAGCTAAGTTTAGTGAGCCACTGGTTCCGCTTTTTAGATGTACCCTAAAAGCACCTGCCCAGATCGCCACACTGCTTTGAGGTTTGTTTAATTTGAAAGATTTCCCCAATCTTGGGCCAAAAACAAAAGTCACGGCTGGTTTTTCAAGTGCGCTAATATCTGTCCAGCTCACATTCATGTCTAAAGCCAGCCAGCCACCGCCAATGCCAATTGTAGGTGTAAATCCTATACCCATTGTTGTAGCATCAAAGTTTGCTTTTGTACCAAAAGACACTATTTCCGTCCAGTTATTATCAGCATCAGGAACCCATATACCCGCGTTTATAGCTGTTGAAGTTTTGGCTTTTCCGAAGATTCCATACACGTTCAAAAATGGCAATAACCAGATATCCGGTCTTATGTTAACTGAATTAGCTTCTGATACAGCACTATTAAATCTGACAATTTGATCCAGATTATATTGAGGTCCATTATTAAAACCCACATTAAGATTGTTTATAATTAAATCTGATTTCTGCCAAAAATAATTGACTGATATACCCGCTGAGTAAGGAAGTTCATAACCTTTACGGGCTACTTTCTCTCCCCATATTGGCAATGAATAAGGATATTGATGAGTTTCAAGACTATCCCTGAGAGCTTCATTTTTTTCTCCAATTATCTTGTCGGTGTATACTTGCCCAAAGGTTTGAACACCAGCAAATAATAAAATCAGCAAAAATAGTTTTATAGTATACATTAAATAATGTTTTTAAATACCTGGTTAAATGAATATCAGCAGTTTTTCTTTATATAAATCAAAATTTCTTTTTCTAATTCGTCAAATAGATTTTCATATTCTTTTTTAACCCCAACATCCTGTGCAACCTTTTCCTTGTACTTTTCAATACAAAATCTGCTCATACTGTAGTCATCACACATATTTTTAAAATCGCCATCAACCAGGTATAATATCCTTATCAACTCTTTATGCGATTCAAATTTTTCAGCATTAAGGACTTCCGGTATTGGCATAATTTCAATTTTAAAAGGTTAAAAATTCTTTCTTAACTAATAAATTTCATTCACAATTTTCTATCTTCCTGAATAACAAACACTAAAGCCAAATGTTAATATTTTGTGAAGTAAATTTATACAACGTATCGACTGTTATAACATTTGTCAGGTTATTAACGGTTAAACGATTGTTTATAAACATTTTATAAAACATTCATGAGGAAAAATCTTAAGTTTATGTTAATAATATCAATAAAATACAATAACTTTAACTCATTGTTTTATAAATACTTACCCCCGTTACCCTTTTACAATCAAATCACATAATAAGAATGGAAAAAATAAAAAATTTTTCATCAGAAGAAATTTGCCTGCAATTGGAATATATTTTAAATTTTAAATCATTTAAAAATTCTCCAACCCTCACTAATTTTCTGTCATATATTGTCCATGAAACAATTAATGAGAGAGAAGAATTTCTTAAAGAATATTCTATTGCTGTCAATGTTTTAAAGCGTTCCAGCAATTTTAATTCTAATGATGATGCAGCAGTCCGGATTCATGCCGGAAGATTAAGAAGGACTTTAAATGACTATTATCTAAGTGATGGTACACAGGATTCTATAATAATTTCAATTCCAAAAGGAGGTTATATTCCTGAGTTTAAAATTCCTCAAAAATTGTTGGTATTGCCGTCTTTTGTCCCCTATTCAAGCACGGATAGTTTTAATCCAACTGTAGCAATATTCCCATTTCAATGTACGCCCAAAAGAAAAGATGCGGATCTATTTGCTGCATTACTTCGAAATGAACTAACTGCAGAGCTTTCAAGATTTGAAGATATAACAGTAATAGGATACTACTCTCCGGATGTGATTACAAAAATCAACGATAATATTTTACAAGCGGGGAAGTTATCAGGAGCTGATTATATTATAACAGGAAGCATTCAATATAGTGAACAGAAAATGCGGGTTAGAATAATATTGCTCATCACTGCCACCGGCGAAATTATGATGACAAAATCTATTGAAAAGGAAATAGTATCAGATATCTTCGACATACAGGATGAAATTATAAAATCTGTAATAACCTCGATTGGAGGTTACTATGGATTAATATTTCAGGAAATGGAAAAAGCTGCACCAGAAAAGGTATCGAAGAATATAAGTATCTGGAAAGGTATTTACAATTATTATAAATACCAGCGTTCTTACTCCATTGAAAATTATAAAATTGCCCTTATATCTTTACGGCACGCCGTGGTACAGCATCCTCAACATGCTGTTTCGTGGGCAATGTTGGGAGAAGTATATCTCAATGGTGCAGGACTTGATATTAAGGATATCGACAACCCAATTGAAGAAGGATATCGTTGTTGTATGGAGGCATTAAAAATAGATCCTTCGTGTCAGCATGGGTTTTATACTCTTACGCTGGCTCATGTGTTTAAAAAGGAGAAAGAAGAGTGTTTAATTGCTGCCAGGCAATGCATACAGCTAAACCCAAATTGCTCTGTAATTGTTTCAGGAGTTGCCGTGATGCTTATTTGTGCAGGGTATTTTGAAGAAGGCTTTACGATATTAGAAAAAACAATTAAACTTAATCCGCATTATCCGTGGTGGATAAATTGTGGTTTCAGCTTCTATTATTTACACAAAAAAGACTACGCTACGGCCTATTATTGGGCTAATAAAATAGATTCTCAAGAAACTTTTTGGGATCCTTTACTAAAATCTTCAAGCCTGGCTTTAATGAATCAGAACAGCAGCGCGGAAACTCAACTGCTAAAACTTCTTGAACTGGAACCTGAAACTCCAATCAATATAAAAATCATGCTCTCGACATTATTGTTATCCGATGATCTGGTAGAACAAATTATTCTTGGTTTAAACAAAGCAGGTCTTATGGAAATTCAGAAAATTCTAGTCAAATAATTATATTTAAAAAAACATATTTAGAGCAAATAAATGTCTTTTCTATTTTGCAAATTAAGAACATGAAAGAAATTTATACCTCTTTTGGCTCTAAATAATACTTCTTAAACTATAGCCATATTAAGAAAAAAAAATAAAAACAATTACAAATTACAATAATTTTTTAATCATCTTTGGCTTAATTATGATCCATACCATATTGCAATTATTTACGGAATGGCATATTATATTCAAATTCAATAAAAAATGATACAAGCAGCCAAAGAAGATAATGAATCTCTGTCAATTTTGAAAAATTCTCTGTTTCTTATTTTAAAATGGGAGTTTAAAATAATTTTGTCAGTGACTTCACTTTTTACAATTATTGGACTTTTTTATGTATTAAATATCCAAAAAGAATATATTTCTACTGGTAAAATAATGCCTGAAGTTTCATATAAAGCGCCCAATGGTATGGCAGGAGTCTATCAATTGTTAAAAAAATACAATAACAATATTGATTTATATAATACCGAAATTACCAGTTCAGATCTTTATGCTGAAATTATAAAAACAAATGACTTTTGCAAATACATTCTTAGTAAAAATGTAAAAACAAGTACTAATAAAATAATAAGTTTAAAGTCTTATTATGATTACTATTTGCAAAATAATACTTCATTAGTTGAAAAAAGAAAATCAAATTCTACAATCACTGATGGGATAAAATATAACAGTAATATTCAAAAAAGAATTGTAGTCACTACCAGCAAAAAGAGTAACGTTATTTTAGTCACGGCACAAATGCCGGACCCCTCAGTTGCAGCAGATGTTGCAAATTTAACAATGGCCTACTTAATGGATTATATTACCCACTATCGTACTGAAAAAGCTCGTAATGAATTACAATTTATAGAAAATTTGCAAAAAAACATTTCAAAAGATGCAACAAAAAACGACATTTCAGCAAATGAGATTCAGAATAATCTGGTAGCATTAACTGTACAAATGCAAATACAAATACAAGAAGATACACCTGTTTTTCAAATATTAGAAAAAGCAGAAATTCCACTATCGAGCAGCGAACCTTCAATATTTAATATTCTTATAACATTTTCTTTTATAGGTTTCCTTATAGGTGTTGTTATTGCTTATTTAAAAAACAATAATTATAAAATATTGTTTGATTCAACTATAAAATCTTAAGTACTAAAGAAAAAATCACAAACGTTTCCATGGATTAATTCCTTCATTTATAAGTTGCTTATAAAGTAATGTTGCACAGTACATATCAGTAATCACAATAATTGACAAAATCAGCCTCATTAGAGAATTATTCCATATATACAATTCAGACGTGGCTACAATTTGAAAAAAGCATAAAAAATTCCCTATCATTATTACACATGCGATTATAAAAGACTGACCTTCTGAACTTCCACGTTGAAAAAACATTGCCAGTCTGCATATAGACATAAATATACAAGTTAAAACAGAGAAGAAAATACTCACGTCTGTATCAGGAAGCTCCTTTAAAAGATGAGCAAAAAACTGATGACCAAACAAATTAATTAAAATCCCAATCAAAAGTGCAAGTATACTTATAAAATACCATTGCTTTTTCCCTAAATGATAATATTTACTAAAAGAACTATATCCATACCTAAAATAGGTGTAAACAATACCTAAATCCAGTAAAAACCAAGTATAGCTAAACAATAAATTAAATCGGTCGTAAAAAGAAAAGACAAATTCTACACCTAAATTTAAAGCAAGCGGCACAAGAGGCATACCATAAGATTTATCTTTTAGTCCTCTATAAATTATGAGCATATAAGCAAGTACCCAAAAAAGTTCTCCGAAAGTTCCACAGATGTAGAAAAAATTATATTTCATTTTTTTAATTTAAAAAATTTAACTGCATTAAACAAAGTAGGCACATTAAATAAAATAATCGATATCACTAATAAGATTGCGTTTTGGTAACTTTTAAAAGTAAGTAATCCCAAAAGTGTAAGAGGAAGAATTGTAATATAAAAATCAAAAAATAAACTTCTGGATTTTTGATTTTGTAATGGTTCAAAGAAATAAAATTTCATATTAAGCATTACTTTAGATACAATTAACAACATCAAATAAATTAATATGGGAACAACAAAAATGTGCCAATCTATTGCCCATACAAATATGACAAAAGAAATAATTTCTATTGTCAAAACAAATCCTTGGAAAAATTTTTTTGGCAATTGAGCTGTACTGTTTACAAAAGTCCAGACACCAGCTTTTAGATCATTTTCGTAGTCGTTATATTGATGAATGATTAATGACCTCATTCCAAACGAAAATGTCATCCATATACTTCCGCTAACTATCCATACGAGATGATTTTCAAAATCTCCTTTATATAAAAACGAAAAAATAAAAAGTGTAGGGAAGAATTGAGATCCTAATCCGTCACAAATAATCCCAAGATATGTTTTCTCTTTTAAACGAAATTGTTTACAGGAATAGATAAAAAAACACAACCAGCTTAGCCAATAAAAAACTAAGGCATAAAAATTAGGATATATAAAAAAAGAAAACAAAATCCCTATTACCAAAATGCTTCCCAAAATTAAAAATTGGTTCTTTTTACTCAAATTTGACATTTTATTTTCTTTTCCTGCTATAGCATCATCTTCCTGATCGTAAAAATTATTAATCAAACTGGCAAATATTGCTATAGTTATTACACCGGATAAAAGGAATAAAATCAGAAAAATTTCATGTCCAAGATCTTTTATATTTTCTTTGATAAAATACAAATAAATAAGCACCAAAAAAGGCGGTAATTTAAACCACCATGTGGCTATTCTAATATGTTTAAAAAAATTCATTAATTCTTAACAATATTAAGTTGGTATTTTTTTCTGGATATCTCTTTTTGAATTCCCCTTTTAAGAGCTGTTAGAAATAATAGGGGTTCCTTAATAAGATGAATAAGCAACTGTTTCATTTCTATCCCAATACTGCCTTTAAGCAGCAGTAAATAAGTGATTAAAATTTTATTTTGAATAACTTTGAGATCAATCATCTCACGTTCATGATTATCCAAATAGGAACTAAACTTATTGAGAATTAAATCTAAATCGTCAATATGTAATTTTCTAAATGTAACTCCTTCTCTCCCATCACTGATATTTGTTTTATCTCTGTTTTTTTTCCAAAAAACTTCATTGGTGAAACCAACCCGACAGTTCAAATTTTTAAAAATCATTTCGAGTTGCAAAACCCAATCGTCACCAATATTTACTTGAGCATTCCAACCAAAAGGAATAGAATGTTTTTTTATGATTAAGCCAGAACTAGGGGCTATAGAATCTATTAACAAAAGCTTTCTAAATTCAAAATAATCGAAAATATAACAGCCTTTATTTGGAATATGTGTATGTGTTAAAAAAACAGGAAAAACATTTACCTGGTAATTATCAGAAATATTGTGTTCCCAATTTGAAAAAAAAAGATCTAACTTATGTTCCAACATATATCCAATACTTTTTTCAAGATATTTATCATGCCAGATATCATCTGAATCAAGGGGAGCAATAATTTCTCCTTTAGCATGTTGCAAACCCACATTTCTAGTATCAGCTTGTCCGGTATGTTCTTTTTGGATATAACTAATCTTGCTGCCAAAAGTTGAAACCACATTTTTTGTATGGTCGGTAGAACCATCATCTACAATAATAACTTCAATATTTTTATAGGTTTGGTTTAAAGCAGCCTCAATTGTAGCATGTAGAGAATAACAACGATTATAGGTAGGTATAATAACCGAAACAAGAGGAAAATTAGTAATATTAATCAATTGAGAATTGTTTTTGTTTTTATCAGTTTATTTATTTTTGGCACACAAATCTAATTAATTATTTAAATACATGACAAAATATTAATACCTTTATTTAAAAACCTTTAAACATAAAATCTAAAACTTTCAATTACAATGTACCGTATTTTATTTTATCGTTATCTCGTGTTATTTAATTCACATTCGTACTTTATTATGTCTAAGAGTATGACAATTCAAATAAATATTTAAAGATATTAACTTCTGCATTAAAAAATAAATGATTATACAAGATCTAATTGGCAATTATTCCATTTCCGGAAGTAATCAGGATGAGAGCCATGAAATAACCTACAAAGGCATTTTGAATTTATCGCTTGATAATAATAACCGAATTATTGCTCACTGGCTTATTAACGATTCACAGGAACAAAAAGGCCGTGGTTTCTTTAAAGACAATATCCTCGTAATTAATTTTAACTACAAAGGCGAAAATAATAAAACTTTTAAGGGAGTTGCCGTTTACCGATGTATTACCAAAGATGTGCTGGATGGTTTTTGGTCTGAAAAACATGGTAATCAACTCTATTTAGGTACCGAGCATTGTTTGAGAATGGAAAGTACGGAGCGACTAAATTAGATTTTGAGTTACTTTTATTGAAAAAAATGATTCGGGGATTATTTAAAAATAGTAAAGTCGGAACAAAATTGCTTTGTTCCGACTTTACTATTTTATGTTTTCGTTTGATTATATTTTGTACAGGGACTTTATTTTGTTTTTACGCAACCAATTAAATATCATTTATATATAGATATTGTATCACTCAGGTTTTCTTTATTAATAAAGGCTGTAATATATTCCTGAACTTCATTTTTAGTTTCAAGCGGTGTTTCAAAAGAGTTGATATGAAATTCATCATCCTGATCCAGAATATGTATTATTTCTGTATAACCTCGGGAGATTAAACTTCCTTTTAATTTAATGATATTAAACTGTTGCTGACCATCTAATTCCTTACGTACTTTTAGTTTTATAGCTTTTTCCATAGTAAAATATTTTTAAATTAATAAGTCAATAACTAATCTCAAATATAAAAATTATTTCTTTTAAACTACTGTTAAAAATGTGCTTTAAATTATTATTTATCAACACATTAATAACATTTATATAAAACTAAAATAACATTTATTTTAAAAAAAACAATATAAAATTCAATACTTAATTCAGCCATTTTTTACGTTTAAACCATATCAGAGGCGCAACAAAACATAAAAATATCAAAGCTATTGCAAAAACATATCCATATTCCCAATCGAGTTCAGGCATATATTTAAAATTCATACCGTAAATTCCTGCTACGAGCATTGGCAATGAAATACACATTGTTATTATGGTCAGTGTTTTAAAAATTCGGTTTTGTTGAAGATCAATTCGTGTTGATACATAATCTTTAACATCTTCCAATCGTTCAAAATTATTCTGAACATATTCATTGATTACCGTTAAATCTGTAAGTTCTAGCAAAATTGCGTCTTTAACTTCAGGTTTTAGTTTATCACTTTTTCTAAGCAAAAGCAGAATTCGCCTAAATTCATTAAGAGATTCTTTTATTATAAAATTATTGAACTTTAAGGCTGTAATTTCGTTCAATCCTTCTTCAGAAAAATCATTCTCTTTTTGTAATCTTAAATAAATTGTCTTGATATTCTTCGAAATGATTTCGGTTAAATCTGCAAAATAATCCGGAACAATTCCAATCATCATTTGAAGAAAAGTATCTATTGTAAAAGGTAAACTTTCTATTTTATCAAAATGTTCCTTTTTCTTATTTTCCGGTATAAACTTCTCAAAATTAATATCCATAAACGAGAACATGATTTTCTCCTTAAGAATAAAGGATACAATCACTTCTTCTACTCTATTTTGCGGCGTTAAGTATGGGAATGAAAAATTAAATGCCAGTTGATTTTGCTTTTCAAGGTAATGAGAACTAATTTCTATATCCTCACTATTATTAAGTATTGTGGTATCGATGTCAAAAAGTTTTTCAAAAGCAGAAACGTCTTTTTTTGCATAATTTATAACCTGTACACTATTTATACCACTTAAATCTTTAGGTATTTCATCAATGCTTTTTAATTTTGTAATGTTTTTATTGGTATCTAAAAGCTCAATAATCATAGATGAAATTTTTATACTGTAGTTAGTTTTGTAAATTTTCTACAGTAGGTTTCGAACTAAGTTAAGTCCAATATCTGAATTAGCCAAATATTCCTGACTTCTTAAAAACCGAATATTTCGTCCAGTTTAATAATGGCAGTTCCTTTGGGTAGTATTTTTGGTGCTTTTGCTAATTTCTTTGCTAATAAAGCGGTTGGTAACGGCTTAAATTTTCTAAACAATCCAATGGAATTAAGGACATTCAGAACATTTGCTGAAATCTTTTCGCCTAAACGATTTGATTCTTTTCTTAAAAGTAATCCCGGTCTGAAAATAACATACTGCTCAAAATCAAGGTCAGCAATTCTATTTTCCAGTTGTCCTTTTATTTGAGAATAAAAAACCTTGCTTTGCGCAGCAGCTCCATAAGCAGATAATAATACAAGGGACGAAACTCCATTTTCTCTGGCAAATTGGGCAAACTTTGCCGGAATATCAAAATCTATTTTCCGTTGATTTTCCTCTGAACCCGCAGCTTTTAAAGTTGTTCCCAGGCAGGAAAAAAAGACATCGCCTGTTATCAGATCTTTATAAGAATCGATCTTTGAGAAATCGATAATTTGCTCTACCAATTTGGGATGTTGTTTTTCTATTGATCTTCTCACAAAAACCGTAACTGTTGTATAATCGTTGTCTTCTAAAAGTTCGTTAACCAAAAACTCTCCCGTTGCGCCTGTCGCGCCAATAACTATTGCTTTCATGTTATAAATTTATAAATATTCCTTGTAAAACAAATCTCTTTAAAAATTAAAATCGACGGTATAAAGTTTCATTGGTTTTGCTTTTCCTCTTAAAAGTATTTCTCCCTGATGTGTATAAGTTACCTTTGAATCTTCTGGCAGTACCTCTTTTATGGCTTCTGAAACAACAAAATCATGATTGAAATCGTTGCATTTGCATTGAATTCTGGACGTTGTATTGAGAAGATCGCCATGATAAACAATTTCCTTTTTTACTTTTCCAACCCAGGTTGTTATTGCTGTACCGATATGCATTCCCGCCTTAAATTTCGGAACAAAACCATAATGCTTTAAATAATGTTCTTTCTTAAGATCGATACTTTGTTTAAGCAGATAAAAACAATATAAGCAGCGTTTGTTTTTTAATCCGGTCTTTGTTTTCCAGGTCAGTATAATTTCATCGCCTGCATATTGATAAATTTCTGCTCGTGAGGCTATAATTGCATCCGTAAAATCATTGAATAAATCCTGCAGCATTTTACTGTAAAGAATATCTCCCAGTTGTTCTGCCAATGTTGTAGATGATTTTACATCAACAAACATAAAAATTCGTTCTTCCTGCAACGGATGATGATACTGACCTGTAAAGTAATTAAAGAAGAAACGACTGTTCAATAAACTGCTGATTTCCAGAAAAAGAATTAAAAATACAGATGCTCCAAAAGAGAATATAAAATCTTCAAGCAACCGATCCCTGACATAATTTTTGATTACTTCCTGATACGTCATTTTACCCAATATCTCTTCGAAAAGGACAATACAAAGAAGCAAAAAAAGCAATATCACAATACTATAAATCAACGCTTTGAGAACCATGGTTTCTAAGAAAGAATACTTACTCAGGATAAAATACCTTTCGAAAGTTATAATGATAATGCTGATAAAAATTCCAATTATTGTACCCGGCAAAAATCTTAAATAAGCATAACCTGATCCTGCGTCTGTAAACACAGCATAAAGCAACCCTAATATTCCGCCAACAATGACGGCTTTAAAAGTGAGGTCATACTTTTTATAAAAAGGTATTTTTGGCAATTCCATAGTGACTTGGCTTTAGTTTAAGGCAGGCTAAAAGTACGTACAACATAATTCTAATCAAAAGTAATACAGAACGTTATGGATAAAAAATTAATAAACAACATTATACATTATAAGTTTTCGAATCTGAAAATTGTAAAATCAAATTTCACTTATATTGTTACTGGCGCTTTGTATATTTCCCAATCTGTATAACCATGCGTTCCTAATCCGTAATGCAAATCACGATTTGGGGGCGTTAATTCCCAGTTGTTTTGTAAACGTTCCACTAAATCCGGATTTGATATAAAAGGTTCACCAAATCCCGCAATATCAATTGTTCCGGCTTCAATAAGTTCTTCTGATTTTTCTCTGGTCATTCCGCCCGCGAGAATAAGCACACCGTTATAACAAGATCTGAAACGCTCGATAAAACCATTTGGCAAAGCATGACTTCCTTTGGATAACTGATCCATCAAATGAATATAAACGAGGTTTCTTTTTTGCAATTCTTTTGCCAAATATTGATACGTTGCTTCTATTTCGTCATAATGAGGTAAATCTCCCAAACCTCCGTATGGTGTTAATCTGATGCCTGTTTTTTCATTTCCAACTGTTTTAATAACTGCATCGACAATCTCTAATAAAAATCTCGAGCGGTTTTCGATACTTCCTCCATATTCATCTGTACGATTATTTACAAAAGGATTCAGAAATTGCTCTATCAAATAACCGTTTGCACCATGAATTTCAACACCATCAAAACCTGCTTCGATTGCATTTTTGGCTGCGTTTGCAAAATCATTTACAACTTCTTTTATTTCGCTTGACGAAAGCGCTTTTGGCTTTGATACCGGAACAAAACCTTCAACACCATTTTGATCAAATCCCCAAGCCGACGTATTTCTTGCCTGAATATCTGACGGACCAACAGGAGCAATTTCGTTTGGTTGGTTTGAAGTATGAGAAACCCTGCCTACATGCCATAATTGAGAAAAAATTGTACCGCCTTTTTTACGCACGGCATTGGTCACTTTTTTCCAGCCTTCAATTTGTTCCTGAGTGTACAATCCGGGAATATAAAGTACCCCTTTTGCTGTTGCCGAAATTGCGGTTCCTTCGGTAATAATTAATCCTGCGCCTGCACGTTGTTCATAATATAAGGCATTATTCTCGTTTGAAATTCCATCTTGATTTCTTGCTCTTGTCATTGGAGCCATCGAAATACGATTTTTTAGTTCTAAAAAACCAATTTGAACGGGTTTAAAAATATCTATTTTCATTATAATTTATTGTTTTGTTTTTATTGTTTTAAAAGTGAGGAAAAAATGGATTTCCTCACTTTTAAAACTTCTTCAAATTATTTTTTAATTAACCAATTTTCAACTGCTCTCGAAAAATCTGCTACATCGATTGGATGTCTGCTTGTTACTAAGTTTCCATCTGTTACAACAGTTTCTTCCAATACAGTTCCTCCGGCATTTTTCAAATCGGATTGAATGTTCCAATAACCTGTTAATTTTCTTCCTTTCAAAATATCTGCAGATGCCAATACAACCGGAGCGTGACAGATCGCAGCTATTAATTTTCCGGATTTATTGAAATCCTGAATGAATTTAATTACATCTTTATCGTATCGAAGATTGTCCGGATTCCAGGCGCCACCGGGAATAAATACGGCATCATAATCACTTACTTTTATCTGATCTGCAGTACGATCAAATTTTAACCAGCCCACCGGCTGTAAATATTGAATTGCCATTACGTGCGTTTTTGCCATTTCAGGAAATGCAAGTCCGTATCTTTCAGGAGCGGGATTGTATTTTGGAGCCACAATTTCTACCTCTGCTCCCAATTCTCTAAAATACCAAACCGGACCTGTCAATTCAATTTCTTCAAAACCATCGGCAACCAGAACAGCAATTTTCTTTCCTTTTAAAACGGTTTTGTCTTTTACAGGTGTAAAAAAGAAAGCTTTCAAAGCTTCATTTCCCGGTGCGTCCAATAATTTTGTTACTGGCATATTTACCACTGCCGATTGGGTAGACAATTGATTTACAACTGCTAACTCATTACTGTAATTTGTTTTCATTTCTTTTGTTTTTACTTTTACCTGTGCTTCTACATTTACTATTGCAAATACACTTAATATACTTGCTGCGATAATTTGTTTACTTGTTTTCATGTTCTTAGGATTTAATTATTAATACTTGTGTTTTTAAATTCGTGACTTTTCGCGAATAAGAGGTGCAAATTCTATCAGATTGTGAATTCCATCCTGAAAGGGTTGTTTTTTAATACTTGTATTCAAGTAATCGATAACGGGTTGAATGGGTGGAAAATTCAGATGATACTGAAATGCATCGTTACTTCTGAATTTTTCAAAAGTCACAAACTGGGTTTTATCATCCTTAAGTTCTGATAATTGATAGGTTACAACACCAGGTTCGCTTCGGAATTGTGGCATTGCGGTGTGATAAATGGCTTTGAAATTTTCTTCAGTACCTGCTTTTGCATCTACAAAAAGCATAATTGTTAGCTGATTGTCTTCTTTTTTAGAAGTCTTGCGCCATTCTTTTTTAGAAATTGGCTCTAAATCTCTTACATAGATTCTTTTTTCAGGTTTAACAAATGCCGTTTTTCCGGATGTTATTACGCCTTTTGATTTTGAATTACTTTTGAATTTGTTGAATTCCTTTTGATCCGTCCAACGTTCAAATAACCAAATCACAGACTGATTTTCTTGTTCGAAATAGGCTTCGGACATAATATTGCTTTCATTTGAAATCGATTCCAAAACATAATCACGCAATACTTTACGGAATTTTTCCTGAGATTCCTTTTTTACTTCATAACGAGTGATTATCGCAGCTATTTCCTGATTTTTAAGTCCTTCAGCAAAAGTTTTATCCGTTTTAGTTGACTTTTGTGCTGTTGCTAATGTGCCAAACAACACAAATAGAATTAAAAAAAACATTCCCGTCTTTTGAAGAATTGAAAGAGGCATTTTTGCTTTCATATCTTTTAATTTTAATGATTAATTGCTTTTCTTTTAAAAACAAAAACTCCCAAATAATGAAATAATAAACCTGTTCCCCATGCCGCAGTTTGCCACAAAGGCCATAGATACGTTTTGTCTGTAAAAAACCAGATTGCCCAAACAGTTGGAATGGTTAATATGAATACTAATAAGTGAATTCTAAATCCTTTTATCGGGTTGATTTGAGCAATTGTATGCTCGTTTGCTAAATGTCTCATGATGTTTGATTTTATTGTTTTTTGAATATTTATTTATGTTGTTTTCCTAATTGTTCTACTTTTTTCAACCATTTAATTCGTTGGCTTTCGGTTGATTTTCTCATAAAACCAAAAGTGGAAAATTTGATCGGGTCAAATCCTACGTAACCAAAAACAATGTTTTTTAGAATCTGATATTGTGATGCGCGATAGATCAAATAAAACCACCATTTTGGCGTATCCATTGTCACGAGAAGTCGTAAACTTTTTCCTTTTAGAAGTTTTTCCGGAAATATTTTTCCTGAATGGTGTTTGAATGCGAAGTCAGGAAGCAGGATTCTGTCTATAAATCCTTTGGTGATTGCGGGCATAAAACCCCACCAATTTGGATAGGACAAAACAACATGATCCGCCCATTTGATGAGTTCTTGTGAATGGTTTAAATCTTGTTCAAGTTCTAAGGTTTCTCCGGTTTTATATCCGTCAGAAAGATTTACATTAAAATCAAGTTTAGAAATATAAATCGTTTTGCAGTTTGCTCCGGTACTTTCAACTCCTTTTCTATAAGCGTCTAATAATGCGTTACAAAAGGAATTTTCAGATGGATGCCCAAGTATAAGTAAGATATTCGTTTTCATTGCAGTTCATTTAATTTGACACTGCAAAGATTTTAAATAATAGAAGGTGGTTCCTGACACAAATGTGTCAAAAAACTATTGATGCGCTAATTTTTGGCGAATTCGAGTAAGTGATTGTCTTTCAATACCCAGAAAGCTGCAAAGATGAGAAACGGAGATTCTGTTAAACAGATCTGAGTGGTGTTTTATAAAATCAAGATAGCGTTCTTCGGCAGTTTGAAATATGAAGCTTTCAATGCGGGCCTGTTGTCGTTTTAGAATTTCTTCGGCAACCAAACGACCATATTTTTCGAAGCTGGGTAAATTTTGGTAAATCCAATGTAAATCATCATAAGAAAGACAAACCATTGTAGTTGGTTCCAGACATTGAATGGAATATTTACTGGGCTGTTGCGTGATAAAAGCAGGATAATGTGTGGCATAATCTCCTTCAGAATAAAAACCTACGGTAATTTCATTGCCTTCATTGTCTACAAAAGAAGAACGTACTAAGCCATTTGCGATAAAACCAATAGCTTTTTGAACTTTGCCAACCTGAAGAAAAAAATCCTTTTTATTCAATTCTAAAAACGTCAATTTTGAAGCATATTGAGAGATTTCAGCATCACTTATATCGGGACAAATTTCCCTAATCGATTTTAAAAGTATCTCTGCTCCTGATTCCATCTTAAGTTTCGTTTTAAAATTATGTTTTTAAACTTTCCTTCCGTAAAGCAAAATTCTTTTGAAAGCATACATGGCAGGAAGTTTTGGGAAATGCTCTGCTATTCTGGTTTTAAATGTGGCGATAAAAAGTTTCTTTTGATCTTCCGCCAGAAGTTCTATATACGGAATCAAGGCTGAACCGGAAATAAAATCGTAAAGTGCCTCGTGATCCTGTGCTATAATAGGATAAACTTTTTGCATAACCTCAATATTTTCCAATCCGCCATCAAACATAATTTGTGCATATTGATCGATGCTTAAAACGGGAGAATCTCTTCTCCATCCTTTAAAATAAGTTTTGAAAGGCTCTTCTCCGGCTAATTGATATAAGATTTTATTCAGTATATTTTCATTCTGAACCGGCATTTGAACTGCAAATTGACCTTTTGAATGAATCAAATTAAGCAACTTCGGAAACAATATTTCATGATTATCTGACCATTGAAGTGCTGCATTGCTAAAAATCAAATCCCATTTTTTACCTGATTCCAGCATATCTTCTACTGCCGCACGCTCAAAATGAAGATTATTGGCTTCAAAAGACTTTGATTTCTCCAGCATTTCGTCTGATGAATCAATGCCCAGGAAATCCGTTTTGTTGAATTTTTTAGCCAATATAGCGGTTTGTTCTCCTGTGCCACATCCCAAATCGATTGCTTTTGAAGATTCCGGATCTTTTATAAAATCCATCAAATCATAAAAAGGTTTATATCGCAGCTCTTTGAACTGATTGTATATTTCCGGATTCCAAGGCATAAAGTCGGTTTTAAATTTTTATTACTTCTGAAAATTATAAAACAATTGCAATAAAGAAGATGCAATTCAGCTAATTTACGATATAATTTTAGATTATGAACTTCGAGAATAATGTCATAGTTTTTTTTGGGATGACAAGATTGCGGTTACTTTGCGTTGGACGCATAAAACAAAAAAACCTCCAAAATTATTTATAGTTTTTGTCATTCGACCGAAGGGAGACCCGAGCGATAGCGAACAGACAAAGTAAATCACACACGTAACTCGACAAAGATTGGCGACTTACATAACGGAGTTTCTTGCGGAGATTCCTCGTTCCTCGGAATGACAAGATTTGGGGTTATGTTACGTTGGACGCATAAAACAAAAAAACCTCCAAAATTATTCGTAGTTTTTGTCATTTCGACCGAAGGGAGACCCGAGCGATAGCGAACAGACGAAGTAAATCACACACGTAACTCGACAAAGATTAGCGACATTTCTTTACGGAGTTTCTTGTGTGATTTCTCCTTCCGTCCAAATGACAGGATTGCGGTTACTTTGCGTTGGACGCATAAAACAAAAAAACCTCCAAAATCAAATGACTTTGGAGGTTCTGAATTTTGTACTATTGTATATTACATTAGTTCAAATCGTTGAACTCGTGTAATGATTTTAGTGTGCTTTCGTAGAATAAAATTGCAGCAATTAAATTTCCTTTATCCGAGTAAGGCATCATTTTTCTCTGGAAATCAACTGTTGTATCCAAAAATAATGTTGTACCCTCCGCTTGAGCATCTAATACTTTTTTGTGCTCACTATCGTCCGGAATACCTAAATCTGCCATAGTAACGCCTGGTTTAGTAACCAAAGCAATATAAGGAAGAGTTTTTACCAGAACTTTAATACGTTCAATGTATAATTCTAAAAGTTCTCCTTTTTGCATACCACTTAGTTCTTTTTGATCATGGTACTTGCGGATTAGCGCTGTTGTACTGATAATACTTCTTGGAGCATTTTTTGCTTGTGCTGAGATAGCTCCTGTAGTCAAAAAGAAAAGGATACTTAGTAAAATAATTTTGCTCTTCATTTTCATAATGTAATTGGTTGTTAATGAAAGCAAAAATATATAATTTAACTTAAATTGCAAGTTTATTAATTTCTTTTTTTTAATAAAATTTTAACGTATGGTTTTATGTCCTTCTACAGGCTTGTAGAAGCTATTCTGGCAGTTATTTTTGTTTATTATTAGTGAACAAAAACAAACTCAAAATTAAATTTCAGAACAACTTTACAAAAAAATAACACTGTTAAACTATATGCTGATATTTTTTTTAGCCTTTTTTATGACTTTATTATTCTAAAACGGCCCGGATATTTTATCCAGATACTTTTTTTATTGCCGTAATAGTCCATAAATTCTTCACAAACAAAAACCGCATGTGCAGATGACCACGCGACAACACCACAAAATTCACTTCCGGATTGTCGTTTTAGCTTTTGTATTTGCTTTCCTATTTTAAAACCTAAATACTTATAGATTGTTGGTGTATATACCGCACCATCTTCTAAATCCTCCAAAGCTCTGTCAAAAGTTGCTTCCTTATCAATAATTTGCTTGTACTTTGCCATTACTGCGTAAGTCAATATCGCGTAATCTGTTATTTTTTCGCTCTCACAATTGTCTTTGATAAATACAAATCCGGCAGATTCTTTGGCTTTGTCTATTTCGATATTATTCAATTCAAATGAAGCATTATTTTTCAATGTTATCTTATGCAAACTGTCGTTTATTTTTTGATATTCAAAAAGACTATCTAATCCATAAACGTTTAAAGAAGCTTTGATAAAAGCAATCGATGAACAATTGGTGCGTTCTCCCTGCTTAAAACTTTCAAATATTTTATCTGCACTCAATTGTGAATAAGAATTAGAACACACAAACAGTAAGAATAAATATATTGAACTAACAGATTTTATTGTCATTGGATTTTATAATTGTATCCCAACCGATTTTTGGGAATTATACATTATACAAATCTATAAAAATCAACCCATAATTGTTTTTTTAATTCCTAAGTTTTATAAAAATTTTAAAGAGTACTCCAATTCACATCATTAGAAAGAATTATAATTTGATTATATCGGCTATATTTAATAAAACTGAGGTAAATGTTGTTAAGTTAAGTTTTTAAAATAAAGTTATTGCAGATCAAATCCGTTTTTATCCGCGTTTTTACAAAGTAAATCTGTTTTATCCGTGTCAAAAATTAGACACTGATTTTACTGATTTGCTAAAGCGAAAACGCTGATAAAAACGGATTTTCTAATTACTTTTTGGATTAAATTGTTAAGTAATTTGATAGATTCCCTCCTTAACTTAATGACATTGCGCATGGAGAAATGACAATTATTGGGTTTCGATTGCCAAATGATGGATTAATCCCGTCCCGTCCCGAAACTTCGGGATCGGGATCGGGACATCGCTGCAATATATTTTATTCCTGCGAAACTTTTTTATATAAATATTGGTGTCAATTTTCGCAGACTTTTATTGATTATGCTGCGGGTAGATTTCTTTTTGTTTTCGTAATCTTCGCTGCATTTTTTTAACTCAACAAATAATATTTGAAATTTATCGTAAAGCGCATCGAGTTCTTGCATGGCTTTTCGCGTATTCGCATCTTCGGTTTCCTCAATTCTATTCTTGGAAATCGCAGCCATATGTTCAAATTTCCGGAATGCTGCCAACAAAATTCGATGCTCTGAAGAATTTATTCCTTGCATAATAAAATACTCTAATATATAATTGTAAAAGGTTTGAATTTAATGCATTATCAATAACGGATCTGCATCAATATAAATTTTAGATAATGGTAATGAGCGTGATGTTGTTGTGGTTTTCATTTTGTTTGTATTTCCAGATTGCATATTCAGGACTGTATTTAGCAAAATTTCTGATTGATTTCCTAACGGAAAAATTTCCAATTCCTGAAGTTCATCAACGCTTAGAGACGGGATTATTCCGCTTGAATAATCGCCTTCGTGTTTTGCATTGAAAAGTTTATATATAGAAGGATATAAAATCCAGCCTTTAGTATTTGGAATCCTGTCGTCTTCAATAGGAAAACCCGCTACATCTTTGCCAACGGTTTTTTCGCCAATCGTAATTACTTCCATAAAAGGACGAAGATTATTTATCATTATTTCGGATGCCGATGCAGTTCGTTTTCCGCATAAAATATATACTCGTTTAATATCCGGATGTGCGTTTTTAAGAACTTCAAAACTTACATTACGTTCATTGCTTTCCAGTGCTTCCTGAAAAGATTGTTTTACAAGTCCTCCATTTTTATTTCCTTCAAATTGGATAAAAAGATCACTTGATTTTATATTTGGCGCAACAATAATGCTTAATGCTGTTGCAGATGATACATCTCCTCCTCCATTATATCTCAAATCCAAAACTAATTCTGTTACATTCTGATTTTTTAATTCCTGAAAAATCTGCAGAAATAATTTGGCTTGACCAACATCAAAATGCGGAATTTCGACATAACCAATCTTATTATTATTATTATTATTCGAAATTACCTCAGAAAATATGGGCTGAGAAAAAGAAAAACCTTGTAATAAAGACACTTTTTCTGGATTTGAAAATCCCGTTTCTTTTGAATAGGAAACTATTTCCAAGTCTAAGTGTGTTGCCGTTGCTATGTTTTTATAAATCTTATCGTAATTATTCAGATTCAGTTCTTCGCCATTAATTTTTGTTATTAATTGTCCTCTTAATAATCCGTTATTTTTGGCAGGAGAATCTTCTAAAGCGTATAAAATAACGCCACAAATCTTGCTTTGATATTCTACAAACGAAATATCAAATCCAAAATTCCTTCGTAAACTCTGCGGAACTGTTTCTGGCAATTCAGGATTCACAGCATACGAATACAGATCTGATTTATATAATAATCTGTTGAAATATTCTTTTGGATTTATGGCTAAATCTCCCTTATCAGGCATTGTTTCATTCCATTTATAATACTTTTTCATTTGATTGTAGATCCAATCATTTGTGTATTTATTGGAACCTTCTTCATATACTTCCGGTTTGTCATCGACTTCGCAGGAAATTAAAAATATGCCGAAAAAAAGAAAAAAAAGGATTCTGATAAGAGAAGAATATTTCATTTTAAACTTTTAAAATTATGGAACCTAAACTCTTAAAATAATACTATTAGAATTCAAAAAAGTCAAGTAAATTCAAACTTCCATCTACACCAGAAAATTGACCATTATCCCCTTTTTTTTCATCCAATACAATCAATCTTGATTTATCTTTAGTCATTAACATCACAACAAAAATTTGCTTTCCTGGTATATAAGATTCTGTTGTACCGTGTTTTACCAATTCCATTTTAATAATTGGAGGTAATGAAGCAGGAAATTCAACGAAAATACTGTATTGATTTTGCCCAATGTTTTGTGCTACTGCAACAGTTTCTCCGTCTAAATTTCGTATAATTCCGTCTAAATTTCCTTTATATCCAGTATTTGAATATTTATTGAATGTTGGGAAAATAAATTTGAATCCTGCATTTCCGGTCTTTGTTAATACTCCGGGTTTTGTGGCTAAGACGTTATCAACCCATAAATCTTTTTTGTGATAAAAAGAAATTGTATCAATGCTTTTATTGCTTGTTATGTGGTAGGAATGCAAAATTTCTTTGCTTCTTTTATTTGTAATCACAACATCTTTGGGCGCATTTTCATAGATCACAAAATCATAATCTTTGACAATATTTTTGACGAATGCATTCTTATTTCCAATTTTTATTATTTTGCCATTAACAGCAATCTGAATAGAATCTGCGCGTGCATTATAACCTCTAATAACCAACTTTCCCGCTTTTTGTTCCGGATAATAAGGAACCAATTCGTCATTTGTGCAAGACTCTAAAAAGAGAAGTGCTATTAAAAAAAAAAGTGCGTTTACAATCTTGTTTTTCATTTTATATATGTAATTAGCAACTGTTTTTGGTCTTCGATAAAAACAATTACTTATTTATTTTTAGTTTTTGATAAATTTTATTTTTTAGAAATATATGTTTTAGTTTAACTTATGTGTTTTTTTCGAAACGTTTTCTAAAAGTGCTTCGGCAGTGATCCATATTTTGTCAATTTCATAGCCTACAAAGCTTGTGTTTTCATTTACGAATGAAATATAAACAGTATGACTGCCTTTAAATTCTGAAATATCTACTATGTAATCTGCAAAATATGCTGCATCTATCGTGGTTCCTCTAGTCAACAATATTGTTCCTAAAAGTTTGGCTGTGGCCTGATCTGATGATGTAGATCCATAAATTAAAATATTGTGATTTCCATCGTAAACCGAAGGCTGTGCTGTAAAATTGAGTTCAATTTTTCCGCCGTAATACGATAAATCTATTGCAGGCATGATGGCCCAATTTTGTTCTATTTGGTCAAGAGGTGCGCCATTATTAAGATCTACATTATATGTTCCTAAAATATTTATATCCCCCCCGACTATAGCACCGGTATTTAGGTCTAATTGAATATTTTTTCTGGCAATCCAATTACTGTTATTTCCATCTTTATCCAGCAAAACCCAATCAGAGACGTCTCCATCTTCAAAATCATCTTCCCATATTGTGAATTTACCACTTACAGGTTCTTCAGGAGACTCAGGTTCAGGATCTACCACTACCGGAGGAGAAGAATTAATGGGATCATCATTTTGGCAAGAAATCGCAATCAGAGCTATAATTGCCAATAAAAAAAAGTTTTTCATAATAAATTAATTAGTGCATATTTGGTAAATACTTTTTTTACAAACTATTCTGCTTTATTTCCGGAAATTTAGTTGTAATCAATCAGGTAAAACCCAATCTGAAACGTCATCATCCTCAAAATCATCTTCCCATATTGTGAATTGGGCAGATGAAGCAGTTGTAATCATTAGTAAAATAAATAGTATAGTTTTTTGTTTTTTGTTTTTAAAAAGCATGGGCAAAAATGCTGCCCATGCTGAATTAAATATTTATTAACCTGACAATTAGAAATTTGTAAACTTAGTCCAAGTGTTAGTCCAGTTAGCTTCTGTTTTGAAAGCTCCTGTAGCACCTGTAAAGTCTAATGTACCATTGTTGAAGAATGGTTGAGTAAGTCCCCAAGCTGTAGCTGGATTTACTGTTGAAGTTGTGTTTCCAAGACCTAAACTTGTTGTTGTAGGCAATACTGGATTAACAAATCCGTGAATAGATAATCCTGACCAAGTAGAGTTACTAGACAATGAAGGAGCTTCCCAGTAGATTCCTTTATTGTATCCTGTTACAGTAACGTTAGTAAGACTGATTTGTCCTAATCTACGAACATGGATTGCATTTTCGTATAAATTAGCTGTTGTAGCAGAGCTAACTCCAATGATAGACAATTGAGAAATTACCGGACGTGTAATTAATGTAGTTGTAGTACCTCCAGCGTTGTTATCTAATTCGATACCATTTGAATCCGGACTTAATGTAGATCCACTACCTGAAGTACTGTGAGTAGAATTACTATCTGCAATTGCAATAGCTTTTGTAACTGTTCCTGTGTAACCAAGATCAAAATCAAAGTTATCATCATCCGGAGCAAAAGAAACTAAATGGTTTACATTTACTGTTCCTCCAAAAAATTCGAATGAATCATCTCTTCCGTAAGAAACCTGAACGTGATCAACCACTGTAGCAGAACCAGCACCACCAAAAGTTAATCCGTTGATTTCAACTCCTGTTGCAGCATCAAGAATACGTCCTGCAAATTCGATACGTACATAGTTAATAGCTCCACCATTGTGAACTGAATTTGTTCCTCCGTAGTAGAAATCAGAAACATTAGGCTGATCTCCCAATCCTTCGATAACGTTAGTAGTTAATCCATTGTTTACCGGAGCATCTCCTAAAACAACAACTCCACCAAAATCTCCAGGAGTTGCTTTTGTAGATGCGTTACCATCTAATAAATTGTAACTTGTAAAGATAACTGGAGATGCAGCAGTTCCTTGTGCATCAATTTTACCTGTTTTAGTAATTACAAGAACTCCTGTAGCAACACCTGCAGCAAGAGGTTTTGCTTTAATATAAGTACCTGCCTGAATTGTTAATGTAGCACCAGATTTTACTCTTACTACTCCGTTGATTTCCCAAACTTTGTCACTTGTCCAAGTTGTGTTTACAGTAATATCTCCACTTACAGTTTGTACTGTTGCCGGGTATCCTGAATAATCAGCACCAGCAGCTTTCATAGAAAAAGAAGAATCAGCAGAAGAATCATCATTTTGGCAAGAAGTAACAGCCAGAGCTATCATTGCACATAGAAAAATTTTTTTCATAATAATTGGAATTATTGCTATATTTGCTGCTATTAAACTAGGCCTTTGGAGAGAGCAGCAAAATATCTTTCCTTAGGTCTTTCTCTTTTTTAGTAAATTCTTTTTCTTCAATAAACGATTCCGTTTTACCGCCGGAGGTTTACGCCTACTTCCATCTTTCATTATAGGATTAATCTAATGAAAGGATCAGGATCAAATTCTCCTTTAAATTTTAGAATAAATAAAAAGCTAGATGTTTATGGATATGATAAACCTAATGCCGCTTTATGGTGATTTGGCTTTGTATTGAAGATTCCGAATATCTGCAACCTTTACTATTTTATTTATTTAAAATTTATCAAAGAACTGTTTGTGATTCTCTTAAAGCAGAATCTTTACAAACACAAACATTTTAAATTTATCTCTTTAAACACAAAATGTCTTGTGTAGTACTATTAGATATTAGCTTTTGAAAAAGCAAAAAATCATGTCTGTTTTTTTTGTTAACGGTTTCTTAATATCCATCAAGAGAATACGTTCAATTATCTCGATTATCTGCTAAAACCTATAATTAAGAGATATACTAAATGTCCTGCCACTTTTAGCTTTAAATACAACCTGATCAATATCTTCATCGTACTTCTTTGTTGCCCCAGCACCCAGATTAAATTGTTCTCTTGGATTTGCCCCGTAAGTAAAATCCGTAATTTTACTATAACTATTAGTGTTATTATAAGTATTTATGCCTGTATCAAACATATTCTTCATGCTGCATTTTAATTCCAGATTTCTTTCTTTAAAAAATTTGTAACTTACCTGAGCATCCGTTATCGCATATGGCATGCGAATTTCTTCGGCCCTGTATTCAAATCCTACCAATATATATTGATCTCCAATCGCATTCTGTCTTAGACTAAAACCTAAACGGTCACCTACATAATCTAAACCAAGATTATAAGTATAAGGTGATTGCCCATACAAAGGCCTGTTGGCTTCATAAAGTCCTCCTGTTCCATCTATATTAACATAAGAAGTTACTTTTGTATCATTAAAAGAAGCATTGCCATAAACAAACAAATCTTTCAAAATTTCGCCTGCTCCTAAGAAAGAAAGATTTTTATAAAACTCAAATTCAACTCCCCAAAGTTTGGCATTGTTTGAGTTCAAAACGTAGATATCTCTTCCATCTGAAGTATTACGAAAACCAACTGATTCTATTGGATTATCAATGTCTTTATGATAAATACCAAAAGATAAAATCTCAGCACCAGAAGGAAACCATTCTAATTTAAGATCATAATTATTAGCGACACTTGAAACCAATCCATTTGAGTAATTGTAGACTTTAGCCGAACGAATTGGATCGTAATAAGGAATACCCAAACGCTCTGCAAATTGTGGACGCAAAACCGATTTATTATACCCCAATCTAACATTCATTTTATTAGTTGGACTAATTATTAAGCTTGCCGATGGCAGAAATTGCCACACTTTATCATTACCCTGGTCTTTTGCTAAACCATCAGGATATTCAGATTGGCTTTGTATTTCGGTATAAATGTAGCTTTCGGCTCTTACTCCCCAAACCAACCTTATATATCGCCCAATTTTATCATCGAGCATTAAAAATGGGGAATGTATTTTGACGTCGCCTTCATACTTATTACCGTATATCCCAAAATCTTGCCATCCAAAACCTCCCCAATAATAATTTGATCCGTCTAAGAATTTAGAAAGCGGTTCATAAATAACAGCCTGCTGAGCTGTCTGACCAACCGTTATTAACTTAGCAGATGCTTGTTGATTTGTGGCTCTTTTGTAAGTCCCAAAATAACCTCCTTTAAGATCATTTGTAAAAGAATCACCAAAATTAAAAGTGTATTTTAAATTAATGGCCCAGTTATAATCAGCCTCGTCATTAGTAAAATTGCTTCTGCTAAACGGAAAATTGTTCTTACCATTATTATTCACACTGTAAGATGTCAATATATCATCGCCTAATTTTTCCTTGCTAATAGTTACAAATGTTGCGTCCTTGGTATCTTTTGCTACATTTCCATAGGCACCATACCAATTAACTTCAAGGTTATCGAACTTGTGATTTCCTTCAATTTTATTCTGAATAAAAGTGGTGTAAACAGGATAATTAGACTCTGTAGTATTGGCAAGTTTGCTGCCGTCTAAAATCCCATCTATAGCATCGTCATTTTCCCAGCCTGTAATTTGGGTTAATTGATTGTTATAAATATGCATAACAGTATTACGCATTGTAATTTTATGATTCCCCAACTGAATACCCGCATTAAACATACCGCCCAAAGTCGAATTGTAAGTATAATTGGCTCCGGAATTTTTAAAGCCATATTTTGTAAAAGTGGAGTACAATGCTTTATCGCTCTCCGCCGAAAAATCAGTATTGCTTCTAAAATTTCTTTCTGTATGCTCAATTTCTAGTGTTTCCTGTGTATTCTTAAAAATTGCTGAACCAACAAATCCCCATTTATTATTGTCTTTTAATTTATAAGTTCTTCCTATACCAAATTGCAAAGTTGTTCCTGGAGCGCCATAGGTTTTATAAGTAGAAAAATTATCCTCCCTAAATAGTCTGCTATAGTCCAAAAACGGACCTGATTGTGCCTCAGTCGCTGGAGGATCTATTGTGGGACGGTTAGATGGATAATCACGTCGACCGTCATCAAATCCCCAATAATCATAATCGCCTTCCTGTTTTGTCAATCGCTCTTTGAAAGCACTTTTACTATTATAAGAATTACTAATAGAAAAATTGGTAAAATTCTCTTTAGGAATATCCATCGTCTTAACTTCTACATATCCACCGGCAAAATTGGCGTACATATCCGGCGTTGCAGATTTGCTCACTACAATACTTTCGACAATAGCCGTTGGAATAATATCAAAAGAGAAATTTTGCTGATACGCATCTGTACTTGGCAAAGCGATTCCGTCCATAACCGCCTGATTCCATCTTTCTCCCATAGAACGTACCACCACATATTTATCGCCAATTGTTGTTACACCCGTAATACGTTTTAACGAACTTGCTACATCTCTGTCCGGAGTTCTCGCAATTTGCTCTGCCGAAATACCATCTGAAAACTGAGCCGCTTTTTTCTGCTGCAATAACATACCTCCTACTGAAGCTGTTGCTTTTTTGTAATCCTGAATAATTACAACTTCATTCAATGATTGAGCATCTTCTTTTAAAGAAACTACAAGCGGAGTTTCGTCATTTTCAAGAACTTTAACTCCCGTTATTTTTTGCGTTTGAAACGAAATAGCACTAATTTCAATGGTATATTCACCTGGTTCTAATTCCAAAACATAGTTACCATCAATATCAGATTGTGCGCCAATACTCAGTTCAGCAACTTTTATATTTACACCAGGTAACGAAAGTCCTTTGACATCTACGACTTTACCTGTAATTTTTCCCTTCTTTTTTTTTTTGTCGCCGTCTTTACTATTTACGGCTATATTATTTTCATTTCTTCTAAAATTTAAGTTGGTCATGTTTTGCAAATCACTCAAAATTTCATCTATCGAAACATTATCTTTTTTTAAGGTTACCAATGGTAAATCCAGATCTAAATCTTTTTGATAAACAAATTGATAAGGTGTGCGGGATTTTAGATTATCAATAATTTTTTGTGGTGAAGAATTTTTAAAATCAACCGATACAGTTCCGGTTTGTGCATAAATTGAATTTGTTCCGAAGAAAACTCCGAAAAATAAAATCCATAAGGCAACGACAAATCGCCTCGAAAATTCATTGTTCATAATTGATGATTGTTAGTTTATTAGAATTCTTTTTTAATATGATATTGTGGGCAAATATTTTCAGTTTAAAGCGAGTGATTCCTGACAACTTCTCTTAAATCATTTTTTTTTAGATTTAATTCAGTTGCAAATTATTATTTCAAAATTTTTATAAACTTTTACCTGCTAATGAGAAAAGTACTGTTTCCGGTAGTTTGAATCTTGATTTCCAAAGCAAAAGCAATTGTCTGAAGCATTTCATATAAACCTTGTCTCGTATCAAGAGTTCCTTGTATTTTAAGATTCTTTAAATCTTCGTCTAAATACATTACCGAAAAATGATTGTTTACTTTTAGCTTTTCCAGAACTTGGGCTAATGTTAATCCATCAACATAGATTAAGACCTTTTTCCATTCCGGTTCAAGAACAAGAGATTTTTGTTTATTAAGCATCGAAGTTTCCGCTTCATAAATTGCCTTATCACCTCTTTGCAGTAATACCGTATTTTGTGTACTTTCGACTTTTACTTTTCCTGTTCTTACGTTTACTTCAGGTTGTTTATCGGCGTAAGCTTTAATATTAAAGGAAGTTCCAAGAACAGTCGTTTTTATAGCTCCCGAACTAATCACAAAAGGATGTGACGGATCGCGTTTTACTTCAAAAAAAGCTTCCCCTTTTAAAGTAACCGTTCTTTCTTTTCCAATAAAACTTTTAGGATATTCGATTTCAGAATTTTCGTTTAACCAAACTCTCGTTCCATCAGGTAAATTTAAAAGTCGCACATCTTTACTAAATGTTATCGTTGAAGTAATTTCAGGTTTAACAAAACCAGACCTATTAAAAGCCTGATAAGCGCTAAAAGAAAGGATAATTACAGCACTTGCAGCAGTGGTCCAGTTATAAAAACTTCTATACTTATCAACTGTAGTCTTACGTATCGTATTCCACATACGAGTTGTGCTTTCATTTGGCAAAATACCTCTGTTGGGTATTGCGTCCCACTCTTCTCTTAATTTTCTGGATTTCATTAAAATCAACTTTAGTGTTTGGAAAATCATACATTAATCTCCACGATTCAACTACATTAGATTTCCAATGATTTAAATATCACGGGTAGTCATCTCTATTAATGTTTTCTTAATATAGAAGAACATTCACTTAACTTTGACTTCAAGACAAAAAATGAATTATTAACACTAAAACAGGATAAATTAGTCTAATTAAAAGACTAAAAAACAAGTTAGTTTTAAGAGATAAATTCGGCCTGACTCACAAAAAAAAGCGCAAACCAATAGAGTTCGTGATTTTTTATCGAATTTTCTTTAAGGAATTGCAATGTTTTCGAAATTTGATTTGCCACAGCACTTGGAGACATATCCATTTCGGCAGCAATCTCTTTGTAACTGCGGTCTTCAAATTTATGAAGGTTGAATATCTTTCTCCTTTTCTCAGGCACTTTATCAAGAAGATATTGTATTTTTTCGAGCTTCAGGTTTATGGTATCGTCTGATTCTGAGGGAGAATCAAGTTCCCTGATTAATTGCTCATTTTCTACCGAGAAAATTCTGTTTTGTTTTTTATACCACTTCGAAATTTCTTGCTTTGAGCTTTTAAATAGAATGGCTTCCAACTCGACATTTGGATCTAATTTTGCCCTGTATTTCCAAAGATGAATAAAAACATTTTGCGTTACATCTTCTGAATCTGCTAGCTGTGCAGTATATTTTTTCACAAAACAAAATACTTTAAAATGATATAAATCGTAGATTTCTTTAAAACAGGAATCATCTCCCTCTCGTAACCTTAATACCAAATTAGAACTCATAATGCAATTTTAAATTGTTAAAGAAGAGCCTTACAAAAGTAAGATAAACCGCAATCGATATTTTTGTGATTCATTCATTTAATAATTTATTAATATTGACCTGTTGGCATATCATGAAGATGCAGCTTAACCGCAATATTGTCATTTCGATTTCTATGATAAAACCATTTTTTTTTCAGAAGCTAATCCCGCTATTCATTTCAATCTTTTGTGGCTCCCGATAGCTATCGGGACCGCACAAAAGGATTTTCTCCCGAAGCCTCGGGACGATCAGGGCTAGGACAATCATTTTTTATACCAATATTTTCGTTTAGTTTGTCATTTCGAGGAACGAGAAATCCCCACGAGAAGCTCGACAAGATTAGATTCTCGTTGTGGAGTTACTCGTGGGGATTTCTCGTTCCTCGAAATGACAAGATTAAGCTAATAAAATGCGTTTTAATCTGTGTTTTCGCAAAGCGAATCCGCGTCATCCGCGTTCAATATTGTCGCCAATCTTTGTCGAGCTACTTGCGGAGATTTCTCGTTCCTCGAAATGACAAAACTTTCGTGATTTAGTGACTAATAATTTTGAACCTTTTATTGCATAACTTTCTCAGTAATAGTATCTAACAAATTCGATCTTATTTTTGAATCCCTTTTATCAAGAAGAATTATGATACCCCAATTTTTAGCTCTGTTGTAACATATAATACAAGATTGTCCCATTGAATCTCCAGATTTCATATACAGTGTAGTTTTATCATCATTGTCGATATTTATACCCAATCCTAATTCTCTATTATCTACTTTATAGAAAGTTTTTTCAGTAACGAGAGCAGCTTTACCTACGGTAGTTTCTTTGTTTAAAATCGCTTTCAAATACTTCACCATATCGGTCGCATTCGATTTTACTAATCCTGCAGGAGATGTAATATTCCATTTGATAAATTCCTGAATCCCACCATCAGGATTGTGACCAACTGTTCTGTTTTTTACATCAAAATCTTCGGTTAATGTATGAGTCATGTGCACCGGATTTATTATTTTTTCTCTAATAATTTCATCATAACTTTTGCCATAAACTTTTTCTAATATTTGTCCCAATAAAGTAAAACCAATTGTAGAATAACGGTATTTGCCATAATCTTTAAGTTCCGTACAATTATTGATTAATGTTGTTAATGTTTGCTCGGTTACATTACTTATAGGCTGTTGCGGATTTAGTTCTATTAATTTTGCAAAATCGATATCAGGCAAACCAGATTGATGTGATGCCAAATCTGAAATTCTTATTTTGTTTTTAAGATTTTCATTCAAAACATATTCTTTAGGAAGATAGTTGTCTATATAATCCTCTAATTTTAATTTATTTTCAAGAGCTGCCTGAGCAATTAAATTTGTGGTTAAAATCTTGGTGATAGAAGCAATTTCGAAAATAGAATTTTTATTAATTTCAGTTTTACTTTCTGCATTCAACTTTCCGTAAGACGTATAAAATTCTTTATTGTTTTGGATGAATCCGACGCTAATACCAACATTAGGATTTTTTTGATAATTATCCTTTATTATAGAATCAATTTTTCTGGTAATATCCTGTCCAAAAGAAAAAGTGCTTACTAATAATACTGCTGCTAATAATTTTACTGAAGTTTTCATGGTATCGTTGTTTTAGGTTAGAAATTTATTTCGATACAAAGATGTGGGAGAACTTAAAGATACGCGACCGAGTAAAAACACTCGGTCGCATTTGTTTCGAGAAATGAGTACGAATAATTAAAGTAAGAAGTACGAGTAATTACAAAACATTGTATTACAGTATCTTGAAACCACTATTTTCCAATTAATTGAGAACATAAAACGAAGTGAATAAAATTAGATTTGCAAGTACAAAATAATTGTACTAATTAAATTTCTTGATTTTTAATGATTCCCTTGATTCTTGTAATTGTTTTTTATGAGTATCCATAACGCGAATACCAAGCCAAAATAATATAAAAAGTTTGCCGCGAATTTCTCGAATTACCCCGAATTATTTTGATTGTAGGTATTAAAATCTTCGTGAATCTGTGCAATTTTACTGCTAGTTTTTTTAGCATTTTCAAAATAAAAATTCGAGAAAATTCGAGAAATTCGTGGCAAAAAAATTGGTACTCTTTGCAGATTCTTATATTGTTTTTTCGGTTAAAAACTAAAAAAAGAAAGCATCAAAAATTAAAAGTTCAACACTTCTATTTTATTTATTTTAATTAAGCATATTTGCATATTGAAAATAAAATTTTAATGATAAAAATCAACCAAGAACTATCGTTTCCTTTAGAAAATGTGTTATTCTCATTTGCCTTAGCAATAGAAGCTGCCGAAGTTTTTAATGCACACAATGAGCTTATTACCGGAATTGGAAAAGTAAACGCTGCCTACGAACTCACGAAAGCTATACAATCTAAAAAGCCATCACTTATTATAAATCTTGGATCAGCGGGAAGTAACCACTTTCAAAAAGGCGATGTTATTTGCTGTACCAAATTTGTACAAAGAGATATGGACGTTCGCGGATTAGGATATGCCTTATATGAAACGCCACTTTCTGATTTGCCGGTAGTTTTAGAGTATGGTCTGACATTACCCGAACTACAAACGGGAATTTGCGGAACCGGCGATAATTTTGAAATGGGACACAGCGAAAAAATATATAACGTAGTAGATATGGAAGCCTACGCGCTTGCTATGATTGCTATGAAAGAAAACATTCCGTTTTTGTGCCTCAAATATATTTCAGACGGCGCAGATGACAATGCCGCAGATGACTGGCTGGTTCAGGTTCATAAAGCTGCAGAAGCTTTTGGGAAAATTTTGAATTTAAAAATAGATTAGACTATTTTATTATAACAAAACAGTCTAATCTATTTTTAAACCTGCTCAAAAATACTTTTAAACTGATACAGGATTCTTTCGATTAGTCTCAAATCTTCGGTGACGATTTCCGCACTTCCTTTCATTTCCTGTTGAAATACAATTCGTTTTTTATAAGACGTTTCCAGTCCGTTTGGGAGTGCAATATCCAATAACAGATTTCCGTCTTTATCGGGAACCAGTGAAATGTTTTGGATTTTTCCTCGCAGAACTCCAAATTCCCTATCCGGGAAATTTGCCAGTCTGATGTTTACCTTTTGTCCCACTTTTATTTTTCCTGAATTAAGTGCCGGTGCTTTTACTTTTCCAACAAAACCGTTTTTGGCATCGGGAATTATTGAAAAAACATTATCACCAACATTTATCGTTTGGTTCTCATTCCAAACCTGCAAAAAGGTAACTACACCGCTTATGGATGTTTTTAGCGTGTAGGCCAATTCCCAATCTTTTATCACTTTCTTGAGCTGATAAAATGATTGTGCCATGCTACGCCCCAGATTAACTTCTTCTTTGGTGCTGTTTATATGTGAACTCTGACTTGATTTTGTGTTGTCTATCAAAGAGGACCTTAATTGCGAAATCGAAGACAATAAGCTCTTATAACTCTTCTGAGCCTGCAGGTAAGTCAGCTTTTTGGCTTCCATTTCCTGGGCCGAGATAATTCCTTTATTGAAAAGGGTTTCAAAACGTGCAATTTCATTTTTCTGAAGCTGCAATTCGCTTTCGTTTATCACTTTTTGCTGTTGCAGGATTTCCAATCTTTCCTTGATTTGCACTTTCTCTGAAACCTGTGCTCTGTTTTCGACTTCAAAAGGCCGCAAGTCTTCATTTAATTTATCTGCCTGATAATCTTTTTGAAAAACGGCATACGCGCTTTCAATTTCGCCCAACTGACTGTTTTTAAGCAAGGCAAAAGGAAAATCTTTTTTGGGATCGTTGACATTATAAGCATCCACTATACTTTTTAATAAAAAAACATCCTTGTAATTGGCTGTGTTTTCTATAATTGCCAATGTTGTATTCTTGGGAACTATCGATTTGTCTTTTACCAGAATAGCTTCAATCCTTCCGGATGATTTCGAAACTATTTTCTCG
>NZ_RCZH01000021.1 GCF_006438875.1 Flavobacterium pectinovorum
TTATCAAGCATCTTTGGAATAAATCCATATTCTTTCATAAACTTAATGGCTGAGCAGTGATTGCCATAAAAACTTGTCGAAGAAACAATTGCTGTCAGGATAATTTCGCTGTCACTTACATGTCTTCTTACATCTTCCGGATGATTAATTCCTTGTAAAATATCGTCTATTAAACAAAAAATTGATATAATTTTGTCTTTACAAAGCATGGGTAAGGTTTATTGGTTCGCAAAACAAATTTACTGAACCTGTGCTTTGTTTTTTTATTACCTCTAAACTAGCAACTTGAATTAATTAACACTTTTTGATATGAAACACTTAACTATTTTAGTCTTTTTGTTTTTAATCTTGACCAGTTGCAACAAAGAGCTTTCATTTGAAAATGAAACATTTGAAAAAGAATCTACTATTCCCTGCAAAAGCGATTGTCCAAAAATTAAGATCGAAGTTCCAATTGCAAAAAATATTCCTATCGTTGCAGACAGCATCAATAAAAAGGTTTTTTCTGTAATAAAAGAAATCGTTTATTTTGGGGAAGACAAAGTAAAAGTGAATGATTATAAAACATTAACAACATCTTTTATCTCTTCTTATGAAGAGATGCATAAAAAATTTCCAACTGAAACTTTTGGATGGGAAGGAAAAATAAAAGGGAATGTCGAATTTAATTCTGATCAGATTTTAAATATAAAAATTGATCATTATACTTTTACCGGTGGCGCTCACGGCTATCAGGGTTTCCGTTCTTTATTATTTAACCCTAAAACCGGAAAAACCATTTTTAGCGATCAGATATTCAAAAATGAAAAAGAATTTAAGGCTTTCGCCGAAAAAGAATTCAGGGCAAAATATCATATTCCAACAAAAGCCAACATCAATGCAACCGGTTTGATGTTTGAAAACGACAAGTTTCAAGTACCACAGAATATTTTTTATACAGAAGATGGTTTGCTTTTATATTATAACTCTTATGAAGCAGCTTCGTATGCCGATGGTCCAAAAGAGCTTTTATTTCCTTATGAGAAAGTGAGTAAATATTTGAAATATAAATGATTGTTTTAAACACAATTCTATAAAATACCAGAATCAAAAAATAAAAACTTTTCTTACATTTTTTTTATTACATTTGGTTTTTCTTTTAATTTTTTCTTTTATGCTAACCTTCAACCATTCAGGACTATTAGTTCCTGATAATAAAATCACATCAACTATTCAACAACTAGAAAATGAGTTCGTATTAAAAATCCCTTCTATAAAAAGAAAGGAAATTTTTGAAGCTTATGTTAAATATAATCAGGATTTCAAAAAAGTATGTAATTTAGACAACCTACATCAATGGATTAACGGATCTTATGTAACGAAAAAGAACAATCCTGGAGATATTGATTTAGTTACGTTTTTAGATTACAACATTGTTTCCCAATTAGGCTCAGATTTAGATGACTTTAAATATCCTAATTCAGAAATTATTTATGGCGTTGACGCCTACATTATTGAAGTTTATCCTGAAAATCACATTAATAATTTTAGATATGTAAGTGATAAGGCATATTGGCTGGATCGATTTACAAAGACAAGAAGAATTAGAGGAAATAGGTTATCCAAAGGTTTTTTGGAAATAAAATTTTAATTTACAACAAATGAAAGATAACAAGTTATATCATATTTTAGACTTAATAGAAGAAATAGATAAAGTTGACAAAATGCTTGCCCTACATAAAGACTCAGATTCTGATTTAATGTCAAGCCAATATAAAAATCAAAAATTAAAACTAAGTAATTATTTAGTTAAAGAGCTTTTGACCAATAGCGACAATAGAACAGAAGTTATGTATATCATTAAACTTTTTATAGAGAAATTCTACAATAACGAAATGAGACATTTGCAATTTGAGGAAAATGACAACTTAAAAAAGATTGAAGACGTATTTATTGAAAATTACGCTTAATAAATTCCCCGCCAAAGCTAGGAGGCAATTCAAAAAAAATTAAAACTCTTTGAGTTAGACGCTGCTGTGAGTCTCTACGGAAAACCTTTGTCGCTTTGAATCTCCGAACCTTTGAGCCTCTAAAACAGGTATTGTTTTAGACTACTGTGGGTCTCTTCAGAAAACCTTTGTCGCTTTGAACCTCTGATCCTTTGAACCTTTTTTTCACTGAACATCATACTTCATTTTTCTCAAAATCCGCAACGCTTCTTTAAACGACAAGTAAATATTCCCAAAAGGCTTTAAAAGTAATTTTGCATCGATCAGCTTTTGTTTGGCATCATCAAAACCATTCAAATAACAAATCATAAAAGTCGATGGAAGATTTTCCAAATCTTTTAATTCACGTTCCGATAAAGGAATTCCTTTTTGGAGTTTTTGAAGCAATGCCGTATTTGCATTATAAATATGATACAACATTTTCCGATTGAATTCCGGAGGTTGGAAAAGCATTTCACGATCAATTTTGTAATAACCGTTGTCAAAAAAATGAATTGTTTGTTTCTCTAATGGATAATAACTCGTTTTATCATTTAAACCAAGCGGAACATATTCGGTTATAGTAAAACTATCGTCATCAAAAACAATCGTAACAACATCCTGAGCCGAATAAAAAAGTTTAATTTGCTCATTGATCAACTCAATATCTACACGGGATAAAAAGGTTTTATCACGGGATTTATGAGGAACACCCGCCCAGCAAATAACAAACAACTCTTTAAAAACATAATACTTAGGCGACATGTCTTTGTGGCGAAAATTCATAAAGTCGATAACGCCGTCAAGTGTATATTGAATACTGTTTCGGGAGCTATTTTCGATTCCGATTACCGTTTCTGTGTTCTGATAATTCTTCTCAATTTCACCTTCAACAGGAACCGAATTACTTCCGCGTCGCACAAAAACACTATTCGCCGGAGTTGTATGAATTCCCTTTTTGAAATAAGATATTTTGCTTTTAGGCTTAATAGTTACCAATCCCACCACTTTATCTTTTGGAAGATTCGGGAACGGTACATTTTCATATTGAATTTTAGGTGGATTCTCCAGAAAAGCATTTACAAGATTTTGAATTCGGCTATCGTCAAAAAAATCATCGCCTACAATTTCGTTATCCTGATCTTCTACTCCAACTACGATATAAGAATTATTAGTTGGATTTGAATTTGATAATGCGCAAATGTGTTTCAGGAACTTTCCTTTTCCTTCACGTGAATGCAAATTCAATTGCCTTTTTTTATCATAAAAACTGCTCTCGTCATTGTGGGCGAGTAGGTTTTTTATTAAAAGGCGCTTATTGATCATGTGAATATTGATTATTTTTTATTTCTATTTTTTATTCTCTAATTACTCAATCATACTTTGAACCTTTCTTATCAGAAGTTTTTAAGTAATTCATAAATTTAGAAATCTGATCGATTATAATTTGAGCTTTGGCATTTAATTCGAAAAATGTAATTTCATTAATATGTTTTCTATCAAAACATCTTTGCAATTGGGCTTTCGTTTCACAACATGAACCCCTTGAATAACTTAAAAAAGTTATAAATTCTTTATTACCACCCCGACCAAAACCTTCTGCAATATTATCCATTACTGAACCTGAAGAACCATTAATTTGTTCTCTCAACTTATAATCCTGACCTAATGACGTAGTCATAATTAAACTCCATACCTGATTGCATTGTTCTCGAGCGAGTTGATAAATAACCATCTCCTCAAAAGAACTATAATTTGCCATAATTAAAAAATAAAAAATAGAAATAAAAAATAATTAAACTTTCTTAACAATCGTTGCCGAAGCCTGAGCCGTTGGCAAGACAATTAAATCAGAAATATTAACATGGTATTTTCTTGAAACCACAAAATGAATAATATCCGCAATATCTTCTGCCTGCAACGCATCTAAACCTTTATATACGGATGATGCTCTATCAGAATCCCCTTTAAAGCGCACTTCGCTAAACTCGGTCTCTACCATTCCGGGATGAATTGCCCCAACTCTAATTCCGTATGGATTTAAATCCATTCGCATTCCGTTGCTTATTGCGTCAACAGCGTGTTTTGAAGCACAGTATACATTCCCATTTGGATAAACTTCTTTTGCAGCAATTGAACCAATATTAATAATATGCCCTGATTTTCTTTCGACCATCTGCGGAATTATAGCTTTCGAAACATATAAAAGTCCTTTTACATTAATATCAATCATAGCATCCCAATCGTCTACATTTCCAGTTTGAATTGGATCTAAACCATGTGCATTTCCCGCATTGTTAATTAAAACATCAATTGTAGAAAATTCTTCAGGCAAATTATGAATACTATCAAAAGCAGCATTTTTATCCCGAACATCAAAAGACAAAGAATGCACTTCTGTAAAAGCAGAAAGTTCTTTTTCCAGTTGTGCTAAACGATCGATACGTCTTCCGCAAAGAACCACTTTATAGTTATTTTGAGCCAATATTTGTGCAGTTGCTTTTCCAATTCCGCTTGTAGCACCAGTAATTAAAACTGTTTTTTTCATTTTTATTTTTATTTTTTTTTGTCACAGAGTAAAAGATAATGATTTTTTATCTCCATAATCTGCTAAATCTGCGAGAGTAATTTTTTTCACGCAGATTTAGCAAATCCCGCAGATCTTTAATCAGTGAAAATCCATTTAATCTATGGCTAATATTTTTTCACACTTTACTGAAAACTTAAAACGCGACTGTTTTTAAGGTACGTCGTCTCCCATACTTTCTGTCCAGATCGCGAACCAGTCTTCTTTGTCCATTTCTAATTCAACTGCTTTCATCAACGATTGAATTCTTGCAATATTTACCGTTCCCGCAATCGGAATTACTCCTGCAGGATGTTTTAAAATCCAGGCCAACAAAAGGGTATCTGAACCAAAACCATATTTTTGAACCAAATCAGCAAGAAGTTTTTTCAAACGACGTGTTTTTTTAGTGTCTTCTCTAAAAACTGTTCCAAGCGGATTCCATGACAACGGACGAATCTTGTGTGTTTGCATATAATCTAAACTTCCATCAGTCATTGCTTCATAATGAGTAGCCGAAAATTGTACCTGATTATAACTAACTTCTGTTTTCTGACGAATTAATTCAGTTTGAGAACTGGTAAAATTAGAAAGACCAAAATCAATAATTTTTCCTTCTGCTTTTAATTTTCCAACAGCTTCAGCAATTTCATCAGCTTGCATTAACGGACTTGGTCTATGCAATAAGAAAACATCAACATAATCTGTTTTCAGTTTTTTTAATGATTCTTCGACAGACCAAATTATATATTCTTTAGAATAATCGTAGTGCTTGATTTTGTTTTCCGGGCGTTTTTCAGCAATCATCTGAATTCCGCACTTTGTTATTAATTGTAATTTGTCACGCGAAATTTTGCTGGCTTGAAAAGCTTTTCCAAAATCAGCCTCTGTAGTGTAAGCTCCGTAAATGTCTGCGTGGTCAAAAGTGGTGATTTTGTTTTCGATACAAAGCTGTATCAGATTTTCCATTTCTTTAGTTGTAAGGTTTTTATCCCAAACTCCCCAATTCATAGTGCCCGAAATTATGGGCGATAATGCTGTTTTACTCATGGTTTTATTGCGTTATTTTTGGTAATAAATATGCTTTTCTGAAGCATAATCATCAAAGTTCTTAAAAATATAAAAATAGATTCACAATTAGTCCTTAAAATTAGGTCTTTGGTCGAAGTTTTAACCATTCTTTAACATCTTACTTCTCAAAAAATATTCAATTTGCACTCTCAAAAGTAAGGCATAAAAATCAACGTTTTAAAAAGGTTTTAAAAATATTTATATGGAAGAAAATACAACGACTTTAGACATTAGAGCGATAAATGAAAAAATTGAAAGAGAAAGTGCTTTTATAGACCTTCTTACAATGGAAATGAACAAAGTTATTGTGGGCCAGAAACATATGGTCGAGCGTTTGCTAATTGGACTTCTTGGGCAAGGGCATATTTTGCTTGAAGGTGTTCCCGGATTAGCAAAAACTTTAGCGATAAATACTTTGTCGCAAGCAGTGCAAGGTTCTTTCAGCCGTATCCAGTTTACTCCCGACTTATTACCTGCCGATGTTGTTGGAACGATGATTTACAACATCAAAGCAAACGAGTTTTCTATTAAAAAAGGACCAATCTTCGCTAATTTCGTCCTTGCCGATGAGATTAACCGTGCTCCGGCAAAGGTTCAGTCAGCACTTTTGGAGGCGATGCAGGAAAAACAAGTAACTATTGGCGACACAACTTTCAAACTTGATCGTCCGTTTTTAGTACTTGCAACTCAAAACCCTGTTGAGCAAGAAGGAACATACCAACTTCCGGAAGCACAAGTTGACCGTTTTATGCTTAAAACCGTAATTGATTATCCAAAAATTGACGAAGAGCGTTTTGTAATTCGCCAAAATTTAAAAGGATCTTACGAAAAAGTAAATGCAGTAGTTTCTGTAGAACAAATTTTACGCGCACAAGAAGCTGTTCGTGAAGTTTACATGGACGAAAAAATTGAAAAATACATTCTGGATATCATCTTTGCTACTCGTTATCCAGAGAAATATAAACTTGCAGACTTAAAACCTCTTATTAGTTTTGGAGCATCACCACGTGGAAGTATCAATTTAGCTATTGCAGCAAAATGTTACGCTTTTATCAAACGTCGTGGATATGTAATTCCAGAAGATGTTCGCGCAGTTGTACATGATGTTTTACGTCACAGAGTTGGAATAACTTATGAGGCTGAAGCCGAAAACATTACTTCTGTAGACATTATCAACAAAATCGTAAACGAGATTGAAGTACCTTAAAAATAGTTTTCAGTTTTCAGTCACAGTGAACACCTTATTAAGTAAACTGCAACTGAAAACTGCGACTGAAAACTAAAGAAATGGATACAAAAGAGCTTTTAAAAAAAGTACGGAAAATAGAAATCAAAACCAAAAGATTGAGCAATCACATCTTTTCGGGAGAATACCACTCTTCATTTAAAGGGCGCGGGATGACTTTTAGTGAAGTACGTCAATACCAATATGGCGACGACATTCGTAACATCGATTGGAATGTAACTGCACGCTACAATGAAGCCCACGTAAAAGTTTTTGAAGAAGAACGCGAATTGACCATGATGTTAATGGTAGACATTTCGGGGTCAGAAGGTTTTGGTTCAAAAAGTCAATTTAAAAAAGACATCGTCACCGAAATTGCGGCAACGATGGCTTTTTCGGCTACACAAAATAATGACAAAATTGGTTTGATATTATTCTCTGATAATGTAGAATTGTATATTCCGCCAAAAAAAGGCCGTTCACATGTTTTGCGCATCATTCGTGAATTAATCGAATTCGAACCAAAAAGCCATAAAACAGATGTTGGAGCTGCTTTAAAATTCCTTTCAGGAACTCAGAAAAAGAAAGCTATTGTTTTTGTGATTTCCGATTTTATGTCTGAAAATTATGAGCAGACTTTAAAAATCGCTTCTAAAAAACATGACATCACAGGCGTTCGTGTGTATGATATTCGTGAAGAAAAAATTCCGAATTTAGGAATGGTGACAATGCTTGATGCCGAAACCGGAAAAATTCAATTGGTTGATACGGGTTCAAAAACAGTGCGAATGAATTACGAAAAACACTATCACGACAGAGTAAATTATTTTAAAGATATTTTTAGTAAATCAGGCGCAGGTGTTGTAAACACAAGAGTCGACGAAAATTACGTGACAAAATTATTAGGTTATTTCAAGTCACGATAATATATTAAATTATTAGACTTCTTAGATTTTAAGAATATAAACATCAAAAATAAAATCTGCTTAAATCCGCGTCATCCGCGTGCCAATTAAGTATTCGTTTTAGACTAAAATCTGAAATCAAAATCAAATGAAATTAAAGTTTTACATCTTTTTATTTTTACTTTCCTCGGCTATTTTTGCACAGCAAAAACAAGTTGAGACCAGTATTGATACTACAAAAAATAAAATTGGAGCCGAATTTAAGTTAACGCTTAAAACGGTTGTCAGTTCAAAGTCGAAAGTTGTTTTTCCTAAACTAAAAACTATTGGACAACTGGAAGTAATTCAGTCGTATCCAATTGATACGGTGAAGAAAAACGATACTTATGAATTGATCAAAAAATATGGTTTAACGCAATTTGATTCCGGAAAATATACCATTCCGAGTATTAAGATTTTAATTGACAAACAGCCTTATTTATCAGATTCTATTCGTGTTGAAGTTGCCAATGTAAAAGTCGACACGTTACAACAAAAAATGTATGATATCAAAGACATTACTGCTGCTGACAGCGGAATAGGAAATTGGTGGATTTATCTTTTGATTCTTATCGTTATTCTTGCAATCGGAGCTTTTGTATATTGGTATGTCAAAAAACGCCAATTGAAAAAAATTGAAGAAGAAGTTTACAAAACGCCTATCGAAAAAGCGACAAGTTTGCTAAACAATCTGGAGCAAAAAGAATTGGTTCAAAAAGGTGAAATCAAAGAATACTACAGTGAATTAACCGATATTGCGCGTAACTATATTGAAGAAGCGATTCATATTCCGGCAATGGAAAGCACAACATCTGAATTGATTCAGGCGATCAGAACGGCTTCTACCAAAAAGAAAATGACGCTGACTCCTGAAACTGTCGAAAATTTGGAGCGTGTTTTACGTCAGGCGGATTTGGTGAAATTTGCAAAATCTAAACCTTTAGAATTTGAAATTACCGAAGACCGAAATAAAATTCAAAGAGTAATCCTTACACTTGATAATGCGATCCCAACTGAAGTTCCTGCCGAAGAAGAAGATCAATTGTTAAATGAAGCTCAGAAGCAAAAACAAATTAAGCAACAACTACTTAAAAAACGCAATAAACGTATCGCAATTGCTGTAGGAACTGTCGTATTTTTAGTATTTGCTACAACAACATTCTTTATTGTTACTAAAGGTTTCAATTATGTAAAAGACAATCTTATTGGGCATCCATCAAAAGAATTATTAGAGGGAGAATGGGTAAAAAGTGCCTACGGAAATCCTGCTGTTCTTCTTGAAACTCCAAAAGTTTTAAAACGAATGGATACTCAAAAAGTATTACCAAAAGAAACTATGGCACTTATTAAAGAGATGCAGCTTTTCGCTTACGGAAGTATGATTGACAACTTTTACGTGGCAGTTTCAACTAGTAAATTTAAAAATCCTGTAGAGCTTGATTTAGCAAAAGCTTTAGAGGGATCTTTAAAAGTAATTGAATCTCAGGGCGGACAAAATATTATTGTAAAACAAGAAGATTTTCAAACCAATCAGGGTATTCAGGGATTAAAAGGATATGGAACAATGACAATCCTAAATCCGGTTGACAAAACAAGTTCAAAAGCATATTATGAAATTTTGCTTTTCAAACAAGATCAGGGATTACAGCAAATCGTGATTTTACATCAGGAAGGCGATACCTATGCGAATGATATTACAGCACGCATTTTAAATTCTGTTGAACTTCAAAAAGCGAGCAACTAATGGATAAAATAACTTTTTTAAACCCACAATTTTTTTGGTTGTTTCTATTGATTCCAATTACGATCGCTTGGTTCTTTTGGAAACGAAATCAGCAATCACCTACTTTAAAGATGAGTTCGACACAAGGTTTCAAAAATAGCGAATCGCTATTAACGAAATTAAAACCTTGTTTATATGTTTTTAGAATTATTGCCTTATGTTCTTTAATTATTGCTTTAGCAAGACCCAGAACAGTTGATATAAGCAGTCAGACAAAAACCACGAAAGGAATTGATATTGTTCTTGCAATTGACGTGTCAGGAAGTATGCTGGCAAAAGATTTAAAGCCAAACCGTATGGAAGCTTTAAAAAGAGTAGCCGCAGATTTTGTTGGAGAAAGACCAAATGACAGAGTTGGATTGGTTTTATACGCTTCTGAAGCTTATACAAAAACTCCGGTAACAAGTGACAAAGCGATTATCCTCGAAGCGATAAAAGGAATTAAATATGATACGGCTTTACAAGACGGAACCGGAATTGGGATGGGATTGGCAACTGCCGTAAACCGTCTTAAAGACAGTAAAGCAAAAAGTAGAGTGGTCATTTTAATGACCGATGGTGTTAATAATGCCGGTTTTATCGAGCCGGAAACGGCATCAGACATTGCGAAACAATACGGAATAAAAGTTTATACAATTGGGATTGGTACCAACGGAATGGCAGAATCTCCATATGCTTATGCACCAAATGGAGGATTTTTATATAAAATGCAAAAGGTTGAAATCGACGAACAATTAATGAAAAGTATTGCCCGTAAAACTGATGGAACTTATTTTAGAGCAACAAGTAATGATAGATTAGCTGAAATATACAACGCAATTAATAAATTAGAAACTACTGAAATCCAGGAATTAAAATTCTATGATTACGACGAAAAATACAGGGGTTTTGTTTTATTAGCAGCCTTTTTATTATTGTTGGAAGTAGGTTTAAGAAATACGGTTTACAGAAGCTTTATTTAAAATATTTTAGTCGCAGTCACAGTTTTACAGTTTACAGCTGAAAACCGAGACTGAAAACTGCGACTGAGAACTAGAATTAAAAAATGGAATTAGACGAAAAAAAATATTTATATCTTTTGTTATTACTCCCAATTGTGGTGTGTATTTTCCTTTTCAATATGTATTGGAAAAGAAAAAAACAACGCGAATTTGGTGATCTCGAAATGGTAAAAAGACTGAGCCCTGAGCGATCTGTTTTTAAACCTGTATTAAAATTATCGGTGATACTTTTGGCACTTGCCTGTTTAATTATCGGATTGGTAAATCCGAAGATTGGAACAAAAATGGAAACTGTAAAACGTGAAGGTATCGACATTGTTTTTGCCGTTGACGTTTCTAAAAGTATGCTTGCCGAAGATGTTGCACCAAGTCGTTTAGAAAAAAGTAAACAACTGGTTTCGCAGATCATCAATAACTTAGGAAATGACAGAATTGGAATTGTAGCTTACGCAGGAAGTGCTTTCCCGGTTTTGCCAATTACTTCTGATTATAATGTTGCCAAAATGTTCCTGCAAAGTATGACGCCGGATATGGTTTCGTCACAAGGAACTTCACTTGATGAAGCAATCAGATTATCATCGACTTATTTTGACGAAAAAAGTAAAACAAGTAAACTCTTGATTCTGATTTCTGATGGAGAAGATCATTCTGAAGGTGCTTCGGCTGCTGCAGAAGAAGCCAATAAAATGGGAATGAAAATCATTACAATTGGTGTTGGAACAGAAAAAGGAGGTACAATTCCGTTAAAAGAAAATGGTGTTGTAAAAAGCTTCCAACAAGATCAAAACGGACAAACTGTTATCACAAAACTAAATCAGGAAGGTTTGAAAACCATTGCAAAAGCTACAAAAGGCGGTTATGTATATGGCGGAAATACAAAAGAGGTTTTAGAATATATCAAAAACGCTTTAAACAACATTCAGAAAACAGAATTTGAAGCTACTCAAATGGCCGATTTTCAAGCGCAATTTCAATGGTTCATTGGCTTTGCTTTCTTATTATTGTTTGTTGATATTTTCCTTTTAGAAAGAAAAACAAATTGGATAAAAGAGTTGAATTTATTTAACGAAAAGAAATAATTGTTTCCCTTAAGATTTGAAACAAAACATAAAAAAATTAGAATGAAAAATTTACTTCTTTATATTTTACTAACGTTTTCTTTAGCAGTTTCGGCTCAGGAAAAGGATAAAACATTGCCTGATGCCAATGAAGAATATAAGCAGAATAAATTTGTTGATGCTGAAGCTAATTATAGAATTTCGGAATCAAAATTTCCAAAGCGCGCAATTGCTCCTTACAATTTAGGAAACACTATTTATAAACAAAATCAGATTTCGGAAGCTAAATTTGCTTACGCGAAAGCCATAAAAAATGCCAAAACAAGACCTGAAAAACACAAAGCATTCCACAACTTAGGAAATGTTTTGATGAAAGAGAAAGATTATACCCAAGCGGTTGAGGCCTACAAAGAAGCTTTGCGCAATGATCCAACAGATGAGGAAACGCGTTACAATTATGCTTTGGCAAAACAAAAATTAAAAGAAAATCCTCCGAAAAACGATAAAAACAAGGACAAAAATAAAGATAAGGACAAGGATAAAAATAAAGATAAAGACAAGGACAAAGATAAAAATAAAGACAAGGATAAAGATAAAAAAGACGACAAGGGCGACAAAGACAAGGATAAAAAAGATGGTAAAAACGATCCGAAGAAAGATGACAAATCAGACAATAAAGGAGAGCCAAAACCACAGCCTGGCGGAATATCTAAAGAACGAGTTCAGAATTTATTAGATGCCGTAAACAACGAAGAGAAGAAAGTTCAGGATAAAGTAAACGCTCAAAAAGTAAAAGGAAGTCCTAAAAAAACCGAAAAAGACTGGTAAAATAAGGCTGAATTGTTTAATCGCTAATTTATTGATTTGAATCATCTTAGAACCAATTAAACAATATTTCACCGATTAAACGGTTAAACTAAAAAACAATTAAACAGTTAAACAAAAACTGAAAATAATTTAATGAAAAGATATTTAATTTTATTACTATTCACTTTTCAAGGGCTTTTGGCTCAAGTTCAATTTGAAGCCAGAGTAAGCAAAAACACGCTCGGACTGAACGAAAGATTACGTGTTGACTTTATGATGAATGTTGATGGAGACAACTTTGATCAGCCTTCATTTGAAGGTTTTAGAATCGTAGGCGGCCCAAGTCAGCAAGTAAGTCAATCGTGGGTAAACGGAAGAAGTTCTTTTCAGAAAATATATTCTTATATTTTACAGCCCAATCAAAAAGGAACAGTTTATATCAAGCAGGCGGCTATTGAATACAACGGTCAGATTTACAAGACATCGCCTATAAAAATCGTTGTTACAAATGCCGTTGCACAAGAAAGAGATCCAAACGATCCTAGACCACAAGGATCTTCTAATGGAGACGAAATGCTAAATCTTGTAGCCGAAATTTCAAAAACAAGTCCATATGTAAATGAGCCTATTACAGTAGTTTACAAACTGTATTTCAACAATATCAATGTTAATGGCTTTAAAGAATTGGCTAAGCCAAAATATAACGACTTCTGGAATCAGAATATCGATATCAAACAATTGTCCCTTGAGCAAGGAACTTATCAAGGAGAAAAATGTTATTATGTAATCCTGAAAAAGACCATTCTGTATCCTCAAAAATCAGGCAGACTTACTATTGAACCACTTTCGCTGGAAATTGGCGTACAAATGCCAACAAATCGTCGGGACATGTTTGGTCAAATGATTCTTACTGATGGAAGCAAAGTTGTTTCTGCCGGAGCAAAAACCATTAATATAAGACCTCTTCCTGAAGCTACGAAACCGGAAGGTTTTAGCGGAGCGGTTGGTAAATTTGATTTTACGGTAACACCTTCTAAAACCTCTTTAAAAAGCGGAGAAAGTCTTGACTTAATCGTTAGTGCCTCAGGAAACGGAAACATGAAATTGTTTACACTACCAAAACCTGTTGTTCCTAATGCACTGGAAATGTATGATCCGGTTCATGACGAAAAAGTGACAACTTCACTGTCTGGAATGTCAGGAAAAATAACTGATAAATACACCATTATTCCGCAATATAAAGGGAAATATGCTATAAAACCTATGGTATTCTCTTATTTTGATTTGAATACAGGTTCTTATAAAACCATAACTTCAAAAGAAATTATGGTCGATGTTCTTGACGGACCAATGCAAGCTGAAGCAAATGCAACAGCTGCTAAAAACGTGATTTCGAAAACAGAGCAATTCAAATATATCAAATCAAAAACAACATTAGTTGCCATTGCCAGAAATGATTTTTATGGTTCTGATTTGTATTATACTTTGTTGTTCTTACCATTTATAATTTTACCAATTATTGTTCTGGCTAAGAAAAGAAAAGAAGCAATTGATGGCGATGTTACCGGAAACCGTATTAGAATGAATAATAAACTGGCGAAGAAATATTTATCTGAAGCCAAGAAACAAATCAACAACAAAGAGCCATTTTATATCGCTTTGGAAAAAGCAATGCACAATTTCCTGAAAGCAAAATTGCATATTGAAACTTCAGAAATGAGCAAAGACAATATTCGCGAATTGCTGTTATCAAGAAATTCAAATCCGGAAACAGTTCAGAATTTTATTAATCTGACAGAAAACTGTGAGTTTGCAAGATATGCTCCGGCATCAAGCGCTTCAATTCAACAGGATTACGAAAAAGCAGTTCTGATTATCTCTGAATTGGAGAAACAGATTGTTTAAATTTAACTTTAATAGCAAACCTAACAGTCCCGAAGCCTCGGGATTAAAACCTGTTAGGTTTAAAGAAAATAAAATGAAAAATATAGTATATCTTTTTTTATTAATCACACAGATTTTCTTTGCTCAAAGCAGCTTTGAAAGAGGAAATACATTGTACCAAAAGGCGCAATATCAGCAAGCTGTAGATGTTTATGAAAGTATTATTAAAGAAGACAAACAACAATCTGCAGAGTTGTATTTTAACTTGGCAAACAGTTATTATAAATTAAATAAAGTAGCGCCTTCGATCTACAATTACGAGAAAGCATTGGTTCTTAAACCTCACGATCCGGATGTTTTGAACAATTTAAAATTTGCCAAAAAACTAACAATCGACGAAATTAAAGAAGTTCCGAAAGTAGGTTTTGCAAAACTGATTCAGAACTTTACCGGTATTTTTAATTATAATGTCTGGGCAAAAATCGCTGTGGGAATTGCATTTCTATTTCTATTGGCTTTTATTGGTTATTACTTTTCACAGCTTACACTTACCAAAAGAATCTATTTCATTGGGATGTTTGTTCTTTTGGTTGCTTTGTTATTAAGTGTTTTTGCCGGAATGTCTGAGAAAAATCATTTTGATAACGATCGTCCAGCAATTGTTTTTTCAGAATTAAGCGAAGTTAGAAGCGAACCTCAAAAAGCCGGAGCAGCCATTTTCTTATTGCATGAAGGTGCAAAAGTCTACGTTATGGAAACTCTTGGAAGATGGACAAAAATCGAATTAACGGATGGCACCGAAGGTTGGATTGATGGTACTACAATTAAAGAAGTAAAGTAAATTTAATTTTTCACCATATAAGTGATATAAGTAATTATAAGTTGTGTGCATACTTACACTAAAGTAAATTTATATCACACTTATGATTTTACCGCAAAGCTCGCAAGGTATTTACGCAAAGTTCACAAAGCTGAATCAACACATCCCGTCCCGAAGTTTCGGGATCGGGATTGTGAACTTTGTGTTTTCTGAGCATTCCAATAAACAAAAACCTTTGTGAACTTTGCGGTAAAAAAACATCCTGTGTAGAAAAAACATCCAGTTTTATATGTCCTTATATAACTTATATAGTAGAAATCTAAAATCTATAAACCTTCTCAGGCGTCACACAGTAATCTAATTTTACATCTGATTCGAAGACATCGTCAATTTGATTTACTGATTCAAAGAAAGAAAGACCAATTTTAATAGTTTCGGGTTTACAACCAGCCAAAAACTTATCATAAAACCCTTTTCCATAACCAATACGATTGCCTAAAACATCAAAAGCTAAAAGCGGTACAAAAACCACCTCAATAGTTTCTGCAGGAACAGACAAACCATTTACCGGCTCCGGAATATTATATTCGTTTTTCTTAATTTTAGTATTATCTGTTAATAAAAAGTGAGACATAATGCGCGTTTCAAAATCACTTTTCGAAATCACAATTTCTTTATCTTTTCCGGAAAGCAAATGCAGAATATATTCGGTGTTAACCTCTTTTTGTTCTTCGATAGGAAGAAAAACATGATAATACGTTTTATCCCAAATGGGCAAACTGATTAAATTATTGGCTATAGCCAAACTCTTTTCTTCGAGATCATTTTCAGAAAGTTGTTTGCGAAGATTTTTATAATGTAATCGTAATTCTTTTTTATTCGTCGGCATTTTCAGGGCTATTTTTAGACATATGATAAATCGCATCGCCTTCGTACACAATTGGCGAATGATTAGCGTTGATTACAAATCCGTCGTGAGGTGCTTTTACTTTTTGTTCAAATTTACCAAACGGATCTGTTATAATTGCCAAAATAGTTCCTTTGGTCACAAAGCGTCCAATTTTGTTGTAATCATGCAATAAACCGGAACATTTCGCGCGCAGCCAAACCGAGTTTTTGATATATATCGAAGGATCTTCTGCTTTTTCAACGATATGTTTTGGATCAAGCATTTTTAGATAATCCAATAAACGCTTTACTCCCATTACACCTTCATTGGCAACCAAATCATTAATATCCAAAGATTTTCCACCCTCAAAAAGAAGCATTTTTACATTGGCTTTTTCACAGGTATTTCTAAAAGAGCCGCTAATATTTTTGGAATAAAGTGTAAAAGGCGCATTAAAAACATCTGCCAGAAGTTTCAATTCGGGATTATTCTCTGTTATTCTTATTTGCGGCGCATTAAAACGGCTTGCTCCACCGGCGTGAAAATCGACAGCATAATCAATAATTGGTAAAACCTGCGCTACGATATGAAAAGCAAATCTACTTGCCAAAGAACCTTTTTTGCTTCCCGGAAAAACACGATTTAAATCTCTTCCGTCCGGAAACTCGCGCGATTTATTTACGAAACCGTACATATTGATAATCGGAATACAAATAATAGTTCCTCTTGCAGGACGGTTAATTTTTTTACTGATGATCTGACGAACGATTTCGACACCATTAATTTCATCACCATGAATTCCTGCGGAGAACAAAACTACCGGGCCTTCAAATTTTGAGCGGCGCACGATAACCGGAATATTAAGTTTTGTAGTAGTATGTAAACGAGCAATTTCGACATTTATCGTTTTGCTTTCTCCGGGCAAAATCGCTTCGTCAAAAATAACCAGGGGCGTATTATTTTTCATATAGAATTATAAAATCTAAATATAGAAATTATTCTTTTGATTTCGTAAATTTGAATCTAAATCAATGTTAAGCTTTTTACAGAAATCGGAATGGTTTTTGAAAAAGCATATCAGTTATCTTCAGAAACAAAACAGAATGCAAAATCCGTCCTTAGTTCTTCAAATCCAAACCTTGCCGGACAATCCAGGCGTGTATCAATATTACGATAAAGAAGGGAAGATCTTATATGTTGGAAAAGCCAAAAATCTAAAAAAAAGAGTTTCCTCTTATTTCAATAAAATCCACGATACTGCCAAAACAAATGTTCTGGTAAAAAAAATTGTAACCATAAAACACATCGTCGTTCCTACCGAAACCGATGCATTATTATTAGAAAATAATTTAATCAAAACGCTACAACCGCGATATAATGTATTGTTGCGTGATGACAAAAGTTATCCTTGGCTTTGTATAAAAAAAGAACCATTTTCCAGAATATTTTCGACCCGAAGAATGGTCAAAGACGGTTCAGAATATTTTGGACCTTATACCAGTTTCAAAACCGTACATACAATTCTGGATTTAATCAAAGAATTGTATCCGTTGCGAACCTGCAATTATGATCTCAGCAAATCAAATATAAATTCCGGAAAATTCAAAGTTTGCCTCGAATATCATATTGGCAATTGCAAAGGACCGTGCGAAGGCTTGGAATCTCTGGAAGATTATCAAAAACAAGTCGATGCTATTCGCGAAATTCTGAAAGGAAATTTCAAAGAAAGCATGAAAGATTTTAAGCGATTGATGACGCAATATGCACAGGATTTACGTTTTGAAGAAGCACAAAAAATAAAAGAAAAAATTGAAGTTCTAGAGAATTATCAATCGCGATCTACGATAGTAAATCCGAAGATTACCAATATTGATGTTTTCTCAATCGTATCTGACGAAAGTGCGGCTTATGTCAACTTTCTGCAAATATCACACGGATCAATTATTCGTTCGCATACTTTAGAAATAAAGAAAAAACTGGACGAAAGTGATGAAGAATTATTAGAACTGGCAATTATCGAACTTCGCGAACGCTTTCAATTATTATCAAAAGAAATCATAGTTCCGTTTGAAATTAATTTGGGCGAAAACATCAAAACAACCGTTCCGCAACTTGGGGACAAAAAACAGATATTAGATTTATCGATTCGAAATGCAAAATTCTACCGAATCGAACAATTGAAACAATTGCAAATTGTAGATCCTGATCGACACACCAATCGCATCATGGCACAAATGCAAAAAGATTTACGCTTACCAACAGAACCCCGACATATCGAATGTTTTGATAACTCGAACATTCAGGGAACAAATCCGGTTGCAGCTTGTGTAGTTTTTAAAGACGGAAAAGCAAGTAAAAAAGATTATCGCCATTTTAATGTAAAAACTGTCGAAGGTCCTGACGATTTTGCTTCGATGACCGAGATTGTCTATCGCCGTTACAAAAGATTATTAGACGAAAAAGAACCTTTGCCACAATTGATAATTATTGACGGTGGAAAAGGACAATTATCAGCCGCTTTAAAAAGTATCGATGAGTTAGGCTTACGCGGAAAAATTGCTATTATCGGGATTGCAAAACGCCTCGAAGAACTTTTTTATCCCGGAGATTCAATTCCGTTATATCTCGATAAAAAATCCGAAACATTAAAAGTAATTCAGCAATTACGAAATGAAGCGCATCGTTTTGGAATCACTTTTCATCGCGACAAACGAAGCAAAGCTGCACTGAACTCATCAGTAGAAAGTATTCCGGGAATTGGAGAAAAAACCATGCTAACGTTAATACAACATTTCAAAAGTGTTAAAAGATTGAAACTAGCATCCGAAAAAGAAATTTCAGATGTCATTGGAGTATCAAAAGCCAAAAAAATTGTCGACTTTTACAAAACCAACTAGCTATTATGCGCCCAATCCAGCTGTTCATTACAAATACTCGGTCAAAACGATTTTTTTCTACTTCAAAAAAAGGAGCTTCTAAAGTCGCTCTTTTTTTGCAGGAAAAAATATCGTTTTCTCACTCGCAGCTTTCCATTTCCATCTGGGGCGTGACAGCGGTTTTTTTGACACTTTTTTTATTCAATACACAAAAAACATTTTCACAAGATAAAAAACAAGACAGCATTAAACGCCCAAAAATTGGTTTGGTTTTAAGTGGCGGCGGTGCAAAAGGATTTGCTCATATTGGTGTTCTAAAAGTTCTGGAAGAAGCCGGAATCAAAATCGATTATATTGGCGGAACCAGTATGGGATCTGTAATTGGCGGACTTTATGCTTCTGGTTACAACGCTTCGCAAATTGATTCTATTTTCAAGAAAACCAATTTCGATGACTTAATAAACGATTACATTCCGCGTTCCTCCAAAAACTTTTACGGCAAGAAAAATGACGAATTATACGCCATTGTTTTGCCATTCAGTAATTTCAGAGTTGGAATTCCTGAGGCACTTTCCAAAGGAATGTACAATTATAATTTACTAACCAGTTTAACTAGAAATGTGCGTCACGTTCGCGATTTTAATAAACTCCCAACTCCGTTTTTATGTATTGGAACCAATATTGAAACTGGTGAAGAAGTCCTGCTAAACAAAGGAAATCTGGTTCAGGCAATGATGGCAAGTGCCGCATTTCCTTCCTTATTTACTCCGGTAGAAATTGACGGAAATTTATTAGTAGACGGCGGTGTTGTCAACAATTATCCCATAAAAGAAGTGCGCAATCTTGGCGCCGATATTATTATTGGTGTTGATGTTCAGGACGATTTAATGAATCGGAAAAACCTTAAAAATGCTACTCGTATCCTGGTTCAGATTACCAATTTGCAATCCATTGACAAAATGAAAAGCAAAATAAAAGATACCGATATTTACATCAAACCGGATATTCGGGATTATGGAGTAATTTCATTTGATAAAGGCGAAGAAATCATCAGAAAAGGAGAAGAAGCCGCTTTTGCCGTTTATGAAAAAATAAAATCGCTGACGAATGAAGAAACTTTCTATAAAAAACCAAAGCTAAAAGTCAGCTCAGACACTCTTGAAATTAAAAAAATAAACAGCACCAAATTAGACAATTATACCAGAGAATACATCAATGGTAAATTGCGTTTTAAACCTGAAAGCACTATCACTTATGACGATTTAAAAACAGGAATCAACAACATAAATGCAACTCAAAACTTTAGTACGATTTCGTATTGTCTGGAGCCGGATGGCATTTCTGATGATCTTGATCTTGTGTTGAAAGAGAATCCAACGCAGACTTTCTTAAAACTGGGATTGCATTATGACGGACTTTACAAAAGCGGAATTTTATTGAATCTTACACATAAAAAAACATTCTTAAAAAATGATATTACTTCACTTGACATTATTTTAGGGGATAATTTCAGATACGATTTGAACTATTATGTCGAAAATGGTTTTAATATCAGCTTTGGATTCAAATCCAGATTGAATCAATTTAATCGGAATGTAACTACCAGCATAAGCAATCTAACAGGCTTAAATCAGAATGTCAATCTAATAAATGTTGATTTTCTTGATTTGACCAATCAGGCTTATTTCCAAACCATTTTTGTACAGAAATTTTTAATGGGCGGCGGTGTCGAATACAAATATTTAAAAATAAACTCTCCAACACTTTCCAATGCCGAAAATATAATTGACAAGAGTAACTATTTGAGCGTCTTCGGATATCTAAAATTTGATTCCTTTGATAATAAAAGTTATCCTCATTCGGGATTGTATTTTTCTACTGATTTGCAAACCTATTTAGCATCATCAGATTATACCAATAAATTTAAACCATTCTCAATCGCAAAGGCCGAAGTTGCTTTTGCCAAAACATTGTTCAGAAAAGCAACCGTTAAAATTGGTGCAGATGCCGGATTTAATATTGGCAGTGACAGCGTACCATTTTTCGATTTTATATTGGGTGGTTATGGCTACAACAAAATCAATAATTTCAATTATTTCTACGGATATGACTTTTTAAGTATTGCCGGAAACAGCTATATAAAAACCGACATTACTCTTGATTATGAAATTTTCAAAAAGAATCATGTGAACCTTTCAGCCAATTTTGCCAATTTAGGCGATGATATTTTCACCACTGTAGATTGGGTTTCAATGCCTAAATATTCCGGTTATGCCATAGGTTATGGATTAGAAACCATTATTGGTCCAATCGAAGTGAAACAATCATGGTCTCCGGAGCTCTCAAAAAGCTTTACGTGGTTTAGTATCGGATTCTCATTTTAATGTTCAATAGAATTATTTTATAATCGCCACAGATTAAAATGATTTTATGGATTATTACTTTGCCAAAATTTTCGCCACGAATTCCACGAATTTTCACCAATTCTATTCGTGTAAATTCGTGGAATTCGTGGCGAAAGAATACAATCATTTTAATCCATGCAATCTGTGGCAAAAAAACCGACTACAACACATAATGCAATAAAAACCTGCTATTTTTATACTCTGTAAAATTTATATCAAAAAAAATTGAAAAAATTTAGGTTTATAAATGATATAATTTCTAATTTTACTCAATAAAAATTACGACATTTGTTATAATGAAAACAAAATGGACAGGTTTATTAGAGTATCTTCAATTCCTCATCAAGAGAAATCCTGAGTGAAGTTATCGAATTGAGATGATTAGTCAATCAAAGAATTGAGCTAATTATCTGTTCACACAATTCAAATTTTTCGAATTATCTAATTTACAAATTATCTAATAGAAAAGCCATGCCATTATATCATAAACTTGGAGATTTCCCTCAAAAAAGACACACCCAATTCGAAAAACCAAACGGAGGTTTTTACTACGAACAATTGTTTGGTACCGAAGGTTTTCACGGACATTCGTCATTGTCCTATCATGTTCACAGACCAACTCAGGTTAAAGAAATTTTAAACTCTTATTCGGTTGAACCAAAAATTGCAATCGGAAAAAATATAAAATCATTACTTTTTAAAGGTTTTGAATTAAAACCTGAAAATGATTTTCTGGACAGCCGCAAACCAATGTTGGTCAACAAAGACTGCATTATTGGATTGGCAGCTCCAAAAGAATCACTTAGAAATTATTTCTATAAAAATGCCGATGCCGATGAAATGCTTTTCATCCATAAAGGAAAAGGAAAATTAAGAACCATGTTAGGGAATATTCCTTTTGAATATGGTGATTATCTAATTATTCCAAGAGGTATTATTTATCAAATCGAATTTGAAACCGAAGAAAATAGATTATTCTACGTAGAATCTTATTCTCCATTTTATACTCCAAAACGTTATAAAAACCAATCTGGGCAACATTTAGAGCATTCGCCATTTTGCGAACGCGATTTTATTTTGCCAAACGAATTGGAAACACACGACGAAAAAGGTGATTTTTTAATTAAAATCAAAAAAGAAGGAATGATTCACGAGGTAGTATATGCTACACATCCATTTGATGTTGTGGGTTGGGACGGTTACAATTTCCCATACGGATTCTCGATTCATAATTTCGAACCAATAACGGGACGTGTTCACCAACCGCCACCGGTACATCAAACTTTCGAAACGGCAACTTTTGTCGTTTGTTCCTTCTGCCCCAGACTTTACGATTATCACCCAAAAGCAGTTCCGGCGCCATATAATCACAGCAATATAGATTCTGACGAAGTGCTATATTATGTTGATGGAGATTTTATGAGCCGTAATAATATAGAGCAAGGTCACATCACTTTACACCCAAAAGGAATTCCACATGGTCCTGCACCAGGCGCAATGGAACGCAGTATTGGTCATAAAGAAACCCATGAATTAGCCGTAATGGTTGATACTTTCAGACCATTAATGGTAACTGAAGAAGCAATGGGACTTGATGATGGACAGTACTACAAATCCTGGACGGAGTAAGAATTAGATAATGTGTCAATTTGATAATTAGATAATGTTCTGAAAACGCATAGAATTAGAAAATGTGTCAATTAGATAATTAGATAATTTTCCTGAAATCGCACAAATTAATTAATGTGCCTTTTTATAATCAGATTCCATTTATTTGTAGATTTAAACTTACAATATAATAATTATCTCATTATCAAATTTTCTAATTATCACATTAAAAAAATGACTTTCAACGAGAAATATAAAGACAACGCTCTTTTAATAAAAACTTTCAATTTTGCTTTAAATATCATTGATTACACAAATGAGTTACAAGATCAAAAGAAGTATGTAATCGCAAATCAATTATTAAAAAGCGGAACATCAATTGGAGCAAATTCAAAAGAATCACAAAACGCAGAAAGTAAAGCAGATTTTATTCATAAATTAAAAATTGCTATTAAAGAAGCGGACGAAACAGAATATTGGTTGTTTTTATGCGATGCACATAGTGGATATCCAAAATGCAGTCGTTTATTAAATGATCTCTCAGAAATTTTAAAAATTTTAAATAAAATAATATCAACATCAAAAATGAAATAATTAGATAATTTGCCAATGTGCCAATGAGATAATTTTTATCGGAACGCACATTATCTAATTTTCTAATTGACACATTTTCTAATTAAAAACACGATGAGTAAAGAAGTAAAATCAGTAGAATACGGATTAGAGAAAATATTTGAAGGAGCACAAGATTTCCTTCCATTATTAGGAACAGATTATGTAGAATTCTACGTAGGAAATGCAAAACAATCTGCACATTATTACAAAACAGCTTTTGGATATCAGTCATTGGCTTACGCAGGATTAGAAACCGGAGTAAGAGACAAAGCATCTTATGTTTTGAAACAAGACAAAATCAGAATTGTTTTGACTACGCCTTTAACACAAGATTCTCCAATTCATGCCCATCTTCAAAAACATGGAGACGGAGTAAAAGTTGCTGCTCTTTGGGTTGAAGATGCAACAAGTGCTTATGAAGAAACCATGAAACGCGGTGCGCGTTCGTTCATGGAACCAACGGTAGAAAAAGACGAATTTGGAGAAGTAGTTCGTTCAGGAATCTATACTTACGGAGAAACAGTTCACATTTTTGTAGAAAGAAAAAACTACAATGGCGTTTTCTTACCAGGATACAAAGAATGGAAATCGGATTATAACCCAGCACCAACCGGATTAAAATATATTGACCACATGGTTGGAAATGTGGGTTGGAACGAAATGAATACTTGGGTAAAATTCTATGAAGATGTTATGGGATTTGTGAATTTCCTATCCTTCGATGACAAACAAATCAATACTGAATATTCGGCTTTGATGAGTAAAGTAATGTCTAACGGAAACGGAAGAATTAAATTTCCAATTAACGAACCTGCCGAAGGAAAGAAAAAATCACAAATTGAGGAATATTTAGATTTCTATGGCGGACCTGGAATTCAGCACATTGCCATTGCAACTGACGATATTATCAAAACGGTTTCTGATTTAAAAGCCAGAGGTGTCGAATTTTTATCTGCTCCTCCGCATACTTATTACCAAGCGATCCCAGAAAGATTAGGGGTTCACATGGATATGATGAAAGAAGATTTAAACGAAATTGAAAAACTTGCCATCATGGTCGATGCAGACGAAGATGGATATTTATTACAGATATTTACCAAGCCAGTTCAGGACAGACCAACGCTATTTTTTGAAATTATTCAAAGAATGGGGGCAAAAGGATTTGGTGCAGGGAACTTTAAAGCCCTTTTTGAGTCCATTGAGAGAGAACAAGAATTGAGAGGAACATTGTAAAAACGCAAATTTTTTACACAAAACAGTATAATTCTCTGAAAAGTGATGCTTTTTATGCAAATGTTATGTTAAACTTGCCTTTTGCTATTTGTTTATTGAACTTTCTGTATATCTTTGCACTCGCAAATCAAGAAGGGGTGGTTTCCTTCTGAATTGATATAAATTTCATAATTTATAGTTTTTTGGTTAGTTAATAGCATAAAAACTCAGTCATTCCTTGACTGAGTTTTTTTGTTTTGGTACATTTGGAATAGAATTTGCATTTATTTACCTTTATAATGAAATGTAAAAATTGTACTATGAAAAAGCTCATCCTAATCATATTAATTCTAACGACACTTGCCTTCGACACTCAAAAAGAAGATGCTTTTGGCACGGGAGAATATTTTAAATTCAGAATTCATTACGGAATCGTAAATGCCGGATACGCAACTCTTGAAATAAAAGATGCAACTATTAACAACAAAAAAGTTCACCATGCAATAGGTAAAGGGTATACAACCGGAATGTCAAAATTTTTCTTTAAAGTAGAAGATCTCTATGAAAGTTATTTTGACAAAGAAAATGGAGATCCTTATCGTTATGTGAGGAAAATAGATGAAGGCGGTTATACTAAAAATCAAGAAGGTTTTTTTAATCAGGCTGAAAACAGGGTTTTGGTAAAAGACTACAAACGAAATACCGAAAAAACTATTATTATAACTGATCACGTGCAAGATATCGTTTCTGCATTTTATTTTTTAAGAAACCATCCAAACATTGACAAGTTAAAATCTGGCGATTCAATAACAATCGACATGTTCTTTGACGAGGAAATCACAAAATTTAAGTTAAAATATGTAGGCCGTCAAGATATTACAACTAAATTTGGCACCGTTTCTACCATGGTCTTTAAACCATTGGTACAAACCGGAAGAGTCTTTAAAGAAAAAGAAAGCTTAACGCTCTGGATAACAGACGACGACAACAAAGTCCCAATTAGAATCAAAGCAGATCTTGCTGTAGGATCACTTAAAGCAGATCTCGACGAATATAAAGGATTAAAAAATCCATTTAAAGTAAAAAAATAATGAATATCACTGATAATTCAGAAGCAATTTTAAAAGAAATTGACCTTAAATTCCAAGCTATAAATCAAAAAACTGATGTTCAATTAGAAGGATTACTTTGGTCAAAACCAATCACATATTGGGATTACATTCAAACTGACGCACTTTTAAGTTTACAGACACAACGCACAACTCTTCCTGACGAAATGGTTTTTATCATGTATCATCAGGTAAATGAATTAATTTTTAAAATGATTTTGTGGGAAATCGATCAAATTTCTAATACGCAAAATATTCAGGTTGACTTTTTCAGCGAAAGATTATCAAGAATCACTCGTTATTTTGACATGCTTACCAACTCTTTCAGTATTATGGAAAACGGAATGGAAGTAGATCAATATATGAAATTCAGAAATACGCTGACTCCGGCAAGTGGTTTTCAGAGCGCACAATACAGACTAATCGAATTTGCTTCGACAGATGTTATTAATTTGACTGATCGCAGATACAAAGCAAACTTTGACGAAAACACAGATCTGGAAACTACTTTTGAACATTTATACTGGCAAGCTGCGGGTAAAGATTATCAAACAGGACAAAAATCATATTTACTTCAGGAATTTGAGAACAAATACAAAGATCAGTTTCTGAGACAAATGTCTACTTTTAAAACTAAAAATATCTGGCAAAAATTTACACAATTACCAGAAGCAGATCAGCAAAACACTTCATTAATTAATGCAATGCGTCATTATGACAAGACAGTAAACATTACCTGGGTAATGCAACACCTTAATACTGCAAGAAAATACATCTTAGAAAGCGGAAAAGGTAACGGAGAAGCTACTGGTGGCAGCGATTGGCAAAAATATATGCATCCAAAATACCAAAGACGCATCTTTTTTCCTAAATTGTGGACCGAAGAAGAATTGTCCAATTGGGGAAATGAAACAACCACTTAATTTCCCGAAAAATTTTAAAAGTTTGAAAAAAGCATTCGTACTTATAATACTATTATTCTCTGTATTTTCTTGTAATAAAACCGAGGAGAAAGTAGCAACTAAGATTAGTAAACCAAAGACTAAAAAGGTAGAATTTGGATTTAATTACGCTGACTTTAATATTGTAAATGATACTATAAAAAAAGGAGATTCTTTTGGTTCTATCATCCAAAGTCAAAATATTGGAGACAAAAAAGTCTATGATATTGTGGAACAGGTAAAAGATTCTTTTAATGTTAAAACAATTCGATACAACAAACCGTACACAATTCTTCGTTCTAAAAATAAAACAAACAAATTACAGGTTTTTATTTATCAACCTGATGCTTTAACTTATTATGTTGTCGATTTTAGAGATAGTATTGCCAAAGCATACAAGAAAATAAAACCCGTTACACTTAAACGTAAAATTATTGGTGGCGTTTTAAAAAGTTCATTATCTGAAACTTTAGGTAACGAAAGTGTCGAAACAGCTCTTGCCAGCCGAATCACTAAAGTATTTTCATGGTCAATTGACTTCTTCAAACTTAAAAAAGGAGATCGTTACGGTTTAATTTTTACCGAGCGTTTTATAAACGGCAAAACTTATGATGGTGTTGAAGACCTTGAAGCTGCATTTTTTGAATATAAAGGAAAAATCGTTTATGCTTTTCCGTTTGAAAAAGACACTACTTCCGGAAAAATAGAATATTATGATGACGAGGGAAAAACGTTGAAAAACTTTTTCTTAAAAACTCCAATTAAATTCAGCCGAATCACTTCGAGATTTACAATGAATAGATTCCACCCGGTACAACATACATGGAAAGCGCACAAAGGAACTGATTATGCCGCTCCAACGGGAACTCCAATTTCAACTACAGCTTCCGGAGTTGTAGAAGCAACCGGATATACTGCTGGAAACGGAAACTTTGTAAAAGTAAAACACAACGGAACCTACTCTACTCAATATTTACACATGTCCAGAATTTTGGTTCGCCGAGGACAACGCGTTACGCAAGGACAAACCATTGGATTAGTAGGAAGCACTGGATTGGCAACCGGACCACACGTTTGTTACCGATTCTGGAAAAACGGCATTCAGGTTGATGCACTTCGTCTTAACTTACCAACCGGAGAATCTTTGACAGGATCTGACAAAACCCGTTTCTTAAAACAAATGGAACCTTTGAAAAGAGAACTGGACAGTATTGGTAATTTGTAAAATCCTTTTATCTCAAAAATCAATAATAAATCTATGATTGAAAATTTTATTGCTTTCCGAAGTTTCCCAACATTAAATCAGGCTAAAGAGCTTGAATTATTATTAAATAAAAACAATATTAAAACTGTTTTAGGCGATAATATTCCTCCTCTCGATATAAATTTTTCCGGAAGCACTTTACAAAATCAATATGAAATAAAAATTGATACTTCAGATTTTAAAAAAGCTGAAGCTGTTCTTGAAAAAGATACTGAAAATCTTCTTGACACAATAGACGAAGATTATTATTTACTGAGTTTCACGAATGAAGAACTATATGAAATTCTTTTAAATTCTGACGAATGGAATGTTTTTGATTATAAACTGGCGCAAAAACTTTTAACTGATAGAGGAAAAACTATTGATTCAGAAATGTTAACTTCTTTAAAAAACGAACGCTTAAAAATTTTAGCAAGACCGGAAGAAAACCAAAAAGCCTGGATTATTGCCGGATATATATTTGCACTTTTGGGCGGCGGAATTGGAATTGTCATTGGATATTCTCTGTGGAGATCAAAAAAGACACTTCCAAATGGGGAGAGAATCTATTCTTATAGTGCTGAAGACAGAAAAAATGGGCAAAGAATATTTTTGATCAGTATAATTATTTTTCCATTGGCACTTATACTAAAAATTTTATCTAATATAGGAGCGTTAAACTCCTAAAGCTTTAAACTTTTCAGAATCGGAAAAAACAATACAATTAAAACAATCTGTAAAACATGAAAAACACCCGCATTAAAGACATTCTTGATGAAACTTTTTCAGACTTAAAACTATTTTACAGAGACACGAATCTTTCTGATGATTTAATTGCGAAATATAAAGTTGGACAGATAATCAAAGAAAAAGGTTTTACGGATATGAGTTATATCGGCGGAGGACTTTCGGGAAATTTGAGATATTTAATTGCAAGTTCTGAAGCCCGTGATTTATCTAAATTCAATCCTGATTCCGTAAAAAATGGACATTCTCTTCTAGATGATAATTCCTTTTTTAAAGTATTAGACATTCAGAAAATCAAAGACAAAACACAGATTTTCCTTTTAAACATACCCGGAAACTCACTTCCACTCTTTAAAAACTCAACTTCAAATCTTGAAGAAGAAATTACAGAAAAGGCACGACAAAAATTTATTGATAAAGTCAACTCTGTATTAATCCCGGAATTACAAACTGAAAATTGGAAAGAAAGAACAAAAGCACCAATTGGAATGAGTGATAATGGCGAACTGTTTTTTGATGATTCAACTATAAAATCTGAAGAACCAAAAAGGATTGAAATAAATAAAGCGGAGAAAAAGATTGAAATAAATAAAAAACCCTGGTGGAAGGTTTGGTAAACAAGACTTCTATTTAGTTTAGTACGTATTCAAAAAGTAAAAATAAAAACTACAATTAAAATTACTCCCTTACTAAAGGGCAAAGAATCCGAAAGATTCAATACTACCATAGCTACAAGTAAAACGAATAAAATTTCGGAAGAAAAGAAAACTAAAATATCTTCTTTAGTAGATAAGGTAATGGCAAAAAATGTCTAATAAATCTATTTGTCGGATTTTGAATAAACTGCCTTAATTTCTAGGAGTATATCTCGGAGAGATTATCTTTTGGTAGAATATTATTACACCACCCAACATTTGTCCTGTAGGGACTATACATTCGCAATTGAGTTTCTTATGGAAATTTACTTCGTCTGTTCGCTATCGCTCGGGTCTCCTTCGTCGAAAGGACAAGATTGCGGTTATGATTACGAAGAATGGATTAAAATCCATCCCTACAATATATTTCGTTCCTCCGGAACTCTTTCATTTAGAAACATTAGATTCTCCCCATACATCCATTAAAACCAGAATTTCTTTAAGAGAATGCCCTAATTCCGTTAACTCATATTCAACTTTTGGAGGAACTTGTTGATGCACGATTCGATTCACCAAATTATCTTTTTCCAATTCCTTAAGCTTCGCAATAAGCATACGCTCAGAAACCCCAACGAGTCTATTTCTCAATTCGCTATATCTAAGTTTCTGCTCATTTAGGAGAAACGACAGAATATTTATTTTCCATCTTCCTCCAATCATAGATAGCGTAAATGCAATACCGCAGTTTTCTTTCCAATAAATCTCATTGATACTATTTGTCGAATTTTCCTTTCTAATATCCATACTTACTATTTTATCTGTACCATACAATTATGTATGTATCTACTTTTCTGCAAGTTAATAAATATCTTTGGCATAATTAAAATCAGAAAAAATGGAAACAATCAAAACCGCATTTCATTGGCTGAGTTACGCGTACTATCTCTACATATTTGGATATGCATCACTTTTCAAAGTTTTTCAAAAGAAATCTATGATGCAAAGTATGGAATCTCTGGGATTTAATAAAACATGGACACTTACAATAGGCGCTTTAGAACTATTTGGTGTGATCCTTATCTTAATCGGAATTTTTCAGCCTTATTATAAAAATGCAGGTGTATTATTCTTATTCCCATTTGCAATTGGAGCATTCACTACACATATGGCCCATCAAGAATACGACCATTTTTACAATTCTTTAATAGTGTGTGTTTTGACAATCACCATATTAGCAACAGACAAGACCTTTAGAATTATTTTGTAGAAAAAGCTCCAGCGGAGCAATATATTTATAGACAATTTAATACCCGTTTTCAAAATCAAGCCCCAGCAGGGCGACATTCTAATTTTTTATTGAATTCCTTAATGTGTCACCCGCCGCGGGTTTTGTTGTCTAATATTTTTATTTTCTATAAATATGTTGTCCCGCTGGGACTCAAAAAATTAATTGCACCCAATTGGTTAGCTCATAATTACTTGCAAAACTTCTTTCTAAACTCAGAAGGATTCATCCCTTTATGTTTTCTGAAAACTTTGTTCAAATGGCTTTCATCTGAGAAATTAAGTTCATCTGCAATTTCATTAATACGCATATCACTATTTAAAAGTCTTGCCTCGATCAGCCTCAATTTATAATTTGAAATATATTCCTGCAGCGTTTCACCTGTTTGTTTCTTGAAATATTTTCCCAAATAATGAAGTGAAATATTAAAGTGTCCACTTATTTTATCTGATTTCAATTCCTTTGAATTAAAAATATTCTCCTGAATATAATGTAATATTTCCAACACCATTTCACCTGTAGTTTCTTTAATATTCTTAGGCAATTTTAAAGCTATATTTCTCGCGACAACTGTAATTATAGCGTTTACGATTTGCTCCGTTATTTTGTGATGGTAAATTTGCTGATTGGTCTGTTCGCTTATTATACTTTCAATAAGCATCGCAATTAATGGTTTGTCAATTTGGTTTTTTAATATACAACCAGGACGATGACTGGCATTTTGCAGAATATATTCCATTCGCAAAACCGTTTCCAACTGGCCATTTTGGGAATTTGCTTTAATATAATATTCATTAAAACGAAGAAAAAAGAATTTGGTTGGGGTCAAAATTTCAAATGAGTGAACATCTTGCGGAGTTACAAGAAACAGATTCCCTTTTCGATATTGAAATTTATTATTGTTGATGATTTGAATTCCCGTTCCATCAACAACATATATTAATTCAAAGAAATTATTTTTCCGAATTGTTTTCGGAAACGTTGTTAATTCCTTAAAATCAACTTCAAAAGGATGATATAGGTTTTTGTCTGTCATTGTGCTAAAATACAATTTTAGTACTAATAAGTACAATTTTACAGAAAGGCTAACACACTAATTTTGTATCAAATAACAAACTAAAAACTATAAAATGAGAATCCTTTTAATTGGCGTAAATGGTGAGATTGGTAAAATACTACAGCCTGAATTATCCAAAAATCACGAAATTATTTCTGCAGGAAGAAACAGCGGTGATTTTAGAATTGATTTATCAGACACAAATTCGATCGAAAAATTATTCAAAGAAATTAAACAAATCGATGCTTGCATTTGTATTGCAGGAGATTGTTACACGGGAGATATCCTTTCGCTTGACGAAGAAAAACTGAATATTGGCATTAAAAACAAATTATTAGGACAAGTAAATTTGGTTTTAATTGGTCAACATTATCTAAACAACAACGGTTCTTTTACTTTTACCTCCGGAAAAATGGGCGACAAACCTATAAAAAATAACATTGCCAAAGCAATTGTAAATGGTGGAATCAACAGTTTTGTACTTGCAGCTTCGCTTGAACTCGAAAGAGGAATCAGAATAAATGTGATAAGTCCGGCAAAAGTATCAGATATTCCTGTCGATGATTTGATAAATGCTTATTTAAAAAGTATCGAAACGACTGCAAATGGAGAAATCATTAAAGTAAACTATTAAATTTTTGAAAATGGAAAAACTAAAAACACTTCTGATTCTGTTATTTGCTACGACTTCAGTTTTAGCACAAAAATCAAATAAAGAAATGCATCCAGCAATCATTGGCACATGGAATTTAGTTGCTGTTCAAAACACGAATAGTGATGGCACAAAAACTTTCCCGTACGGAATAAATCCAAAAGGTATCTTGTTTTTTGATGAAAAGGGAAATTATGCGGTTCAGATTTATAAAAATGAAAGACCTCAAATAGTTTCCGGAGACAAGAACAAATGTACTCCTGAAGAAAATGCTTCAATTGTACAAGGAAGTAATTCGCATTTTGGCACTTATGAAATTGACGAAATGAACAAAATTCTTATTTTCAAAATAAAAACAGCTTCATTTCCTAATTGGGAAAACACAGAACAAAAACGATCTTATATTTTAGACAACAATCAAATAAAATATGTTGTTACCAATACAACACAAGGCGGAAATAAAGTGACAGCAGAAGTTGTCTGGCAAAAATTATAAAGCATAATTTCAATCATGTAACTCACATAAAACGTTTTCGTAACTAATTGTTATATAATTGTGAACCTTAAAGCTATTAAAAGTTATTTCAGTATTTTTGTGTTTTTATAACCAAATTTTCAATTAAACTAAAAAATGGCTTTAAACACAACAAACCCAACAGGGACTGAAGCGTGGAAAAATCTACAGAACCACTATAACGCAATTCACGAAACAACGATACAAGAATTGTTTCAACAAGATAATGCTCGTGTTGAAAAATTCAACTTACAATGGAATGACTTTTTAGTTGACTATTCTAAGAACAATATTAGTCAGGAAACAATTTCTCTTTTGTTAGAATTAGCTAATTCAATTGGATTAAAAGATGCCGTTTCTCAATATTTTAATGGAGAAATCATCAACCAAACCGAAAACAGGGCTGTTTTACACACCGCTTTACGCGCTCCGGAATCGGCAGTAATAAAAGTTGATGGCGAAAATGTAATTCCAGAAGTTTACGAAGTAAAAAACAAAATCAAACAATTCAGTAACGAAGTTATCTCAGGAGAAAGAAAAGGTTTTACCGGAAAAGCTTTTACTGATGTTGTAAATATCGGAATTGGAGGTTCAGATCTTGGACCTGTTATGGCTGTCGAAGCTTTGCAATTTTACAAAAATCAATTAAACTTACATTTTGTTTCCAACGTTGATGGAGATCATGTTAATGAAATTATCAAAAAACTGAATCCTGAAACAACGCTGTTTTTAATTGTTTCTAAAACTTTTACAACTCAGGAAACCTTATCAAACTCTGAAACTATCAAAGAATGGTTTTTGAAATCAGCTTCACAGGAAGATATTGCAAAACATTTTGTGGCTGTTTCGACAAATATCCAAAAAGTAACAGAATTTGGAATCAATCCGGACAATGTTTTCCCGATGTGGGATTGGGTTGGAGGAAGATTCTCACTATGGAGCGCTGTTGGATTGAGCATTAGTTTAGCGATTGGTTTTGATAATTACAACGAAATGTTGAAAGGTGCAAATGAAATGGACGAACATTTCAAATCGGCTGAATTTGACGAAAACATTCCGGTAATCCTGGCTTTATTAAGCGTTTGGTACAACAATTTCTTTGGTGCCGAAAGTGAAGCTTTGATTCCATACACACAATATTTACAAAAACTAGCTCCGTATTTGCAACAGGCAACTATGGAAAGTAACGGAAAAAGTGTTGGTCGTGACGGAAAACCAGTAAACTACCAAACTGGAACTATTATCTGGGGAGAACCGGGAACGAACTCTCAACATGCTTTTTTCCAATTAATTCACCAGGGAACAAAGTTAATCCCGACTGATTTTATTGGATTCGTAAAACCATTATACGGAAACGAAGATCACCATGACAAATTGATGTCAAACTTTTTTGCTCAGACCGAAGCTTTACTAAATGGAAAAACGGCTGCGCAAGTTCAGGCAGAATTTGACAAACAAGGGCTTTCCGCAGAAAAAGCTGCTTACTTATTACCTTTTAAAGTTTTTACAGGAAACAAACCAACTAATACAATTTTAATTCAAAAATTGACTCCAAAAAGTTTAGGCTCATTAATCGCTTTATACGAACACAAGATTTTTGTTCAGGGCGTTATTTGGAACATTTTTAGCTTTGATCAATGGGGAGTAGAATTAGGAAAACAGTTGGCAAATTCTATTTTGGAAGAAATAAATACAAAGACTGTTAAGAATCATGACAGTTCGACTTCATATTTACTAAATCACTTCTTGAAGCACAAATAAAACCTTATATAGAAAGGTTTCATAACAATCTGGAACGCCTTAATTTAAGACAAATTAAGGCGTTTTTTCGTATAAAGTTATCACTTTTAACAGTTAAAACGGATGTTATTGCAAGTTTACAGCTACAACATAGTTATGATTATTATGATTTTAACAAAAAACACATCCTTAAATTCAAAAAAACATTATTTTGTTTAGCGAAAAAAGAAAAAATCATTTTAATGCTCAACAGATTAGATAAAACTAGTTTTTCTTAACATTTTGATAACATTATCTGATTTAAATGTTATAATTTTGCCAAAAACAATAAACTAAATAACAAATGAAGACAATGAAAAATTGGTTACTTACTGGACTGTTGTTCATGATAGTTTCAACCGCATTTTCTCAAGGAAAAATTACCGGTACTATTACCGACGGTGTGGCTTCACTACCGGGAGCAAACGTTGTGATCAAAGGATCCTCGGCTGCTACTTCTACAGATTTTGATGGTAAATTTACTATCGATGCTACAACTAGCACAGGAGAGATCGTTATTTCTTACTTAGGTTACGAAAATCAAACTATCAAATTTGCAGTAGCAAACGGTGCAACTACAAATTTAGGGAAGATAGTTTTAGCGTCTAATTCTAACGAATTAAGCGAAATTGTTGTTAAAAGCAGTACTGTAGATATTGCAAAAGACAGAAAAACTCCTGTTGCAGTTTCTACGATTAGAGCTGCTGAAATACAGGAAAAATTAGGTTCTCAGGAATTTCCGGAGATTCTTAAAAACACGCCTTCAGTATATACTACTAAGTCTGGCGGTGGATTTGGAGACTCTAGAATTAACATTCGTGGTTTTGACCAAAAAAATATTGCCGTTATGATTAATGGTATGCCTGTTAATGACATGGAAGGTGGAACTGTTTACTGGAGTAACTGGGCAGGTCTTTCTGATGTAACTTCTGCTATGCAGGTACAAAGAGGTTTAGGATCTTCTAAATTAGCAATTGCTTCTGTTGGAGGAACTATCAACATCTTAACAAAAGCTTCTGACTTAAAACAAGGTGGATCAGTTTCTACTTCATTAGGAAATGACAATTATATTAAATCACAAGTTTCTTACAATACAGGAAAATTGAGCAATGGTTTATCTGCATCGATTTTATACAGCCATACTCAAGGTGATGGTTATATCGATGGAACACAATTTAACGGAGATAATTACTATATTGGTCTTGGTTATTCAACTAAAGATGACAAACACCAATTTCAATTTACTTTTACAGGTGCACCACAATGGCATGATCAAAGATCAACATTTATAACACTTGCTACGTATCAAAAATACGGAACTATTTCTGATCCAAATACAAAATATAACTCTGATTGGGGTCATTTAAATGGAGAAGATTTCAACATGAAAAGAAACTACTACCACAAACCGGTAGCTTCTCTTAACTGGGATTACAAAATCAACGAAACTTCAAAATTATCTACTATCCTTTATGCTTCATTCGGACGTGGAGGAGGATCAACAGGAGCTGGAGCAATTCAAGGAAGTAACTATGTTAGTGCAGGTTTAAGAACTGCTGATGGATTAGTTGATTATGACAAAATTGTTGCTTACAACTCTGGACAACCAATAAAACTTACAGGAGGAACTGCAACATTAACACGTACGCCAAGTGCTAATGGAGAATATCAAAACAGTTCGGTTACAACCGGGACTGGTGCTGGTATTTCTCAAATTTCATCAATCAACTCTCATAACTGGTATGGTGGAATTGTAAATTTTGATAAAAAATTAGGAGAACACTTTACTTTAGATCTTGGTATCGATGTTAGAGGATATAAAGGTATTCACTACCAAAACATCAACAACCTTTTAGGAGCTGATAGTTATAATGCAAATTATATTGCAACTGGATCTACAAGCAACGATATTAACAATCAAACCAGAACTTTATACCAAACTTATTCTACATACCCTTCTTGGAATCCTTTCAAAAGCGTAGACGGTGAACAAAAAATCAACTTCTACAATGATGGTGTAGTAAACTGGTATGGTGGATTTACTCAATTGGAGTATTCTAATGATAAACTAACTGTTTTTATTCAAGGAGCTCTTTCTAACCAAGGTTTTAAAAGAGTAGATTATTTTAAATATTTATCTTCAAATCCTTTATCTAAAACTGGTTTCGAAAATATTCTTGGAGGAAACGTAAAAGGTGGAGCTAACTACAACATTAACGAACACCACAATGTGTTCTTTAATACTGGATATTATTCAAAACAACCATTTTTTAATGCAGTATATCCAAACAATGCTTCAGTAGTAAATGGTAACTTAACAAATGAAAAAATATTTGGTCTAGAAGCTGGTTACGGTTTCCGTTCAGGAATTTTCAATGCAAACGTTAACTTATACCGCACATCTTGGAAAGACAGATACCAAAGACAAACTGACGGTGATCCAACAAACCCAGGAGGTTATTATGATTTCTCTGGAATTACTGAAATTCACTCAGGAATTGAATTTGAGGGAACTGCAAGAGTTATGGATAAACTTAAAATTAATGCAATGTTCTCTATCGGAGACTGGAAATATAGCGGAACAAGTACAAGTAATCGTTATGATGCATCGAACAACGCTATTGGAGGAGGTAAACCATCAACTCTTTATTTAGATGGAGTAAAAGTAGGTGATGCTGCTCAAACGACTGCTTCATTAGGTGCTACATACGAAATATTAACTCGTTTTAGTATTGATGCAAATTACAACTATAATGACAAACTATACTCTTCAATTACTCCAGGAAACTTTACTGATCCAAACAATAAAGGTTCATTAGAATTACCTTCTTACGGATTATTTGATGCTGGTCTTTCATACAAAATATTAGTTGGTAAAACTAACAGTAACTCAGTTAACTTTAGATTAAATGTAAACAACGTTTTTGACAAAGTTTATATTGCTGAAGGAAAAACGAATATTTTCGCTAGTGACAACATAAATGCAGCAAACCCTGCTGCAGGAACTTATGCTTCAAACGGATTGACTTACCAAGGTATAGCAACTGCTAACCAAGTGTATTTCGGATTCGGAAGAACTTGGAACTTTTCACTACGTTACGATTTCTAAGAATTTAGAATCTTAATAAATAATAAAAACGGCATTGACTTTTAGTTTAATGCCGTTTTTTTATACCCTTTTTTGCTATATTTGTTTTAACAAAAAATATAATTTATGTACCATTTTCTACAAAAATTCCATTCTGGCTGGGCTTATTTAGCTTTATTACTTTTATTAATTGCAGTTGTAAATTCAATTATCGGATTAACTTCAAAGAAAGAGTTTACAGCCAAAGATCGCAAAATTGCACTATTTGCGTTAATAGGAACACATACGCAATTATTGATTGGTTTAATCCTTTATTTTGTTTCTCCTTTAGGAAAAGCAGCTTTTGGACAAATGTCTAACGCAGAACTTAGACTTACATCATTAGAACACCCTCTTATTAATATTATTGCTATCATTTTGATAACCATCGGATGGTCAAAACATAAAAAATTAATCAATAGCGAAGCTAAATTTAAAACTTTTGCTATTTTTTACGGATTAGGATTATTACTTATTTTAAGTAGAATCCCGTGGAACCTATGGTTCTAAAAAACCAATTAAAGCCCTGAAATTCGAGGGCTTTTTTTATCTCGGCATATTATTTGTACAAACTCCCCAAGTCTGAAAAAAAATAAAAAATGAGAAATAAAAAACATATTTTACTCACCACACTTACTATTACCCTTTTAAGCTGTTTTACTTATGTCCTAAGTCAGACAAAACCAGTAATCGAATCTAAAGTTCCTCAGGATACCGTAAAAACTGCAAGACCAAATTTAATTGCAATACCTACAGATTCGGTTTTTACGGACAAAGGCTTAAAACTAAAACCATACAAAAAAAACGCTCATGCCTCCTACTATGCTGATCGTTTTAATGGTAAAAAAACGGCAAACGGAAGCAGATTCAGCAACACCGCTTATACAGCTGCTCACAAAAAACTTCCATTTGGAACCCGAATAAAAGTGACAAATGAAGCTAACGGAAAATTTGTAATTGTAAAAGTTACCGATCGTGGTCCGTTTGTAAAAACAAGAGAACTTGATTTATCGAAAAGAGCCTTTATGGAAATCACCAAAAGCAAAGGAAGTGGTGCTATGAAAGTGACAATTGAAACTATAGTAGAATAAATAGACTAACTCAATATTCAAAAAACCCGACAGTTTTTAAAAAACGTGTCGGGTTTTCTATATGTATATCATAAATGAACATGATTTTGTTTTCGAAAGTCTAAACAAACTTTCTGATGCTCATTATAATTCCGGTATGGATTCCTTCGTGGTAATTATTAAAACTCAAAGCTCCGTCAATGTCTTTTAATAAAAAACCCATACTCGTTAGATATTCTGTATAAGTAACAAAGATGTTATTATCATAGTCTTTTTGAACCTGATCTAAAGTCGAAAAAAGTAAAACTCTGATCTCATCGACTTCGGATTGTGAGACATCACCTTCCGGTTTGGTTCCTTTTCTATATTTGGTAATGAATTCTTCTGAAACCATACTTGGCAAGCCTGACAATTTGTAAATTAAAACCTGTTGTGAAGAGACACAATGCGCAATATTCCAAATTAAATTATTACTAAATCCTTCTGGGATTTTGTTCAATTGTTCTAATGAATGATTATCTAAAACCTTCAAAAGAATTTCTCTAATGGTTTTTTGTACTTCAAAAACTGAATTCATAATTTTATTTTTTTTCTAAAATTAGGCATTTTTCAGTTTTAAATGAATTTTCTTTGTACTCTAATAAAATTAAACGTCATGAACAAAATATACTACTTAGCGACTTGCGATACTTGTAGAAAAATCATCAAAAGCCTGCCAAAAGACAACAATTTGGTTTTTCACGATATTAAACAAAATCCGATTACGGAAGAAGAATTGGAGGAAATGTACAAACTTGCAGGAAGTTACGAGGCTTTATTCAGTAAAAAAGCGCAATTGTACAAGTCTATGGATTTAAAAAACAAGTCTTTGACTGAGGATGATTATAAGAAATATATTTTAGAACATTACACTTTTATAAGTCGTCCGGTTTTTATTATTGATGAAAAAATTTATATCGGTAATACCCAACCTGTGACTTTACAAGTAACGAAAGCTTTAGAAAAGTAATACCTGAAAGCTCTCGAGAATCTGGGTTTGCGTTAGGGATAGAAGCGGAAATCCTTTTTTTGAGCTTTTTCGGCTCAAAAAAGATTGGGAGCGGATAGCCCGACCGACGGTAACGCCCAAATTAAAATTTTGACTCTAAAAAAGCTAACCGCAAATTGCACAAATTTTCACAAATTTTTATTTTATGCTTTTTTGCATTTTAAATTCTGGAAATCTTTTCGACAGCTTGGAAATAATTTGTGCAAATTCGTGAAATTCGTGGCAAAAAAACATAAAACCGTTTGCTCTGAACAGATTAGACATTTTACATCTAAACACAGCAAACTTTTAATTATCTTTGCGCCTTTATACTCAATTATATGATACAATCTATGACAGGGTTTGGCAAAGCTTCTTTGCAATTGCCTACAAAAAAAATTACCGTTGAAGTAAAATCCTTAAATAGTAAAGGTTTAGATCTAAACGTAAGAATGCCGTCGCTTTATCGCGAAATGGAATTAGGTTTAAGGACTCAAATCTCTACGAAACTTGAAAGAGGAAAAATTGATTTCGGGATTTACATTGAAAGTACTTCTGAACAAACTTCGACTAAAGTAAATGTTCCTGTTGTAAAAAACTACATCGCTCAGCTTAAGGAAGTTTATCCTGATGCTGACGAAACTGAATTGATGAAAATGGCCGTTCGTATGCCTGATACGCTAAAAACGGAACGCGAGGAAATCGATGAAAACGATTGGGAACAAATTCAGGTGATCATTGAGGAAGCGCTTCAAAATATCTTAACTTTTAGAAAAGACGAAGGTGAATCTCTTGAAAAGGAATTCAACCTTAGGATTGGAAATATTCGTCAATATATGAATGACGCTTTGGCTCTTGATCCGGAACGCGTTCAGGCTATCAAAGATCGTTTGCAAACTGCGATTTCTGAATTGAAAGTGAATGTTGATGAAAATCGTTTCGAACAGGAATTGATTTACTATTTAGAGAAACTGGATATTACGGAAGAAAAAGTGCGTTTGACAAATCATTTAGACTATTTCCTTGAAACTATCAAAGGAACTGAAGCTAACGGTAGAAAATTAGGCTTTATCACTCAGGAAATGGGTCGCGAGATCAATACAATGGGTTCAAAATCAAATCACGCTCAAATGCAGAAATTGGTGGTAATGATGAAAGACGAATTGGAGAAGATTAAAGAACAGGTTTTGAATGTGTTGTAAAAGCAATAAGCTTTAAGCTGTAGGCTATAGGCATAAAAACGAAACGAATAAAAGCTTAAAGCATATAGCTTAAAGCCTAAAGCATAAAGAATGAACAAAGGAAAATTAATTGTTTTTTCGGCACCTTCGGGATCGGGAAAAACAACTATAGTAAGACATTTACTTGGGAAAGAAGATTTAAATTTAGAATTTTCGATCTCAGCGGCTTCACGCGACCCACGCGGAGAAGAAGAACACGGAAAAGATTATTATTTTATTTCGTTAGAACAATTCAAAAAGCACATTAAAGCCGAAGAATTCCTGGAATGGGAAGAAGTTTACCGCGATAATTTTTATGGTACTTTAAAATCGGAAATTGAAAGAATCTGGGCTTTAGGAAAAAATGTGATTTTTGATATTGATGTTGCCGGCGGATTGCGTATCAAACACAAATTTCCGGAACAAACTTTAGCCGTTTTTGTAAAACCACCAAGTGTCGATGAACTGAAACGTCGCTTAAAACAACGTTCTACTGAAACTGATGACAAAATCAATATGCGAATTGCAAAAGCTTCTGTTGAACTGGCGACTGCCCCACAATTTGACACCATCATCAAAAATTACGATTTAGATACTGCGAAAGAAGAAGCATATCAATTGGTAAAAGATTTTGTAAATAAAGACTAGAAACTTCATAATTCAATACTTTTTTAGAAAATCAACCGTTAGCCTTTGATGTAACCGCTATTAATTTTTTGTATTATGATTAATTTATTTGAAATAAAAAAGAACGAGAACTACTTCAATATTATTCTTCTTGTAATTAGAATATCTATTGCAACATTAATGATTTCTCATGGATTATCTAAGTTAAACATGCTTTTAGCAGGAGGTGAAATTCAGTTTCCTGATCCGCTTGGAGTAGGAAAAACAGCTTCGCTAACCCTTGCTGTTTTTGCAGAGGTAATTTGCTCCTTTTTTATTTTTATTGGCTTAGCTACAAGACTGGTTACTTTGCCATTAATAATTACAATGCTGGTTGCTGTATTTGTTATTCATGGTGCTGATCCAATAGATGTAAAAGAAATGGGAATTCTATAWTTGCTGTTTTATGTACTTCTTTTGGTTACCGGAAGTGGCAAATTCTCTATTGATTATTTGATTTCAAAAAAGAATCGCTACTAAACTACTTTTAATGCTACATCATAATTTGAATATACTATAATTACAATTTAAATTATGAAAACACCTCTTTTATGAAGATAGGTCTTTATTTCGGAACATACAATCCAATTCATGTTGGTCATTTAATTATTGCCAATCATATGGCAGAGTTCGCCGATTTAGATCAGATTTGGATGGTCGTTACGCCGCATAATCCGCTTAAAAAGAAAGCTACTTTATTGGACGATCATCAACGTTTGGAAATGGTTTTTCTGGCAACCGAGGATTATCCGAAAATTAAACCGTCGGATATTGAGTTTAAATTACCTCAGCCTAATTATACGGTAAATACCTTGGTTCATTTGCATGAAAAGTATCCAACTCATAACTTCTCTTTAATTATGGGCGAAGACAATCTTAAAACGCTTCATAAATGGAAAAACTACGAGGTGATTTTGGACAATTATGATATTTATGTTTACCCTAGAATTTCTGAAGAAGAGGAAAATATTGAATTAAAATCACATCCAAAAATTCATGTTATTGATGCACCAATTGTAGAGATATCCTCTACTTTTATCCGAAACAGTATAAAAGAAGGCAAAAACATTCAACCGCTTTTACCTCCAAAAGTTTGGGATTATATTGATCACAATAATTTTTATAAGAAGTAAAAAAATCATTCCGTAGGAATGTCTGATCGGTAGAACTAAATTTAAATTCCGATTATTACGTTCCGTAGGAACGTTTGATTAATTATGCAGATATTTTATTTCCATAAAAACAAGTGTCCCTACAGGACACAACACAAAACGATACTATTTTTTTTTTACCGATGAGATATTCCTATGGAATATAAAACATTGCTGTTTATTAAACAAAAAAGCAATATTCTTTGTTTGGTTTGCAATGAAAATCCCTCTTTTGTTAGAATGAAAAATAGACCAAAAAAAAGCCTGAATTTAAAATTCAGGCTTCCTTTTTTTACGCTTCAACATTTATCTCGCTTTTAACTCTTACTCTAATCTCACTTAGCGATTGATCAATTAAAAGTTTTCCATCTCTAAATACTTCTTTCAATTCTCCTTGTTTTTCTTCTTCCCAGGAAACATTATCGATTAAATGATATACGCCATCAACTAAATCAATTTTCATTAATCCTTTGGCAGATTTTTTAGTTCCGTCATCTGTTATTGGATCTTTAAAAATTGCTCTTCCTTCACCATTAACTTCTCCGTAAGTCGCTTTCATGGCAAAACCAAAGGTATCACGGGTATTGTATTGATATGTAAAAGAACCAATTCCTAAAACTACGTTTGTAGATGCAAATCCTTTTGCTTTTAATCTTTCGCAAATTTGGATAGAACGTGCAACTGTAATACTATCGCCGTAAATGGCTCCAATTTGAGGCACTAGCTCTTTATATCCTTTTGCATTGACTTCACCTCCAAAAACATCCCAAAGAAGCTCAATTACCCCTTTTTTCTCTTCTTGCGTTTTCCCGTTTGGATTTCCGCAGATAATATCAACCGGATCACCACTATCAGGACGAATTACTACTTTGCCTTCTCTGGCAATAATATCTTCTTTTAGGCGTGGTAAATAATCTGTTAGAACTTTCCATAAATCCCACGTGTCAGAAACGATAGAAACGATTCCTTTTGGATAAACTTCAGTTACTAATCTTTTAAAAGTTTCACATTCTCCCTCCGTAGTTCCCATACACATTACAGAATGTTCTGTTGCTGCAACTGAACCTGCAATTAACTCTTTATCTGAATTGGCATTATAATAATCTTCGAAGAAATCAATTACCGGAATCGTATCTGAACCTGTAAAACTTAACAAATGTCCTGCTGCAGAAGTTATCGCCGCTTCGATTCCGCCCATTCCTCTCATAGAGAAATCATGTGCCTGCCAATCTACAAATTCTGGTGCAGATGAAGTTTCATCAGCATATTTGTCCAATACTTTTCTGTATTCTTTGGCAATTGTAGCTGAGTTACATGGAAGCCAAACTACTGCAGAAAGTAATGTTTCGAAATAATTTGTCAACCAGAAAAATTCCGGAAGTGTATTGTACATTGTAAACATTGGAACTCTCAAAGGTACGCTCGCTCCTTCTGGCAAAGCTTTAAAAACCATTGGAATATATCCTAAATCGTGTAAATCTTCGATATGTTTTGTCCCAACTTGGTTTTCGCCTAAGTAATTATTGATTCGGCGTGCGTATTTTTTAACAACTTCTTCTTTTGGCTGTTTGAAAAAATCAGCATCAAAATCATGAATAATATATTTTTTAATGAAATACTGCAATCCAAAAAACACAACATCATCAAGTCCTTCAATTCTTGATTTTCTTGGTGTCCAGTTAGAATATACTAATGTAGTTTTGTCTGGATATTGTCTTCTGTGGTCAACTTTGTAACCGTCTGTTAATAATAATGGGTTCATATTTTTTATTTTAGTAAATTTTCAATTAACTCTTCTAGTGTTTTAAATTGTTCTATCGAATATCTGTCGCATACAATATCAACATTGCCTTTGCGCCAAAAGTTTTCCTCAACAACGACTTTCATTTTGTTTGACTGAGCATAAAGCCCAAACTCAAGCAAAGATATTGGTGACTTGGTATTTCCTGCAAAATACATAATAATTAGATCTGCTTTTTCTAAAGCATTCAATTCCCAATCGACTTGTTCTTTAAAATTTTTATTCTCGATCGTTTGTGACCAACTACTATCCCATTGCTCTCTTCTTGGATTAAAGATAATATAATGGTCTTGTAACATTTCCTCACAGCGTTTTTGCCAATTTATCGCTGTATCCATTTCTATAGATCCAGCCAAAAAAATTGTTTTTAAATCACTTTGTAAAGGAGTTTCTTCTGGAGCTCTAAAAATTTTCTTCATCTTTCTATTTATTTCTTCCTTTTTCGTTTGGATAAAAATTTTGCACTACATCACTTTGCCAAAACTCTTTCGATTCAACATCAATACAAGTTAGTTTTCCATAAAAACCGGCTCCTGTGTCAATGTTCCAAACGTTACAACCCTGCATTGGAACTTCAATATTATAATGAAGTGTTGGTGTGTGACCAATGTAAATTTCATTATAAAGCAATAATCTTTTAGGATAGGAAAGTGAATCTTTTTGGATTCTTTTATCCATCGTCAAAGCCATTTCCCAAAGTGTTCGATCCCAACTAAAATTAGTCGTATAGTGTTCTTTTTCGGGACCATGCATTGATGAAAAACCAGCGTGAATAAACAAATTATTATCTTCATCTACAAAGTAATCCTGCATGTTTTCAAAAAAATGAAGATGTTTTTCTTTTTCGAAAGAATCAATATTATGATAACTTTCTATCGTTGATTTCCCTCCGTGCAAAAACCAAATATCATTTATGTCATTATTCTTCAGCCATTCGTGACACCAAACATCATGATTTCCGCGTATAAAAACACATTCCTTTTTCTGCGATAATTCCATCAGAAAATCTATTACTTGTCGGGATTCACTCCAACCGTCGACGTAATCACCAAGAAAAATAAGTCGGTCATTTTCGTCAATTTCAACTCGATCCAACAATTGAATTAAAGCTTTTAAACCTCCGTGAATATCACCAAAAACTAATGTTCTCATTATATTTATTTATAAGTGAAGTAGTGCTTTTTGTTACTTAATAATCCCAGATTAGTCCTTTTTCGTTTAGTCTATATTGGTACTTTTGGGTATCGCCGAAAGTTTCATATTCTTTGTAATTTCTATTTATAATTTCATCATAAGCCAAAAACATTTGATTAGAAGCAATATGAAAAGGCATTCTTCCGCATCCAGTACATAAACCCGGAATTGTCACTGTTTCTATTTTAGGATTATTTATACAAGCTATCAAAATTGCTTTCATAGCTAGAAAGGCATTTACTGAAGTTGCAATATTAAAGCTCATCGGAACTCGCATAGTTGGAGCTGAAATTAAAAAAGGAACTTCACTATCTCCTGTTTCTAACGTGATTGATTTTCCTATTAAGAGTTCTTTTTCATCAAGTTGGGCAATTTTTACTTGAAGTTCATCCTGCAAATGCCATCCAAATCTTTCTGACAAATGCCAATCTAATCCGCCGTCCATGAATCCAAATGAATTTGCTGGACTTACAACTGCGTCAGATTTTATTTTTGTAATATCCCCTTTTATTATACTGAGATTCTCACATTCTGAAAAATCATTTCTCCATGAATTGCCAAGTTCATCTTCTAAGTAAACCAATTTTATATGTAGCATATTTTTGAATTAAAATTGAATATATTTTGCCGGAACATTGTCTGTCAACCAAACATTATTCTCAGACAAGTAAAACTTAAATCCGTCTCGATGCATTTCACCGCTTCTAACGGTCAAAATTTGAGCAGATCCTCTTCTACTTCCCACTTTTATAGCCGTTTCCAGATCTTTGGAAAGATGTACATACTGACGGCTCATTTTTTGCAAACCTTCTTTTTTAATACTATCCAAAAACTTTCCAACAGTTCCGTGATATAAAAACTCCGAAGGTTCTGCTTCATCAAGATTTAATTCAACCGAAATTGAATGTCCCTGACTTGCTCTGATTTTCGTTTTATCTTCATTAAAAGCAAAACGTTTTTTATCATTATTTTCTACAACGTAATCTAAAAGTTCCACAGTCATTTGATTTTGACTTCCTTTTTTATTGCATTTTTCAATTAGTTCTTCAACATCTGCCCAACCGTTTTCGTCTAATTTTAGTTCGATGGTTTCCGGTGAATGTCTGAGAACCAAACTCAGAAATTTGCTTACGCTTTTTGCTATTTTCTCATTCATGATTTCCAGAGATTTTTAGTTTCTTATTCAATTCTTCATCCCTAAAAAGAAAAGGTCTTTCAGCTGGAACGATCAAATTTTCTAATTGTTTCTTCTGAACAAATTCATATTGTTGTTTTACAAATTCCGAAATATCTTCGATTAGCACTATATCTTCTTTTGCAAAAGACTTTATAAAATCGTCTCGTAAACCAATCTGAATGGCTCTTCGTTCTGACTTATTCCCGTATGGATCGTGATCTGGATCCCATTGCAATCTTACAGAAGATATTTTTACGCTTTCTTTCCATTCTTCCTGACTCATTTCGAGTGAAGAACTATAAGACGAATAAACCGCGTTTTGCAAATATTCATTGAATGCCGAAACTTTAAGATGAATCGCCAATACTACTTCTTGTCCTTCTTTAGTACCCCATCCATTTCTATACATCATCCAAAGGAAATTTGGTTTGATCCAGGTCATTCTGCTAAGGCTAAATTCTCCTCCAAAAAACTGATTTTTTACAGCAAATTCCCCTATATTTTTTCGATAGGATTGATAAACAATTATTTCTTCCTCGTCATATTGAGCCATAATGTGATAGCCTGATTTTGGCCATTCTGTTATTTGCTCATCATATTTTTTTAATTCTATTTTCATTTTATTTTGTACACAATATCTTCATTGTGTTATTTTTATTCTTAATTATTTTGTGAATCAAACGTTCCTACGGAACGTAAATAAAACTCGTTAATATTCTACCAATGAAATGTTCCGATGGAACAGTAAAAAGTGCCTTTATAATTTATATAAAAAACCAGATTTATTCTAAATCTACTCTCTTTAACAAACGTTCGTAGATTTGATAGTTTTCATCATCAAAACAAACAAATATTACTTTGTCTATTTCTGAAATTCTATCAAAATTATTAACTGATTTTATTGCGATCTCAGCTGCTTTATCTTTTGGAAACCTATAAATTCCTGTGCTAATACCCGGAAAAGCAATTGTTTTAATCTTGTTTTGAACAGCCAGCTCCAAACTCTTTTGATAACAAGCCGCAAGCAGATTTTTTTTCTCTTCCTTATCACCATTCCAAACGGGGCCAACGGTATGAATCACATATTTTGAAGGCAAATTCCCGGCTGTTGTAATTACAGCTTCTCCAACTTTACATCCTCCCTGTTTATTTCTAATTTGAATGCATTCTTCTAAAATTGCGTTTCCACCTTTTCTATGAATAGCGCCATCAACTCCACCTCCGCCAAGCAAAGAAGTATTTGCAGCATTCACAATTGCATCAACTTGGATTTCTGTTATGTCTGCTTTCAAAAGTTCTAAGATCATTTTTTAATATTATTTCTATTTAAAAATCATAAACTACAACCTCAATATCATTATCAGAAAGTGTTTTGAGAATAATAGGCTCTATCATCTCCCACTTTCCGCCTGCTAAACCACAACCAATTCTTGGCATATGAATATTAGCGTTGTTTTCTTTTGCGAATAGAGCAACTTCTTTCAAACCATATTCAATCGCATCATATCGTATTGGGGCATTTCCACTTTCATCTTTATTGATTTTATGCTGGCCAATTAAATTTGCTACCCAAAGATCTTCTTCTACCTGAACAAACTGAACTTTACCCAATTCAAAACCATCCTTTGATTTAAACCATTGTCTATATTGGTTTTCTGGTTTTTTCCATTTTTTCGAAATCGCCATAACAAATCCTTTTCCCCAACCTCCAATATCATTACAGATATGCACAATTACTTTATTATCTTCTGATTGAGGAGATGTTGCATCACCTTTTGTATATTGAATATCTTTCATAATATAACTTATTTCAATTCATCCCTAACTTCCATCAGAGCAAAACCCAAAAGATTTAAACCTTTCCACTTCACAGGATTCATAACATCTTTGTGATCACCAGCCATTCCTATTCCCCAAATTGCATCTACAGGACTTGCTTCTACTATAACTCTGTCATTTGTATTTAGTAGAAAAGTTTTTAGCTCCGGATTTTGACTGAATTTATGATGATTTCCTTCTTTAACAATGTCAAATCTGGCGGCTAACCAAAGCGTTTCGTTATAATTCTTTACTTCTCTTCCCAACTTTTTAGCAGCGGCAGGAGAATTCGCTTTGAGGATTTTTTCCAAAACTGCATCATCTTTAAACAATTCGGCTTTTTTCGCCATCATCCAATGTTCAGCAGTTTTGTAAACTACATTATCAACTTCAAACGAGCTTAACCACCATTGACTGAAACAAGTTTTAGAAATACTACCGTCATTATTGGGTTGATGTCCCCAGAAAAACAAAAACTTACTTTCAGGAGCTATATCTTTTATATTATATTTCATCTTTTTATTTTTTTGTTTCAGGTTTCAAGTTCCCATAGAGAACATGAAACCTGAAACTTTAAACTAACTTATCTAAGCTGATTACCTGAACGCTCTCACCTTCAAAGTCTTTTACTGAATTTGTAGTGAAAATTTTATCGAAACAATTCAAAACCTCAAAACCTTTATTGAAAATTCCGTGACTTACAGCCAAATACAATTTTCCGGCATTTTTCTTTTTTAATTCTTCGGCTAAGCCAACAAAAGTTCCGCCACCGTCGCAAATGTCATCAACAATTAGGCAATCCATTCCGTTTAAATCGTCTTCATATACTTTAAAACCAGATAATCTTCCAGTTTTTACATCTCTGCTTTTGCTGCATTCTACCACTTCAATTCCACCTAAAAATTCAGAAACTTTATAGATTTTTTTAAGAGCACCACCATCAGGAGAAATTAATTTTACATCTTCTCCAATTACTTTTAAAACTTCCTGAATAAAAGTATGATTCGGAATCACCTCGCAATTATTCACCAAAGCCGGAGTAACTTCAGAATGTGCATCAAAAACAAAAACTTTATTTAATTGAAGTCCATTAATAATATCTGCATATACTTTTACAGAAAGAGATTCCCCTTTGATCATCACACGATCTTGTCTCGCTGCCGGGAAATACGGAATAAAAAGATCAATCGCTTTAACATCCATTCTGCGCAAAGCATCTACCGTGATACACAATAAACCCAAATCATTGAATGAATTTAAACGGTGCGTGATCGTTACTTTTTGAGAAATATCAAAATTAGTATCGATTTTAATATGTGGTTCTCCGCCAGAGAAAGTAAAACTTTGAAAATTGATTTGTTCCTGATTAAGAAAAGGAGCGAATTTTGGGTCTAGGTTAAGTATCATAATTTATTAGTTTGCGTTAATTATACGCAAATGTAGAATATTCTTTTTAATAAACAATTTATTTTGTGTAAAATTTACGCAAACTTTATTTCGAAGTGAAAGCCTTTTTTAATCAACTCATTGTATTTCAATTTATTGAATCGAAATAATTTTGCTGGTCTTCCCGTTTTTATAGGAGAAAAATTATCGGTTTCCTCTAAAAAACCATAACTCAGGATTTTTTTTCTGAAATTTCGTCTGTCAATTTCTTTTTCTAAAATCGTACAATAGAGGTTTTCAAGATCAGAAAATAAGAATTCTTCCGGAAGCAAATCGAATCCGATAGGTTCATAAGTCAGTTTTGCTTTTAATCTTGATATGGCTTTTTCAAGTATTAAATTATGGTCAAATGCCAAAATTGGAATAGTATCAATTTTACACCATTGTACTCTTTCGGCATCGGTATCAGCTTTTATCTCCAAATTTGAAGCATCGACTAAAGCATAATACGCAACAGAAATTACACGGTTTCTGGAATCTCTGTAAATATCATCGCCAAAAGTGTAAAGCTGTTCCATAAAGGTCAATTGCACATTGGTTTCTTCGTGCAATTCTCGTATCACTGCATCACTCAAAGATTCGTCCTGTTTTACTAAACCTCCCGGCAAAGCCCAATATTTATCGGCTGAGCCAAATTGCTGTTCTATTAAAAGCACATACAGACTATTGTTTTTATACCCAAAAACAATAGCATCAACAGCGATTCTTATATTTTGAAAATTTTTCATATTTAAAAAAGAAAGTTTGCCACGAATTTTATTTTTCCGCCACGAATTTCACGAATTTACACTAATTCTTTCCTAAGCAACCTAAAAACTAATTCGAGTAAATTCGTGAAATTCGTGGCGACTTTTATCTTCTAAATTTCGTGGCGAAAAAAAAATTATAATCTATTTCCCAAAAACAACTTTAGTTCTTTAGAAATAGTATCAAAAAATGAACTTTGATTATTGTTTTTAGCCGTTAATAAATATACAAATTCCTCCGGCACATGAAAACTGTTCCATAATAACTGTAATTTATTCTCTTTAATATATTTTCTTGCATTACAGTTCCAGGTTATGGCAACACCGGAATTCTTAGACAGTAACTCAAGCATTTCAGATTCTGATGGAATAATATAATTAGGAACCATCGAAGGTCTTTTTTTACTGAATGCATGGAGCCAGAATATTTTTATATGAGGAATTCTCGCATCATGACTATACCATTTCTGCTCATTAAGCCATTGTTCTATTTCAGTATATTTGTCTGCTTTTAATTTCTGACGAAATTCTGTTGTATCCAAACTTATTGGAGCAACCATTACCAGTTTAATTTTTCCGACGATTTCGTAAATAGTATCAAACGTATCATACTGCTTGCCTACAATTGCAAAATCGAGTTTTTTAGCATCGACCAAAGCAAAAAGAGAATCACTGTCCGCAAAAGTAAAATCGATAAAATCGAACTTCGAGATTAAAACACTTCCTATACTGGCAAAGAGATTTTTTGAAATCCCAACGGATATTAACCGATTTGAATCCTGAGTTTTTGCCCTAAAAGTATTTTCTACATTCTCCAGTCGATCCAGTGCATCAATAATTAAATTATTGAGTAACTTAGCGTATTCGGTTGGTTCTACGCCTTTTGACTTTCGATTAAATAATTTATTTCCAACATGAGCCTCCAACATAGATATTTGCTGACTTACAGCAGGTTGACTCATAAACAACTCTTTGGCGGCAAGCGAAAAGTTTCTGTTTTTATAAACCGCCTTAAATGTTCTGTACCATTCGAGATTTACCATGACATAAATATATTTATAACAAACATAGTTTATTTTATTTTTACTGATATCACTTTAAGCGTAAATTTGTTAAAAATTTAAACTTATGAAAAAACTAGCATTACTTACGATTATAGCATTCACAGCTTTTAGCACATCTGCTTCAGCTCAAAAATCAACAAAAAAAGGTATGAAAAAAGTATTATTTGTTGTAACCAGCAATGATAAACTGGGCAACACAGGAGAAAAAACAGGATTTTGGTCAGAAGAATTAGCTGCACCATATTATGAATTATTGGATCAGGGAATCGAAATCACAATTGCATCGCCACTTGGAGGTCAGCCGCCAATCGATCCAAAAAGTAATGATCCCGCATCAGCAACCGAAGACACAAAACGTTTTGATGCCGATAAAACATTACAGGAAAAATTAAAAAACACACATAAACTTTCAACTATTAATCAGAAAGATTATGATGCGGTTTTCTATCCTGGAGGTCATGGTCCGCTTTGGGATTTAGTCGAAGATAAAAATTCAATTGCTTTGATTGAATCTTTCTACACGCACAAAAAACCGGTAGCTTTTGTTTGTCATGCTCCGGCAGTTTTGAAAAACGTAAAAGTTAATGGTGAGTTTTTAGTGAAAGATAAAAAAGTAACCGGATTTACAAATGAAGAGGAAGAAGCTGTTGGTTTAACCAAAGTTGTTCCGTTTTTATTGGAAGATGCTTTAATAAAAGATGGCGCAAAATTCTCAAAAGGACCAAATTGGGCACCATACGCTGTTGAAGACGGCCTTTTAATTACAGGACAAAATCCGGCTTCATCTAAATTAGTAGCAGCTAAATTATTGGAAAAATTGAATAACTAAAAAAAAGGCTCTAAGTTTCTGAGTCGCTAAGTTTCTAAGGTTAATTCCTTTAAAAAAAACTTAGCGCCTCAGAAACTTTGAATCTCAGAAACTTAAAAAAAATGCTAAACTTTGAATTATACAATCCGACGAATTTAATCTTCGGAAAAGGACAAATTGAAAAACTTTCGACTTTAGTACCAAAAGATGCTAAAATTTTATTGGCTTACGGTGGTGGAAGTATTTTTAAAAATGGAATTCACGAACAAGTAATCAATAATCTAAAAGGTTTTGATATCGTTGAATTTGGCGGAATCGAACCAAATCCGCATTTTGAAACTTTAATGAAAGCTGTTGATGTTATCAAAGAAGAAAAAATTGATTTCATATTAGCTGTTGGTGGCGGATCTGTAATTGATGGTGTGAAATTTATTTCGGCGGCTGTTAATTTTAACGGAAACCCGATTGATATTTTACAAAAACGTTTACTAATTAAAGAAAATGCGGTGCCTTTTGGAACTGTTTTGACTTTACCGGCAACAGGAAGTGAAATGAACTCCGGTTCTGTTGTTACGATTAAAGCAACTCAGGAAAAACTGGCTTTTGGCGGAAGCGCATTATTTCCAAAATTCTCTATTTGCGATCCTACAGTTATTGAATCTTTGCCAAAAAGACAAATTCAAAACGGTGTTGTAGATGCATACACGCACGTAATGGAACAATATTTAACGTATCCGCATGAAGGTTATTTACAAGACCGAATTGCCGAAGGAATTTTACAAACCTTAATTGAGGTTGGTCCAAAAGTAGTAGAAAACCCAACTGATTATGCTTTGGCTTCAAATTTTATGTGGAGTTGTACAATGGCTTTAAACGGATTGATTCAAAAAGGTGTTCCTTCAGATTGGGCTACACACATGATTGGCCACGAATTAACGGCTATGTACGGAATTGATCACGCCAGAACTTTGGCGATTATTGGACCAAGTTTGTACAATGTGATGTTTGAAACCAAAAAAGGAAAACTGGCACAATACGGAAGAAGAATTTTTGAATTAAAAGGTTCTGATGATGAAGTAGCAAAAGAAGCGATCACTAAAACTGTTGAATTTTTCCATACAATGGGAATGGATACTAAACTTTCGCAATACACAGATGATTACAGCAAAACCGCTGATTTTATCGTAAATCGTTTCGACGAAAGAGGATGGAAAGGTTTAGGCGAAAATCAATTGGTAACTTTAGATAAAGTAAAATCGATTGTTGAGATGAGTTATTAGTATTCGGTCGCAGTTTTCAGTCTCAGTCCAAAACTGGATACTGCCACTGAAAACTAAAAACTGCGACTGAATACTGTATACTGGGACTGAAAACTAAAAAAAAGGCGTTCTCAAACAGGAACGCCTTTTTAAAATACTAAAACAAAACTAACTAACTCAATTTTTATTAAACTCATTTAAAATTCTAATTTATAATCAGTTACAACGTAATTACGCAATCGTTATTGTGTAAACAGTAAAATATTTTTTTATTATTTTAAAAACCCCTGAAAACCATTGTAATTAAAGGTGTTTTTTAAATTTCTTAAATGAGATTTTGTATTATTACTACATTATTAAGTACTTTTGTTTTAAATTATTAATATAATGAGTGAAAATTTAAAATTTGCAGTAATTGGAGGAGGAAGCTGGGCTACGGCAATTGCAAAGATGTTATGCGTAAATCTATCCGAAATTGCGTGGTATATGCGTAACGATGCTGCGATCGAGCACATTCAGAAATACAAACACAATCCAAACTATTTAAGTTCAGTTGAATTCGACACTAACAAACTTAAATTAACCAATAATATAAACGAAGCGATTGAATATGCCGATTATGTAATTTTTGCTATTCCATCAGCTTTTTTGGATGCCGAATTGAAAAATATGACGGTTTCTTTGGCAGATAAAATTATTTTCTCGGCCATTAAAGGTATTGTGCCTGAAACAAGTTTAATTGTTGGAGAACATTTTCACATTCAATACGATATTCCATATTATAATATTGGTGTTATCACAGGTCCATGTCATGCCGAAGAAGTTGCATTAGAACGTCTTTCTTATTTGACAATTGCTTGTGGTGATCCGGATAAAGCCCGTAACGTTGCCAAAACACTTTCAGGAAACTATATAAAAGCCAAAATATCGGATGATATTATTGGTACTGAATATGCTGCAATGCTTAAAAATATTTACGCAATCGCTGCCGGAATTGCTCACGGTTTGGGTTATGGAGATAACTTTCAATCTGTGATGATGAGTAACGGAATTCGCGAGATGAAAAAATTCATCAGAAAGGTTCACAAAATGAAACGTAACATCAATGATTCGGCTTATTTGGGCGATTTATTGGTTACAGGATATTCCGTATTCTCAAGAAACAGAATGTTCGGAAACATGATTGGAAAAGGTTACACCGTAAAAAGTGCAATGATGGAAATGAGTATGGTTGCCGAAGGTTATTATGCCACCAAAAGTGCTTATAAACTAAATCAAGGATATGGCGCAAAAACTCCAATTATAGATGCTGTTTACGCTATTTTATATGAAGGAAAAGATGCAAAATCTGTATTTAAGAAATTGACGGAGTCTCTTGATTAATTTTTTCTAGCGCGAAGCAAGATGGTAGAAGCAAGAAGCAAGACTTGCTGCTTGATGGATTGATGTAGAAGAATAAATAAGAGAATATAAAAAGAGCCAAGATCTAATAATTTTAGTCTTGGCTCTTTTTTTATCATAAACAAAAGTCTATATCCTCACTTCAAGCAGCCAGTCTTGCTTCTTGCTTCTTGCATTTTGCTTCTACTTTTACTTCACCATCACTCCCTCAACAAACAAAATCGGCACTTCTTCAGTATCGTTTTCGTTAATTAGGTTTGATTTGAAGATGAATTTCTTGTCGTAGAGTTTATTATCAATGAAGAAAGTCACCATGAATTCGTTGTTCAAAACCAGTAAACTTTTTTCGACCATTTCGATTTTTACTACTGAAACTGCGGGAACTTCAACAAAGGCATGACGCAAAACTGATGTTTTTTTCATTTCTCCATCTATTGTTCCAAATGCTTTTGAAACTACCATTACGCTGTCCAAATTAAAGTCACTATCGTTTACAAGATAAGCGTACCACACTTTTTCCATAAAATCATCGCTCCATTCCTGAACTGCGGCTAGAAATACGTTTTCTACTTCTGGGATTGTTATGTCTTTTTTCATTTTTATTAAAAGCTTTAAAACCTTTGTCAAAGTCTAAACTTCAACAAAGGTTTATTTTTATTATAAAGGTAATTTATATCGTAAAGCCCTAGCCCAGATGGAAGCGGCATCCTTTTGTTTTTTTCTTTAAAAAACAAAAGATATAGCGGACAGCTGGAAATAGCTCCTTCTTTCGACTACGCTCAAGATGACAATTAAATATTAGCTTTGAATTGCTCTAAGAAACGAACATCATTTTCATAAAACATACGGATATCACCAATTTGATACAGTAACATCGCGATACGCTCTACTCCCATTCCGAAAGCAAAACCATTGTATTCATCAGGATTGATGTCGCAATTTTTAAGAACGTTTGGATCAACCATTCCGCAACCTCCAATTTCTAACCAACCTGTTCCTTTTGTGATACGGTAATCGGTTTCGGTTTTTAAACCCCAATAAATATCAATTTCGGCACTTGGTTCTGTAAACGGAAAATATGACGGACGTAAACGAATTTTCGATTTTCCGAACATTTCTTTTGTGAAATAAAGTAAGGTTTGTTTCAAATCTGCAAATGATACGTCTTTGTCAATATACAATCCTTCCACTTGATGGAAGATACAGTGCGAACGTGACGAAATTGCTTCGTTACGAAATACACGTCCCGGAGAAATAGTACGGATTGGCGGTTTGTGATTTTCCATATAACGCACCTGAACAGATGATGTATGCGTACGCAACAACACGTCAGGATTGGTCTGAATGAAAAATGTATCCTGCATATCACGAGCCGGATGGTATTCCGGTAAGTTCAAAGCGGTAAAGTTATGCCAGTCGTCTTCGATTTCCGGACCTTCGGAAACGTTGAAACCAATATTGGCAAAAATATCTATAATTTGATTTTTAACAATCGAAATCGGGTGACGGGAACCAATAATTACCGGTTCGGCAGCACGTGTTAAATCGCCAAACACTCCTTTTATTTCTTCTTTACTTTCCAGTTCTTCCTGAATAACTCTTACTTTTTCTTCCGCAACAGCTTTTAAGGTATTTATTACTTGTCCAAAATCTTTTTTCTGATCGTTCGGAATGTTTTTGAACTCTGTAAAAAGATCTTTCAACAATCCTTTACTACCTAAATATTTAATACGGAATTGCTCTAAGGATTCTTTATTTTTATCATTAAAGGCTTTAGCTTCCTCTATATGCTGTTTTATCTTATCTATCATTTTCCTTCAATAATTGAGATTACAAATTTAGTATTTTTTAGTTAAAAGTGTACAGTCGCAGTCGCAGTTTTCAGTATTCAATTGTTCAGTCAAGTAAATTCTAAAAACTGCGACTGCGACTGTGACTAAAAACTACTCTATAAGTTCTCTTTCTAAAAAATAATTTACAATCGCTTCTTTCATTAAAACCGATTGTTCTCCCGCTTTTAATGGCGGTAACTCTTCTTTTACTTTGTAATGCGGCCATCCTTCGGCATCAAAAAAGTCAAATTCATAAAACCCGTAAGGCTCTAATAATCGGCAAATCGCGATGTGCATCAGGTTTAATTTTTCATCTTTTTTGAATTCGCGGTGCACTTTTCCAAGTTCCTGAACTCCTATTAGGTAAATTATGGCATCTAAATCTAAATCTTCTCCTTGCGAAAATTGATTAGATAGTATATCGACGAGCTTTTCCCATCGCTCTTTTAGTTGTGTATCTCTGGACATATATTTGTGATTTTAGATTTTAGATTTTAGATTGCTGACTTAAAAATCTAAAATCTGCAATCTGAATTCTAAAATTAGATTTGCAAAGATACGGACTTCGAAGCCAAAGACCTAAAATTAACGGTTTGCCTTGTTGTATTGAATAAATCGCCCACTGATTTAACGGATTTTACTGATTAACGCTGGTTAATTTTTTTCATCCCGTAAAATCCTCAATTACATTTATGCAAAAACTTTAGCTCATAATCAGCCAACTAATTTTAATCCGTTCAATCCGCATAATCTGTGGACTATAAAACTAACCTTTGAACCTTTGCATCTCTGAACCTTTGAACCTTAAATAAACAGATAATTCTTCTATATTTGCGCCTCAATAAAACACAAAAAATATGAGTTTTTTAGACATGCTTTTTGGAGCACTTTTGGCTTTTAGTTTATATAAAGGAATTAAAAACGGACTTTTTGTAGAGGTTGCTTCTTTTATTTCTTTATTGTTGGGAATTTATATTGCGATTAAATTCTCTTCTTTCATGAAAGAATTAATTATGAAATACGTTTCCTGGAATCCAAACACAATTCAGGTTACCGCTTTTATCCTGACTTTTATTCTGGTTGTTATTGGTGTTTATTTCTTAGCCAAAATCCTTACCGGAATTGCAGATTTTGCTTTCCTGGGTTGGGCAAATAAACTAGGTGGAGGTTTTTTCAGAATCTTAAAAACGATTCTGATTCTGAGTATTTTTATTGCGCTGTTTGAAAAGATAAACTTCAACAATACTTTTGCCAAGAAAGAAACTTTAGATAAATCTATTTTTTATAATCCTGTAAAAAAGGTAGCCGCTTTTGTATATCCTTCGATCGAAAAATGGTACGATACTTTTAAAGAAGAGCATGCTAAAAGTTCTGAAGAGAAATCAAATAACACTTCTGAAGCTGAAAAAGAATAAATATTATTTAGAAAGGAAAGTCCCAGCGGGACGAAATATTTATAGAAAATTTATAAATGTACCAACATAAAACCTCAGCGGGGTGAAATATAATATGCCGCTCCGATGGAGCTTGATTTAACCAACGTATAATTATTTGCTATAAATATACCGCTCCGATGGAGCTTAGAAATATTAAATCCGAAATTTTCAATCTCGAAGATTTGTAAAAAGAATAAACCTAACAGGTTTTAAAAACCTGTTAGGTTTGGCACATATTGTGTTTGGAATTATTTTACCAGTTTATTTCTAGTTTCTCTCCTTTTTTCAAAGTGATATCTTGTTTTTTATCACCATTTATTAAGGTCGTTTTTCCTCCAGTTTTAGAAGAAACCGAAACTTTTTTCAGGATTTTATTTTCCCAATTCATTTCGATTTCAAATCCACCGCGGGCGCAGATTCCTTTTACAGAACCTGTTTCCCAAGCGTCTGGTAAAGCGGGTAACAATCTTATTTCGTTTTCGTCAGATTGTACCAACATTTCAGCAACGGCTGCGGCTCCTCCAAAGTTTCCGTCGATTTGAAACGGTGGATGGGCGTCGAATAAATTCGGATACGTTCCTCCTCCTCTTCTTGGTTTCTCGGTTTTCTTTCCGTCAGGATCGACGTATCTTAATAATTCGCGGAACATTTTGTAGGCACGATTTCCGTCCCAAAGTCTTGCCCAAAGATTAATTCGCCATCCTTTTGACCAACCTGTCGTTTCATCGCCTTTTATTTCAAGTGTTTTCTTAGCGGCTTCGGCTAAATCAGGTGTTTTTAATGGCGTTATATGATCGCCTGGAAAAAGTCCGAATAAATGCGATTGATGACGGTGTTGTGGTTCTTCGTCATTCCAGTCAAAATACCATTCTTGTAAATTTCCTTTTTTCCCTATTTGATATGGATGAAATTTAGAAAGTGCCGCTTGAAGTTTTCCTCTGAAATCACCATCGATATTCAAAACTTCTGAGGCTTTGATCGTTTTTTCGAAACATTCTCTGATCATTGCCAGATCTGCGGTTCCGCCATACATTGTTGCTCCAATAAAACCATCCGGTGCAATATATTTATTCTCTGGTGAAGTCGATGGCGACGTAATTAGATTTCCATTTTTATCTGTAATCATCCATCCTAAAAAGAATTGTGACGCTCCTTTCATTATTGGATAACCTTCGCTTTTTAGATAATTTTTGTCTTGAGTAAAAACATAATGTTCCCATATATGTGTACTCAGCCAAGCGCCTGATAATGGCCAGCAAGCCCAACTTGGATCTTCTTTTCCAAATTGTCCCACCGGATTTGTCATAGCCCAAATATCCGAATTGTGTGCAGATGCCCAACCTTCATTGACTCCGTAAAAAGTCTTTGCCGTAACTTTTCCGGTTACCGAAAGATTTTTTATAAAAGATAAAAGCGGTAAATGCATCTCTGAAAGATTGGTGTTTTCAGCCAGCCAATAATTTTCTTCCAGATTGATATTCATCGTATAATTACTGCTCCAAGGCGGATTTAAATGTGGATTCCATATTCCTTGTAAATTTGCCGGAACCCCCATAGTTCTTGAACTGCTTATCAGCAAATAACGCCCAAAATTGAAATATAAAATTTCTAAATTTTTATCTTCTTTCCCATCAGCGTAGCGCAATAAACGTTCATTTGTTGGTAAGTCCGGTGCGCTTGTTTTTCCTAGATCTAAAGTAACACGATTGTAGAATTTTTGATAATCGGTGATGTGAGATTCCTTTAATTGATCGAATGATTTTGCAAATGACTTGTTCAAATTTTGCAATGCAATTGCTAAATCATCTAAACCTTCTGTAGCAGGATTTTTGTCAAAACCGTTAAAGCTTGTTGCAACAGAAACATAAATAATTGCTTCTGTCGCATCTTTTAAGCTTAATGTTTGTCCGAAACTTGTAATTTTCCCGTCCGTTTTTTTGATTTGAACTAAAGTCGTAAATCTTGTTCCTCTTTCTTTTATATCAAGATATTTTGGTAAAACGGCATATCCGGCATTTTCGTGAATTGGCGCAAAACCAGTCATTCCCAAGATATTGCTTCTTACTTCGACATTTGATTTTAATAAACTCTTTAAATTAATATCAAAATTTAAAGCTCCTTTATGATCGCTTGTTAATTTGATGACCATAATTTGATCCGGAGCTGAAACAAAATATTCACGAGTGTATTTTATTCCCGCCATTTCGTAACTTACTTTTGATATTGCGTTCGAAATATCCAGTTCCCGATGGTAATTTATAGCTTTTCCCTTCTCCGAATTATTGATTTCTAATGTTCCTAAAGGCGCAAATGATTCGGAGTTTTTGCCTTCAATCTTTTTATTTAATTCATCTGCTAGTTTGTAGTTTTCATTTTTAAGCGCTTCCCGAATTGCCGGAATATTTTTGTAAGCTTCGGGGTTCATTTTGGCGTTTACGGGTTCACCTGACCAAAGCGTGGCGTCATTCAAATAAATCTTATCTGAATTGGCGCCGCCAAAAACGGTTGCTCCCATTTTTCCGTTTCCTAAAACCAAGCTTTCCTCAAAATATTCCGCAGGTTGATTGTACCACAAAACATGATTGGATTGTGCTACAGTTTTCCCATAGAAGGAGAAAAAAACGAAAACCAGAAATGTGTTTTTTATGAAATTTGAATTCATGTATTGTTTTTAATTTTGAATTATTTCCGCTTAAATATATGCCATTCCTACGGAACTCTATATTGACATTGTGAAATTTTCAATCAACGGATTAAAATCCGCTGCTACAATATTGATCGTTCCTCAGGAACTTTTGATAGAGCCTTCGGCTCGGATTATTTTGTAGGGATGGATTTTAATCGTCCACAACAGGATGTTTTTATTGTATTATCCTAACAGGTTTTTTCAACCTGTTAGGTATTATTTATTCGTTCCAATATTCCATATTATTATACCTAACAGGTTGAAAAAACCTGTTAGGATATCAAAACTAGTTTGCATGCGTGAGGGATAAGAGCAAATTACCGAAGTAATGCGGATAGCCCGACCGTATTTACAAAAGGCGCGCATAAGCGGTTCGTTAAATAGCGCCTTTTGTAAATATGGTCACGTCCAAATAATCTTCATCAACAGATTAATCCCGAAGCTTCGGGACATTGCTACAATATAGTTCGTTTCTCTAGACCTTTTTACATTTTTCGCATAACTTATTTACTGACTTTGTATATTTCGTTTGCCGTAATCATTTCCCAATTATCGGTTCTGAAAGGCGATGCTGGGAATTTTTCTTTATTGAAAAGATTAATTTCGGTATCGTCGTCTGCCCAACCGTAATGAACGGCAACGGGATTTTTAACTTCATCGCTTGAAACGATTATTTTGTTGTCTTTTATTATAGCTTTCGCGGAATGAAAAACTTTGTCGGCACCGGCGATTTCGAATCCTTTTACGTTTTCTGAATTATCAGAAGTTGATAATCCGGAACCGATATTATTGAAAGTAAGAATGATTTGATTCCCTTTTATTTCCTGAGATTTATAGGTTGGACCGCTAAAAACTTGCTTTTCCCCGTAAACATTATTCAGCGCAATTGCAGCTAAACGTAGTCCAACATCTTTTTTGTTGGTTGGATGAATGTCTTTTGCATTACCAATATCAGTTGTTACTGCCATTCCGGTGTTTGGTAATTTTAGAGTTTCGGATTGTGCTTCGCGAAGTTCTGCCCAACGGCTTCCCACTTTACTGTTGCCATTGAATTCATTGAAAGTTGATAATTGTACGAAGTAAAACGGAAAATTACCTTGCTTGAATTTTGTTCGCCAATCTGTAATCATTAACGGAAATGCTTTTTTGTATTGTTTGGCTCTCCAAACATTGGCTTCGCCCTGATACCACAAAACGCCCTGAAACGCATATGGAATTAACGGATTTACCATTGCATTGTATAATAATGACGGATAACTGTTTGGTGAAACCGCGATTTTTACCTGCACAACATTAAATTTCCAAAGTCCTTCGAGTGGTAAATTGGTGTCTTTGAACTGAATTTTCAAATCGGAGGGATCGCCGTAAATTCCGCCGCCGCCAGAATAATCTGCAATTCGAACTGAGATTACGTTTTTTCCTTCTTTCAAAGTTCCTGCGGGGATTTTATAAACTCTTAAGTCTTCCCAAATTTTGTTGGTTCCAACCTCAACTCCGTTTACATAAGTAATATCTTCGTCGTCAACTTTTGCAAGATGTAAAACGGCTTCACTTTTGGCTTGCTCAGCTGTTAAAGTTATCGTTTTTCGCATCCAGACAATTCCATCAATATTGCCAATTTGCTGATTTTCCCATAAGGACGGGACTTTTATTTCTCGCCAGTTTTTATCATCAAAATTGAATGCTGCAAACTGGTTTTCGTTTTCCATAGTAACATCAAAACCCTGAACTTTCTTTATATTATCTAAAACCGATTTTTTATACACTTCAAAAACAGCATCCATATCAACTTGAGGAACATCGGCAATCATAGTTTTAAAATCATTACTTTTTTGAAATGCTTCTCGGCTTGTCCAGGTTTCTACGCAGGTTCCGCCCCAGGATGTATTGATGATTCCAATTGGAATTTTTAATTCAGCATATAATTTCTTAGCAAAAAAGAAACCTACTGCTGTAAAATCGCGTACATTTTCTTTGTTGGCAACTAACCATTTCCCTGCTTTTAAATCTTCTTTTGGCAATCCGCTTAAATCTTGTGCAACTCCAAAATGACGAATCATTGGATAATTAGAATCGGCTATTTCTTTTTCGAAATCCAGATTTTTATACATCTGAAATTCCATGTTCGATTGTCCGCTGCAAATCCATACTTCTCCAACCAGAACATCTTTTATAACGATTTTATTTTTTCCTGTAATGATTAACTCAAAAGGTCCTCCGGCTTTTTCAGCGGATAGTTTAATCATCCATTTTCCGCTTTTATCCGCCTGAATCGTTTTGGTTTGTTTGTTAAAATGAACCTCAACTTTTTCATTGGCATCTGCCCAACCCCAAACTGGGATTTCTTTGTTGCGCTGCAAGACCATTCCGTCAGAAAACAGCAAAGGCATTCGCACATTTGCATTTGACATTATACTGAATATCAGAAAAATAAAAACTATATGTTTTTTCATTTTGTGTATTTTAAACCATATAAGTGATATAAGTAAATTTAAGCTTTGAACACAGCATAACTTTTAATTACTTATATCACTTATATGGTGAATTTAATATTTTTTATTGCAATCCTTCCATCATTGCTTTTAATGCCTGAGTATCGAAAACGGTATTATTACTCCGATCAAAAATAGCCGAACCGTTATTTCCAATTCCACCAGCATCCCAATAAAAAGGAAGCATTCCGTTTGCTTTTGCCTGTTTTACAACATATTTTAAATAATAAGCTCTTGATGCCAAATGCTGCGTCAATGCATCGCCTGTTAACGATGTACGTCTGATTGCTCCAAACTCACCTAATAAAACCGGAATACCTTTGTCTACAAATTGTGTTTTCATAGATTTGAAAAGTTTATCTACATCCGCTTCTTCTCCATAAGTGGCATTACGATCCGGATCTGTCGTCGAATGATAAGCCGCTCCCCAATAGTAGAACATTTTACCCCAACTTTGATCTGTATCCATTAAACAAAAATTATAAGGTGTATAAAAATGCACTTCAGCCATCATTCTATTCGCAACTTTATCTGTTGGCAATGTCAACATCAGCTTGTTTGTTTTTTCAATGTCTGTCGATGGTCCCTGCACTACCAAAGTACGATAAGCATTTTTTCCGCCTGTTGAACGCACTGCATCAATAAAGGTTTGGTGATAAGAAGTTAGAACTGACATTTGTGCTGCATCTTCAACCGCTGGTTCATTGGCACTGGCAAAAAGCAAATGCTCATCAAAACCACGTAATTGTGTTGCAATTTGTTCCCAAAAAGCTTTTTGTTTGGCATTGTTTTCTACTTTTTTGGCTTCGGTAATATTGTTTTCGAGCCAACCGCCGTCCCAGTGAATGTTTACAAGAACGTACATATCATTGTCTACACAATATTGCACGACTTCTTTAACTCTGTTCAACCAATCGGCTTTGATTTTGGCTGTAGCCGAATTTTCTAAATATTGGTTCCATGAACACGGAATTCGAACGGCATTAAATCCGTTTGCTTTTACGGCGTCGATTAGTGCTTTTGTAACTTTTGGATTTCCCCAAGCGGTTTCTCCGCCTGTTGCTTCCATTGTGTTTCCAATGTTCCATCCTATTTTAATTTTTGCCGCCAATTGAACTGCTGTACTTGACATTCCTGAATTGTCTGCAGCAATTGGATTTGTATTATAACTTGGATATAAACCAACAACCGCAACTCCGCCTGCCTGCGAAACTGTGATCTGAACTGAAGGAGCTTCACTTGAACTTAGGGTTAAAATAGCAGTTCTTGCTTCGGCAGTTGTATTCTCAGAAGCGGTTACTTTAACTATAACTGTTCCTGTAACTCCTGCTGACTGGCTTAATTGTATCCAGTTTGTATTTGATGGACTTGTAATTGTCCATGTTTTGACATTTGCAGTCACTTTTACAATTGCTTCACTGCTTTTACTCAAAAAATCAATTTTATTGATATCTGCACTCAGCGTTTTTCCGACTGGATTTGCATCATTTGTGTCTTTCTCTGAACTACACGCCCAAAGACTGAAAACCAACAGGCTCAAAATGGCACTAAAAAGGTAAGTATTTACAAAATTTTTCATCTTATTTGATTTTTTACTTGATTGTTACCGAGATTTCTTTTTTGATATCTCTTGAAGAATTTCCTATTTTCAAAGTATATTTTCCTGGTTCAATTGTCCATTTTTTAGCAGTTACATCATAATAGGCTAATTCTTTTACCGGAATTTTGATCGTTACTGTGTTTGAACTTCCCACTTTTACTAATGTTTTCTGGAATCCTTTTAATTCTTGAGCAGCACGGGTTATTTTTGAATCTGATTTTGAAGTGTACAATTGAACTACTTCTTTACCATCTACTTTTCCTGTGTTTTTTACATCTACAGAAACTGAAATTGTTTCGTTTTGAGCATATGTCGTTTTATCTGCTTTTGCATTATCAAAAGCAAAAGTCGTGTATGATAATCCATATCCAAAAGGATATAATGGTGTAATGTTTTTGGTGTCAAACCAACGATATCCTATTAAAATTCCTTCGGCATAGTTTACTGTTTTTCCTCCAGGGAAACTATTTGTAGCATGCGCAGGAGAATCCATAATGTTTTTAGGCATTGTCCAAGGTAATTTTCCTGACGGATTAACTTTTCCTAAAATTACATCAGCCAAAGCATTTCCTCCCTCTGAGCCATTAAACCAACTCCATACTAATGCTGAAGTTTTTTTGCTTACGGCGTCAATATCAAAAGGTGCTCCGGCAATCATAACTACAATTGTTCTTGGATTTACAGCCAAAACTTTCTGGATTAATTCTTCTTGTCCGAATGGTAATTTTAAAGTTCTTCTATCCGAAGCTTCTGTTTCGTAATCACGGTTTGAACCTGCAAATATGATCGCAACATCAGATTTTTTAGCAGCTTCTACGGCTTCTAACACTTTTGCAGGATCTAATTGATCAATTGTCACCGGACCATTTAAGGTGATGTCTCCCAATTTCCCTTTATTTTTTACATCGTAACGTTCTAAATATCCTTCGGCATAATTGATTTTTATGGATGATGGCAATCTATTTTTCAAACCTTCAAGTGGTGTAATTTCTCTTTTTGTTTTTACACCTGCACCAAATCCGCCTAAAGCGTTTTTCTTTGTAGCATTATTTCCAATTACTGCGATCGATTTTACACCGTCTAATTTTAATGGCAATGCGTTGTTTTCATTTTTCAATAAAACGATATCTTCTGTTGCAATTTTGTAAGCATCCTGATAATGTGCTTCTGTTGAAACACTTCCTTTAACACGGTCTTTGCTTTGGCTTCCCATTGCTTTTACCTGAAATAACGTGCGTAAAATTCTTTTTACGTGTTTATCCAATTCTGCTTCTGAGATTTCTTTATTTTTTGCCGCAGCGATTAATTTATCGGCAAGGAAAAATTCATTGAATGGTTTTGGTGTTCCCATTTCAATATCCAATCCACTTTCCAATGATTTTACTGTAGAATGTACCGCAGCCCAATCTGAAACTACAACACCTTTAAATCCCCATTCGTCGCGTAATATTTTGTTTAACATATAATCGTTTTCACATAAATATTCGCCTCTGAATTTGTTATAAGCCCCCATTACGGCATAGGCATGAGCTTCTTTTATTGCTGCTTCAAAAGCTGGCAAATAAATTTCACGAAGTGTACGTTCATCCATTCGTACATCGACAAAATCACGGTTTGTTTCCTGATTATTTGCTGCGAAATGCTTCACGCAAGCCATAACATCATTGTCTTGTAAACCAACAATTAATGGCACTGCAATTTTTTTATTCAAAAACGGATCTTCAGACATATATTCGTATGTCCTTCCTCCAAGTGGCGTTCTCACCATATTGATTGCCGGCGAAAGCAACATATCTTTATCTCTGGCACGCAATTCCTGTCCTACACTATTTCCAAAAGTATAAGCCATATCAGCATTCCAGGTTGCAGCCAAACCACCACCTGCAGGATAATAGGTTGCAAAATCATCTTTTAATCCTGCCGGAGCCCAATTGTCACGCGAAATTTCTTCACGAACTCCTAACGGTCCATCGGCCATTTTTAGTTCCGGAATTCCCAAACGTTTTACACCGCCAGACGTGAACATACTGTTTCCATGCAACATTCCGATTTTTTCCTCCAATGTCATTTGAGAAACCAGCTTATCGATTTCGGCATCAAATTCTGAACCTATTTCTTTGCCTTTGTATTCTTTCTGAACCGAATTCTCAGCATCAGAACCTGAACTTTGCTCTTCGCCTTTTTTACAAGAAGCAAATGCTACAAAAGCAATCGCTACTGACAGATATATAATTTTATTTTTCATGCTTAATAAATTTATTTTTAGGATTTAGATAGTTTTTTTTAGGGTTTAAAGCTTTACAAAATTCAATAAGAAAACATCATTTTCATTGATTTTAAAATCTTTATTAAAGGTTCCGTTTGCATTAATTGTAATTTTTTCTGCTGCAATCAAAGTTCCGTTATTTTTTTCTTTTATACTTTTTACTTGTTCTTTTGTAAGCTGACTTGGTTTTCCCATTGCTAAATAATCGGCGTAAGCGTCATTAACTTTATAACCAACTTTATATATTTCTAAAGTATAATTTCCTTTTTGCAAACCTTCGACTTCAATTTTTACAGTTCCTTTTGGTTTAGATGGTAAATCCTGAATATAATACGTTTGATTGTTTACAGAATCTCCAGGATGCGTGTTGGTAAAATCCCAAAATAACAACTGAACATTTCCTTTTCCATTTTTAGTTGCCCATGAAGAAGTGTCTTTATTTTGAAGTTCGGTTTCACCTAACTTATTCAAAAATGAATACGAGAAATAAGCCGGTTTTTTGATTCCCTGTGTGTTCAATAATCCGAAACCTCCGTGAAAAGGTGTGAACCTTGGTCCGGCTTCTTCAAAAATATCGGTAAAAACCCAATATGACATTGAGTTTGCAGCATTGCCAACTTGTTTTAATTTCTGAAGAATATACGCTGCTGAATGGTAACTATCGTGAATAGGATCTGAGGGCGTATAAGAAGTGCTCCATTCTGTATAATGCAACTCTAATTTTGGCTTAGCCGAATTTGAAATCTGATTACGTGAATTGATTACATCACCGCTTATACTGGATTCTTCTTTATTAAGAACTGTTCCTGTAGTTCCAAATTCGTCCAGAAATCCTTGTTTTACTCCATATGTATGTGTCGAAATAAAATCTAACGGAATATTATTCTTCACACAGAAATCTATTGTTTCCGGAACCCAAGCTGCGCCTGCTGTTGCAGGTCCGCCAACTTTGTATGCCGGATTTACAGATTTTATTCCACGTGCGGCATATTCATATAATTTAAAATATTCTGCCTGAGTTCCTGTCCAGAAACCCGGAGATAAATTCGGTTCGTTCCAAACTTCAAAATACCAGGTTTTTACTTCTTCGGCTCCGTAACGTTCTGTAAAATGCTGGGTTAAGTTCCGAATTAAATCTTCCCATTTTTTATAATCTTTTGGCGGAGTTACATTTCCTTTCCACCAAAAAATAGTTTCTTTTCCGCTTGCCAATGCTGATGGCATAAAACCCAATTCTACAAAAGGTTTTATTTTAATACTTAAAAGAAAATCATACAAAGCATCAATATATTGGTAATTATATTCGGGATTTCCTTTTGAACCTTCTCTGTAAACCGCCATATCATCAGACAATAAACCGTGCATTCTGATATATTTAAAATCACATTCTTTTTTGGTCATTGCCAATTGTTGCTGCCAGTCTGCACGTAAACCTTCGTTTGCTCTTCCAGCACCAATACATTCTTTGAACATGGTATTTAATGCACCCGAAGTTTTATTATAATCGACTTTTATGATTCTGTTTTGCGCAGCCGTATTTTGTCCAAACAAATTAATATTGATTAGACTTAGTAAAATAAATAGTATCGCTAGATTTCTTTTCATTGTAATTATTTCACATTTATTTTCTTATTCAGAAGAATGTTATCTGAAGCACTTCCAACCTGAATTTCAACCGAATTATTTTCTAATTCGAATTGCTGTTTAGCTGTATTCCAATATTCAAGATCTTTTGCTTTCAAAATCAAAGAAACATTTTTAGTTTCTCCGGCTTTAAAGAAAACTCTCTGAAATGCTTTTAGTTCTTTTTCGGGACGTTCTACTTTTGAATTTAATTGTTTTACATACAACTGAATTACTTCGTCTCCATCTTTAGTTCCTGTATTAGTAACTGAAACTGTGACTTTTACTTCACCATTCTTAGAAATTGTTTCTGAAGTGGTTTCGATTGAATTGTATTTGAAAGTCGTATAACTCAATCCGTGCCCAAAAGCATATAATGGTTTTCCTTTGAAATACATATAGGTTCTGCCATTTCGGATATTGTAATCCAGTAACTCAGGCAAATCAGTAATAGCCGCAACCCAAGTCTGGGTTAAACGTCCCGCAGGATTATAATCTCCAAATAAAACATCGGCTAAAGCTGTTCCGGTTTCCTGACTGTTTTGTGTCATGTGTACAATTGCCGGAACGTGTTCTTGTGTCCAGTTTATCGCATACGGAAAACTGCTAATCAAGGCTACGACCGTTTTAGGATTCGCCTGATAAACAACTTTAATCAAATCTTCCTGCTCTAATGTCAAAGATTGACGATCTACAGCTTCTTTTCCTTCACTTGGTACGGGACAATCTGCCCAACCTGCATTACAAACCGGATGATTTCCGACAATCACAATGACAACGTCAGCTTTTTTTGCTATTGAAACCGCTTTGCCATCAATATTATTTTTAGCGTATAAAATTTCAACATTGTTGCCTAATTTATTTTTAATTCCCTGTAAAGGAGAAATTGTGTAAGGTGGCGTTCCGCTGTACCAATCTAACAATACTTCATCTGCGTGAAGTCCGATTACGGCAATTGTTTTTAGTTTCTCTTTTTGCAAAGGCAAGAATTGAGCATCATTTTTAAGTAAAACAATAGATTTTTGTGTGGCTTCTAAAGCGATTTTTTTATGTGCTTCTGTTTTCCAAGGATCAATTGTATCTTTTCCTGTTCCAATTTTCGAATACGGATTTTCATTCGAAGTATCCAACATTCCCAATTGAATCATAACTCGGTAATCGCCGCGAATAACGGCATCAATATCTTTTTCTTTTAAATATCCATGAGAAAGTGCGCCATAAACGCCTTCCGTATATTCATCTAAAAACTGGTTGATTCCTGCTTTTATAGCTGCAGCCGCTCCCAGATATTTATCTGCGTAATATTTATGATCGGAAAGCAATAATTTGAATGCGCCTCCATCGGTACAAATGATTCCGTTTTGTCCCCATTCTTTTTGGGTAATATTTTTCAGCATTGGATGCACCATTGCCGGAATTCCGTTTACTTTATTGTAGGCCGCCATGTAAGCACGCGAACCTCCTTCTACAACGCCCATTTGAAAAGGCAATGCATAATATTCACGCCATAACCTTTCGTCAAAATCAGATGATGTATAGGTTCTTCCGTCTTCATTGCTATTCGCTAAAAAGTGTTTCATTAACGAAGCGGTTTGCCAATATTTTGGATTGTTTCCTTGTAATCCTTTTACAAAAGCAACGGTCATTGTTCCGTTAAAAAAAGCATCTTCTCCATAACTTTCTTCAGTGCGTCCCCAACGTGGATCTCTTGCGATATCAGCATTTGGAGCACGAACGACTAATCCGCCACGATGATATTTTTGAAAAGCATAGCGTGTTTCATAACCTTCAACCTGCGCTACTTTTTGCAGTAAATCAACATCCCACATTTCTCCTAAACCATAAGCCTGAGGAAAAGTTGTCGTTGTAATAGGTTGTTTATTTTTTCCGCCCCATTCTCCCGGTCCGCCAAGCGCCAAACCGTGTAATCCTTCTACGTGTCCTGTTCCTAAAACTCCCAATCTTGGTATGGATGGATTGGTGCTTAAAGCCTGAACTTTCTCATCAAGAGTCATTAAGGACAACAAATTATCAATACGCTTTTCAATATCTAATTTAGAATCCTGAAAAGGATATTGCTTTTGCTGCGCCAATATTAAATTGATCGACAAAAGAAAAACAATATGCAGAATGAGATTTTTCATTTAAAAAAATTGTGGTTATTTAGTAAAGACGCACAGCAGTACGTCTCTACGTAATATTTTTATAAATTCTATTTTTGAAATCTAATCGTTGTATTTAATAATACCTAACAGGTTTTAAAAACCTGTTAGGATAGCTAATAATTTATAGTTTTTTAAATCTAATTGCTGTTCCTCCAGCGCCACCTAAATGTAATTTTAGGGAATCTGAAGCTTTAACGGTTTTCTTAGAAATCGCTATTGCTGACGGATTGTGTGTTTCATCAGTTCCTTCTGCGTCAGCATAGATTTGAGCTTCGTAAGTTGCATTTGGATCTAAAAATGATAAAACAACATTTACATCTCTTGCCTTTTCGTTTGTAATTGTTCCTAAATACCAATCGGCGCTTTTTCTGTCTTTACGGACTGTGGTGATATATTCACCAATTTTCCCTTCTAATACTTTTGTGTCTTCCCAATCTGTTGGAACATCTTTTAAGAATTGTAATGCTGGTTTCCCTTCGTAGTTTTCCGGAAGATCTGCCATCATTTGGATTGGCGCGTAAATAGTTACATATAATGCTAATTGTTGCGCCGCCGTTCCGTGAACTCTTTTTCCCGGATAACCTTGTTTTACCTCAACATCAAAAATTCCCGGAGTAAAATCCATTGGTCCTGAAAGTAATCTGGTAAACGGAATAATTGTTAAGTGATTTGGTGGATTTCCTTCGCTCCAAGCGTTATATTCTTGTCCACGTGCTGCTTCTCTTGAAATCATATTCGGAAAAGTACGACGTTCTCCTGTATCTTTTATTGATTCGTGGTACAATACAGCCAAATCATATTGCGCTGCTTTTTCTAAAATGTATCTGAAATAATTCACTCCAAATTGTCCGAAGTGGTTTTCTTTCATGTTTAATTTTGAACCTACGTGTCCAATTTTAACCGTATGAATTCCTAGTTTTTTGTATAAAGCAAAACCTTCATCAACTTCTTTTAAATAATTAATTAAGTTCGATCCTGTTTCGTGGTAACCTATCAATTCTACGTCTTTTGCCTTTCCATATGCTACTACTTTATCCAGATCGAAATTGTCCGCACTTTTAGTAAAACTAAACATGTGCATTTTGTTTTGGTACCATGCCGGTGTCCAGCCTTTGTTCCAGCCTTCGATCAACAAATGATGAAATCCTTCTTTTGCCGTAAAGTCGATATATTCTTCGGCATGTTTGGTTGTTGCGCCCTGAATATCACTTTCCCAAAAGGAATATTTTCCAATGTGCATTCCCCACCAGATTCCGAAGTATTTGTATGGTTTAAAATAACTTGCTGTGTTTTTTAATTTATTTGGATCATTAAGATTTAAAATCAAATAAGAAGTGATTAAATCTGCCGGAGTTTCGCCAATCTGAAGCGTTCTCCACGAAGATGTAAACGTATCTTTTACTCTAACTTTTACACCATCAGACCACGGCACTAAATCAGATTTAAGTTGTGTTCCTTTTGTGTTTACCAAAGTCATACTGGCAAAATCCACCAGATTTGCTTCGTGAAAACTTAAGGCTAATCCGCTTTTGCTTTCGATCGTTAACGGAGTCAAAACCGTATCTAAAGTACTTACCGGAGCATCTTTGAAAAGATATTCGTCACGGTTTTCTCTGTTTGCCGGAATCCACCATGCTTTTCCATCTTCTTTTAAGTTAAAAGTCGTTTTTTCATCCATAATGAAAATACTGTCTTTTACACTTTGTTTTGGATACACATATCTAAAAGCGATTCCATCATCAAATGCACGAAACTGAATTTCTAATTTTCGTTTGTTTCCCGCTTTTTGCTGTAGTTGAACAGAAAGCTGATTGTAGTGATTTCTGATGTTCTTCTTTTCTCCCCAAACTTGTTCCCAGGTTTCATCAAAAGTGGAATTCTTTACACTTTTGATTTCGAAATCTGTACTTAAGTTTTCATTTCCTTTTAATAAAAAACCCATATCTGATGGTGTAATCACTTCGGTTTTTCCGTGTGAAACAGCATATTTTGGAGCATTTTTTACTAACTCAAATTTGATTTTGTTTTGCCCGTTTGGCGATGCCAATTCGTAAGCATTTTTATTTTTCTGACTGTATCCAATCGAAACGGAAAGGATTAAAGCGGGAAGAATGAGGTAATTTTTCATGATATTTTTCTTAATTCATTTTTAATAAATCGGGTGTGCTTATGAGACTTCACCCGATTTAAAACTCAACAAAAACTTATTTTTATCCTAAGTTGGGATTATTTTTTTTGCCACGAATTGCACGAATTATCTCGAATTTAATTTGTGCAATTTGTTTTTTTTGCCACAGATTAAAAGAATTCAAAATGATTTCTTCTTTTCTGTGTGTTTATTTTCTCTCGCAGATTTTGCAGATTCAGCAGATTTTTAATTTTTAATTCTCAATTTTTAATCCTTTTAATCTGTGGCAAACCTTTTCTATTTTACCCACTCTGTTTTTAGAGTAGTTTTTCCTTGAAATGGGTTTGAAGTTACGTCAAAATTGTTTCCGTTTTTCGTAACTTTTATTTCTTGTACTGCATCTCCGTCCGGTAAAAATACTTTGGCTGTCGCCGAAGTTGTTTTGTCACTTGCATATACTTTCAAAGTCAATTTAGTCCAATCCATGTCTTTTGTAGATTGTGCTAAAGCGATGTGGGGCAAAGCTGTTCCGTCTTTTACTAAAACTACGATTGGCACTTCTCCGGCTTTGATTTTATGCCATCCTGATTGATATACTTTTTTGGTTTGATAATCAATCCATGTTCCTTCCGGAAGGTAAACGTCTCTTTCTGTAACTTCTTCAAAAAGCGGTGCCACCAACATACTTGAACCAAATAAATATTCGTTGTCTACCAACCAAGCTCCCGGATCATTTGGATATTCTACAAACAAAGCACGCATCATTGGCAATCCTTTTTGAGAACTTTCTTTCGCCTGAGCGTAGATGTATGGCATTAATTCGTAACGCATATTATCTGCTTTTCTAAATCCTTCCAAGAAATCTTTGCTGTATAACCAAGGTTCGCGCGGAGGTTCGCCGTGACTTCTTACGTGTGAAGTAAACATCCCGAAAGGCGCCCATCTTCTGTATAAATTCTCTGGTGATTTTGTTGCAAATCCTCCTACGTCATGACTCCAGAAACTGAATCCGCTTAATCCTAATGAAAGTCCGCCACGTAATTCTGCCGACATTGCTCCGTTTGAAGTTTCGGCATCTCCGCCCCAATGTAACGGATAACGCTGAGATCCTGCCCACGTACTTCTTGCCCAGATTAAAGTATATCCTTTTTCTTTCTGAGTAATTTCGGCTACAGCCTTATTGTATCTTAAAGGATATAAATTATGTTCGTAAAAACCTGTTCTTCCTGAATGATAAATTCCGTCAGGCGGAGCTGCTTCTCCAAAATCTACTTTGAAAACTGAAACTCCTTGGTCGAATAAATGTTTCAGTTTTGCCTGATACCAAGTCACTGTTTCGGGATTTGAGAAATCTAAAACGGCATCTTCGTACGGAAGATTTCCTTTTCTGTCTCTTACCGCTAAGTTTTTATCCATGATTTCGTTGAACAAGGTATTCTTTGGTGAAAAATACGGCAATTGCCATAAACACACATGGAAACCATCGTCTTTCAAATCTGACATCATTTTTTGAGCATCGGGAAAACGATCTTTCGAAAACTCATAATTGTTTCTCCAATCTACATCAAACCAACCGGTATCAAAATGAATTACATCTGTTGGAATTTTATATTTACGTAAATCTTTTGCTACCTGACGTCCTTCTTTTTCAGAGAAATAAGTAATTCGGCTCATCCAAAATCCGAAAGACCAAAGTGGTGGCATTGCTGCTTTTCCGGTCAAATCTGTATATTGATCCAGAACGTCTTTTGGTTCTCCGATAAAGAAAAACAAATCGGCTTCATCGTCTCCAATATACATTTCGTTTGCACTTGAAAAATATCTTCCAAAGTCAACTGTAATTGGTGTTGAATGATGCATAAAAACTCCATAACCACGACTGCTCATATAAAACGGAACTGGTTTGTACATCGTCTCATTCTGAATTCCGTTAGCATCATCTGCCCATAAAACTACTTTTTGTCCGCGTTTATTGAATTGGGTGAAAGATTCTCCACAACCAAATATTTTTTCGTCAGGTTCTAAACTAAAAGCGGCGCCCATACTTCTGGAATAATCGCTGTTTCTGCGCACATACGAGAACGGAAGTGTTGGCGTATAAGTATTTTTAAAATCAGAATCATGAAGTGTACTTGTCAATAATTTTCCGGTTTCATCGTAGATTTTTACGTGCCATGGTTTTGACAAAATTTCTACAACTCCATGTTTACTCGTGTATTTATATCCGCCTTCAATTTTAGAATATTTCCATAATTCAGGATGATTTGGCGCAACACCATTTATCAACATTAGGGATTCTTTTTCAGGATGAAATTGTGGTCCTGAAGTCGTTTTGATTCGGATTGTTCTATCTGAAACAAACTGTATCTGGAACGGCAATTCCGGTGAAGCCTGATATTCTGTTGTGGGAAATTCGTTTGCTTCTACAACATCTGGTTTCATCATCATGTTGTTGAAAGCCTGACGCGTTTTGTAATTATATCTCAGATATTTAATTGTTCCTTTTCCGGTTACAGGATCAAAAGCGGTAAGTTCATCGGCAAAATAAAAAGTGTTCAGATAATTCTGAAAATCTTTGCTGATGTCTATCGGAGCATTTAGCACATCTGCGTTCTGAATTTGTGCGGACGCTTTTGGAACTGCTAAAAATCCAAGAATAAAAGCAGAAAACAATGCGGTTATTTGTGAGTTTTTCATTGATTAATAATTTCTAAATGTTAGTTCTCCTAACAGTCCCGAAGCTTCGGGGCAAAACCTGTTAGGTATCTTATTGAATATCTTAATAAAATCTATCCATACCTAACAGGTTTTGGAAACCTGTTAGGAAAGGTGTATTCTTATTCTGCTGTAATTACAATTGTCGCTGGTTTTAATCCATTCGCCTGAGCGGTTAATTCCAGTCTTCCTGTTTTAGTATCTGATTGAACAACCACCAAACATTTTCCGTTAAGCGCGGTGTGTTTTGAACCTTTGTATGATTCGTGACTTACCGGATCTCCGCTGCAAACTCCAACTATTTTTCCATTTCCTTTTAGTGAGAAATTGATTTCGTTATTGGCATTTGGAGCCAAAGTTCCTTTTGAATCCTGAATATCAACCGTTACAAATGACAAATCATTTCCATCGGCTTTGATGTTGCTTCTGTCTGCTGTGAGTTTTAATTGCGATGGATTGTCTGCTGTTTTAATTTCGGTTTCCAAAACTGTTTTTCCGTTTTTACGAGAAATTGCTTTTAGGGTTCCGGGTTGAAAGGGAATTCTCCACATGACGTGTAAATCGTCTCCTTTTTTACTTCTGATTCCTACTGATTTTCCGTTAAGGAAAAGTTCAACCTCATCGGCCTTATTATAATATGCCCAAACATCAACGGTTTGTCCTGCTTTCCAGTTCCAATGTGGGAAAATGTGCAGCACGGTTTTGTCTGTCCATTCACTTTGGTACATATAATACACATCTTTTGGGAAACCTGCTAAATCTACAATTCCGAAATACGAACTTACAGACGGCCATTCGTACGGAGTTGGTTCTCCGATATAATCGAAACCTGTCCAGATGTACATTCCCGAAAGAAAATCGTATTTTTTAATGACTTTCCAGATTGCTTCATGCGTAGAACCCCAAGGCGTTTGTACCTGATCGTAAGCAGAAACGGTATTGCCCGGATTTCCTTTTGTGAATTTTTGATCCCAACTTACCGGCCATTTTTTTATAGTATCTGAAACTTTATCGTAATAACCGCGAGTTTGTAATCCCGAAGTAGTTTCGGTTGCGATGAAAGGAATTCCCGGGAAATTTTCTTTATGATGTGCATAAGTTTGATGTGCATAATTGTATCCTATAAGATCTAAAACTCCAGATTTTGCAAGGGGATTAAATTGTACATTCTTTTTTTCGAATTGTAATGTTACGTCATCAATATTCATGTTTACCGGCGGATTCATCGCTGCAGTTAGCGGACGTGTTTTATCGTTGGTGCGTACAATTGCTGCCAATTCTTTTGCGATTTCAACACCTTTTTCATTCCATTGTTCCGGAATTTCGTTTCCTATACTCCATATAAAAATACTTGGATGATTGCGGTCGCGGTGCAATTGATCTGTTAAATCTTTCTTGTGCCATTTGTCCCAATCGTTTGCATAATCATATTTGGTTTTATTTTGTTTCCACATGTCGAAAGCTTCATCCATGACAATGAAACCCATTTTATCACAAAGATCTAAAAGTTCCGGAGCTGGAGGATTATGAGAAGTTCTGATTCCGTTTACACCCATTTCTTTCAGGATTTCTAACTGACGTTCGATGGCGCGAGTGTTGATTGCTGAACCTAAAGGTCCTAAATCATGATGCATGCAAACTCCTTTTATTTTTACTTGTTTTCCGTTTAAAATAAAACCTTTGTTCACATCAAATTTAAAATCTCTAATCCCTAAATTGGTTTTGTATTGATCTACAATTTTATCATCTATTGAAATTTCTGTTATAACGGTGTATAATTCAGGTTTTTCAACTGACCATAAAATTGGCGTTTCAACCTCAGTCTCTTGTTTAATTGTTTGATTGGCGTTTGCTCCAATGGTTATATTTTGAGTAACCGATGTTACTTTAGTATCTTCTTTAAAAATAGTAGTGGTTACAGTTGCTTTTTTTGAAGCTGCATTTTGATTCTGAATTGTAGTTTCAAAATTTACCGAAGCTTTTTCGGCAGTAACTTTTGGCGTTGTCACATAAGTTCCCCATTGTGCAACATGTAATTTATCTGTGGTTTCGATCCAGACATTTCTAAAAATTCCTGATCCTGAATACCAACGTGAATTTGGTTGTTTTGAATTGTCAACCTTTACAATAATTTCATTGTTTTTTTCTCCGTAATTTAAGTACGAAGAGATTTCATATTGAAAGCTAATATATCCGTTTGGACGTTTTCCTAAATAATGTCCGTTTACCCAAACTTCGCTGTTTTTATAAACTCCATCAAAGACAATTGATATAATTTTATTTTTATCAGAATCACTTATTTTGAAAGTTTTCTTATACCAGCCTAAACCTCCGTTAAGTGATCCGCCTCCGTATCCGGCAGGACTTTTTTCGTCAAACTTTCCTTCAATACTCCAATCATGCGGAACATTTAAGGTTCTCCATTTGGTTGAAGTTCCAATGGTATCTTTATCAATTATACTATCGTTTAAGTGAAAACTCCAATCTGAATTAAAAGAAATTTTTCGATTACTAAAAGTATCTTCTTTTTTATTGCAAGAACCCAACAGGATAATTCCGATTAGCAGTAATAACGGCAAAGCATTATTTATATAGTTTCTTTTTTTGTTCATATTAAGAGGATTTTATTGTTTTTAAAAACAAATATAAACATACCGATAGGTGATTGTTTCAATCCCCTACCGGTTGTTTTATACTCTGAAGTAATTATGGTTTTAGATTAAAAACCACAAACACTTTAAGGAACTATATAGTGGAAAACAAACCATTCGTCTTTTCCTGCATCATATGATGTTCCAAGCCAGATTCCTTTTTGAAGAAAATCTTTATTGTATGCTTTTACTACTTTAATAACATTTACGGTTGGATTCATCCAGCTTGTTGCATTTTGAAGAAGTGTTTCTCCTCCTAAATTAATTTCGTTGGTTGCTGCGTTTATAGTAAAAGTTCCAGTTGTGATTACACCATTTTGATTGCGGGTATAGTTAAGAGTTCCTCCCCATTGATCAAAACGTATTGATGAATTACCAGCGATTGCTGCCCAATCATCATTCCATCCCCAATTGTACGAACTAGTTGAATTAACTGTCCAACCTTTTCCTTTTCCAACCCAGTCAACAGGATTTCCTGTTCCATCTAATTTCCAAACTCTTCCTGCTCCGGCTCCACCAGTCAACATTGTCAATAATTCTCCAGGCGCAAATGTAGGATTGTACCCTTCGTCAACTACAGGTTCTGTAACTGGAGGAACATAATTGTCAGCATAATCCTTGGAAACAAAATTCCAGATATACCACCATGCTCCTTCGCTATTGGTTCTTTTTACAGCAATTCTTAACTGGTTCTCCGTTAATGTCAATACTTTAAGATTGTCGTTCCAGTTACTTGCATTTGCAATATAATTATCCGGTCTAAGGATTGTTGCTCCTGTTGTTGTTAAAGTATGACCATTGATATCTAAGAAGTAAGATCCGTTTTCGATCGTTGTTCCATCAGCTTCATGAACGGTCATAAAAGGTCCTCCTTCAAGGCTGAATGTCATGTATCTTCCCCAATGCATATCTGCATCTGTGCTTGAATTAGCGTTTCCTTCAGGTTCCCAGTTTGGAGTAAAATTACCCCATTCTACAGTTGTGCTTGGATCTGCATAAGACATTGCTCCTGGAGCTAAACCATATTTACCATTGTCCGTTACCCAAGATTTCTTTTTACCAACTCCGCCTGATAATGCTGTCCAAAGTGGATCATTAACATAATTTAAGTTATCCTGATTCACAGTAATTGTTACCGGATCTAACTGAACAATACCACCACCGGTTGTTGCCGAAATTTTAATGGTGTAACTTCCTTTAAAAGCATATTTTACAGTTTCTACCGCTTTGCTTGATTTTCCTGTACCGTAATCCCAGTTCAATACAACTCCGGGAGTTGTATTTTTCATTATTACTGTATTTCCTCCCGGATCTGCTGTTAAATCCTGAGTGATTTCAAAATGTATATCCGCTTTATCCATCGGTGTATCCAGAGAATACGTTTCAGGAGAACAAGATGATACTAGCATTGATGCTGCTAACATCAAAAATGATGTAACTAATAATTTAATATTTTTCATTTCTTTCCTTTTTTAGTTAAGATTACCAACCTGCATTTTGCTTCAAAACTCCGCCTGATAATGTAATCTGAGTATTCGGAATTTGTTGTAGTCCTTTTGTAGCTTCAATTTTACCTGCTGAAATTGTTTTTGTTGCGGCAACTCCACCATTTAATAATGTTGTAGTTTCTGCAATAGCTGTAGAAGCTTTTCCAACACCCTGACGCAATAAATCCCAGTATCTAACTCCTTCAAGAGCAAATTCTAAATGTCTTTCGTTCATGATATTATCATAATTAACCGGTAGCGCTGTAAAATTGTCTTTGTAAGCTCTTCTTCTCACGTCATCAAAATAAGTCTGAGCACTTCCGCTTCCTAATTCGGCAGCCATCAATAAAACGTCAGCATATCTTAATACAACATAATCCTGAAATTGACCGATATCCCAATATTGGCTTCCCATAACAAGTGGCATATCTACTCCGTTTTTGTCCACCATTGGTGAATATTTTTTATTGTAGTAACCGGTGTATTCTCTTTGATTGTTTATTTTATCGAATTTTATTTTTTCTTCATCGATTCCAATCACAGTTGCTACACGTCTTGTATCTGTTGCGCTATAAGTATCCCATAATTTTGAGTTTACCGTAACTCCCCAACCACGTCCGTAAGGGTAAGAAGAGAATTCTCTCATACCAAACATTACCATCCAATGGTTTCCATCTGTATTTCCGTTATAATCACTTGTGTAAGAGTATTTCACAGAAAACACAATTTCTTTATTGCTTTCTCCCGCATATTTATCAACTGAAGCTGCTGGCCACAAAGTAGAAAAATCATCTACTAAACCATGACCGCTTGAAGCAATTACATCTTCAAGATGTCCTAAGGCTTGTGTTTTAGTTACTATTCCAGCTAAATCTGTTTTTCCGTAATATCCTGTATAATATAGGTAAACACGTCCCAGTAGAGATTTTGCAGCCCATTTTGTAATGCGTCCTGAAGTTGTAGCATTGTAGGCAACAGCAGGTAAATTATTTGAAGCAAAAACTAAATCTTCGGCAATTACTTTATAAATTTCTTCCGGCGCTGCTTGTGGTACATTTTCAGAAGAGGGAGCTGTTAACAAAGGAACACTTCCCCATAAACGTGCCATTTCAAAATAAAGATAGGCTCTGATAAATCTGGTTTCAGATGTATACGTATTCTTTAGAGCTGTATCTCCTTTCCAGTCGATCTGATCCATTTTTGACAAGAAAACATTACAACGATAAAGTGCTTTATAATAACCAATCCAGTTACCGTTAAGCATATCAACATCTGCAGGTGAACGTGAAATATCAAACTCGTCGATTGCAGCATAATTGTAACCATCAGAATTTCCGGTTCCGCCAAAACAATCATCAGACATTACTTCACTTATCACCGGAACTCCTAAACCGCTGGCTCCGGTTGCAACTTGCAAACCATCATAACAACCTACTAATGCTGAATAGGCATCATCTGTTGTTTTATAAAAATTAGTATCTGTTTGTTGTACTAATGGTTCTGTTTCTAAACTACAAGAACCCAATGACAATAAACTCAAACAGAAAATATATAGATATGTATTTTTCATCTTATTAATTATTAAAGTTTAATATTTAATCCCAACATGTATGTTCTTGGTCGTGGGTAGTAACCTACATCAACACCTGATGAAAACTTTTGGTCGTTATTTGAAGAACCAAATCCAATTTCAGGATCCATACCATCATATTTCGTAAAAGTGTAAAGATTCAATACAGAGAAATAAAGTCTGAACTGGCTTGCAAAAAAGGTTTTTGATTGTTTCATTTTTGCTAAATCAAATCCTAATGTAACGGTACTGATTCTTAAAAAATCACCATCCTGAACATACAAATCTGAGAATTGCGTAAAGTTTCTGTTGTCTTCTGTTACTCTTGGTACTGTGTTTGAAGAACCTTCTCCATGCCAACGATCTAATATTGCAGATGTATAATTTCCGTAAGCACCTGCCTGATTTCTATACGACTGTACGATTTGATTTCCTGCTACACCATTTGCCATAACCGAGAAATCGAAAGCTTTGTAACTACCGGATAAAGAGAAACCAAAAGTAAAGTCCGGATTTGGTTTTCCGATACTTGTTTTATCTGATGCATCAATTTTATCATCTCCGTTAGTGTTTACATAGATAAGATCTCCGGGAGCTGCATTTGGTTGTAAAACCGCACCACTTGCTGATTTATAATTGTCAATTTGTGCCTGATTTTGAAAAACTCCGCCAGTTTTATATCCCCAGAAATAACCTAACGGTTGTCCATTTTGTGCTCTGTAAAACTCACCTGAATTATCATAAAGTTCGTTGTTCAATCCGTGGATGATACCATCTGTAGTAGGTATTTTTCCAACTGTGTTTTTATTATAGGCACCGTTTGCACTAATGCTATAATTAAAATCTCCAATTTTATTTTGATATTGTAATGACAACTCAACTCCTTTATTCACTACGTCTCCACCGTTGATGTAAGGCGCATCTGCACCGGCAGTTGCTAAAATTGGTGCTAAAATTAACCAGTCTTTATTCGTTTTTTGGTAAACATCAAACGTAACATTTAAGGCATTGTGTAAAAATCTTGCATCAAAACCAAAATCAATTTGTTCTGAAGTTTCCCATTTTAAATTCAGATTTGATAATCTGTCCGGATAAGCACCAGGCGTTAAAACTCCTTCTGTATCACCAAAAATATAATTGGTATTATTTGATTTTATAGTTGATAAATATTGAAAAGGTCTTGCATTCTGATTACCAACCTGTCCCCAGCTTCCTCTTAATTTAAGAAAGTTAATAACATTTGAATCTCTTAGAAAATTTTCATTTGAAGCTATCCAACCTGCAGATACTGATGGGAAATAACCCCATTGATTTTCTTTAGAAAAAATAGAAGATCCATCCATTCTAAAAGTTGCATTGATCAAATAAGTTTCTTTATAGTTGTAATTTAATCTTCCAAAATAAGACATTCTTTTAGTCTCTTGTTTTAGACCGCTCATGGATATTTTTGCACCATCTTTGTTAGTCGTGTTGTCTAACCAAGCGTGTTCTAAATCATTAAAAACAGAATCTGCATTGGTAACACTTACCGAAGTTCCGTCATAATTAATAGAGGAAGTTCCTAACATTGCTTCAAAATGATGCGTATCTGCAACATTAAATTTATAAGTCAATAAATTATCCCAAGTAAGAGTTTTACCTTTGTTCATGTTTTGGTTAACTTTATCAAATGCATTGTTTGCATAAATCGATAAGTCATATATTGGCAAGTATGAATGTCCTTCACCTGCATAATAATCAAGTCCTAAAGTAGTTTTGAATGTTAAGTTTTTTATAGGCTCAATTTGCAAATAAACATTTCCAAGTAATTTTTGGTTGTTACCTTCATTTTGATTGTTGTATTGCATCAAAGCATAAGGATTTGCTGCTCCGGCAAGCCAAGGCTCTGTATTATTTGTGGTATCATAATAATTGCCTTTAGAATCATACATTGGCAATAATGGCGTTGCCTGAAAAGCACCTCTTAAAGCATTATTGTATTGATTTCCAACTCCAATTCCGTTTTTATTAATATAAGCAAAACTTAAATTTTCTCCAAACGTAACTACGTCTTTGTATAATTTATGTTCTGAATTGAATCTAAAATTATAACGTTCGTAGTTTGATAAATCTTTACCTCCTACAACTCCTTCTTGTCCTAAATAAGACAACGATGCTGAATAAACTGAAGTATCTGAACCACCCGAAGCACCAAATGAGAAATTTTTGGTAGCCGCATTATCAGTAAACATTTTATCCATCCAGTTTGTTCCTTTTCCTAACGCAGCAATTTGGCTATTCGTAAAATATGGGTTTTTCCCTGAGTTTACAGCAGCTTCGTTTAGTATCGTTGCATACTCCGTTGCATCTAATAAATCAACTTTTCTGGCTACAGATTGTACACCATAATACTGATCAAAAGTCATTTGTCCTGCAGCACCTCTTTTTCCTTTTTTGGTTGTTACCAAAACAACTCCATTAGAAGCTTGAGATCCATAAATGGCAGCAGATGCAGCATCTTTTAAAACAGAAATAGATTCAATATCTGAATTGCTTAAATAAGAAATATCACTTGTAAGTATTCCGTCAACAACATAAAGCGGACTGCTTCCTCCTGTTGATCCCACACCTCTAATCACGACATTTAGTCCTTCTCCCGGTTGTCCTGAAGTAGAAGTAACCTGAAGTCCTGCTGCCTGACCCTGAAGCGCTTGCAGTGCATTTGTCGTATTGGTTTTAGCAAGATTCTCTCCGCTAACCTGAGTAACGGCGCTTGTTACAAGCGTTTTCTTTTGAGAACCATACCCAATTACGACAACTTCTTTAAGATCTGCGGCTTCTGTTTGTAAAGTAACATTAATCGTTTTTTGAGTTCCAACAGTTATACGCTGTGCTTTAAATCCCATAAAACTGATTACAATTACGTTACCCGTTTTTGCTTCCAGTTTAAAATTTCCATCAAAATCTGTTGAGGTTGCTGTTTTGGTTCCTTCAATTGCTACTGTAGCACCCGGAATTCCCATAGCATCTTCTGCTGATTTTACATTTCCGCTTACAATCTGGGATTGCTCCTGTGCAAAACCGGACTGCACCATAAATACACTAAGCAACAGCGCCATGCAGAACGAGAGCGTTGTTGTTTTAAGACAATGTTTGCTTTTCATAATAGTTAAGAATTGGTTGAAATTATAGTTAGTAATTTTTTGTCTATTAATATGCGTTCGAAATAATCTGTTCGAATAATTCCTGTCTTCCGCTCAGCGGTTGAGGTTCTCCACTTGCACGGGCAATTTTGCTAAGATCTTCAAGAGATAATTCTCCGTTTTCGAACTTTGCTCCGTTTCCACCGTCAAATGAACTGTAACGCTGTGTGCGTAATTTTCTGTAATCTGTATTTTGTAATATTTGATCTGCGCAGATTAATCCTCTTGCAAAAACATCCATTCCGGCAATGTGTGCAATGAATTTATCTTCTAAATCGATTGAATTTCTTCTCACTTTTGCATCGAAGTTTACGCCTCCGCCCTGAATTCCTCCACCTTCAAGAATCACCAACATAGCTTGTGTAACTTCCTGAAGATTTATTGGGAATTGATCTGTATCCCAACCATTTTGGTAATCTCCGCGGTTTGCGTCGATACTTCCTAACATTCCTGCATCTACCGCAACTTGCAATTCGTGCTCAAAAGAATGTCCGGCAAGAGTTGCGTGGTTTACTTCAAGGTTTAATTTGAAATCATTTTGAAGTCCGTATTTATTAATGAATCCTAATGAAGTCGCTGCATCATAATCGTACTGATGTTTTGTAGGTTCCATAGGTTTTGGTTCGATCAGGAAGTTTCCTTTAAAACCTTCTTTGCGTGCATAATCTTTACAAGTATTTAAGAATCTCCCCAAGTGGTCTAATTCTCTTTTCATGTCTGTGTTTAACAAACTCATATAACCTTCACGTCCTCCCCAAAAAACATAATTTTCTCCGCCAAGAGCAATAGTTGCGTCGATTGCAATTTTTGCCTGAGCTCCTGCATACGCCAAAACATCAAAGTTTGGATTCGTTGCAGCACCATTCATATAGCGAGGATTGCTGAATAAGTTTGAAGTTCCCCACAACAATTTAATTCCTGATTCTTGTTGTTTTTGTTTCGCATATTCAACCATAGTCTGAATACGAGTTTCAAATTCTGCCAATGTTGGCGCATCATCCACCACATCAACATCATGAAAACAATAATAAGGCAAACCTAACTTTGTCATAAATTCAAAAGCAGCATCCATTTTGTCTTTTGCTCTTAAAATGACATTCTCATTTTTATCCCAGGAAAATGTTTCAGTCGAAGCTCCAAACGGATCTCCTCCAGTGTTACATAACGTATGCCAGTACGCCATCGAAAAGCGCAAATGCTCTTTTAATGTTTTTCCCGCAACGATACGATTTTCATCATACCATTTAAAAGCTAGTGGATTATCACTTTCTCTTCCTTCGAACTTTATCGTATCGATGTTTTTAAAATAAGATTGTTTAGTTGTGCTCATTATTATTGTTCTATTTTAATTTGACTTTTCCATTCTTGATATAAATCCTGATATTGACTTGTCAGGATTTTATTGGGTTCAATTCGATCTAAACATTGCAATCCTGCGAAAGCTTCGTCAAGCGAATTGTAATATCCGAAACCGTAAGCAGCGCCTCTTGCAGCACCTTCTGCTCCTGAAGTATTGTATAATTCTAAAGTTGTTTGTGTAGTATTGGTGAAGATTTCTCTAAAAACCGGACTTAAAAACAGGTTTGAATTTCCTGCTCTAACCACTGTTCCTGAAACTCCAACTTCTTTCATCACATCAAAACCGTAGTTCATGGCAAACACGATTCCTTCGCAGGCTGCGCGCACCAAATGTGATGGCTGATGTATGTTGAAATTTAAATTCTGGATTCCAGAAGTCGCATTTTTATTATTAAAAATACGTTCAACACCATTCCCGAAAGGGTAAAAACGAAGTCCGTTGCTTCCTGCTTCTACTTTTGCAGCTTCGGCATTTAGCTTTTCGTAGGCGATTAAATCAGTTCTGTCAACTGACATGATTTTGCGCAGCCATTGGTATAAAATTCCCGAACCGTTAATGCACAACATTACTCCGTTGCGTTTTTCGGCTTCGGTATTGTTGACGTGTAAAAAAGTATTGATTCTGTTTTGTTTGTCGTAAGCATCCTGATCGCTTACGGCATAAACTACTGCCGAAGTTCCGGCTGTTGTAGCAATTTCTCCGGGTTTCAAAACGTTCAATGACAAAGCATTGTTTGGTTGATCTCCTGCTCTGTACGTTATTTTTGCATCAGGATTTAATCCTAATTCCTGAGCAATTTCTAAGTGAATTGTTGCCTGAATTCCGAAGTTTGAAACAATTTCCGGAACAATATCAGATGATAATCCCATTTGAGAAAGGATTTCTGTTGCCAGTTTTCCTTCTGAGAAATTCCATAAAGCGGCTTCTGATAATCCCGAAGTACTTATTTGAGCTACTTTTGATAATTTGGCAGCAATAAAATCTCCCGGAAGCATCATGTATTTTGCTTTTGCAAAAACTTCAGGCTGATTGTCTTTTACCCATTTTAGTTTTGAAGCGGTAAAATTTCCCGGACTTCCTAAAATTTGTTTTTGAGAATTTTCAGCACCCATTTTAGCATAAATTTCATCTCCGATAATCGCTGCACGACTGTCACACCAAATAATTGAGGAACGAACCGGATTCAGATTTTCATCGGTTAAAACCAAACCATGCATTTGATAGGCAATTCCGATTCCGGCAATTTTCTTTAAATCAATATTAGACTTTGAGCCTAATTGTTTGATTCCGTCTTTTACATATTGCCACCACGATTCAGGATCTTGTTCTGCCCAGCCAAATTTTGGGGCAATAATTGGCATTTCAAAATCCGGAACACTTACTGCGCCAATAGTCGTTCCTTTTTCAGGATCGAAAATTGATAATTTTATCGATGAGCTTCCTAAATCAATTCCTAAAAAAAACATTTGTGGTACTTTTTATTTAGTTATAAATTTGTCCCTTTTAAACTTATAGTCAAACTGAACTTATCTTATGGTTAATTTGACTACAAGTGTAAAACATTTTTCTATATTAACAAAATATTAGGTTTATTTTTTTTCAATTCTGATAATTCAAACATGATTTTTATGAATACGTTAAAAAAGAAGCTAAAACAGCAGAAAAAAATATCAAAAAAATAGCGATTTAGCAATTTGATAATCAGTCGTTTAAGGATGATTATTTTAAAATCTTATTTTTAAGGATATCGCAAGCAATTGATTGTCAGAAAATTATTGCGTTAAGAAAAATATAAATCTCATATGAGGAGAACTATTCATTTTATTTATTTAATTTGTCAAAATTTAAATAGCATATGGTTAAAAATGTAGCCGACGATTCTGCTTTAAAAAGCGAGCAAACCGCAATGAATGCAATCACGATTGACTGTGTCATATTTGGATTTGATAAAGGAAGTCTTGAAGTGCTTCTGGTACAACACGGAGAAGGAATTAGTAAAGGAAAATGGGGACTTCCAGGAGGATGGATCTATAAAAAAGAGAGTACTGATGATGCCGCACACCGTTTATTGAACGAGCTTACCGGTCTTGATAATATTTACCTGGAGCAATTAAAAGCGTTTGGAGATCCGGATCGTTTCCCGCTTCGACGTGTTATTACGATTGGATATTATGCCTTAGTAAAACGCGAAGATTACAACATTAAAGCTGGTTTTACGGCTTCGGATGCACAATGGTATAAGATTAATAATATTCCGGATTTGATTTATGATCACAACGAAATTCTTGCTTATAGTTTAAAAAATCTTCAAAACAGAGTTCGTCAGGCTCCAATTGGATTCAATCTTTTGCCTGAGAAATTTACTTTATTGCAATTGATGCATTTATATGAGGAGATTTTAGGAATCGAAATGGATAAATCAAATTTCAGACGAAAAATTCTGCACATGAAATTATTGGTTGCTCTGGATGAAAAACAACAAGATGTTTCGCATCGTGCAGCCCAATTATACAAATTTGACGAAGCGATTTATAAGAAATTGACTGAAAAAGGATTTAATTTTGAATTTTAATGACTTCCTCCTTTTCTAAAAATATTTCGGAAACTAATACTGATGTCAAACCTTTTATAGAGGGCATTTCGATCGACTGCGTTATTTTTTCTTTTGATAAAAAAAATCTTGAGGTGCTTTTAGTACATCATGCCGTAGGAGAAAGTGCCGGGAAATGGGGAGTTCTTGGTGGAAATCCGGAACTGGAAGAAAGTATTGATAATGCCGCACTGCGAATATTATATGAACTCACCAGCCTTGACAATATCTATCTGGAGCAATTAAAAGCTTTTACAGATCCTGATCGTGTAAAAAGCGAGAGGGTTATAACTGTTGGATATTACACCTTAGTAAACCGAGAAGATTATAATATTAAGGCCAGCGTCTCTGTATTTGAAGCTAAATGGTTTAAAATTAATGAGGTTCCTAAGTTAATTTTTGACCACAACGAAATCTTAGAATATAGTTTAAAACAACTTCAAAACCGGGTTCGTCAGGCTCCTATTGGATTCAATCTTTTGCCTGAAAAATTTACTTTATTGCAATTGATGCATTTATATGAGGAAATTTTAGGAATCGAAATGGATAAATCAAATTTCAGACGAAAAATTCTGCACATGAAATTATTGGTTGCATTAGATGAAAAACAACAAGATGTTTCGCATCGAGCCGCCAAATTATACAAATTTGATGAAGCGATTTATAAGAAATTGACCGAAAAAGGATTCAATTTTGAATTTTAGATAAAAAAATGCCCGAAGAAATTCTTCGGGCATTTGTTCCTTTATTTTTTAAGGAATACATACGATTATTACATTGCAATAACCTCCTACAATTCCCGGAAACTTAGAAGGGTCTTCTGATCCGGAATTTGCTGCAACTCCATTTCCGCTCGGACAAATAGAAGTTGGTACGCCATTTCTGGGACCGCAAACTGTTCCTAATGTTCCGCCTTTAATACTTTTCATTTCTTCTTTTGAGAGTCTGCCAAATTTTTGAGCCAGTCTCACGGTTTGTTTTTCCATAATTTCTTGGGTTTAATTGTTAGTAAAAAATAGATATTCTCTTTTTTTATAAATAAATCCTGCGCACAGATTTCAATAAAAAAAGACAACAAAAATTTAAAACCATAAATGATTTATACTTATGGTTTAAATGACTACAAGTATAGTCATATTTACCTAAACCGACAATTATTCGCACAAAAAATACAGATTTTTCAAATAAAAGCAACTAGAAGTATTTTTTTGACAAAGAACGAATCAAACCAACTGTGTAGTAAAAACATTTTGCACGTTTTTGACTTTAAACTACTCCTTCATTATTAGTGAATTACGGACTTTCCGGCAGCAAAATTCAAAATCGAACAACTAGATTCCAGAATCCAAAACTTTGCGCTATCTTTGCGCCTTAATAATGTGCCGTAAAGCAATTGCTATGGCACAAATTTATACCCTGAAATACTTAAAACTCGCTTAGAGAATTGACATATTAAAATGAAGAAGATACGTAACTTTTGCATTATTGCACATATTGACCACGGTAAAAGTACACTGGCAGACCGATTGTTGGGCGCTACACAAACCGTTACAGCTCGTGAAGAAAAAGCGCAATTGCTTGACAACATGGACCTGGAGCGCGAGCGTGGAATCACCATTAAGAGTCATGCCATTCAAATGGAATATACTTATAAAGGCGAGGAATATATTTTAAATTTAATTGACACTCCCGGCCACGTTGACTTTTCATACGAAGTTTCCCGATCTATTGCTGCCTGCGAAGGTGCGCTCTTGATTGTTGATGCTGCACAAAGTATTCAGGCACAAACGATTTCTAACTTATATTTAGCTTTAGAAAATGACCTGGAAATTATCCCGGTTTTAAATAAAGTTGATTTACCTAGCGCTAATCCTGAAGAAGTTAGTGATGATATTATCGATTTATTAGGATGTAAACTAGAAGATATTATTCATGCTTCAGGAAAAACCGGTTTTGGTGTTGAGAATATCTTAGCTGCCATTATCGAAAAAATCCCACCTCCAACAGGAAATATAGATGAGCCGTTACAGGCTTTGATTTTCGATTCACATTACAATCCGTTTCGTGGAATTGAAGTTATTTTCCGTGTGAAAAACGGACAGATTAAAAAAGGGCAAAAAATTAAATTCATGGCCACCGGTAATGAATATTTTGCTGACGAAATTGGAACTTTAAAATTAAATCAGGTTCCTAAAAATGTTATTTCTGCAGGTGATGTTGGTTATTTAATTTCTGGAATTAAAGAAGCCAAAGAAGTAAAAGTTGGAGATACTCTAACAGATGCTAAAACACCTACTACCAATATGATTACTGGTTTTGAGGATGTAAAACCAATGGTATTTGCCGGAATTTATCCTGTTGATACTGAAGATTATGAAGAGTTGCGTAACTCTATGGAAAAATTACAATTGAACGATGCTTCATTGGTGTTTTTACCTGAAAGTTCGGCGGCTTTAGGATTTGGTTTCCGTTGTGGATTTTTAGGAATGTTACACATGGAGATTATTCAGGAAAGACTGGAACGTGAGTTCAATATGACTGTAATTACTACAGTTCCTAACGTTTCGTACCTGGCTTATACTAAAAAAGATCCTACTGTAGGATTTGTGGTAAACAACCCATCTGATTTACCTGAACCATCAAGATTAGATCACGTAGAAGAACCTTATATAAAAGCGACAATTATCACCAAATCTGATTTTGTGGGGAATGTTATGTCTTTATGTATTGAAAAAAGAGGTTTGATTACCAACCAAACCTACCTGACTACCGAAAGAGTAGAATTAACTTTTGATATGCCTCTTGCCGAAATTGTATTTGATTTTTACGATCGTTTAAAAACGGTTTCGAAAGGATATGCTTCATTTGATTACGCTCCTATTGGAATGCGAACTTCAAGCTTGGTAAAAGTGGATATTTTATTGAATGCTATTATTGTTGATGCTTTATCTTCTTTAATTCACGTAGACAATGCCTACCRCATTGGTAAAAAAATGTGTGAGAAACTAAAAGAATTAATTCCGCGTCAGCAGTTTGATATTCCAATTCAGGCAGCAATTGGAGTAAAAGTAATTTCTCGTGAAACTATCAAAGCACTTCGTAAAGACGTTACCGCAAAATGTTACGGTGGAGATATTTCGCGTAAGCGTAAACTTCTTGAAAAACAGAAAAAAGGTAAAAAACGTATGAGACAAGTTGGAAATGTTGAGATTCCGCAAGAAGCTTTTATGGCTGTTTTGAAGCTTAACGATTAATTTTTTTTAGAAGAAAGAAGAAAAACTTAAGAATAAAGACTTCATACTTGATGCTTTAGACTTAAGATATATAATAAGATTAAAACCCGATGACTTATGTTATCGGGTTTTTTGTTTTTAAAAAATGCCGTTTTGACTCGTTTTGTGTGTCATTAATCACAAAGAAAACCTAATTAATCTTCCAAAATAAACACGTAAAAACTTATAAAAAAGTAAGAATATTAACTCAATAACTTCATTTTTAATCCAATTGATTTCTTTTGCAAAAATTTTAATCGTAAAAACATAATTTTAATCTTACAAACTTTAAAAAGCTATAATTATGAAAACGAAATTCTTTATTATTTTATCGATGTTAACTTTTTCATTCGCAAATGCTCAAGAAGCACAAGCGGAATCAGAAATGAACTCAGCAAAAGGTATTACTTTTCAACAAGGAGATATGTTCCTTGAAGGTTCTATAAAAATTAGTACAGGCGGTGCAGCTGATTATTATGGATTTAGTCCAAAATTTGGTTATTTGTTGAATGATAAATTTGCTGTGGGAGCAAAAATAGATTATTCCAGCAATAAGGTAGATGCGACTGATACTAAAACAAATGTTTTTGGAGTTGGCGCTTTTGCCCGTTACTACTTTTTAGAATTAGATAAAAAACGTTTTAAAGCTTTCGCGGAAGCTGGTTTAGGTTACGGACGTAATAAAGTCGAAAGTCCCCTAAACAGTGACACGAGTAACAGTGTGACGGCTGACATTACAGTTGGTCTTAATTATTTTGTCACCAAAAATATCGCAGTAACTTTCACATTGGCTAATGTACTGGCATACAATAGCGTTTCTCCTGAAAATGGAGCATCATCGGATACTTTTAATTTAAACATTAATTTATTTGAAAACATTTTTGACCAACCACAATTTGGTCTTTTGTATAGATTCTAGCAGTTTAAATTGTTTCCGGTTTAATGTTTCAAGTTGTTGTACTTTGAAATTTAACTGCAAAACTTACAAACTAATTTATAACCCGATGACTTTCGTTATCGGGTTTTTGTTTTTAATAATAGATTGCCGGATGCAAATTGCAGATAATTTTTTAACTGATAAATCTGTCCTAATTTGGGACAGATTTTTTATTTCTTTAAACTCTGAACCTTTGTATCTTTGAACCTCTGCACTTATAAAAGAAAAAAATGGACGAAACCCCAAAACGATTTGACCGTATTATCGCAATTCTGATTCAATTACAATCTAAAAAAATTGTAAAAGCACAAGAATTGGCTGATCGTTTTGACTGTAGTTTAAGAACTATTTATCGGGATATTAGAACTCTTGAAGCGTCTGGAGTTCCTATTTATAGTGAAGCCGGAGTTGGCTATGCTTTAATGGACGGTTACAGATTACCGCCGGTTATGTTTACGCGTGAGGAAGTAAGCAGTTTTATCGCTGCCGAAAAACTCATGCAAAAATTTACGGATCCATCTCTTGGATCTCATTATGCATCGGCGATGTATAAATTAAAGTCGGTTTTGAGAGGTACTGATAAAGATTGGCTTTCAAATATTGAATCTAAGATTTTAATGCAAACCCAGGAACCTTTGTTTCACGACAGTTCACCTAATACTTTGGCAATTTTGTTTGAAAGTATTGCAGAGAAAAAACAAATTCTGCTATCCTACAAAACCATCGAAGCACAGGAAGCAAGTAACCGAAACATTGAGCCTGTGGGTATTTTTCACGATCATAATAATTGGTATTTTCTGGGTTATTGCCATCTTCGAAATGATTACAGACAATTCAGAACGGATCGGATTCAGGGAATTCAGAAAACAGATTTACACTTTACAATTGAACACGATTCTTTAGAAACTTATTTGGTTAAATCAGAAACTATTCCAACGACTAAGGTTCGAATTCTGGTCTCGAGAAAAATCCTCAATTATCTTCGATATGAACAAAAATATCATGGCTACGTATCAGAAAAAGAAGTTGGAGACGAAATCGAAATGACTTTTATGTCGCGCGATACTCAGGAAGGTTTTGCGAGATGGTTTTTGATGTTTGGTGATTATGCTACAATTCTGGAGCCTGAAAGTCTCAAAAACAGGGTAATGGAATTACTGGAAACGTATAAAAAAAGATTATCATAAGTTACTAGTGCGAAATATGCTGGCAAAGTTTTTTTTAAGAGCCACAGATTAAAAGGATTAAAAAGATTTTTTTTTCTCATTTTATGTCATTTCTGTAAAGGTTACTTATTTCGGTAACGGATTTATCATTTCGAGGAACGAGAAATCACACACGTAACTCCGCACAGATAATCGTCAATCTTTGTAGAATTCCTAGTGTGATTTCTCCCTTCGTTCGAAATGACAAACAGTACAATTAATCATTAATAAACAAGACTTCGCGTCCTTGCACATTAAATTATAACCCATTTGTTATCATACAAAAACTCCCAAAGATGAACCTATTTCAGCTTTGGGAATTTTTCAATTTATTATTGCGCTTTTACTACATTATAAAAATTATAATCGGTATTTGAAGCATCTGTAATACCAATATTTCTTCCAATAGTTACAATTTGTCCTCTGTGATACGTGCCATGATTTACTACTTGTAATAAATAATCAGAAATTGGCAAATCGCATTGAAACCACGGACTTTCGATTTTAATGGTTTTATATAGTTGTTCGTCTGATAATGATGATATAAACTCGGATAATTTGGCCGATGTATTTAACAAACCTTCAAATATATCATTCTTGTCTAATTCAGCATTTTCTATTCTTTCGGGCAAAGCGGTTTCGGATATTATAGAAAACCAATATTGCTCTGTTTCCCAAATATGGTTAAGTGTTTTAAGAATGCCGGAATAACTGGAAGCAACTTCTTTATGCAACAGCTCATCAGATTTTGGTGTTAGCCAATTCACAAATTGTTGATTTACCCATAAATTGTACGCAGCATAATTTGCCATTATCTTTTTTAAACTCATACTGTTTGATTTATATTATACTTGAATGAATTGACTGGTTCGTTAAAAACATCTTGCTATTGATTTATCTTTCCCAGAAAAAAGGCGGATCAATTCCTAAAGCTCTTAAATAAACATATCCTTGTCCGCGGTGATGAACTTCATTATCAACAAAATACAAAATATTCTGAATTACCGGAAATTCATATTGCCCAAAAAGATTGAAAGTTTCATTAAAATCTTCAATAGACAATTGTTGCCAATACTGATTAATTTCTTCCGTTGCCTGATCCCATTTTTCAAGATATTGAGCTTTAAAAATCAACTTTTCGGCTCCTTCTGTGAATGGTGCTGTTTCTTTAGTTACAATTCCTTTAAGTCCGGGAACCGCAATTCCTAGAAGTTCATCTACTAGTTTAGAGAAAGTTCTCATTCCTCCTATCGAGAATTCAAAAAAATCTTTCTCAGGAAACAATTCAATAACTCGACGAGTCAGGGCGCGGTGACCTTGCCAGTGTATCAACAAATCTTCAGGAGTAATTAATTGGGCTGCTAATGTTTTCATAGTTTTAAAGTTTTAATTATTTAATACTTCAAAATTATCGAGGGTCGGTGACAACAGTTTGTCAGTAGGAAATAAAAAATAAAATATTTTTTTATATCCTACTGTAGAGACGCACAGTAGTGCGTCTTACACAACGTAACCTCAGTTTATACTCGTTGCCTTAAAACCAACTGGTTTTACAAACCTGTTGGGCTTGATACGGAATAGATTGTGGTTACTAGACGTGAGACGCACTGCTGTGCGTCTCTACAGTGCGCCTCTATGAACATAGGTGTCTACGAGATTACGGAATTAAAATTTGTACCTTTGCAGCTTAAAAACATTGGAACTTAGAAAAAATGATCGAAGATAAAAATCCGCAACGTACCAGTTTAGCGCAATTAGGCGAGTTTGGCTTAATTGAACATTTAACCAAAAATTTTGATGTTACTCAGGAATCTACTTTAAAAAGTATAGGAGATGATGCCGCAGTTCTTGATTTTAAGGATAAAAAAGTAGTTGTTTCTACTGATTTATTGATTGAAGGTGTACATTTTGATTTGGCTTACATGCCTTTAAAACATTTGGGCTATAAATCTGTTGTCGTAAATCTTTCTGACATTTGCGCAATGAACGCCAGACCAACGCAAATAACGGTTTCTGTAGCCGTTTCTAACCGTTTTCCGTTAGAAGCATTAGAAGAATTATTTGAAGGGATTACACACGCCGCAAAAGAATATAAAGTAGATGTAATTGGTGGCGACACAACTTCATCTCAAAAAGGATTAATTATTAGCATTACCGCAATTGGTGAAGCTGATGAGGACGAAATTGTTTACCGAAATGGTGCCAAACAAACCGACTTACTAGTTGTTACGGGCGACATTGGTGCTGCATATATGGGACTACAGGTTTTGGAGCGTGAGAAACAAGTTTTTCAGGTGAATCCAAACAGTCAGCCAGATTTAGATATGTACAGTTATTTGATCGAGCGTCAATTAAAACCTGAAGCCAGAAAAGATGTTCGTACTTTATTGCATGCTTTGGAAATTAAGCCTACATCAATGATCGATATTTCGGACGGATTATCATCTGAGATTATTCATATCTGTAAACAATCTAAAGTCGGTTGTAATTTATACGAAGATAAACTTCCGTTAGATCCGCAATTTATTTCGACTTGCGAAGAATTTAATATTGACAGTACAACTGTCGCTATTAATGGCGGTGAAGATTATGAATTGCTTTTTACGATTGATATTAATGATTTTGATAAAATAAAAGGAAATCCAAATTTCTCTGTTATTGGTCATATGGCAGACGAAAGCGAAGGAATAAACCTGGTTACTCGTGCAAACACCCAAATTCCGTTGAAAGCGCGCGGTTGGGATGCTTTGAGCGAATAATTCAATTAAAATCTCAATATAAAAATTCCAAATTCCAATATATTATAAACATTGGAATTTGGAATTTTTTATTTGGAATTTATTTTAGAAAAGTCCTTTACTTTTGGCTTCTTTTACCAATTCGTCATCTGAACCGGTTTTTATTTTAAGCAATTCTTTGAGATTGACTTTACGTTTTTCGATTGCATTTAAGGAAATCGGAATATATTGCGGCATTGTATGGTGCTCTGTTCCTTTAGACAAATGAAATAAAATTTGCTTGTCGAACTGGTCTATTTCTATTGAATTATGAGGAGATTGATTGACCATTTTTACTACAGACTGGCTGTAATATTTATCGTTTTTCATTACTTTATCAAATGCAAAAAGCAATTCATCAAACGTGAGGTCATTTTTGATAATCAGACCATTTGGGCTTATGGTCCGTATGATTGTTTTGATTTTTAGCAGCTCCGTATACATTGTCAGCAAAATAATCTTGCAGTTGGGCATTTTCTTGATAATCAATTTTGCCAGATCTTCACCAGAAAAAATATCTTTTTCTTCATAAGCGGGCATACTTATGTCCAGAAAAGCGATGTCAAAATTGGGGGTTTCAACGTCTTGCAATAAATCATAAGCAGATCTGCAATCGTATGCCTGAGAAATAAGAAATTCATATTCCTTAGGATTGTAACGAGTAATAGCATTCTTGTATCCTTCAATAATAAAAGGATGGTCGTCAACTATTAAAATATTCCGCTTAGTAAGTTGCGAAAATGGTGCTGTTAGGTCAACTGTCATTATTTTGTAGGTTTATTTTTTGATCTATTGGGACTTTAACTACGAGAATTGTTCCTTCTCCTTTGGCAGATTTTATAGTAACTGTACCCTTACATTCTGCTGCTCGATATTGAATATTATGCAATCCTATTCCGTTCTTGGTTCTTTTGGTATTAAAACCAACCCCGTCATCTGAAATTGAAAGAATCAAATAATTGATCTCACTCTTAAACTCCACTTCAATCGTCTTTGCTTTTGCATATTTATTACAATTTTGAAGACCTTCCTGAATAATTCGATACAAATTGATTTTGACCGTATTACTCACTAATTCCCACTTAATATGAGAATCAAATGAAGTTATCAGTTTTGATCTGTATGTGTTTTGTTGATTTTCAAACAATTTGTTTAAAATCGCAACAAAATTATTAATTAATTCTGATTTTTCACGATTTAAATCATGCGAAATTTCACGTATATCTTCCTCAATATGTTTGAGTTCTGTCAAATACTTCTTTCTCTTGGGAGCAGCATGGGCTTCGTCTAATTTATCTAAACTGTCTAAACTGATTCTGACTCCAAACATTCTGCCCAATACACCATCATGCAATTCCTGAGCCACTTTTTTCTTTTCCTTGATACGAGTATTCTCGATATCATTTTGCTGCGAAATCATCAAATTATAAATATCTTCATTTGCAATTTGCTGCTGCTGCTTAAAAAGTAATTCTCTGTTTCTGGCTTGTTGTGTTTTGTAAACATAGAAAAATAAACCTAACAAAGTACAAATACTAAAAATATAGACTAAAGTTTTATTCTTCTCTTGCAGGTTTGAGTTTTGATCCTTTATTTCGTTGGTTTCATATTCAATACGAGAGAATTTTTCTCCCATTCTACGTTCTGCTTTTTGTAGTTTTTCATTAAGCTGAATGTATTCTTTAGAATAAGTTGAAGCTTTTCTTGGATCGACTGAAGCTATTTGTTTAAGGGCATCAAGTGTATATCTCAATTTACTAGACGCGCGAGAAAGAATTAAAGCTTGTTTTGAAAACTGAATCGCTTTGAAAGTATCTTTTTTAAATGCATAATACTCAGACAAATGAATTTTGTTTAAAATAATTCCAGATTCAAGTTTCAAACTATCTCTGATTTTCAGAGCATTATAAAACTGCAAAGGTAAATCCGAAAACTCTTTTGACTTAAATTTAGAATAAGCTAAATTGTCCAATAGCATAGCATAAAGAACAGTGTAGTCATTAAACAAATTCTTTTGTTCCAGACCCTTCTTGAAATAAACTTTCGCTTTATTAAAATTATGCATATTCAAATACACATACCCAATATTATTTAGTGAAGTCGCTTTTAATTGAAACTCTGACGGAATAGATTTATCTTCAAGAATTGACAATGCTTTATTATGATACTCTAGTGCTTTATCATACTCTTCACGCTCATTATATATGATTCCCAGTAAATTATAACTCTCATAAAGACTATGACTTGCATTTTTTATCGTTTTTAAAATATTAAGCGATTTAAAGACCGTTAGTTCGCTTGCAAAAAAATCTCCTTCATTTAATTGTAGATCTGCTTTGGCTAAAAAAGTTTTAGCCAAATTAACATGATCATTAATTCCTAAATATATTTTTTCTGCCTTGAAATAATTCAAAAAGGCACTATCAGAAACCATTTGGGATTGATAATAATCTCCCAAATACGTATAAACTTTGGCAATACTAGATGAATCTTTACTATCTATTGATCTTTCGAGAATTAGCTTTGATACTTTTTGATAGGATTTCCAATCGCTCATATTATAATAACGATTAGCAACCTTAAAAAGGTTTACTCTATTAAGGGAATCATTCTTTTGAGCAATAACTATATCAAATGCTTTTTGATTGTACTTTTGTTTGTAATTTAAAGGTAAATTAATGTCATTTGCCAGGGAGAAATAAATAGAGAGACTATCATGCGAAGAATTTACATTTTCATCTTTCTTAGTTTTATTGGTACAACCAAATAGAACAAGAACTAAAAACAATAATATCTGAGAATGTTTTTTCAATGTATGTCTATGATTTTCATCAAAAATACTAAAACTATAGACATAAAAAAAGGCTGTCAAAAACTGACAACCTTTTTTAGAATATTTTTATTTTTCTTAGTCTATTTTTACTCTTGATTTTGTCAATTGACTATCAGATGAAAAACTATTTAAACTACTTGCATTTGAATTTATTTGACTAGGTGTATCATAAAGATCTGACTTTTTACCATTTCTTCCTGCTTGCCCACCAGTACCATCAGCACCAATCATAATATCAATATTTCCTGCAATTGATTTGTTTGTTTTTTCTGGAGTTGCAAATGAAGTTGCTACCATTATTAAAGAAAATAATCCGAATGTTAAAGCTGCTTTTTTCATGTTTTGAGGTTTTAAATGATTGATTTAAGGTTTTTGGGGAATGATCGCTGGATGCGAATCAGAGTGTAAAACTAACACTACAATCAAAAAAACTTATACGGAAAAACAGGTTTATGGTAGAACATGCCCAATTGATAGTCAATGAACGTTAAATACGTGTAAATGTCTAATTTTTAGACTTCTAAATAATTTCCTGCTGCAAAATCAGCAATAATTAGATCTACATTTGATTTATAAGTTTTCGAAAAAGGAATCTTTTTCGAGGAATTTTTTATGTAACAAACTGAGTTTCCGTTATGAATTCTGGCTATATAATTTCGATTAATAATATAGCTATTATGAATTCGAATAAAAGGATACTCCAAAATACTCTCAAAATGTTTCAATGTCTTAAAAGCTGTTATCATTTCGCCTGAATTTAAATAAATATCGGTCGAATTATTGTCCGCTTGAAAATAAGAGATATCTGAAGCACTAATGTAGCGATAATCACCGTAAGATTTTACACATATTAATAATGACTTTTCAACAATTTGCGAAGTTTTTTCACCAGGAATAATTGAAGTCGCTATTTCTTGGCAAGTACTTACAGTATTGACTTCGACAACTTCCTTATTTAATTTTAAAATGCTTTTTAATATATCAATTGTTATTATCGGCTTTAGAATATAATCAAAAACACCGTATTGAATCGCATCAAATGCTCCTTCTTTTGTAGTAGTTGTAACAATTATTTTAGGCAAAATTGACAAAAACCTATGTAATTCGTTGATAAAAGCAAGCGATAAATTACTGGATAAATCTTTGGGGTTAATCTCCAGAAAAATAATTGACGGTCTATTTTCTAAAACCAAATTTAAGCCTTCCTCATAATTCATCGCCGAAGCCACAAAAGTTAATTCTGAAAAACCTTCTGCAATTGTTTTGGTCTTCAAAATACTTTCTGCATCGTCATCAATTATAATATACGAATACTTATTCAATATTGGTTTTTGTTGATTTTTCATGAATCCACGACAACTATTCCTTTAGTTCCCTCAATACTTTTGAAAAAATTTACTTTTAATATATTTTCCGCAATTAAAATTACGCAATTCATTTACCTAAACTTTTCAATGTTAATACATTATGAACAAATGTTAAAACATAAAGCTGAAATGCAAATTTCATCGACAAAATACACATTTTTGAATTAAAAAAATCCCAAATTCCAGAAAGGAATTTGGGATTTCATATCATTTTATATAAAAATTTACATTTTCATCAACCAGTTTTTTGTAGAAACCTCGTTTTCAATAATATCTTTCAATTCAGAAATTTTTACACGATCTTGTTTCATTGTATCTCTATGACGAATTGTTACGGTTTGATCTTCGATAGTTTGATGATCTACTGTAATACAAAACGGAGTTCCAAGAGCGTCTTGTCTTCTGTAACGGCGTCCTACAGCATCTTTTTCATCATAAGCTACTGTGAAATCCCATTTTAAGTCTTCAATGATTGTTCTTGCAATATCCGGTAAACCATCTTTTTTAACCAATGGCAAAATAGCTGCTTTTGTTGGTGCCAAAACAGATGGTAATTTCAATACTGTTCTTGTTGAACCGTCTTCGAGGGTTTCTTCTTTTAATGAAGTTGCAAAAACAGCCAGAAACATACGGTCTAAACCAACTGAAGTTTCTACTACATATGGCACATAGTTTTCGTTTAATTCCGGATCAAAATATTGTAATTTTTTACCTGAAAATTGCTCGTGTGCTTTTAAGTCAAAATCGGTTCTTGAATGAATTCCTTCTAATTCTTTGAATCCAAAAGGGAAATTAAATTCGATATCTGCCGCAGCATTTGCGTAATGTGCTAATTTTTCATGATCGTGAAAACGATAATTTTCTTTTCCTAATCCTAGTGACAAGTGCCATTTAAGACGAGTTTCTTTCCAATGGTGGTACCATTTCATTTCTTCCCCCGGACGTACAAAAAATTGCATTTCCATTTGTTCGAATTCACGCATACGGAAAATGAATTGCCTTGCAACAATTTCATTTCTAAAGGCTTTACCGGTTTGAGCAATTCCAAACGGAACTTTCATACGACCAGATTTCTGAACATTTAGGAAATTCACAAAAATACCCTGCGCCGTTTCCGGACGTAGATATAAATCCATTGCAGAATCTGCAGAAGCTCCAAGTTTAGTCCCAAACATTAAATTGAATTGCTTTACATCTGTCCAGTTTCGGGAACCGGTTTCAGGATCTGCAATTTCTAATTCTTCGATTAAAGCTTTTACATCCTGAAGATCATCAGTCATACCTTTTGCAAGTCTTGACAAAATTTCTTTATACTTTGAAAGATATTCTACAACGCGGGCATTTGTGGTAACAAATTCTTCTTCATTGAAAGCATCACCAAAACGAGCTCTTGCTTTTTCAATTTCTTTTTGAGCTTTTTGATTGATCTTTTCAGCAAATTCTTCTACTAAAACATCCGCTCTATATCTTTTCTTTGAATCTTTATTATCAATTAACGGATCATTGAAAGCATCAACATGACCTGAAGCTTTCCAGGTTGTTGGATGCATTAATATTGCAGCATCTAAGCCGACAATATTCTCGTTCATCTGAACCATTGATTTCCACCAATATTCACGGATATTCTTTTTTAACTCGACACCATTTTGTGCATAATCATACACTGCACTCAATCCATCGTATACTTCGCTTGACGGAAAAATAAATCCGTACTCTTTTGCGTGCGAAACCACATTCTTAAATATATCTTCTTGTTTTGCCATAGTGATGCAAAAATATAAAAAGTCCGTTTAAAAAAAAGAAAAATAACAAAGATTGCAGGATTGATTTCGTTATTTTTGTAACTAAATTCTTTCTATTTGTGTTTAAATTCATAATCAACCTCTTTTTTCCTAAAGTTTGCGCCGGATGCCATACTGTTTTAGTTACAAACGAAACTGTTTTATGCACGAGTTGCCGTCACGAAATGCCTCTTACTCAATATCATTTAGATGCTAAAAATGAAGCTGTCAAAAAGTTTTACGGCAAAATAGAGATCGAACATGCTTCGGCACTTTTGTATTTTAATAAAAAAGGAATCGTACAGGAACTCATTCACAATTTAAAATACAAAGGCCACGAAGAAATTGGCTCTGTTTTGGGAAATTGGTATGTCGAAGATTTAAGAGAATTGAATTTAGAAATTCCGTTTGATATTGTGATTCCTGTTCCGCTTCATCCAAAAAAATTAAAAGAAAGAGGTTATAATCAGGTCACTACTTTTGGAATAACGTTATCCGAAGGATTAGACATTCCGTACAACGATTCTATTTTATATCGAAAGACGTACTCCAAAACGCAATCAAAAAAGAATCTCGCGGGAAGATCTGATAATATCGAAAATATCTTTGATGTAATTTCTACAGAAGAAAATCAAAACAAGCATTTCCTGATTGTCGATGATGTCCTGACAACTGGAGCAACGCTTGAAGCTTGTTCACGCGCTTTATTGAAAATTCCGGGAGTAAAAATTAGCATTGTTTGTATGGCTATTGCGAACTCATAAGATGGAAAATTTCAATATCTAAATTCCAAATACCAATTTGTAGTGTTTACAGATTAATTGCCAGATACGTTTCAAAAAATAAATTCCAAATTCCAAGGCTATATAAATTGGAATTTGGAATTTAAGAAATTGTCTATTTGAATTTTAATTCACTACAATTTTCTTAACTGTTCTTCGATTTCCATCAATAACGGTCACCAGATAAATCCCCGAAGAAACATTTGATAATTGTATATTTTGATCAAAATGCGATGTATTATCAAACGAATTAGAATATACTTTTTTACCTAAAATATCGTGTACAAAAACCTCAACCCTATTTGTTGCGTCACTTTCAAATTGAACTGTAAAGTTTCCTTTATTCGGATTTGGATATAAAACAAAATCTATTACATCAAAATCAGGTGTTCCTAAAGTGTAATTTTTCGTACAAATATTTATTGAAGCAGAATTTATTGTTCCAAACATGCCTGTAACATTATCACGAACTCTAAAAGTCCAATTCCCTTGTGGATTTTGATCGTTAAAAACACTCAAAAGATCAACCGGAATCACAATTTGTGAGGTAGTTGTACTACAATTCAAATTTACTCCATCATCATCAAACTGAACAGCTAGAGTAGAATTTACATCCGTACAACCCTTGTTAAACAAACGAACAATTGTTCCTTGTGGGTTTACAACCTGAATTTCAAGATCAGAAAGTCTGGTATGTGTTACATTTAATGAAACATTTACATCTTCAACTTTTCCAGTTGATGCAGGAACAGTAATTGTTTTAGAAGTAAAAGTCGTTGAATTAGGAATACTGAAACTCCCAAAACTATAGGTATCGCAAGTTATTGTCGAAGTATATCCTACTGCAAATGGTGAACTATTTAATGCGTAATAAATATTTGACAAGGGCTCAATCAAAATTCTACAATTTGTTGACGAAGGCACACTTGCAGGAAGTGTGATAACTTCTGAGCCGTCATTTGGTGTATTTGCCGCGAGAGTTATCGGAAAAGTCAAACCTCCATCTGTCGACAATTTTATATTTACAGTAGACGAACCAAACAATGTATTTGTATTATTTACGCTCCAGGTCACGGCTTGATTTGATCCCTGATTCCAACTTACAGTATTACCCGAATGTGAAGTAACTGCAAACGGTCCTGCAAATGCTGCAACGGTCACGATCATTTCATCTGTATTGGTTTGTGCTTTTCCCAAAGCTGCATTATCACGTCCTGTCAATGTAAAATGCAGCGTTCTTGCAATAGACGAAACGGATTCCCAAGTTGTGGTTAATTTATTCACAAGCACTGAACTATAACTTGGCATATAACGAATTGGTGAACTCACAGGCGGCATTGATCTAAACAATGGTCCGTCTGGTTTTGTGGGATATGCAATACTATTGCTTTTATCTGTTGTGATTGCACTATCATTTTGCTCCCAGGTATACGTAACTGTATCTCCATCAGGATCAGAACCGGTTCCGGTTAAAACAAATGCAGTACTTATAGGAATGGTATAATCTATACCCGCATTAATTGTTGGGGGATTATTGGTTAAAGCAGTACTAACCGGACAGTTTTTTCCAGCAAGATTATCCTGAATTTGAGCAATACTTGCATAGGCAAAGTAATCGTCTGAATTATTCTGAACGTCGTAATCCGTTATTCCTGCATAACCCATAAGCGTAGAACCACTTCCGGGCTCAACACTTGTTCCTGTACCTTCAATAGAATAAGAAAAAGTATGTGTTGCTCCTAATTGATGCCCTAGTTCATGAGCCACAAAATCAATATCAAATGTATCTCCCTGGGGTACGCCATCTGACGGAGATGTATAAGCGCTTCCTTTACCAATAGTGTTTATTGCTACCGGACTGCTGCAAATACAACCTATACAACCCGCATTTCCGCCACCGCCGGAACCACCAAACAAATGACCAATATCATAATTTGCCTCACCTATTACGCTCGTTAAATTGTTTTGTACTTCAATATTCCATACTTGATAATCACTTGTACCGGGATAATCTGCTGTACCATCCTTAGCATTAGAATAAGGATCTGTAGTTGCATTGGTATAGATTACAGCATCATTATTTGCAATCAGAATTAATTTTACTGCAAGATCTTTGTTAAAAACACCATTCACTCTTGTCAGAGAAGCATTCATTCCTGCCAAAGCACCGGCTTTTGTTCCTCCAAAAAATGCCGTATATTCTCCTGTGCAAGACAACGCTAATCTTAACGTTTTGAAAACTTTATTACTTGCGTTCGTTTTTGCTGTCTTTTTTGTTGAATTATTTTTTGATGTAAAATCTTTGATTCCACAAACTAATTTTGAAATTGAATTAAGGCTGCCAGTAGAAGTAAACAATACATATCCGGTTTTGTCGTCTGGATTTTTCTCTATAAATTCTGTTGGTTTATCAGCGCGAAGTACCATAGTCTGCATTCCAATTGGTGCCATACTAAAATGAATTTTGGCTGTTTTATCGTCTAAACCGCTTCCTTCATAAGCTCTGATTTCAGGATATTTTGCTTGCAATTCCGGTTCAAAATTCGAAGATTCCCAAACCTGAAAGCGTTCCAAAACACCACTCGCATTTGGAATCGTAATTTCTGTCGTAGTACTTTTGGAATTTTTATTTGTTGTAGCCGAAAGCTTTGCCTGTAAAGATTCTGAATTTAATTTATAGTATAATTTATTGGATTCATCAGAATTTCCTCTTTTACTAAGTGCTGTATTCGCACTAACTTTTTGCCATAAATCATCGCTCTGAGCATGAATTTTGACACAACAGAATATAATCAATAAAAAAAGTAATTGTTTTTTCATACTTCAGGTGGCGTTTAAATTTCAAAATTAAACGAATTAAATTAAATTCTTACATAAATACGACATTTAATGCTTTTTACTCGACGAGTAAACTGTTTTTCACAAAAAGAAACTTAATCTCATCAAAAATCGATTGGGCGTAGTACCAAATTTAAAATAGATAGTATAAATTTGCACCATCTTAAATTATTTGTTTTGAAGCTTTTTCATTCTATAAACGATTTTCAGTCAACCAAGAAAACGATTTTAACTCTTGGCACCTTTGACGGCGTACATATTGGTCATAAAAAAATTCTGGAACGAATTACTCAAAATACGGAAAACGGAAAATACGAAAGTTTAGTACTTACTTTTTTTCCGCATCCAAGAATGGTTTTACAGGAAAAATCAGAAATCAAACTCTTAAATACTATTTCTGAAAAAACGAAACTTTTGGAAGCAACCGGAATTGAAAACCTTGTTATTCATCCGTTTAACGAAAGTTTTTCAAGATTGACTGCAGAAGAATTTGTACATTCTATTTTAGTCGATCAGTTTCATATTCAGAAAATAATTATTGGTCACGACCATCGTTTTGGTAGAAACAGAACGGCAAATATTGATGATCTAATCGCTTTTGGAGCAGAATATGGTTTTGAAGTAGAACAGATTTCGGCACAAGAAATCCAGGATGTTTCTGTAAGCTCAACCAAAATCAGAAAAGCACTCAATGAAGGAAATATGTCTTTAGCCAATGATTATCTGGGTTACGATTACTTTTTATCCGGCGAAGTTGTTAAAGGAAAACAATTAGGGAGAACTATTGGTTTCCCGACAGCAAATATCCAAATTGAAGAAGATTACAAGTTGATTCCAAAGAATGGTGTTTATGTTGTTAAAGCCATTGTTGATCAAAAAGAAGTTTTCGGAATGATGAATATTGGTTTTAATCCAACTGTTGATGGACAAAAACAAACCATCGAAGTAAATCTTTTTGATTTTGATGCTGATATTTATGGTCAGAAAATCGAAGTTTCGTTGCTAGAATATCTTCGCGAAGAACAAAAATTTGGTTCATTGGATTTATTGAAAAAACAATTAAATCAGGATAAGGCAAATGCTTTGGCTTTCGTAAGTCAGCTTTAAAAAGCATTAAAAACTATTGGTCCGTTATTTTCTAACAATAGTTTTTGGCTTAGAAGTTCTTACATCACTATTTTTTTTAGCCTTTCTACTAGCGATAAATTCGCTAATTTCCTTTTTTTCTTTTTCTGATAAAGGTGGACTTTCTATAATAAAATCAACACCTTTTGGTTCTTTTATAAAACTCATCTCTTTATGATTTAAAATACTTTTTTACTAATTTTTTTGATGCTTCAGTCTCAATAATCATTCGTTGGTTTTTAAAATGAAAAGCACCTAAATTTTCCTCATAATGTTTAATTAAATTTGTCTTAGCTGTAAATGCAACAAACCCATCAAATCCTTTTTGAAAAGAAACTTTACAAGCAAAAGCAACTAAATTTCCTGAAACACCTTCGTAAAGTTTATTTTTACCAACGTTAAAAGGAGAACTTTCCAAAAGATTCATATAAACATGATCCTGTTCAATTGTTATACTTATTGCTCCCTGAACAATATTTGAATTATTAACAATTGTAAGCTTATATACCTCCTTTTGAATGTCATTAAATTGAGATTTCCAATCAAAATTCCATCCATTTTTCTTTAAAACAGTTTTTAAATCAACACTCGTTATACGACTCACTTCAGTTTGAAAACTATCACCTGAAATTGTATTTAAAATTGAATCCGTTAATTTGTCAATAATAAAACTTTGCTCGATCTGCTTTTTATTGCTCATACACCAAAAATACAAATTTTAAAGGTAATTATTTAATATCCGTTCAAGAATTTATGGGTTAATTTGACTTGTAGATACATCTTTAATACAAAATATTAATCTCAATTGGAAGTTTTCAATATCTATTTAAGACTTAAAAAAGAGACAAAAAAATACTTTTTCCGATTTTTAAATCATCGTAGTTGTTTTTTTAGTAAATTTGATATAGAACTCTGTTTATCAAATATTTACTATTAACTTCTTTAAAAATAACCACTATGAAATTACCTAAAGAAATTACCAACGGTTTTTTGATATTCCTTGGAATAGGAATTTATTTCTTATTGATGAACGTCCTAGGCTTAGCACATTTATTCTATCTGCGTACCCTGAATGTATTTTTTATATTTTATGGTGTCAATAAAACCATGAAAATGAACTTGCATGAAGGAGAAACGAATTTTGTGTCAAATGCTGTTTCTGCAATGGCAACTTCAGTAGTTGGTGTGGCTTTAAGCGTTTTTGGATTATTGGTTTACAGTTATGCAAGAGGTGGTGATGCTTATGTAAAAACATTATCCGAAACTTTTATGTTTGGAGGAAATCCTTCTGTACCAACTTATTGCATTTGTTTACTGTTTGAAGGAATCGCTTCATCGGTAATTGTCACCTTAATGATGATGTTATATTGGAATAATAAATATATAGCCGATTAATTTTTCAAAACAAAATAGATCATTTAGCACTCTAAAATCATAAAAAAATATAATTATGTGATTTTAGAGTGTTTCTTTTTTGAAAATCACTGTCAAATATTCATTTACAGGATTCATCATTGGTTGATTAGAACAATTTCGTTACTTTTGAGGCTTCAAAAACAATGTACCTAATGAGCATTACAAAACACAACTGGACAAAAGACGAGATAATCGCCATATATAATAAACCTATGATGGACTTGCTGTATGAAGCGGCAACTATACATAGACAAAAACATGATCCGAACGTAGTTCAGGTATCAACGTTACTTTCTATCAAAACCGGAGGCTGTCCGGAAGATTGCGGTTATTGTCCACAAGCTGCCCGATATAACACTGGTGTTGAAGGGAATGATTTAATGAGTGTAAGTCAGGTAAAAGCTCAGGCTTTGCGTGCAAAATCAAGCGGATCATCTCGTGTTTGTATGGGAGCTGCCTGGAGAAACGTAAAAGATGGTGAAGAATTTGATCAGGTTCTTGAAATGGTTCGTACCATTAATAAACTAGACATGGAGGTTTGTTGTACTTTGGGTATGATTACCGAAAATCAAGCGCAACGTTTGGCAGAAGCCGGTTTATATGCTTACAATCACAACTTAGACACTTCTGAGGAATATTATAAAGACGTAATTTCTACTCGTGGTTTCGAAGACCGTTTGCAAACAATCGAAAATGTTCGTAAAACGAATGTTACGGTTTGTAGCGGTGGAATTATTGGAATGGGAGAAAGTATCGAAGACAGAGCCGGAATGCTTGTAGCGCTTTCCACTTTAAATCCTCAACCGGAATCTGTGCCTATTAATGCTTTGGTTGCTGTTGAAGGAACTCCAATGGAGGAAGAAAAACCAGTTGAAATCTGGGAAATGATTCGAATGGTGGCAACTACAAGAATTATAATGCCGGACACACAAGTTCGTTTATCTGCCGGAAGAACAAATATGAGCCGTGAAGGACAGGCAATGTGCTTTTTTGCTGGTGCAAACTCTATTTTTGCAGGTGATAAATTATTGACTACTCCAAACCCTGATGTTCAGGAAGACATGAAAATGTTTGACTTGTTAGGATTAATTCCGCAAAAGCCATTTGTTAAAGTTTCGCAGCCACAAACGGTTGAAGCAGCAGATTCTCAATTTGCTCCTTTAGGCGAAAAACCTAAGTGGTCACGTCCCGGACATACGATTGATAGAAACCTTGAAGCTTCGATCAAATCAAAAATTTAATTAAATGAGTTAATAAATCTCAACAAATATTTTTAAATTGCTTATAACATGTGTTATAAGCAATTTTTTTATTTAATAGAGATGAATTTAAAACAAATCGAAAGGGTAAAAAAGATCTCAAAAGCTGATTTTATTTCCCAATATGTAAAAAATCAAATTCCCGTTGTTATTGAAGAACTGACCGAAGACTGGCCAGCATATCAAAAATGGAAATTATCCTATATCAATGAAATCGCCGGTGATATTATCGTTCCTCTATACGATAACAGACCCGTAAATCATGAAGATGGCTTCAATGAAGCGCATACTAAAATGAAAATGAGCGATTACATCCGTCTTTTAGAACAGAAACCTACCAATTATCGCATCTTTCTTTATAATCTAATGAAAGAAGTGCCAACTTTAAAAAATGACTTTCTATGGCCGGATATTGGCTTGAAATTAGTCAAACAAATGCCAATGTTGTTTTTTGGTGGAGAAAATTCGAGAGTTTTCATGCATTATGATATCGACTATTCGAATATTTTGCATTTTCATTTTCATGGAGAAAAACAATGTATGCTTTTTGCTCCAAATCAGTCTAAATATATGTACAAAGTGCCTCACGCTTTAATCTCGAGAGAAGACATCGATTTTGACAATCCTGATTACACAAAATTTCCCGCTCTTAAAAATGCCGAAGGTTATATCACCAATCTAAAGCATGGGGAAATGTTATATATGCCCGAAGGTTATTGGCATTACATGAAATACCTGACTCCAGGATTCTCTATGAGTTTAAGGGCTTTTCCTAAAAACATTACTAATTTATCAAAAGCGGTTTATAACGTTTTTATTATGCGCCATTTTGATATTATAATGCGAAAATTTAAAGGCCAAAAATGGATTGATTATAAAAATGAAAAGGCAATTAGCAATACCAATGAAAGTTTGCAAAAGACTTTTTAAAAACAAAATGTGAACAAAATACTATTTTAAGATTTGTTATAAATTAGAAAAATGCGCAAAGTCACGCACATTTGAGCAGCTTTTTATAAATATATTTTGAATAGCGGGGATTAATTAAAAACATAATCAAAGAAGTATATGTCAGAAAAATCGGCAACCACAATAAAGATCAATTTTCTCAAGTAATTCATTATAATTTTTAAAATATAATGAAGATATAATCAATTCTTTGTCATTTTCTAAATAATATATATAAATATAATACCCCGTAATTTGACCAACCTCACAACTGTAAAAACCATCTATAAATTCTTTGTCTACATGTCTAATAGCTCTATAAGAGAAACTTTCTTTCTTTCGGGATAAAAGGTAGATTTTTGTGATTGTTTTTTTTTCCACGACGACTTTATAAGTAGATTTTAAGCCATAAAATAAAAATAAACACCCAACTATAAAAAGAAAAATGGCAGGCAAAATAACATCAGCATTTTTTTTATAATAAATCTTAACAGTTACAAGCAAAATACTTACAACAATACAGGTAATTGGTATAAAGATATTTCTCAAAAGGTAACGTTTTTCAAATTTTGAAACTAACATCATTTTTTATTTTAGATTAATGTTAAAAGATATTGAATCCTTTAATGCTTGAGTAATCTTATTTAAAGGATTCGTTTGCGAGCGGTACAAAATTACTGCGAATCATAAAACCAAAAAGCCCAAAATAAGTTTATTTATAACACAATAAGACAAAATCAATCTTATCAAAAAACGCTCTTTGATTGACCATTATTATGCGAAAGAATTCGTACGGAAGCAATGCAGAAGCTTATTCAAAATAAAAATATAGATAAAGGCTAAAAATAAATAACGGAATTATAAAATAATACTTTGGTTTCGATTTCAATAAAAAAGAAATCGTTAGAGAATGAATTATTCCAACTCCTATTATCACATAATACCATTTATCATTAAACCCTGCAGAACCTGAACCCAATAAAAAGAAAACATATAATAAAACAAGGAGTGTCGTCAGATATTTAAAATCAATATCGTAAATCTTTTCATAGTTGATTATTTCTCACCGCTTCCGCACGAATTCTTTCGTGTGGCGCAACAACTAGCCATTAAACATTCTAAAAATACAAACCATCTGGATTATGAAATTTGTTATTTCTACTCCTTTTCTGAAATTTAGAATTAATCGTTGCTAATTACACCATACCACACGAAAGGATTCGTGCGGGAGCGGTGTTTTTAACAAATTGCTTAGTACTTTTTAATATAATCCTGCCAATCTTTCGGATATTTCTTTTTAATATTCTCTTGTATATAATCCGGAATGGGTTCTTTATTATAATCTAAACCTTTGCTTTTCAAAAAAGTTTTTACTTTTAGCTTATTTCTGTATTCTTCTGAATGTAAGTCAAACAAACATTGTCTTAATGCTTCTAAAATAAAAATTTGTTCATTATCAACTCTTGTGTATATAACTTTTTTATAATCTGCCCCCTTTTCTAAAAGATATAACACTATATCCATTTTGCGTGCGGTAATAGCATCTGCAAGAGGCAATTTTGTATATATTTCTGGTCCCTCATTAGAATAGTTGATATCTGCTCCAGCCTCTACTAAAAGTTTTACTTTTTTAAAACTGTTAGGATCTAAAAAATTAATTGCTGCTAACAAAGCTGTTTCTCTGGCTTGGTCACCTTTTTTAAACGGAGCAGTTTCAATTGCATTTGGATTTCCTTTATATTTTAAAAGGAGCGCTAAGTATTTGGGATCGTTGTTATGTGCGGCTGCAATTGTCGCACAACTTCCTTTATAGAAGTCTTCTAAATTAGGATTTGCACCTAATTCTAATAACACTTTTACACTTTCAAAATTGCTATTACCAACACTTAAGATTAACAATGTATTCCCAAAAACAGGTTCTCTAAAATCGACTTTTATTTTGTTTTTTAGCATCTCCTCTTTTATTTTAATAGTGTTTCCATCTTCAACTGCTTTTGCCAATTCCCAAGCGGACGTATTTTGGAACAAGCGATAATCGTACCCTATTAGTTTTTTCTTATCAACAATTGCTTCTCTATTATTGCATCCAATAAAAAGGAAGATTACTAAGTAGCCAAATAACTTTTTCATAATTTTATTTATCTGAATTAGGTTTGAAAAAAGAATCCATGGTGTTTTTAACAAATTGCCCAAAAGTGTTTGTTTTTAATGATTCAATAACCGAATCGATACTATGACCATCTTTATAACCATTGATGCTTCCTGGACTTAAAAAATATTTTTCGCCGCCTGCTGTTGGCAAGCCAGTAGAACCTTGTATTGCATTTAATGGATCTGATGTCATTAAATAGGCATCTGTATTAGATTTTTGGTTAGTATCCACTGTAAATACAGATACTCCTGCCGCATTAAAAGTAACTGCTTTGTCACCTGTAGTAAGTGCATTTGCTTCTGCTAAACCACCTCCTAAAGAATGCCCAGTAAAGGTAAGTTCTGCTCCTTTAGGTAATGCCATTTTTAAATCTCCCGCAACTTCCATGGATTGTTTGTATTGTTCTGAAAGACCAAATAATTGTTTCCCATTGGTTTTCCAATCTTTACCATCTTCAGTTCCCGCAGTTGCGTAAGTATATTCCGTTTTCCCTTTAGTAGTGCGCTCATATAAGGCAGATTTAAAACCAGTATTAAAATTACTCATAGATATTCCTTCACTTGCATTCGAAACTTTCCAACCACCAACTAACTTTACTTTATTCCCTCCATAAACATGTTTTGACATAACAGCTGCTTCTAATGGAGATGGTTGTGCTAACATCCCATCCGGGTCAATAAAGTAAACTGGATTGTTAAGTGCATATGTATAGGGACTAAATCTCCGGGATTTTTCTGCCAATGGATCTAATGTTCTCCAAATTCCTAATGCTTGATCATATAGTCTTGCTCCAAAATCGTACATATTAAGATCCAGTTCATCTTGAAACTCTTTCCCGTTATACTTATACTTATATCCAAGCTGTAAATTATCTGTATTATAGCCTGCATGTTTAAAACCAAAAGGATAATAATTATTCTCTTCCAGAATTTCAAGACCTGTTTTCTTAGCGTTTTGAGCATAACTTAACCTAACATTACCTAAATGGTCTGAGTAATTAAATACATAACCAAAAACATATGTTGCAGGATTTGTACTTGTGTTTCGAACATAACCTTCTACTGTTGGAAAAAACTGTAAAACATCATTTTTGTATTGAAAACCGGACACATATTTTGTATTGGTTAATACCTTATTTTCGGTTACGTTTTTTTCCAGTTTTTGACCCGTGGCATCGTAAATATACTCAATCGTATTTCCGTCTCCAAATGTTATTTTCTTGGTTAAATTAAGATGGTTATAGACAATCTCGATAATTTTTTTGTTTTGATCTTTAGTAAGATTTCCTTTGTCGTCATAGGCATAATCGTCTCCTGTTTTATTAGCGCTTTTAAATCCTTGTGGATTATTGGTGGCGTCTGTTACTTTTATTAACTGGTTCGAATTTTTAGCATACGAATACCCCAGATCATCCATATCATCTGCATAGGGATTCGTTAATGTTCCTGCCATAAACTTACGCTGCAATTTGGTAATGTTTCCGTTTTTGTCGTAGTCCATGTTCTCTCCAAAATAGTTTTTGTTTACGGCTAGTTTTGGGGTTTGATACGTGGCATTTTTCAATCGGTTCAACTGGTCGTATTGATAGCCATATCCGCGAAGTACACTTCCGTCAGAATTTGTTGCCCAGAATGTTTCGGCTATATTACCGTTAAAAAGTGCCTTTGTAACGGCTGAATTTCCTTCGGTTTTAGTATAGTTTATCTTGAATGCAAACAGATCTTTTGGATCTGATCCTTGCTGCAGATTATCTGTTTTATTAATCTGGGTAAGCCAGCCCCTAATGTTATAATTATAACCTATTTTCTGTAAAGGACTCCCTGTACTATTCCCTACATTTTTCCCCACAAGCTGACCCAATGCATCATAGGTATTGTCTGCTAGAAGCTGTTCTGTTTCTGCACCTATTTGATGTGTGTGGGTCAGCAAACGGTTTTGGGCTGTATAGGTGAATTTTTCTTTTACAGTAATTTTTGTTCCTCCACTTACCTTTTGATGTTCTGTTACACTGCTAAGGGTTTTTCCTGTAAAATCAATTTCACTATCGGTATGGCTAATACCAGTCAAATAATTTTTCACATAATTGCTTATAACTCTTCCTTTAGTATCATAAAAAATAGTGCTTGTTTCTCCTGCTGTATTTGATGCCGTTGTAAGTGCTCTTGTCCAGCTTCCTGTCGCCAGACTTTTGGTATTTGTTAAAACTTTTTGCCCTATAATTGTAGCAGGCAGTGCCTGAACTGCGGGAAAAGTATAATCATCATAATAATTTACGGTTAACAGTTTGAAAATCTTTGGTTCAATATCATTCGTATAATATGCTGCAATACCGTCTATGGTTCCGGATGTTTGTTTGGTTTCGAACAAAACTTTTGCTGTGTTTTGAGCGGTTTGCATTGTGTTTCTTGTCAGTGAATTTACGCTTTGGTTGTACCAACCGGTATAAACAGGTCGGCCAAAAACATCATATTTGGTAATAAGCCAGCCAATTGCCGCATCACTTTGAAAGGGCGAAAACGCAGGACCTGTCGCCACTGGTCTGTTTAATTTGTCATAAACAATAAACTCCCATTCTTTACCAGGTAATTTTTTTTTGACTAAGCGCTTTTTGTTGTCATATTTATATTGATAACATAATCCGTTTAAAACCTCATCATTGATTGTAATATCTGCTTTTGGCGGCAGTACATAAGTCAGATTCCCATATATATCATAAACATAATACGTATCATGTTTAAGACCGGCATTGTAAGTTCTCTTTAAAACAATTTGTCCTTCTTTGTTTTTGAATTCGATTACAGAACCGGAAGATTCACTTGGATTTACTCCTGAATTCTCATCATAGGATACATTTTTGTATAATTCATGTTCGTCATAACTCCCATCATCTGAAAAACTAATATCATACAAACCTTTGCTGGTTTGCCAACTTGTAATGGCTTTATATAATTTTACTGCATCACCGAAAGTATTGGTTTGGTACTCTAATTTTATAGTGTTTTTTTTAGGATTGCTCATTGCCCAATCATTTCCCGGTGCTGCTTGTTCTATTATTCGATTAAGGGGAGACGATTCAAGCTTCTTTTCCGAAAACGGATTTATAGTTTTGTCGTAATATTCTTTATCGTAAAAGCTTATAGTGTTATCCAAAGCATCCTGTGCGTCCATTTTTGAATAGTTATTGTCGGTATTAGCCACAGAGAAAGGCAGATAGTCTTTTACTTGTCTGCCAAATTCGTCGTATTCAATATGTGTTATAATATCTGAAACATCTCCGCCCTGACGAATTGCAATTTTTTGCACAGGTCTCCCTAATCCATCAAAATAAAGGATACTTTCCTGTACATCTCTATTATTTTTAATTCCGTTAACGGTAGTCATTGGAGTTTGAAAAATACGACTGTATATATAGTTATCATTTTTAGCAATAGAAGGAACAACAGGAATAGCGATATCCTGTGCGAGTGAACTTATTCTGGCTGTAAAAGTGCTTCCGGCCTGTATGAATGTACCAGGTCCAAAAGTGATGGTCTCGCCGGCAATTAATGTAACAGAACCTGTAGCCGCCGTTACGTTATAACTGGTTACAGGTTTTTCGGGTTTTGCTATGCTTAAGGGTGTTTGGGCATGGATCGCAGTTGCAGTAAAAAACAATAAAACGACTGCATATTGGGAAATATTTTTTATCATAATATTAGTTTTTATAATGGTATTGATTTTCAGAAAGTAAATTTCCCTGTGCATCCTTTACAAATTGCAGTCTTCCAAAACTGTCATATTCATAAAATGTAATTAGTCCCGTTGGAGCTGTCATTGAGGTAACTCCTATAAGAGGGTTATAGGTATAGCCAGTAATCATTGTATTTGCTAAATCCTGATCTTGATATAACTTACTTATTGCCGCAGACATTTTTGCTTCTGTACCAGTATTTGAAGATGCAATTACTATTTCATTAATCAGGCTTAACGGGATACTTGCGTAGGCGATATTTTCTATTTTAGCAACCACCAGTGTTTTATCATATCCCCAGATAATAGATATAGGTGTACCTCCTTCAAGCGTATACTGCAAGAGGTTACCTTTGTCATCATATTTATCATAAGATATATTTTTGTCTGTAGCCACTATTAAAGCTGCCGCCCCTTTATTTTCAAGTACATATTTGGGTAATAACAAATTGCTTGTGGCTGCACTTTTATCGTATATTGTTTTTTGTTCAGATAATTTCACATCGTTATTAAAAGTTTGGGTATTTAGAGGTATACCTATCATGTTTTTAGAAATCAGTTCACTTCTAAGGGGTTCCTTTAACATTTCAGCATCCGGTGCATAGAAGTATTTTGTTTCCAAAGTATTCTTATTTGAGTTGCTGGTTGTTTGTGAACTGAGCTGTAAATGATTTGGACTAGTGTATAAATACTTATATTCTGTTTTTAAATCTTTTCCATTAAAATTTTCTGAAATGATTTTGCTTTTTAATTCAAACGAATTGAAGTATTTCTTGTATCCCTGAACCCAAATTCCGCTTAGATGATTTATAGAAACATAATTGTTGTTGTCAATTATTGAATTTGGATTATAATCGATAAAATCGTTATACTTATATTCAATAGTCTTTTTAGCGTTGCCGTCTTCTGCTATAAAATTTTCTTTTGATTTTAAACCTCTTAAAGCACTATAATCTAAACCATATAAGTTTTTAAAATTTTTATATAAATTTTCAGGAGTTATTTTGGTTTTTGTGTCACCTGACCAATTTCTTAAATTATTCGCATAAGGTGCAGAAACATCAGGTGTGTCAACATAATTATAGAATGAATGCTCAATACATCCATTTCCTTTGCTTATTTCATATACTTTAGAATATCCAACATTATATCCGTCCAGAGTATTCTGCTGAACGTTACTACTGGATTTTAGAAATAATTTTTGAATTGAACCCGGAGCACTAAATTCAAAATAATATATATATCTGGGCCAATTGGATAAAATACCAGAAGATATAGATGTGGATATATTTGTACTGTATTTGTATTCTTTTTGATTAGAAAGGATTCCCTGATTGGAATAATCTGATTGTTTTTGGATTCTTGCCCCGCCACAAAGACCTTGAACATCCATTAAAACCGGTAAGAATAAACTATTTGAATTTCTTTCCACTCTTTTGCTATAAAGTTGGGATTCATATTCAAAAACAGTATATCCTTTTGTTGGATAAATTATTTTGTTTAATAGCCCGGCCGATCCATATTGATAATTTGGATCCCTGCTCGTATTATTTAAGGTATAATCTCCGGTTGCAGTATTATAAGTATCAAATGGAGCATATTGAGTATTTATGTCATTTCCATTCCAAAATCCCCAATGATCAATTCCTGTCGTATAATAAGTTGGTAATTTGTCTGTTTTACTATATTCAAAAGAATATTTTTTATCTGGATCTATTTCCTGAAAACCTGTTAAAAAAGGTCTCTTATTAACCCCTCCTAAATCCTTATAATCAAACGAATACTTGTTTACAGTTGATAAACCATCTTTAATTTCARTATTATCAACAACATACTCATTAAAATACAAGTTAGAATTCTCAATATGTTTTATTGGATATCCCTGATCTTTATAATTAATTACTACATTGATATTATTGTATGTTATTTTCTCTAATAATGATCTTTTTAATAATGTATATGAGGTATTAGTTGACGGACCGCTTTGTGAAGAAGTAAGACACCCCGAAATTCCTCCCGGACAATTTTGAAATTGATCAATTCTTGTGCCTTCCTGAAAATAACTTTCTAAACTTAGGACTTTTGCGTTTTCCTTTAAATTAACGGCTGTAGTCATCATTTGGCAAAAAGAACTTGCTAAAGTACCTTTATAATAATCAAAAGATATAATTTCATTATTTGACATTATAATCTTAGAAATATTGAAAGAGTTTACTATCGGAAAGCCCGAAAATCCGTTTTTACTTAAACCCGGAGAGTTTCTATAGTATGCTATTTCATATTTTGAAAAATCACCTCCAAAAAAATATCTATTACCGTTTCCATCTGTTAATATTATTTCTGAATCAGGAGGAATACAATAACCGCTTCCTCCATAAGTTTTTAACCCACTTAGATCAACCTTTAGATTTGGATCATTAGATTCCACTTTTACGGCACCATCATTACCTACCATAAATTTTCCTCTAAGTCCCAGAATGCTAAAACTATATAAATCTGGCTCGCCTTCATAGCCGTCCTTGCCTGAACTTATTTCCCAAGTATTAAAACTTCCGAAGCCAACACCACTATTTAAGTCATAGACCTGCTCTTTGGAATAAGGTTTTGTCCTAACGCCTTTTAAAAAGCCATGTAAATCAGCTCCATATAGAGATCCGGGAACATTCGACATAGGATTTCCTTCATACTCGTCCGGCAGTCCATTAATACTTCTCGAAACTTTACCCCCTACTACAAGTGACCAGTTGACACCAGCAAGATCTGTTTTTTTATGAGGAACAAAACCAGAGGAATCATATGATAATCCTATCGGAATATTTAATGATTTTGCTTGTATAGTATAAATTGGAATTTTTAAATCTATAGATCCTGCATATAGATTTATAGGAATATTACCTGCTTTTTCAAAAGAGTTTGTTTCAGGTGATTTAATTTGAATAGGATCGTTTGATTGAGAATTTATGGCTTGAATTGATAATGCTAAAAAAACAATTATCATTTTATTTTTTAAAATCATATTTCTATTTTAATTTAAAACTTATTGAAGTGAAAATTTTATTTGAAGTGATGAAAAGCAAGTTTTCCACTGTATTTATTTTGTTTGTTTTACACTAATTTTCACATTGATATACTAGAAAAAGATTAGCTTTCTACTTTTAATTTTTCCCTCTCCTTATTACCTTAATCCCATCACTCTGCACATTCGTTTTTATATTCACGATATAAATACCTTCCGCGTAGTAGCTCAAGTCAACCGGAATAGTTTGCTCTGATATATTAAATTGCTGCAATATTCGGCCAGCCATATCTACGACAGTAGCAGTACCTTTTTCATATTCATAGCCTATAATAATATTCGTGTAAGTCACTACCGGATTTGGTATTGCTTCGATGCTTTTTCTTTTGATTTTGTCAGGTTTTGATTTGTCTTTTAGTTTCACTACCCAAAAATCATTACCGCCAATACTGGAACTTTTATTCTTTGAAGTTCCTGATTTTGATGTTCCTGCAAATAGATATCCGCCATCACGGGTTTCAAAAAGTTTTTGCAAAACATCTTCGCCATTGCTTGCGACAGTTTTTTTCCAGATTTTCTCTCCCACTTCATCAATTTTCAAAGCGATGTAACCGTCTTCTTTTTTATTTTTTTTGACAGCGTTGGCGACTTTCCCAATTACGCCCTCTCTTGGACTATCTACTCCCTGAGAATATCCGCCAACCAAATACGTTTTGTCTTCATTCTCTATTAGTGAAGTCAAAATATCTTTTGGGCCAAAATCATATGTTTTGCTCCACAATACATCTCCTTTATTGTCTAGTTTTAATACCCAATAATCGGTACCATTACTCACAATACCTCCCAATGAAGTAAGTGGGCTTGTACTATTTGAATTTCCTCCCACAATATATCCGTCATCCTCCGTTTGGTGAATCACATACAATTGATTATCTCCGTTACCGCCGTAAGTTTTTTGCCATTCGATAGTTCCGGTATTACTGATTTTTAAAATCCAGTAATCTCCTATTCCTTTCTGAGATTCTGTTTTATTACCTGATTCCGGCGAATTAGAATAACCTCCTAAAATATATCCTCCGTCTTTGGTTTGTTCCATGCTTTTCAATATATCAGCATATTCACCTCCATAAGTTTTTTGCCATTCTATAACTCCATGTTTATCTAGTTTTACAATCCAGTAATCCATGTTGCCGTAGCTTTTTTCAGATTTACGATAGCCATCGGGTTTATCAAGCGAAGATTTAATAGCTATTAAATCCTCTGTTATTTCCGGACTTGAGGATGATGAACCACCCAACATATAACCTCCATCAATTGTCTTGAAAGCACACAAAAGTTCATCCTGTCCGCTTCCGCCAATTGTTCTTTGCCATTGTTCTGCTCCTGTTGCGTTTAGTTTTATTACCCAAAAATCAGTACCGCCCTTACAGGGATCTTTTTTCTGAAAGTCATTTGTAGAATTAGAAGTTCCTGCGAGAATAAAACCTCCATCTCTTGTATTCTTAATACTTTGCAGTAAATCGAAACCGCTGCCTCCAAAACTTTTTTGCCAGTCCAGCTCTCCGGTTTCATTCATTTTCCAAATCCAATAATCCAAATCGCCATTATTGTTCTCTTCTTTATTGCCTGTTTTATTAGACAAGGAACTTCCTGCCAAAATAAAACCGTAGTCGGCTGTGGGTTGTGCGTCAAAAAGATAATCGGCATGTATACCTCCATAAGTTTTTTCCCAGAGAATATCTTGGGCGTGTATTAAGAGAGGACAAATAAATAGGAGAAATAAGTACTTTTTTTTCATGTTTTGGATATTAGATTAGGTGAATATTACCGTAGGTTTTAACTTATTTTTTGAATCTATAATAGTAGGCAGATTTATTATGGTCCACAATACCCACTTTAGGTGATTTTTGCATCCAAAATGTTAATTTTTTCGTGCTATAAAACAAGAAACCCTTCAAATCAAAAATTTGAAGGGTTTCTTGAATAAAAAGTGCAAATTCTTACACCTCTATAATGTTAGTTATTAGAACACTATTTTCTTTGTCGATACATAACCATTTTCTAAAATCACTTTTACAAATAAGACCTGGTTTTCTGATTGCAGGTTTGGTATTTGTAATTCTATATTTCCTATTTTCTTTTTATCATAAAGCATTTTTCCAGAAACATCGTAGATAATGACTTCATTAATAGTTTCTTTATCTGATGTTATTTTGATGACTTTATTTTTTACATAAGCAATAATGTTATTTCCCTCTTTTTCAAAGTCTTCAACTCCCAATGTTTTCTTATATCGCAACACAAAACGATCCATAAAAACGCCTGTTGTTGTTGTAAAAGTGTAGTTGCCTGCTCTTAAATCATAGGTAATACCCATTGTTTTATCTTCGAGAAAAATGGGTTGTGTACTCAAATTACCATCGGCATGATCTATCACAATTGTAAAATCGCCTGTAATTGCTGATCTATATCCTAAGGGAACAATATCGGAATCGTTGAACGGCAATGCGCGTCCCTGAATAACAAGTTTCAGATCACCATTGATGCTATAAAAATCTAAATATTTGTTTGCATCTGCTGTGATTCCGTCATAATTTGTATCCCAACCATCTGTTGCTCCTTCAATATAACCAACCAACAACTGCTTAAAGGCTCCCTGGGTATTGGTTAAATTAAGCCAAACACGATTTTTTTCAAGCTTTGAATTTGCATTTTTAAAGAATTGTGTATTATTCCCCTGAATACGCATCGAATTGGTAAAAACAGCATTCTGTCCTGTTTTTGATTTCACAAAGAAAGATTGTCCCGCTGCAATATAACCCAATGGAGGATCTTGATTTCCCGGTGTTGTTGCCCCATCACCTGTCATATTACCTATAACAATACTTCCTGATAAATTGTAAATCGCATAATCTTCTGCATTATACTGATATGTTGTACTATTGGGAGCTGTATTGTGGGTCCAAAAATATAATGTGCCATAAATATTTGCCGCATTATCAAAGATAAATTGATCTGCATAAATTGCCGAAGGATATGGATTTCCTAACAAGTTCCATTTCTCGGCTGCACCCAAACTTATCGCATATGGACCATTATTAGGAACTCCTTCAAAGGATGCATGGAAAACAGCAGGAATATTAAGATCATAATTTTGTGGGGCTCTAACTGTATATCCAACTGCTGCTAACATTGGAGCAGTTCCATTGTTAATAATCACCCATCCCGTCAGGGGATCATACCTTTCATATTTATCGATCAAAGTGTTAGGGGACAAATCGTGTAATGTAAAAGCCGGAGTACGGGTAACAGGAGATGACCAACGGGTAAAATCATAACGACGAACAGGAGATGTATCTCGTCTGTAAATAATATTTCCGGTATTAATTGAATTGTTTATTTGAAGTAAACTGGCATTGTTTTCAAAAATTAAAGTTCCACCATTATTACTTACAAAGTTGTCAATTGTTAGTGTATTATTTGTTTTTACAGTAACATTTACCCCTGGATGAACAATACAGGAACAAGCACTCAAATCTCCTGTTGTTTCATAATTTCCGGCAAATTCAATAGCATCGGTTTCTATTGGCGTACTTCCTTTTGACCAGACTGTACCATTCCAAATATTTGTAACAGGCGGTTTAATTTCTATGCCAACTGTTGGTAATGAAGGACAATTTATTCCATCCTGAATCGTAAAAAAATAAGTCCCGGGTTCTAAATTAGTAACGGTATAACTAGTCCCAAAATCACTGTAGGTTTGTAAAGCTGTACCCGTTTGATTAATTATCACATTAGGACCGGTAATTAAACCATTTAAAACTATACTTCCTGTTGAATTAACACATGTTGGCTGTACTATAGTCCCCGGCACCGGAGCAGCTGTTCTTGAATCAATATCAATTCTTGTTTCTGTTGCAAAATCTTCAGCACAGCTTCCATTTTTAATTACAGCTCTATAGCTAGTACTTGTTGATAATACTCCGGGCTGATACGTTACACCGGTATGACTTATGGGTTGCCATACATATGGCAAAGATTCAGCATATTCCCATCTGATAATCGTTCCGTTATAACCACTTAAAGTTAATAAAGGACTTGGATTTCCGCTACAAACATGTGTTCCTCCGCTTACGATTCCAGGCTGTGTTTTTGTTACTGTTGTTGTGTTGCTGGCGTTTACCGCTGCTGCACATCCATTTGAAGAATAACGTACTGTAACGGTCTTACTTCCTGTGGTTTTCCATTGTAATGAAACGGTATTATCAGTTGTAGCTATTCCTCCTGAAACAATGATGTAATCCGTACCCGCAACTCCCGGAACTGTCCAAACATAACTTGTTTGTCCCGCCAAAGTGGTATAAGTAACACTATCATCAACGCAAACAGTTGCTCCAGGCTGAACAGAAAAAACCGGAACTGGTATTGAGTTTATTGTTATTGTTGCTGCACTTCCCGTAAAACCTGAACTTCTTACACAAGTGGTATTTGTGTCGGTAACCGAAACTAAGTTATAAGTGGTCGTGCTTAAAACCGGGGTAACCGATGTTGCAAAAGCTGTCCCGCTGACTACACTATTTCCGGTACGATTTGCTGTTCCATCATTGTAAATTACGGTATAAGGTCCTGTTCCGGCTGTAGCAGTAAAGACCAATTGTCCCGCGCCAGTGGTGCAAAAAGGTCCATTGGCTGACAAACTTCCTTGTGGTATTGGGTTGACGGTTATAGTTGCTGAACTTGTTGTGAAACCGGAACTTCTGATACAAGTGGTATTGGTATCGGTAACCGAAACTAACGTATAAGTTGTCGTGCTTAAAACCGGGGTAATCGCTATTGCAAAAGCTGTCCCGCTGACTACACTATTTGCGGTACGATTTGCTGTCCCGTCATTGTAAACTATGGTATAAGGACCTGTGCCGACTGTAGCTGTAAATACTAATTGTCCTGCGCCAGTGGTGCAGAAAGGTCCATTCGCTGACAAACTTCCTTGTGGTAATGGGTTGACGGTTATTGTTGCTGCACTTCCCGTAAAACCTGAACTTCTTACACAAGTAGAATTTGTATCGGTAACCGAAACTAACGTATAAGTTGTCGTGCTTAAAACCGGTGTAACCGATGTTGCAAATGCTGTCCCGCTGACTACACTATTTGCGGTACGATTTGCTGTTCCGTCATTGTAAATTACGGTATAAGGACCTGTTCCGGCTGTAGCAGTAAACACCAATTGTCCTGCGCCAGTGGTGCAGAAAGGTCCGTTGGCAGACAAGCTTCCTTGTGGTAATGGATTAACCGTTATTGTTGCCGTGCCTCCAGTAAAACCGGAACTTCTGATACAAGTCGTATTTGTA
>NZ_RCZH01000022.1 GCF_006438875.1 Flavobacterium pectinovorum
TTGATATGTAAATACACCAACTTGCCTCTCAGAGGAAAGTCCTGAATTGTAATCTCATCTTGAAAACCCTTTGATACTAATTGAAGATTATTAAACTCTTCTGGAGGTTTAGAATTCTCTTCAAAATAGAGGTGTAATATTTCTTCGCTATTAGTAGATGAAACTACTTCAAAATGTTCTACTAAAAAATCAGGAAGCATAAACTTCAAAAGTTCTATAGGGGTCATATAAAATTCTTAGATTACAAAGTTCTTATTTTATTTTGACATTTCCTCCCCAGGTTTTGAGATTGATCCATGAATTTTAACGCAAAGTACGCTAAGATTTTTACTTATTTAAACGCTCAGAAAACACAAAGTTCACAAAGCTGCATCCACAAAGCTTTGTGAACTTTGTGTTTTTTAAACATACCATTAGATAAAATCTTAGCGTGGCTTTGCGTTAAAATTATTTACACTACAAAAAGTTTTATGTTTCTCCGCAGGTTTATTGTGCTTGTTTAGATATTCTGTGAAGGCCTTCTGCTAATTATTTATACCTTAAATACATTCAATTTCATTGCTTAAGAAATTTAAGTCAATTTTATTTTCTGGCTAAGATATTACTATTTTTAAAAGATAAGATTAATTGACTTTATTTAAAGTCTTCTAGTGTCCTAATAAAACGTTCGAATTTTGTACCATCAGTTCACTTAAAGGGATGATCAATTTTGATTGTTCCCTTTTTTATGGGTGTAATTTGGCAGTTGTCTTTATGCTATTCTTTTTCAATATTTTTATTGCCTTATTGATAGAAATTTTTCTATCTGAGAAAACTCTAGTTTTATTAAAATAAATGAATTAGAGTTTTATTTTTACTTGGAAAATACAATCTTATTTCAAAAATTTGAGCCTATATTCTTTAGGTGTAATTCCGGTAATTTTTTTAAAAAGCTGCGTAAAATGAGAAGCTGTGTGAAAATTAAGCTGATAAGCAATTTCAGCAATGTCTTTACTGGACTGAAGAAGTGCTTTGCTATAATTAATATCCATTTCGTTAATCCATTGTTTTGGTGATTTTTGAGTTATATTTTTTACACATTTATTAAGGTAATTTTCTGTGACAGATAGTTTATCTGCATAAAATGTAACTCTTTTTTCTTCTCTGTGATATTTGAACAAAATATCCCGGAACTGGAGAGATAAATCCATAGGACGAGTAACTGATTTATGATGACTATCAGAATCTGTACTTAATATTTTAACCAAAATAAGATGAAGCATAGTAATAATTATCTCATTTAAGTTTAACGCGTTAAGCCATAATTCCTGTTCCATAATGGTAAGCAATTGTTTAATGGTTCCGTAAGTAAGGTTATCCAAATTTAGGAAAGGGGGCATAAAAAAAATGCTGGTTTTATGTTTGGGTAATTCCTGTTCAGATACAATATTGTTTTCATAGGCTAAGAAAAAACCTTCAACATCATCAGATAATTCGATAGTTGCCGTAATTGTTCCTTGTTTGATAAAAATAACACCTCCTTTTTCTACACGATATTCTTTGTTTTCAAGATATTGTTTAAGATGTCCCTTGGTAATAAACAGAACAAAATTAAAAGTGGTGCGATACGGAATTACTGGCATAAGAATACCTTTTAGGTAATCTTCAAGTCTGTAAAGCTGTATATCTGCATTATTAGAAAGTATTTTTTCTGTAATATTAGGAAGAAAAAGCTTTTTATATTGAAAATTAGAAAGTGTTTCCATATTAATTATAATATTATAGATTGTGTAAATTTAATAATGAATATTATTTAAAACTTATAAAATAGTCCTAATTTTATTCCAAAAGGACTTCCCGGAGTATAAGTAATATCCGTAATGGGTACTGCTTCATTTTTCAATTGGGTTTCTGTAGCAAATTGTGCTTCATTCCATTTTACATTGAACAAGTTATTGACTTGCAAGTTAGCACCCCATTTTGCACGGGTGTAAGAAAGTATCAAATCATTTACCAGATAAGGTTTTGTTCTGAGACTATTATCTTCAACTGCTGGTCTGTCACCCAGATAGCGATACTGCATTCCTATAGAAAAACCTTTCGAAAAATCCCAATTTATCGATCCGGTGCTGGTAAGTATTGGTGCCAACGGAATGTAATCTTCTCCTTTTGGTTCCTCTATTAATCGGGCATGAGAATAATTAATATCAGCATTTACATACAGGTTTGGAAATGGCTGGTAACGAATCCCTAAATCGAAACCATAACGTTTTGATTTTCCAGAAGGTTCTACTACGGCATCATCACCTACATAAACAAATTCCTGTTGTAGAAACAAATACCATATTGTGGGTGTAATGATCAATGATTTGAAGGGATGAAGTCTTGTTCCAAAATCAGCTCCTAGGGAATACGGTAAGGTATTAAGCCCGTTTTGAGGGATTACTGCCCTCATATCATTAGAGTGAAACCCCATACCCGTTTTTAATAACCACACAACTTTGTCACTGGAAGCATAAGACAAATTAAGCTTAGGGCTTAGTCTGGTTGCTTCTGATGATTGTCCGGAAGGCAACTGCTCCTGATCCAGCAAATTATGCATGTTGAAAATAAAATGATCCAGTCTTAACGCTGGAGCAACAGTCCATTTTCCGGTTTTCCATATCAATTCTGAATAGGCATGCAAATTGGTTTCTACGCCAGTATCATCCATTTTTTTATCCAATAATAAATCTCTGTGATACACATGATTCAGTTGTAAAGTACCAATATTGTCATTTCGGAATCCAATTCCGGATATCAGTTCCATAGAACTGTTAGAGAGGGTGAAATTTTTGATATGTTTAAATTCGCTGCCATAAATATTTCTGCCGTCTTTTTGTTGAATTTCATCTCCATGAATGGGATCATTTAGGAAAAAGGTAAAATCAGAATACAGATTAAAATTATACTTAGAGAACCAACCCATTGCTTCAATACGCTCTGATGGAGAAATGATGTGTTTAAAATTCATCTGAATATTGGTACGGGAAGTGCTTCCTCCTTCAGTAGGATCAATACTTCCCCAGCGATCAATAATTCCTTCATTAACGGCACGTTCCGGATTTTGCCCTGAAGCATTCCAGGAAGAATTGAAGGTAGAAAATTGAATGTTGAAATAATCATTATCGGTTATCCACTGGTTATATTTCCCAAAGATATTAAGCCTGTTGAAATTTTGTTTTACATCAAAAGGTCCATCGGTGTAATTGTATTCTGTTGCTATATAGAAATTTTTCTTGTTGTTGGGATCGTTTATGATATTGAACATTCCCAGAATTCTTTTAGTGTTAAAAGAACCTGCCTCGAGTTTAATCATACTGTTTTTCAAAGAGCTGTATGTTTTAAAATCTACATAGCCTGCAGTATTAAAATCTCCTCTGTCAGCATAGTAGGCCCCTTTTCCAAAATCGATATTATTGATGGTTTCGGGAATCACAAAATGCAAATCCGAATATCCCTGACCATGGGCGTGCGATACAATATTTACAGGCATTCCGTCTACATTTACACTAACGTCCGTTCCATGATCAGCATCAAAACCTCTCAGAAAAATTTGTTCTGCTTTTCCACCTCCGGCGTGCTGGGCAATAAACAAACCCGGGACTTTGCGCAACAAATCCTGAGCCGAATTTACCGGAAATTTATTAAGATCAACCTTTGTGATATCTGAAAGAAATGAAGTGTGGTTAATAATTATTTCTGAAATCTCAATAGGTTTTCGCTGAAGAAAAACGACTTTATTCTCGTACTCTGTATTGCTATTAACAACCAATTTCTTTTGATCATATCCTTCATGACTAATTACAAGCGTATCCGGATAGGATTGAATATGCAATTTGAATGAACCATCCGGTTCTGAATGGGTATGTATGTTTCCGTGATTGTATTCTATCAAGGCGTTACCTATTGGGAATTTGCTGTCAGTATCTTTAAGGAAAGTTTGCATTCCGCTTTCTTTTTTTTGTGCTACAGACGCTACACTTATCATTAAGACAAGGAAGACTATTGTATTTTTAATTGTCGTCATTTTGTTTTTAATATGGAATGTCAGAGCGAAGGCATTGATAAAAACTAGAATCCAACCATCATGCCTAAAGCAATGCGATTGACTGTAGAAGTCTGTGTATTGGTATTGATGATTTGTTTGGCGCCAGTATCATATTCTAAACCTATTAAGAAGTTCTTGGTTATATCATACATAGCATTGATAGTAGCAGAGGGCAAAGCAATTCGTGTATTGGAATTCGAATTATTGGTAACAAAATCTGCAGTTGAATTATCATTTATAACTTTACTATTTACCAGCGAAATAGGAAGTGCATTATACGTCATGGTAGTATAACCCACAACTAAATTAGAATGTAACCTTTTCTTTTCTCCAAAGTAGTATTCTACGCCCGCAGAACCACCGTAGATAGGCACTGTTTTAAAATTGCCGTTTTGGTCATAAATTGCGTCATACATATTTCCTGCACCTCCATTACCAAACAAGGCACCGGATAAAGTATAAGAACCTCCTATACCGGAACCAACAACCGCCTGAGCCATAAAATAACTCTTTTCATTAAGCATGGTTTTGTAATTGGCATTTACACCCCATCCCATTGTCATCGCATTAGCATTTGTGTCTTTTTCATAACGAAGAGTACGTCCCATAACGGCTAAACGCAAGAAACCTGTTTGGTCATGCAGTTTTTTGGTAAAGGCTACAATTGGATCTACAGAAAACTGACCGGGTGTAACTCCGCCGGCGATTTTAAGATATTCAGAAGAAGTTTCGACACCACCCTCAAACTTCCAGGACTTGTCAGTACCAAAATCATTGTAATATTTTACCTGTAGATGACGCGCCCATGTACCACTATTGGGTCCTTCCCAATCTAGTGTATTGTACCAGCTTGGAACGCCATTCCCAAAGAATGTCCAGTCCTGACCGATATGCCAATGATTGTAATCTACGTAGGCCACTCTCAACTGTAAGTTACCGCCTGCACCGGGAGCACCCCACCATTGTGCTTCGACATAAGTAACTAATGGGCCTTTCGAAAATCCATTATAGGTAGTTTTCCATGCTAGCTGTGTTTGGTACATATTAAAACCTGCATTTTTCTGATCGATTGGATTGTAGGGATCGGCTGAATTTAAGTTGATGGATTGGGAATTCATATCATTACCTCCCAAATTTAAATAGCCATTTAATTTTAAACGAGGAGAAAACTCCATTTCATAAAGCGGTTTTCCTTCATCTGTTTTTTGTTGCGAAGGAAAATTAATTTGTGCTTGTGCTGTATAACAACCAGTAACAAACAAGAATAAAAATGCGAATTTACTATTTTTCATAATTGTTTTATTTTAAGTATAAGGCAATTTTTGATTTCTGAATTCAATAAGAAACAACCGTATTTGTCCAATGCTAAATACTTTTTTAGTTTTTTTGGATAAAAAAAATCTAAAGAAATAAAGCAGAAGGGTAAGGGGATAATGCGATTATCCCCTTTTTATAAATTATAATTTGAGTTGAATGTTTATCAAAATGAGATGCTATTCTCATCTAAATAAATGACTGTTATAATTGTGGAGGTGTTCCTTCTGCATTTGATACAACGACATCAATTTGGATTAATGCATCTTGTAGTAATGCCGATACGCCAACTGTTCTTCTTGCAGGAATACCGCCTGGAAAGAATGTGGTATAAACTTCGTCTGCAGCATCGCTATCTGTGATGTTTTTAAGGAAAATATTAACCTTAACCACATCTTCCATAGTATGGGAGATACTTTCTAAAATTGCCTTGATGTTTTTTAAGCATTGTTCAGTCTGCTCTTTTACACCTCCAGCTACGATTTTACCCGTTTTTGGATTCAAAGGCAATTGAGCTGAAATGTGATTATAATGAGAGAATGCTACCGTTTGTGTAGATAAAGAATTCTTTGGTGCATTTTCAGTATTGTTTGCTTTTATGACGATTCCGTGTCGGTCTTCAATAGCTTGCGGAGGAGTTCCGTCTCCGTGTGACACCACTGCTTCGATTTGCACTAAAGCATCCATAGATAAAGCCGAAACGGCCACAACTGTTCTTGCAGGAACATACCCTACAGCCCTTGCAATAGCAGAATCAGGAAAGAATGTTTTATAAACTTCATCTACAGCTTCAATGTCTGACAGGTTTTTAAGGAAGATATTAATCTTTACAATATCATCAAAAGGAACATCGATACTGTTTAAAATTGTTTTGATGTTTTTTAAACACTGCAAGGCTTGTTCTTTTACATCGCCTGTTACCAATCTGCCAGTTTCTGGATCGATAGGTAATTGAGCTGAAATATTATTGTAATGGGAGAATGATACTGTTTGCGCAGACAAAGTACTCATAGGTGCATTTGCCGTGTTATTGATAAGTTTTATCAGGTTACCTGCCTGAGGTGCATTGGGAATTGTACCCTCGCCATTTGAAACTAGTGCTTCAATTTGTACCAAAGCATTCATAGGCAAAGCAGCAACGGCAACTGTAGTTCGTGTTGGAACATAAGTTGGAAAGAATGTTTTGTAAACTTCGTCTACAGCATCACTATCTTTTATATTCTTGATAAATACAGTGATTCTAACAACATCGTTCATAACATGATCAATGCCATCTAGAATTGACTTGATATTTTTAAAGCATTGTTCTGCCTGTTCTTCTATACCACCAGCTACAATTTTACCGGATTTTGGGTCGATTGGTAATTGAGCCGAAAGATTATTATAATGTGAAAACGCTACAGTTTGTGAATGTAAACCGATACTTTTTGGAGCATTCTCTGTATTTCTTGCTAGTACTGAATTTGTTTTATTTGATGCCATTTTGTTTATTTTTAAATAATTGGTGTAATTTTTAGCTCACCCATTGTACCATTAAGGCAGGAAAAGCTGTTATTGTTTGAATTTGATTTAAGAAAGAAGATGAGTTTAGTTTTGTTTTTTAGGAATAAAAAGTCTCTGAATAAGTAATGTAATACACGTTCCCAGAACAAATGGAAAAGTTAATACTCCTCCAAATTCAGTCAGGATATTATGATCAATCAGGATGTCATCAATAGCAACTGTTATCAGGACTGCGACTAATACCCACAAACCGTCTTTTTTTTTGAAACCTGAAAAAACAATAGCCGAAAGTACCGCGTTAAAACCAAAGAGTCCCATATGAATCCCTTCAATCGATTCTCCATCTATATAAGAAAAATAAGCCCCCAGTAAAGATCCAGCAAGGCCATATAAAGCTGCTGCAGGAGAGCTGATAAAAATTGCGATAAAGAAAATGACTCCGGATAATAATCCTCCTTGAAAAATAACTTCGCCAAAGCCGTTTATGGGTGTTATAAATTCATTGTAAGCTACAGCTTCCGGTTTTGCGCTAATCATTTCAGATGGCGGGATATTTGTAAAATGATGCAGTACAAAAACACATATCCAAATTATAACAATGAAGGGAAATGTAAATGCGGGAATTTTTTTGCTAATAAAAAAATGCTGAATGATACTTGCGAGTGCACCACCCAAAACAATAAGAATCCAGATTAATAGTGTGGTCTGAAAGAAAAAAGACAAAGCCACTCCCACCAAAGCTGCACTAAAACCATATAATCCGGCATTAATTTCGGATTTGTCATATTCCAGTTTCATAGCTGTAAATGTTCCGGCACTTGTAGCCAGCAAAATAGCGACACCTCCTTTCCAGCTTCCTATAAAAATACCAATAAGAAACAAGAGTCCTGTCCATCTGTTTTCCTGAAGCATAATTTGCCCGATCCCTTTTAATACATTGTCGATAAAAGGAATTTTTGTAAAAATTTTATTCATTGTGAATTGTTTTTTATTTGATTTTACCATCCTAGAAAGACCATTCCAATACCACATACAGTGACTACTGCGCCACTTACAACACTCATATAGCGTTCTAGTTTGTCGGTCTTGAAAAAAGTTGAATATCCGTATCGTCCAAGTAAAACCATGCCCAACATTGTTGCTACAGTTGTAAGTGCAAATGGCACTACTAATGCAACAATTTCGGTCACGGAACGATTTAACCCGGAATAAAAAAGAAGCGGTGTAAGTGGTTCACTTGGTCCCATGACAAAAATCATGAACAACACAAAAGGCGTTACTTTTATTCGGCTCTGGGGCATAACGACTTCTCCGTGATTATGTTCATATACGTAAACATTATCTCCTAGAACATCAAAATGCTTGTGAGGTTTGTTTTTTATGGTCTGAATCACTCCGTATATGAGATAGATTACACCAAAAAGGAGCAATGCCCAACCCGAAATATTGCCTCTGATTTCCTGAAACCATGAAAACTTATTAAGCTGCCATCCCATAAAAACCCCGATAGTACCTAAAACCAAAGAACTCAAAACGTGGCCAAAACCACAGGCAATTGTTAGCAGGATTGTTTTGCTTTTGCTCCATTGTTTTGATTTCGACAACACAATAAATGGCAAATAATGATCTGGCCCTGATGCCGTGTGGATAAAACTGATAGATACAGCACTTAGTATTAATGCCCAAATAGTAGTATTCATAACTTATTTTTTTATTCTAATTCCCAAAGAATTTCCTGAACCCTGAGGAAAAAATTATACATTACTTCTCCGCCATGTCCCAGTGTTCTAATAACGAATCCGTTATCTTCCATTGCCGAAATACCGATTTCCATCTCGTCTTGTGATTCAATAATAGAATAGATCGTATCGACTAAGATATTTTTATCTACATTTTCTTTTGTACTATAAAAAATAAGTGTTCCCTGATGCGTAAATTCTTCCAGATTTCCTATACTATTTACAGGAATCAGATCGGGTTGGATAAGCACATTGTCCTTTACGACCAATTTATTTTTATGATAAATCTCTGTAAGATTCTGAAAACGTTTCAATTTAAAAAGCTCTCCGGAATGTTTTCTTCCACAGGTGATAATCTCACTGATTATCACTTGGCTGTTGGTACCAATACGGATTTCGGCTTTACTTTTGAAATTAGAATTCTCATGTGGCACCACCGGATGCGGGACATATGCAAAAGAAGTATCATCCTCCATTGAGATAGTAAGTTGCTGCACAGCATCATTTTTCATATTGAATAATCTTTGATATGATTGTGACTGTAGCTGCAACGCCGCTCCTTTTTCTAAAGCAATATCCAATTGGTAACGGTCACCGCTTAGAATTCCTGGCGAGGTACTCATCACAATTTGGTAAAGCTTATTGTCACTTTTGCGTTGTCCTACGGATACTACACGAAAAGGAGGAGATACATAGAGGTCTTTTACATAGGAGCTTCCTTGTTTATAACCTGCTATAATATGTAAGCGACTGTCCATTATCTTACTAGATTCGGTTCTTCACATTCTTCCAGTAAAGCATATTTTTTGATCCAGCCTATAATTTCCGGCACACCCACATCCGTTTTAAGATTTGAAAATATAAAAGGAGCTCCTTTTCTCATTCTTCTTGCGTCATTTTCCATCACTTCAAGGCTTGCACCTACATGAGGAGCCAAATCAATTTTATTGATAACCAGCAAATCTGATCTTGTGATACCCGGTCCTCCTTTTCTTGGAATTTTTTCCCCTTCAGCAACATCGATTATAAAGATGGTAACATCAGCAAGATCAGGACTGAAGGTTGCTGATAGATTATCTCCGCCACTTTCAATAAAAATCAATTCAATATGAGGAAATCGGTTTGCCAACTCATCTACTGCTTCAAGATTCATACTTGCATCCTCGCGAATAGCTGTGTGAGGACATCCTCCTGTTTCTACTCCAATAATGCGGTCATGAGGCAAAAGACTGTTTTTAGCCATAAACTCTGCATCTTCTTTGGTATAGATATCATTTGTAATTACACCAAGGTCATACGTTCCGAATAAGTGTCTGCTCAATCGTTCTAATAAAGCAGTTTTTCCAGAACCTACTGGCCCGGCAACTCCTACTTTTATATATTTTCTATTTTCCATTTTTTTTATAAATTAATTCTTAATTTTAATTAGGACATGTATAGTCTTGAATACAGTCTTTCATGCTGCATGCAGCGAATGTCAAAAGAGGTATTGCATAGTCCTACATACTCCCGCTCTAATGTTATAGTTTCCTGAGCCGTTTTTTCCATTATCGGATATAGGCGAAACAAAATATCCTGCCCGTCCAATTGCCCCAGTGGTACTAATTTTACAGCATTGGTAATCATTCCCGCGGTAGAAGTATAGTAAAATCCGAAAAGTGCTTCTTGCAAAGGGATTTTCATCAGGCTGCAATACATTCCAAAAACAATACAGTAATGAGAACTTGCTTCGTGACTTCGAACAGCTTCTTCATAAGCTTCCATAAACGGGAAATTCTCATGTCTTTTGAATATCTTAATCAAACGCAATCCCAATTTCTGGCTTGCCTGACGGATTTCTCTTGGGCACTTTAATGCGTTACATTCCTGATCCAGATCTAAAATGGCTTTTAAATCTCCAGACTCAGTAGCTTCATAGGCCAATTTCACAAAAGAACCGTCGTTGTATTTGAGATTATACTTAAGCATATTTTCTACAAATTCCTGTGCAGTTGCTGCGTTGTGTACAACTTTATTTTGTATGTACGTTTCAAGTCCGTTTGAATGAGAATATCCACCAATAGGCAATGTAGGATCTGAAATATGCAAAAGACTGGCTAAAAATTTTATATTATTCATCTTTTGGAGCTGCCATTTTAAGGATTTTAGTAAAAATTGTTGAACCCAAACTTCCATGTCCGTGCGGTTCTACATTCGATTTTAGCAGATTCAATAATTTCACGGATTGTTTTTCAGGTTTAAAACCACTCACTTCCAGCCATCTGAACATTGGCATTTCGAAAGGCAGCAACACTTTGTCTTCTTGTATAAAAAGCGGAATATGTTTGTTTCCAATTTCATAGCACACTGTTCCCATTTCGAGCATCGAAGACGGAGAAATAACAATAGTTTCGGTCTCCAGAATATTGACTACAATTATTTTCTTTTCATTTTCAAAAAGAATATCTCCTTCTCGAAGGCGTTGTCCTTCTCTAAGAAATTTAATTGCAACATCTTCTCCCTGACGTGTTTTTTTACGTTGAATTCTCTTTGTCGATTCGAACCATTCCAAGTCGAGATAATCTATCGATTTTCCGTTAATTGTACTATCCGAAATAGTACCTAAAGTTTCACTGATGGTCATCGTTTTTATTTTTTATATGAGACCTAACAGCTTATAAAAATCTGCTAGGTCTTTTTTAATGGATACTACTATTAAAATAAATAATACAATTGAGTCAATGGAAGCGTTTCTGCCGGCTCACAAGTAATATGTACACCATCTACCGTTACATGATAGTTTTCAGAATTCACTTCAATTACTGGTGTTTTATCATTGTGGATAAGATCTTTTTTAGAGATGTTTCTGCAGTTTTTTACAGGAAGGATCATTTTTTCTAATTTGTAATCAGCAATAGATCCATTATCAATCGAAGCCTGAGAAACAAAAGTTGCACAAGTTGTGAATTTAGCACGACCATAGGCTCCAAACATATTTCTGTAAATCACTGGCTGAGGAGTAGGGATAGACGCATTTGGATCACCCATTTTAGCGGCAATTACAAAGCCTCCTTTTACAATCATCTCAGGTTTAACACCAAATAATGCTGGTTTCCAGATTACCAAGTCGGCTATCTTGCCTGGCTCGATAGAACCAACATAGTTAGAAATACCGTGAGCAATAGCAGGATTAATAGTGTACTTCGCTACATAACGTTTTGTACGGAAGTTATCATTTTGTGTATTTTCATCTTCTTCTAACTGACCACGTTGCTCTCTCATTTTGCTTGCCGTTTGCCATGTTCTGGTAATTACCTCTCCAGGTCTTCCCATAGCCTGAGAATCGGAACTCATAATACTAAATACTCCCATATCGTGTAAAATATCTTCGGCAGCAATAGTTTCAGGACGAATACGAGAATCAGCAAATGCTACATCTTCAGGGATATTTTTACTCAAATGGTGACAAACCATAAGCATATCAAGGTGTTCATCTATTGTATTAACTGTGTAAGGACGAGTAGGATTTGTGGAAGCAGGCAAGACATTTGGATACATTGCAGCCTTAATTATATCAGGAGCATGTCCACCACCGGCACCTTCTGTATGGAAGGTATGGATTACTCTTCCGTTGATAGCTCTCATGGTATCTTCCAGGAATCCGCCTTCGTTTAAAGTATCGGTATGGATAGCTACCTGAACATCATATTTATCTGCTACTTTAAGTGCAGTATCAATTGTTCCGGCTGTAGCGCCCCAGTCTTCGTGAATTTTTAAACCTAATGCTCCTGCTTCAATTTGTTCTTCAAGTGGTGCTTCTGCAGAGCAGTTTCCTTTACCAAAGAAGCCTAAATTCATAGGAAATTCTTCTGCTGATTCCAACATTCTCTGAATGTTGAATTTTCCTGGCGTACAAGTCGTTGCGTTTGTTCCGTCATTTGGTCCCGTTCCTCCGCCAATCATGGTTGTAATACCACTATAAAGAGAAGTTTCAATCTGTTGTGGACAGATATAATGAATGTGTGTATCTATTCCTCCGGCAGTTACGATATACCCTTTACCGCCATGCACTTCGGTAGAAGCCCCAATAATCATATTAGGAGATACTCCATCCATTGTATCTGGATTTCCGGCTTTACCAATAGCTATGATTTTGCCATCTTTGATTCCAATATCAGCCTTTACAATTCCCCAGTGATCAATAATAGTTGCTCCGGTGATACAAAGATCTAATACTCCCTGATCTCTTGTGCATTCAACATTTTGTCCCATCCCGTCACGAACCGTTTTTCCACCTCCAAAAACGGCTTCATCGCCATAATGGGTAAAATCTTTTTCGATTTCAATAATTATTTCGGTATCCCCTAATCTGATTCTGTCTCCAGTAGTTGGACCTAATATATTGGCATACTGTTTTCTGTCTACATTTAAACTCATGTTATGAATTTTTATAATTTAATTGATTCGCTTTAGCTAAACTTTCTTTTTTCTTAGAATCAGAATCTACCAATCCGTCAACAAGATTATTGAAGCCCATTGCTTTTTTGTTTCCGCCAATTGCTACAAGTATTACTTCTTTTTCTTCTCCGGGTTCAAAACGAACAGCTGTACTGGCGACAATGTTTAGCCTTTTTCCAAAAGCCTTTTCACGATCAAAACTCATGGCTTTATTCACTTCAAAAAAGTGAAAATGAGAACCTACCTGAATAGGGCGGTCTCCTGTATTGGTCACTTTTATTTTTACAGTTTCTCTGCCTTCATTGCAGATGATTGTACCTTCTTTTACAAAAATTTCTCCTGGTGTCATAATAATTGGAATTAACGAATTGGATCATGTACGGTTACTAACTTGGTTCCATCAGGAAAAGTAGCTTCAATCTGGACATCATGAATCATGTCAGCTACTCCTGGCATTACATCCTCTTTTGCGAGGATCTGAGCTCCTTCTCGCATTAACTCGGCAACTCTTTTGCCATCTCTTGCGCCCTCCAGTAAAAAATGACTAATTAAAGCGATTGCTTCCGGATAATTTAATTTTAGACCTCGGGCCTTTCTTTTTAGAGCAAGTTCTCCTGCTGTGTGCAACATGAGCTTCTCAATTTCTCTTGGTGTTAAGTGCATAGTTTTTTATTTTAAAAATTGGATATATTGTATTATTTATCTTGTTAAAAGTTTTAAAAAAATACAGTGAATGTATAAAGGGCAATGTTTAATCAGTAAATAATTCATTTACAGTTTAATGCCTATTAATAAGAATGAATGAGGGTTATAAGAATAGCTGTTTTTTGTTTTGCCGGTATATTTTGAGAATTAATCTTAAAACGCTGGCTGGCAGTGGAAAGAAACTTGTCGATTTGCTTTTTGCAAAAGTACAAGCTAAATTTTACCCATAATTTTAAACTTATAAGTGAAGTTTAAAAAAAGGAATTAACAACTGGGAATTCGTAGAGAATGAAATAATATATATCGTGGTAAATTGATATACGAATAGTTATGAGTGGTTATAATAACCGGCTGGGAAGAATTAAAATGAAGATTTAAAGTATAAGTACTCCATTTTTCAACTATTATATTAGCATCAAATACTAATTGATTCAAGTCGTCATCTATACCAATTCCTTCCTGAATATCGAATAGATTAAAAACATTCACCGAAATTTGGCTCTCTGTTTTTTGTGAATATTTACTATTATTAGTTTTTAATAACGGATGATTTTCACTTTTAAGCATAAAGAAAACACCACAAAAAATTGTGAAAAAGAAGATGGCGTAACGCCCAATTGATCCTTTTTTTGTTTTCATTATCATGAAGGTAAAGGTATACTGATAGATGTTTTGGCCACTATCAAAAAGATCACTTAAAATAGTCAAAATCGGGACAAAATATAAAAAGGCAGTTTTCAACCTGTTGGACCTATTTATTTGAGTTGTAAAATATCCGTCAGGCTTTGTTAATTCATTGAATGTAAGAGTTTTTGTTTTTTTGTAAATAGCTGTTATTTTAGAATTTTACAAAAGATAAGTTCTTTGAGTTGTGATTCTGAATTTAAATCAGAGGTTGGGAGAGAAGAAAATGCCTCCGTTATTATTTCCTAACTAGCTTATAAGCCAATGTCATTAAGTTAAGGAAAATGTAATGGAACAATTTGTTTTTGTTCCATCGGAACATTTCATTGGTAGCCCAATAAATATGGCGTTTTTTCACGTTCCGTAGGAACGTTTGATTTTATAAATAATTATTGGTAAAACAGATACACATTACATATACAATTCTCAAACGTCCCAATGGGACGATGTTTCTCCCGATGCATTTTTTTCTACCAATGAGGTGTTCCGATGGAACAAATCTAAAATATCTTAACTTAATGACATTGGTTTATAAGCGGGAATTGGAAGCTAAGAAATGGAAAAGTAGGATAAGGGTTGAAAAAATTATAAATAATTCGGTAACGTCATAGTTCAGCTAGATTGAACATCCCGATTTTCAATAGCGATGGACGAAGGGTTGGATCTTTTTACGTTCAGACATAATTCTAAACTCAAGCTCTGCCATTCGAATTAAAATGTTTCAGAATTTGTTTAGGCGCCGCAATAACTTCTCTGCGAATAGGGTCAAACCATTCTACTTCTTTGATGACTTCTGCGCAGCATTCGTTTTTTGAGTTGAAAAAACAGCTTTTAATATTGATTTTGTCGGCTATATAGCAATGTTTCATTTCCACAAAAAAAGGTTCGGTAAACATTAGATTTTTATAGCAAACTAATGTGTGATTTCCTTCTTGCAAGCCTAAATGCAAAGTATTGAGTTTTTCTTTCGAAAATCCGTTATCAAACAAAAAATGATATAATAATCTAAGTGTGTATGAAATGTATGCGGTATTTTCCATGACCATAATATCATTGACATCTTCTCCGGCAACAACATAATTTTTGCAGATCATTTAGATGAAGTTTAAAGTTGTTAGAAAAGAGGTCAGTCCGGCATGAAACTGACCTCATAGAATTAGTCATGTTTAATAATTTGCAAATATGAAATCAAGAAATTTCATAATGATATTTCGCTTTTTAAAGCTTTGTAAGCGGAAGATTGAAACTTACTTTGATTTTATCCGATACTTTTTTACTAACCAGTTTCGGAATTTCGATAGCAAAGTCAGCTGCTTTTACATCAAAATTTCCGGTTACTGTGATCTTATCACCCGACTTTAAAATTTTGGCAGTTGCGGTTATATTTTTTGTCTTTCCGTGCAGCGTTAAATCGCCTGAAATTTTGACTGTTTTGGCTGTAGCCGAAAGTTTTGACACATCAAAATCTTCAATTTTTCCTTTAAATGTCGCTTTCGGAAATTTATCTGATTCTACATAGTTTTCATTAAAGTGTTCCTCCATTAAGGCAACTTTAAATCGGAATCCTTTCATAAGAGTCAGAACGGCAATTTCCCCCGTTGAGGTTTCTAAAACGGCCGATGTATTTTTATTTTCTGCTGCAACTTCTTCAAAAGAATCTACAGAAGCTTCAAATTTTAAACTTCCGGTTTTTGTTGCATATTTTTGAGCCGAAACATTTAATATTCCAACAAATAATAATAGCAGTACAATTATTTTTTTCATTTTAATATTATTTTATTTTTCTAATAATCCGTCCGTATTCCATTGCAGGATTGCATTTATTTTGTCCTGCGGCATTCTTCCTGCTTTTGGCATTTGTCCCGGCGTTCCGTTTTGCATCTGGATTCTCTCTAATAAATTAGTATTTAAGAGAGCATCTTTAACTTCCGTATAGGTTTCTAAAGGAATAAGTGTTGAATTGGAATTATGGCATCCAATACAATTTTCATCCATAATAGATTTGACATTTGCATTGTAAGTAACTTTTCCAACGATTACGGTGGTCTCTTCCAGACTTTCGTAAGTATTAGATTCACAACTGCACAATGACAGTATAATACCGGATAAGCAGATAATTTTTTTCATATTTTATACTTTTAAAAAACTCTATATAGATTAAACCCAAAGAAAAAATCGCCTTTTCCCCAATCGCCGGCAGCACTTGTCAGATAACCACTTTCGGTCATTGATTGAGAATTTGTAAACAGCAATTGAAAAACGTGACCTCCGGTTTCTATGTCAAGTCCAACTGATAATGGGTTGTTGTAGAAGCCAGGTTTATTAAAATTCTGCCCATATTCTAAGTTAAGAGAAAGTCTTTTGGTTAATTTTAATCGTCCGCCTGCGCCTAAAGTGACTTGGTTGTCGTTTTCTATACCAGGATTGTATAGGTTTTTGTGGATGAATGATGGCGCTAATTCTAAAGATAGCCGATCAGAAAATTTTCTTGAAATCAGAATCTGATTGACATAAGTCAGTCGGTCAGAAAATTCAATTTTAGGATAATCATCCTTTTTTAATCCGCTATTAAAATCGATAGTGCTATAACCAACAATATCAACAGGAAAGTTTTCGCTTTGCTTTATAAGTCTGAATTTTGCCGAAGCTTCATTTATTTTTAGTAAAGTATGATGTGATGCGCTTACCGAAAGCCAATCTGTTACACCATAAATTCCTCCAATTTTTGTGGTTGCATCATCAAAACCAAAGAACTCGGAAATTCCGCCTTTTACAGAACCAAATCGGTGAGAAATTACCATGTAAAACTCTTTTTTGGCAGGTAATTTTGTCGATTGTAAGGTTACAATTTGCAAAGCTTTAAATGTTGCTGTCACGCTTTTATCAACAACTTGTGTTGAATCCAGGCTTGACAGTAAATCCTCTTGGGCGTTACTATAAAGGCAGATTAATAAACTGGCTATTAAGAATATCTTTTTTTTCATATTTAATGTTGTTGAATACTGCATTGATCAAATTTTACTTGTGAGAATAAATCATCAAAACCAATGCATCTCCCTTTTATATTGATCTGTTTGTTCCTTAAAGTTTTCTTTACTTTTTCATTCATTTTGCAAAATACTTTGCCATCAATCACCAGAGTAGAATCAGTTACTTCAGAAACTTTTCCTTCAATCTCGATTGTTTTATTCAAATATTTAGAGTCGGCTTGTTTGGGATTGCTATTGTATTCGTTTTCTAAATTTTCAGCAGTAATTGTTACTATTGATTTTTCACTATTGATGTCTCTGGCATCTTTATATAAAATATTTTGATAGACATAGTAAGGGCCAAAACTGATCAATAGTATGATTACCAGAACTTTGATTGTTGTTTTAGTCATTTGGATTTGGGATTTTAAATTTACCGTCGTGTAGTAGAATCTTCTTTTTTGTTATTTCAAATTAGTCCAAGAGATATTGGACTAATCTGAAATATACCTGGGTATTATATAAAGGAATCAACTAAATTCTTTGACGTTTATATGGCAAGTGGTGAATCTTTTACCGGTACCGGCCAAACTGCAGGAGCAGGGAAACTAATTCCTTTGTTTGCACCTCTTACGCTTGCATCTTGTCCAAAATAATACAACGGCCATCCATTGTAAGTCAACTGAGATTTACCAAATACGGTGATAACACTAAATTTTGATTTGTCAAGAATAGAAGGAACAACAATTTTATCTGTTTCATATATTGGCCAAACAGCGTTATTAGAAAAATCTGATTTTGTAAAATTGTTTTTATTGAAATTATCATTTTTAAAAGTGTATAATGTCAATCCTTTAGCATCTGTAAAATAAGTAGTTAAACCATCTCCAACAGTATAATCTGATTTGTAGTTTTTACCATCGTGTCCTACAAGCTGGCTTTTTGCGAGCATAATAGAATAATCCGGTTTTGCAATAAACCAGGTTCCGCCAACACCATCTCCTGTTGTTTTACCGGCAGCTTCAGCTACATTTTTACCTCCGTTGCCATATCCATCATCTGCAGAAACCGGCGCATAGTAATACAATGGCCATCCTTTGTAGGTTACTTGTTTTTTGCCAGATGCATTTGTTACAGTACCAAAATCTGACAATGTTAATCCTGTACCCAACTTGTCTGCAGTTAAATTATCTACAACAAAAGCGGGCCATAAAGTTTCACATCCTCCTGTACAAGATACTTGTCCTTTTGAATCTGTTGCGAAAACATATAAAGACCTTCCGCTTTTATCAGATAGGTAAGAACCTAATGTCGCACTTGTAGAAAGGTTAACTTCTGTTTTTAAATCTGGAGTAGTAGGAGGAGCCGGAGTAGGACTATCACTATTGTCACTGCTGCAGCTTGCAAAAAATGTTGTTGCTATAAGAGCAACTAAAGCGAATTTAATTTGTTTTAATTTCATGATTTTTTGATTAGATTAATTTTTAGAAAAAGGGAAAAATGTACTTTACAGAAACAGTAAAGTATTTTGTTGTTTGATCGATATTAAGAAGTCGTATCTGTTTTTAATTAAGATTTCGTTCCATAATCGTATTGTTTATGTTACGAACTGTCATAAAAATATAGAGTCAAATTTTTTAAAGGAACCATGTTTTACTTTTTTGATAGGATTCAATAGTAAAACAGCTTTGACGTAGATTACCCTACCAAAGAATTGATAATTTGTAAAAAAATTAAAAAGAAAAATAAGATGTTTGAATTAATCTTGTAGAAATAAGATTACAGTGAAACTCTAAAACTCACATTTGGAGTTCTTTGCAACGCGAATGTTTCAACTTCTTCTATAGAATTTGTTAGAGAACTAATTCTATAATATTCGCTGAGTTCGTTTTTTCTGTTTAGGATATTTAAGATCGAAATTCCCAATTTGTATTGAATTCCATTTGTAGTTTCCCATTTATAAGTAGAGGAAATATTGACCTGCGAAAAAATATGCACATTCGTATTGTTCGGTTTGTTGTAAACCAGTACAGGATCTGAAAGATTAATTTGAGAGAGATCCGGAGAAGTTTTTGGTCTGCCGGAAGACCATTTTGTTCCTAAAGCAATTTTGAAATTATTTTTCTCATAAATTCCTGCCCAGGCTAGTGTATGCATTACCTCAAAATTGTTGGGAAAACTTGGATATTCATAATCCGGAAAATGATAATTATTATGGTTATAGGTATAACTTAACCAAGTCAGAAAGTGATTCATTTTTTTCTGAATCAGCATTTCTGTACCCCAAATTTCATAATCGCCAGTGGTTTTAACAAACTCTAATTGGTTCTGAAAACCCTGACTGGAAGTGGTAATTCCGCTTACTTTTTTATAGAAATTTTCTATATCAACAAGCCAGTCATTTTTTGTGTAGAATAAATTTAAAGATAATTGTTTACTTCTTTGAATAGGAATTGTTGTGTTATTGGAGATAATCCAACGCCTTTTTTCAATACCAAAATAATCTTTTTGTAAATCAATAATTTRTTGTGAATTTTGACTTTTCAGTTCGCCCAATAATTCTAAATTCAGACTTTTACTAATTCCATAACTAAATTGAACTCGTGGTTCTACGATATATTTTTTGAATTTTTCAATATAATTAATTCGGGTTCCTGCCCTAAAATATACTCGGGAAAGTGTATCGTTGAATTTTCCTTCCAAAATTAAAGCGTGAGTTCTCAATACATCTTTTACTTTACGATAGAAATCAGGATTAATTACCTGTTCTAAATTCGTAATTCCCATTTCGTTATATTGATATCCATCGTTGAAACTAAATTTAGAGTTAATGACATGATTATTCTCTAAGTTAATTCCATTATTGTTTACTGTATTTTCCTGAATTACAATTTGATCTCCAAGAGTGGTTTTCTGGTTTGCCAAAAGTTCATATGAAGAATTGTAAACATTGACTTTTGTAGTATTGAAGCTATTCCAGTTTCTTTTCCACGACAAATTTCCACCATAATTTTGTTGGCGCAAAACATTGTCTTCAGATCTGTTTATGTTATATATGGTGGCGCTTTGAAAAACTTTCAGATTGTCTTGTATGGTAATTAAATCCAGTATTAATTGATCTTTAGTTCCAATTTTCTGAGCATATTTAAGCGTTGCATCATAGAAACCAAATTTTTTGTCACTTCGATAATCGATATTTTGTTTTTCCGAAAAATCAGTAATTGTAGTATTTTGAAATACCTTATTGAAATATTCTTTATACGTAGGGGTTTCTACAAAATCAGTAATTGATTTACGTGCCGAAATTTCGATGAAACTCTTTTTCGAAAGATTGTATTTCGCATAAATATCAGCATTAATCATATTTATTCCTGCGCTTACAGTGTTCTTTTCTGTCGTTTCCGGAGTCGAAGAAATCGCAACAACGCTGGAAACACTTTCTCCGTAAAACGCAGAACTCCCGTTTTTATAAATGGAAATTGTATGCGCCAAATTAGGATTGAAAACGGATATTAAACCAAAAAAATGTCCAGTTTGAAACATTCGTATTCCGTTCCACAAAAATAAATTCTGATCGTGTGTGCCACCGCGAACATTAATGCTTGATACACTTTCGTCGAGACTGTTTACACCCGGAATTTGCTGCATGGTCTGCAAAGCATCAGGTTCAATAAGTCCAGGGAGAATACCAAATTTCTTCGGTTTAATTTCGAATGATCCATCTTTGTTTTTCGAAATTCCCGAGGCCAAAATAGCGTTGGCTTTAATTTCTTCGAGTTCTGTGATTTCTGGTTCTAATGGTATTTGAACACAATTTTCAGAGCCGGAATTAGTTGCTGTAATTCTTTTGGTCAGGAATCCAATATGACTAATCGAAAATACGTTTCCATCTTCTTTTTTAAATTCAAAATAACCATCTGAATCCGTTGTGACCTGATTTTTATTGGCTAAATTAATATTCGCGTTTTCAATAGGTTTTTTATCTGCAGCAGAAAAAACATAGCCGCAAATTATTTGAGATTGATTTTCTTTTTTATAAATGTTGATGAATTTGTTTCCAATATTTTCAAAAGATAAATTGGTATTTCTTGCCAGATATTGCAGCTTTTGATCTAAGGAAAGTGATTTTTTTGGAGGACTTAATTGCTGACCGGCTATTATATCTTCGGTATAATTAAAAGTAACGTTATGCTGTTGTTCAATTTCAATTATGATTTTTTTAAAAGGCACAAGTTTCCCTTTGTCCTGACCAAAAAGATTCAGGACAAGGAAAAATGTAAAGAACAAAAAATGAAATTGTTTGGGGGCCAACATTTATTTTTCGTCAAAAATTATTTTATTTTCTGAGACTTTTTTGGCCTCTAAATGATAAGTTGTACTAATAATTTGCAAGGCTATATCTAAATTTTTAGCGGGTAATTTCCCTGTAAACAGGGAGATTGTATCTTTTGTATTCAATTCGATTGTAATGTTATATTGCCTTTCGACTTCGTCTAATAGTGTTCTGATATTTTCTTTATAAAAACAAATTTGATTTTCTGTCCACTCCGGTTTCAATGAACTTACTTGTCTGTTAATTTGTTTTCCGTTTTCAAAACTAACGCCTTGTCCGTGAGTTAGCAGAATTTGGGTGTTTGCATAATTTACCTTTACACGTCCTTCATAACAGATTACATCAAACCTGTTTTTTCGGGCTTTAACGTTAAATTGAGTTCCTAAAACCGATACTTTTCCCAAACTTGTCTGTACTTCAAATCGTCGGCCTTTGGCTACCCTGAAATAAGCTTCTCCTTTTAGTTCCAGACGTCTGTTGTTGTCCCAATTCCATTTTTTATAATTTATTTCAGAACCTGAATTTAATACCACTTCAGAATTATCAGGTAATGAAAAAGTTGTTTTTTCTCCAAAATTTGCTTTCTGATTTGTCGATACTAAACTGTTCAAAGCAAAAGTAATTCCTAGTGCCAGAACAAAAACTGCGGCGACTCTAAACATCAAATTTTTGTATAGTGGAATCACTTTTGGAGCCACTTTTTCCTGCTTCAAAATATTTGATAACATTACGTTTTCATCTAAATCTGCGACCTTCAAATGTTCTGTATAATTTTTTATTTTTTGATATTTTTCAAAATCGGGACTTGCTTTAAATTCAGCCAATTCATCTTCCGATAAATCATTGTTGAGCCATTTTGCTAATAAGCGATTTTTTTTCATTGTACTAGTATTATATATTAAAACAATTGGAATTAAGTTTACCCTACTTTTATAAATCAATTTCTTTACGCAGACTTAACAAAGCCAAATGAATGCGTTTTTCTACAGCTTTTACGCTAATGTTTAAATCCAAGGCAATTTCGCTGTATTTTTTTCCGTCAATTCGATGCATCAAAAAAGCAATACGCTGTTTTTCGTTTAAGTTTTCAATAGCTTTTAGAAGTTTGGCTTGAAATTGTTTTTCTTCCAGAAGATATTCCGGATTTTCATTTGTTTTGTCTAAACCTGTGAAGTTTTTTTCATATCTCAACACCACTTTCTGATGTGCAATTTCATTTAGGCTGCTATTATTTGCAATAGTATAAATGTATGATTTTGCTTTTTCAAGCGGGACAGAAGCGCAGTTTTGCCAAAGTTTTACAAATGCTTCCTGAGCCAAATCATCAGCCTGATCTACGTTGCCAAATTTGTAAAAAAGAAAATTTCGAAGCGCTTTTATGTGACTTTTGAAAAAAGACGAAAAGATTATTTCGTCACAAGTATTTGATTCGGTTTTGTTTGGCATTTGGATTTTCAATTTGTACGTAGCAAAAGTATTTGTTTTTAGTTTAAGTAGGGTAAAAGTAAAGCTGATTGTTTTATAGTAGTATGAAATGTTATTTTCGTATGGCAAATTGAAGTTTAAATAAATGAAAACGAAATCATTGACGCCGAATTTATTAAAAAACAGATTCTCTTAATTTTATTATCTTTGTAAAAATGTTTATATGTTCCCTTTAAAAAAATATTTATCAATAGCAGCTTTCTTGTTCTTATTGTCTTGTCAAAGTGATATGGAAGAGCAAAGCTATAATCCGCAGGGAACAGTTACAAATGTTTCTCCGTTGACGACTTATTTGCAAAGAGTTGCAATGGTCAAAACGGTGCAGGATAATGTAATCGACAGATCTAGTTATTGTACCATAAAACTCCCGTATACTGTTACTGTCAACAATGCAAACATTGCAATAAATACCACTGCAGATTATCAAAAAGTAATCGATAATATCAATGCAAATAATTACGATAATGATGTTGTAACGATTGGTTTTCCGGTAACGATGGTTTATTATAATTACATCGAAAAACTGATTCCAAACGAAGCTGATTTTAATGCTTTAATCGATTACTGGAATCTTAATCCTGATCTTTTATCCAAAATTAATGGGTTAAATATTAATTATCCTATAACAATTAATATCTATAATAGCGCAAACCAAGCCGGAAGTTCTGTATCGATTATAAGTGATGAGGCTTTTTTTAATTTTATAAAAAACTTAAGCAGCACTCAGTATATCTCCTTAAAATATCCAATTTCTGTAGTAGATTATAATAATCAGACGAAAGCAATTACGAGTAATTTAGATTTCGAAAATGCTATTAAATACGCTATTGATTATTGTCCGGAAAATAACATTGTATCGCTTGATTTTGCTGCAACAATAACAAAAGGTTCCTGGTCAATACCGTACTTTTTTAGTGATTCAGAAAAAACTTCTTCTTATACCGGATATTCCTTTGTTTTTAAAAGTGATAAATCTGTGGTTGCTACCAAAGGCGCGACTTCAGAAACGGGTCAATGGGATAGTACCATACAAAATGGCGTCAGAGAATTAAAATTAAATTTCAGTTCAGAATTACTGGGTAAATTGAATGATAATTGGAAGTTGTTTGAGTTTAATAATTCTCAAATACGTTTACGTGATGTAAGTTATAGTACTCATTATCTTTATTTTGAAAAAGAATAAATTTCCGGATTTATTGAGTTAACTCTTGTTTTTATTGGGTCAATAGGATTCCTTAAAAGAATGGACATTTATAAAAATTAATTTATTATAAATGCATTTCAAATATCTATTGATCTTTTTCATTTTGTTTTCGATCAAATCAAATTCACAACTTTTAGAAGATAAGAAAAATTTTCGCGCAGCAGATTCCCTGTTGAAAGAGCCTAGTTTTTCTGTTCATAAGGACAATTATTTTTTAACAGGAGTTCCAATAAATGAGCCTATTACCAGAAATACTGCCGATGTAAAATATCAGGTAAGTTTTAAATTACGATTAAAATCAAAGCCTTTATGGGGTGGTTTTTTTCCGTATTTAATGTACACTCAAAAAGCCTTTTGGGATATTTATGCCAATTCAAAACCATTTTCAGAAATCAATTTTAATCCCGGTGTAGCTGTCGTTCGTCCATTTTATTTAAAAGGCGGAAGATTGACATACGGAACAATTTCACTGGAACACGAATCAAATGGCAGGGATTCTATTTACTCCAGAACCTGGAATATGCTTGCTTTTTCTTTAAAATCACAGATTTCTCCGCGTTGGGTTGTTGGATTAAGAGGATGGATTCCACTTGTTGATAAAGAGGATAATCCGGAACTTACCAAATATGTGGGTTATGGTGAAGCGAGTGCAACTTACCAAATACAGCCGGGACGATGGAGCGCCGATATTCTTTTCAGGAAAGGAAGCGGACTTATCAATTATGGATCTTTGCAAACACAGGTAAACTGGCGACCCTATAAAAATGAAAATTATTATCTCACGCTTCAATGGTTTGTGGGTTATACAGAAAGTTTAATTGATTATCAGGAACATAAAAGTATGATACGTCTTGGATTTACGATCAAACCTGAAAGCATGGGGATTTTTTAAACACGAATTTGCACTACTCATTTCGCGAAATTCGTGTTTATTAAATAAGTTTTAATTGCGATTAGCACTATTGGCTTGCCTGAGTACTTTTGGATCGGTTAGATTAAAACGATAAACAAAACTAAGTCGGTATCGGGCAGCATTTGGAATACTATTTTCGGTAAAATAATAATCAGTTCCGGTTGTGGTACTTTTGTTTTGGCGTAAGTTGAAAGCATTACTGACATCAAATACAATCGTAGCTTTGTCTTTTAATAAAATCTTACTTAGACCAAAATCAAGTGATTGCAATGCTTTGTTTCTTGTTTGTGCATTTTGCTGTGCCCCACGAAAGTTATAACGGCCCTGAAAACTGTATTTAGCAGGCAGTTTAATTTGCGTGCTTAAACGACCTGTAAAAGTTTTACCACTATAATCAAGATTTTCGCCCTGATAATTTCCCTTTTGTGTGAAACGATAAAAATTCATTTCGGCATTAATCTGTAACCATTTTATAGGATTATATAATGTCGAAATTTCTATACCGCTTCGTATTTCATAATCGATATTGATGGGCGTTGTATAAAATATATCATTTTCACGATAGGTAAAATCCTGAATATAACTGTTTTCTTTCTGATAATATACCGAAGGATTCAGGGTTAATTTTTTCCATGTTTTAAGGAAAGCCATCTCAAACACATCTGTATACGAAGGATTAAGATCAGGATTACCAATATATTGTGCGTTTAAGTCCGTGACTTCATTAAATGGATATAATTCATATAAGTCTGGGCGGTTTATACGCTTGCTGTAATTGACCTGCAAAGACGAAGCACTAAACTTATAACTCATATTAACGGTAGGAAATAGTTTGTTGTAATCTTTCTTATCGTTATAATTGTTTTTAATATCTGTTATCTTGACATCCGTAAGTTCTGCCCGCAATCCAAGCATATAAGAAAACCGCCCGACTTTACTATTGAATTGCGTATAAGCACCGGAAATAGTTTCGGAATAGTTCAAATGATTATCAATATTTTGGTAAATTTCCCAGTGATCAGCTTGTTGCTGTTCGGCTAAGAAATCACTTGAAACTTTGCGGATTTCGGTTTTAATTCCAAATTCAAATTGTGAGATACTATCAATGGGTTGTATGAAATCACTCTTCGCCAGAAAATCTTTGCTATTGCCTGTTGAGGTTGTTCTAATACCGGGATAATTTAGTGGAGTTGGAGATAAACGCTGTGTCGAAAGATTCCACTTTTTATCGCTGTTCCACCAGTCATATTGAATATCAATTGTCCATTTTTTTGTTGGTTGTTTGAAGTTTTGGGTATAATTAAATTCTAGTTGACTGTAATCGCGTTTTTCTAACGATTTGCCTTTTCTTGTTAGAAGACTATCCTGAACATTATTAGAATTACCGTAATCATAAAGCAAATGTGTTTTGTCATTGTCATGCGTTGCATTTTTTAAAAAAGCTGCCGTAATAGTTCGATGATCATCAATAAAATAATCCGCTCCAAAGTAAAGCAATTGACCATCGTCATGGCGATCTTCATTTTGCACGCGGTTCATTATAGTTGGTACACCATTATTTACAGTAGATTGATTGGTAGTATAAAGACCTACATAATCTGACGATCGAATGCTGAAATTAGAAAAGATATTGATTTTATCTGATTTATAATTTATACTTGGGTTCAGCCGACTATCATTAGGTGATCCGGCTACCAATCGTATCTGACCGCTAAAACCACTTTTTTTGTTTTTCTTTAATATAATATTGATAATTCCAGCCGAACCTGCAGCATCATATCGGGAAGATGGATTTGTAATTACTTCTATTCGCTCAATTTGATCTGCTGCGATTTGATCAAGTGCATTGCCTTGGGTAAGACCTGACTGGCGGCCATTAATCAGGATTAATACATTACTGTTTCCTCGCAGACTGACAGAGCCTGTAGGACTTACAGCGACAGATGGAACGCCATTTAAGACATCATGAGCAGAGCCATTCTGTGAAAGCACATCTTTGCCAACTTCAAAAACTTTTTTGTCCAGTTTTAAACTAACGTTAGGTTTTTCGGTAGTAATTTCAACGGCATTTAATTGTACTGCATCACTATTTAAACCAATAATTCCAAGTTCTATTTTTGTTTTTCCGGAAATAATTTCAAGCGGTTGCGTATAAGATTGATATCCCATAAAACTGAAATTGACGGTCATTTTACCCAAAGGTAATTTCTCTAAATTAAAAAAACCATGATCATCAGTTACGGTAATCGCGACAGTTTTTAAGGCATTATCTTTTACGGTTATTGTTACGTAAGGCAACGTTTCTTTACTGCTTTTGTCCTGAACTTCTCCCGAAATTGTAGTTTGCTGACCAACGGCAGAAATAGAAAAAAATAAGATAAGAAAAGGAATTAAATGGGCTTTCATGATATAAGGTTTTAGTACTGCAAGATTAGGAGATAAAACAAAAGGCTCCTTTTGAAAACATTCCAACGGCTCTATGACCTTCTGAAATGCATTTCTCTATTCGATATTTATTTTATCTTTATCTCATGTATCGATTTGCCTTTTTTATCACTTTTTTGCTGCTTCTGTTTACTTCCTGTAAACAAGATGTCGATTATTCTGAATCGGATCCAACGTATTGGATTGGTAACGGCGCTCCGCAAAATCATCCCGGAATACTAAATGGTTCTGCTTTTAAGGCTCGTATTCCGGTAACGTTGCTTAAACGCGACGATAAGTCGGAACCACTTGGTTTACAAATAAATGGTTTTGGCGCTTTTAAGGTATATTGGGATGGTGTTTTGGTAGGGAAAAATGGTCAGTTAGCACAATCCGGCAAAGCTGAGGTACCGGGAACTGAAACAACGTATTACCAAATTCCCGAGAAATTAGCCAACAAAGGGCAACACATTGTCACCTTAATAGGAACACAAGCCGAGTTGGGAGAGGAGCAACGCGGTATTGATGTAAAACTCGAAAGTTATCTGCGGCTTCTTCGTGCGCCTCTTATCATAATGTCTTTTATGAATCTCATGGCGGGCGCTTTTCTCATTGCTGCGATCTATTATTTTTTTCTGTATATCAATAGCAGTAATCGGCAAATAACAGTATTGCTTTTCGGAATAATCTGTCTGCTTTTCTTTAGTTTGGTCATTATAGAATACCTTAAATTTTACGTCGATATTCCCTATACCAAATTTTATGTACGACTGGAGCTTGTTGGTTGGTTAACATTTGCAATTTCGATATTGGTTCCTTGGTATTTTATGCTGCAATTTGGTTTCCAAAAAAAGCGATTGTACTTATTTCTTTTCCTAGTCATACTTATAACAATCTATATCATTAATTACAATCATTATGATATTACTGCGATACGAATAAGTTATGCGATGTGGATTGCTTCTATGTTAATTGCAGTCAACGCAGCATTTCGAAAAGTCAAAGGCGGATTAATCGTTGTGGTTGGTTTAGTTGCCAGCGCAATCGTCAATTATTTCATGGTTTATGATTTTGGATTGTTTATCTCGTTTACCATTATTGTACTTTGTATGCTTTATTTACATACTATTAAAGCCAAAGCTATAGAAGAAGCTCATAATGCCTCTTTGCTGCTATCGTCAAGGTTACAGCTGGAGCTGATTAAGAAAAATATTCAGCCACATTTTATGCGTAATACCTTAACATCATTAATTGATTGGGTCGAAGAATCACCACAGCAAGGCGTTGTATTTATCCAGGCATTGGCTGATGAATTTGACATTATGAATTCAATTTCCGAAGATACACTTATCCCAATTCGCCAAGAGATCGAATTATGCCGAAAACACCTCGAAGTAATGTCTTTTCGAAAAGAAGTTTGCTACAATTGGGAAGAAAAAGGCGTTGATGAAAACGAAAATATACCACCTGCAATTATCCATACTATTATCGAAAATGGAATTACGCACAGTCTTCGACCGGAAAAAGGCTGTATCAATTTTTGTTTAAGTTTTGTTCGCGAAGAACATTATAAACAATATACGCTGCTTACTTTGGCACAAAATAGAAAGTCAAAAAAAGAAAATGGCGGAACAGGTTTTAAATATATAAAAGCAAGATTAAACGAAAGTTACGGCAGCAATTGGTCTTTTGATTCTGTTGCTGTAGAAGAAGGCTGGCTGACAACGATTAAAATTTTTGATAAAAAATGAGGATTCTGATTATTGAAGACGAGGCTCGAATTGCCAAACGAATCGAAAGAATGACAAGGGATTTCTTCGATAAAGAAGTACAAATTTTACTTTGTGATTCTCTCGATAACGGAATAAATATCATAGATCAGCATCCAATCGATTTGTTGCTGTTAGATTTGAATTTAAATGGAGAAGATGGTTTTGATGTTTTGCAAAATGTCGTAGCACGATCATTTCAAACGATTATTATTTCGGCTTACACTGAGAAAGCAATCACGGCATTCTCATATGGAGTACTGGATTTTGTGCCAAAGCCTTTTGATGAAAATAGATTATCACAAGCTTTTATGCGCTTTACAACGCCTGAAAAACAATCAAGTCGCGATATTCAGTTTTTAGCAGTAAAAAAAGCAAAAACGATTAGATTAATTAGTATTCAGGATATTAGATACATAAAAGGCGCAGGAATTTATACGGAATTGCATTTGTCAGATGGTCGAATAGAACTTCATGACAAATCATTAGAATCGTTAGAAAAACTACTTCCGCAAACCTTCGAAAGAATCCATAAATCCTATATTCTTTGTTGGAATGAAGCAGATAAACTTATTGTAGAACCAGGTGGAAAATACAGCGTCATACTTAAAAATGAGGAGATTTTGCCTGTTGGACGTTCAAAGTATAAAGAAATCCGACATAAATTGATTTGATATTAACCCTTGTGTTTTATTCAAAAAAAAATAATTAAACACATAGAGACATAGAATTTAAAATAGTTGAAAATAATTGAAAAAGAAACTAGTAACAAATCATGATTTGTACACATAGTCCCGATCCCGAAACTTCGGGACGGGTAATGTCATTAAGTTAAGCTTTTTAGACTATAATTTTCTCAAAATAACAAGACTTAAACACAATCTTGTCATTTCGATCCCGAGGCTTCGGGAGAGAAATCCTCGTGAGAAGCTCGACAAAGATTAGCGATTTTCGTTGCGGAGTTACTTGCGGAGATTTCTCCTTCGTAGAAATGACAAAACCTTTCCGATTTTAGATCTTCCGAAAGATTTATTCTCCAAAGTCCCGATCCCGAAACGTCGGGATGGGATAGATTTTTCCTTAACTTAATGACATTAAGCTTCAAGACTATATGTTAAAATAAATATCCAATGGATTTGATAATATTTAAAAGTATAAAGTTGATTTAATACATTTCAGTTAAAAAAAATCATTTTTTACCAGCAGCCCAAAAAATAGAATTTCTTAAAAGAGTTGTATAAGCTTCATTCTGAAACAATTCAGGCGCATGTCCCATAAAAATATATACATTTCGGGTCGCAAAATGCTCATTCGTCCAAATCACGGGATGATCACCCATTTTAATTTTTGAAACAGGTTCATAAGTTGATTCATCGACAGAAGCTAAAACATGAACATTTTGTCGGGGACTTTTGTCATAAACATACCATTCTTCCTTTTCTATAAAAAAAATTGAAGGAACTCCTTTTAGTACAGGATGAGATTTATCTTCAAGATTTACCTGCGCTTTTGCAAAAGTCGGAATATAATCTACAAACCGAATTCCGCCCATAAAGTCAGAAAACCATTGCCACATTGGGTAACCGTCAAACTCACCCAATAAAGTAGCATGATGCAAACCAATCCAACCGCCTTTGCCATTGTTCATGTATTTTTCAAAAGCTTTCATAGATTCGGCACTCCAGGTATATGGAGGATAATCCAGCTGTATAAAAACCTGATATTTTTTTAAAAGAGCATCATTAATGGTTTTTGTATTTTCGATATAATCAATTGTAAAACTACTGTCAATTGCCAGTTTGTTGAGCCAGGGTTTAGCAGCTTTGGTAAAAGGCAAATGATGTCCGCCGTTTTCATATAAAACCAAAGCTTTGAATTTTGATTTTTTTGGTTTCTGAGCCAGACATTCTCCCTGAAAGAAACAAGTCGTTATTAATAAACAGATTATTATTCGGAAGTTTTTCATTGATTTCACTTGATTATTTATTTGCTGCCAAAGCAGTAATTGCCTGTAAAAACCAAGCGGAATGCGGAATCCATTGTTCTGTCCAGCGCCATTCGTCATTACCTTCAACATCCATATTAAAATCGATTCCGGAACCGTCTCCATTTCCTTCTTTACCCGTAATACCATTTGAAATACCACCTTTCTCTGAACCATGACCATAATTAGAATGCATATAAGGCACGTTGGTTTGTCCAAACCCATACATAAAACATACAGAATAAGGATTACAGCCTAATATCCAGGATAATTGTTGTGAAGCATATAAATCAAGCGGTTTTTTTGCGGTATCATTTTTTTGAGAATATATGATTCTTCCGCCTTCTATGGCTGCAGTTGCAAGTGATGCTAATCTTGCATTTTCGCCTTGCCACTACCAACCGGTTTCATTATCATGCGGAATAAAAAAGCCATCTTTTACTTGATCCTTATATAAAAAACTTTGTCTGGCATAACCAAACGGATTTTCTACAGTATTGGTAACTGCGATATTATAATCCAATGCTTTTTTTATCACATTTGTTGCGGCTGTTTTTTCCTTGCTATCCGTTTCTTTTTTCAGATATCTTACCAATGCAACCACGGGCAAACCAGCATCGGCAGCATGCCAAAACGGACGATTTCCGTCATTGCTTCTAAACCATCCCTGATCTGTCATTCTGTTTTCAAGATGATGCGCCCATTTTCTTGCTTCATCTTTGTAGAAATTGTCATTGGTAGCAATCCATAATTCGGTTGCCGCCATTAAAGCACAATAATCGTCTATGATATTTTCTTTTCCGTCATCGTCATATTTTGTGTTATTTAGCAAGAGATGTGCATAAGCTCGTTTTGCACCATCCAGATATTGTTTGGATGTAAATTCTCCATTTTTCTTCCATTGCGAAATTCGGGCAAGAGCTGCAATCGCCATTCCTCCGCCTTCTCTAAAAGCACACTGATATTCGTTTGTAGTTACACTATTGGCTTTAAGCCCAACGATTCTTCTGGCAGCAGGATCTTTATCGAAATAGCTAAAAACAATCATATAGAAATAATCCTGATCAGAAAGGCAACGCATCATGTAATCGGCACCCCAAAGTGCTTCATTATCCAATGAATCTTTTATTTTCCATTGTGTTAGTTGTTTTGAAATCGTTTCTGAGGTATTAATAAGCGACCACGTAACCAAAGGAGTTTGTTGTGGCGATACAAAATTGGCATAAGCCAAATGCGAAAAGTATTTACTCACATCGCCGGAAGCATCACACCAACCACCATGTACATCGACTCTTTTGGTATTGCCATACAACAGCATATTTTTATCGGCATTTAGTTCTTCAGGAGTATTGGCTCTTTGCTTATTATAATAATGAACGATCGACGAAATAGTGCGTTTTGCCAATATGTTTTCTTCAATTGCAAAAGTGGCAGAAGTATAGATTTGATCCGCAATATTGAAAGTGATTTTATAACTTCCGGCTTTCTGAAAAGAAGAAAAATCTGCTCTGTAGAATGTTTGTCCAAGATTCCAGTCGACAATATTTTGAGCTTTTCCAACTGCTGCTGTAAATACTGTTTTATTAGAAATAGCATCAATAATATTAAATGTTGAATTAGGAGGAAGATTTCGTTCAACACCAATAACTGCGATTTTCGAACCCGTGGTGTCAAAGCCAATTTGATTTACATAAATAATAGGTTTGCTATAAGCAATAAAAGAAAAAAGGAGCATTATTAGGCATGCTGATTGTCTACAGGATTTTAGCATAGTATAAATTTCTATAAGAATGATTTAGATTTTAACTTTTTAGAAGAAGCAAATTACAAAAAAGTAAAATTTTATGGTAGTTTTATTTTTGTAACTGAAGAATTACAAAGTCATTACAATGCGATTGACCTTATAGTATCAGATATAATGGCTTTCATCTAAAAAATTGTGATGTGTATTTGATGTGCTTTTTATCTCGGTCAGATTGAAATGTGCCTTTAGGTACATCATGTTGGTAGAAAACATTGATTATAATGATTTAGCGTGCCGTAGGTACGCAACAAAACGTAACCATTGCGTACCTACAACACGTTAGCAATTTCCCGATCTAATGGATCTACCAATATTATGTACCTAAAGGCACATTTTTTTGATCTACCGATTTGTTACTTACTTACGGTAGCCCATCAAATTTCCCGATTTAATGATCTGCCAATATTTTGTACCTAAAGGCACATTTTTTTTGATCTACTAATATTTATGTACATAACGGCACATTTAAACTCTTGATTTACATCTTTTATTTTAACGTATCATATCTGTCAGAATCCATGTAAATTTTGTGATTTATTAACATTTAGAATCTTACGCACTGCTTAATAATTTAATATCTTTATTGTAAAGTGTAAAAATTGATAAATTATGAGCAACAAGACTTCACAATTCGACAAAATTCTTAATACTTCTTATCAGCATGGAAAAGTAGAGCATGAACCTGATTCCAGTAAAGAAGTTCAACTCAATACTCCGGAAAAAACAATGCCTTTTTCGGATCAAATAGGAAATTATCAACGTAATAAAGGAATTCCGTCAAAATCATTCGACAATAGTAAAGTATATATAGTTGGAAGCGGAATTGCCGGAATGGCGGCGGCTTATTACTTTATCAAAGACGGTCGAATTCCCGGAAAAAATATTATTTTCTTAGATCAGGCACATATTGATGGTGGTTCGTTGGATGGTGCAGGAAATGCTGAGGAAGGATTTATCGTTCGTGGCGGTCGTGAAATGGATATGACTTATGAAAATCTTTGGGATATTTTTCAGGATATACCAGCGCTTGAATTGCCTGAACCTTACAGTGTATTAGACGAATATCGTTTGATAAATGATAATGATCCTAATTTTTCAAAAGCACGATTAATTCATAATAAAGGTACAATTCAGGATTTCAGCACATTTGGTTTACAGAAAAAAGACCAATTGGCGATTGTAAAACTTCTTATGAAGAAAAAAGAAGATCTGGATGATTTGACGATTCAGGATTATTTTAGTGAATCGTTTTTAGCCAGTAATTTTTGGACTTTTTGGCGTACGATGTTTGCTTTCGAAAACTGGCATAGTTTATTAGAATGTAAACTTTATATGCATCGTTTTCTACATGCAATTGACGGGATGAAAGATTTCTCCTGTCTGGTTTTTCCTAAATACAATCAATACGACACTTTTGTTACACCATTGCGAAAATTCCTGGTTGAAAAAGGTGTTGGAATACAATTGAATACTTTGGTAAAAGATCTGGATATGCTTATTAATACCGATGGAAAACTGGTAAAAGGAATCATGACCGTACAAGATGGAAAAGAAGTAGAAATCCCAATAGAAAAAGATGATTTTGTTATCGTAACGACCAGTTCCATGACCGAAGATACTTTTTATGGAGATAATACGAAAGCGCCCATTGTAGAAATTAACAAAAGTGACAGCGGTCAAAGCGACGGTTGGAAATTATGGAAAAACCTGGCAGCAAAGTCAGAAGTATTTGGTAAACCGGAGAAATTTTGCGGTGACATTAAAAAATCCTCTTGGGAATCGGCGACACTTACTTGTAAACCATCTGCTTTTATAGAAAAAGTAAAAGAACTATCCGTAAATGATCCTTACTCAGGGAAAACCGTTACGGGCGGAATTATCACCATTACAGATTCTAATTGGTTGATGAGTTTTACCTGTAACCGTCAGCCTCATTTTCCTACTCAACCAGATGATGTATTGGTAATTTGGGTTTACGCCCTGTTCATGGACAAAGATGGAGATTATATTAAAAAAACAATGCCACAATGTACCGGAAACGAGATTTTGGCCGAATTATGTTATCACTTAGGAATCATCGATCAGTTAGATAATGTGGTAGAAAACACTATCGTAAGAAGTTCATTTATGCCATACATTACTTCGATGTTTATGCCAAGAGCCAAAGGAGACCGACCAAGAGTTATTCCTGAAGGCTGTACAAATTTAGGATTGGTGGGACAATTTGTAGAAACAAATAATGATATTGTTTTTACGATGGAAAGCTCCGTTCGTACCGCACGATTGGCGGTTTACGGATTATTGAATCTCAATAAGCAGGTTCCGGATATTAACCCTTTGCAGTATGATATTCGTCATTTACTAAAAGCGGTGCAATCGCTCAATGATTATCAGTCATTTCCGGGTGAAGGCATCTTGCGAAAAGTATTGAAAGGAACTTATTATGAACATGTTCTAGCAGATAATAAAGAGGAAAAAGAAGAAAATGAATCTTTCTTTATGGAACAATTTGGTAAACTTCAGGTTTGGTTTAAAGGCTTGTAAAATGTCTAAATCAATAATATATTTTTCTAAATGACTATTCATGACGAATATCAAGCCAAAATAATATAAAAAAGTTTGTCGCGAATTTCACAAATTACCCCGAATTATTTTGATTGTAGAGATTAAAATATGCATTAACATTTTCAAAATAAAAATTAGATAAAATTCGAGAAATTCGTGGCAAAAAAACAAACTTGATACTCTTTATGTATTGTCATATTTTCTAAATAGATCAAAAGCCAATCTTAGAATGAGATTTGGCTTTTTTTGTTTTGTGTTAATAGTTTGGTATCCTGTGTTTTAACTTTTTTTAGTAAATTTGCTGTAAGAATTTCTAGCAATACCTGTTATGGAAAAATTAAAACGCCCGGTTTATAGCAAAGCCGGTACTGATGATTTTTTTAAAAAGATGCGCACAGAAGTGAACGAAACCATTTTACAAAACTCATCCTTGTACCAATTCAATATTATTAAGTCTCTGGGACTGGTAATTGTTTTCTTTTTATTTTATTCCTGTATTTTATTGTTTGGAAATAATACATATCTATTATTTCTCTTTTATATTTTGTGCGGGATAACTATGATTGTACTTTTTATAAATGCCTTTCATGATGCCGCTCATGGCGCACTTTTCAAAAAATCAAAACACAACGAATGTTTTATGTACATCCTCGAGTTTTTTGGCGGTAATCATTGGCTTTGGACACGCAGGCATATTCACCTTCATCACGCCTATCCAAACGTTCCCGAATGGGATATCGACATAAAACAGAGCGATATCATCCGAATTTTCCCGAATAGTCCTTTATTTGATTATCACAAATATCAGCATATTTACATGTGGATGATTTATCCGTTTTACAGTTTAAATTGGATTTATATCAGGGATTTTAAAGACTTTTTTGGAAAGAAAGACAACTATGTAAAAAAAGTAGTAGACAAAATTCCGACAGACGAAATCTATAAAATGTTTGCTGCAAAAGTGATTAACCTTTTTTATTTGCTTTTTATTCCAATGTTGTTATTACATCAACCGTGGTATATAGTTTTAGGAAGTTGGTTTGCGATGCATTTATGCGGAAGCATGCTTGGCGTTGTAGCATTAGTTTCTACACATGTTGATGAAGATGCTCATTTTCCGGTAACAGACCAAGACGGAAATCTCTCTGCTACATGGGCAATGCATCAAATGATTGTTACCAAAGATTTTAGTACAGAAAGTAAACTGGCTAATTTTTTATACGGAGGTTTTACGCACCATGTTGCACACCATCTTTTTCCCGGAGTAGGACATACCTATTATCCTTATATTACACCCATAATCCGACGTTATGCTCAGGAATACGATCTTCCGTACACTTCTTATCCTTTTTATCATGCAGTTCGTTCGCATTTTAGAATGTTGAAAAATAAAGGTGTTAAAGAAAATATTATGATGATCGGAGAGATATAAAAAGAAAGTAAAATTTAAATTAAATCCGTTTGATATCGAATGGATTTTTTTTTGCGGTTCACTTATTTGGAATACATTCCGTCCCGACGTTCGATGTCATTAAGCCAAGCTTTTTTTAGACAATTAACACTAAAAAAATCACGCAAAGACGCGAAGTCGCCAAGTTTTTGTCATTTCGACCGAAGGGAGACCCGAGCGATAGCGAACGGAAGTAAATCACACTAGAAACTCCATTCCTAAAATCGCCAATCTTTGTCGAGCTACGTGTGTGATTTACTTCGTCCGTTCGCTATCGCTCGGGTCTCCCTTCGGTCGAAATGACAAGATTGTGATAATTTTTTTATGAATTAGATTCAATGCGTTAAACATTAAACAATTCTAAAAAACAAATCAGCTTGACGATATCTCGATCACTATTTTGTTAATTTTATTGCTTTTCTTTTTTTCTATTGAATTATACGTAATTCGTCGGTTTATATTGCTTTTTGTCGATTTTTTAAGCAATGTTAATTGGATATTAATACATATATTCGCAAAAATTTTTGTGGATGAAAGTAATATTACACTTATTAATATTTGGTTGCTTTTTTAGTGGTGCCCTTTATGGGCAAAATGAGACTAATATTACCTATGGCTTAAAACTTGGCGGACTGTTTTCTAAAATCAGTAATTTGCAGGAAAGTATCAAAGGACGCGATAATACCTTTGATAATAGTGTAATGGAAAGCAAAGGCGCTTATGGATTAGAAGGGGGATTTTTTATGAATTGCAAACTTCACGATACCCGCGTTGCCATTCAGCCTGAGATCTTATTCAGACAATCAGGAGAAACCGTTAATTATCAGGATGCTACAGGCAAAGAATTTGAGTTAGGCTTACATTACTCGTATTTGCAAATTGGAGCCTTGTATAAAGTATATCCTTATGAAGGTCTGAACTTAGGATTTGGAGCATTCTACGGAATCAGTTTATCGGCCAATAACGTTACTTATAAATCTAATGAAGCAGACGGAATGTATGACGTTGCGACCAGACAATTCTATAAAGATGGTTTGGACGGAACAGATGATTTCTCTTTGTGTTTTGCTTTAGGATATGAATTACATCAAAGTATTCATTTCGATTTACGCTACTATCTTGGCGTAAAAGATGTAGTCAAAACTAATTCTTCCTCCTTTCAGTTTATCGAAAATAACAACAAAAGCAGTGTCATTTGTTTCTCGTTAGGCTACAGTTTTCATCAATGGTAATTTCAATAAAAAACATGAAAAAAATTATTATACTTGTACTATTAGTAAGTACAAAATCGCTATTTGCACAAGGTGACAGAGAGATTACTTACGGACTTTTTGCAGGCGGAATTTATTCTAAAATGTCTAATCTTCCGGATGTAATTGTTCCAAAAGGAATTTACGAAGGCTATACTTTTACCGAAGATGGAAAGTTTGGCGGGACGGCAGGTTTGGTTATCAATTGGAAATATCCTTATGCTAAAGTCAGTATTCAAACCGAACTTTCGTATTCCGGACAAAGTACAGATTTAAATTATGAAGACATCAAAGGGCTCAAATATAAAATGAGCTTTGGTTACAGTTATATCAATGTTGGCGCGCAATTTAAATATTATCCAGTCGAAGGGTTTTATATAGGTGCAGGTCCGTACGTAGGATTCAATATTGCGAGTGATAATATAAAATATACTTCAAATGCTCAGGAAGTATTTGGTGGTTCAGGCGCTTATTTTGAGCCTGATGCCAATGTTCAAAAAGTACTGAAAGAATCTTTGACGGGAAAAAATTATTTCTACGGAATGTTATCTGCAGGATACGAATTTAGTTCCAATCTTTCTATTGGAGCGCGCTATACTTTAGGACTTACAGATGCTTTGGCAACCGAAGAAAATGGACATCGCTACAGTGAAAACAATAACAAAATCAATAGTATTTCATTGATTATAGGCTACTCATTTGACTTTGATGACTTAGCAAATTTCTAATCGTTGCCCATCGTTTAAAACCATAGGAATTATGTGTAGAAAGATTTTTATAATAGCTTTTTTGGGAATTTTATTGGCAGGTAATTCCGTTTTTTCTCAAAAGAAAGTTTTACCCGGATTAGTTGAAGAACCACAATTTTGGATAAAATCCAGAAATAGTGGTGATGCTTATTATTGGGAAAGCCTAACAAAAAAGGAAGCCAAAATATCAGAAAAAAAACACAAGGGAGCTGTTTTTAATTTCAATCCAAGTATTGTTTTTGACACCACACAAGATTCTTTGATTTTACCATTAGGATCAGAAAGTAAAAGAAAGCAGACTTTGTTTATGGTTTACAAAGTAAAAGATAGTTTGAAAGAACAATTTTTATGGACCATAAACGATCCTCAAAAAACACTTTCGGTAGCAACCAATAAACGATTAGTCGATTTAAAAAAATACTCCTATCAAACGTATCAGGAAAAAATTAAACCGCACAAAGCCAACATACATTTTTTTCAGCAAAATGTAACTGATAGTGTTGCGAAGTTATCGTCTTTGACTATCGGGCAAAAGTCGAAATTTGATAAGCTTCCGCCGGAAGAATTTAAAGGAAATATAAGTGAAATTCTAGTTTACAATCGAGTTTTATCGGGACTTGAAACTCAAAAAGTAGCCAGTTATTTAGCCATTAAATACGGTATTTCACTTTCGCAATTTGATATCAAAAATTACCTCAATAGTAAAGGTGAAACCATTTGGGATATCGAAAAACATAAAGGATTTGAATCTTCCATTACAGGAATTGGCCGTGATGATTCCAGCGGATTATTGCAGCCCAAAAGCAGTAATATGGCCGAAGAAGGACTTTTGACTATTGAACTTAAAAGCAAATCAGATAAAATTCCGAATAATTATTTTGCTTTTTGGAGTGATAACGGGAAAAATCTTTTAGTTAAAAAACAAGAACAAGGAGAACCAATTGGGATTGCAAGAGAATGGCAATTGGATTTTGCAAATCCTGTAGATTTAAGTCTGGATTGGAATTTTAATCCAAATTTTATAAAAGGAACAGTACCAAAAGATACATATTACTGGTTATTGGTAGATTATTCCGGTAAAGGAACGTATGACGAAAAAGATTCTGAATATGTTCGTTTAGCAAGTACTTCAAGCAAAGAAAAACTGGTTTTGACAGATTTTAACTGGGACAAACAAAAAACAGGTAAAACGAAATTCACACTAAAAGTAGCACCGGAAATGTTCAGCAGAGTCTGGATTACTGAGGCAACTTGTGGAGTTATGGGATCCGGAGAATTAAATTATACGATAGAAGGAGGTCAGGCGCCATTTTCGGTTACGGTTAAAAAAGAAGGAAGTGAAACTGTGGTAAAACAATGGAATCAAGCGGCAAAAAGTACTTCAGGATTGCAGCTTTCATCAGGAACTTACGATTATATCGTGAGGGACGGAAAAGGAAATTTATATTCCGAAACCGTTTTTGTAGCAGATAAACAAGGAACGTTTCCTAATCTTAAACCAAATTATTTGTTGACAGAAGGAAATGCTTTAACACTTGATGCAAGCGCTGGTTTACCAAATGGGAACTACGAATATCAATGGTTTTATGAAGGCGATTTTATCGATAATAATCCAAAAATATTAATAGATCAGCCCGGTAATTATGAATTGAGATTATTGAACGGTCAGGAATGTAAAACGTCAACCAAGATCGCAATTGCAACTGATGGAAAGGAAATTACAGATTCAAGCGTATTGATTTTATATCCAAATCCAACAATAGAGGGTCGTTTTTCTATCGCAATGCAGTTTCCTAAAAAGACAAATGCAACGATTTCTATCTATACTCCAACCGGTTCGCTAATTAAACAAAAACAACTCACGCAAATAGAAACTTATTTGCATGATGAGGTTATTCAAAGTGCAGCAGGAATGTATTTGGTAACTGTGAATTCTGATTTTGGAACTAAAACATTCAAAGTTATTGTGAAAGATTAAAAGATTTAAGAATGAAGATTAACGATTTTAGATTTCAGATTAAAAAATCTGCTTGATCTGCTTGATCTGCTTGATCTGTGAGAGAAACATTTAGCGCAACAAGTAAATCTGCGTGAAAAAATATTTATCAGATAGTAATATAGAACATTTGAAATAATTAAAAATAAATCGATTGCCCTATAATCGATTATCATACTTTATGAAAAATAAAATAATAATACTGGTATTTTTAATAGGTTCTTTTTTGTTCGCAGCCAATTTTGGACCGTACAAAATAGCGTCTTTATTTACCCAAACTACTTCAGAAAAGGAAACGGTTATTTCAAAGACAGATTCAATTGGAATTTATAGCAGCGAAAATAAAACCACAAAATCTTTCAACGCAGATATTGCCGAAGGAATTATTGGTACCAAAGACGAATCGGATATTGATGATGCTTATGATAACGTTTTTCATCTTAAAGTGGATGTTTTGCCATCAAATGAAGAACATGCTTATCTGGAATATGAATTGTACGGTTATGATCAGGCAGCTTCGATTTCGAGAAGTTTAAACAATCAGCCCAGTATTGGAGGACAATTTTTATCACAAAATAAAAACTGGACCAAACAATCCGAATTACTTTCTGAAAAGTCATTGCGAGAAGGCGATAATGTCTTATTATTTACTGCTCCCGAAGGAGTTTTGAACGGATATAAAATTAAAAATGTTCGAATTGTCTACAAATCGGCAAAACCATCATTTCATTATACTTTATTAAAATCAGAAAATAAACTGTACATCAAAGGAGCCAATTTTCCTTCTGAAATTAGAAAAATGAGTATTGGCGGAATTGCTATCGATGTCAATCAGCCTGAATTTGAATTGGTATTAGATGCTGAAACTGCTGGAAAATCTATTTTAGTTACCAAAGAAACTTCGACAGGTATTATCATAAATGAAAGATTAGAAACAAACCAATTTTTGAAAGTAGAGCGTTTCAGAGCAATTGAAAATGCGAAAGAGCGAATCTCAAAAATTGTTGATTTTCAGATCGAAAATAAAGTAGCATACAAAGACTTTCTGGCTGTTTTTCCGGTTGGAGCTTTAAAAAATAACGTAGTAGTTTCCGTAAGGGGATTACGAAAAATCGATGTTGCGCCCTTAAATTCTGCAATGGTAAATGTTACAGGAACAAATGCCGGTTTTAGATTATTGCCACACGGAACTATTTTTGAAAAAGCCGTAACATTATCAATTCCATTTGATAAAAAAGCCATTCCGGAAGGATATACAGAAAAAGATATTAATGTATTTTATTTCGATGAAAATAAAAGATTGTGGCAAGAAGTAACCAAAGATTCCTTAGATATTAAACAAGGAATTATTAAGGCAAAAACAACGCATTTTACGGATTTTATCGCCGGAATTATCAAAATGCCGGAATCTCCGGAAACTTCGGGTTATACACCAACAAGTATTAAAGATCTAAAAGCGGCAAGTCCGTTAGTTGGGATTCAATCCATTGCTCCGCCTTCTGCAAACGGAAGAGGAACGGCAAGTACAGGGTTTTCTGTTTCAATTCCAAACGGAAGAGGAGGAATGCAGCCGTCGCTTAATTTGCAATATGATAGTGATGGCGGTCATAGTTGGGCAGGAATGGGTTGGGATATTTCGGCACCAACAGTAAGTATCGAAACCCGTTGGGGAGCGCCGCGATATGATGCATCAAAAGAAACCGAAACATATTCGATTGCCGGAGAACAATTAATTCCAAATTCGCATAGAGTTGACTGGGTTGGACGAACTACAGACAAACAATTTTACCCAAGACGTGAAGGTGCTTTTCAGCAAATTATCCGTAAAGGATCTTCTCCTAAAAATTATTACTGGGTTGTAAAAGATAAAAGCGGAGTAACAAGTTACTACGGAGGAACGGATTCGGGGCTTTCGTCAGATGGAGTTTTGCAGGATGCCAACGGAAATATTGGGCATTGGGCACTTTGTCTGCAAGTCGATCTAAAAGGAAATACAGTTACTTATGAATATGATAAAAAAGACGGAGAACTGTATCTTAAAAAAATATATTATACCGGTTTTGGAGCTGAAAAAGGAAACTATAGCGTCACTTTCGTAAAAAGTGGAGATCTTGGAGAAACAGTCCGACCAGACGTACAAATTTCGGCACGATTAGGATTCAGACAACTGAACGATCAATTGTTGCGAAAAATAGAAGTACGATATAAAGACGATATGATTCGCAGTTATGAACTGAATTATACTTTGGGAGCTTTTAAGAAAACGTTGCTTAAATCGGTTTCCGAATATGATTCTGAGTCCAAATTGTTTTATACGAATACCTTAGATTATTTTGATGATATTCGTGATGCTTCGGGAAAATACAATCCGTTTGGACCGGAACAAACCTGGAGTGTTCCAAATGATAATCTTAAAAACAGTTCAATTCCGTCATTCAGTGATGTTTTATTTTCAGGAAAGCACTCTTTGGTTAGCAGTTCCGAGGGTTCTACGGCAGGAGTAAGTTATCGTATAGGTGTTGGATTGTCGCTTAATAGCGGAAGTCTGAAAGGATTTACAGTTGGTGGTCATGGTGGAAATAATTGGGGTTCCTCTGATGTTGCTGTGATCTTAGAAGATCTTGACGGAGACGGATTGCCGGATAAAGTGTTTAAAACTAAAGACGGTGTTTATTATAGAAAAAACTTATCCGGAACAGGTCAAAATTCCTTTGGAGATCTGGAAGCCCTTAATATTAGTGATGTTGGATATTCTAAATCAACTTCGTTTAATTGGGGAGTAGATTTGAATTTAAAATATGGAAATATAGGTTACGAAGAACAGCGTTCGACCAATAAAACAAAAGTCTATTTTATGGACTTTAATGGCGACGGTTTAACTGATTTTGTGCGTAATGGACAAGTATACTACAACCGATTGGAAAACGGAATTCCAACTTTTAGAAACAGCAGTACTGGAACTCCATCTCCTGTTTTTGGAGGAGGAAATGTAACGATTCCGGGATTTACAACGATCTCGGCAGCAGAAATAGAAAAACAAAATCCGCTGCACGATGTCGTTCGTATGTGGGAAGCTCCGGCAAAAGGAATTGTTTCGGTTTCGCATGAATATCAACTTTTAGAAGAAACAACGCCGGAACGAATAAAAGCACGTGCCGAATATGTGAATAATGCCGGAACTGATAAAGCAGATGGCGTTCGTTTGTATTTTCAAAAAGGAAACCAATTGATTTGGAATGAAGCTATTGGAGCGACTGATTATTCGGTAAAAACCAAACAAAATACAGCAGTTTCAGTCGAAAAAGGAGAACGATTATATTTCAGGGTCAGCTCTGTAAAAGATGGAAATTTTGATACTGTAAATTGGGACCCAATTATTACCTATTCACAGGTAAAACAATATGACAGAGATAGTAACGGAAATTTAGTAGATAGTGATTTTACGATTGCTTCCGCTTTAAAAGATGTAAATGCTTATTCATTAGCCAAATATCAGGCAAGTACCGATTTCTTTAGCAGTTCTCCTGCCGGAAAAGTAGTTCCTGTTGCCGGAAATGTTTTATTGAATGGAATATTGAATAAGCCCGTTACTTCAGATCATATTAAATTGGTGATTACCAAATATTATCTGGATGGTGCAAATGCTCCCGTAGTTTTATTTGAGAAAACTTTCCTGGCAAATGATGTTGCAACTTTCGATTTGTCGACTGTAAGCTTGCCGGCATTCGAAGACGAAACACAAGTAACTCTGGCATTAGAAACGGAAACGAATATCAATTGGCAAACCATTTCTTTTATACCAACAGTTACTGTACCGGTAATTGCAGGCGGAACACTAGAAGAAGTTCCTCTGGAAGTTTCGCATTTATTATACAATAAAAGAGAAGGAAATTATGCTATTCCGGGTGTCACTTCAACGGTAAACGGAAAAGTAAAACTAAATATATTGCCTGTGGATTTGGTTTTGGCTCCGCCTTTTCCTGCCGGAACTGTCAATACTTATAACGGTGACGTAGTTATATCGGCGAAGCAAAATAATGTTTTATTAGCCCGTAAACGATATAAATTGACAACCGGAACTTTGATAGAAGTTATCAATTCTTTTGATAATGCAATTGATTATCCATTGGCGGTTGCAGGGATTCCAATTCAGTTGGAAGTAACGGTTTCTAATCCGCTGTCGACAAATATTCTTAGAAATTATCCAAAATTAAATGCGTTGAATATTCAGGTTCAGGTGACTGATTTAAAAGATATTGCAGATCTTACAGATGATGTTGTATCAAATAGCACAACCAATGATTTTGCTATTTACAGCCTTTTAAATCCGGACGAAAGAACGTTAGGATTGTATCAGCACAATTGGGGCGGATTTGTTATCAACGGAAATCTGGCTTCAGATACTATAGATCAAACATTGCTAAAACAATCTGATGCTTACAACACAGAACCTGATTTGAATAATACAGATCCCGAAAATTATGACGGAAAAGGATATGAAGTTGCCAATAGTTATTTTGTTTCGCTGAATCCATCTTACGCAAGATCAAAATGGGAAGGTCTGGAAGAAGGAATTTATATAAAAGGGCAAACAATAGGAACTTCTCGATTGGGAGAAGATGATATTGCCGATTATACTGATTTTACTTTGCCAACTTTAACAGGAGGAAGTACTTCGGCGCTTGATATGATTAACGAAAGCAAGAGTAAAAGTATTTCTGCAGGACTTTCTGCCGGTCAGGCAAACATAGGTTACAGTAAATCGATCGATGGAGATTCGTATGTAACGCAAACCATGAGCGATTTTAATGGCGATAGATTTCCGGATTATATCCGTGGAGGAAACGTACAGTTAACGGCTCCTGTTGGATCTGTTTCGGATGAGGTTATCAATATCGGGGATAATTTCAGTCACTCTAAAACAAGTTCAGAAGGACCTAATTTTGGAGGGAGTTATAGCCACGGAGCACCATCAAATTCCTTGAGTGTTACGATTGGAAAAGTAAGTGTTAAAAAAGATTCTGCAAAAGGTACCGCCTCAGACGAAGCTGAAAAAGGTGGAAACAGCATTTCTGTAAGTGCTTCCAAAGGAAAAGGCGAAGACCGCTCGACAATGTTGCACAGTGATATTAATGGAGACGGATTGCCGGATAAAATATCAGAATCAGGAGATGTGTTTCTGAATACAGGATATGGTTTTTTACCTGTCGAAAAATGGAATTTTGATAGTTTAAACAGTGGAACTTCTACAGATTGGAGCGCCGGTTTGGGATATAGTATTAAACAAGGTTCAATTTCCGGAGGTGCCAATTATGCGAGATCTCAGTCTGATAGTGACGAATCTTTTATGGATATTAACGGCGACGGATTGGCTGATAAAATAAAGTATGTTGATGATAAGATGTTGGTTTCGCTGAATTTAGGTGGCTCTTTTGATGCACCAATTGATTATCCGAGATTCGCAGAAATGAATCAAAATAAAGGCGTGAGTTATGGTTTTAATGCCAATGTTTCGATCGATATTAGTATCTGGCTGTTGCGTATTACACCAACAATTGGAGGAAGTAAAGGCTGGAGTACCAATCGTTCTGAAGGGACTTTTACCGATATTGACGGAGACGGAAACCTCGATTATATTATTTCTAAAGATGATGGACATCTTACAGCGCAGCTTTCGAACATCAAAAGAACCAATAAATTAAAAAGCGTTACCAATGCCGCAGGAAATAGTTATGTGGTTGATTATGAATTATTAAAACCTAGCTACGAAAATCCTTCTGCAAAATGGGTGATGAAATCAGTAGATATTTTTGACGGGTACGTAGGTGATGGAATTGATCATTCGATTGCAAAATTCAGATATGAAGATGGATTTCATGATCGTCGCGAAAGAGAATTTTATGGTTTTGGAAAAGTAATTCAGGAACAAATTGACGCGGCAGATAATTCGGTTTTTTCGACAACTGTTCAGGAATTTTACAATCAGGATTATTTCCGTAAAAATCTTTTGAAGCACAGTTATACAAAAGACAAAAACGACAAAATGCGTCAGGAATCAGAAAACGAATATAGTTTTATTGATGTTGATACGCAAACAAGTGTTGCGGTATCTGACTTGAATTTGCCAATATGTGATGCCAAACGTATTTTTGTGGGATTGATTCATGCCAATCAAAAAGTGTACGAAGGCGGCAGCGATTATCTGGAAACGAACACTTTTAATACGTATGATGCCAACGGAAACATCACACAATATGAAGATTTAGGAAACGGAACTGCCGATGATAAAGTAACGGCAACAATTAGCTATTATGAAAGTACAACGCCATATTATGGCGGAATTCCGAAACAATTGGAAGTTTATACAACTGATGGTTTACGCCGTAAAAGAGCAACTTCTATAGATACAACAACTGCCGAAGTTACCCAAATAAAGAATTATAGTGCAGCTGATAAAATTGCACTTACGGATATTGAATATGATACGTATGGAAACCTGCAAAAAATAACCGGACCTGCCAATTACAACGCGCAGCGAATGACATTAGAATATACTTTTGACGAAGATAATCATCAGTATATGACGGCAATAAAAGATGCATTTGGGTATCAGAACAAAATGGAATACGATTATCGTTTTGGTGTTGTATTGAAAAGTACGGATCGTAATGATCAGAGTAATATCATTACACTCGATGCAAAAGGACGTCCGGCAACTATAGTAGCACCTTATGAAATCGCCTCAGGAAAACCATATACAATTGCATATGAATATTTTCCGGAAGCCAAAGTTCCGTATGCAAAAACCAAAAATTACGATCCGGAATTAGACAAGGATATTGAGACTTTTACTTATACAGATGGTTTGGGAAGAGCTTTGCAGGTTAAGAAAACTGCCAGTTTATTTACCCAAGCCGGAAGTCCGGATCAGGAAGCACAAATTGTTTCGGGGAAGGTTATTTATGATGGATTAGGACGACAAACAACCAGCTATTATCCAACAACGACAACAACTGTAGATAATAATTTTAGTACAGCATTATCAACAGTAACACCAACCACAACGGAATATGATGAGGTTGGACGTGCTGTAAAAGTGACTTTGCCGGATGGAAGCAGTAATACAACCGCTTTTGCATTAGAAGATTATGATGGAGTTCCGGCATTGCATACTACACAAACCGATGCATTAAATAAAACAAGTGAAACTTACACAGATGCAACAGGTCAGAATATGGCAAGCAAACAAAATGATTTGCTCACCAAGTTTGAAACCAATGCTTTGGGCGAAACCATAAAAGTGACGGATGCGATGGATCATATTACCAAAAGCAGTTATGACTGGTTGGGTCGACGCATCGAGTTTACACATCCGGATGCAGGAACTACAACTTTACAATACGATTTGGCAGGTAATTTGACTTCACGCATTACGCAAGACATCAAAAATACGGTACCAAATGGTGGAGCAATACAATACGAGTATAATTTTAATAGACTAGAGTCTATAAAATACCCTAAAAACCCGCAAAATAATGTACAGTACAATTATGGCAAAGCCGATGGAACTGCATCACGTAGAGGCAGGCTTTGGTTTGTGCAGGACGCGAGCGGAGGACAGGAATTTTTCTATGGAAAACTGGGCGAAGTCGAAAAAGAAATACGTACGCTTCGTATCACGCCAACAGATGTACAGACTTATATTTCGCAATTCGAATACGATACCTGGAACAGAATCCAGAAAATGACGTATCCTGATGGCGAAGTGGTAGATTATACCTATAACCGAGCCGGAAATCTGCAAAGTATGCAAGGCAAGAAAGAAAGCCATACGTATGATTATATCAAACAATTGAGTTATGACGAATTCGAACAGCGCAAGTATTTAAAGTACGGTAACGGAACCGAAACCAATTATACTTATGACGATGTGTTGCGCAGATTGCAGCAATTGCAGGTAAAAAGCGGAGCAAGACAAGTTATGAACAACAGTTATAGTTATGATTTGGTTGGAAATGTATTAGGAATTAAAAACACGGCCCCAATCGTAAACAATACTTTGGGCGGAACTTCGAATCATGAATACCAATACGATGATTTTTACCGATTAAAATCGGCAAAAGCGACGTATCAGGGCGAGTTTACCAAAGCAAGTTATGAGCTGAATATGAGCTACAATAAAATGCATAATATTACCAATAAAAATTTGGTACATACCGTAAACAATGTGCAGAAAGGATATGTTTTAGATTATAATTATGATAATGAATTGCATCCTAACGCACCAAATAAAATTGTAGAAACCGGAAAACAGGAACCGCGACAATATGCCTACGATGGGAACGGAAACCCAACTAGTTATACTGAAGAAAAGAGTTTCAGAAAAATGACATGGGACGAAGAAAATCGTTTAATGGGAATCAATGACAACGGTAGAATTCACCAATATACCTATGATGCGAGTGGAGAAAGAGTAATCAAAAGTTCCGGTGATTCTCAAAACGTAGCTATTAATGGCGAAACTGCGGCGACTATAGTTCATACAGATGATTATACAGGTTATGTTTCTCCGTATTTTGTAATAAGCAAAGGAAAGTTTACCAAACATTATTTTGAAGGCGCGGGACGTATCGTAAGTAAATTAGGTAACGGAACTTTTGCTCAGCCATTAGGCATCACAGCCGGAGGAGTAAATTATACCAAACTTACTGCCGAACAACAAAAGGCTTTAGATGCTTATGTAAAAAGTTTAGGTTTACCTCCGGGTCCGCCAACACAACAAGGAATTTATGGTACGCCGGAGTTTACAGGTGATCCTTACCCAAGCGGAGTTCTAAAACCAGTGGAGGAAAATCAGGAACCACCGGAAGGATGGCCACGTAACCCAATTTTTAATGCTCCGGGAGATGTTCCCGGACCGCCAGTTCAATTTGGACCTCCAATCGAACCTACAACGGTAAAAGCAGGAGAAGGTTTCACAGGTATTGGTATGCCAGAAAATGACATTTTTTACTTTCATCCGGATCATTTAGGAAGTACTTCGTATATTACCACAAGAAATGGAAGCATAAGTCAACACGTGGAGTATATAGCTTTTGGAGAGGTTTTGTTTGAAGAGCATTCGAGTTCGTTTTCTTCTCCTTATTTGTTTAATGGGAAGGAATTAGATAGGGAAACGAATTTGAGTTATTATGGGGCTAGGTATTTGGACATGAAGACTTCGCTTTGGTTGAATGTTGATCCAAAAGCAGAAAAATACCCTGATATAGGTTCGTATGTTTTTGTAGCAAATAATCCTATTAACGCTATTGATCCAAATGGAGAGGATATAGTTTTCTTTAATACTCAAGGTGCTGAAATTCATCGTATAAAGAATGATAAAGTATTTGAAACATATGTTTCTAATAATAGAGGTTCAATATATCCGGGGACATCTCCATTTGGAGCTTTTGTTCAAGTGCCTATGCCTAAAACGATACAGACTTATACAGATGGCAATGGTAATACTAAAAATACAACAGGTTCTAAGTATCAGAAATATGATTACATGATAGCGGCACTTACATATATTTTTAATCAAAATAAAGAAATGGACATTGTACCAACAACTGGTGGTAAAATGTTATCAGATGCATCAAGTAAAGTTCCTGAGTTAGATCCAACAATTGTAAAAGGGATAATTATGGAAGAAACTGTTATGGGAAGTGGTAAAAGTGGAGGAAGTAATGATCCAACTCAAGATATAATGCAATCAAATGTCTATTATAGCTCAACAAGTAATGATTGGAATTCTGATAAAAAGCAATTCGGATTAACCAAAGGTGGTGGAGCTACTCCAGCACAAAGTATCAAAGCTGGTATTGGTATTTTATTCCAGAAAGGTTTGAGAGATCCGGATAATGGAGGACTTACTCAAACAAAAAATTGGTTTGGAGGAGAACAATGGGAAAATGCAATTAGAGATTATAATGGTTCAAAAAGAAAAGAAGATTATAAAGAAGATGTAATAAAAATGGTTAATGAAGCTCAATAAGTGTATAATAAAAATTAAATAAGAAACTATGTTTAATATTAAAGCAAATTTACTTTTGATTCTATTTGCTATTATTTATGGCTGTAATTTTTTTCAAGAAAAAAGTATAAAAATAAATAATACAAAAAATCAAGTAGTTAAAAATGAATTTATTGAGAAATCAATAGATATAAGAAACGTAACAGATAGTGTTTTGCATTATATGTATCCTGATTCAAGCCAGATTTTTTTTAAGGAGGAAAAAAGTTTTTTTTCAGTATATAAATATTTAAAAAATAATAGTGATAGAATATATTACGAAGTTTTGAAAAGTGAATTTGAATTAAATGATTCCGAATGTAGTAGTAGATTTAAAAAAGAAGATTCACAATTAATTCCTCATGGAATTGATCTTGAATTAGCTGTTTTTAGTGATGGTAGTATTAAGTACAATAGTTATCCAGGTACAAAAAAAGTTCTATTTCTTAATAAAAAAAGTAATCTTGTTTCATTATATCTTTCTGATAGTTTAGTAATTAAAGATGATAAAACAATAAATATTTATATTAACATTAGAGATAAGGTTTTCATTTCGGAATATAAATATGATTCAAGTAATCAACTTTTTATAAAAAAAAGCGAAAAATTATTTAAAGAAATAAAATAACCAAACTGAATTCTTTCAATTACCGCAAGTATCTTGCTCATAAACGCAAAGAATATTGACAAAGAATAGAACAAAAGTAAAAACCTCACTGCACTGTATAGCGAGGTTTTTTTATAGGTTTAAGATTGTCTTATTCTTGTTATAAACAAAGTTTTAAAGTAACTCTATCTCGCAACAAATGGAGTATATCGCTTTTGGAGAGGTTTTGTTTGAAGAGCATTCGAGTTCGTTTTCTTCTCCTTATTTGTTTAATGGGAAGGAATTGGATAGGGAGACGAATTTGAGTTATTATGGGGCGAGGTATTATGAGAATAAATATAATATTTGGTATGCCGTCGATCCACTTGCTGAAAAAATGCCAAACTATGGAGGATATGTTTTTAGTTTTAATAATCCGATGTGATTCATTGATCCTGATGGACGTATGGCAGGACCAGGTGATGGTTTAGGTCCTGGAGGTGCACCTCCAGGAGAAGTAGTTGCAAAAAAACTACAACTATATATCTGAAACCAAATGAGAATGGAAAAGGAATTCAAGTAATGGCGCCAGATGGTAAGTATCATAATTTTGATTCAAAACTTAATAAGTATACATATTCTGATGGCAAATCGCATAATGGTCAGCAGAAAAAAGCAGGAGTGTGGTCTGTTACCAATAAGGAGGGAAATTTCATGTGGAATAATGCAAAAGGAGAATTTGTATTAAATACTTCGGATAGAGGCGCTGCTCAAAATTCATTTCCCGGATTAGGTAATGTAGGGACTACATATGCTGGTGGAGATAATCCTAAAAATGGAAGAAATCCTATTAAATATGATTATTCACAACCGCCACAAAATATTGCGGATTTTGGTGGGTTTTTACATGATAAAGCATATGATTCAAGTGGATTAGAAGGTGTTGGTGGAGTAATATCTCCTCAATCGACGAAAGCAAATAGATTACTTATTGATATGAGTAAGCAAATTCAAGCAATGTATAAAAATAAAGCAATAGATCCTTTTACTGGAGCACCTGTATAAGATGACAAATGATGCTGCTGTAAATATGGTTAAAGCATTTGAAATAATTGAAATAGGTAAATAATTATGAAAAAATATTTATTAATAGGAGTTTTAAGTTTGAATCTTTTGATTTCTTGTAATTTAGGATTTTCAGGAACGTTAGGAGGAGGAAATGTCTACAGATTTGATTGCGATAAAAATCAATTAAATTTTTACCTGGATAGTATTGAAAAGAATAATGTTTCTTTGAGGATTCCAGAAGACTGGAAAATGTATGACGATTGGGACGAAACAGGATATAGTTTTTTACAAGGGAAGATTTTTTATATTAATGAAAAAAATGTTAATGTAGAAGAAATGTATTATGTCTCAGTTATTCCTCCACTTGAAAAAACTACTACTGCAGGAGTTTCAATTAGATCAGTTTTTCGTGCAAAAGAATATTTATTAGGATGGAAAACTTTTGAAGATTTACCGAGATCAGAAAAAAAGGAAATTGAAGAACGGTTTAAAAATAGAGTATTAAGTCAATTGCCTTTAAAAATATTATCGGTTGAAGAAAAATAGGGTAGTGTTTATCCGGTTCTATCTCGCAGCATGTGGAGTATATCGCTTTTGGAGAGGTTTTGTTTGAAGAGCATTCGAGTTCGTTTTCTTCTCCTTATTTGTTTAATGGGAAGGAATTAGATAGGGAAACGAATTTGAGTTATTATGGGGCTAGGTATTTGGACATGAAGACTTCGATTTGGTTGAATGTTGATCCTCTGGCGGAGAAAATGCAAAATATGGGAGCTTATGTGTACGCTTTTAATAGTCCTCTGACCGTTATTGATCCAGATGGTAAAGAAGGGATTGTCGTTTCAGGTCAACCAGGACCACATAAAAACAGAGAACATTTTTTAGTTAATGGATTGGATAGGGTTAAAGGTGCTTTAAAACATCGACAATCAAAATCAGAAAAGGTTACTTGGCTAGTTTATAGTGATGGGTCAAAAGAAAATGGATATACTAAGGAAACACTAGCAAAGTATGAAAAATTAGCAAATAAAGCTGGTGTGACAATGAAAGTTGTGTCTGATACTGATGAAATTATTGATTATGTAAATAATAAAACAGGAGGTAATTCAAGAGAAAATGATAAAATAACTAGCTTTTATTATGTTGGACATGCTACTCCTGGAGATTTAGATGCAGGATATACTGGTGGTTTGTTTGGACAAGATTTTGATGCAAAAGATTTGAAAAGTAAAGCTTTTGCAAAAGGATCGTGGGTAAATGTTACAGCAGCTTGTAGAACTGCAGTAGGTGGAATTATTGAGGACAGTGTTGTTGATCAATTTAGTAAAAAATTAGATGCGACATCAACTGTGAATGGATCTAATGTAAGAACACAATTTGATGGAGGTGTTAGGACAGATAGTGATTTATTAAAAGCAAATAAAGGAGAGCAAATAGTTAAAAAAGGGAAAAAAGATGATTAAGAAATTTTTTATTGTGTTGCTTATAGTTGTATTTTTTTATTGTATGTATAAGCCGTTCGTAATCCAATTAAAGGGTAGTGAAACAGTTAGTTCTTTTAATTTAAAAACGGGTTCTGTTTTTAAATTAAAAGATTTTATAAAAGTGGATAAAATAAAAAAATGTAAAGTTTATTTAGTCTTGAACAACGAAGAAGTTGATAATTTAAATATTGATATTCCAAAATGGAATATATTAAAATGTGAAGATGAGAAAGTAATAGTTAATTTACTTAATTCGGAATTGAGTTATATAGGAGCTGATGTCTCTACAATACAAAGTAAGATTTATATATATTCTAAAAATAAGTTGATTTTTGAAAGTGAAATATCTTTAGATAAAAATTCAATAGGTTTACAAAATAGGGATTTGGGTTGGGTAAAGCCTTTACAAGATAAAGATTTTATAAATGTTTTTAGTCAGTTTAAGCGTTATAATTTACCTGTTTTAATTATTTGGTAAATTAGAAATTATATTTTTAAACTAGTACTAGCATACCGCTTGTGAACTCAAAGAATATAGGCAAAGAATAGAATAAACACAAAAGCCTCACTGAAGCGAGGCTTTTTTTATGTGTTTAGGATATTGTCTTATTTTAATATAAATAAAGTTTCAAAGTGCCTTTTTAGTAAGTGTATGATATAAATTAAAAAACAAAAAAATATGAGAATTTGTTTAAAGTATGTCCCTATTGTACTTTGTTTATTTGTAATAAGTTGTAAACAAGTAAATAGAAATGTTACGTTTTTTAAAGATACAAAAGCTTATGATTTAGCTAAAGCTGTTGAAAAAGAAGATTTAAATAAAGTAGAAAGCTTAGTCAAAAGCGATATAAAACTATTGGAAGTAATCGATCCTGTTTCAGGCTCTAATGTTTTAAGTTTAGCATTGACACTTGAAAATTTCGAATGCTTTAAGAAATTATTGGCATTAGGAGCTAATCCAAATTTCATTAACCCTATTACTAAACGAAGTGTTTTAATAGATGCGTGTACTTTTTACAGTAAACCAGAACCTTACACTATTGATTTAAGATATATTAGATTATTATTAGAGAAAGGAGCTAATCCAAATTACATTGTAGAAAATGATTTTACAGATAAAGAAGGAAATTATCACATGGCTACTTCTGCAATTCATGAAGCTAGTGCATTAGATCTGACAATGGTTAAAATCTTAATAAAAGCAGGAGCGAATCCTTATAAAAAATTGGAACAAAATCAAAGTCCTCCTTTTTCAAGTGCTTTAAAAGGATTTAAGAATAAATTCGAGATAACAAATTACTATATTGATAGTTTAAATGTTGATATTAATGAACCAATATCAATTAATGTACAAATGCCGTCTAATAAAGTGGTTAAGTTTTATATTCAAGATGAGGTCGTAAATAAGTACCTATTAGCAAAAATAAAAGGAGATACTCTAGAAATTAATAAGTTAAAAAAAGAGAATAAAGAGATTGAAAAGGCTAATTCTGAAGGATGGAAATTTATTCTAAAACTTGAAAAGTTAGGAATTGATTTTAAAAATTATGAATATAAAAATAATGATTACGAATGATATTGGTTATTTCATCATAACAAAATTTCAAATTGCTTCTTTAGTTCGTGTTATGATATAAATTTGAAAAACTAAAAACATGAAAAATCCTCATGAGAAATAGAAAAATAAGGAAATATGGATTTTTATTAATATTATCAATTTTGCTTTCTTCATGTAAAACAACTGATCATCAATTTTATTTTGATATTAATAAACAGTCAATAAAAAGTTGTGATAATGAAAGAATAGTTAAATTATTGATTCAGAATGATTCTATTAAGCCAGATGGTTTTTTGTATGAAGGCGGGAAGTTTTTAGTATGGAAAGGTAATCCAAGTTTGGCTCCAGATGAATTCTCCTTTATTAATATTAATAAAGACTTTCATTACTTTGAGGGTAAATCAGCAAAAGATTTTAAATTTAAGTCGAATTGTAAATATACGATCGAGAAATCTGGAGGAGGAAATCCTTCTTTTAAAATAAGGATTTTGACTGATTCTTTGGGAAAAGTATATAAAACAACTCATCCTACATGTGGATTAAAAAGTTTAGAAGAAGATGGGTATGTAAATGTACCGAATTAGGAATAATACGAGACAAATCAAATGAAAAAAAACTACCTCAAAATACTATTAATCCTAATTAATACAAGCATAATATTTTGTGTTAATTTTAAAATAGAAACCGATTTGTCTTATCATTCCGGAAAAGATGGCGGAATGTTAACAGGTCTGCAAATGATTGTAATTTTGAGTTCCATCTATTTTTTGGTTTTGAGCAAAAGAAATAAGATTATTTTCTTATTTGTTGGTTTTATGATTGGAGTTCTGTCATTTCTGATTAGCTATTTTGTGGCATATGGTTTTTTAAATTACGATGATATTTATTGTTATCTTTTTGCAATGATAATTTTTATTGTATCATTTCATTTAATTGAAAGAAGGCGCGAAACATGGAAAAAATTAAAAGTTAATGATATAAATAATTGAGAACTATTGAGATATATCGCGAATTATTTATGTTTGATTTTTCTTATGTTTTTGTTGTATAGTAAAATTAAATTCAATTACATTTACTGTTAATATATTTAAAAAATGAAGAAAATAATTTTAGTTGTAATAGTCTTTTTATTTGCAACTGTAGGACATGCCAAATACAATAAAGCAGTTTTGTATATGGAAGACGGATCAATTAAAAAAGGTCTTGCTGAAATGGTTGAAAGTGATGATTCTAAAGTGCATTTCAAAACAGATGAAGAAGCAAAAAAGGAAAAAATTGCAAGTACAGACATTAAAAAAATCGAGTATGCATCATCTGATGATACTAAGTATATAGCCGAAAGATTATACGCAACAACAGCCAACCTTTTGACAGGTAAATTTTCGAGATCTAAGAAAAAGCTTTGGTTTTATATTATTTATGACAAAGATGTGAAAATTGGAGGCATCAGTGCCGAAGGCAGCAGAAGACCAAATGCAGGCGGAACAAGTACCGTTGTTACTTTTGCAAATACAGCCTATTATTTTGGTAAAAAAAACAGTGAAGAATTGGTTTTTGGCAATGCAACCACAGCGTCAATGGGTTTCGCTATAGGAACAGATTCGTTAATTAGAAAAATGTCCAAAGAAGCTTTTGCAGATTGTCCTAAATTGATTGATGCAATCGCAAAAGAAAACTTCAAAAACGGAGATGTTTTGAATCAATTGAAAACACTTTTCGAAAAATATAAATGTAAATAAACATTTAAAAACACATACAACGAACCCACTCCAATTGAAGTGGGTTTTGTTTTTTATTAACGATAAATTTAAAAATTGCAAAAGAGAATTTTGTGCTTAAAAAGCCTTTGGGTATAATTAGTTTTAATGCATAGAAACATAGGTGCTGCACGCTCAAAAAAGGCATTTTACTTTTTTAAAAGGCCCAGAGTTCAGCTATGTGTGAGAAACATGTTTCTTTTTACACACTTTTTACAGATCCAAAATCTATGTTTCTATGTGTTAATTGAAATTTTAGTAATTAGAATCAACGGAGCACTTAAAAAATTAAATAGGAGATTGTTTTTTTTTGTAATTTCATTTCTCAAATTGTACGACTCATGAACCAATTCATCAAATCCCTATTTTTTGTAGTCCCTTTTTTTTGGATGACTTTCTCTAATGCGCAAAACGAAGTTCATACGGAGGAAGTTAAGCAGGAAATTGCCGACACTACTTTTGTAAACTTAAAAGATTACAGCCAGGATTTTGTGTATGACATGAAATATGCTACCGAGGATAATTTCCTGAAAGCCAAAGTTTATGATTGTGCCGAATGTTTATTGCGTTATAAAACGGTACAGGCATTAATTGCGGCTAACAAAGAATTTATGAAGCAAGGCTGCAAAATAAAACTGTTTGATTGTTACCGACCTTTATCTATTCAGAAAAAAATGTGGGAGATTGTTTCGAATCCGGAGTATGTTGCAGATCCAAAAAAAGGCTCCATCCACAATAGAGGAGGAGCCGTAGATATTACTGTAGTAAATGCTCAGGGAGAAGAACTTGAAATGGGAACTCCTTTTGATTTTTTTGGTATTCAGGCGAGTCATAATTATAAAAAACTTCCAATATCAGTGCGCGCAAACAGAAAGTATCTTAAAAGCGTAATGATACAAAGCGGTTTTAATTCATTTGATTCAGAATGGTGGCATTATAATTTAAAAACAGGTTTGAATGATAAAGTTTCCAATCAAAAATGGGATTGTAATTAAAAAACGGAATTAGAAGTAATTATTCAACACATCTTATGTTGTCTATAAAATAAGTATTCGGATGATACACTTTACCGGTTAATTCAGATGTTAAATCAGCTCTTACGATATAATCTTCAACATCTGTCAGGTATTTTATTCTCATAATAGAAACCGGCGATTTCTTTAATTCTTCATAATTATCTTTCATGAACATAAAATATCCGGTGTTTACACGGTTATCATAACCTTTGTCATCATGAATAAGAGTTCCGCAATTCTCTTGATTAACGTGAATTAAAGTAACAATTTTACCGTTTTCTAATTGTAAAAACACTTTTGAGTTTTTGTCAAAACAGTTCGCTTTTATAAAGTCTTTACTTTTTTGAATCAATTGCAGGTTGAGGGTTGGTAAACCATCAGTTTGAGCCAATGAAAAGAAAACATAATTAAATGTTCCTCCAAAGTTTTTCTCACTGATTAAGTATTCGTTTGTGATTTTGTAAGTACCGATAGAATCGGTTACGTTAGCGCTGTATTCGCATGGTTTTTGGGCAAATGCAGTAAGGGTTAATAGAAAAAAGGTTAGCGTAATTAGTTGTTTCATTTTTAAGTTATTTTTCTGCAAATTAAAACTATTTTGTTATCATTTTTATCTGTTGTAAAAAAACAATACAAATTTCCGCCATTTTTTATTTTCCATTTTTTTCGAATGTTTTCTACTGTGTCCGGAAAGTTTCGCGTAGTAAGGTTTGCCTGCTGATTTGCGAGTTCCGTTTTCATCTCATTTTTGCTGTACGGAATGACTTTTTGGATTTCGAAAGTTCTTCCCGGAAAGTCAATTAATTCGTCAGAAGTATATAAATGAGAATGTTTGTGCAATTTATGGATGTCAAAAACAACGCTTACTTCATCAAAACCACCAGATTTCATAATGGCGGAATTGGGTTCGTAAACATATTTTTGAGGTAAATGATAAAATGGAAAAACAGAATCACCCAAAACAAATTCGAAAGTTTCTGTTTTTTGTTTTAAAATATTGGCAGTTTTAATCGTGATTTCGCCCTGATAATGATTGTGAATTTCAAAAAGCAATTCTTTTACTTCATTTTCAAGCGCAATAATATGAATGTTTTTAACGAATTTAAGTTCAGATAATCCTGCAGAAATATCCAGCAAAGGAGCTGTTTTGATTAAAATAGAATCTGTTTTTTCAAAATAAAAATCTAAAGATTCCTGCACATTTGGTAAACAATCTTTCAGCATGAAAACTTTGCCTTTTGCATCATTCCTACGGGAAGGATCAATGTAAATCCAATCCCATTTTTGATTTGATTCTTTCAAAACATTGGCAGAATCATCTGCATAACAAACACAATTTCCGACTTTAAGCTGTTCAAAATTATGTTTTACGATTGCAGATAAATCTTCGTTTATTTCGCAATGTGCAATGTTCTTAAACTTTTTAGAAAAATAATAATCATCAACACCAAAACCTCCCGTAAGATCAATTAAGGATTCTCCCGAAATTAAAGAGGCTTTGTAAGCTGCCGTTTTTTCGGATGAGGTTTGTTCAACAGATATTTTACTTGGATAAATAATGTTTTCCGTGGCAAACCAAGTGGGTAATTTATCTTTTGCTTTAGACTTTGCTTCAATCTGATTTAAAATCAAAATCCAGTCTGTTTCAGGAAACGGATTTTTCTGAAGTGCTAATTTTGTAATCGGGGCACCACTATTTTGAGTTATAAAATCCTGAATATTTTGGCTTAAAATAGAAGTATTCAATGTTTAAATTCTTTCGGTTAATACGGAGACAATTTTGTTGTTAGGAAAAAATTCTTTCAAAATTACTTTCACCATTGTAAATACGGGAATTGCAATAATCATTCCGACGATCCCAAAAGTAATTCCACTGATTAAAGTAATCAAGAATATTTCCAGCGGGTGCGAATTTACACTTTTTGATGAAATTATAGGCTGACTAATATTATTATCAATTGCCTGAACCAGTAAAAAGCCAATGATTACATATATAGTTGTGGGAAGAATTTCAGTTCTGAAATCACTTCCAATTAAACTGATCATCGTTAAAATTCCTGCCAGGATAGTTCCGATAATTGGACCTATGTATGGAATAATGTTTAAAATGGCACATAAAAACGCGATTACAAAAGCATTTTTATTTCCGAAAATGATTAAAACAATAAAATAAAGAATAAAAACAACAGTTAATTGAAGTAATAATCCAATAAAATAGCGTGTCAAAAAGTGATTTATCTTAGTAATTGAGTTCAAAATTTTGTCTTCATTTGTATCCGGAAGAATTTTTCTGGCGCTTACTTTAAATGCGTCCTGATCTTTGATAAAGAAAAAAGTAATAAAAAAGACAGAAACCAATCCCATTCCCATATCGGCCATAAAGCCAAAAATAGAATTTAGAAAAGCGGTAAAATAACTAAAATCCAATAAGGAAGTCACTTTTGGATTCTTCAAAACTTTATCAAAATCGACATGCTGAATATTGAAATAAGTTTCTATACCCTTTTCACTTTCAATGAATTGCTGTTGTAAATGATTGGTATCTAATAAGGATAAATTATTGGCCTGGGAAATGATTAGCGGAACAAATAATAAAATAAAACCAACAATTGCAAGTATAAAAATAATCAGGGCAGTTGTTGCCGCGAGAGAATTGTTGAATTTTAATTTATTTCTTAAAAATTGAACTAAAGGATTGGCTATCAGACATAATATCAACGAAACACACAAATAAACAATTACGGTTTGTATTTCGTACAAAAAGTACAAAACGACGGCAATAACTAAGATTGTTGCGAGAGCTCTTAAGATTCCGTTTGAAATAATTTTTGATGTTATCATGTTTCGATTTTAGATTATAAATATAGGAAAAAGCTTTTAAAACTTTCATTGAAACAAAAAAAAGCGAGATGAATACATCTCGCTTTTAAATTTGCTATCTTGATTTCTTTTTAGATTCCAAAAGCAGCTCTTGGACCTCCGGAAAGGAATATTGCAGCCATTCTTGCTTTTTGACCATTTGAGAACATGTACATTGCGTTGTCGTCAACATAATCCATGTAATTCATTGTCATTTCTACAGGAGTTCCTGAACAAGTACTGTAGTGAGGGTAAGCTGGTACACCATAGTTTTCAGCATTGTGCGTTGGAGTATCAGATACTAAATCGCTTCCGCAAGTTGCATCTCCCCAAATGTGACGTAAATTCATCCAGTGACCTACTTCGTGAGTAGCAGTTCTTCCTAAATTGTAAGGAGCAGCTGCAGAACCTGATAAACCAAAATATTTAGAATCAATTACAACTCCGTCAGTAGCAGAAGCTCCTCCAGGAAATTGTGCATAACCTAATATTCCGCCACCAATTGCGCAAGCCCATAAGTTAAGTTTTGTAGTTGGCGAAGTTGGTGCAAGACCACCTTGAGCCGTTTTTTTCATGGCGTCATTAGTTCCCCATGAAGTTTTTGTAGTTGATTTTCTGATGATTTGGTCTAATACAAAAGAAATACCAACATTAGCTTTAACACCGGCAAAAAGAGCTGGTACGCTGCCAAAATCTGAGTTTAATGCATTGAAATCTTTGTTAAGGACATCAATTTGAGATTGGATTTGTGCGTCAGAAATGTTTTGCGCAGCAGTTTTGTACAATACATTTACAACAACCGGAATTTGAACTTTGCCATTTACAAGTTTTCCGGTAAGCATTGCTTTGTTAGTGTAAGCTTCAATTTCATTCATTCTGATCGCTAACATAGGATCAGCTCTTAATTGAGCTTCGAGTACTTCTTGTGTGGCACATCCACGACGAGCAGTTGATGCACTTGTTTCTGAGCCAGCTGCTTCAGATTGGTCATTTTGACAAGAAAACAGCACTAACGCTGTGAATGCGGTAATAAGAACTTTTTTCATAATAATTTGGATTTTTGTTATAAAAAATTACATTTGGTTAATTATGTGACAATTTTATAACAAAAACATGTTGTAGCAAAACTTTTACAATAAAATAATTGTGAGAATTTTACAATCCCTTGTATAATCTAGTTCCTACAAAAAAGTTAAAGTTATTTTTAAGATGTTTTTTCTTACTTATTGTTTTTGAGCGCACTTTAACGATGTTATTTGTCTTTAATCTAGGGTTTTAAATATTTCTGTTAAATTCTATCCAGAATCGGTTCAGATTTTAGTTAATTGTTTTGTAATATTTTAACAAATTCACAAAGCAGTAATCTCGTACAATGCTATACTTGCAGCTTGCACAACATTCATACTTGAGTTTTTTCCAAACATATTTATGTGCAAAATTTGGTTCGAAATTTTCAAAAGTTCATCTGAAATCCCATCAATTTCACTTCCCAGTAAAAGTGCAATTTTTTGATTTTCAGGAATAACAACTTCTTTTAGAGGTTTACTATTGCTTGCAATTTCCAAAGCAATAATTTCAAAGTTATTTTGAAGTAAGTAATCAACAAGCTCATTTGTTTGTTCGATTACAGTATGAGGCACGTGAAGATGTGTGCTTCTTGAAGTTTTGTTTATTTTACGGGGTGTGAGCGGAATATCTTTTCCTAAAAAGATGATGTTTTCGACCCCAAAAGCTTCAGCAATTCTAAAGAGAGAACCAATATTTTGTTGAAAATAAATGTGATCACAAACTAATGTTATCGGAAATGTTTTTCTCTGAAATTGATTTTCTTCGTGAGTAAGCTGCACTTTTTTAAGTTTAATTGGTAAAAATATAATTGATAATATTGGCGCCCATTTTTAAGGCTTTTTCTCTAACTGCCAACGGATCATTATGAACTTCGGGATCTTCCCAGCCGTCGCCTAAGTCACATTCATACGTATATAATAAAACAAGTTTATTGTCTACAAAAATCCCAAAAGCCTGCGCTCGCGTTCCATCATGCTCGTGAATTTTGGGTAATCCGTTTGGAAAAGGAAACGGTTTTTGAAAAATGGGATGATTTGCCGGAAGTTCGATTAAATTATTATTTGGGAATATTTTCTTTATTTCTTTTCGAATATATTGATCCATTCCGTAATTGTCATCAATATGAAGAAATCCTCCACCGTTTAAGTAATTTCGAAGATTAGTAACATCAGAATCGCTAAAAACCACATTTCCATGTCCCGTCATATGTACAAAAGGATACGAAAGCAAGTCAGGATTACTTGGCTCAACTGTAGATGGTTTTGGTTTTATTCTAGTATTTATATTCGCATTACAAAACTTAATTAAGTTTGGTAATGAGGTTGGATTTGCATACCAATCGCCGCCACCGCTGTATTTTAGCAAAGCAATTTCTTGCGAAAATGAAGAAACGGAAACCAGTAAAAACAGAAAGAATATTTTTTTCATATAATTTTATTTTTTTTGTCATCTCGACGAAGGAGAGATCACACTATCCCGAAGCTTCGGGACGCACAGATAAATCGCCAATCTTTATCGAATCCCGCGTGTGATCTCTCGTTCCTCGAGATGACAAGATTGTGTTTAATGATTGCTGATCCGAACTTTTGTCATTTCGACGAAGGAGAAATCACACTAGAAATGACAAAGCTAATCTTGAAATAATATTTTAACTCGAAATCTCATTAAAAAACACCACACTATGACACGCTACAACAGCAGCCGTTTCAGTTCGTAAACGTGTATTCCCTAACATGACCGGTTGAAAATTATTTTCTAAAGCCAATGCAATTTCTTTTTCAGAGAAATCGCCTTCGGGACCAATTAAAAGCGTTACGTTTTCATTTGGTTTCAAAACATCTTTCAATGATTTCTTATCCGTTTCTTCGCAATGTGCGATTAATTGTAAACCGTCATTTTTTTGCTTGATGAATTCCTTAAACGAAATTGCCTCATTTAATTTTGGCAAATATGTTTCGTTAGATTGTTTCATTGCCGAAAGTATAATCTTTTCAAAACGCTCCATATTAATCACTTTTCGTTCAGAACGATCACAAATAATAGGCGTAATTTCCTGAATTCCAATTTCAGTAGCTTTTTCCAGAAACCATTCAAAACGATCGTTCATTTTGGTTGGAGCAACCGCAAGATGCAAACGAAATTTAGGCTCAGGAGTTTTTTTTATCGAAAGTACATTGACAATACATTTGTTATCTGAAGCCAGCGTGATTTCAGTTTCAAATAATAATCCCAAACCATTTGTAACGTGTAGAATATCCGAATCTTTTTTTCGTAAAACCTTTATAATATGGCGGCTTTCTTCTTTATCAAAAGAAAAAGTTTCGGTCGTTTCGTCAATATCAGGATTGTAAAATAATTGCATAATTTAAAATTGAATTCGCGCTTTAGAAACGACTGCAGAAGTTTCGAAACGACTTGATAAATATTTTTGATATCCCACAATTCCAATCATTGCGGCGTTATCTGTTGTGTATTCGAATTTTGGAACGAATGTTTTCCAGCCGTATTTGGCTTCACTTTCTTTCAATCGGGTTCTAATTCCTGAATTTGCCGAAACTCCGCCACCAATCGCAATTTGTGTGATTCCGGTCTCTTTTACGGCTAATTTCAGTTTATCCATCAGGATTTCGATAATCGTATATTGTATAGAAGCACAAATATCATTCAGATTTTCCTCGATGAAATTTGGATTTTTTAATTTTTCCTTCTGAATAAAATAAAGAATTGCCGTTTTTAATCCGGAGAAACTAAAATCTAATCCCGGAACTTTAGGTTTTGTAAAAGCAAAGGCTTTTGGGTTTCCTAATTTTGCATGTTTATCAATTAATGGTCCGCCCGGATAAGGAAGTCCGAGGATTTTGGCACTTTTATCAAAAGCTTCACCAACGGCATCGTCAGTGGTTTCGCCAATGATTTCCATATCAAAAAAACCATTTACTTTTACGATTTGAGTATGACCGCCACTAATTGTTAAGGCCAAAAACGGAAATTCAGGTTTATCAAAACCTTCTTCGTCTATAAAATGAGCCAAAATATGGGCATGCATATGATTGACCGCAATTAGCGGAATTTTTAGGGCTAATGACAACGATTTGCTAAAAGAACTTCCCACTAACAAAGATCCCATTAAACCTGGACCTTGCGTAAATGCAATGGCTGTTAACTGTTCTTTTTGTATATTTGCTTTACGAAGTGCCGCGTCAATTACAGGAACAATATTTTGCTGATGTGCTCTTGAAGCTAATTCAGGAACAACACCGCCATATTGATTGTGAATAAGCTGATTGGCAACAACATTTGACAGTACTTTATCGTTATGTAAAACCGCGGCGGCAGTATCATCGCAGGAACTTTCGATGGCAAGAATAAAAACCTCTGAATTTTGCATATAAAGGCACGAATTTTGAATTATATTTGACAAATCAAATTATTAATTTTCTTTGACTTGTAAGGAGAAGCCAAAATTAAAGAATTTTTATCAAAAACAGTCGTTCTTTGTCTGTCCAAAGTAAATTTAAAAGAAAACTAAAATAAAAGCAGCTATCAAAAAAGTAAAGAAAATAGTATCCAGAACCCTAATTGGGTTAATCTTACTTTTGTTGGCACTCGCTATCATCTTGTCTTTGCCTGTGGTTCAGACCAAAATTGCCAATTACATTACCGCTTCCTTAAACAAAGATTTTAATGTGCATATTACTGTCGAAAGGACGGCAATAAATATATTTGGTGGTGTTAAGCTAAAGAAAGTTTTAATTTTAGACCATCATAAAAAGACAATGATCTACTCTGACATTGTTGCAACTGATATTTTGGGGTTAAAAAGATTGCTGGATGGAGATCTTATTTTTGGGGATATTCGTTTGACAGGTTTGATTTTTAACTTAAAAACATACAAGAATGAGCACGAGAACAATCTTAATGTGTTTATTAAAGCCTTCGAGAAAGGTCCGGAATCTCCAAAATCAAGCAAACATTTTTTATTAACGGCAAAAAACGCCTATATCGACAGAGGTGCTTTTTCTGTTGTGGATGAAAATAAAACAACACCAAAATTTCTTGATTTTAAAAAATTAAACGCATATATCAGCGATTTTAAATTGTACGGTCCTGATGTTAATACCATAATACACAGGTTCTCATTTTTAGACCATCGTGGATTGTATGTTTCCAATTTTACAGGGAAATTCAGTTATACCAAAAAGCAAATCAAAGTTGAAAGTCTGGCTATAAAAACCAAAAGATCATGGATTTATGGTAAAGCCATTTTGAATTATAAAATTGAGGATTTCTTAGATTTTACAGACAAAGTAAAGTTTAATGTTGCATTGGATTCTGCTTCAATTGCTTCAAATGATATTCGTTATTTTTATGACGGATTAGGCAAAAATCAACATTTTAGAGTAAGATCCAAGATAAGAGGAACGCTTAATAATCTTAATTTAAGACATCTTAAACTTACCGATACTAATGGTTCTAAGATTGCGGGAACTATTAATTTCAGAAATCTTTTAGGAAGCAAAACTCAAAAGTTTTCTATGGAAGGAAAGTTTGATAAACTAGTTTCCAGTTATGATAATCTGGTTGTTTTACTGCCAAATGTTTTAGGAAAAAAGCTTCCGAAAGAACTGCAAAGAATTGGAAAATTTAATATTGTTGGAAAAGCAAAAGTTTCCACAACAGATCTGGAGACGGAGTTCAAAATGATAACCGATCTGGGTAATGGTGAGGCGAAGATTCATATGAATAATATGGACTTTATTGATAAAGCGTCGTATTCCGGAAATGTGATTTTGGACAATTTTAATATTGGAGCTTTATTGAAACGAAAGGATATTGGCAAAGTAACCCTAAATCTGGATGTTGATGGTGTTGGTTTTACAGAGAAATATCTGAATACGATTATAAAAGGAGATATTGCAAAATTAGATTATAATAAATACACCTATAATAATATTGTTGTAAACGGTAATTTCAAATTGCCCTATTATAAAGGACAGGTTTCTATAAATGATCCAAACTTAAATTTGACATTCGACGGTTTGGTTGATTTAAGTAAAAGAGAAAGCAAGTATGATTTTCATATAAATGTTGAAAATGCCGATTTGCGAAAACTGAAATTTGTCGATGATTCGATTTCTTCTTTTACTGGAGATGCGGTTGTGGAATTAACCGGAAATTCGATCGAAAATCTTCAGGGAAATGTCTATATTAAAGACGCTGTTTATCAAAATCCAAAATCAACTTATGCCTTTGATGAAGTAACTGTCAGTTCTAATTTTGATGCAGATCGATTGCGAACAATTACCATTAATTCGACCGATGTTGTAAACGGAAAAATTGTAGGTAAGTTTCAGTTTGCACAATTAGATAAGCTGGTTATGAACTCGGTAGGAAGTTTGTACACCAATTATAAACCTTATAAAGTTCAAAAAGGTCAGTTTTTAAATTTTAATTTCCATGTTTACGACAAGGTTGTCGAAATGTTGTATCCGGAAGTTAATATTGATTCGTCGACTGTAATGCGCGGTAAAATCGATTCAGATCTTCAGGAATTTAAGTTTAAGTTTAAATCTCAAAAAATTACTGCGGCAAAAAATACCTTTGATAATATTCGAATCAATATTGATAATAAAAACACGCTTTATAATGCTTATGTGGAACTTGATAGTATCAAAACACCTTATTATAAGGTAAGGGATTTTAGTTTGATTAATGTTACTGCAAAAGATACGCTCTTTGTTCGTTCAGAATTTAAAGGAGGAGAAAAAGGCGAGGATTATTATAATCTGAATTTATTTCACACCATTGATAAAAATAAAAATAATATCGTTGGGATTAAGAAATCTGAGATGAAGTTTAAAGATTATTTGTGGTATTTGAATGAAGACGAAGAAAAAGATAATCAGATTGTTTTTGATCAGTTTTTCAAGAATTTCACTATAGATAATATTGTTCTGTCACATGAAAATCAAAAGATTGATTTGAACGGTATAATAAAAGGTACGGATTATAAAGATGTTGTGCTGAATTTTGAAGATGTCGATATTAATAAAATCACGCCATTTAATTCCAAGTTTGTATTCAACGGTAACTTAAATGGTAAGGTCAATTATAAGCAGAATAAAAATGTTTATCAACCCACGGCTTCAATTGTCATTGATCATCTTAATTTGAATAAAACAGAATTGGGAACGTTGAATTTTGATATTGCGGGCGATGAAAGCTTTAAAAAGTTTACGGTAAATTCTTCGATTCAAAATGGTTTTACAGAATCATTTAGAGCCAATGGAACTTTTGCAATAGAAAACAAGGAAACTCTTTTGGATCTGAATTTAAAACTCGAAGGATTTAATCTGGCGACTTTAGGATCAGTTGGCGGCGATGTTTTATCAAATGTGAGAGGAAGCGTTTCCGGAAATGCTGCGGTTGTAGGTAATCTTAAGAAACCGGAGATCAATGGTCGTTTATATGTAGAAAAGGCAGGAATGACAATTCCGTATCTTAATACTGATTATGAGTTGAGCGATCGAACCGTAATTGACTTAACCGATGAAAAGTTTTTGTTTAGAAACAATCAATTAACGGATACTAAATACGGAACCAAAGGATTGCTGAATGGAAGTATCGAACACCATAATTTTGCAGATTGGAAATTAGATCTTACCATTACTTCAAAACGTTTATTGGCGCTTGATACAAAAGATAGTGAAGATGCGGCTTATTTTGGAACCGCATTTATAAATGGTACGGCAAGCATAAAAGGTCCGACAGATGGTTTATTTATTAAGGTAGATGCTAAATCTGAAAAAGGTACCGAAGTTAAGATTCCTATTAATAATGCGCAAAGTGTTGGAGAAAGCAGTTGGATTCATTTTGTTACACCAAAAGAGAAATACAATCTGGCAAATGGTATTGTCGAGAAAACCAGAAACTATAACGGACTTGAACTGGAGTTTGATTTTGATATTACACCGGATGCAGAGGTGGAAGTAATTCTGGATAGAAATTCCGGACACGGTATGAAAGGAAAAGGTTACGGATCGTTATTGTTTAAAATTAATACACTAGGTAAGTTTAATATGTGGGGAGATTTCCAGGCATACGAAGGAACTTATAACTTTAAATACGGAGGTTTAATCGATAAAAAATTCACGGTTAAAAAAGGTGGATCTATTATTTGGGAAGGAAATCCACTGAAGGCGCAGCTTAATTTGGAAGCTGTTTATAAAACATCGGCAAATCCGGCTGTATTATTAGACAACACTTCATCATTCAATAAAAAAGTTCCTGTAGAAGTTGTGATTGGTTTAAGAGGAGATTTAACGAGTCCTGAGCCTAATTTTGATATTCAGTTTCCATCTGTGAGTAATGTTCTTAAATCTGAGATACAATATAAGTTAGATGATAAAGATATTCGTCAGACGCAAGCATTGTATTTGTTATCTACAGGTTCGTTTATGAGTACAGACGGATTTAGCCAGGGCGATTTGTCAGGAACATTAACAGAAACTGCATCTAGTTTATTAGGAGGCATTATAAAATCGGATAACGATAAAGTAAATATTGACTTAAATTATATTTCTGCAGATAAAAGATTGGGGCAGGAAGCAGATGGTCAGTTTGTGGCTAATATATCATCACAGGTAAATGAGAGAATTACAATCAATGGTAAGTTAGGAGTTCCGGTAGGAGGTGTTAATGAATCTGCGATTGTGGGTGATATCGAAATCCTTTATAGAGTTAATGAAGACGGATCTATGAACCTTCGTTTGTTTAACAAAGAAAATGATATCAATTACGTTGGGCAGGGAATTGGTTATACACAAGGTGTGGGTATCTCTTATGAAGTAGATTTTGATACTTTTAGTGAATTGGTAAATAAAATATTTAAAGATCATAAACTCGAACGCGCTATAAAAAGCTCTAATAATGATTTGCAGGATTCTAATCTAAATCCTGATTTTGTAAATTTCACTAATAAAAAAGACGCCAATAAGGATAAGAAGAAAACAGACAAAAAAGAAGAGGAAAAGAAACCGCCGCCACAAAACAATAATGAAGGTCTGATTCCTGATAATGACTTCTAATCTTATTGATTTTGTTAAAAATATGTTGATATAAAACCATTCGTTACATCGAATGGTTTTTTTATGCTAAATTTAGAGATTCAAAAAAATATTTCCAATTTTATAAAGGACTGATTTTTATAACACTTCATTTATGTATTGTTAATTTTAAACATTTAATTAAAATAATAGCCTTTTATTATTTTAAATGAATTTTTTACTATCGAAAAACTTATTAACGAAAACGTTTGAATTTAACATATTTTATTAATTTATTATAAACATAACCCGTAAAGTGGTGAATGTTTGCTAATTTTACACTTTAATACTTAAATAATGCCAAAAACAATAAAAAAAGTTGGTGTTCTAACATCGGGAGGTGACTCACCTGGAATGAATGCCGCGATTCGATCAGTTGTTCGAACATGTGCTTATCATAATATAGAATGCATAGGAATTTATAGAGGGTATCAAGGAATGATCGAAGGAGATTTCAAAGAAATGGGACCTCGAAGCGTAAATAATATTGTAAACAAAGGAGGAACGATCTTAAAATCGGCTCGTTCTGTTGAGTTTAGAACCCCGGAAGGCCGTAAAAAAGCTCACGATAACCTTGTGAAAGCGGGAGTAGACGCTCTTGTTGTCATTGGAGGAGACGGAAGTTTTACCGGAGGTTTGATTTTTAATTCAGAGTATAATTTTCCAGTAATGGGAATCCCCGGTACGATTGATAATGATATTTTTGGTACAACTCATACATTAGGTTATGATACTGCTTTGAATACTGTAGTAGATTGTATCGATAAAATTAGAGACACTGCAAGTTCTCATAACCGTCTGTTTTTTGTAGAGGTTATGGGTAGAGATGCCGGACATATTGCTCTTAATGCCGGAATTGGTGCTGGTGCCGAAGAAATTCTTATTCCTGAAGAAGATTTAGGTCTGGATAGATTATTAGATTCTCTTCAAAAAAGTAAAGCTTCAGGAAAATCATCAAGTATAGTAGTTATCGCAGAAGGTGATAAAATTGGTAAAAACGTTTTCGAATTAAAAGATTACGTTGAAGCTAACTTGCCTGAATATGACGTAAGAGTTTCTGTTTTAGGACACATGCAGCGTGGTGGATCTCCATCTTGTTTTGACCGTGTTCTTGCAAGCCGTTTAGGTGTAAAAGCAGTAGAATCTTTAATTGAAGGTAAATCGAACTATATGGTAGGTTTACGCGAAGATAAAGTGGCTTTGACTCCATTAGAGCAAGCAATTAAAGGTAAATCTGAAATTGATAGAGAATTGTTGAGAGTGTCAGACATCATGTCTACATAACATATACATACAAAAGTTTAAAAAAGGAATGAAGTTTATTGTGAGGAAATTAGACTTTAATATTAGTGTAATAAAAACAAAAGCAAAAAATTAAGTAAAATGTCAAAAGTAAAATTAGGAATAAACGGATTTGGACGTATCGGAAGAATCGTTTTTAGAGAATCTTTCAATAGAGATAATGTAGAAGTAGTAGCAATCAACGATTTATTAGATGTAGATCACTTGGCTTACTTATTAAAATATGATTCAGTTCACGGTCGTTTCAACGGAACTGTAGAAGTTAAAGAAGGAAAACTTTACGTAAACGGAAGAAATATCCGTATTACTGCTGAAAGAAATCCAGCTGACTTAAAATGGAACGAAGTTGATGTGGATGTAGTTGCAGAATGTACTGGTATCTTCACAACTATCGAAACTGCAAATGAGCACATTAAAGGTGGTGCTAAAAAAGTAATTATTTCTGCTCCGTCTGCAGATGCTCCAATGTTTGTAATGGGTGTAAACCATGAAACTGCAAAAGCTACTGATTTAGTAGTTTCTAATGCTTCTTGTACTACAAACTGTTTAGCTCCTCTTGCTAAAGTTATTCACGATAACTTCGAAATTGTTGAAGCTTTAATGACAACTGTTCACGCAACAACTTCAACTCAAATGACTGCTGACGGACCGTCTAGAAAAGACTGGAGAGGTGGACGTGCTGCTTCAATTAATATCATTCCTTCTTCTACAGGAGCTGCTAAAGCTGTTGGAAAAGTAATTCCTTCTTTGAATGGAAAATTAACTGGAATGTCTTTCCGTGTTCCTACTGCTGACGTTTCTGTAGTAGATTTAACTGTAAAAGTTGCAAAAGAAACTACTTACGAAGAAATCCTTGCTGTATTGAAAAAAGCTTCTGAAACTGACATGAAAGGTATCTTAGGATATACTGAAGATGCTGTTGTTTCTCAAGATTTCATTTCTGACAAAAGAACTTCAATTGTTGATGCAACTGCAGGAATTGGTTTAAATTCAACTTTCTTCAAATTCGTATCTTGGTACGATAATGAGTACGGATACTCTAGTAAATTAATTGATTTATCTGTGCATATCGCAGGTTTAAAATAATAATATATAATTTTACAAAATCCCGTTATTTCAAAGTAACGGGATTTTCTCATTTTGTTACTTCTTTAATTAATGTAAAAAACACACTTATAAGTAGTTAAAGAACAACTAATCCAAAAACTAAATAAAATGAAATTAATAGTTGATAGTGGATCTACTAAAGCCGATTGGATTGCAATTGATGATAATGGAAAAGTATTATTCACAACACAAACTTTAGGATTAAACCCTGAAATTCTTGATGGTCCTGAAATTATCACCAGATTGAATGATCGTTTTGATATTCTGCAAAATAAAAAAAACGCCACTCATTTGTTCTTTTACGGAGCAGGTTGTGGAACTGACAGAATGAAACTAGCTTTGTCTCAAATCTTTCAGGAATACTTTTCTAACGCAATTGTAGACGTTCAGGAAGATACTTATGCTGCTGTTTATGCAACTACTCCAAAAGGAGAAGAAGCAATTGTAAGTATATTAGGAACCGGATCTAACTGTAGTTATTTTGATGGAAAAGTATTGCATCAAAAAGTACAATCATTAGGATATATTGCAATGGATGATTGTAGTGGAAATGTTTTTGGAAAAGAATTAATCAGAAAATATTATTTTAATAAAATGCCTAAGGAATTGGCAGTTGAATTTGAAAAAGAATACAACTTAGATCCTGATTTTATCAAAAATAAATTATACAAAGAACCAAATCCAAATGCGTATTTAGCGACATTTGCAAAGTTCTTAATCAAACATAAAGACACTGAATTTTGTAGAAAAATCATCTTCAAAGGAATGAAATCTTTTGTAAAAAATTACATCAAACAATTTGATAATTGCAAAGAAGTTCCCGTACATTTTGTGGGTTCTATTGCATTTTATTTAAAAGATGAATTACAAGAAACATTTGATAAATATGAACTTCAATTAGGAAATGTTTTAAGAAGACCTATCGATGGATTAATTGCTTATCATGTTGCTAATCAATAAATAAAAGTAAATGATGGAAATTGCTATTATAGCTCACGACGGTAAGAAGGCAGATATGGTTCAGTTTTTGAATAAAAACAAAACGCTTCTTCTTCAGGAAAATATTAAGTTGATCGCTACAGGAACTACTGGAAGTAAGGCTGTAAATGCCGGTTTTAAGGTAAAAAGAATGCTTTCAGGACCAATGGGAGGTGACGCACAGATTGCTGCGCGTGTAGCCGAAGGTAAAACACAGATGGTTTTCTTTTTTAAAGATCCTCTGGCAAGTCATGCTCATGAAGTCGATATTAATATGCTTATTCGTGTGTGCGATGTACATAATGTACCTTTAGCAACAAATGAAGCTTCTGCTCAATTGTTATTAAATGCTGTCGCATTGCAATTATAAAATTTCAATTCATTTAAATTATATATAACCGTTTCATTTAATGAAACGGTTTTTTTATTGCTTCTAAAATCGCAAAAATGATTTATTTGTAGCCTTTTTTTGCTGTTTTGCTAAATGTTTGATATCCATTATCTTATATTTAATCTACTTGCTTTTTTTAAAGTACATTTGAGTACTTATTTATTATTTAATCATGAAAAAACAAACTTCAATTGCAATAATTGCTCATGATAATAAAAAAGCAGATATGATTCAGTTTTTAATTAAAAACGGAATTACACTGCAGCATGATAAAGTAAAACTTATTGCAACAGGATTATTAGGAAGAAATGCGGAAAAATCGGGGTTTAAAGTAAAAAAAATGCTGCCGTGTTCAATGGGCGGGGATGCTCAAATTGCTTCTAAAGTAGCGGAAGGTAAAATTAATGTGGTTTTTATGTTTACAGATCCTTTAGTAACCAACGCTCATGAAGTCGATATTAAGATGCTTGTCAGGATATGTGATGTTCATAATGTGCCGTTGGCAACAAATGAAGCAACGGCACAATTATTTTTAAACGCTATTGTACAGCGATTATAGAAATCTCTACATTGACATTTTTAGGTAAACAGGCTACCTGAACGGTTTCACGTGCCGGAGCAGTTTTCTCATTAAAAAAGGATCCGTAAACGGTATTTATTGCGGCAAAATTATTCATATCCATAATAAATATAGTTGCCTTTACCACGTTTTCAAAAGTCATGTTGGCAGCTTCCAAAATGGCTGCAATATTTTCCATTACTTGTTTAGTTTCATCATTGATGTTATCAGTAACAAGTTCTCCTGAAGCTGGATTGATAGCAATTTGACCGGAAGCATAAAGTGTATTTCCGGATAATACGGCTTGATTATAAGGTCCAATTGGCGCTGGAGCTTTTTCAGTAAAGATGATTTTTTTCATAACAAATTATTTTATTCGGTAAATTATCGATTTAATGTACTTCGTTTATTCCATTTGATATCACTAAGCATTCCGGATTTAATTCCAATGAAGAAGTTCCAGTTAGCGTTTGGTCCCAATGGAGACCAGTTAAATGCCATTCTCCAGCTTAATAAATCTCTTTCAAAACGGAATTGAGTAAATGTAACTCCCTTTTGTACAAAATCGTAACCCGTCGAAACTCCACCTTTCCATTTTGGCGTAATATCCATGTTGACAGATACCATGACAGAGTTTCCGGAAATTTTATTTTCTCTTTGAAGGTTTGTGTACGTTAAAGAATAAGCCAATGTCATGTCCCAGGGGATTTTTGACTTAAAGAATTCGCTAATTACGTCTTTGTCATCATCTTTTTCATTTGCAAATTGGCTGTTTCGGGGATCCGTTAAATCAGTATTGGTACCAAATAAATCATCTTTTCGACCACCATTCCGCTGACTCTGAACGTTCTTGTCGTCTTTTGTGCCTTTATTCGAGAACGAGTAGTTTAAGGTTAGATTGGCATTTGTCATTCTGAATAAACTTCCTCCGTTGTCGATATTATAAGTACCAATTCTTTTGTTATTGTTATCTAACGCATAAGGATCTAAAGTAGCCCCAAAATTGACATTCATTTTATTTTGTAAAAGCTGTGTTCCACCGCTAATAAGTAGGGGTTGCCAGGCTAAAACATCTTTTCCGTTAGCATTAAAATTATAATTGGTACTAAAGTTTAAGTTGTTTAGCAACATTACCTTTTTAGGTTCTGTTTTTGTGCTGTCACGATCTCTTACTTTGGCCTCAAAAGTATTGCTTAAAGCAAAAGCCACAATGTTTGAATTGTCCTTTCCCGGAGCACCAAATATACCTCCTTCAAATCTTGTATATTGATCTGTAAGTCTTCCTGAAGCATCTACAGAATAGTTGTCATAGTATTTTTCAAAACTTGGGGTATAAGAATAACTAATTGTTGGACGCATGACGTGACGAATCGATTGAATTCTTTTGTCGCTTCCAAAATTAAATGTTCCATATATAGTGGTTCCTAAACTTGAAGTAAAATTATATGTTCTAAAAGAGTCAAAACCGTCAACAACTGTATTTACAACTTTACCCTGATCTACATTATAATTTTTGTCTATAGTTTTGGTAACCCATGTTTCCTGATAATTAGTAGCTGCCGTTGCACTAAAGTATTTGAACACTTTAAAGTTAGTACTCAACGGAATAGTGTGCTGCATTCCTATTTGGGCATCTCTAAACATTTGAGGTTTAAAAAACAAAGAATCGGTTGTTTTGATATTGTTTTTACCGCTCAGGTTGTATTGCAGGTTAATGTTTTTTATAAAACCTTTCTTTACACCATCTTTTCCAACAAAAGGATAAACACGGTCAATACTTGCCTGTAAAGTAGGTAAAGTCATGATGATCTCTTCCGTTTGTGTGTTTTGTTGATGCGTTGCCGATAATGAAAAACGAGCTTGCGGAATCGTACTAAAAGTCTTGCTGTAAGATATAGAGGAACTTAAAGTATTGTTTAGACTCGAACCTATATTAGCCTGATTGATGGATTGCTTAAAATATTTACTACTACCCATATTTACCGAAGCAGTAAAGCTGGAGGTAGGACTTGATTTAGTATCTCGCGAATGTGACCACTGAATGTTGTAAATATTCTGTTTGCTATAATCCGGATAACCACGTTCGCTGTTAATTAGGTTTTCAAAACGAATATTAACATTTCCACGGTATTTGTATCTTTTGGCATATGCCGATTCAAATCGCATGGCGTAACTTCCATTTGTATAATAATCGCCCAGAACTGTTAAATCGTAATTTTCGCTTAAAGCAAAATAGTACCCCATGTTTTGAAGTGAAAAACCTCTGGTATTCGAGTCGTTGTAACTTGGAATAATAATACCGGAAACGCTCTTTTCCTGACTCATAGGAAAATAAGCAAAAGGCAATGCAAGCGGCGTAGGTACATCAGCAATAACCATGTTGGTTAAACCTGTAATAACTTTCTTGCCGGGTATAAATTTTACCTTACTGGTCTGGAAATAATATTCGGGATTGTCAATGTCTGCTGCTGTTGTAAAGCGGGCATTTTTTAAAAAGTAAACGGAATCATTTTCTTTTTTAGTAACGGCGGCCTTTATTTTGAACTCACCTTGTTCTGTTCTGGAATTAAAGATTAAAGCTTTTTTTGTCTTAAAATTAAAACGGATAGAATCGGGCTGAACTTCGCTTGAACCTTGTTTAAAATTTGGATATTGTGACAAAACTCCGGCAGAATCTTTTATTCTTCCGGCATAAACTTCGTCTTTTTCGTAATTTAAGACTATTATACCAGATTTTAATTCGACATCTTTATAATATAATTCCGCTTCATTATATAAAGTAATCAATTTTTTCTTCTGATCAATTTTCGCGTAATCTTTAGCTCTGTACTTAACTTTCCCATCAAGAAAAGTCTTTTTAGGTCTAACAGTATCCAGTTTTATAGTGTCAGTAACAGCAGTTGCTGGTTTATCTGTTTGTTTTACAGTTGCTAACGGCTTCTTTTTGTTTTTTATCTCTTGCGAATATAATTTACCACTTCCTATTGTTAGGAAAATTGATAATAAAACGATATTAAATAAGTTTGTATGCAAAGGTTTAAATGCTATTTTTGTAAAATTATGGCTTGTTTTTTGACATGTCAAACTTACATATAATTTTTTGTCAAAAATAATCAATTGTAAAAATTATAGCAGTTGCGTTTTATTAAAATTAACTTTTAGATTTATGAATAGATTTAACAAAATTAAGGTAATATTTACTTTTTTTCTAACGATAATGTCATTTTGTGCTTATAGTCAGTCAAATGTATTTAAGGTAACTCTTGATGCAGGACATGGAGATCACGATTTTGGAGCGGTTTATAGCGGACGAATTGAAAAAAATATTGCTTTGGCTATTGTACTAAAAGTTGGAAAAATTTTAGAACTTAACCCAAATGTTGATGTTATTTATACTCGTAAAACAGATGTTTTTATCGATTTGGTAGAAAGAGCGAACATTGCGAACCGTGCAAATTCTAATATTTTTGTTTCGATACACTGTAATGCAAACAAAAATACAGCCGCAGACGGAACGGAAACTTATGTAATGGGTTTAAGTAAAACAGCCTCGAATCTGGAAGCAGCGAAAAAAGAGAACTCGGTAATTACTTTAGAGAAAGATTATAAACGTAAATACGAAGGTTTTGATCCAAATTCTCCGGAATCTATGATTGGAATAACTTTAATGCAGGAAGAATATTTAGACAATAGTATTTCTTTGGCAAGTAAAATTGAAGATAATTTCGAGGAACTTGGAAAAAAAATAAGACAAGGCGGAGTTAAGCAAGCGCCATTTATGGTATTGCATAAAGCTTATATGCCAAGAGTATTGGTTGAAACAGGATTTGTTTCGAATCCCACAGAAGGAAATGTTTTAAATTCAGATGAAGGTCAGGACGAAATTGCAAAAGCAATTGCTGAAGCTATTTTGGGGTATAAAAGAGAATATTTTGGTTCCGGTGCTCCTGAAATTGCAGAAGCCAGACCAGCGAAAGATACCACTCCTACAAAACCTAAAGCTGTTGAAGCGGCAGTAAAAAATGCTCCAAAAGGAATATTCTTTAAAGTACAACTAATTGCCAGCATCAAAAAGACACCATTAGAGCCTAAAAACTTTAAAGGACTAAAAAATGTAACGATGCTTTACGAAAATAATATTTACAAATATTTCTATCAGGAAACATCAGATTATGAAGCTGCCAAAAAATATTTGCAAGAAGCTAAAGACAAAGGATATGGCGCTTCTTTTTTAATTGCAAATAAAGACGGAGAAAAAATCAATATCCAAGACGCCATTAAATAATAGTCTTTAGTTCGAATATTTATATTAATTTTGTAGAAACACTTAGAATTTTGAAACTAACAAGAGAAATTAAAACGGCTATTTTAGTCATCGCGTCAATTTTATTATTTATTTGGGGCTATAGTTTTTTAAAAGGCAAAGACCTTTTTACAAATTACAAAACATTATATGTAGAATATAATAATGTGGAGGATTTGTCAGCATCAGCACCCGTTACCATAAACGGACTTACAATTGGTAAAGTAAGTAAGATCACAATTAATGAAGTAACTGGTAAATTATTGGTTGAGCTTCAGCTAAAAACAGATTTTCCAATCTCAAAATCAAGCCAGGCAGCTTTGTATTCTCCAAGTTTAATTGGAGGGAAACAAATCAAGATTATTCCTAATCTTGCAGACAAAGAACTAGTTGAAGATGGACAAACGTTAATACCGGCAGTTGAGTTGGGATTAACAGAGTCTTTGGGAGGTAAAATTGAGCCAATTCAGCAAAAATTAGATTTAATGCTTGCCAATATTAATACATTGGTTTCAGGATTAAACAATGTCTTAGACAAAAAAGGACAGGAAAATTTAAAGAAATCATTGGCAGAATTGAGTCAGACAATGGAGCAATTTCACAGAGCGTCAGGAAGTCTTAATTCTATTTTAGATACTAATAAAGGACAAATTAATGGAGTTGTAACCAACTTTAATAAAATGTCAAGTAACTTTAATAAGATATCGGATTCTTTGAATAAAGCTGATTTAGGAAAAACAGTTAGAAACCTAAACCAGACTTTGGCAAAAGTGGATAATTTGATGAGTAACTTAAACTCAGGAAAAGGTACTGCCGGTAAATTATTAAGTGATGATGCTTTATATAATAACTTGTCTAAAACTTCAAAAGAGTTAGAGTTGTTGTTACAAGACGTTCGTCTTTACCCAACACGATATGTAAATGTTTCTCTTTTTGGAAAGAAAAACAAACCATATGTGGCACCAACAGAAGACGCTAACACAACTACTAAAAATTAATTAGAATGAGTTATTTAGATAATGTTTTGTTCGCTATACTTTTAATTGTTGGCTTCGGTTTTTTTGCATCGAGCGTAAAAAAAATCATCCGAAACATTAATTTGGGAGTAGATGTAAATCGAAAAGATAATTCTAAAGCACGTTGGAAAAACATGGCATTTATTGCTCTTGGGCAATCAAAAATGGTGAGACGCCCTGTAGCTGGAATACTTCATATTTTTGTGTATGTTGGTTTTATAATTATTAATATTGAATTAGTCGAAATCATAATCGATGGTTTATTCGGGACTCATAGAATTTTCGCACCTTATTTAGGTGTGGTTTATGATGTTTTGATCGCGTCTTTCGAAATCTTAGCACTTTTAGTTCTGGTAGCTGTTATTACCTTTTGGATTAGAAGAAATATCATAAGATTAAAACGTTTCATTAATCCTGATTTAAATGGTTTTCCTAAAAGTGATGCCAATTACATCTTGTATTTTGAGATGGTTTTAATGACATTGTTTCTGTTGATGAATGCATCTGATTTGCATTTACAAAATGTTTCCGGAGGATTTTCGCATTTTTACAAAGCAGGAAGTTTTCCTGTAAGCCAATTTATTGCGCCAATATTCAACGGAATGTCAAACGAGTTGGTTGGACTGTTGTTTGAAGTGTTTTGGTGGTTGCATATCGCAGGTATTTTAGTTTTTATGAACTATTTATACTTCTCAAAACACTTGCATATACTTTTAGCGTTCCCTAATACCTATTTTGCAAACTTAAATCCGGAAGGGCAGTTTGATAATTTAGCGTCTGTTACAAAAGAAGTTAAGTTAATGATGGATCCAAATGCTGATCCGTTTGCGGCTGCTCCGGTAGATGAAAATGCTGTTCCAGGTAAATTTGGAGCAAGTGATGTTCAGGATTTAAATTGGGTACAATTGTTAAACGCTTACACTTGTACAGAATGTGGTCGTTGTACATCATCTTGTCCGGCAAATCAAACCGGTAAAAAATTGTCTCCTCGTAAAATTATGATGGATACAAGAGACCGTTTGCAGGAAGTTGGAAAAAATATTGATGCAAACAAAGGTGTTTTTGTTCCCGATAATAAAACATTATTAAACGATTATATTACTCCCGAAGAGTTGTGGGCATGTACTTCATGTAACGCTTGTGTAGAAGAATGTCCGGTAAATATCAGCCCGTTATCTATTATTATGGATATGCGTCGTTATTTAGTTATGGAACAAAGTGCTGCTCCAATGTCATTGAATGCTATGATGACAAATATTGAGAATAATGGAGCACCGTGGCAATACAACCAACAAGATAGATTGAACTGGAAAAACGAAAATTAAAATAGTTTAATTGATTATTTGTTTAACTGTTTAATCGATTGGATAAAAAAATAAAGTTCGGTTTTTAATTAATGGTGCTATTTAGGTGTTTCGATACCGATTAAGCAAATTAACAATTAACCGATTGAACAATATTAGGTTTTAATGTTAGCGAAAGGGTTATTTCAAGAGAGCGATTAACCAAATTAACAATTAACCGATTTAACAACAAAAAAAGATGTCAGAAAGTTTAGTAGTGCCAACAATGGCTGAAATGCTAGCCCAGGGAATACAACCGGAAGTTTTATTTTGGGTAGGTTGCGCGGGAAGTTTTGATGATAGAGCAAAAAAAATTACAAAAGCATTTGTGCGAATCTTAAATCGTACCAATGTTTCATTTGCAGTGTTAGGTACAGAAGAGAGTTGTACCGGAGATCCTGCAAAACGTGCCGGAAATGAATTTTTGTTTCAAATGCAGGCCATGATGAATATCGAGGTTTTGAATGCATATGAAGCTAAAAAAATTGTAACGGCTTGTCCGCATTGTTTTAATACTTTAAAAAACGAATACCCTGAATTAGGAGGTCATTATGAGGTAATTCATCATACTGAGTTTTTGAAGTCCTTAATAGATGATGGAAGATTGACTGTTGAAGGCGGTCAGTTTAAAGGAAAGAAAATTACTTTTCACGATCCTTGTTATTTAGGAAGAGCAAATAAAGTATATGAAGCCCCAAGAGATTTGATTCAGAAATTAGACGTTGAATTAGTCGAAATGAAACGATCTAAAGCAAATGGTTTATGTTGTGGAGCAGGTGGAGCGCAAATGTTTAAAGATGCTGAACCGGGAAACAAAGAAGTAAACGTATTGCGTACAGAAGATGCTCTTGAAGTTCAGCCGGATATTATCGCAGCCGGTTGTCCGTTCTGTAATACGATGTTGACAGATGGTATTAAACATAAGGAAAAAGAAGGACAAGTTAAGGTGATGGATATTGCTGAGTTAATAGCGAATGCGCAGGATTTGTAAGATGAAGAAAATATTTTTATTAATTGTTTTGCTTTGTGGTGCTGTATCTTATTCTCAAGATGTTTTAGAAGTTATTGCAAAAGAAACGTGTCAATGCTTAGAAATTAAAAAAGCCAAAGAACCTAATTTATCTTCTGCAGATTTTAAAACTGAAGTAGGAGTATGCATAATTAAAAGTTATACAGATCATAAGTCGGAATTTAAACCTGCTGAAAAAGTAGATTTTACTGATAAAGATGGGATGGGTAAGTTAGGAGAAAAGGTTGCTATAAAAATGCTGCAAATTTGCCCTGATATGATTATGGAACTGGGAAGAAGTGCGATAAATGAAGATAAGGAAGAAGTTCAGAAGGAAGATCCTTCTCTGTCTGGGGAAGTAATTGATATTAAATGGGAACAATTTGTGACTTTACAATTAAAAGATAAAACGGGTAGAAATTATAATTTCCTTTTGTTAGATTCTTTTGATACCGCTTCTTTACTGACAAATAATGAAATTAAGAAAAAAGATAACCTTAAAGTAAGTTATACTGAAATTGAGTTATTTGATTCAAAAGCCAAAGAATTCAGATATTTTAAAATTCTTACCAAAATAGAGAAACAGTAAATATTTAAGGTTCAAAGTGGCAATCCCGAGGCTTCGGGACACAGGGACAAAGGTTGAAACTTGAAACTTTTCAAATCTAAAATCCAATAATCTAAAATCTAAAATTAAAAAATGTATATACCTTTTGAAGATTTACCTGGTGAGTCCAAAATTTGGATTTATCAATCAAACAGAAAATTTTCTGAGGAAGAATTTTCTGAAATAGAAACTGACCTGAAAGCTTTCGTTGAAGGCTGGGCAGCACACGGAACAAGCCTTGAAGCTTCGTACGAACTAAAATACAACCGATTCATTATTTTGGCTGTAAATCAAGATGTACAAGCAGCTACAGGATGTTCTATCGATAGTTCTGTAGAATTTATTCAGAGTTTGGAGAAAAAGTATAACGTTGATTTGTTAGATAAAATGAACGTGACTTTTAAACTAGGCGAACATATCGCACATAAACCTCTAATTGATTTCAAGAAAATGGTTAAAGATAAATCTGTATCTGAGAATACGATTGTTTTTAATAATCTTGTAAACAATATCGAAGAATACAATGAATCTTGGGAAGTTCCTGCTGCCGATAGCTGGCATAGCAGATTTTTTTAAGAAATACTTATAATAAAATGAAAAGGCACAAAATTTAGATTTTGTGCCTTTTTTTGTTTTGGAGAGGTTTAGTTTTGTTTCAAGTTTTTGCCAAAGTTTGTTATTCCTGCGAATTATAAGATTGTGGAAATCTTTGTCAAAGTTTAAAATCAGGGGGTGTAAGGAACTTTGGAAAAGCTTATGTTCAAACTTGGTTTGTTCGTTTTTTATCATTCCGATTTCGATGGTATAAAACTAGTTTTTGCCGTTTCGACGGATTTAATGCATTCTTTGCAATAATAAGCATAATCTCTCCGAGATATATTTTAGAAATTAAATATTTGCTGGAAAGTTTCAGTGAATTAATCCCGAAGCCTTGGGGCATTGCTACAAAATAAATATATTCCGAAGGAATTTTAAAGCAGTTCCGAAGGAACAAAACATATTGTAGGGATGGATTTCAATCCATCTTCGCAAAGTTTAAATACCATCTTGTCATTTGACCGAATGGAGACCCGAGCGATAGCGAACTGACGAAGTAAATCACATAAAGTAACTTCGGTCAAAATGAACAAAAATGCGCAAACCAAGTTTGAACATTAGCTTTTACAAAAGTTCCTTACACTCTTGGTTTAAAACTTTGCCAAAGATAGATTACGACACGGAACGTTTAGGAAAAAGTTCTTATGAAAACTAAAGTTCTAATTTAGCCCCGATGGGAACGATATCCTTTTTCCGGCTCCTTTAGCCGGGAAAAGATATAGTGGACAGCGGGACAGAAGGTTCTTTTAGAAATGTATTTTCTGCTCCTGAATATAATTGTTAGTTGTGAATTGTAAATTGTTAAATGTTAGGAGTTAAAATCTTTATTTCGTGTCAAAGTTTAGGGGTTGACTTCGCTCGGGATGACATAAATTGTCAAACGATATTGATTTAAACTCTAACAAACTAATAATCTGAGAACTAATATTCACAAAAATCTAACAATCGAAAACTTCAATTAAACGTGATTTTTGAGTACTTTCGTAGAATTAAATTTAATACATGAAAATAGCTATAGTTTGTTATCCAACATTTGGTGGTAGTGGCGTAGTTGCTACAGAATTAGGCCTTGAATTAGCCAGACGCGGACACGAAATCCACTTTATTACTTATAGTCAGCCGGTTAGGTTGGCACTTTTGAATCCTAATGTTCATTATCACGAAGTAAACGTTCCTGAATATCCACTTTTCCATTATCAACCTTATGAATTGGCTTTGTCAAGCAAATTGGTTGATATGGTGAAATTATATAAAATCGAAGTGCTTCACGTGCATTATGCTATTCCTCACGCGTATGCGGGTTATATGGCAAAACAAATGCTGAAAAATGAAGGAATTAATCTTCCGATGATTACAACGCTTCACGGAACAGATATTACGCTGGTAGGGAACCATCCGTTTTATAAACCTGCAGTAACTTTTAGTATCAATAAATCAGATTATGTAACTTCGGTTTCACAAAGTCTGAAAGATGATACGTTGAAATTGTTTAAAATCAAGAACAAGATCAGAGTAATTCCGAACTTTATTGAATTGGATAAAGTCAGAAAAGATCCGCAACAGCCTTGTCACCGTTATGTGATGGCAAAGGAAAACGAACGCATTATTACGCACATCAGTAATTTTAGAAAAGTAAAACGTATTCCGGATATTATTAAGATTTTCTATAATATTCAGAAAGTTATGCCTGCCAAATTAATGATGGTTGGTGATGGTCCTGAAAAAGAAAAAGCAGAGGTTCTTTGTATGGAATTGGGGATTTATGACAAAGTAATTTTCTTTGGAAACAGTAATGAAATTGATAAGATTTTATGCTTGACGGATTTGTTCTTACTTCCTTCAGAAACAGAAAGTTTTGGATTAGCGGCTTTAGAAGCAATGGCTTGTGGAGTTCCGGTAATTTCGAGTAATTCCGGTGGTTTGCCTGAGGTGAATTTTGATGGAATTTCGGGTTATTTAAGCAATGTTGGAGATGTTGAGGGAATGGCAGCAAATGCAATTAAAATTCTTGAAGATGACGTTGTTTTGAATCAGTTTAAGGAAAATGCTTTAGAAGTTGCAAAGAAATTTGATATCAAAAATATCCTGCCTAAGTATGAAGCTTTATACCAAAGAGCAATTGACGATTATAAAAGTGAAAAGCATCAATCTTAAAAGTAAGCATCAATGAAAAAAATAATTTCGGTTTTAGCAGTTTTTGCTTTGGTTTCCTGCGGGGCAAAAAAAACATCAGATCCAAAAGCTTTATACGAAGTTTTGACGGAGCAATCTGATGGCGGAGGAAATATCAAGTTTTTTGAAATTTTGACAGAACCTAATGAAATCAAAATGTTAGAAAATGATCCGCTTTTAGCCGATAAAATGAAACAGACTGATATTAGTAATTCAAATTATATTATTCTGAATATGGGCGAGAAAAATACCGGTGGATATTCCATTGGTGTTGAAAAAGTTGAAGAAACAGATAAAAATATTATCATTACTGTAAAAGAAAATAATCCCGCTCCGGATGCAATGGTAATGCAGGTAATTACTTATCCGTATACGGTGGTGAAAATACATTCTAAAAAAGATATTATTATCAAGTAATAGTTTTAACCACAAAGCTAGTAAAGTTTTTTTTAGACAATTATTACTAAAAAAAAAAATCGCGCAAAGTCGCAAAGCCGCCAAGTTTACATACATTTTCTTTGCGACTCTGCGACTTTGCGTGAGATTTATTCGGCAAAGTCCCGAAGTTTCGGGATCGGGTAATGTCAGTAAGTTAAGCTTTTAAAGAATAAAATTATTGCAGATGAAATCCGTTTTTATCCGCGTTTTTACGAAGTAAATCTGTTTTATCCGTGTCAAAATTAGACGCTGATTTTACTGATTCGCTAAAGCGAAAACGCTGATAAAAACGGATTTTTATAATTTTTTCTTGTTAAACTCTTAAGATAATTAGCAAAAAAAAACCTGTCGTATTTAAAGCGACAGGTTTTCTTCTACAATTATTTTTTACTTTTAATCTTATTTTTAGAATCTGAATTTAACGCCTAAACCTACGTCAAATCCAAAATTGTCATCATCATAATATCCTGAACCAATTTCTGGTCTTGCATCTAGTGAAAGTGTAATTGGTGCTTCGCTAAATCTGTATTCTATACCAATGTCTCCGGCAGCAAATACATAAGTTCCGCTATCATTATATTTATAATTGTTATTGTAGTAATCGTGATCCCAAGCTGCAACTCCACCACCAACACCAGCATACCAGTTAAAGCCGCCATCAATATTCCAAACCCATTGATAAAGGGCAACTCCTTTAATAGCATCTACATCGCTGCTGTTTCTCCAACCTAAATCAAATTCCAATCTGTTTTTTTGGTTTAAACCTAATTGATAGGATACTTCTCCGCCAAAACCGTTATTGTCTCCTAAACGGATTCCTAAGGCGTTTTTTGAAATTTCTTGTGATTGAGCCGTAAACGCTAATCCTAATAGCATAATGGCTGATAAAATGATTTTTTTCATGAAAATGGTTCTTATATTTTTTTCAAATGTAATGTGTGCTGCCATTTTCTAACGTATAAGATTATTGGAAATTGTTATATAATTCACATTTCTGTTTTTTCCGAAATTTCATATACGTATTGTTATCTTCAAGAAATAGAGTGATTTAGGTTTAATGGTTTATTTATTGAGGATAATAGAAGAAATTAATTGAGAGCTTAAAATGTCTTCCATTTCAAAAAGATTTTCTTCTTCGGTAAAATTACTTTCGGCGTACGAATACAATTTCCAACGTTTTTTGTGGTATTCCAAAGCCGTTAAATTTTCTACCCAATCACCGGAATTTAGATATAAAGTAGATCCGTATTTGTTTTCTTTCGTAACGATTTTTGGTTCGTGAATATGTCCGCAAATAACATAATCGTATTTTTTTTCTATGGCTAAATCCGTAGCGGTAGTTTCAAAATCCGAAATAAATTTTACAGCTTTTTTTACGCTTGCCTTAATTTTTTTTGAAAATGAATAAGGCTCTCTGCCAAGTTTAGCCAGACACCAATTTGCAAAACGATTGGTCAGGATTAGATAATCGTAACCCAAACCGCCCAATTTTGCGATCCATTTAGAGTGCTGAACAGAAGCATCAAAAACGTCTCCGTGAAAAATCCAGGCTTTTTTGTCGTCTAATTCTAAAACTAATTTGTCAACCAAAGCAAAATTTCCCATGTTCATATCGCTGAATTTTCGAAGAATTTCATCGTGGTTTCCAGTGATATAATACACTTTTGTACCTTTGGATGCCATTCCAATTACACGTTGAATGACTCTTAAATGTGCTTTTGGAAAATAGGATTTTCTAAATTGCCAAGCATCAATAATATCGCCATTTAAGACTAATGTTTTGGGTTTAATGCTTGAAAGATAGTTGTTTAATTCTTTGGCGTGACTTCCGTAAGTTCCTAAATGAACATCTGAAAGGATAACCAATTCAACATTTCGTTTTTTCAATTTTTAGTTTTTTGAAGTTTAACAAATAAAAGAAACTCCCGCTTGATTTATTTTATCAAAAGGTTATCAATTTGGCTACAATTTTAACAAATTGTGATTTTTAAACTCGTTAACCTTTAGTTCATAATACTAATTTTAAATTTTTTAATTTAATTCATAAAACTTACATTTGCTCAAAACAAATTACAATGGCAGGAAATAGCTACGGCACCCTATATAAAGTGACTACATTTGGAGAATCTCATGGTGAAGCTTTAGGCGGAATTATTGATGGATGTCCATCAGGAATAGAACTTGATCTGGAAGCAATTGAAGTTGAAATGTCCCGAAGAAAACCCGGACAATCAGCAATCGTAACGCAAAGGAAAGAACCAGATGCAGTTCAGTTTTTATCCGGTATTTTTGAAGGTAAAACTACAGGAACTCCAATTGGTTTTATTATTCCGAATACCAATCAAAAATCGGATGATTACTCTCATATAAAAGATAATTACAGACCAAGTCACGCTGATTATGTGTACGACCAAAAATATGGTTTTCGTGATTATCGCGGTGGCGGAAGAAGTTCTGCAAGAGAAACTGCAAGTAGAGTAGTGGCTGGTGCAATTGCAAAACAAATGTTGCCGGAAATTAAAATTAATGCTTACGTTTCTTCCGTTGGTCCAATTCATTTGGATACGCCATACCAGGATTTAGATTTTTCGAAAATAGAAAGTAATCCTGTTCGTTGCCCTGATGAAAAATCGGCAGTGATTATGGAAGAATATATCCGTGATATCCGTAAACAAGGAGATACTGTTGGTGGAGTTGTTTCGTGTGTTATTCAGAACGTTCCGGTTGGTTTAGGTGAGCCTGTTTTTGATAAATTACACGCAGAACTTGGAAAAGCGATGCTTTCTATAAATGCCGTAAAAGGTTTTGAATATGGAAGCGGATTTTCAGGATCTGAAATGAAAGGAAGTGAACACAACGATTTATACAATCCTGACGGAACTACAAAAACAAATCTTTCGGGAGGAATTCAGGGTGGAATCAGCAACGGAATGGATATTTATTTTAGAGTAGCCTTCAAACCTGTTGCAACTATTATGCAAACTCAGGATTCATTAGATAATAAAGGAAATATTACACCAATGACAGGAAAAGGCCGTCATGATCCGTGTGTAGTACCTCGCGCAGTGCCAATTGTTGAAGCAATGGCAGCGATTGTTTTGGCTGATTTTTATTTAATCAACAAAACATATTAATAAAAGTTAAGACAGTGAGGGTCTTAATATTTTAATTCTAAATCAATAAATTAATGCAAGTTACAGAAACCAAAAAGAAATCATTTTTTTCAGGATTAACCGGGCAAATTATAATTGCAATGGTACTTGGAGCAGCTTTGGGAATTATTATTCATAATTCAATTTCGGAGGGAGCAGCAGTATCGTTTAGTAATAAAATAAAAATGCTCGCCACCATTTTTATCCGATTGGTGCAAATGATTATTGCTCCTTTAGTTTTTACCACTTTAGTAGTAGGAATTGCAAAATTGGGTGATATTAAGACCGTTGGAAGAGTTGGTGGAAAAGCACTTGGCTGGTTTTTTACAGCTTCTTTTGTGTCCTTATTGATTGGTTTATTCTTTGTGAATGTTTTGGAACCCGGAGTAGGTTTGAAATTAGATCACGTTGATATGGCAGCAGCTAGTGAAGTTACGGCCAAAACAAAGATATTATCTGTAGAAAATTTTGTAGAGCATATTGTTCCTAAAAGTATTTTTGAAGCAATGGCAACCAATGAAATTTTGCAAATTGTAATATTTTCTATATTTTTTGGATTAGCAGCAGCCTCGTTGGGAAGTACCGTAAAACCAATTATAAATGCTTTTGATAAAGCTTCGCATATCGTTTTAAAAATGGTAAACTATGTAATGAACTTTGCTCCAATTGGGGTTTTTGGTGCTATTGCAGGAGTATTTGCCATTAGAGATGCTGAGGAATTAATAATTACCTATTTTAAATTTTTTGGATCATTTTTGATAGGAATCAGTACATTATGGGTTGTTTTGATTGTTGTAGGTTATATTTTCCTGAAAGGAAGAATGACTGAGTTATTAAAACGTATCGTTGGACCGTTGGCAATTGCTTTTGGAACTACAAGTAGTGAAGCCGTTTTTCCTAAATTAACAGAAGAATTAGAAAGTTTTGGTGTTAAAAACAAAATTGTAGCATTCATGTTACCGTTAGGATATTCGTTTAACCTGGACGGAAGTATGATGTACATGACTTTTGCCAGTATCTTTATCGCTCAGTTTTATGGCGTTCATTTAGATTTGGGAACGCAAATGGCGATGCTTTTGGTTTTAATGTTAACCAGTAAAGGTATTGCCGGTGTGCCAAGAGCAAGTTTGGTTATCGTTGCAGCCACATGCGGAATGTTTAAAATTCCTGTAGAAGGAATTGCTTTAATCTTGCCGATTGATCACTTTTGTGATATGTTTAGAAGTGCAACAAACGTATTAGGAAACGCTTTGGCAACCTCTGTTGTTGGACAATGGGAAGATAATAAGGATACAAATTTAGAATTAGAGGAAGAGAATTAATTTACTGCTTCCTTACAAATAGAAAAAAACCGTAACAAATTTTAATTCGTTACGGTTTTGTTTTTAATAATAGTCTGCAGTTGAGAAATATTTCAAACCACCAACTTATGCAGTAATTATGCTGCTACTTTTCCTTTTCTTCCTTCTTCGCTATCTGGCGGAACATCACCACCTTGAATCGTTTTTTGTTGTGCTTTAGTCAATTTTTCTACTTCTGTAAATTTTAAAAAGTTTTCTAACATAATTTTTGTTTTTAATGCACCAATCTTCTTAAACACTTGGGGCTTGTGTCGGTAAATTTTGTTAAAGATAAAATTTAATTTCATTTTAGTGTTAGAATTTTATTTGTTTTTGAGTATTTTTTGCTTTTTTAACAAGTTTAAGTTATAAAGACTTTTTTGTGAAAAGCGTGATATATCCTGCATGTGTGAACTCTTAAGATCGTTTTGGTTTTAGGCGTAAATGATGAGTGGATATTTTTTGTTAAACATTCTCAACAAATCATGAAACAAAAAATAACTTTGTAAAAATCAAGCTGTTGTTTTTTATCTTAATAATGTATATTTGAATAAATATTTCCAAATTATGTTTCGATTTCGAATCTTTTTCTCCTGTTTGATATTCTTGAATTTTCTTTCATTTAATTTATGGGCACAGAATAATTTATCAACAGAAAAGATCGATAAACTTATATTAGAAGCACTTTCCAATTTTAGAGAATCAAATTTCGAAAAATCCTTAATTATTTCCAGAGTTGCCCTTAATTATTCCACAATTGCTAAGAATGATTATTTCATTGCGCGTTCTTACAATATCATCGGAGCAAATTATAACGATTTGGAAGAGTATGATAAAGCAATTTTTTTTTATAAAAGAAGCCTTTTTTATGCTAATAAAGCTAAAAATGACAGCTTCAGGAATATGCTGTATAATAATCTGGGCAATGTATATTGTTTTCAAAAAAAACAATATACACAAGGAATTAATTATTATAAAAAATCAATTGCACTAAGCACTAAAATCAAAGATTACGGCCAGATATATTTCACGAATGTTAATCTTGCCTGGTCCTATTTTGATATCGGCAATTTTGATAAAGGATATCCGTATTTAAATTTTGTGAATAAGCATCAAAAGAAAATTGGAGATGATGATACCATTGTAATTATTAATATGTTAAATGGTATGTATTGCAGTTATAAAAATGATGATCTTAAAGCGCGTGACTATTTTATTAAAGCGATAGAATTTGGCAAAAATCACATTGAAAAGTTAGATTTGTCCTATGCGTATTTAGAATACTCAAAATTTTTGACCAAAATTGGAGAATATAAGGAAGCTTATGCTAATTTGGCGAATTATAATAAGATAACAGAGCAGATCTATAATGATGAGAAAATTAAAAAGGCTTCCATCGCCGGTTTTAATCTTGAATTGGACGAATACAAGAGGCAAATTGATAAAATTGAAAATGAAAAAATAACACAATATCAAAATTTAAAAAAATCGAGGATTATTGTTATTTTGTTTATTGTTATCTCCTTCATTCTTCTTTTGTTGATCGTTACTTTGATAAAAAACATCAGATTTAAGAAAAAACATAATTTAGAGCTTTTAAAAGCTAAAGAAATTGCCGAAGAAGCCTCTATGCTTAAAACTCAATTTATTTCGACTATCAGTCATGAATTGCGTACTCCGCTGTATGGTGTGGTGGGAATAACGAATATGCTTCTTGAAGAACATAAAGAATTGTCACAAAGCCAACATTTAAGTGCTTTGAAATTTTCGGCCAGATATTTACTTTCTTTAGTAAATGATATTCTTCAAATCAATAAAATAGAAGAAAATAAAGTAGTTCTCGAGAGTTTGACATTTAATATCTCAGACGAAATTACGATGATAAAAAACTCACTTTCCTTTTTGTCCCAGAAAAACAATAATAAAATAAACGTATCAATTGATTCTGATATTCCTGAATATTTAATTGGCGATAAGTTGAGATTAGCTCAGATTGTAATGAATTTGGTTAGTAATGCCTTGAAATTTACTAAAGATGGAGAAGTAGAAATTATTGTAAATCTGGATAGAATAGAAGGAAAAATGTTTTTTTTGGATTTCCTCATTAAAGATAATGGTGTTGGAATTGCGGCTGTGGATCAGGGTAAAATTTTCGAAAAGTTTGTTCAGGTAGGCAGAAAAGACGAAGATTACCAAGGAACCGGATTAGGATTAAGTATTGTAAAACGATTATTAGGCCTTTTTGGAAGCACAATAAGTTTAGAAAGTAACATAGGCGAGGGAACTGCATTCTCGTTTATGATTCCGTTTGAATATGATCCTGAGAAAACAAAAAATATTATTGAGGAAATTGAGGTTGATCTGACTTCAAACGAAGTTTATAAGATATTAATTGTCGAAGATAATCTTATTAATCAGTTGGTAACAAAGAAAATTATTGAAAAAAACAATTATATCTGTAAAGTTGTAGATGATGGTTTTGCGGCACTTAAAATCTTAGAGAATGAAGAGTTTGATCTTATTTTAATGGATATAAATATGCCATTAATGAATGGATTTGAAACGACTAAAAGAATTCGTTTGCAAGATATAAAAACACCGGTTGTGGCTCTTACTGCTTTTGATAAAGATGAGATAACAGATGAAGCAATTTCGTCAGGAATAAATGATATTATTATAAAACCATTTGAACCGGTTAAATTATTTAAAATTATAAATTACCTGATAAATGAAGCAAAAAACGCTGATTGACAGTATGTATGCGTAAAAAAACACACGAATTTCACTAATTGACACTAATTCTTTGTGAAATTAATTTCACAAGCTAGGTTAGCCTAGTGAAATTTGTGCAAATTGGTGAAATTCGTGTTCAAATTTGATTTATAATAGTATGTCGCTGGATTTAGTACCAGCGTTTTTTATTTTGTTTAGATGCATTTGATTTTCTCGATTTATGAGCACCACCGCTTCGGTTTGAGTTTTTAGGTTTCTCAGCCGCTGCTTCCGGACCTCCGGAATGCCATTGATAGGGATGATCGGTAATCGTTTTTACATCAACTTTTATTAATTTTTGAATGTCTTTCCAGTAAGGCTCTTCGTCTTTGCTGCAAAAAGAAATTGCAACACCTCCATTTCCAGCGCGTCCTGTACGTCCAATTCTATGAACATAAGTTTCCGGAATGTTAGGTAAATCAAAGTTGATTACATATGGCAATTGGTCAATATCAATACCTCTCGCTGCAATATCTGTAGCGACAAGAACACCAACTTCTTTGTTTTTGAAAGCATCCAGAACGCGTTGTCTTGCATTTTGAGATTTGTCTCCGTGAATTGCTTCTGCCGGAATATCTTTTTTGCGAAGTGCTTTTACAACATTATCTGCACCATGTTTAGTTCTTGAAAAAACTAAAACATTCGATAAATCTTCGTTTTTTATTAAATGGTATAATAAATTTCTTTTCTCTGTTTTCTCAACAAAATAAACTCGTTGTTCTACATTTTCGGCAGTTGAGGATACTGGAGAAACTTCAACTTTTGCAGGATCTTGCAAAAACATTTCGGCCAATTCGCGAATTGCAATTGGCATTGTAGCTGAAAATAATAAGGTCTGACGGTTTTTAGGCGTTAGTTTTACGATCTTTTTTACATCGTTTATAAATCCCATGTCCAGCATTTGATCTGCTTCATCCAAAACCAAAGTATGCAAATGATCCAGATCAAGAAAACCTTGTTTTTGTAAATCAAGTAATCTTCCCGGAGTTGCTACAAGAATGTCAACGCCATTTTTTAAGGCATCTACTTGTGGATTTTGCGAAACACCTCCAAATATAGTCAATTGTGTTAAATTGGTATATTTTGCATAAGTGTCAAAACTTTGACCAATTTGAACTGCTAATTCACGTGTTGGTGTAACTATAAGGGCACGAATTACTTTGGCTTTTTTAGTTGAGCCAACAATTCGGTGTAATTGATGTATGATGGGAATGGCAAAAGCGGCCGTTTTTCCGGTACCTGTTTGCGCGCAGCCAATTAAATCTCTTCCTGCTAAAACAATCGGAATTGATTGTTCCTGAATAGGAGTAGGATTTAGGTAGCCTTCTTCAAATACGGCTTTTTGTATACTTTTTGAAAGTGATAAATCTTCGAATAACATATCTTAGGTATTAAGAACTTAGTTTTAAGTACTAAAATTCTGTGCAAAGATAGGTTTATTCAGCTAATCCTTTATTTGATTCTTGTTTTATTTGGTAAATGGGTTAATTTCCAGTCGTTCAGACTTCTGTTAGATTATATTTTTTTCGTTGTTGGCTTTAATAAAATCGGTCACTAAATAACCAATCAATTTACCAATTAAATTATTGTTTGGAGAATCGGCCAAATCTGGTGCGCCTTCGCAAATATGTATATAAGTAGCATTTCGATGTTGTCCAAAAAAGGATATAAACTGTCTTAATTCTTCAACCGAAAATCCGCTGATTGTCATGGCGCTGCTCGCAATATTTGGAATAGCATCTAAATCAATTTCAATTCCAAAAGAATCTGTTCTGATAAATTCTAATGCCAAAGCCATTTCTCTGCTAAAATCTTTTTCTTTGCGAATATTAACACTGTCATAAGTATTGTAGCGAACTCGATCTTCTAGTTTTTTGATGATATCAAGAACACTTTTTGAAGTATAATTTTCATGGAGGCCAAAGATGAAATATTTCTTTAGGAAACCTTCTTCATACGCATAAGAAAAGCCATTTCCGCTGTGACGTCCTTCTAAAATCCTAAAATCAGAATGGGCATCGAAGTTAATCGCGTTGATTGGTTTTCCTTTGGCTAAAGCCGAACCCTTTATATTTCCGTAAGCATTATTATGACCACCGCCAATAATAATGGGGATTTTTCCTGCTTTTACGATTGTAAAAATAATATGAGAAACTTCTTTGTCGATTTTTTCTACTAACTGACTTAGTTTTGATCGGTCATCAATATCATTGAAATCAAGATTTTCGACATCGCGCATTTCTTCCAGAACATTAATTTGTCCTAAAACAATAATCTGACTGCCTTTTGAAAAACGATTGTGTTGAATGTTTGCAATGCTTTTAATGGCACTTTCCCACGCAGAAGCCGCTCCGGGTCTGCCGAAGTTCGCACGCACACCAATGTCTTCGGGTATTCCCAAAAGCACATATTTAGCTTCACTATCTTTCAAAAAGCTAATTTTATCAACTCCTTTCGGAATGACAATCATCTTTTCTCCAAACTTTATTTCGCCACTTCTGTGATTTGTGACTTTTGCTAAATCATTTACAGTAAAAGGAATTAATTTCTCCATTAAAAAAAAATATTTTCCAAAAATAATATAATTGTGGTAACTTACGTTATTAAGATATATTAATTCTTAAATTTGTTTTTAAAGAAAATTATTAAATATGGAAAACCCAAAGAACAACAACTCAAGTCTAAAAGCGATAATCGCAGTTTTAGCAGTCCTACTAATTGGTAGCTTAGTGTACATTTTTAAATTATCGTCTGATACTGACGTAGTTAAAACTGAACTTACAACAACCATGACAGAAAAACAATCTGTTATGAAAGATTTGCAAGAATTAAAAGCAACTTATGATGCTGCAATTGCTGAAAACACTTCTATGTCTGATGAGTTAATTCAGGAAAGAGATAAAGTAGTAGCCTTAATGGATGATTTGAACAAATCAAAAGGTGATGTGTCTAAATTCAGATCACAAGTTCAGGCTATGCAAGGTAAAATGAAAACTCTTGTTGCTGAAAATGACGAATTGAAAAAACAAAATGGTGTTTTAACAGTTCAGAGAGATAGTACTATTACGGTTTTAGGTGAATCTAAAAAATACAATGAAGTGTTAGTTGGTCAAAACGAAGAATTGGCTAAAACAGTTGAAAAAGGCGCTAAATTATCAATTTTAAACACAAAAACTGCTGCTTACAAATTGAGAAGCTCAGGAAAACAAATCGAAACGGATAAAGCTAGCCGTGCCGATGTTTTGAAAGTTAGTTTCACAATTGCTGAAAACCAAATCGCTAAATCTGGAGATAAAACGTATTATGTACAGGTTATCGACTCTAAAAACAATGTTTTAGGAGAAAAGAAAACTGAAAGTTTTGGTGATAACACTTTAACTTACAGCTTCAAAACAACTGTTAAATATGAAAATAAAACAGTTAATGTTAGTGAAGATTTACCAGGTAAAGATTTCGTTAAAGGTGCTTATTTTATCAATGTTTATGATAATGACGAATTAGTTTCTAAAACAAGTTTTAACTTGAGATAAGAGAACTATTAAAAAGTAGAATACCACTAAAATATTAAAGGTCTGTGAAGTTTTTCACAGACCTTTTTCATTAAATTAAAAATCACATTAATTTAGTTTCTATTTTCTTTTTTTAGTTTGTTGTTCTTCTAGTTTTTTTTGAATTTTCTCTTGTTTTTTTGCCTTTAAATCTGTCGTTGAAGCTTTCTTAGCCATGATCTTCTTGTTTTAATTATTAAAAAATAAAGTTTAATCCCGATCCTATAATTTATTTCGTAATAAATAAAAAACTTTATAGCGAGTACCGATATCCAATTTTAGATTGGAAAAGCATTGTAAAAAAGTTTAATAGGATTTTAATAAGCATACTCGCGATGCTTAATAATTCGGGAAGATTTTTAATTTTAATAAAGAAGATAATCTTGAAATGTTCTTGCTAATATATAAACATGCATGGGTAGTAGAAACATTTTGTCTCAAACCCAATTTACCTGTATTTATTGCAAGAATTAAAATTTCCATATCTAAAAATCTGATTGGTAAACATACCTCCATATTTTAGTAATAACTAATTTATGTAGGATTTTTATGTTTATTTTAATCATTAAGATGTTTGAGGGTCAATAAATGCAATATTATAAACATAGCCAGCGGTTTGAACCGTTGGCTATGTTGAAATAGATTACTGTATTAAATGATCTGGCCATCAACAAAAACGCTGTCAATTAAATTACTGCCAAATGCATATGGAATCTGATAATAAGATGAAATTGCTTTGGTGAGAATTAAGTTAGCTTTTTTACCTCTTGTAATACTTCCGTGAGTTTCTGAAATTCCCATTGCATAAGCGCCATTAATGGTTGCTGCATTTATGGCTTCTTCCGGCGTCATTTTCATTTTGATGCAGGCTGTTGCAACTACAAAATTCATATTTCCGGATGGAGTAGAGCCGGGATTAAAATCGGTAGCCAAAGCTAATGGTAAACCCGCCTTTATCATTTCACGGGCAGGCGTATATGGAATACTTAAGAAGTAAGAGCAAGACGGTAATGCTACAGGCATTGTTTCGGAGTCTTTTAAGGCTTCAATATCTTCAGGGTTCATAATTTCGAGATGATCGACAGAAAGAGCGTTAAATTTAATTCCTGCTTGTATTCCTCCAATAGAATTAAATTGATTCACATGGATTTTTGGCTTTAAGCCGAATTTTATTCCAGCTTCCATAATTTTCTCTGTTTCTTCAACAGAAAAATAACCGGTTTCACAAAATACATCAACAAAATCAGCCAGTTTGTCTTTGGCAATTTCCGGTAACATCTTGGTTATGATTTCATCGATATAACCCGCTTTGTTCTCTTTGTAATGCAACGGAAAAGCATGTGCGCCCAAAAAAGTTGCTTTTATAGTGATTGGATAGTTTTCTGCCAGTTTTTTAATCACGCGAAGCATTTTTAATTCGCCTTCAATTGTTAGCCCGTAACCTGATTTTATTTCAACAGCTCCGGTTCCTAAATGCATAACTTCTTCTAAGCGAATTTTTGATTGCTCATAAATTTCTTCTTCTGAAGTTTCGTTGAGTTTTTTAGCCGAATTTAAAATTCCGCCACCGCGATTAGCGATTTCTTCGTATGAAAACCCATTGATTCGATCCACAAATTCCTGCTCACGATTCCCTGCATAGACAATATGTGTGTGACTGTCGCACCAAGATGGGAGGATAATTTGACCTGTTGCATCGATAATTTTGTCTGCCTTGATTTCAGGAAGATTTTCCATCGAACCAAAATCTGCAATAAGATCCTCTTTTATAAGTAAAAAGGCATTTTTGATAGTTGGAAGTTCTGCCATTTCGGTTCCTGAAACCTTAGAAATTGAAGTTTTACGAATTTGAAGCAGTTCTTTTATGTTTGTTATAAGAGTTATCATGATATAGATTTAATGGTATAAAGGTATTTTAAAACACAAATTTCACAAATTATCACGGAATAATTCGTGAAATTTGTGAAATTCGTGTTTCTAAAATGGGATTTGGTCCCGATGCTCAATGTCATTAAGTTAAGCATTTAAAAAATAAAATCCGTTTTTTTCCGCGTTTTTACGAAGTAAATCTGTTTTATCCGCGTCAAAATTAGACGCTGATTTTACTGATTCGCTAAAGCGAAAACGCTGATAAAAACGGATTTTTCTAATTACTTTCTTGATTAAACTGGTAAGTAATTTTATAGATTTTCCCTTAACTTAATGACATTGCCCTATGCTTCGGGATAAAACATTGGAATTTATTTATTCTGAAACCGTTATTTCGAATATTTTGCTCCAGTTTTTACCGGTTACAAAAATGGTTTTAGTTTTTGGGTTGTAAGCAATCCCGTTTAAAACATCTTCTGTGGTAACATCAGGCATAGATTTACGTAAATTAGACATGTTTAAGATTCCTTCAACAGCTCCTGAAGTAGGATTTACAACAGCAATTGCATCTTTAAACCAAACATTGGTATAAATTTTTCCGTTAATCCACTCCAGTTCATTAATAGCTTTAATTTTTGAAGTCCCAGAATAAACATTGATATAATCTACCATTTTTTGAGTCGCCGGATCCATTTTCCAGATTTTCTCTGTTTTGTCAGTTTGGTAAATATATTTTCCGTCATTTGTCATTCCCCAGCCTTCGATATCTTTATCGTAAGCAAAGGTTTTTTCAAGTTTTAATGTTTTTGCATCATAAATGAAACCGGTTTTGTTTTGCCACGTTAATTGAAAAAGTTTACCATTGATAAAAGTGATTCCTTCCCCAAAATATTTTTTGTCAAGATCAATTTGTTTGAAAATTTTTCCTGTCTTATAATCGTATTTTCTTAAATATGAAGCACCTTCTTGTCCCGTACTTTCATAAAGAGTGTCATTATGAAATTCTAATCCTTCGGTAAAAGATTTTTTATCGTGAGGATAAGTGTTAATTACTTTATATTTTAATAATTTAGGTTCAATGTTTGAAACCAGCTCAACACGTTTAGTTGCATCAGACGAATCTGATCCAAAATAAACAGTAGCTTTTAAGTATTGGTATCCTAGTTTTTGATTTTTTAATTCAAATTTGAATTTTTCGGCACCTTTAGTACTTCCCACTTTTTTGTCATTTATAAAGTAGGCAACGCTGTCGATTTCTTTCGAATTTGGGTTTAAAATTCCGATAGAAATCGCTTCTTGTGGTAAAAAATGAGCCGGAAAAGCTGAATCATCGATGTTAAATAAAGAATTTTCACCTTTTTTTGTATCTCCACATCCAATTAATGTGATTCCTAATAAAATGACAGTTAGGAAGTTATATTTTTTCATAGTTTAAATTTTGAATAAGCCAATATACGACGATATTTTTATAGCAACAAAGGTCTTGCAAAAATATAAAAAGATTGTATATTTGCACCGGCAAGTCCTACACGACCAGCTCCTGCAGACTCCCCCAGGATGGGAACATAGCAAGGGTACGTGGTTGAGCGGTGCGATGTAGGTCGCTTGCCATTTTTTTTATAATTAATTCAAGTTGCTAGTTGATTGCTTTATTTAACTGGAGTCCAAATACAAACAATGTCAGTTTTATCAAAAAACCTTCTAATGTTACTGCATGTATAGTTCTTGGAAACATTTTTTTTATGTCGCTTATTGTTGTTTCTACTCTTTTTCTCATTTTTAACTTTTCATTTTTTTGCTCTATTGTATCTGTTCGTTTAGCATTTGACTTTCTTTGAATTTTTAATAAAACACATTTTTTCATTAGGGCAAAATCTTCTAAACCGTAATCAGTATAAGCACTATCTCCATAAAT
>NZ_RCZH01000023.1 GCF_006438875.1 Flavobacterium pectinovorum
GAGAACACAAAAGATAAAATCATAGGCTTTGCTAAACTAGCCAAATGGCACGAAAAAGTAAATCAATCTGGATTTAAATCTTTTGGTACAATCTCTCGCACAATTATAAATCATTATCAAACCATATTGAATTATTTTGACAACAGAAGCACCAACGCTTCGGCAGAATCTTTCAACGCAAAAATAAAAGCATTTAGGTCAAAATTCAGGGGCGTTAGAAATATAGAATACTTCCTTTTCAGACTAACTAATATTTATGCTTAATTTTTGCTACTCCACAGGTTTTCGTGTTGATCCGATTCTACTCAATTGGAATTTGGAATTTACAAAAATTGGGATTTAAATTAAAGGCACAAAAAAAGCCTTGAATTTCTTCAAGGCTTTAAATTTCTGGGTGGCTGACCGGGTTCGAACCGGCGACCCTCGGCACCACAAACCAATACTCTAACCAGCTGAGCTACAACCACCATTTTTCTTTGCGGTTGCAAATATACAACAAAGGTTTACTTCTACAAAGAAAAAAATGAAAAAAAAATTAAACTTTTTATATCAAATTTTCTAAGCTATTGATTGCCAAACATCTCTCAACAGTGAAACCTTCAGCAAAATCTTTCCCAACAAGCCTTCCTAAGTCCTGCGCACGATAATTTAAACTTTCAAAGAAGTTTTTACTCGTAATTGGTGTAGCAGGTTCCTTAGAATTTGGATCATAGAATTGCGTTTTGTATGCTGCAATCGCTTCAACCTTTTTCTTTTCAAAACCTGTAATGTCAACTACAAAATCCGGCTGAATGTTTTTCCACTGAATATAATGATAAACCACTTTTGGTCTCCAGGCTTCCTGATTCTCTCCATCGATCGAAGTTTCGATTTTCATCAAACCGGATAAAAAGCAAGCATCAGAAACTAATTTACTTCCTTTACCATGATCGATATGACGATCGTCAATTGCATTACACAATACAATCTCAGGTTTATACTTTCGAATCATTTTTATAACCTCTAATTGATGCTTTTCGTCATTTACAAAAAATCCGTCACGCATCTCTAAATTCTCACGAACCAAAACACCTAATATTTTTGCAGCATCTTTTGCTTCAGCATCTCTGGTTTCAGCAGTTCCGCGCGTACCTAATTCGCCACGCGTTAAATCTACGATTCCAACTTTTTTACCAAGAGATACTTCTTTTAAAATTGTTCCGGCACAACCCAATTCTACATCATCCGGATGTGCGCCAAAGGCTAATATATCTAATTTCATGTTTTTATTTTTAGTCACAGTTTACAGTCACAGTTTACAGTCGCAGTATTCAGTTCTCAGTCTCAGTCTTCAGTCTCAGTCGCACTGCCTACTGAGACTGAATACTGAGACTGAAAACTTTTTTAACAACTACTATTATTCTTTTTAATATTCAAAACTCTTTTCATTGTCATTGATTTATTGACGCTTTCCTCCCATTCTTTTTCTGGGATACTTTCTTTTGTAATTCCGCAGCCCATATACAAAATAGCTTTTCCATCGTGAATTTGCATGCTGCGCAAATTCACAAACAAATCAGAACTTACTGTTTTGTTGGCAAAACTGCTATTTAATTCGCCCAGAAAACCAGTATAAAAAGTTCGGTCGTAATTTTCGTTTTCGATGATAAAAGCTTTTGCTTTCTTTTTTGGCAAGCCACAAACAGCCGGCGTGGGATGCAAAGTATCAATAACCTCTTCTAAAGTCGAATTATCATTTAAAACTCCCGAAATATCTGTTTTAATGTGCCAGATCGATCCCGCTTTTATACTATACGGTTCCGTTACAACAACAGACGAAGCCACTTCGCGCAATCTCTTTACGATAAAATCAGTAACATATTGTTGTTCGTCTTTCTCTTTTTGCTGCCAGGAAATTTCCGTTTCCAAAGTTGCTTTCTGCGTTCCCGCCAAAGCTGTCGTTTCAAAAACATTTCCGCTGGCTTTTAGTAATTGTTCCGGCGTTGCTCCCATCCAAAGTCCAATTTGAGGATGAAAAAAACAATACGAGAAAGTCGTTGGATATAAATGAATCAAACGTTTAAAAGTAATCACAAAATCAAAATCAGCGAAATCAATTTTTTCGCTTCGGGATAAAACTACTTTTTTGAATTCGTCGTTTTTAATCGCTTCAATTCCTTTTGAAACCAGATCTTCGTATTGCGTTTTTGCTTCCAAATCAAAAGTTAGATCTTCAGTTTCATTAAAATCAAAATCAACTTTAGTTTGTTCTGCACTTATAATTTTAGATTCTTCTTCAGGAATTAAAATCAATTGTTTTTCATCAAAAGAAGCAAAAACAAAGCCTTTTTCGCTATAATCTGAAACGGTATATAAAGTATCATTTTGCTGTAAAAGCGCAAAAATACTTGAAGAATTAGGTTTAGAATAGATTACAAAAGGTAAATTTTGCGCCTGGTGTTTTCTTATTGTTGAGAAAAAGTCATTCATATTTTCTATTCTTTCTTTTTGTCCAAAACCATATTGGTTAATTTGCAAAGCGAAATCAGATTTCCTGCTTCGTCGGTAATTTTAATCTCCCAAAGATGAATACTTCTTCCTTTATGAATGATGCGCGCTGTACCAAAAACATAACCTTCACGAATACTTTTTAAGTGATTTGCCGAGATTTCGATTCCGCGAACTTCTTGTTCTTTTGGATCAATAAAAAAGAAAGAAGCTGCACTCCCGACACTTTCTGCCAAAGCTACAGAAGCACCTCCGTGCAATAACCCCATTGGTTGGTGAACGCTTGGATTTACAGGCATTTTAGCCGTTAAAAAATCTTCGCCTGCATCTATATATTCAATTTTTAGCGTTTCCATCAAAGTGTTTTTAGAAAACTGATTGCAACGCTCTAATATTTGTTCTTTTGTGTAATTCATTTAAAATAGGCTTTAAAATCGTAAAATTAAAGAAAAGATGAGATACAAATTAGAAAATACATTTCTATTATTTAAAATCATCTCCAAACATGTAAGTTTTTTGCTATTTTTACAAAAAGAATCAATATTAATCTTTGGCTGAAATGTAATATTTTTTTGCCACAGATTGCACAGATTATCACAGATTATCACAGATTAAAAGTTTATTTGCAATAAATAGAAAATCTTTTTAATCCTTTTAATCGGTGGCAAAAAAACTTATTCAAATGCGTCAATACTTTATACTCTTCATTTTCGGTTTATTTTTAGCTTTCAGTTCTTGTCGAACAGATTTTGATACTGTTGCCAGTTCCGGAAATTTAAAGTTTTCAAAAGATACTGTTTATCTGGATACTGTTTTTAAAAACATTGGTTCGAGTACGTACCAACTTAAAGTGTATAATAAAAGTAAAAACGACATTTCGATTCCGACCGTTCAGTTAAAAAAAGGTTTAAGTTCAAAATATCGAATGACGGTTGACGGAATGAGCGGAAACAATGGCAAAATCTTCAATAATGTTACGCTTTTAGCCAAAGACAGTTTGTACATTTTTATAGAAACCACGGCAGATATTACAGATGCTGATCCAACTGATTTTTTATATACGGATGAAATTCAGTTTGACAGTGGAGCAAATCTTCAGGAAGTAGCTTTGGTGACTTTAATTCAGGACGCTGTTTTTTTATATCCGAAACAAAATCCTGACGGAACTAAAGAAAAAATAAAAATAGACGGCAAAGATGTTGATGGATTCTATTTGAATGAAAATGATCCTGTAAACGGAAATGAATTAATCTTCACCAAACAAAAACCATATGTCATTTATGGTTATGCAGGAGTTCCGCAAAATAAAACGGCAACTTTTGAAGCCGGAGCGCGCGTATTTTTTCATGCCAATTCAGGACTTTATGTCGACAATAAAGCTTCCTTACAAATTAACGGAACGACCTCAGCAACCGAAAAATTAGAAAATGAAGTTGTTTTTGAAGGTGATCGATTAGAATCGCTGTACGATGATATTCCCGGACAATGGAAATCTGTGATTTTATCAAACGGAAGTACGAATCATTCCATAAATCATCTGACTTTAAAAAATGCAATCACAGGTTTGGATATTAGAAGTCAAGACAATACAACAATCCAAATTAAAAACACCCAGATTTACAATTGTGCCGAATATGGAATTCTGGCTCAAAATGCCCGAATTAATGGCGAAAACATCGTAATTAATTATGCCGGTTTAACAAGTTTATCGTGTGTTTATGGCGGAAACTATCTTTTTACGCATTGTACCTTCAATAACAATTGGTCAAATAGTCCCCAATTTGCCGTGAATTTAAGCAATAGTTTGGCTGGGGCGACTCCGGAAACCAATCCGTTGACTCAGGCAACTTTCAACAATTGTATTATTTATGGCTCCAATACCAATGAATTTAATCTGGACAAAAATACCAACGCAGCATTTGTATATCAATTAAACAATTGTCTATTAAAATTTAGCAGTTCATCAACGAATCCTGATTATCAGTTTAAAACAGACGCTGTACATTACAATCAGATTATTCTAAATGAAAATCCTAAGTATTACGATGCTTCAAATAATAAATTTAATATTGATAATACGTCGTCCGCTTTCGCTAAAGGAAATCAGGATTATATCATTCCATTAGATATTATTGGAGCCACGAGAACTTCTCCACCAGATTTAGGCGCTTATCAAAGTGCGGTATTTCCTAAATAGAATTTGCCACGAAGGCGCTAAGACACTAAGTTTTTTTTCTTGCCACGAAGGCACTAAGACACTAAGTTTTTTTCTTCTCATTTTATGTCATTTCGACCCAAAGGAGAAATCACACGCGTAACTCGACAAAGATTGGCAACTTTTGATTGTCGAATTTCTAGTGTGATTTCTCCCTTAGGTCGAAATGACAAACAATACGCTTAATACGTTAATTAAAAAAAACTTTGTGCCTTTGTGCCTTCGTGGCTACAAAAAATCCACCCGTAAGAAAATATATCTAAAAATAATCTTTCCTTAACGCAACGCATTCATAAAAATAGTAGATTTGCTACAATAACTAAATTAACTCACTAAAAATCAATTTATTATTAACCCAAATCTTAAACCTATTTTTTATGAAAAAACTCTACACTTTATTATTACTATTCGTTGTTACGGCAACATTTTCGCAAATTCCTTCCGGTTATTACAGCACTGCAACTGGAACAGGCTACACTTTAAAAACACAATTGTACAATATTATTAAAGGTCATACGGATAACGGTTATGCAGGTTTGTACACCACATACCAAACTTCTGATGTTGATAATTTTTACGAAAATGACGGAACTGTTCTGGACATGTATTCTGAGAATCCTGCCGGAACAGATCCTTATAATTATAGTACAGGAAGTACACAAAGATGTGGAAATTATTCTGTAGAAGGTGACTGTTATAACAGAGAACACATTATTCCGCAATCTGTATTTAATGAACAATCTCCAATGGTTGCCGATGCTCATTTTATCACTCCAACGGATGGAAAAGTAAACGGAATGCGTTCCAATTATCCACACGGAGTCGTGAGTACGCCAACTTATATTTCTCAAAATGGCGGGAAATTAGGTCCAAACTCAACATCCGGATATTCAGGAACTGTTTTTGAACCAATCAACGAGTTTAAAGGTGATATTGCCAGAATGTATTTCTATTTTGCAACTCGTTACGAGAACACCGTTGCAGGATATACGTATGCCATGTTCGATGGATCAAGCAATAAAGTGTTTACAACTGCATTCTTGAATATTCTTTTAGCATGGAACGCACAAGATCCGGTAAGCGCTAGAGAAATTGCCCGAAATAATGCCATTTATGCACGTCAGAACAATAGAAATCCATATATCGATCATCCGGAATATGTAAATCAGATATGGAATCCTTCTGCAGATACTCAGGCTCCAACTGCTCCAACAAGTTTAGCTTCTACAACAAAAACAGCTACTTCGATTACTGTTGCGTGGAATGCTTCGACAGACAATGTTGGTGTTACAGGATATAATGTATATTCAAATGGAGTTTTGAAAACTACAGTTACTGGTTTGACTGCTACTATTACAGGATTAACAGCTTCTACAAGTTATAATATTAATGTAAGTGCCAAAGATGCTGCAGGAAATACATCGGCGTTAAGCAATACAATCGCCGTTACGACCAATAGCAGCGGTGGAACTGGCGGAACTGCAACTGACTTACTTTTCTCTGAATATATTGAAGGTTCAGGAAATAATAAAGCATTGGAAATTGCCAATAATACCGGAGCTTCTGTGAGCTTATCTGTTTATACCGTAAAAAAACAAACGAATGGTGCCGGAGCATGGAGCACAGGTTTGGCCTTGAGCGGAACATTAGCAACCGGAAGTAAATTTACGATCGTAAACAGTTCAATGGCTTCGAGCTGTTATCCAACAAGTTCTGCTAATATTTCGACAACTGCCACTGAATTAACTTTTAATGGAAATGACGCTGTTGGTTTATTTAAAAATGGCGTTTTGATAGACATCATCGGGACATTTAATGGCGGAACAGCAAATTTTGCAGTAGATGTTACTTTAAGAAGAAAATCGACGGTTACTGCTCCAAGCACTACTTTTAATTTGGCATCTCAATGGGATTCATTTACCACGGATACTTGCTCAAATTTAGGTGCGAAACTGGTTAAAAACACCACTCTTGAAACAGAAGAAACCCTTGCCGATTCAAAAGGAATTATTTTATATCCAAATCCGTCAAATGGAAACTTTTCAATCTATTTTAATAATACAGAAGCACCCTATTCTATCGAGATAATTTCAATATTAGGTCAAAAAATATTTGAGAAATCAAATATTAAAGATTCATTATCAACGATAAATAATTTACCGAAAGGTATCTACATTGTTCGTATTAGTAAAGGTTCTGAAAATTTCAGTAAAAAAATCCTTATCAACTAATTAAAAAATGAGTGCTTACTAAATTAAAGAGCGGCTAGTTGCCGCTCTTTTTTATTGTCCTAAAATTTTAAATTAATTTTTCTCGCAGATTTGGCAGATTGAGCAGATAAAGAACTGAATAAAAAATTCACGCAGATTTAAAATAAAATTCCAATCAATTTAAATCTGCTCAATCTGCCAAATCTGCGAGAGATAAAAAACTCCACGTCTTTGCTCCCGATTGCTATCGGGATTACGAGATTAAAAAAATAACATTTTGCGAGAAAACCATACTTATAAGAAGATGCACTGCTGTGCATCTCTACTTTAGCTGCTTCTAAAATGAACTTATATCACTTATATGGTAAAATAAGATCAATACATTTTTTTCAAAAGAGTTTGTTTTCAAATTTGCGCTTACTATTTATTTAAACTAAATTTGCACTTCAATACAACAAACTACACATCACAATGATCCATTTCTTTGAAAACCAAAGCAAAACTGTTTTTGCAGTACAAACGCAAAACGAAATTTCGGCTCAAGACATTTCAAAACTAAACTGGCTTTTTGCCAACTCTAATAAGATCGAAAAATCCGCCTTGACGGATTTTTTTGTTGGTCCTCGTGCCACTATGATCACACCTTGGAGTACAAATGCTGTAGAGATTACTCAGAACATGGGTATTCCGGGCATCATCAGAATTGAAGAATTTCATCCGGCAACGGAAGATTTTACTGATTTTGATCCAATGCTTTCACAAAAATTCAATCAATTAGATCAGGAGATTTTTACTATCAACGTACAGCCGGAACCAATTCTGGAAATCGATGATATTGCCACTTATAATAAAGTAGAAGGTTTAGCTTTAAGCCAGGAAGAAGTAGATTATTTAGACAATCTTGCTGTAAAACTAGGCAGAAAACTAACCGATTCTGAAATTTTTGCTTTCTCACAAGCAAATTCTGAACACTGTCGTCATAAGATTTTCAACGGAACTTTTGTAATTGACGGTGAAGAAAAAGAAACTTCTCTTTTCAAATTAATCAAAAAAACATCACAGGAAAACCCTAACGATATCGTATCTGCTTACAAAGACAACGTTGCTTTTGTAAAAGGACCAAGAGTACAGCAATTTGCACCAAAAACAGCTGACAAACCAGATTATTACGAGATAAAAGAATTTGATTCTGTTTTATCTTTAAAAGCAGAAACACACAATTTTCCAACAACTGTAGAGCCTTTTAACGGCGCTGCAACTGGATCAGGAGGAGAAATTCGTGACCGTCTTGCAGGTGGTCAAGGTTCTTTGCCACTAGCAGGAACAGCGGTTTACATGACATCTTACTCACGTTTGAAATCCTTCGACTCCGCTCAGGATGACAGGACTTGGGAAAATGCAATGGAAGAAAGAAAATGGCTGTACCAGACTCCAATGGATATTTTGATCAAAGCTTCAAACGGAGCTTCTGATTTTGGAAATAAATTCGGGCAACCGTTAATTACAGGTTCGGTTTTAACTTTCGAACATTCAGAAAACGACCGCAAAATTGGTTACGATAAAGTAATCATGCAGGCGGGCGGAATTGGTTACGGAAAATTAGATCAGGCAATCAAAAAGAAACCACAAGAAGGTGATAAAATCGTTATTCTTGGTGGAGAAAATTATAGAATCGGGATGGGTGGAGCTGCGGTTTCATCTGCAGATACAGGAGCTTTTGGTTCGGGAATTGAACTAAATGCGATCCAACGTTCGAATCCGGAAATGCAAAAACGTGCTGCTAATGCCATTCGTGGTTTGGTAGAAAGCGATCATAACCCAATTGTTTCTATTCACGATCACGGAGCTGGAGGACACTTGAACTGTCTTTCGGAATTGGTGGAAGAAACTGGTGGATTAATAGATTTGGATAAATTGCCTGTTGGAGATCCAACTCTTTCTGCAAAAGAAATTATTGGTAACGAATCTCAGGAAAGAATGGGATTGGTTATTGGTCAAAAAGATATTGATATTTTGCAAAGAATCGCAGACAGAGAGCGTTCGCCAATGTATCAGGTTGGAGATGTTACGGGAGATCACCGTTTTACTTTTCAATCAAAATCAAATGGTTCAAAACCGATGGATTATGCTTTAGAAGATTTCTTCGGAAGTTCTCCTAAAACGATTATGACGGACAAAACTATCGATAGAAAATATGCTGATGTTACTTATTCGGCAAATGATTTCGAAAAATATTTACAAGATGTTTTACGTCTTGAAGCTGTTGCCTCAAAAGACTGGTTGACTAATAAAGTGGACCGTTGTGTAGGTGGAAAAGTAGCTAAACAACAAACCGCAGGTCCGTTACAATTGCCTTTGAATAATGTTGGAGTTATGGCTCTTGATTATTTAGGTAAAGAAGGAATTGCAACTTCTATTGGACACGCTCCTATCGCGGCTTTGATTGATCCTGTTGCAGGTAGTAGAAATGCTATTGCAGAATCGTTATCAAACATTGTTTGGGCTCCAATTAAAGATGGTTTAAAAGGTATTTCATTATCTGCAAACTGGATGTGGGCTTGTAAAAACGAAGGTGAAGACGCTCGTTTGTACGCTGCAGTTGAAGGCTGTTCTGAATTTGCAATCGAATTGGGAATCAATATTCCGACAGGAAAAGATTCACTTTCGATGAAACAAAAATATCCAAACGACGAAGTAATTGCGCCGGGAACGGTTATTATTTCGGCTGGAGGAAACTGTACAGATATTAAAAAAGTAGTAGAACCTGTTTTACAGAAAAACGGAGATTCTATTTATTATATCAATTTATCTCAGGATGATTTCAAATTAGGAGGTTCGTCTTTTGCACAAATTAGAAATGTAATCGGAAAAGAAACTTCTACTATAAAAGACGCTTCTTTCTTCAAAAATGCTTTTAATACAATCCAGGAATTAATCGGCGAAAGCCAAATTTTAGCAGGTCACGATATCGGAAGCGGTGGTTTAATCACTACTTTATTAGAATTGTGTTTTGCTGATGTAAATCTTGGAGCAAAAATTGATTTCAGCGCTTTCGCGGAAAAAGACTTATTGAAAATTCTTTTCGCTGAAAACATCGGAATCGTTTTCCAAGCTAAATCGGATTCAGCTGTTGAAGCTAAATTGAGCGCAAACAATATCGAATTCTTCAAAATTGGTTCAGTTCAAAACACCGCAACTTTAGAATTTGGTGATTATAAATTGGATATTCCGACTTATAGAGATATTTGGTTTGAAACTTCTTATTTATTAGATCAGAAACAATCTAAAAACGGAACTGCTAAAGCTCGTTTTGAAAACTATAAAAATCAGCCCTTAAACTATACATTTCCAACTCATTTTACAGGAGAAAAACCAGTAATTGACGCTTCGAAGCCAAAACCTAAAGCAGCGATTATTCGTGAAAAAGGAAGTAATTCTGAGCGTGAAATGGCAAATGCAATGTATTTAGCCGGATTTGATGTAAAAGATGTTCACATGACGGATTTAATTTCTGGTCGTGAAACTCTTGAAGATATTCAATTTATTGGAGCTGTTGGAGGATTCTCTAACTCTGATGTTTTAGGTTCTGCCAAAGGTTGGGCGGGAGCTTTCTTATACAACGAAAAAGCAAAAACAGCTTTGGATAATTTCTTCAAAAGAGAAGATACTTTATCTGTTGGTATTTGTAACGGTTGTCAATTGTTTATGGAACTTGAAGTGATTAATCCGGAACATGAAGTTCACGGAAAAATGCTGCACAACACGAGTCAGAAACACGAAAGTATCTTTACCTCTGTAAAAGTTCAGGAGAATAATTCGGTTATGTTATCTACATTGGCCGGAACAACTTTAGGAGTTTGGGTTTCTCACGGAGAAGGAAAATTTAATTTGCCAATGGCAGAAGAGAATTACAACATCGTTTCTAAATATGGTTACGAAGGTTATCCTGCAAATCCAAATGGTTCTCATTACGACGTAGCAATGATGTGTGATAAAACCGGAAGACATTTGGTTACAATGCCTCATATTGAGCGTTCTACTTTCCAATGGAACTGGGCGCATTATCCAAAAGACAGAAATGACGAGGTTACGCCTTGGCATGAAGCTTTTGTCAATGCAAGAAAATGGATTGAGAAAATCTAAAAAATATATTTTTATTACTTAAAGCGTTCGAGTTTTCGAGCGCTTTTTTTGTTTTTTTGCCTACGGATGTTACGGATTTAAACGGGTTTACGCTGATTTCTTTTTGCCAAAGATTAAAAATATTATCTGTGTCAATCTGTTTAAATCCGTCAAATCCGTGGGCTATTTTTTTTGCCACAAATTTTCACAAATTAGTTTGTGCTAATTTTTGTGATTCAAAAACAAAATCAATTAGTTACGCCTTGGCGTGAGCTTTTGTCAATGCAAGAAAATGGATTGAGAAAATCTAAAAAATATATTTTTATTACTTAAAGCGTTCGAGTTTTCGAGCGCTTTTTTTGTTTTTTTGTCAACGGATGTTACGGATTTAAAAAGGTTTATGCTGATTCTTTTTGCCAAAGATTAAAAATATTATCTGTGTCAATCTGTTTAAATCCGTCAAATCCGTGGGCTATTTTTTTTGCCACAAATTTCACGAATTTTCACAAATTAGTTTGTGCTAATTTTTGTGATTCAAAAACAAAATCGATTAGTTAAGCCTTGGCATGAAGCTTTTGTCAATGCAAGAAAATGGATTGAGAAAAACAAATAATATATTATTACTGAAATCGCTCGAGAATTTGAGCGATTTTTTTTGCCACAAATTTCACAAATTTTCACAAATTAGTTTGTGCTAATTTTTGTGATTCAAAAACAAAATCAATTAGTTACGCCTTGCCGTGAGCTTTTGTCAATGCAAGAAAATGGATTGAGAAAAACTAAAGAAATATATTTAAAACTAAAAAGCGTTCGAATTATCGAACGCTTTTTTTTTACCACGACCTGAATAATTACGGGCGAAGTAATTTTACGAATTTTCCCCAAAAAATTCGTGCTCTATTTCGAAACAGAAAAACCTGCTTCTAGATTGGTATAAAAATATACCTCAGCGCTATCCCTAAGCTGAGGCATTTTTATTTTATTTTTTTTGAAAGTCGTGGAAATAATGGCATACGATTCCCCACCAGAACATTGCTAAAAGAGCCGTTAACATATTATTTAGTTTAAAATTAGCACCTACTCTTTTGCTTTTCGGCATCCGCATTTTAATAAAATAAAAATACTATTGTCCCTTTTTAAATCATCGGTGGTTTTTCCTGTTTATTTTAGGGGAAAAACACCCTTTTTTTACTCCGAAAAAATGGCTATAAAAAAATTAAATATCATCTAAGACTAATTTAATAATATCTTAAGGTAGTTTAAGCAAGCGCATTTACTGGGATAAATATCTTTGCGCTATGAAAAATTGCAGACAAAATCTTTTACTTCTAATTCTATTATTTATAACGAGCCAATTCTCTTTTGGTCAAAATCAAGCGGCTATAAAAGGATCTATTTCTGACGGGAAACTTCCGATAGAATTTGTAGATGTTATTTTAAAAAACGTTAGCGATTCTACAAAAGTGGCTAGCTATGCGGTAACAGATGCTTCCGGAAATTTTTCTTTGGATAATGTCCCTTCGGGGGATTATCAATTGCAATTCAAATTAATTGGATTTAAAACTACTATTCGAAAAGTAAAATTTGCAGGTTCTCCTATTTCTATTGGAACAATCACTTTGCAAAGCGATACTAATTTATTGAATACTGTTGTGGTTAATTCTGCCAAAAAACAAATTCAAAAAACAGACGAAGGTTTTATTTTTAACGCTGTTTCTAATATTTCACAATCCGGAGGAACTGCGACGGACATGCTTAAAAGTATTCCGACTGTTGCTGTTGATGCAGAAGGTGGAATAACTTTGAGAGGAAAATCTCCGATGATTTTAATTAACGGAAAAAACTCAGCGATTACCAATATGGATCAAATTGCGGCAAGCAGTATCGAAAGTATTGAAATAATCAGTAATCCAACAGCCAAATATGATGCTAATGCAGAAAGCGGAATTATCAACATCAAACTAAAGAAAAATAACCAAAGCGGAATGAACGGTGCAATGGTTTTGGGCGGTGGTTTTGGAGCTAAAGGAAGAGCAAACAGTTCGTTTCAATTAAATCATAAAGCTGGAAAATGGAATTTTGGTCTGGGCTATGACAATCGTTTTGCCGGCCGAACCAAAAAAATTAATGCGGATCGAACAAACTATTTTATTGATGACGAACATTTCATCAATCAAACACGAAATGACGAACGTACAGAAGGCTTACAAAATTTAAAACTGAATATCGATTTTTCGCCAAACGAGAGAAACAGCTTTTCATTTGAAGCTTTAGGAAACCTGGAAACTCAGGATAATGACGAAACTTTATATACGAAGGTCAACACTAGTGCAAATCAGTTTTACTCTGATAACAGAAGACATTCTTTAGAATTAGAACGTTCAAAAGTAGGAGAACTGGCTTTTAATTATGACCGGAAATTTGCTGATGATCGAAAAAGTCTAAACGCAAGTATTACTTCATCATTTAACAGAGACAAAGAAAATACGAATATCGACACGTACAATTACGATCAGTATCAGGAACAGATTGGTGATGCTTTTTTACAAAAAACACATAATTATGAAAGTGAAAATATCTCGAATGCGATTGTAAATTATGCTTTTCCGGTATCAGAAAAATCGATTATAGAAACTGGTTATAAAGGAACATTTCGTTTTTTTAATTCAGAATTTCAAAGTGCTGATATGGTGAATGGCAAATATGTTGTGAACCCAATTTCGAGTAATACTTTTAAATTCAATGAGCAAATAAATGCGGTTTATGGTCTGTTAAACTCTTTTATTGGTAACAAAGAAAATCCAAAATGGAAATACAATTTAGGCTTACGTGCAGAAAATGTTTCCAACACTGGAGCAACTCAAAATAATAGCGACAGGTTTAACAATAATTATTTAAAACTTTTCCCTTCCGCTTCTTTACAATTGAATTTAGAATCTGATGAATTTGTAAAAATTGGTTACAGCAAACGTATTAATCGCCCGGATCTGGACGATTTAAATCCGTTTATCGATATTACAGATGCGTTGAATCCACATAGTGGGAATCCGTATTTAAAACCTGAAATTATTCATATTGCCGAAATGAGCTATAATAAGGAGTGGACAAAATACTCTTTTTCTACAAATGCTTTTTATAGAAATGCTACCAACACTATTAAACAATATGCTGAACTGCTTGATAACGGCGTAATTTTATTGATGCCAAAAAACATTGGAAGTACCATTACTTACGGATTAGAAACGATCTTCAGCTTAAAGCCAATTGGTTTTTATGATGCTAATATTAGTATAACTGCTTTTCAGCAAAATATAAACGCCTCAAATCTGGCTCAGGATGTAGTTAGTAATGCTTTTAGCTGGTACGGAAAAATCATCAATAATTTTGTTCCCTGGAAAGGTGGAAAACTGCAGCTTATTGGCAATTACAACTCGGCATTGGCAACTCCGCAAGGAAAAAGAATTCCGATTTATAATGTCGATATGGGTTTTCAGCAAAAACTGGGAAAAGGAAATGCCCGTTTGGGATTGGTCGTTACAGATATGTTTAACACGCTTGAAAGCGGATACAAAAACAATACAGCTTTGTTTAGCAGCAACAGGACTAATAAATCAGACACACGTGCTTTGATGGTGACATTTGCTTATACTTTTAAATCTGATTTTAAAGAAAAACTATTAGAAAATCAGTTTTCGACAGAGTAATATTCCGGCAAAACTAAAATGTTAAAAAATAAACTCATTCTTGTAATTGGGATTCATTTTTTCTACAGAAATTTGAACTATATTCGCTAAAAAAATCCTGCCATTGATTTTTTTTGTGCAACTCCAAAAACAATTAAACCTACAAAGAATGAAATCATTACAGCTATTATTTATTACATTATTTTTTGTTTCTACACATTCTTATTCTCAAGTTCAGGTAGATAAAATCACTTACAACAGCCGTGATCATTATATTACAACAACTATTGGTTATCCTGTTCCCGGGACTTTTGCTCCAACGGGACAAAAAGAACCTGTTACGATATTAAATCCGGATGGTACAGGAGTTATCCAATCTGACGATTTAAGCAAAAAAAAGATGAACTGGGGAATCGAATGTACTGACGAAGGAATTCCGATTTTTAAAGAAGGTTTTAATAGTGCTTCTTATACATTTTGGTATAGAAACAATGATAGTGATGATTGGAACTATTCTCAATTCTCAATTCATTTTACCAAGAAAAAAATGTTCTTAATGGGCGAACGTGTAAAAGAATATGTTGATTACGACGTGCAATAGTTTAGCTGAAATTTATAACAAAAAATCAATATTTCTTGATTTTTCGAAAATTTACTACAAAAAAGAAAACGTTTTCGTTGATTTTCAAGAGTACTTATAAATTTTACCATAAAATTCCACAAAATTAAAAATTATCCCTAATTTTTATTTAATTTGCGATAAAATTCAATATATTAAACATGGTTTCAATCACACGCCTTTTTGATTTTCCCTATTATCAACAAGAAACTTATAACCTTCCGGTTGCCTTAGCAACTAAAAAAAACGGAGTCTGGGAAAAAACATCTAGCCAGGAATATATTGCAAAGGCAAATGCTGTTTCAAGAGCTTTGCTGCGTATGGGCGTTCAAAAAGATGATAAAATCGCATTAATTACCTCTAATAATCGTACGGAATGGAATATCATGGATATTGGTATTCTGCAAACAGGAGCGCAAAACGTTCCTATTTATCCAACAATTTCCGAAGAAGATTACGAATATATATTGAACCATAGCGGTAGTATTTACTGTTTTGTTTCTGACAGTGAAGTACTTCAAAAAGTAAACGCTATAAAAGCAAACGTACCTACTTTAAAAGAAGTTTATTCGTTTGATGAAATTCCAGGTTGTAAACACTGGACAGATTTACTATTACTAGGCGAAGACGAAAGCAATCAAACTGAAGTTGAAGCCAGAAAAGATAGTATTCACACAGATGATTTGGCTACTATTATTTATACTTCAGGAACTACAGGAAGACCTAAAGGCGTTATGCTTTCCCACAAAAATATTGTTTCAAATGTTTTGGACAGTGCGCCAAGAATTCCGTTTGATCCGGGAAAAAGCACCGCATTAAGCTTCTTGCCAATTTGCCATATTTTTGAAAGAATGATATTGTACATCTATCAATATTATGGTGTTTCGGTTTATTTTGGAGAATCGATTGACAAAATTAGTGATAACCTAAAAGAAGTTCGACCAACTGTTATTACAGCTGTACCAAGACTTTTAGAGAAAGTTTACGATAAAATTTATGCAAAAGGAACTGAATTAACCGGTATCAAGAAAAAACTTTTTTTCTGGGCGATTGATTTAGGTTTAAAATACGAACCATACGGAGCGAATGGCTTTTGGTATGAGTTTCAATTGAAGATTGCCCGAAAACTTATTTTCAGTAAATGGAAAGAAGGTTTAGGAGGAAATTTAGATTTAATGGTTTCCGGAAGCGCTGCTTTGCAACCGCGTTTAACAAGAGTTTTTGCTGCTGCCGAAATTCCGGTTATGGAAGGTTACGGTTTATCTGAAACTTCTCCGGTAATTGCGGTAAACGACCAAAGAAACAAAGGTTTTAAAATTGGAACTGTTGGAAAAGTAATTCGCAACGTTGAAGTTAAAATTGCTGCTGACGGTGAAATTCTTTGCAAAGGACCAAATGTAATGTTAGGTTACTTTAAAGATCCTGAAAAAACTGCCGAAGCTTTGATCGATGGATATTTCCATACCGGAGATATTGGTGAAATTGACAGCGAAGGTTTCCTGAAAATTACCGATCGTAAGAAAGAAATGTTCAAGACTTCGGGCGGAAAATATATTGCTCCTCAATTGATCGAAAACGCTATGAAACAATCTCGTTTTATTGAGCAAATCATGGTAATTGGTGAGGGCGAAAAAATGCCGGCAGCTTTTATTCAGCCAAATTTTGAATTTGTAAAAGAATGGGCAAAAATTCACAAAATAACTTTAGGAAGCACTGACAAAGAAATCAGTTCAAATCCTGATGTGATTAAACGTATCGATGAAGAAGTTGAAGGTATTAATGAGAAATTCGGACACTGGGAAAAAATCAAACGTTTTGAGTTAACTCCTGATGTTTGGTCTATCGATGGCGGACAATTGACTCCTACATTAAAATTGAAACGTAAAATTATTAAAGAAATTTACAAAGATCTTTATGTTAAGATCTATGGTCAGAATTAATAAATCAAAATAATATAACCAACGAAAAGGCTGTTCTTTTGGAACAGCCTTTTTTTTTAATCCCTAATCCTGAAATATTTATCACATCTCTAACAATTTTAATCTAAATTTTCATTTAAAAACGACTGCTAAACCTTAATAATTTTATATTTTTGAGAATATACGCACACTTATTTTTTATCAATTCAGTTCTAAAACAGCATGAAAAAATATTTAAAATACATAGACGGAAACTCTGATAAGTTTTGGCAAATTGAAGTTACAGGATTTGAATATACTGTGACCTACGGTAAAAACGGAACATCTGGAACTTCTCAAACCAAAAAATTCTTTACAGAGGAAGAATCTCTGAAATCAGCGGAAAAAATACTGGCAGAAAAAGTAAAAAAAGGATATTCAGAAACGGGTGATGTTACTGTGGCCTCAAAACCAAAAACAGCCAAAAGCTCAAACTCTGATGCAGTTTTTGAAGAATATGACGCAATTATAAAATCAAAAAATATAGATTTATTATTGCCTTTCCTTAATGAAAAATCAAAAGGGAATATTGAAGCGCTAAAAAAGCTTATCAAGAAAAACAAGCGTTATTTTATGACCTATACAGATCTTACAAAAGATCAGGGTTATGTAAAAAAAGACAAACACGATTATGGCTGGGGAACGCGTGGGGATAAAAAACAAAATGATATTATTACGCTTAGTGCCATCGCTTTATTTGATAAAACCGACATCAATTCCTGGGATGAAGTTTTGAGTTTGCTGAACGAAATAGACGAAAAACCACAGGTTATGGAGGTTTTATTATGGGCAAAACCCAATTGGCTTAATACTTTTATTTTAGACAAAGTAAAAAGACAAGACTGGGTTAGTTTCAATTACCATATGCTTCGCAAATTAGAAGAACAGAATTTGTTGCAATTTAATCCTGAATTATACGCTTTGACTCTGGCAGCAACAAATGAGTGGCGTGCAAAAATGAAGACCCGCAGCTTTATTAATACTTCATTGAATGACAAACTAACTTATCAAAGGGATATTCCGGAATTGTTTAATTACGAAACGATTCTGCACAACAGCTTTTTCAGGGAGAATGATTCTCAAAAACATGATGAATTTCAGACTTGGGCTATTATATACAAATCATTATTAGACGAAAAAAAGATGGATCGTGCGTTCTTTATCGAGAATGCCATCCTTATTCAAACCAAAGAATGGAACAATAACCTGAAATCGTTCTTTAGAAAAAGAATAGATGAATTTAATGTTACGCCCGATGAACTTATTGTTCTACAGGAAAATATATTCTCCTATTTACACCATCCCTATCCGCCAATAACAAGTTACGGAATTGAATTGATTAAGAAAATTTACGATCATCCAAAATTCAAAACAAAATCATTTCTGGAGTGGGTCGAACCTTTAATGATGCGAAGCGATTGCAAAGCAGCTATTAAAAATGTTTTGCCCATTCTCGAGAAAATTACCAAATCAAATCCTAAAGTAAGCGCAGCCATTGCATTAATTATTGCTGATGTTTATGTAATTGCCGATCTGGCTTTGCAGGAACGATCCACCAAAATTATTACCAAAATTGCGAACGTAAAAGATAAGGTACTTAAAGAAAAATTATCTTCTTATGTAACGCTAATGCAAGGAAATATAAAATCGGGATTAACGCAGTTTTTAAATGAAGACGATTTAGCTCTTGACGAAACTGCTTTAGAAGAATATACATTCGAACCTCAAAAAGAATTATTGCTTACAGAAGAAGTTCAATTGCCAAAGGATTGGAATGATATTGTTTTTCAGTTTGGGAATTTCATAAATTCAGAAGAAACATTAGATTCCGAAATTCTATTGAATATTTATATCTCACAACGAAATTTGTTTCCAGCTGATTATTCAGCGCAGTTACAGCCCTATGAAAAACAATTGCAAAAAAATTATTTCGAAGCAGTTCATAAAAATTTCGTGAAGGCATTTTTATTACATAAAATCCCAAATATAGATAACAAATTTAACAGCAAAGTCACTCATTATTCAAAGATTAATACAACTTTGTTAATGCAGCCTTTGCTCGAAAAAGTGCAGCAAAAAATAGATACAAACTCTGCTTTGCCTCTACTTTCTTTTCCGAGTCATAAACCGTATTGGATTGCTCCAAAGGTTTTACTGGAAAGAGTTATTGCGTACCAAAACACAAAAGAAGAGATTGATTCTGTCGATTTGGCTATTGCAATCGCGCGTATGCGGAGAGAAAACATAGAAGAAGCGCTTCCGATACTGGATCAGATTAAAGGAGATATAAAACAACTTTTATCGTTTTGTCTTGGTGTAGATGAAAAACTGAATTTAGATTCAACATCTTTGTTTTCGAAACTATTGGCAACGATGGGCAAAACGACCAAAGAAACCGGAAATTTGTCTCTTTGGGCTGTTGCGGCAAGAACTTTTTATCCAAACGATACTTTCTCCGAATTCGAAAATACGTATCTAAAAGAGATTCCTTTTGTAGTTGCTCCTTTTAAACCTGAGATTACGTTTAAAGAAAAATGGTCCGAATGGACTAATTATCAAACAAAACAAAAAGAAAGAACACCATCGTGGTACGAACTAAGATTCGATCTGCCTAACTATTCTAAAATCCCGAACTATTTGTTGTACAGCCTGGACATTTACAACAGATCAAACAGTTGGGATTATAATCTTAATTATGCCGGAAACACTTATTACTGGCACAGTCTTACGCCACAGAACTCAGACGCGCTAGCCTTGACTTTATTACAGAATTGCAGAATGGCGGATGGGGCAAAACCGGAATTAAAAGGTTTTCTGGACGTAATTAACCGACCTGAGTTTCGATTCTCAGATATCAGTTTGCTTTTGTATTCTTGCTGTTTCTTTCAGGAAAAGAAAGATTTGCGATTAATGGCATCTGAAGTTTTAATTCATTTAATTGAAAAGCAAGTTATAGACATTGACCTTTTTGCTCAGAAAATTGCACATTTGACAACTGAAAAATATGGTGTATTTTTAAGATTAGTCGACGGATTAATTGCCTTAAAAGATGTTTCTCCATTGCATAATAATGCTTTATTGAAGTTGTTAAATTCCTTTTTTGCCAGTCTTGATTTAAAAGAAAAATTACCAACCAACTTCAAGAAAATAACAGAGAATTATGTTGATATTTTAACGAAAACCAATCAGAAACCATCGGCAGAAGCAATTGTTTTCTTCGATAAATGGAAAGATAATGCATCGCTTAAATCATTGATTAAGCAAATTTTAAAATAAAGAAAATGACAGATCTCGAATATAATTATAAAGGAATTTCGACTTATAGCAAAACCAAAGGTATCAATAATCTGGTTCTCGCTCATCAAACCGAAATTGAAGAAGTCAATAACATTCCGTGTTTTTTCTGGGGAAGTCTGACTGATCCTTATGTTACTGCAAAATGCTGGACCACGATTGCCAAAGTCGTTCGTTCCAGTTTTGGACCAATTCCGCCAAGTCTTCGTGATCCTATCGTTTCGGCAGGATCTGAGCGATTGCGTTTTGAAGGTTTTTCGTCTTGTAATGGCGTTTATGTGCGACTGGATATGAAACCCGAAGCGATAGACGGAGAATTTATTGCCAATGGAACTACGAATGTCGATTTTAATGACCCAATGCTGAATGCCTTAAATGCGATTCAGAAAAATGAAAAAGTAACACTTGCCGTTGGTCAGCAGGATGTTCAGGTAATAACCAGTAAAGCAAAAGTGACCGAGAAAAAAGTAACTTTACCAATGCGCTGGATAAAAGGCTTAACGAGTGTTCAATTGTATCTGGCAGATATGGATATTAAGTTTGAATTGAATAAAATTCAGACGATCCAATTGTTTCAAAGTTTACCAAAAGGAACTGTAAAAGGTGATTTTTTTATTACCAAAAGAGCCGGGAAATTTATGTTTTCGACTTTGGCTACAGCCGATAGTGTTAGAATTGGAGGCGTACAAAGATTGCGTTTGTTAGAAGGAATTCTGTCTATTGTTGATAAAATTTACATTTACGAATCATCAGACAAACAAACGTGTGCAATAGTGGCTGAATTTGGAAAAATGCAACTTTTAATGGCTTTTTCACCTGATTCGTACCGAGGATTCTCAGGCGAAGGAAATGTACTCGAAACCATGACCGAAAACTTGCCAATAGAATGGGTTTACGGTTTGAACAGTTTATTAAAATCGAATGAAACTTTTGATCCGACGATGCTTTCTATCGAAAATGATATCGATTTTGGCACGATGGATAATCTGACTTCGAATTTATCCTCGATGGGATTATTGGGTTATGATTTAAGCGAAAAAGCACATTTCTACCGTCGTCTCCCGTTCAAAACTGAACGTATTTTATCACTAAACCCAAGACTTAAAAATGCCAAAAAACTAATCGATAACGAAGATATCGAAATCGTCGAACGAAGATCCGATTATATCGAAGCCAAAGTAAAAGGTTCTGGCGTTGTACACAAAGTAATTATCGATAATAATTCGCAAAGATGTACTTGCGATTGGTTTACTGCTTATCAGGGTAAAAGAGGAATTTGTAAGCATATTTTGGGAGTTAAAATGATGGTTTCTTAAAAATAACTTTTTGATTCAACTTGAAATAACATAAAGAAGCCGTTTCAGTTTGAAACGGCTTCTTTTATTTTTGCTTTAAAGTAATAATTACGCTTTCTTTCGCTTCCATTTATATTTCATAACATCTTTGAGTATTGCTTTATTATTGGGGTTGAAACTCAGTAATTCTGATGCCACATCCGGTCTTTCATCAATACGTTCTGCTACGATTTCGTAAGCAATATTTTTGGTAACTTCTTCGACAGCTTCAAATCTGCTAAATTCATGTTTCAATAAATTCAGAAATGTTATCGCATTGTCTGAGGTTACCTCGCTTTTGTAAATATTTGGGATCGCAAGAGATAAATCTTCTGCAGATTTGATGTTTGCAAAATAATTATTAAGACATCTTCCGGCATCTTTGTTCGTTCGCCAGCCCACTATAAGTAATTCTTGTGCTTCGGTTATATCTTCAATTTTATCTTTGTAAACTAATGATGCTTTCACATACTGAAAATGCTCTTTATAGTTTTCGATTACTTTTCTAAAATGCTTGTTGGCTTCTTTCCTGTTTTTTAAAATCAAGTATAAATCACCTACTTTTTCATCATTATCGAGTTCTTGATAGAGTTCAATTGCTTCATTATAAGCGCGTCCTTTTTCATAACATTCGGCTGCTTTTTGCTTGTTACTGCAATACTTTAAATAAATTGCTGCCGCTTCTGTATACAACTCTCCTTTTTCTAAAACATCTGCCGCTTTAGGATAATTTTTTAATAATTTCAAATAAATACGAGCCGCTTTCTGATAGTCTTTTTTAGCTATAAATTCTTCTGCAAGTTTTTCATATCTGTTTTGCAAAGTGCTAAATCGTTCTGAATCTATCAAAGCAGAACCACCGGAATACGCAGTTTTTCCAGATGTCATCGGAGTATTTCCTGAAGTATTTCTTGGAATATTTTCTACAGTATTTGTGCTGCTTCTACCTGAAAAAAGCGAATAAAAGAACCACACAATAAGTGCTAAAATCAAAAAACCGGAAAACCCCTTAAATAAGGAACTAAATTCAAAATGTGAATAATCCGGATCATAACTCCTCATTAATATGATAAAAAGAATTGCGCAACCAAATCTGAAAACTTTAAAAAAAGGATGAACTCCATCAGACAAAACAATAGGTTCTCTGCCTGCATCTACATTATATCTACCTACATTTATATCCTTAAACCCATTTCCATTATCTACAATACCGCCACTAGCTCCATTAAATCCATTAAATCCACTAAGTCCACTTGTATCAAAAGAAAATTGTCCAAAGTGTCCACCTCGTGAAGTTCCCATCGTATCTAAAGGAATCGCCAATTGCAAAGCCAAATCAGGATTTTTGTCCATAAGCTCCATAAACTTATCCATTTCCTGTTGATTTCCATTTACTAATTTTTGCAAATCAAAAGGCAATTCTTCCGGAATTTCCTGATCCGAAGTGGGATTTTCGATTGCTTCCAGGATTTTTTCCCTATCAACCTCAATTCGCAAAGAAGAAATGAAATTGGGTATCGAAACTGTCTTTGAAGGCTCAATTACAATCCTTTCTTTTAATGCCGGAACTTCTATTAGATTCTCCCATTCTACAGCGTCTTTCAATTCGACTAAACCAATTTCAGGATGTAAAAAATGATAATTATCCGAAAACAAATTACACCATTCTTCTTTTGCAAGTTGTGGTACAATCGTCGTGTTTTCAGGAATAAACAACTTATTTTCTACCAATTGATAACAATTATTTTTACCAATATCTCCTGCTTTTATTTTATTTTGGTTCAAAACCACCAAACATCCGTAAAGCTCATTTGCTGTAACATCCGGAACTGCAAAAACCTTTACCGAATTTAGTGATAAACCGATAAACTGAATTTGCTCCAGCCACATTTTTGGCGATGCACTTTTAATAAAAATACCTCCTTTGGGAAATGTATTTTTAGAATTTATTTTTAGTTTAAGCTCCATGTTTCACGATATTTTGAATAAATGGATTCAAGTATTTCTCTTGGAATGCATTATCCTTTATACTCTCCATCAAATATTCTGAAATAAAATACTCATTACCGGAATATTCCTCTTTTGTTGCCATAACAGTTCTTCCGTCAATAATAAAAGGAATATAAATCTTCTCAATTTCCGCATTACTGCTTTCTAGTATTAGAATTCCATCCTGATTTGTTATTTTACTTCCGTCTTTAGACTCAAAAAAAACGGTTTCGATGTAACAAATTGCTCCGTTGCTTTCGATTATTCTTTTTAGTTTTTCGGCTTCATCCTTTGTCGCATTATTTAAAATAACTCCAAAATCTTCATCTACAATACTTTTAGCTTCAACCAAAGATTTGTCTGTATTTGTCTTTATTGCTTTCACAACATCAATAAATGATTCGCCTTTGTTTTTTAAAATCAGCCTGACTTTTTCCTCAAAATGAATATCTGAATCGTTTGGTCTGTTACTATAATGATGATGTGATTTCATGAACTCTAAATGAGCAAAGCAAAATCCATTGATTTCAATGAAGTTACTTCTAATGGAAATACTTTTTACCCGCTTAACAAAACTGAACTTGGATTTATTACCCATGAAACTATTTTTAAACGAGAATTGCTTTTTAAAATAATTATCAAAAGCTTCTTTTACAGCATCTCCATGAGCCTTTTCTATTTTCAAATCATCACTAACACGCCAAAAATCAATATTATCAGTTAAATGAAATTCACCATTGATCACAAATACGGTAATTTTCTTTTCCTTTAATTCATTATAAAAAACTTCTTCACGCTTTAATTCCTGCGTTTCAATATTTATGATACTGATATTCTGTACCGCATCGTTAGAATAATTCAAAAATATCTTTTGTCCTTTACTGTTGGTTTTGATCGCGAATTCTCCATTTGTAAAAGGAAGATTTGATGCCATTCTTTTAAATCCTTTATCAAATTTATTACTGGCAAAAAGAAATAGACTTTTGTTTACATACGTATAAAAATTATTGCCTTCGTGAAAAATGCTATGGTAATTTCGTTCTACAGGATACAACAACGGGATATTTTCTTTCGAAATATCTTTCTCTGAATCAGCACTTTTATTGTTATTTTTAGTCCATAATTCATCTAACGGCATTATAATATGCTGAAGCATTTTTCTGCCATTATTGTGGTTCTTAAAAACCTTGACATCCTGCATTCCTACTGAAAAAGTGTATTTTATATTGGCAAAATAATCATTTGTAATTTTTTGCATCGAGGTCATTTTTAAACTTTCTTCGGATGAAAAAAGAAAAACTTCCTGATTTTTACTGCTGATTTTATTCTCCAGAAAAAAAGCATCCAATCCCGCTGCACAATCCAGTTTTCCGCTAAGTTTACTTAATGCCTTAATCACATGATTTACATCATCAAAAGTCACTTCTTCGTAGTTTTCTCCAACAACAAAAACCTTGCATTCAATATCTGTTTTTGGATGTCTGGCTATGGCAATTGCTGAAGCAAAAGAAAGAATCTTAGGATTTCCCCAGTTTTTCAACGAACTATCGATTAATAAAATACGCTCAAATTTGTCGGCCTCTGGCGGAACTTCTCTTTGTATATAAAGTGCTTCATTATTGGCAATTCGGGACATAAAAACATCGTCGTCATAAGCAAATTCAGAAATGACAAGTTTATCAAAATCTCCTTTATTGGTCAAATCAGAAATTCCTCCCAATGGCTGTTCGCTTGGATGATTGTGATGTAACGGAATATTTAATCCGGACCAAAGTCGCTTGATTAAACTTCCAACATGAAATGTCCGATCTTCCTCAATAAGCTGATCTACAAAATCAGTTGCACTCTCAGATAAATTTTTCTCTTCTAAAACTTCCTCATTCAATTTATCATTTATCTCTTCATAAGGAAGGCCTTCCATCGCTCTCAAAATAGACTGAACCGTAGGAAACTTTACTTTTAGAAGCGCAAGTGTTCTAAAATCTTTAATAAAATTAGCTTCGTTAAACGGATTTATATTCTCGTCTGCGATTACGTCATGTCTATTTTTTTTAAAATCCTCAATGACCTTTTTTGCTTTTTCTGATGAAATTCTATTGTGACAATCATGAAATATCGTCTGAAAAAGTTTCATTCTTTTTTCGCCCGTTTTATAATCCTCCGGTAAAGAAGAAAGTATTTTCATAAAACCAATAGTCGATCCTATTCTAAAAAAATTAGAGGTTTCTAAAGATTTTGCAGTCCTGAAAGAGTCTGCACTTTCTTTTCTTTTTCCCAAATCATAAATCATCTGAATAGAAGGTCCATTTTCTGGATTGGTAGCAATTATAGCCAGCAATAAGGATCCAAACGGCGGAATACTGTCATCAGATAAAAACTCTAAAATTTCAAAAACAAATTTCTCGTAACCAATAGTAGATCCATTAGGAATTGTTATTGCCTCAAAAAGCTCGTCCGGAGCAAATATTTGATTGTCCCATTCCCAGAAATAGTCCTCGTATGATTGAAAATATTTTTGAAATTCCATTTTTATTTTATGAAAAAGTTAAGCGAAATGAACTGATTGACAGTTGTTTTATAGTTGTTTTTGGAATTACAGAATAGCTGTTATCTATATTCCAAAGTATTATATTTTGTTTTGAAAGATTTAATTCTTCCTGAAGCTTTTTTGCTAATGCAAACCATTCAAAATTATATCCGGTTGGCAGCAAAAAATCATGTTCTAGCCAATACGTATTGCCTTTTATGGGTAACAATGGATTCCCAAGAATTAAGGCGCTTTTATCGAGCACAACCCATTGCAAGGGTTCAAGTCTATATTTGGGCGCTGTTTCTATATATCGCTTTAATTCGTCATAATCCACTAGCAAAGCATGAGCTTCTTTTATTTCTTCAGAAGCTTTGATTCTTATCTCAAGTTTTTCATCAATCCCAAAAAAGTTATGATTAAACTTAGGCAATGAAACGGGTAACGCACGCAAAATTGGCGTCCATAACAATCCCGACGGAAGTTTTTTTGAAGGCAAAAGATTTCCTTGTTCAAACAACAAATTCTCTTTTAATTCATAGACTTTCTTATACGGAATTTGCTGAATTTCAGGCGAATTTATTTGTTCTGCCAAGAAATCTTTTACCCATATTGCATCACCTTCAAAAGCTGTTTTTAGATTTTGCCAATGTCGTATCGATCCCAAAAAATCCTTATGTTGCTTTTTAATTTCTAAGAAATACATATTAGATAGTTTGAAGGATTTTCTGCCACAAAGATTCTATATGATTCTGAATGTATTTCTTTTGTTCAGCATCTTTAATCCAGTCGCAACGGGTTTGAATGTATCTTAATTTATCTTTAATAACGTTTTGTTCTTCAAACGAAAGACTGTCATCCTGCCATTTTTCGATTAAATAATTAACCTCTTTCATCACGCTTTCGGCATCTGGAGTTTTATTATATAAAGCTTGTGGATGCGCCAAAACCGAATCGTCTTTTTCAATGATCTTATTAATGATTCCTTCCAGAATTTCGATTTGTTCTTCATTATCCCAAATGTATTTCAATACCCATAAATCAGACAAAATTGCTTCATTTCGACCACACATTAAAGCACTTGCGGCAATCAGATTCTGCAATTTTACGGCACGTCTGTCAGATACTTTTATACCTGTATTTCTAAGACTGTGAATAATGTCAACGTATTGATTGCGTATTCCGGTTAAATCAACCTGACGACAAAGCAGTTGCAATTCGCGAATTTCATCGGCAAGGATTGTTGGAGCTTCTTTGTTGTTTCCGCCTTCTAATTTCCAACCTGCCAAAAGCACTTCATGAAGTAAATCCGGTTCTACATAATCACATTTTATGCGAATTAAAAAACGGTCTAATAACGCGTTTAGCGATTCATCTTCGGGTAAAACATTACTTGCTCCAACAAACATAAGTGCTGGTAACTTTTTGGTTTCTTTACCACGACGGAATATTTTTTCGTTCAAAGCCATTAGCAAACTATTCAAAATTGCTGAATTGGCGTTGAAAATTTCATCCAGAAATACCATCGAAGCTTCCGGCATCATTCCGTCTGTATTCGTGATCAGTTCACCTTCTTTTAATTTACGAATATCAAAAGGTCCAAAGATTTCATTTGGTTCTGTAAAACGGGTTAATAGATATTCGAAATTTTTTCCGCCATCAATTCCATTTGATAAAGCTCTGATTATAGCACTTTTTGCTGTTCCCGGAGGTCCTAACAAAAAGGCATTTTCTTTGGCCAGCAATCCGATTCCTAATAAATCAATGATTTCATTTTTTCCAACAAAAGTTTCTTTAATATGCTTTAAAACAGCATTTAATTTGTCTGTAGTGCTCATTTATTTTGCTTATATTTTGATCTTAATTTGTTTTATTCTCTTTATAATTGTGGCCAGAATACTTTTTTATAATCGCCAAAACCTATTTCTAATTGTTTCTTTATAAAATCCGACTGAGCAAATTTGGTTGCTTTTCTTTCGACAATTCGATTAAGATAAAGTCCCTTTAAACACTCATTTGCAGCCAAAATATCAAAGTTTATATTCTCTATATCAATTTCATATCCTATCGCCGAATAATGAAACTGAACTAAATGATTTTCTAAAATTGGTATCACCAAATCCTCTGGATCTACTCTTTTCAACTCTAAAATAATCTGCGGCAGAAACCTCAGACAAATATCCGCCGATACCAAAACAGAAGCGTCGATTTCGCCCATATATTCAGGCAAAAAATTATTCAAATCACTTATTTTATGTTCTCTGTACAATAATAACTGCGCAGCACTATAAACTGTTCTTGCCGCCCATAATGCAGCACCGGGATTAAATTTTGGCGCAACATCAGGATATTCTAAAATTTCGTTTTCATACTCAGTTTCCAGGAAAGAAGCTGTATCTGTTTCTTCCATTCGGGAAATCGTTATGATTTTATTGTACAAAATAACCTGCTCAATGGTTCTGAGGTGAAAAATTGTATCTAAAAATGGTGTTTTTGTGCTTTCCATATTAACTGCTTTTAAGCAATTGCAATTATGATAATGTGCTTTTATTAGTTTATTTAACAAAAAACGTATCCCAACAAATATATAATTATATTGGTAGTTTCTTAAAATTTCAAGAGCAATTATCTGATTAAATTTAAAATAAAAAAGGTTTCAAAATTGCAAAAAGAGAAGAACTGCAAATCATAAAATCCACAGTTCTTTCTTAAATTTCTCGCCATAATCGATTGGTATTTATACAGATTGCTATCTAATTCTGTAAACACCAATGCAAAATTTTGGCGATATTCTTTGCATCATCAATTCCCCGGTGATGTGTTCCTTCCAGCGGAATATCCAATAAATGTAACGCTCCGTTCATTCCGGTTGGTTTTACTAAGCCAAATTTATCTCCAAAAGTGACTTTTACATTAATATGCTCGTCGCCCATTGGGTACGGAATCCCGAATGATTTACATTGTTTCTTCAGCATATTCAGATCGTATTGACCGTAACTTGCCCAGGTATATAAATCCGGATTGTATTCGTCAGTTAATTTCTCGATTGCTTCTTCAAAACTTACTCCGTTTTTATCCAGTAAATCCTGGGTAATCGTTGTCAGTTCCGTACAAAACGGACTCACACTAGAGCGTTGTGGTTTGATCAAAATACCTTGATTTTGAGTTATCTCACCAGTTTCTGAATCCAGAACTGCCAAACCAATCTCAATAATTTCATTCTCCTGCCCTTGCGGGACAGCGCTTTGCCAACATGTGGCTTCTAAATCGATAATAATAATTTTATCTGTAGTTTTCATTTGTTTAATTTTTTAATATTCTATAACCCTTTGAGTGTAATTATTTTAACACATAGAAACATAGCTTTGTTTACTTTAAAAAGGCGTTTCACTCATTTAAATACACATAGTTTGCTATGTGAAAGAAATGTATTTCTTTTTTGCATTCTTTTCATCATAAAAACTATGTATCTATGTGTTTAATTTTTTTTGAATTAGACTCAACGGTTATTTCAATTCTCTTTCTAAAAAAGAGCCATTACCTGACGAAGATTTCTTCCGATTGACTTGTAACGTTTCCGCCATTTGAAAATATCTATCACTTCTTTTTCGTTCTTAACCGCTTTCTTCGGTTTATCGATAGTTCCAATTTGTTTCGTTTCTTCAAGTCTGCACTTTTCGTGAAACTTTTTGAACGGACGCGGTTCAAAATCAACCAAAATTGCTGCCATATTTATCGCATCGATATTTGATGGATCTGTTTCGCCTTTAAAGAAAGTTTCAATCGGTCTGAATTTGTCTTTTTGTTCCTTGAACTTTTTCTTTTTAGCTGGATCAAAATCTATAGAAAATAGATTCTTAAAGACTTTTAAGTCATCCTCAGTTGGGTTATCTTCGAAGATAAGCCAACAAAAATCTCGAAGTTTTCCACGAGAAGGACTGTTCAAATAATCAAAGTATTCTCGTTCTCTTTCTATCTCATATTTAATTCTGATCGCTTTTTTATATTCTTTTAATGTATTAGTACGCATGGTATATTTTCTTTTGGGAATCTTCTGGAATCTCAGGAAAATGAAGGAATTCTGGGAATCCCTTATTTGTAAAGCTTATAAAATCTTTACTTTACCAGAGAGATATCACCTAAATGAAAATCTCCCTAACTTACCTTTTTATTCCATAGTTTAATGAGTTCCAAATCCATTACTTCTATTGAAATAAACGGTCGCTCACTAAACCTAATTCTATTGGCTTGACCAAAATGCTGATCTGCCGCAAAAAATAATTTTTGATTCATTATTAATTTAATTTTTAAATCAAAGCCATCCGTATTTCATAGATGACTTTTTATTTTACAAAGATTTCCTTTAATTGACTAATGACGTTTCCGCTTCCTGAGATTGTGATTTCTCCAATTCTATCGGCGATTTTCTCCACGTATTCCATCTCTTTCAATTTCCACAACATTTCGTTTTCTTCCATCAGCTTTGCTGTGTTTAGTAAACTTCTTGTTGCGGCGGTTTCTTCTCTTCGCATAATGCTGTTGGCTTGCGCTTTTTTCTCGGCAACCAAAACCTGATTCATGATTTCTTTCATATCTCCAGGCAAGATCACGTCACGGATTCCGGCATCAGAAATCACTAATCCCAACTCGTTGATTTTAGTAGTTACTTCTGCCAAAATCGACTCGGCAATGGCATCTTTTTTTGCCAGTAATTCGTCTAGAGTCAATCCGCCAACAAAAGCTCTTAAAGCCAATTGCATTGCCACATACAATTGTTTTTCGAAATCTTTGTTATCAACCAAAGCTTTCATAATATCAATAACCTGGTATCTCACAAAGAAATTGATTCTTAATCCCGCCTTATCTTTTGTCAACAATTCTTGTCCGGAAATCTCCACTTGTTGTTGTCTTGCATCAACAGTTTTAACTTCGATTGTAATGGTATTGTTCCAAAAATAATGTGTTCCGGCTTTTAACTCTTTCACAAAAGCTCCGTTCACAAACAACAAAGCTTTGTCGTTGCTTGACACCGTGAATTTTCGAACAAAGTATTTTAACTGATTGTGTTCCAATAAATTTACAGGAATGTTCTCTGTGATTTCAATTTTGGAAAGATCTACTTTAGTGAATTCATTTTTTACAATTCCTTTCCAGAAAGCATGTCTTCCAGCAGTTAAAGTTCCTTTGAAATTTCCGTTCACGAATTGCAAAACAATCTCGTTATCGGCAACTTCTACAACTTCTAACATTGAAGCCAATATTTCATTCTGCAACAAAATATTCAACTCAAATGGCGCATTGAAATTGGCATTCATATCGTAAAGCATTACATTCTTGTCTCCAAAAATCCAGTGTAAACCTTCCTCAATTACAGTAACTAATTTTCTATTTTCGAACACCAAACCCACTTGGTAAGCTTCGATTTTAATTCTTTTTATCATTTTTATTTTTTTATATTTTGTTTCAAGTTTTTTTAGTTTCAGGTTTCAAGTTTTGTAGCCGTTAAAACTTAGTTCTATTTTCTATAATCTTTATTCTCAAGTCTATTTTCTCAAGCCAATTTTCTAGTCTCAACAATCTTGCTTCTATAATCTTGCTTCTATCTTCTCTAAAAATAAAAAAACCTCATTGCCTCTCTCCTCTGAGAAAAACGGACGAATAGTTTGTGGTTTGTTTACGCTAATTGTTTTGCAATTCTATTTTGAAAAAGTGATTCTAAATTCTAAAAAAATCACTCAGACAATCAAACCGAAAAGAAAAAGAGTATTTCAAAATACATTTCTGTTCGCACTGGTTTTATCATGAGTGTGAAATTTTGAATCCTAAAATCCAAACTTCACTGACAAAGACAAATCAGTTTTTTTCAATGAACATCTTTTTACGAGTGATGCGCTCTAAACACAGATTTTCAGTCTGTAGTTGACTTACCGTTTGTCTAACCGAACTTAATCGGTGCAGGATTCGAACCTGCAGAAATTTCTATTACTCTACCCAATTGAGTTATCGCATTGCTGCGAATGGGACTCGAACCCATAACACATAGATTGGTGATCGTTTTTTGGAAAACAACCTAAAACCTCCAAATCAAGTTGCATAGAAAAACATAATACGCTTTCGCGAAAAGTTCCCTACAATGGTGCTATACAGAAACACGCAACAGGACTTGTTTGATATTGTAAATCAAAGTTTCCTTTGATGATTTTCAGTGTATAAAAGAACTTGTTTTATTTCCTGAGCAAATATTCAAATTACACTGCGCAGTGATTCTGCGCAGCATAAATAATTTAATTTATCCATTCGATTACAGTCGATAAATAGACTTGTCGAACGTCTTCAAATCGGGTTATATTAGGAATATGATTTACTTCCAATAAATATTTAGATCCATCTTTTGCAACGATATAATCATTCCCAATCATATCCATATTCAAAACATTTTTAATGTATAAAGTGTCTGCAAGCAACTCAGGATCAACTTCCATAAATCCTGCATCATCAGGGTGAATCGATTTTAACCATGAATCCCCTTCCAGTTTAATTTGCCAATAAACATCACCAATAATCATGATCCGAACTGCTTCGCCCTCAAAATAAGGTTCTGTTGTTGCCGTAAATTCGCTTTCCCATTCGTCTGTAAAACGATGTTTATTTTCGCCACAATGCCAGTTTCCCCATTTTGCAACAGTATCACCCGTTACGGTAACCGAAGCGCCTGCACTTATAAATCCGCGTGGTGCGCTAAATCTCGAATGCGATAAAGCTTTTACCAGACACGGAATTTTAAATCGACAATCGAGCATCGCAGCGGCATTAGGATAACAAGCTCCTCGCCAGATCGCTAAACCAGAAATAAAATCAAAATCGTTGTCATAAATTCCGTAATAAACTACTTTATCAACCGGTAACATTCCGATTCCGTTGGATTTTTCCATATAAAGAACCTCATCTTTTACAACGATTTTCGGTATAGACTGGTGCCAAATAATATGTCCCGAATAATTGGCTTTTATAATATCATATTCTTCTTGTTCAATACCAACTAGTGCTATTCTATTGTAATCTTGTTTCATAATTTTAATATTTAATTTTTTTTGCCACGAAGGCACTAAGGCGCTAATTTTTTTTCTTGGCGACTTTGCGTCTTTGCGCGAGATTGACTAAATGATTTTCGCGCAAAGACGCGAAGTCGCAAAGTTTTTAATCTCAGAACTATTCAAATAACCCTTTGTCTGAGAAGCAGTCCAGTTTTTTTGTTTTGTTTTGCCACTAAGGCACTAAGGCGCTAACTTTAAATTTATCTCACTTCGCGTCTCCGCAAAGTTTACTTTGATTTCGTATAAAAAACTTTGCGTCTTTGTGCCTTTGTGGCAAGACTCTTTTTAAACTGCTTCTAATTCCAAGCGTTTAATTCCGAAATCAGATTTTCTTAATTTGCACATTCTACCATCTGAAATGTGGTGGAAAACAATTCCCTCGATATCATTTTCTGACAAGAATTTTTCTAAATCCTCAAATCCAAGGCTTACAAAATCAAGTACTTCACTTCCGTGTTTGATTAAAGTATGTTTCTCCAATTTCTCAGGATTTCCTTGCACTTTTGGTCCGCATAATTCGAAAGTTCCATCTGTTTTTGTATCTAAAGAATCAAATCCTTCGAAGAAAAATTTATCTTCAGATTTTGTTCTATCGCACTTTATCCAGTGTGGGTGATGCCCTGTAATCAAATCTGCTTCCTGACACGGAATTGCATTCGCCGGAATTGCACGTCCTTTTTTGGCATCAAATCGTTTGAACAATTCACCGTTGATAATAGCTACAGATGTTCCGTCGAATTTTCTTGTCGCAATAGCTTCGCCGCTTATTACCCAGGCATTTTCAGTATTTATCTTATCTATTACTCTTGCCAAATTCTTTGGGTCTTTAGCAAATAGTGTACTTATCTTTTTCATATTTTAATATTTAATGTTGTTTTGCCACTAAGGCACAAAGGCGTTAACTTTATTTATTTACAACTTTGTCTTGCCACTAAGGCACTAAGACACAAAGCTTATTTTTCTTCGCGACTCTGCTCCCGATAGCTATCGGGATTGCGTGAAAATTGCTCGCTGCATTTTTTTCAATACTTTGTTAATCTCTCGCAATCCCGACAGCTATCGGGAGCAAAGTTTTAAAATCCTTACTTAAAAAAACTTTGTGTCTTTGTGCCTTCGTGGCAAAAAATAGCGGCCCATACGGGAGTCGAACCCGTTTCTCCCGAGAGACAGTCGGGAAGGTTAGCCAGTAACCCCAATGAGCCTGTTCTTTCTAGAGAACGTGTGATTCCGGAAGGATTCGAACCTTCATTCCAGGTTTATTAACCTTCCTTCTACCAATTGAAATACGGAATCTTTTATTTTGGGGCATAAAAAAAGCACCCGATTAAAGGTGCTTCATGAGATCTAATAAGATATACGTATCCTATTGCCTGCGTTCATGCACCTGTATTGTTAAACGTCCAAGATCTGAGATCGGGTTTAGCAATTGTTCGTTATATATGTTTTTATTAAAAGCCATTTTATGTGTTGTATTATATTTTGAAATCGTTGTGGTTTGAAATTCTCTACCGAAATTTTCTGGGGCAAAGATAAAGTCTAAAAATTCAATTATCCAAATCATTTTTAAATTTATTTTACTGATAATCAATTAGTTAAACCTAAATTAGAATCATAAAAATCCCTGTCCGCATACTTGTGCAGATCCTTAATCGTATCAAATGACTGTTTATCACCGGATTACTTTTCAAGATTATATTTCGATATTTAGTTTAATCATTAAACATTTGGTCAATTATTTTTTTAATTATTTTTAGTTAAAGGTTAATTAGTATCATTTATAAGCTTCTCTTTTGTCACATTGAGTGTATTCAAATTGCATCTAAAACAAAAAAAGCGCCCTGATTAGGGCGCTTTTATATATTTATGTTGAGTTTCGAACTACAATTTCTCTTCTATTCCATAAAATACATATTACGCCCTGAATCGTCAGAAGGATAAAATCCCACTAATTGATCGATAATTTTTATTGCTGACAGGTACATATGTATGTTTTGTTTTTATTTCGGAAGCAAATGTAGTTTAATTTTTTAATTAATATAACTTTTCTCTCATTGTTTGTTAAAAAATAGTTAAAGAAAAATATATAATGCTATTGCGAATAAATCTCGCGTAAAGACGCTAAGTCGCAAAGTTTTTGTCATTTCGACCGAAGGGAGAAATCACACTAGAAACTCCGCAATCAAAGTCGCCAATCTTTGTCTAATTACGCGTGTGATTTCTCCCTTCGGTCGAAATGACAAGATTGTGTTTAAGCATTGGGTTTTGCGAGAGTAGTTTTATTTTTTTCACGAACGCTCAACGCATTAATGACACTTTTTAGAAAAGAAAATATTTTTAATTTAAATGAAAGTTTTGATTATTTTTATCGCACTTAAATCAAAATATGAAAGAATTCATCGACAGTATTGCGTGGTCTGAAATTTGGGAAATATCGAAACAATATATTTTACCCAATATTGGTTGGTTTATTTTTTGGCTCGTTTTATTTATAATTCTGGGACTTATTCTCGGAATCGTTTTTAATGTTTTCCTGTACCGAAAAAACATTTTCGTTCGGGATAAAAAGTATTACAATTGGTTTGCCAAACTTTGGATTCCGTATTTTATGGTTGTATTTCTGTATTTCTTTGCGATAATTGGGCTTTTTTACGGAGTACATTCGGTTTTGAAATCAGAGAATAAAAGTATAACTGCCAATATTTATTCTAAAACTATTGGAACTACATTTTCGTCCGAAAAAGAGAAGAAAGATTTTTTGCATACGCTTCAAACGTTATCCAATTCGTCTGAAGATGTGAGCAAATCCATGACCAAAGCTTTGGCACTTTATATCAAACAAAATAATAGCGGTTTCGCTTCTGTAGATAACTTTAAGAATTCGTCGACTTCGTATTTGCTCAAAAAATATGAGTCCGAAGTTTATAGTGCTTGCGTATTTGGTTTTATGAAAGTGGTTGACGATAAAGCCAACATGAAAAACGTAAAAGATATTGATTACACCGAATTCAAATCGCTTTTGCAAAAATTAGATCAAATCGAACCGCAACGAATTGAACTTTCGATTCAATCTGAAATTGGACGCAAGTTGCAAACTGTTTTAGATTATATTTTTAAAGAAATCCTGAACATGAATTGTTGTTTTTCTTGTTGTTTCTGATTATTCCTTTTGTTGAATATTTTATTTATCTGAAGTTTGTAAAAACTAAAGAATCTGATTTAAGCGGACCAAAACCTGTTGAAAATGTAATTAAATAACCCGTTGGGTGCAATTATTTTTAACACATAGAAACATAGCATTATTGAACTCAAAAAAGGCGTTTCACTTGCATTAACACACATAGCTATGTGTGAGAAACTAGTTTCTTTTTGATTTACTTTTTTCAAGCACATAAAATCTATGTTTCTATGTGTTTAATTAAATTTTATGCATTAAACCCAACGAGTTAATTAAATATTAATCATTTACGCTGTTTCTTTTCTTTTGATTTGCTTACCTCACTAAGCCATTTTGCTTGTGCTCTTGCTTGTTCTAAAGTAACCGGACCTTGCTTCGCTAATTGTTCCATGCTTAACCTGGCTCTTTCCTTAAATGATATTTTGTAGTCCATATTTTATGAAGTTTATAATGCAAACATAATGATTTAAAGTAAGAAAAAGCGTGTTTTTACTTCACTTAAAAAACAACCAAAACGGTATTTTATCAAATCAAGGGTGTTTTTTACGGATCACAATTTTTTTGAAAAATTTTAAATACCTTTGAATTATGAGCACAGCAATCAAACCAAAACACATTGGCAGAAATATAAGCCGAATAAGAGAACTTCGCGGAATGAAACAAGAAGCACTTGCGCAGGCAATTGGCTCAAACCAGCAAGCTATTTCCGGAATTGAAGGAAGCGAAGAAGTTGATCCTAAAAAACTTGCCGAAATTGCAAAAGCACTTGGTGTTACGGTTGAAGCACTTGAAAACTTTTCGGAAGAATCTGTGTTTAGTTATTTTAATAGCTTTTATGATAATAGTACTAATCAAGGTCAGATAAATGGTCCAAATAATAATTGTACTTTCAATCCTCTTGATAAAGTTGTTGAGCTTTACGAACGTTTGGTTCAATCTGAAAAAGAAAAGGTTGAATATTTAGAAAAATTGTTGAAAGGGAAATAATATTCTTTTTCTTTATATAACTGAAAAGCGCAAATTTTTAAGGTTTGCGCTTTTTTGTCTTTTACCTTTTACAATTCTCCTGCAATTGTATCTTCTTGAGCTTTCATTTTTTCTTTAGATTGCCCTAAAACTCCTGAGGTACTATTTGGATCAATTTTTCTGAAATGATGTTTTTTTAAATCATCTACAATTTCATACCAAGCGTTATTTGATTTATCATATGAATTTATAGCTTTACCTTTGAAATTTGAAGAATATTTTCCTAATAAATCTTCCCAATGAATCTTTTCTAAAATTATTGGAATTAAAACAACATTATCTGTTGGATCATTATCTCTTTCAATTCCTCTTTTTACTTCTTCATCCAAAATAAATGGAGTGCTGAAAAAATCAGTACTTATAAAATAAAGAATGATATCAGCTTCATAAAACTTATTTTTTATTTTTGAATCCCAATCTTCACCAAGTTGCAACTCTGAACAATGCCAAGTTTCCACTTCTTTAGTTAATTTGAATGGTGCAATTTGCTTTTGAAATTCGTTTACTTCTTTTTTATTTTCCTTTGCATAAGAAATAAATATTCTTTTCATATTTTCAGCATTTATATTTGTTGTGAAACTTCTATATAATCCACTAGCTTTTTCGCTAAATTTCGTCTTATCTATTCTCCTTATTTCAATTTCTTTGTTATTTTGAATTTCCTTACTAATTTCTAAACCAAAGGACATAATTTTATTAAATGTTTTTTCTTTGTCTTCTAAATCTTTATGATTTACAAAATATTTATTATCAATTGAAATATATAAATCCTCGGGACTTTCCAATGAATCTTTAATAAATTCATAATAAATATTTGTACTTAAATTTCTTTCATTTAACTTTTCTGTTTTTATATCCAAGTCTATTTTTTTTTCTATATTTTTCTCGTTAAAAGTTTCAAATTTGTAAATTTTAGATTCAATAAAATCGTTATTCTTAAATTTATTGTTTTTATCCCAGTATAAATCCAAAATATCTGTAAATATTTCTTGTTGTATTTTCTCCATTTTACTGTTACTATCTTTAGATTTTATAGATACTAAAATTTCTAAATTCGTGAAATCTAACTTAATTAATATTTTTGAATTTCCTTTGGTAAATAGTAATTGGTCTCTCCAATAATATTTTTTATGCTTATTTTTTCCATAATGACATATTAACTGATTAATTAATCCAAATGGAATAAAATATTCAAATTTCATAATAAAATTTGGCTCAATAAAATCAAAAGTCAGAAGCTCATATATTCTATCATCTTCTTCTGTCAAACATAAATAACCTGGTATAATATACTGATCATCAAATTCATCAAAAAATATAACTTTCTGGTTTAGTAACAACTTTACTATTTTTTGATCAGCAAATCCATCTAAAACACTTCTTTCAACGATACCTTTCTTTTCTATAATATTACTTTTAGACAATATACTATCGTGAATGTATTGAATTGTTTTTGAAGGATCAAGCCAAACAATATCCTTCAAATCAATATCATCTTTATAATATAGAACTAAACCCGTTTGAGCCAATTCCCTTAGAACTTCTGGCAATAACAAATTATCTTTATCGCTGTCCCTTTTATATTCATTTGCCAATTCAGACAATAAAATATAATTTTGTGTACTTGTCCTTAAAATATAATTTAAAAACTCCTTAAACCAGATTGGCTCCCTTTTTTCAATTTGTTTTTGGTTAATTAGTTCTTTTAAAGTTTCTTCCAAATAATTCAAACTTATCATTTGAGTTACAGATTCATTTATAGAATCCTGATTAAGCGAAATAAAAAACTCATTTTTGATATTGAAATTTTCGCAATCACCTTTATAAGCCTCTCTACTATGATTTTCTATATCGGCATGAGTTTGAACTAATAAAATTGGTTCTGCTTTTTCAGATTCTGATAAACTCAAAATATTTTTTCCTTTATCATATTGAAATTTCAACTGATTCAGCCAATAATCGCGATTATAATCCCGCGTTAATTGCTTATTTCTATCTCTTCTTATTTGATTTTTATCATAATCTTTATTCCATAACAGAATATTAATTGAGTCATTACTTAAAAAAGCTTTATATAAACCATGATAATAATCTTGTCCTCCAAAATCATAAAAAACTGCTTCTGGAATTGCATTTTTTCTTAACTTTTTTGGCAATGTTTCAATTTGAACAATGTGCGTACTAAGAAAAGAATTCCCTATTACTCTAGGAACTTTAGTTTGTAGAATATAATCTAATAAGGTAGATTTTCCACTTTCAGTATTACCTAAAAATAAAACCTTGGCAGGTAACCTATACATTTTTTTAGATTCATTAATTTTTTTTAAAGCATTTAAAATTGTATCATAATGATTACTTTTTTCTTCTAACAGTATTTCGTTAATCTTGAAACAAGGATTATAAGAAGCTTTTATATTTAATGACGGTAAATTATAAATAAACTCGAACTGCTCAATTTCTGAAATTTGATTACTTTCTAATTCTAAAATTTTCAAAGAGGTAAGCTCTTTAAGTACCGAAATATCCTTAACATTATTGCCACTTAAATATAACGAACTGATTTCAATTAGATCTTTTATGACGTCTATATTTGAAATTTTATTATAATTCAAATATAGAGTAGTAATAGATTTTATTTTTTTTAAAAATGAAATCTCTACAATATTATTACTACCCAAAAATAAAGTTCTGATGTTTAGTTTTTCAAGAAAAGAATAATCTGAAATTATAACATTACTTAAGAACAATCTATTAATTTTTTTTAAATTTTTAATAATAGAAAAATCAGATACGTTTTTGTTATTGCTCAAATCTAAAAAAATAATTTCTTTTAACCCTTTAAGAATTGTAATATCAGAAATGTTTACATTTCTGGACAAACTCAAATCTTTAAGATTTATAAGATTTTCTAATGCTAAGATTTCCGAAATTTTGTTATTACTTAAATCTAAATTAGATATTTTTTGTAGATTTTTTAGAGGAGAAATGTCTTCTATATTATTATTATCTAATTGTAAATGTTCTAAATCGATCAAATTTTCAAGATGTGATATATCCGAAATTCGATTACCTTGCAAAAATAAATATTTTAATTTTAATAAATTTTGGAAAGAAGACATATTAGAAATTTCGTTCTTACTTAAATGTAAACTTGTTAATTCTTTTAGTCCTTCTAAATGAGAAATATCAGTAATCTCATTATTTGATAGATCTAAAAAATTTAATTCTTTTAAATCTTCAAGTGCCACAATATTAGATATATGGTTATTATTTAGATGTAAAGATTTCAATCTCATTAAATTATCTAAAAAAGAAAGATTGTAAATTATATTGTAATTTAAATTTAGATCTATCAACTCTGTTAATTCACAAAGAAACTCGATTTCTGAAATTTGATTTTCACTTAAATTTAAATTATTTAATGATATTAAATTAGCTAGAGAAGAAGCATCATAGATAGAATTGCCATTTAATATTAAGGTTTTTAAATTTGTTAATCTTCCCAAACAATAAATGTCAGAAATTTGATTACCACTTAAATTAATACTTTCTAATCCTTGTAAATTTTCAATTCCTGAAATATCTAAAATTTGATTATAACTTAAATTTAGCGATTTTAAAAAAGGAAAATTCTTTAAAAAAGATATATTAGAAATTTTGTTATGAATTAAACTTAGGGAAACAATATTGCTATTTTCATCAAGTAAAAAGTAATTTTTATTATTCAAACTTGAATTAGAATATTCAGAAATTACAATATTATAATATTTTTCTAAAACCACAATTTCCTTAGGTTTACTCATATCAATACATTTTGGTTAATCAAAATATTTTATCAAATCTAATTATAATATTGCCAGTAATTTTATGGTTATCCGTAAATACTAGTATAATTCAATTATAAGTTGTTTTTTATAATACTTTTTCTTATTAATAAATTCTTCAAATATAAATAAACAATAAGCCTTTAAACCCAGTAAAAACACCTGAATTTAAAAGCCAATCTCACAAAATTTTATATGGATTTTTCACCTAAAAAAATAAAGGTGCGCAAGGATTCGAACCCGCAACCTCTTGCCTGCCGAGCAAACGCTCTTCCAATTGAGCTAACACCTTTATATGAATTTGCCGCAAAGACACTAAGGCACAAAGTTTTTTTTACTTTTTTCCTCAGCTTTGAACCTTTATTCCTTTGCTACTTTGTTCCTTAAAATCTAAAATAAATAAAAGTGCGCCTGGACTCGAACCTGCATCCTTCCCCCGTGGTGGGGAACGCTCTTCCAATTGAGCTAACACCTTTATATGAATTTGCCGCAAAGACGCGAAGACACAAAGTTTTTTTTACTTTCTTTCTCAGCTTTGAACCTTTGTCCCTTTGTCCCTTTGTTCCTTTGAAAAACCTTTATTCCTTTGAAGAACCTTTAAACCTAAAAAAAATAAAGGCGTGCAAGGACTCGAACCTGCATCCGTCAGTTTAGCAAACTGCTGCTCTTCCAATTGAGCTAACGCCCTTCGTGGGATAGTTGGGACTCGAACCCAAAACTACTGCGGTGTTTACAATTATTTTTCCAATTAAACTACTTCTCCCTTTTTTACCATTGAGAAACTTTATAATTTTTCAATAAGACCCCAAATATACTTTTTCCGTTGATTCCTTGAACTATTGGATCAAAAATTCTACTGGCGCCATCAACAGAATCCAGCGGCGGAATATATCCTTCTTCGAATTGTTTTTTTCGCAGACTTTCTTTTGCGCCCGTCGAAATCCAGCCTACATCTACGCTTGTCATAAAAATAGAATCAACAGCAAATTCTCGTGCCGAAGTCAGCGTCATCATATTCAAAGCCGCCTTTGTCATATTGGTATGCGGATGAAAAACGGTTTTATTGGTATAACTAAAAATCCCTTCAGACGAAGTTACATTTACAATAAAACGTTCCTCAAAACCGGAATTCAGAAACAATGGTTTCAACTCTTTTATTAAAAAATAAGGCGCAATTTGATTGATTAAATTCACCTCAACCAATTCATACATACTGATTTCTTCCAGAGTCGAATTCCAACTTGTCTTTTCGCGATTATCAACCGGTTGTCCAAAACGGGTAAGCTGTACTTCGGTTTTTTCTCCAGAACTGTATTCTAATGCTTTTACTTCTTTTGTAACTGCGGTTTGATTGGCAATTAAATTGCTATTGGCTTGAAAACTGATCAATAAATTTTCTTCCTTTTTAATCAAAGGCTGATAATATTCATCAGTATATTTTATGGTTTGTGCGGCATTGTTGATCAAAATATCCAGGCTTTGGAACTTCGATTTAAAAAAAGAAATAAACTCCGTAATGGCATTTAAATTTCTAAGATCTAAACCGTAAACAATTAGATTTTCTTTCCAATTTTCAAAATCACTTTCCTGCATGAATTGCTCCAAAGCCAGCGCAGGAAAACGGGTTGTAAGTACCACATTTGCATTATTTCGCAATAATCTCAGCGCGGTTGCAAAACCAACTTTTACACGGCCTCCGGTTAAAATAACGTTTCGGCCTTTTAAATCCAGATTCTGAAAACGTTTTGCATAATTTTCTTCGGCACAATCCGGACAAAGTCTGGTGTAGAAACTATGCGCCAATTTATACGATTGATTGCAGCAATAACAGTTTTTGGGCAAATTTAATTCGGTAAATTGCTGTTCGTCAGGATTCTCTTTTTCCGAAAACAAAGTCGTTCCGTTTAAAGCATTTGAGACTAATTCGGCATTGAGACTTGTTTGAAGATCTTCCTGCTTTTTTGACGTATAACTTACATTACGGATATTCTTTTTTGCGTTCTTGTGAATTTTGGTAATCAAACCGGCAAACAAATTATTGTCGGGATTTTCAAATGGATTTTCTTTTAATGCGTTCAGGACTTTTATACAACTTTGCCATTCTTCGTCACTAAAAGTATGTTTTATATCTTCTTTCATTTTATTCTTCTAAAAAATGTTCTAAAAACCCAATGAATTTCTTTCCATCACCAGACCATCTCATTCCTTGTCCGTTTGGTACTCTGATTTCGTAAACAATCTCATGTTTATAATGATGAAATACATTCCACCATGTTTTATTTAGGATAATATAGTCAATTAATTTCTCTACCGTTTCCTGTTTTTGTTGGGTATTTCCTTTTATTTCGCCAAAAATACTGTCTTTTTTTCTGCCAACATGTTTTTCCCAAGCTCTCGCCACAATAGTGGTTTCGCTATTAAAAGGCTGAAAACAACTCTCTAAAAGAATTTCTTTTGCAGGCGGAATTGCCGTTTCATCACGCACACTTGCCGGAGTCAATCGCTGTCCCAAAATAAGCAAAATAATTCCGAATGGCGTCTTTTCGAACATATTAATAATTTCCAATTTCAATTGATCTGAATTGCTTTCGAAAGCTTCAAAAACACTTTTAAAATAAGGCAGAAAATCTTTTTTCGAAATTAAAATCTCTTCTTTAAAAGAAGGTAATCCTGAAATTTCAGACTTTTGATTTTGATAAAAATGAAACAGCTTTTCCGAGAAATCATATAAATTTTCATCGGTTAAAAACAAAGCATATTTCTCTTTCCATTCTTTATTTAAGTCTGGAATTGTTGCTTTTATTTCGTTATAAAATTGAGTTGCATTCATTGTTTATTGGCTTTTCGATTCTAGTTTTCTGAATATTTAATTCGGTTTTGAAACTAAAAAATCTGAAATCAGTCGTTGTTTGAATCGGTCTATAGGTTTCAAATCGACATTGGTATCTCCGTTATGAATATCAAAAGGATCGTCTAATCCGCTGATTAATAAATACAAATAGCAAAATATAAAGGTGATCGCAGAAGTTACCAAATAATCTGCCGAAGGGCTTTTGAATTTGCTAATCAATAAAAATGACATGACAATAAACAAAATACTTTGAAGCAGAATATATGCGGGTTTGATGAAGTTGTTTCGCGAAATCGTATAGGCACGCGTAAGCTGTTTTCGCATCGCATTCGTATTTTCCTGTATGCCTTTTATGGCTTCTTTGTCGACGCCTCTTTCGGCAAAATAATAGGCAATTTCGTTTGATTTCCGAATTAAGGGAAAGATAACGGTAGAATCTTTTCCGCTGGAATAGATCCAATCAATAATGCCATTAGTAATGGAAATCATTTCTTCGCGCAAAAAAGTGCTGTTTAATTCTTCCATACACAAATCTGAAGTTCCTGTTCTTGGCGCTCTAAAAGCGAGATAAATCCAATCTTTGATCGCTTCCAAATTTGAAGCAACTTCTCCCGGGATTTTTTCACTTTCTTTAAAATCGGTCATCGTTGCTGCCAATAATAATCCAAATACAAAAAATGCTCCGGTGAAAATAATCGTAATATCTGATAATTCAATCAAATCATGAAAATCCTGTCCGTAGAAAGAAAGGTTTTTGAATACAAAATTTTTAATTCCTAATACAGCCAATGCAGCAATAAGTGACTTTATGATTATGGTTCTGTGCAGTACGAATTTCATTATTATTTTTTTAGGCAAATTAAATAAATATTTATATCTCCCGTTCTATCCTGATATAAATCTGTTTGTTTTTTTGCCACGAAGGCGCTAAGACGCAAAGTTTTTTTTGCCACTAAGGCGGTAAGACACAAAGTTTTTTATTCTCTTGGTGTGGTTTTAATCGCGCAAAGACGCAGAGTCGCAAAGTTTTTTTTTTGCCACGAAGGCGCTAAGACACAAAGTTTTTTTTTATTCTCTTGGTCTGGTTTTAATCTCGCAAAGACGCGGAGTCGCAAAGTTTTTTTTTGCCACGAAGGCACCAAGACGCAAAGTTTTTTTATTCTCTTGGTATGGTTTTAATCTCGCAAAGACGCGGAGTCGCAAAGTTTTTTTGTTTTTATCCTTTGTTCCTCTGCACCTTTGCCACTTTGAACCTTTGAACCTTTGAACCTTTGCCACTTTGAACCTAGATATTAAAAAAGTTTTTCGCATTCTTCGTTGTTTCTTCCGCAACTTTAATTCCTGAAACTCCTTTGAACTGTGCAATTGTTGCTGCAACAAAAGGCAGAAAAGCAGGTTCGCAACGGCGTTCGTGGTATTTCTTTAAAAGACTGTTCGGAACATTTTTTGGGAGCATAAAAGGTGCATCGGTTTCGATCATCATTCGGTCAAGCGGAATGTATTGTATCACTTCTTTTAAATGCTCAAAACGTTTGCTGTCGGATATTGCTCCTGTAAAACCAAGATAAAATCCGTTATCAAGATAAGTTTTGGCTTCTTGTAAATTTCCTGTAAAACAATGCACAACGGCTTTTGGCAATTGTGGCAAATAGTCTTTTGTAATGTCCATAAACTTTGTAAAAGCGGCTCTTTCGTGCAAAAACAAAGGTTTCTGAACTTCGATTGCCAATTCTAATTGGGCTTTGTAACAGGTTTCCTGAATATTTCTGGGCGAAAAGTCCCGATCAAAATCGAGTCCGCACTCGCCTACTGAAACTACTTGTTTCTGTTTTAATAAATTTCTCAGTTTCGGAATACTCTGCGCATCAAAACTCTTCGCATCATGCGGATGAATTCCTGCTGTTGCGTATAATATTCCGGGATATTCTTTTGCTATTCGCGAAGATTCTTCACTGTTTCTTACGCTTGTTCCGGTTAGTATCATTTGCGATACATCGGCATCTAATGCGTTTTGTACGACATCGTCTATGTCGTTTTGGAATTGTTTATTGGTTAAATTAATTCCCATATCTATGTATGTATTCATTTTTTTTATTTTTTAAGATTTGGTAGAAGAAAGATGCAAGAGGCAAGACTTAATCTTAAAACCTAGTTTATTTCATCTTGCTTCTTTATTCCCATCCTTTTCAACCTAACTTCTTTCATAAACACTCTTCATCTTGCTTCTTGTTTCTTGCATCGTTTTCATCTTTGTCCCTCTGCACCTTTGAACCTCTTCTAGAAATCTCCATAGTAAACCTGGAAGCAAGGTAATTTCAAATCATTTCTCCAAGTATCAACTACTTGATTTCTGTCGTCTAAGACAAATTCTACAAAGTATTTATCTTTGATGGATTCGTTGTAGATTTCGGTTTTTATGACGGAATCTTTTCGGCTGTCTTTGGTTTTTCTCATGATTAAGGCATCGTATTCGATTTCATGTTTTTCAAGAAAACGCAACGTTGGTTCTTTGTACCGGTCTTCTCTTCCTGAAACCAGTAATATTTCATAACCCAATTTCTTGTAATTTCTCAAAACATTCGCCACCGGATTATTGATTTCGTCTTCGTCACATTTGCTCGCATCAAAAGGATTTCGTCCGTTCATTAATGCCAGTGTTCCGTCAAGATCGCAAATTATGGCTTTTGGCAAATCAGGGTTTTGATCGCAGTATTCCGGAGAACCTTTAAAGAATTGTCGGTGCATTTTTTTGATCACTTTTTCTCCAACAGGTTTCTCTCTCAACGCATCTCTTTCGATACAAACCGCAACATCTGTATTGACTTCCAGAACCTCAACTTCTACCTTTTCATTGAATTTTGTGTTGTATTCCTGAACCAATTGTGAAACACGTTTAAAATTAGTATCCGATAAATTGGTATCATCAATCACAATGCTTTTTCCTTCTTCCAAAGCTTTTACGATTAATAAATCACGTACTTTTTTAACGAATTTCTCATTGCTTTGTGTCGTGTTTCCGTTGTCAAACATCGCACGTAAATCGTCTCTGTTGATTCTTTTATAAGTTTCAGGATTATCTGCAATTATCTTTTTTGCCAAAGTAGATTTCCCACTTCCCGGTAATCCTTTCATTAAAATTACTTTTCTCATTTTATTCTTCTTCTCTATTAAACGGTTTTTCAAATGTTGGCCGAATCATTTTCCATATAATCACCGAATAATCTTTGTTATTCAGCATGGCAAATAATACGCCCGAATGTTGACAAGTCAGGAAATACAAAGCGGTTTCTTTGACCGTTTCAAATACTTTGAAATCCTTTTCGGCCTGATCTTTTATTACCGCATATTTCGTTTCTAAATCTTTTTTAGTTTCTTTTACCCAATAAAAAAACTCGTCCGGAACTCGTTCCAGAATTTCTTCCATTGGCTGATTGGTTTTCAAATATTCCCAGATATTCAAGTTAGAAACCTGAGTAATAATTCGGTGTAAACGAAGATACTCTTCAAATTTAATTTTTACCCTGAAATTGTTTGAATATTTAATGATAAAACCTTCTTTGTCCGCAATATCCATTTCTTTTAAAACCAAAAGATCTTTGATTCCGTTATACTTCTCAACCACAGGAAAACCAAGATCTTCAAGGTCAAATTCTTCTCCGGATTGTGTATCAATAATTGCCAGCAAAACCAATTCTTCTGAAGCTCCGTAATCTAAAACAACTCGGTTTTCAGGATAAATAATTTCGAACATATACGTTTTGTTTTTATCCAAAAGTTCCCATGTCGTTTTGTATTTTCCGTGTAACATTTCATTTGCTTTATCCGACTGAACGCTCGAAAAAGAACCTCGGCTTGCGATAAAAGGAACATCGTTTATCCAATATAAAATTCCCAATGAACCGTCCATTTTATCATAAACTTCAAAAGCTGTATTAGGAAGAACCTGATTTTCGATTTCGCCCAAATTGAAAAACTTAGGAAAAGGTCTTGCGATTACATTTCCGTTTTTGTCCAAAATTAAACCTCTGCAAGCCAAGGTTACATCATTCCAGATTCTCTCAAATTGTGCGCTTTGGGTATAATTGTATATGTATAAATCATGTTGTGGATGTTTATTTACCCTTACATAATTTTTGGAAATCATCTCTTTTAAAAGTGCTGTATTCATAAGTTCTAATCTTTAAACAAAGATTCAAAAGTTACTGCGCAGTTATCTTGCGTAGAAGCTGAAAAGTAAGTTTTATTTTGATATATATTATTTCGCGCGAAGACGCTAAGGCACAAAGTTTAACCGCAATATTGTCATCTCGATCCCGAGGCTTCGGGAGAGAAATCCTCGTAAGTGACTCGACAAAGATTAGTCAGCACATTTTGTGTCATTTCAATTTCTATGATAATACCAATTTTTTTTAGGAGCTAATCCCGCTATCCGTTACAATCTTTTGTGGCTCCCGAAGCCTCGGGACCGCCACAAAAGGATTTTCTCCCGAAGCTTCGGGACTATCGGGGCTAGGGCAATCATTTTCATAATAATATTTTCGTCTAATTTGTCATTTCGAGGAACGAGACCCGAGCGATAGCGAACAGACGAAGTAAATCACATAAAGTAGCTCGACAAAGATTGGCGATTACGGGAACGGAGTTTCTTGTGTGATTTCTCCCTCTGGTCGAAATGACAAGATGGGGTGTAGCCAATAGTTTATGCATAAAATTGGCCAGCGCATTTTTGCCATTTCGAGGCACGAGAAATCCTCGTAAGTGACTCGACAAAGATTAGTCAGCACATTTTGTGTCATTTCGAGGAACGAGAAATCACATAAAGTAGCTCGACAAAGATTGGCGATTACGGGAACGGAGTTTCTTGTGTGATTTCTCCCTTTGGTCGAAATGACAAACACAACGATTAAACCAATTAAAATTTCTCATTTAACATGTCAATACATTCCTCTTTACAAGTCAAAAAACCATTTGCCGATTTAAATTCTCCAAAATCATGAAGCAGTTTCAGCCAATGCTTGATATATTTCTGTAAAATCATTTTATCTTCTGCCGTAATTGTTTTTCTATATATAAATCCATCCAAATCATTGAAATGGTTTACGAAGTTCTTCTTGGTATATATTTCAATATCGTTTTCGATAAGTGCGATATTTTGTCCGACATAAAAGGCTATAATTTTCCAAATATCTTCATCTTTCGTATTCTTCTGATGAAATTCTGAAAGCGAAAAAAAATCTATTTTGTCCAGTACTTCCAATTTCAAATTAAAATCATGTATTCCTTTTAAAATTGGTCGAATCTGAGTTCTATATTCTGTTCGCGTTAACATCGTCAAAACGGTTCGAACGGCTTTGTAAATAGCCAGTGTTTTGTTTCTGATTTATTTTTTGGTGACTAATAATTCATATTCCTGTTGATGTAAAGGATACGTTTCAAGTAATGCATTATTGAGGGAATCAATCCAGGATTTGGTAAAAATTGTATCCGAGATTTTCCCGTTTTCGATTACTGCCAATGTTGCATTCCAATTCAGATTGTATTCTTTCAAAAGAAAAAAAACCTTGTTTTTTCGGTCTTCCTGTGTTTCCGGCATATCTTCTTTTGGAACTATAATAATAACATCCTGATCCGTAGAATCATCAGAACCATAAATATAATACGGATAAGGAAAAGCATTTTTCATTTGTGATTGTATTAATTTGATGATACAAATATTAAAAAAAGCTGCGCAGTTATTTTGCGCAGCTTTTATAATTTTTAAAAGAGGTAATGTTTAGGGATGGTTTGTTTTTCATTGGAATCGAAGTAACCATTTCCTGACGACACTCTTTTTTAAGAGCAATATTCTATTAGCGACTTTTAGGATTCGAACCTAATATAATCATGCCGCGAAGTAACACTTTATACACGGCATATTATAATTTTGAAAAAGCAACAATTGATGAGAATTCTTTTTGGAACGAAGTATTTCTCACACACAACATTTTTCGATTTTAAAAAGAAGTAAAAGACAATAAGAGAAACGGGGCTTGTCTTGCCAGAGTCGAACTGGATAACCTTGCTGATTCTACAACTTCGCTATTCCTCCCCAAATTTGAGACGAAGTAACTCTTGTTTACGACATTCTTTTTTATTTTAAAGTATTGGATAATAATCAATAAGAGACTATATAATTGTGTGTTACCATTTCACTATCAGCCTAAACTGAACAGGATTCGAACCTGTACTACAATTCCCCTGAAGTAACTCTTATCTACGAAACCAATACCTTTATTTTAAAACAAGGCTACATTCAAAAAGATATTTCTGCTCTAACCACTGAGCTACATTTCTATATATAACAATAAAATTGATGGGGATTGAACCCACGACACGAAGGAGCTCTTTTTTACGACACTTGTTTTTTATTATTTTTCAATGAACATTTCTATTGCAAAGATTCAAATACTACTGCGCAATTATTTTGCGCAGCAGATATTTTTCTACAATTCTATACGGTTAATGTAATTCAACGCGCTATTTTTATCGTCTAAAGCATTCAATACATCAAACACTTTATCTGACCAACCGGCTATTAAATACACATCGTTTTTCTCGACATTTATTGGTGTCTGACCGTAACCTGCCAAGTCAAACAAATACAATTTTGCATTTGGAGCGATCGCTTTGTATCGGTTCCATGAATACGCAAATGAATCTTTCGTCATATTACTATTCCACATTTGAACATCGGTAAATAGCATTACTTTATCAACGATTTCATTTCGTTTTATCAAATCTTCCAAAACCAAATAACCATTTGTCGAGTAACCTACTTCACCTTCTCGCTTGTAATATTCGTTTACGTTGGACAATATCGCTCGTTTTGGCATATTGATAATTTTCCATCGATCACCAAACATACCACTTACCACATCTTTGCAACGGCTTTGCAGCAACATACCCAACATCAAACCAATATCGTAAAGCATTATTTTACTTTTTGGCGAGATGTTTTTTTGCATCGAACCAGAAACATCACAAGCTATTACAACTGATGTACTGACATCAAAACCTTTTATGTTTTGTGCGCTCGCCATAACAGCCTCTTCTAAAGCATCCAAAATCATTGGTACGTATTTAGAATTCAACTCTTTTAACTCACGATATGCAGCTAAAAATCGGAATGGTAATTGTTTCGAGTTTGCAACCGCTTTTTCATTAGAAAGATAATCACAAACTTTTGAGATATGATATCGCGAAACATTGGCTTCGACTATATTTCGCAAATTACGCAACAATGCCATATAACCTATTTTGTTGCTATCGATCAATTCTTCCCATTTTTGGGTGAATGCTTTTTGCTTTTCGGCTTCGTTATAATATTTTAACTGACCTACTTTCGATAATTCGGTTTCCCAGGTATAAGGCGTTTGCAAAGCATCGTTTACTATTTTGTTGAATAATACTTGTTGTGCTTCGTCTTTTGCTTTTAGATGTACCAAAAACAAGGCATCTTTTAATTTTACCGCACCATCACGATTGTATTTTGCAAATTGGTATTCATCAAATTTATTGAATGAATTTGCTAAACCTTTTTGGATTTGTTTCGATAAACGGTTTAGTTTTTTCACGCCGTTTCGTTCGTTTGCCATTTGGTAATACGCCAATAATTCGGTTATTTCGTCGGCACGTTGTATAACTTGCGTAATCATTTTACTGATTAACGAATCACCGGAATATATTTTTGCTAATTCTACGATTAAAACTAATGGAACGGAACGCATGTGCATTTCGTTTCGGGCATAAACCGCCAATTTTGCTACAAATACCGGATTACTCTTTTGGATTAAATCTTTAATTCTTTCTAAACGAGTTGTATCTTTTTCATAAAATGAAGCATTTAAACTTGTTGTCACAACCGCTGCATACAATTCATAATCTGGCGTTAACGGAAAAGCTACAGCATTTTCGTAATTAACTACGGTGTTTTTTTCTTTTGCTAAAAAATTGAATTTCATAATTTCTCGTTTTTAAAAATTAAACAATCTCTTGTTGTTTCTTTTTGATGTTACAAAGATTTCGATTGTACTACGCACTTATTTTGCGCAGTAAAAAAATCTTTTATTTTTGTGACCCTGATGAGATTCGAACTCATATTCCCTTTCGGGCATTGCGGCTCTAAATACGCTTCCCTACTTTCCCTAACGATTTCGGTGCTTCTGTAAATTCTACCCATTAGTCCGCTCGGGTCTAACCGGAATATCCGCAAACTCTACAGTCAGTAATTTTTCTGTAGGCTTTTCCTTTTAAGCTACAAGGCCTTTCGTTTTGACATTACAAAGATTTCAGAACCACTACGCAATTATTTTGCGCAGTAAAAAAAGAATTCTATATTTGAGTAGATATTTAGGTGACAAAAATCGCCTAAGTCCCATAGGGATGGCATATTTATAGATTTTTTTAGATTTGACAAAAACAATAAAGTCCCAGAGGGACAACATATTTATAGCTATTATTGAGATTTGATAAAATCACGAAAGTCCCAGAGGGACGACATATTTATAGCTATTTTTAAGATTTGACAAAAACCATAAAGTCCCAGAGGGACGACATATTTATAGCTATTTTTCCAAAAACATTTCAAGAACCCCAGCGGGGTGACATATTTTATTGATTAAACATAAAAGCCGAAATGTCGCTCCGCTGGAGCTTTTGATCCCTTCTAATAAATTGCTATAAATATTACGGCTATAAATATTACGCTCCTATGGAGCTTTACATTAAGATTTAAATAAAAACTACATGAATTTAAAGGAAAAATATGCCGAATTGCTTGCAAATATTGGCTTTGACGAAAAAGCAATTGAAAAAAATTGGTTTGATTTAGAAAAGGCATATTCCAAGAAATCAAGATATTATCACAATCTGACGCATATTAACGATATGATTGAATGTTTTGAAATGTATTTTGACAAACTTCAATTCCCAAATGAGGTTTTGTATTCGATCTTTTATCATGACTATATCTATGTAAGCAGTAAAAAAGATAACGAGCTCAAAAGTGCTGAGTTTGCAGTTAAAATTCTGCCGAAAAGTTCTAATATAAATCAGAAATTGGTATTTGATATGATTTGTGCGACGCAATTGCACCAACATAATGAGGTTGAAGATATTAATTGGTTAATTGATTTTGATTTGAAAATTCTTGCCCGAGGTTGGTCTGAATATCAAATTTATTTTGAACAGATTCGAAAGGAATATCGCATTTATCCTGATTTTCTTTATAAACCGGGACGCGCAAAGGCTTTGAAACATTTTCTGGAATATGATTCTATTTTTCAAACAGATGTATTCAGGAAATTGTATGAAAAGAAAGCAAGGACGAATATTGAACGGGAGGTTTTATTCTTGACGTAAAAATTTTCGTGATTTATTTACAACGAATTTCTGTAGAGGAACACAGCAGTGCGTCTTTCGCGATCTGAATAAATTGTGGTTACGATGTGTTAGACGCACTGCTGTGCGTCTCTACGGAAAATGATGGCGGAAAATTGGAATCTAGAATTGGGAATTGAAAAACCCAGATTATAACAATGTATAAACGAGATTTTGTTGTTATCATAATTACGTGAGGGATAGAGGCGATATCCTTTTGTGAAGTGGAACGGAACAAAAGATAAAGCCGAAAGCCCGACCCGGAGGGACACACCCAAAACATGCTGGTAATATAATTGTTAAGCAAAAAAATAATCGCGCAAAGTAGCAAAGTAGCAAAGTTTTATTTTTAAAGCCACTCCCGATAGCTATCGGGATAAAGTATAAAAAATGATTAAAAAAATCTGCTCGATCTGCTAAATCTGCGAGAAACAAAAAAACTTAGTGCCTTTGCGCCTTTGCGGCAAAACAAAATAATATGTCTCAAAACAAGAATGCCTTAATACGGTACAAAACGATAGACAAATGTCTACAAAATAAATATCGGCAATGGACTTTGGAGGATTTGATCGAATATTGTTCTGAAGCTTTGTTTGAATATGAAGGTCGGGAAAATCCAATTAGCAAACGGACAATCCAAATGGATATTCAGCTGATGCGAAGTGAAAAACTGGGTTATAATGCGCCAATTGTCGTTTATGACAAGAAGTTCTATAAATATGAGGACGACGAGTTTACGATTACGGATATTCCGCTGACGGAAACGGATATGAATGTTTTGACGGAAACGGTTTCGATGCTGAAGCAGTTTAAGGATTTTTCGCTGTTTAATGATGTATCGGATATTTTGCAGCGTTTGGAGGATAAAATCTATTCGGAGAAATCGCATACGAAGCCTGTTATTTATCTGGACAAAAACGAGGGTTTAAAGGGTTTGCATTATCTGGACGAGATTTATCAGGCGATTATCAAGAAGGTTGTTCTTGTGATTACTTATAAATCATTTAAATCGAAGGAGGAAAGTAAATTTCATTTTCATCCCTTTATTTTGAAGGAATTCAATAATCGTTGGTTTTTGATTGGAAAAACTAAGGGTTCTCAACCCATTACGAATTTGGCGCTGGACAGAATTATTGCGATCGATTACGATTTTAACCTTCCTTATATAGAGGAGGATTTTGATGCTGAAGTCTATTACGAGAATATTATTGGCGTAACAGTAAATTCGGGTTTGAAACCCAGAAGAATTGAACTTTGGATTGATGCCACAAATGCACCTTATGTTTTGACAAAACCGTTGCATCATACCCAAAGATTAATTCAGGAAAATGAAGACAATAGTGTTATTATTCATCTAATGATTTCTCCTAATTATGAAATGGAACGTATTTTATTGGGTTTTGGTGACGGAATTGAGGTTTTGCGTCCTGAAAATCTTCGGAATCGGATGAAAAAAATCCTTCAGAAAGCGATTACACGATATGAAGACTAAAGTTTATTCGCACTTTATTATATCTTTTTTTACATAAAGAAGAATTTTAGTCCGTTTTAGATACGTAAAACTTTTTTTAAGTCTTAAAATTTGTTAAAATCAAAAAAAAGAATAGTATATTTCAATTAAAAATTAACCGTAAACCCCTATAATTCAGAGGAATTTTTTAAATAACCAAAAATTTATGATAAAATAATATGCATGCATAGTATTTTTTGATTATATTTGAAATCGATATAGTTACATATGAAAGACAAAACAATAGATTATATTTTGAGAGCTACATGGCAAGCCGTATCAAGAATGTATAACGAGGAAGCTGCTAAATACGATGCTACAATGGCGACGGGATTTGCACTTTTGAGTATTGATAAGGAAGATGGGACTCCATCGACGGCTTTAGGCCCAAGAATGGGTATGGAAGCTACAAGTCTTACAAGAACCTTGAAATCAATGGAAGACAAAGGTTTGATTGTTCGCAAAAAAAACCCAAGTGATGGTCGCGGTGTCTTAATCTACCTGACGGAATTTGGAAAAGAAAAAAGAGAATTATCTAAGAATACAGTTTTGAAATTTAATGAGACGGTTAGAAAACATGTTTCGGATGAAAAAATGAAACATTTTATCGAGGTTTCGGAAATCATAAATGAACTTATTCACGATAAAAACATATTTAATCAAACAGAAAAAACAGGAAATGAATAACCTTATTTATTAAGGAGTTTCAAATTCAAATAAAAACAAACATTAACAAATATGAAACGCACAATTAAAAAAGTTGCTGTAATTGGATCCGGAATTATGGGTTCAGGAATAGCTTGTCATTTTGCCAATATTGGTGTTGAAGTTTTATTGCTTGACATTGTACCACGCGAGTTGACAGAAGCTGAAACTAAAAAAGGATTAACGCTTGAAAGTAAAGTTGTTCGCAACCGTGTAGTAAATGAGCACTTGGCGAATTCATTAAAATCGAAACCATCTCCTATTTACAGTCAAAAATTCGCAAACAGAATTACGACTGGAAATACGACTGATGATATGGCAAAAATTGCTAATGTTGACTGGATTATTGAAGTTGTTGTAGAACGTCTTGACATTAAAAAACTGGTTTTTGAACAAATCGAGAAATTCCGTAAACCGGGAACTTTGGTTACTTCTAACACTTCTGGTATTCCAATTCATTTTATGAGCGAAGGTAGAAGCGAAGATTTTCAACAACACTTCTGCGGAACTCACTTTTTTAACCCTGCGCGTTACTTAAAATTATTTGAAATTATTCCTGGTCCAAAAACGGCAACTGAAGTATTGGATTTCTTAAACGAATACGGTTCTAAATTTTTAGGAAAAACTTCGGTTGTTGCCAAAGATACTCCGGCGTTTATTGGAAACAGAATTGGTATTTACGGTATTCAGAGTTTATTCCATTTGGTAAAAGAAATGGGATTAACGATTGAAGAAGTTGATAAATTGACTGGTCCGGTAATTGGTCGTCCAAAATCGGCTACTTTCCGTACTGTTGACGTTGTTGGTTTGGATACTTTGGTACACGTTGCCAATGGTATTTATGAAAACTGCCCAACGGATGAACAACACGAATTGTTTAAACTTCCTGATTTCATCACCAAAATGATGGAAAATAATTGGTTAGGAAGCAAAACCGGACAAGGTTTCTACAAAAAAGTAGACAAAGATATTCTTACTCTTGACTTAGATACATTAGAATATCGTGCTGCTAAAAAAGCAAATTTTGCTACACTTGAACTAACAAAAACTATCGATAAACCTATCAATCGTTTTAAAGTTCTTGTGAAAGGAAAAGATAAAGCAGGAGAATTCTACCGTAAGAGTTTCGCCGGAATGTTTGCTTATGTGTCAAACAGAATTCCTGAAATCTCAGACGAATTATATAAAATTGATGATGCGATGAAAGCCGGTTTCGGATGGGAAAATGGTCCTTTCGAAATCTGGGACGCGATTGGTGTTGCCAACGGAATCGAAATCATGAAAGCAGAAGGTCTTGAGCCTGCTGCATGGGTTAACGAAATGTTGGCTTCCGGAAGTGAGAGTTTCTATTCTGTTAAAGAAGGAGCTACTTATTTCTATAACATTCCAACAAAATCTCAAGTAAAAGTTCCTGGACAAGATTCATTCATTATTCTGAACAACATTCGCGAAAGCAAAAAAGTTTGGAGCAATAGTGGTGCAATCATTCAGGATTTAGGAGATGGAATTTTGAACTTAGAATTCCAATCTAAAATGAATACGATTGGTGGCGATGTACTTCAGGCTATCAATAAAGCAATTGACTTATCTGAAAAAGAATATCAAGGTTTAGTCATTGGAAACCAGGCAGCGAATTTCTCTGTTGGAGCTAATATCGGAATGATTTTCATGATGGCAGTTGAGCAGGAATATGACGAGTTGAACATGGCTATCAAAATGTTCCAGGACACTATGATGCGCGTTCGTTACTCTTCTATCCCAGTTGTTGTTGCCCCTCACGGAATGACTTTTGGAGGTGGATGCGAAATGAGCTTACACGCTGATAAAGTGGTTGCTGCTGCAGAAACTTACATGGGATTAGTTGAATTTGGTGTTGGTGTACTTCCTGGTGGTGGTGGATCTAAAGAAATGGCTTTGAGAGCATCTGATTTATTCCATAAAAACGATGTGGAATTAAATGTTCTTCAAGAGTATTTCTTGACTATTGCTATGGCTAAAGTATCGACTTCGGCTTACGAAGCTTTTGATAATGGACTTCTTCAACATGGTAAAGATATTGTAGTTGTAAATAAAGATCGTCAGATCGCTGAAGCTAAAAAACATGCGTTGTTAATGGCAGAAGCTGGTTATACTCAACCGATAAGAAGAACTGATGTGAAAGTATTAGGAAAGCAAGCTCTTGGAATGTTCTTAGTTGGAACAGATCAAATGGAAGCTGGAAAATACATTTCTGAACACGATAAAAAAATCGCTAACAAACTGGCTTACGTAATGGCTGGTGGTGATTTATCTGAAGCGACTTTAGTATCTGAACAATATTTATTAGATATCGAACGTGAAGCTTTCTTGAGTTTATGTACAGAACGCAAGACTTTAGAGAGAATCCAATATATGTTAACTAAAGGGAAACCACTTCGTAATTAGAAAATAGAATGAAGAAGTGAAAAGAAGAAAGATGCAAGAAGCAAGATTTCAAAATTAAGTTTTGTCTTGTTTCTTGCCTCTTGCCTCTCCTCGATCTTCTAATAAATCTTAAAAAAACAAAACAAATGAAAACAGCATATATAGTAAAAGCTTACCGTACTGCGGTAGGAAAAGCACCAAAAGGAGTTTTTAGATTTAAAAGACCTGATGAATTAGCTGCAGAAACCATTCAGTTTATGATGGATGAACTGCCTGATTTTGACAAAAAACGTATCGATGACGTTATGGTAGGAAATGCCATGCCGGAAGCAGAACAAGGTCTGAACGTTGGACGTTTAATCTCTCTTATGGGATTAAAAGTTGAAGATGTTCCGGGTGTAACCGTAAACCGTTATTGCGCATCTGGACTTGAAACTATCGGGATGGCGACTGCTAAAATCCAATCTGGAATGGCGGATTGTATTATCGCCGGTGGTGCCGAAAGTATGAGTTTTATTCCGATGGGAGGTTACAAACCAACTCCGGATTATAAAGTTGCAGCTGCAGGTCACGAAGATTATTACTGGGGAATGGGTTTGACCGCTGAAGCGGTTGCCAACCAATATAAAATCTCAAGAGAAGATCAGGATGAGTTTGCTTACAACTCTCATATGAAAGCCTTGAAAGCACAAGCTGAAGGTAAATTCGACAAACAAATCGTTCCGATTACTGTTGAGCAGACTTTCGTCAATGAAAACGGTAAAAAAGAAACTAAATCATACGTTGTAAAACAAGACGAAGGGCCACGTGCTGGAACATCTGTTGCCGCATTGTCAGGATTAAGACCTGTTTTTGCTGCTGACGGAAGTGTAACTGCAGGTAACTCTTCTCAAATGAGTGATGGTGCTGCTTTTGTTTTAATCATGAGCGAGGATATGGTGAAAGAATTAAATCTTGAACCAATTGCAAGATTGGTAAACTTTGCTTCTTCTGGTGTTGAGCCAAGAATCATGGGTATCGGTCCTGTAAAAGCAATTCCGAAAGCATTGAAACAAGCGGGTCTTGAATTGAAAGATATTGACTTGGTGGAATTAAACGAGGCATTTGCTTCTCAATCATTAGCTGTAATTCGTGAATTAGGTTTAAATCCTGATATCGTAAACGTAAACGGTGGAGCTATCGCTTTAGGTCACCCTCTGGGATGTACCGGAGCTAAACTTTCTGTTCAGTTATTCGACGAAATGAAACGCCGAGGCAGTAAATACGGAATCGTTTCTATGTGTGTGGGAACTGGTCAGGGTTCTGCGGGGATTTATGAGGTTCTTTAGGAGAGAAAATAGAGGAAAGAAGCAAGAAGCAAGACTTAATTTTGGAATGAAGTATAGATTCTGGAAACAAAACCTTAAAAAGTAGTAAAAAACTTACTTTAAATTTTTATTTCTTATCTTGCCTCAAAAAACATGAGACACAATTTTAAGAATTTGAAAATTTGGATTTTAGCTATGGAAATTACAAATGATATCTATAGACTAACCGCCACTTTTCCAAAATCAGAAATTTATAGTTTGGTAAATCAAATGAATCGATGTTCTGTTTCAATGCCTTCAAATATTGCTGAAGGATCAAACAGAGGAAATAAACATTTTCAACACTATTTGAATATCAGTTTAGGTTCGTCATTTGAATTGCAAACACAATTGTTAATAGCTTGTCAAAATGACTATCTAACAAAAGAAAAAACAGAAAAATTAGAAAACAAAATAATTGAATTTCAAAAGATGACCACAGGCTTCATCAACAAGTTAGACAACAATCTTTCTTCTTGACTCTTGCATCTTAATTTAAAAACATACAAAAAACAAAAGCAATGGCAGATACAATCGAAAAAAACGTAACCCGTGGTGGTCAGTTTTTAGTTAAAGAAACAAAGTGCGAAGATATCTTTACACCAGAAGATTTTTCGGAAGAGCAGTTAATGATGCGTGACTCTGTAAAAGAGTTCGTCGACAAAGAATTATGGGCACATAAAGATCGTTTCGAGAAGAAAGATTACGCTTATACAGAAGCTTCTATGCGTAAAGCGGGTGAACTTGGACTTCTTGGAGTTGCAGTTCCTGAGGAATACGGCGGATTAGGAATGGGATTCGTATCTACGATGTTAGTTTGCGATTACATTTCTGGAGCAACAGGATCTTTCTCAACTGCTTTTGGTGCTCATACAGGAATTGGAACTATGCCAATTACTCTTTATGGTACTGAAGAACAAAAGAAAAAATACGTTCCTAAATTAGCTACCGGAGAATGGTTTGGAGCTTATTGCTTGACTGAACCAGGCGCAGGATCTGATGCTAACTCAGGAAAAACTAAAGCTGTTTTATCTGAAGATGGAAAATACTACTCTATCACAGGACAAAAAATGTGGATTTCGAATGCAGGTTTCTGTAGCGTTTTCATCGTTTTTGCCCGTATTGGAGACGATAAAAATATTACAGGTTTCATCGTAGAAAACGATCCATCAAACGGAATTTCTATGAATGAAGAAGAGCATAAATTAGGAATCCGTGCATCTTCTACACGTCAGGTTTTCTTCAACGATACTAAAGTTCCTGTTGAAAACATGTTGTCTGAAAGAGGAAACGGTTTCAAAATTGCAATGAATGCTCTTAACGTTGGTCGTATTAAATTGGCTGCGGCTTGTTTAGATGCGCAACGTAGAGTTACTACAAATGCAGTTAAATATGCTAACGAAAGAATTCAGTTTAATACTGCAATTTCTTCTTTTGGAGCAATCCGTTCTAAACTAGCTGAAATGGCAACTAATGCTTACGCTGGTGAAAGTGCTTCTTACCGTGCTGCAAAAGATATCGAAGACAGAATTGCTGCTCGTGAAGCGGAAGGAACTACGCATCAGGAAGCTGAATTGAAAGGTGTTGAAGAATATGCTATCGAATGTTCTATCTTGAAAGTAGCAGTTTCTGAAGACGTACAAGCGTGTGCTGACGAAGGAATTCAGATTTTTGGTGGAATGGGATTCTCTGAAGACACTCCAATGGAAAGTGCCTGGAGAGATGCCCGTATCGCTAGAATCTACGAAGGAACAAACGAAATCAACAGAATGCTTTCTGTAGGGATGTTGATTAAAAAAGCTATGAAAGGTCACGTTGATTTATTAGGACCAGCAATGAAAGTTTCTGAAGAATTAATGGGAATTCCATCTTTTGATACTCCTGATTTCTCTGAATTATTTGCTGAAGAAAAAGGAATTGTTGCAAACCTTAAGAAAGTTTTCTTAATGGTTGCCGGTAGCGCTGTTCAAAAATACGGACCGGATTTAGATGCTCACCAACAGTTATTAATGGCTGCTTCTGATATCTTAATCGAAATCTATATGGCTGAAAGTACTATCCTTAGAACTGAAAAATTAGCCAAAAATCAAGGTGAAGCTAAAGTACAAGAGCAAATTGCTATGGCAAAATTATACTTATACAAAGCTGTAGATATCGTTAACTCAAGAGGAAAAGAGGGAATTATTTCTTTTGCAGAAGGAGACGAACAACGTATGATGTTAATGGGATTGAAACGTTTCACAAAATACACAAACAATCCAAATGTTGTAGCCTTAAGAGAGGTTATTACATCTAAATTAGTTGCAGAAAACGAATACTGCTTCTAATATAAAAATAGTTTTTAGCTTTTAATTTGTTTAAACCCGCACTAATCCGAAACAGTGCGGGTTTATTTTTTCAAAAAATTATTGACACAGATTATAGGATTAGCACAGATTTTTTTAATCATTTTAATCTTGTAATCTGTGCGTTTTTTTAAGCATATAACATTTTGAGTTTTAATTTAAAAAAAGATAGTAAACTTTCAATCCTAATGTTTTATATTTAGCATTCTAAAAACTCAAAAAAAACATACGATGAAACAAATTAACCTTATTGCTTTGTTTTTATTGTGTTTATGTACCACAAATATATTCGCACAAAAAAATAAAAAAATGGACATTATTGCTTATTACACTGGCGATGACAAACTAATTAATGAATATGAGGTAAATAAACTGAACCAAATTATCTTTAGTTTCTGTCATTTAAAAGAGGGAAAACTGAGCGTTGATTCTCCTAAAGATTCAACTACTATTAAATATTTGGTTTCTTTAAAAGCTTCAAATCCGCAGCTAAAAATTATTCTTTCTCTTGGTGGCTGGGGCGGTTGCGAACCTTGTTCTGCTGCTTTTTCTACTGCTGAAGGAAGATTAACTTTTGCTAAATCTGTAAAGGAAGTTAGTAATTATTTTAAAGTAGATGGTTTAGATTTAGATTGGGAATATCCTGCAATTGAGGGACTGCCAGGACATTTATACCAAGCTGCTGACAAACCAAATTTTACAGAATTAATTAAAATTCTGCGTTCTACTTTAGGTAAAAAATACGAATTAAGTTTTGCGGCCGGAGGTTTTCAAAAATACTTAGACGAATCTATCGATTGGAAAGTTGTCGCGCCATTAGTAAATCGTATCAATATTATGAGTTACGATTTGGTTAACGGTTATTCTAAAGTTACAGGACATCATACTCCATTATACAGCACAAACGAAAAAGAAGAATCTACCGATAAAGCCGTTACCTTTTTGCTAAAACAAGGAGTTCCTGCTGAAAAATTAATTATTGGAGGTGCGTTTTATACGAGAACATGGAAAAATGTAGAAAATGTAAACAATGGTCTATACCAAGCAGGCGAACATATTCCTGGTGTTGATTTTAAAAATTTCACAACTACTTATACAGAAGCAAATGGTTGGAAATATTTTTGGGATGATAAAGCGAAAGCGCCTTATTGGTACAATGAAAAAGAAAAAACATTCGCAACCGGAGATGATTTAGCTTCTATAAAAGCAAAAACAGAATATGTAAAAGCTAAAAAATTAGGTGGAATTATGTTCTGGGAACTTACATTAGATAGTCCACGAAACGGAATGGTAAATGCTATTTATGAGGTTAAAACCGCTAAATAATCTTTTTATAAAGCAATAATAAAACGGGAGCCTTTCAAGAAAAACTCCCGTTTTATTTGATATCAAACTTAAATTACATTTTAACTTTTGTCTTATCCAACTCACCAATAAATGGTATTGAATTTTGAATTTCGTTACGGATCGTAGTTTGTAAATACACTTCTAACTGAATAAATTTTGCAGCATTTATAGCTCCAATTACTTTTTTAGCCTGACCATAAGTTTTATCATATAATTTTTCGTAACCTAAATTATTTTTCAAAGTTCCTTTGGCCAATTCATCAGCTTTTGCATCTGTTAGAGTGGCATAATTTGCTGCATAATCATTGATTAGTTGAAATTTTGTTTGTCCAAGAGCTTTACGTTCTGTTTCATAATTATCATAAACTTTTGTAAACGCTGCAGCCTGTGTATCTGATAAATTCATGTATTCTTTTACAAGATCACTTTTTGATTTTCCATAAACACTTTGTACAACATCTACATCTTCCTTAAATGAAGATTGAGCATAAGATGAAAACGAGGCAATAGCCATAATAAAAATAAGACTTAATTTTTTCATAGTTTAAATTTTAAATTTGTTTGTAAAAATTCATGTACTACCAAATATACTGATTTTTAACAGATTAAATAAATCAATATAAAAAAATTCTTATGTTTTAAAAAAACGAATATTGATACGCCACACTTAAAGCATAATAATTTAATCCGTTGTTTGTATAGGCTCCTACATGATATTGAAATTTAACCGATTGTCCTTTGGCAATTGGAGTTGAAAAGGTACCTCCTACCCGCCAATTATCAATCTGGCTATCATCTGCCACTCCATCGGTAATTGTTTTTCCACCAAAGAACCAGTTGGTATTAAAACCAATCCACATATTGTTTTTAAAGTAATAACTGGCATGTGCCTGTAAACTATAAGTTGTTTTTTGCTGTAGTTTTTTTCCAAGAAAGTCATTATTATCGGTGTAAAACCAAACTCCTCCATAAGCTTCTGCATAGACGTGGGCAAATCGTTTCGAAACCCCAATCTCGGGTTTAAATCCCCAACGGTTTGTGCCTATATTAATTCTTTTATCATCGTAATATTTTCCTGTTGGAATTGAAGTAACCAAACTGACTCCCAAAATAGTTTTCTGCTCAAACTTTCGGAATTCTGATTTATCTAAAGCAGGAGAACCAAGAAGATTGATTCCAAATCGTACTTTCATATCAGCAAAACCAGTTCTTGACCCCGTTAAAATAGTACCATTTGTACCGGTTACTTGGCCATCCATAAAAGAATATGGAAGCGAAACCTGAACACGTGCCAATTTATTTAATATTCCAAAAGTTCTGATATAGTTTACTGCCACATTATGGCTTTGAACGGTAAAATCTGCTATAGGCAATGAAGGTTCTGTCAACACATTCCCATCCATAAAAACATAACCAACGGCAATTACATTTAAGTTTTTTGCAACATTAGCATAAACCCTCGGCTCTAAATCCTGGCTGTAAGATGCTGTTACCAATAAAAAAAATATCAGTATTAAGGGATACTTTTCAAGCAAAAAATACAAATTCTTTTTTGGCATAAATGATAGAGATTCGGGACACAATGGTTAGCATTCTACTTGATACTTTCGTCTTTTTTAGGAGCATAAATAACTCCCTGATAAGAAATTGCTGCTCTATTATTGCTATTGATAGAAAGCGTCGCTCCTCCATCAGAAAAAACAGAAAATAATAAATCATAAACATCATCTTTACCTTTTACAGTTGCTTTGACGTTGTAACTTTTATTCTTTTTTTCAATCTGAATATTCTCTGGTATTCCTTCAAATTTAATCCCGCCATCTCCTCCATATGCTACGTTGTAAGCGCGCCCAAAAAATGGTAAATCGCTCGTTGTTTTTGTGGTATTAAATTTTAAAAAATAAGTATTGTAATCTAAATTAATCTGCCTAGTTCCCAATGGTTGGGCTTTTTGCGCTTCAAAAACAAAATTTTTAGAGTTTATTAAACTATCTGTTTCTTTTTGTTTTTTTAATTCCCTTTCTGCTTTTAATTCTTTCTTTGTTTTTTCCTGTCCAAAAACAGTCATATTAAAAAAGCAAAACAACATCAACACCGTTATTTTAGTTTTCATAAAACGTTTATTTAATAAAATTTAGAAAAGTTGATTCTATTTTTTCGTAAATCGCATCATTGCAATATCACCGGAGATAAAATTTAAAGTTTTACCATTATCAGTAACATCATACGAAGTGATTTTTGGCAATGTGCTCATATAAACCTGTTCGCCTTGCTGCCCATCCATACACATCCTTTTGGTCACTGCCATTGGTTGAGTAAAATCAATTTTGTTTCCGGTTACATTCAGACTTCCTGTATAGTTGTTACAGCTATTGCTTCCTGAAACACGATTTTCTTTCAAATCAAAATTAATAGTTGGTTTTCCATGTGGGTACAAACCCTCAAAAGCTATTCTTGGTCCGGTGATGTAATTTAATTCCCATGTTCCTTCAAGTTTAGAAACGGAATCTTCTTTTTGAGTTTTAGAAGCGTTGCAAGAGATTAAAACAACTCCCAAAAAAACTAAGGTTAAAACATTTTTTATCATAATTCTAAAGATTAAATTAAAAAACAATAAACACTAATTCTCAAACTTTTAAATTCAAATTCCTACGAAATTACGCAATAAATTTTGCTTTTTCGCTTAAAGCTAAATTAAATTACAACCAATAGTTTTAGATTTTTTTAACTCTTAGCGTCAGTCAATGTCGGAATTTTATGTTAAATTTACTTAATCTTTAATACAAAAGCCTCGTATATGAAAAAAATAATTGTTTCTTTCGCAATAATAACAGCCTTAATCATTGGCTGCAAGACTAGTACAAAATCAAGTGATGCTAAAACTATAACTGTGGCATTGGAGCCAAAAAGTAACAGTACAGTTAGCGGAACTGCTACTTTTACGGAGAAAAACGGAAAAGTAACTTTCGTGGCAAAAATGGCTGGTTTACAGCCTGGTGTTCACGCAATACACATCCATGAAAAATCAGATTGTAGCGCTGCTGACGGAAGTTCTGCTGGCGGACACTGGAATCCTACTTTCAAAAAACATGGAAAATGGGGTTCTGCTGAATACCACAAGGGTGATATCGGAAACTTTACTGCTGATGCAAAAGGGAACGGAACTATAACATTAACTACTGACGAATGGTGTATTGGCTGTGGAGATGCAACTAAAGATATCTTAGGAAAAGGTTTAATCGTGCATCAGGGAACGGATGATTTTACGACACAACCAACAGGAAATGCCGGCGGAAGAGTTGCTTGTGCAGGGATCATCAAATAAAAAACAAGATAACCACTATATTTTCACAAAATGTAGTGGTTATTTCATTTAAAACTAATCCCAAAACAAGAAAAAGATATAGCTTTGCAGCTATAAATTAAAGTTAATGATTAACCCATCAGCATCAGGTTGGATAGACAAGTTTTTTAGTGAACAAAAGTTTTCAGAAGCTATTCCTTTTGAGACTACAGATTCGTTTTACTATAAAGTCAGAGAAACTGGTTTTATTTATGGTCATATCATAACTATCGATTCTCAAATTCCTATTCCTATAAAAGGATGGTTTAAAACTGAGATTTCTAAAGTTGCTTTACTAAATACCTTATATCATGTTTTTTGTTTAGAAAAAAGAAGTTCTGAACCTAATAACTTTATCACAGAGGTTTTAAAATTTTATAAAGAAATGAATCCGGAAGGATTTAATCTGTTCAAAATTTTACTTCCAAAAGATTCTCCTTCCTATTCCTTAGAAAGCATAATTGACCAGCGCGTTCAGACCAATGACAGTATCATTAGTAAAAACTTTTCGCATTTGGTAACCAATGCATTATTGTTTATTGACGTATTGGCTTTTAGACAATATCTTGAAAAAGGTTCAATTCCTGAAAAATACTTAAAGCGTATTGAAGAAACGGTTCTTGGTATTGTAGCCCTTGCTCTAAAAACCAAAACAGTAAAATCTCAACATGATGATTTATTGATAAAACTTTTTGAAGCTTCGATACGATATTCTAAGTTTTCTAAAGTTACCGTTGATACTTTAGAAACTTTGCAGTTAGACTATTTCAGCAATAAATTGGAGCAATATTACTTAATTGACATGGCAGGAATGGCGTTATGGAGTGATGGCGTTGTAGAAAATGAAGAGGCTTACTTTTTATATTCATTAGGATCAATGATGGGTGTTTATGATGATTTTGTATCCAAAAGCATTGAAACAACCAATGACTTTATCACCACTCACAAAAAGAAAATCCCGTATTTTAATTACTCTAATCCTGTAAAACATTTTTATGATCAAATGACGCACAGCGTTGTAAAACTGATTATAAGAAACAAAAACAGATTAGTTAAGGAAATTGTCCAAAGTAAAGAATTAATGATTCTGCTGGCTTATTCTACAACCAGAGATTTAGATGCTAAAGAAAAGAAAAAGGTAAAGAAACAACTGCTGGATATTTGCAAAACGATTCCGTCACTAACGATTTTTTTACTTCCTGGCGGAAGTTTATTATTACCGATTTTAATAAAGTTTATTCCAACAATGCTGCCATCTGCATTTAATGAGAATCTAGACGAAAACGAATAAAAAAAATCGCCCTTTTGAGGCGATTTTTTATTTTCTATAAGTTAGTAAGCTGGTAAACGTCATCTAATTCATCGTTCGAACTAATGTTTACGTTCAAATCTGTTACAAAACCAGAATTTAATCCATAAACCCATCCGTGAAGCATTAAATCCTGACCATTTTTCCAGGCACCTTGTACAATTGAAGTTTTTGCCAAGTTGTAAACTTGTTCTTTAGCATTTATTTCTACAAAAGCATTAAAACGTTCTGTTTCATCCTCAATTGAATTCAGGTATTTATCATGTAAACGGTATTCATCTTTAATGTGACGAATCCAGTTGTCGATAATTCCAACAGACATATTTCCCATTGCAGCTTTTACACCGCCACAGCCATAATGTCCGCAAACAATAACGTGTTTTACTTTTAGAACATTTACTGCATAATCCAGTACACTCAACATATTCATGTCTGAATGCACTACCATGTTTGCAATATTACGGTGAACAAAAACCTCACCCGGCTTAGCACCAATAATTTCATTTGCAGGGACACGACTGTCAGAACATCCAATCCATAATAAAGGCGGTGTTTGACCTTTGGCTAAATCTGCAAAATAATTTGGGTCTAATGCTAATGATTTTTCAACCCATGCTTTGTTGTTTTCTAATAACTGCTTATAAAACTCTCTCATTTTTTTGTTTTTTGAATGGTATTTCTAAATGATTAAACATATCAAAAATAACTTACTGTAAAGTTATCTAATTTTTAATACTTCTCACACTCAAGAAATACCTTAATTAAAATTAATTTGTTTAAATATTTTCTTTTACCGTTTCTTTTTTAACCAAAGCCCTTTTTGCAACATCATAATAATGTTCTATAGACACGTGATTACCAATATCCGGAGAATTTTCAAGCTCATAAGCTTGTTTGAATCCTTTTAGTTTCACTTTGATGTTTTCATCGACTGCTCTCGTTTCTTTAAACTCGCGAATTAAATCTAAAACATCATGTGCAATATACTCTGTATCATGCGCATTGATGATTACTTTTGAGTTTTCAGGAATCTCGTTCAATGTCAATTTGATAGCCGCTTTGTTTAAGAATGAAACTTCCTGAGCCAGATCGATATGAATAACATCTCCGTCTTCATATTCTTCTTTCTTGAAGCTGTAAGCTCTTTTCAGGTTTCCTCTTAACACAAAAATAATACTGATGATAATTCCTAAAGCAACTCCTTTAAGTAAATCTGTTGCTACAACAAATACTAAGGTTGCAATAAAGGGCACAAACTGGTATTTTCCTTTTTCCCAGAAATGAATGAAAGTAGCTGGTTTTGCTAATTTATATCCCACTAAAATCAACACGGTAGCCAAAGTTGCCAATGGAATCTTGTTTAAAAGTGCCGGAATAGACAAAACACTTATTAGCAAAAGTACCCCGTGAATAATAGCAGACATTTTAGATTTTGCACCGGCGTTATTATTAGCAGATGATCTCACCACAACAGATGTCATTGGTAAACCACCCAAAAGTGAACTCACAATATTACCAATACCCTGAGCTCTGAGCTCAACATTTGTATTCGTATAACGTTTTTGAACATCCATTCTGTCAGCAGCTTCAATACATAATAATGTTTCGATAGAAGCCACAATGGCAATTGTTATTGCTACCACCCAAACCTGCGGATTTGTAACAGCGGCGAAGTTTGGTGTAATCAGAATAGATTTAAATTCATCAAAAGATTTTGGAACTGGCAATGAAACCAAATGTTCTTTTGCAATTGCCAATGAGCTTCCTGTTGAAACAAAAAATTCGTTCAAAAGTACTCCGGCAACCACAGCCACTAATGCACCCGGAACTAATTTTAATCTTCTTAAAAAGGGAACTTTATCCCATGAAATTAAAATTACAAGTGAAACTAATGTAATAACTACTGCTCCTAACTGAATGTGATTTAAAACATCGAATAAAAACGAAAATGAATTACTTCCGTCATTTTGTGCAAATGCCTGATCACCCTCAAAATCTGCATCATACCCAAAAGCATGCGGCAATTGTTTTAGGATAATAATGATCCCGATACCTGCCAGCATTCCTTCAATTACATTGGTTGGAAAATAGTTTGATATACTTCCGGCTTTTAAAAACCCTAATGCTAATTGAATTAGTCCAGCGATAAAAACAGACATTAAAAACACATCAAAAGCACCAAAATCAGTAATAGCAGTTAAAATTATCGCTGTTAGTCCAGCTGCCGGTCCAGATACACTGATGTGTGACTGGCTTAAATAACCTACCACAATACCACCAATAACACCTGCGATAATTCCAGAAAACAAAGGTGCTCCAGAAGCCATTGCAATACCTAAACACAACGGAAGAGCCACCAAGAAAACCACTAAACCTGAAGCAAAATCAGATTTAAGGTTAGCAAAAAGATTGATTTTTTTTGTCATAACACAATACTAAAAAAATTATTCATTAAAGATTAACCACATTTATTCAAAATGTAGTTGAGTTCAAAATAATCGGAAGTATTATGCCAAGTTTGGAGGGGGAGCAAAAATGCTCGGAGAAATATTGTCTAGTTTTACAATATTTTCAGACACTATGGTCTTTTTTTGAATATAAACTGGCATTATCACTTCATGTTGAAGTATTGCCGGATGAACAGCAGCCTTAAGTTCTTTATGCGAATGCTCTTCTTCAGCAAAACTGAAAACCATACACGAATTTTTACTTTCCTTAAACATCCTAACAACAGTTGGGGTAGCTAAGAAAGCAATAAATATAAATAATAGTATGCGAGCGATTAATTTCATTGGAGCAAAAATAGTGTTAAAGAAATAAAATCAAAGCACAAGGGCTAAAAATTTTATACAAATTTAACAATCAAAAAAAAACAGAATGAAAGCAAGCTAACATTCTGTTTATATTTCTTTCAAAAACAATTCATTACAACTCTTCTTCTAACCAGGCGTTCATCATCCAGATTGTTTTTTCCTGTTCTGCAATGAAGTCACTCATCATGGAATTGGTTCCTTCGTCGCTAATATCATCAGATTGTTTTAGAATTTCTCTTTCAATTTTTAATAAATCAGTTAAAGAATGAACAATTAACTGAACTGCTTTTTCATCGTTTGAAATGTTTTTTCCAACCGCCAATTTGTTATTTTTAATATAATCCTCAAAGGTATGCAGAGGCGTTCCTCCTATTGTCAGAACTCTTTCGGCAATCATATCTATTTTTAATTGTGCATCTGTGTACAATTCTTCAAATTTTACATGTAAATCAAAAAAACGTTTCCCACGAATATTCCAATGTATTCCTCTTAAATTCTGATAGTAAACCTGAAAGTTTGACAATAGTACATTTAGTTCTTTTACTAATAATTCAGACTCTTTTACAGGTAATCCTAAAATATTTGTTTTCATAGTTATTCGTTTTATAATATGTTTACTACAAATTTAAAACAAGTTCTTTGAAAATAGTATCAAAAAAAATTATATTTTCTTATTTTTGCATCAAAAAATACTATCAAAATGACTATAACTCAATTGCAATATGTATTAGCCGTTGCCGAACATAAAAATTTCACACTTGCTGCTGAAAAATGTTTTGTTACTCAGCCTACTTTAAGCATGCAAATTCAAAAAATTGAAGAAGAACTTAATATTTTGATCTTCGACAGAAGTAAAAAACCTATTCAACTTACTGATATTGGTCAGAAGATTGTAAATCAGGCCAAAAACATTGTAAATGAAGCGGACAGAATTAAAGACATTGTAGAACAACAAAAAGGTTTTATTGGGGGAGAGTTTCGTTTGGGAATTATCCCGACAATTATGCCAACGCTTTTACCGATGTTTTTGAGTAATTTCATAAAAAAATATCCAAAAGTAAAACTTCTGATTGAAGAGCTAAACACGGATGAAATTATTGTGAAGCTAAAAAATGGTCATCTTGATGCTGCAATTGCTGCAACTCCGCTTGAAGACGAAAAAATAAAAGAAATCGTTTTGTATTTTGAACCTTTCGTAGCGTATATCCCGGAGCATCACGCAAGTTTTCAGAAAGAAGAAATTGAAGTTGCGGATCTAAACCTCAACGAAATTTTGCTTTTGCAGGATGGACATTGTTTTAGAGACGGAATTTTGAATTTATGCAAAAACGGTTCTGATATCGATCAGACTAATTTTCAGATTCAAAGTGGAAGCTTTGAAACCCTAATAAAATTAGCCGACGAAGGTTTGGGCACAACGTTACTTCCGTACTTGCACACCTTAGACTTAAAAGAGTCCGACAAACTGAAACTGCGTAACTTTAAGGAACCAAAACCAGCTCGTGAGGTAAGTTTAATTTACCCAAAGAGCGAATTAAAAATGCAAATCATTGACGCATTGCGATCTACAATTGCCGGAGTTGTAAAAGGAGCAATTGTTTTTCAGAACGTTCAAATCATCAGTCCGCTACAAAAGAAATAAAATAAAAAAGGAGCCAATTTGGCTCCTTTTTTTATACTTTAATTAGTAGTAAACTTTGTTTTAATTCTGGTTTTTCAATAATGAAATTTAATAACCATTCTTGTAATTGTTCCATTTCGTACGGTAACAGTGTTTTGATAGCTTTCTCTAATTCTTTACAGAAAAGTATCGGGTCGAAACTAACTCTCTCAAGTATTGATTTCGTGTAATCAAACATCATTTTTGACATAATAAAATAAGATTTTCGGGGGTTATCTATATTTCTAAACTCGCAACAAATTTAAACAAATATCATTCATACACACTTAATTTAACTTATTTTTTTAAAAACTTTAGCAACGAATACGTTTTCTTAATAAATATAAATCAATATAGAACGATTCTAAACAACTCATTTAAACCTTTTTAAAGGCTCTAAACATCTCTCGCTTTCCTGGAGGACCTGCCAATTTTTCGACAGTAAATCCAACTTCAATCATACTTCTTTTAACAACTCCGCGCGCGGCGTATGTTACCAAAACGCCATTTGGTTTTAAACTATTGTACATTTTCCTGAAAATTTCAGTGCTCCATAACTCCGGCTGCACACGATATCCGAAGGCATCAAAGTAAATCAAATCAAAAATTTCAAAGTCGTTTATTTCATCAAAAAATTGTTTCCTTTTGGTTAACGAAAAATCAGTGCTAATTTCGGTTTTCTCATTCCATTCACATTTATGCATTTTTTCAAAAATGTTGTCAAATTCCAATGCGTCAAGTTCCGTAACATAATTCATCTCCAAAACTTCTTTGGCATCAACCGGATAGGCTTCTACTCCAACATAATCAATCTTTTGTTGTTTCTGGTTGGATTCCAAAAATGTAATAAAAGCATTCAAACCAGTTCCAAAACCAATTTCGAGAATACTTACCGGATTCTTTTCAAATAAGGAGAGTCCGTTTTTTATAAATACATGTTTTGCTTCCTGAATTGCTCCATGCTTAGAATGGTAACATTCATCCCACTCTTTTAAATGAATTGTTGTTGACCCGTCCAGCGTTTTAATTATCTCTCTTTCCACTATTTATAAATTTGTAGTACATTTTTGTACGTTTTCAAGCGATTTTACGAGTCAAATTTAGGCAAAACAAATGCGTAAAGCCTTAAAAATCCGCACTTTTTTCATAAATTCTTTATAAAACCGCGCCTTTTTTTTGACTTTATTATAAGATAAATAAATCGCAGTTAAAGGCACTAAATAATGCAGTTTTACTAAGTAAATTATATATTTTTACTTAATTTTGCATTGAATAAATTCTATTTTATACCAAATCATTACTTTAGATACTTTCTATTGAAATGAAAATACATAAAAACCTTACATTATTATGAGTACAACTCAAACAAGCAAAATTGAAATCAGAAAAGCAACTTCGTCAAAAATAAGCGGAGTAGACTTTGAAAACTTAAGCTTTGGTGCTGTTTTTACAGACCATTTATTCGAATGTGATTTTAAAAACGGAGAGTGGTCAAATCCTGTCATTAAACCTTATGCTCCAATTTTAATGGATCCTTCTTCAAAAGTCTTTCATTACGGGCAAGCTATTTTTGAAGGAATGAAAGCTTATAAGGATGATAATAATGATGTTTGGTTGTTTAGACCAGATGAAAACTTCAAACGTTTTAATAATTCTGCAGTTCGTATGGCAATGCCAGAAGTTCCGGAAGCTATTTTTATGGATGGTTTGAATGAATTATTAAAAATTGATCAGGAATGGATTCAAAGAGGAAACGGAGCTAGTATGTATATCCGTCCTTTTATGATTGCTACTGGAGCCGGAGTTATTGCAAATCCTTCTGACGAATATAAATTCATGATTTTACTTTCTCCTGCAAAATCTTATTATTCAGGTGAGGTAAAAGTAATTATTGCTGAACATTATAGTAGAGCTGCAAATGGAGGAATTGGTGCTGCAAAAGCTGCCGGAAACTATGCTGCACAGTTTTATCCAACTAACTTAGCAAACAAAGACGGTTTTCAGCAAATAATCTGGACTGATGATGCAACGCATACTAAACTGGAAGAAGCTGGAACTATGAATGTTTTCTTTAGAATTAACGATACTTTATTGACTGCTCCAACAAGCGAAAGAATTTTAGATGGTATTACCAGAAAAAGTTTGATTACTATGGCAGAAAAAGAAGGTCTTAAAGTAGAAGTTCGTCCTGTTATTGTTTCAGAATTAGTAGAAGCTGCTAAAAACGGTTCATTAAAAGAAATTTTTGGTGCTGGAACTGCGGCTGTTATAAGCGTAATCAAAGGATTCTCTTATCAGGATGTTTATTATGAAATGGCTCCAATTGAGAATACTTACGGTGCTCTTTTAAAAGAAAAACTAACTAGTCTTCAAAATAAACTTTCTGAAGATACTTTTGGATGGACTGTAAAAGTTCAATAATTAAAAGATAAATATAAAATCAAACCCGACAGCTTAACAGTTGTCGGGTTTTCTATTTATACTATTACTAAAATGTAAAACTAATTTCACTGCAGAGAAGACTGAGATTAAACACAATCTTGTCATTTCGACGAAGGAGAAATCACACTAGAAACTCCACAATCAAAATCGCCAATCTTTGTCGAATCCCGAGTGTGATTTCTCCTTCGTCGAAATGACAAAAATGACGCACAAAGCTTTGCGGACTTAGATTGTGTAAAACAACTTAAATCTTAGTGAACTTTGTGAATCCCGATAGCTATCGGTATTGTACTCTCTGCGATAAAAAAATAATGACGAGAATAAAATTTTTAATGTTTCGCCACAACAATTAGCATTGATAAAAAGAATGACACAAGATATTGTTTTAAAGAATATTGCCAAACATATTTCGCTTGACGAAAATGAAATACCCTATTTTCTTTCGATTCTAAAGGAAAAGAAATATCCTAAAAAGAGCGTTATTTTGAAAGAAGGGGAAATTTGCAAAACCATAAATTTTGTTCAATCCGGAACCTTAAGAGCATTTTACAGAGATTCTCAAGGAAAAGAATCAACTATTATGTTTGCCGTTTCTGACTGGTGGATTACTGATATGTCTTGTTTTATAAACCAACAACCCGCAATGTTGAATATCGAAACACTCGAAGAAAGCCTAATATTACATTTGCAAAAAGAAGATTTGGATGACTTATATATTAAAATTCCAAAATTCGAACGATTCTTCAGAATCATAATGCAAAACGCTTATATACGGGAACAATTGAGAGTTATTCAAAATCTTTCGCTTTCGGCAGAACAGCGCTATCATATTTTTTTAGACAAGTACCCACAGGTCGCAAAACAAGTGACTCAGAAACAAATAGCGTCTTATTTAGGAATTACTCCCGAGTTTTTAAGCATGATACGGGCCAACAAAAATAAATAGCCAATTTCTTAAACTACATTATTTTTTTACTGTGATATCTTCCCGTGCTTTGTAAAAAAATCAGAAGATATGCTTATACTTATTGCAGGACCTTATCGTGGCGGGACAAATGATGACCCAAAATTAATTCAACAAAATTTAGACAGATTAGAAGCTGTAGCACTTCCTTTATTCAGAATGGGACATTTGCCTGTAATTGGGGAATGGCTCGCCTTACCTTTGCTTCATTTAGCCGGTTCAAAACAAATTGGCGACAACGCTTGGGACGAGATACAATATCCTGTCGCGCATAGACTTCTTGAAAAATGCGATGCTGTTCTTCGACTTGAAGGCGAATCAAAAGGAGCTGATAACGATGTCAAAATTGCTAAAGAAAGAGGCTTGAAAATTTATTACCGTTTGGAAGATATTCCATCTGCAGAATAACAAAAACAAAATCCCTAATAAGTTTTAGAAACCTATTAGGGATTTTTTATTTTAGTGTACTCGTTATTAATATAAATTAAACACATAGAACCATAAATTACATACTTAAAGCATATTAATTTTATCGCAGAGAACGCTAAGATTTTATCTTGTATTAGCTTCAAAAACACAAAGTTCGCAAAGCTTGTCTCGAATCAGCTTTGCGAACTTTGTGTTTTTTACAAAATCTTGCTAATATAAAAAACTTAGCGTTCTCCTGCGGCTAAATTTTTCCATCAAGTTTTTTACAAAAGTTTAGAAAAATCAGGTTTAAAATAATTAGGGCCTTTTAATACTTTTCCGTCTTCTCTGTAAATTGGTTGTCCATCTTCACCAAGTTTACTCATATTACTACGCTGAATCTCGTCAAAAACAGCTTCAATTTTGTCTTGTAAACCGTGTTCGATAATTGTTCCGCATAAAATATACATCATATCTCCAAGAGCATCAGCGATTTCGACTAAATCATTATTCTGAACTGCTTCAAGATATTCTTCATTTTCTTCCTTCATCAAATTGTAGCGAAGTATTTTTTTTGTTTCTCCCAAATCAGCAATTGGAGTTTGACTATGACCTATTTTAAAAGCAGTATGAAATTCAGTTACTGCATCAAGTTGTTTCCTCATGATTTTAATTGATTAAATGAAGTGGCAAATTAGCAACAATTCATATACAATTCTCTAAATTTGTCAAAAATAATTTTTACTATGTTTAGTCAAGGACAATTAATATTCGCTCTCTGTTTTTTTATTGCATTTGTAATCGTAATGATATTTGCTTATCGAAAAGATCTGGCATTACACAAAGTTTTCTACAAAGGAAATTATAAAGTATTGATTGTATTCCTGCTTTTTATCGCCATTTTGTTTGTGATCAAATTCTTTTTCAAAAGATAAATCACCAATAAAAATAAATCTCAAAAAAATTACAATTAAACTTCCCCAAAATCGTTTTATTTAGAACTTTTTTTGATCAAATAAATTTATAAAGTGTACTTTTATTGCGGCGCTACTAGTGCGAGTAGTAATAAAATTTATAACTTTACGACACCAAACAACCTACTACAATGAAGATTCTAAAATATTTATTTCTTTTATTATTATTAAGCTTAGTTGCTCTTACTGTGTTTGTCGCTACCCAAAAAGGGGTTTTTTCTGTAGAAAGAAGCAAAGTGATCAATTCGCCAAAAGCAACTGTGTACAACTATGTAAATGATTTTAGAAATTATGAAGATTTTGAATCCTGGTCTGTAGAAGATCCTTCGATAAAAATGACATTTCCTAATAAAACAGCCGGAAATGGAGCTTCAGTTTATTTTGCCAGTCCTGATGGAGCTGGAAATGCAATTACGCTTAAAACCATAGAAGGCGAAAGCATTCAGCAAAAAATGAAATATGACGGAACGGAAGCGGATGTAAACTGGACTTTTAAAGATACTCTTGCCGGAAAAACTAAAGTAACCTGGAAAGGAACGGGAACTATGAGTTTTCTTTTTAAAATTTACACAGCGCTAAACGGTGGTTCTGATAAAGTTATTGGAACTATTTATGAAAAAAGCCTTGCAAACATTGACAAAAATTTAGACTACGAAACAAAAACCTATGCTGTAAAAGTAAATGGCGTTGTTAAGAAAGTCGAAACTCCTTATATTAAACAAACCTTTACCAGCGAAATTTCGAAAGTAAATAAAAATGCCAGAGTTGTAATTCCGAAGCTTATTGAGTTCAGTAAAAGTAACGGTTTATCTACTAATGGGAAACCTTTTATTATTTACCACACCTATGATGCAACAACCGGATTGGCAAAAGTTTCGATTTGTTTACCAACAAACAGAGAGATTACAACAACTTCCGGAAGTGATATTTTAGGCGGAAAACTAAATGGTTTTGAAGCTGTAAAAACAACATTAACCGGAGACTATTCGCATGCAAATGAAGCGATCGCAAAAACAACAGCTTACATAAACAATGAAAAAATCCTCCCGGATTTATCGTGGTCACATCTTGAAATTTTAACGATCAGTAAATTAGATGTAAAAAGTCCTTCTAAGTTAATAACCGAAATTTACTTTCCGGTAAAACCTAAAATAGCTCCTGTTGTAAAAACGCCAGTTTACACTCCTGGAACTGTAACAGGAACTGATACTGGAATCGAAGTTGAAGCTGAAACCGGAACGCCAACAACTACAGCACCAAAACCAGTAAAACGTAAGCCTACACCAAAACCTGCAGCAACCCCAGCGACAAAAACTCCTGAAGAAGAGCAATCTGAATTTTAAAAAAAGTAAGACTGATTAAACCTTTTTTTTAAAATTCATTCTAATACTAAAGTTTGATAAATCAAGAAGTTTGATAGACGAAAAGGAATTTATACAACAGCTACTTGATCCTAAAACGCAAAATACGGCGTTTCAACAACTCTTGTCTGAATATCAAAGACCTTTGTATGTTCATATTCGAAACATTGTTTTGAATCATGATGATGCAGATGATGTTTTGCAGAATACATTTGTAAAAGTCTTTCAATACCTAAAAAACTTTAAAGGAGAAAGCAAACTTTTTTCCTGGATGTATAGAATTGCCACTAATGAAGCTTTGACTTTTTTGAGCCAAAAAGCAAAATTAAACGGCATTACATCTGAAGCATTACAAAATAAAACCATCGATAATTTGAAAGCCGATATTTATTTTGACGGCGATGAAATTCAAATCAAACTTCAAAAAGCCATCATTACTTTGCCCGAAAAGCAACAATTGGTTTTTAAAATGAAGTATTTTCAGGAATTAAAATACGAAGAAATAGCCGCTATTTTAGGAACTTCAGTAGGCGCTTTAAAAGCTTCTTATCATCATGCTGTAAAAAAAATCGAAATATATGTTACATCAAATTAAACCTTTTGTAACAAAATCTATCTTATTCTTATTATGAAAGCATTTAAACTAGAAAACGAACCGAAAATATCGACTGGATTCAAAACTCCGGATCATTATTTTGATGATTTATCGGCAAAAGTTTTGCAACAGATTAACGAAGACAAAAAAGAAGTAAAAGTAATTCCGTTTTACAAACGCAAAAAAGTGCTTTCGATTCTTGCTGCCGCCGTTATCATTATGGCTTTAATGATTCCGATAGTAAACAATTACAACGCAACTTCTAAGGAGCTTGACGAAGATACTTTAGAAACTTATTTAGCGTATCAATCTAATTTGAATCAATATGATTTGATTCAGAATTTAGATGCAAAAGACATTCAAAAACTAAATAAAAATGTTGCCATAGAAGACGAAACTCTTGAAGATATTTTATCGTCAACTCCAAATATAGAACATTTAATTTCCGAATAAAATAAAACTTAAAAGATGAAAATCAAACAAATACTACCGATAATTCTGTTTTTAGTAAGCTTTTCGTTTTATGCTCAAAATGATAAAACAGATGAGAAACGCGAAAAAGTAAAAGCCTACAAAATTTCTTTTTTAACAACTGAACTAGAACTGACTTCTACAGAAGCAGAGAAATTCTGGCCAATTTATAATGCTTACGACGATAAACAATTCGAATTAAAGCATCAAAAAATGAAAACTTACTTACAGCGATTGGATGAAGATAATATCAATTCGATTTCTGAAAAAGAGGCAGCGGCATTACTCTCTCAAATGGAAAACACGGATAAAGAATTGTATCTTTTAAGAGTAAAATATAATTCGGATTTAAAAAAGATACTTTCGTCAAAGAAGATTCTGAAACTAAAAAAATCAGAGGACGATTTTAATCGAAAATTGTTAAAACAATACCGAGATAAAGCAGGAAAAGATTAATGACCTGCAACAAGAAACAACAGCGATAAGAACCCTATATAATAATACTTACTTTATTATTTAGGGTTCTTGTTATTTTAGGACTATTTAAAACGAAGTCTTACTACTTTATTATGACCTGCGGCAATTGCCAGGTTTCTATTGACAAAACGAAGTGTGAAGAGTTTTGAATCTGTAGACAATTGTGTCCAGTTCTGACCTCCATTTTGAGAATATTGTATTCCTTCAGATCCTACACAAACAATTTCTTTACCATTTCCGCCCGGAACGTACTGTACACATGACGCATAACCAAATCCCATATCCTGACCAATTAAAGTCCAGGTTTTTCCGCCATCCTGAGTAAATGCTTTATTATCTGATTTTTTGTTTGGAAGTTCATAATCTCCACCAGCAATAAATCCGTGTTTTGAATCATAAAAGTCAGCTGTAAAAATTCCTGTCATTGTTTTTCCATGAACAACCGGAGTTTCTACCACTTTCCATGTTTTTGCTTTATCAGGAGAATAAAAAACACGCGCTTTTTTTCCTCCGGAAACCAGCCACGTATCATCTCCTTGTATTACAATATTTGTATTACTGGCTGCAAAAGCTGCTTCGCCAGTTGCATTTGTCGGTAATTTATCAGACAATATTTTAGTCCATGTTTCTCCTCCATCACGAGTTACAATGATCGAAAAAGTATCTTCTGTTGGATCTCCAATTGCGATTCCTTCTTTATCATTCCAGAATTGCATGCTATCGTAAAATATTTTTGGATTAACTTCTTTATAAACTAGTTTTACTTTATTCGTCTTTTTAGAAACAGAATAAAGTAATGCCGGATTACCAACGCTTAATAAGAAAATATCTTTTGAAGTTTGAGCAATACTTCTGAATTCTAATTTTAAAGTATCACGATAAATATGCTCTTCAAATTTCTCTTTTTTATCTAAATCATAGTATCCAAAACGAGAATTATCAGCTCCGTACCAAATTTTATTTTTATCAATTGATATCGCTCTTATGCTGATTTTATCCTGAAATAAAGTATCAATTTGTATTGACGTGAAACCACTATAAAACATCTTTTTATCACTCTCACTCAGCGTTTTAAAAGACACAAATAAAATAAAAGCGCCACAAAACAACAATACTTTTTTCATATAGGTTAAGATTTATTTGTTGCTAAAATACAATTAATTCTAACATATAATTTAAGTTTTGTTTTTTTTTCTGGCACAGTAATTGGATATCATCAAAATATCAATCTTAATATGATTTTGCCATGAAAACGAAATTACTTTTAATAGCCATAATAGCAATAGGTTTTGCCTCTTGTCAAGCACAAAGCCAAACTACTGTATATGCAAAAAATTCAGATATCAGCGATAACTTAGATTTAAGAGCCGTTGCTTCTATGTTTGGAGAATCAGCGAATCTTCAGGATTTTGAAAGACGTTTGAACGATCCAAAATATCAAATTTCAAATCTTGATTTAAATGATGACAACGAAGTAGATTATTTACGTGTTATAGAATCTGTAGAAAACAGAACTCACGTTGTAATTATCCAGGCAGTTCTTGATCGTGATGTTTATCAGGATGTTGCAACAATAGATGTAGAAAGAGATAATTATAATAAAGTAAATGTTCAGGTTGTAGGTAACACTTATTTATACGGAGACAATTATATTTATGAGCCTGTGTACAGCGTGGCTCCCGTAATTTACAGCTCTTTTTGGGTTACAAATTACAGACCTTACTACTCTACATGGGGCTGGAACGTGTATCCAACTTATTATGCTGCGTGGAGACCTTACCCAATTTACAGATATAGAAACAACATAAATGTATGTATCAACGTAAACAATCATTACAATTATGTAAACACCAGAAGAAGTTATGTTGCACCGGCTTTGTACCAATCAAGACGTTCTTATGGCTACGAAACCAGACGCCCTGACTATGGTTTTTCTCAAAGACATGCGAATGTTTCTAACAGATATGATCTTGATCAGAGACGTGTTGCAAGCAGAGATTATAACAGAACTCAAAATACGTACAACACTGACAGATCAAATACAGGAAGAATTTCTACAGGAACAGACAATAGAACTCCTAACAGAAATTATGGTGAAAACAGAGTAAACACTGGAAGAGTTTCTACTTCAACAGACAATAGAACTCCTGACAGAAATTACGCTGAAAACAGAGCTAACTCTGACAGAAGCTACAACACAAACCGTGTAAACACTACAAACAGAGACAACGCTGCAACTGTAAACAATCCTGTACGAGTTGACAACACAAACAGATCTGAAGGAAGAAGAGATTACAGTCAAAATAATGGAGGTTATTCTAGAGGAAATTCACAAGGTAATGCCAACACAGCGAATACCAACAGAGTTTCTACTCCAACTCCTCAAAGAACGGAACCTACGAGAAGCTATTCAGACAACAGAGCCAGTACACCAAGACAACAAAATACTCCAAGTGTACAACGTTCTGAAGCTCCAAGAGCGACAAGCCAGGAATCAAGAGGAAGCCAACCTCAACGAGAAAGTGGTTCAAGTTCAAGAGGTAATGGCGGAAGAAGAGGTTAATATTAAAATCGCATTTTCGGACAAAAAACTAAAGCACAATTTAACGATTGTGCTTTTTTTTATCTTTTTAATTATAATTGACGCTAATTTGTTTTAAAACAGTAAATTTGCAACCGTCTTTTATAAAAACATACATGAGCGCATCGCATAAAAACTTACATAGTAAGTTGTCTATAGGAGGTTTATTGATAACATTGGGAATCATCTATGGAGATATTGGTACTTCTCCATTATATGTAATGAAAGCCATACTTGGCGATTATGCAATTAATGCCGATATTGTTCTTGGAGGTATTTCTTGTGTTTTCTGGACATTGACATTACAAACCACCATAAAGTATGTACTTATTACTTTAAGCGCTGATAATCACGGAGAAGGTGGTATTTTTGCATTATATGCTCTGGTCAAAAAAACAAAAATTCAATGGCTTATTGTCCCCGCCATTATTGGAGGTAGCGCCTTACTTGCTGACGGAATTATAACACCGCCGATCTCGATTTCATCTGCTGTTGAAGGTATTAGAGCTTTCTATCCAACAATGGAAACAGAAACAATTGTCTATATTGTTATTGGGATTTTGTTTGTTCTATTTACCATTCAACAATTTGGAACTAAACTGGTTGGGAAATTTTTCGCACCAATGATGTTAATATGGTTTGCCATGTTGGGAACATTGGGAGCGATTCAAATTATGAGCCATCCTGAGGTTATAAAAGCAGTAAATCCTTACTACGCTTATCATTTATTATCAATTCATCCTGATGGTTTCTTTGTTCTTGGATTTGTATTTTTATGTACAACCGGAGCCGAAGCTTTGTACTCAGATATGGGGCACTGCGGTAGAAAGAACATCAGAATCAGTTGGATTTTTGTAAAAACAACTTTAGTATTAAACTACTTTGGTCAGGCTGCTTACTTAATTCATCACGAAGGAAGTACCTTGCACCAATTGGGTGGAGAAAATGGAAACCCGTTTTACTTAATCATGCCACATTGGTTTTTACCGTTCGGAATTGTAGTCGCAACTTTGGCTGCTGTTATTGCTTCTCAGGCACTTATTAGTGGATCATTTACTTTGATCAACGAAGCAATGCGTTTGAATTTCTGGCCAAAAGTAAAAATCAAATATCCTACTGAAGTAAAAGGACAATTGTACATTCCGTCTATTAACTGGTTGTTATTCTTTGGTTGTGTTGGAATTGTTTTACACTTTCAAAAATCAGGAAATATGGAACATGCTTATGGTCTTGCCATTATTCTATGTATGATCATGACGACTATTTTACTTAATTATTATTTGATAATGAAAAGAGTAAAATTGTATTTGATGGTTCCGTTAATCACTATTTATTTATTGATTGAATTCAGTTTCCTTTTTGCAAACATTACAAAATTTGCTGAAGGTGGTTACGTAACATTAATCATTGCTTCGGTTTTAATTTTAATCATGACAATTTGGTATTTGGCTAAGAAAATCAACAAAAGCTATACTAAAATCATCAAAATCGACGATTATAAGAAAGTTTTAATGGAGCTAAGCGAAGACTTATCTATCCCTAAATATGCTACGCATTTGGTTTACATGACTAATGCAAACCGTGTAGACGAATTGGAGGAAAAAGTTATCTATTCAATTTTACAAAAGCGTCCAAAAAGAGCTGATATTTACTGGTTTGTACACGTAAACATTCTTACTGAGCCTTATAAAACACAATATAAAGTTACTGAAATTGCAAAAGACGATATTTATAGAATCGATTTTAATTTAGGATTTAGAGAACCTACAAAAATCAATTTGATGTTTAGAGAAGTAATTCGTGATATGGTGAAACGTGGTGAAGTAGATATCACAAGCCGCTACGAATCATTGAACAAAAACAATATTATTGGTGATTTCAAATTCGTATTGTCTGAGAAATTTTTATCAAACGATAATGATTTAAGATGGCACGAAAATATCATCATGAACTCTTACTTCTTCATCAAGAAACTGAGTTTATCTGAAGAAAGAGCGTTTGGTTTAGACAGCAGTTCGGTTAAAATAGAGAAATTCCCAATGGTGCTTCATGCTCCGGAAAATATCGGATTGACCCGAATTATAAAATAAATCATTTATAAAATACATTCAAAAAACACTCTTTTAAACTTATTAGAGTGTTTTTTTTCTTTTTAAAAGGAAGTTAAAACAACAATCAAAATTAAAAATTTAACTTTCAATCAATTAATAGTACCTTTGCAACTCAAATAATTAAAATGAGATTACACAGAAATTTAGTTTATACTACCATCGATTCTTTAAATGCAATTTTCAATGAAGGAGAATATGCAGACAAAGTGGTAGCTAGAGCCTTAAAAAAAGACAAACGTTGGGGAAGTTCTGACAGGAAGTTTGTTGCTGAAACGATATACGAAATTGTTCGTTGGAAACGATTATACGGAGAAATTGCCGAAGTAAAAGAACCATTCGACAGAGAGAATTTATGGAGAATGTTCGCAGTTTGGGCCGTTTTAAGAGGATATCCTATTCCGGATTGGAAACAATTGGAAGGAACTCCTGAGAGAAAAATAAAAGGACGTTTTGACGAGCTTTCAAAAGTTAGAGCTCTTAAAGAATCTATTCCGGATTGGATGGATGAATTAGGTGTGAAAGAATTAGGCGAAAAAGTTTGGGCAACAGAAATTGCTGCTCAAAACCAGCCTGCAAAAGTTATTTTAAGAACTAATACGCTTAAAGGAACTAAAGAAAGCCTGAGAAATACGTTGATGGATTTGAATATTGAAACAGAATATTTAAAAGATCAGCCTGAAGCTTTAGTTTTAAAAGAAAGAGCCAATGTATTTTTGACTGATGCTTTTAAACAAGGACTTTTTGAGGTTCAGGATGCAAACTCACAATTAGTTGCCGGTTTTCTGGATGTAAAACCAGGAATGCGTGTTGTAGATACTTGCGCCGGTGCCGGAGGAAAAACATTGCACATCGCTTCTTTGATGGAAAACAAAGGGCAATTGATCGCAATGGATTTATACGAAAGTAAATTGAAACAATTGAAATTAAGAGCGAAAAGAAATGGCGCTTTTAATATCGAATATCGTATTATCGACACAACCAAAGTGATCAAAAAATTACACGAAAAAGCAGATCGTGTTTTAATTGATGCGCCTTGTAGTGGTTTAGGAGTTCTAAAAAGAAATCCTGATGCAAAATGGAAATTGAAACCGGAATTTATCGATAACATCCGTAAAGTACAGGCAGAAGTTTTAGAGAGTTATTCTAAAATTGTAAAACCAGGCGGAAAACTTGTTTATGCAACTTGTTCTGTCTTACCATCTGAGAATCAAGAGCAAGTAGAAAAATTCCTAAAAACTGAAATTGGAAAGCAGTTTACTTTTATAAAAGATCGTAAAATATTAGCTTCTGAATCTGGTTTTGATGGATTTTATATGGCGTTGCTAGAACGTAAAAATGCTGTCGCTGCGGAGTAAATTCAAGCACATTAAAATAAAAAGAAAGCCTTTAGAAAATAAACCTAAAGGCTTTTTGTTTTTTTATTCTTCACCATATAAGTTCATTTAAAATATATGTTGCGGTGTGGTGTAGTCCCTACGGGCAATGTCATTAAGTTAAGTTTTTAAAAAATAAAATTATTGCAGATCAAATCCGTTTTTATCCGCGTTTTTACGAAGTAAATCTGTTTTATCCGCGTCACAATTAGACACTGATTTTACTGATTCGCTAAAGCGAAAACGCTGATAAAAACGGATTTTTCTAATTCCTACTTGGTTAAACTGTTAAGTAATTTGATACATTCCCCCTCAACTTAATGACATTACCCTACAGGACAGCACAAAAACAGCAACAACTAAACAGTTGCTATTTAAATGAGTTTATATAACTTATATGGTAAAAACTAGGCCAAACTAGGCTTACGCAATAACTTCCCATTTTCGTTCTCCTTAAACTTCGGAACAAAAACAATTTCTTTAGGTTTTTCAAACTTCCCAAGAACATCGAAAAAATCAGATGCAAATTCTTGTTTTTCCCCTTCGATAACCAAAATTAATTTTTCTCCCAAAACCGTATCCGGAATTCCGGTTACAAAAAATCTGGCATCAATTTTTCCAATTAACTTTGCTTCTATTTGCTCCGGAATAAGCTTTACTCCTCCACTATTAATTACATTATCAATTCTTCCTAAAAAGATAAACTGATTTTCGGTTATCAATTCTACAAGATCATTTGTAACAATTGGTTCATCAGAAATAGAAGAAACAGAAATCACCAGACAATCGCGCTCATCCTTAGAAATTTTTACATTTGGTAAGATTGAAAATACACTATCACCAACTCTTTTAGCAGCAATATGTGTAATGGTTTCAGTCATTCCGTATGTTTCGTAAATCTCGGTTTTCAATGGCAAAAGTTTTTCTTCCAGTGCACTATCCATTTTGGCACCTCCAATAATTAGTTTCTTTACATTTTTCAGACCTTCAATAGAATTCTGAACTTGCAAAGGCACCATTGCTACAAAATCATATTTTGTCGAATTATTCGCTAAAGGTTCCGTGCTTGGCGAAACAATATCAAGTTCTAAACCTAAAATTAAGCTTCGAACCAGCATCATTTTGCCCGCAATAAACTGAACAGGCAAACACAATAAAGCTTTGTTTCCGGGTTCTAAACCAAAGAAATCGCCTGTTGCTAATGCGGACTGAATCATAGCTTGTTTTTCTAATTTTACAAGTTTCGGAAGTCCGGTTGTTCCTGAAGTTCTCATTTCGATATATTCTTTATCATCGAACCAATCCAACAAAAACTCACCAATGACTTTTTCGTAAACATCACCTTCTTTGATGTAACTATATCCAACCTGACATAAGTCTTTTCCGTTTAAATGGTAGCCATTTAGTTTGAAATAATTATGTACATTTTTATGTGTTAACTTTGACATGATATTATTAATTTGGTATTTGTAAAACATTTATTTTACCTGTTAATCTTTCTTTCCAATTGGTCCAGTTGTATTTTTTACTAAAAATGAAAAGCAAAATAGGATAAACCACTACAACTGGCAAAATGACATCAAAACCTGCGGAAGGCTCCGACATATCCTTAAAAATAGAGTTCGTTTGAAAAACCGACCAATCTGATGTAACTAACAATGCTCCAATCAAATTGTTGGCGGCATGAAATCCTAAAGCCAATTCCATTCCTTCATCCATAAGTGTAATAACACCAAGAAACAAACCCGTTCCTATATAATAGATCATAATAATATTACCCATTTTGGTCACTTCAGGATTAAACCAATGCATAGAACCAAATATCAGTGAAGTCATCAAAAGCGGAAACCACTTATTTTGAGCCAGATTTGCAAATCCCTGCATTAAATATCCTCTAAAAACATATTCTTCTGTACTGGTTTGAATCGGTATTAATATGGACCCAATAGCAACTAAAATTAAGAATGGAATTAATTTAAAATTCCAAACAAAATTATCCGGCGACTGATAGTAAACAAACAAAAAACTTAAAATTGAAAAAAAAGACCACAAGGCGAACGAAAACAAAATCCGATTCCAATCTATTTTTTTTCTTGAAGTAGTAACAGACAAAAGTGTTTGATGATGTAAATATTTTACAACAAACCAAACTCCCGCAAAAGCGAAAGCAAAAGAAATCATTACTAAAAACAAGGTTAGATTTGGCTCAAACATTTTTAGCGCGGCGTCACTCTCAGTAGGAAAAGCATCTTTACCATTATAATTAAAATAGACCGCCAATGTAAAAGGAATCTGACCGATAAATGAAGTCGTAATGATAAAAACTGACCCTATTAAATATTTCCAAAAAACATTTTCAGGTTTAATTCCTTGTTCTAAAAACATATATTTAAAATTTTAAAATGAGAAAAACTATCTTTAATAATTGGGCATTAAAAGATATCTAATTTAATAAGTAAATCTTACTTTTGGTCTTGCTAAAGTACCGAAAATTTACTTTAACTTAGTCAAAACACCTTAAATATAACAAAATGATACAAATTTATCATAATCCCCGTTGCGGAAAATCTAGAAATTGTCTGGCTTTTATCGAGCAAACCAACCAAAAATATGAGATTATTCCTTATTTAACAGACACTCCCACTTTTGATGAACTAAAAGATTTGCTTCAAAAATTAAATTTGGATCCGATTCAATTGGTTCGCGTAAAAGAAAAAATCTGGGTTGAGAATTACAAAGGAAAAGAACTGAAAAATGACGAAATTATTCAGGCGATGGTTGAAAATCCTATTTTAATAGAACGTCCGATTGTGATCAAAGATGGAAAAGCCATTATTGGGAGAGACTTAGATCTGGTAGCTTCTTTTTTAGACTAGTTATAAAAAACCGTATTAACATTTTTTTGTGATTCTTATCTTTAAACCAAAAGGTACATTTGCGGTCTAAGAAGAAAAAGAAACCAAAAAAGCAATGAAAAAAATCAAATTTGCTGTATTACTTGTATTTCTATTGACAAGTTTTTACAACTATGCACAACAACCTCCAGCTGGTAAAAATAAAGTAAAAGTTACCGGAAAAGTTTTCGAAAAAGTAAGCAAGCAACCGCTTGAATATGCGACAATTTCGTTAATGGCTCCAAATGACACTAAAGTTATTGCCGGTGGAATCACGAATCCTAAAGGGGAATTTGAGGTTGCTGTTGCTCCGGGAACTTACGATATAAAAGTTGAATTTATTTCGTTTAAAGCCACTGAAATCAAAGGAAAAACGATTTCTGGGGACACCAATTTAGGAAATGTAAATCTGTCTGAAGATGCAGCGCAATTGAATGAAGTTGTTGTTCGTGCCGAAAAATCAACAGTAGAAATAAAACTGGACAAAAAAGTTTACAACGTTGGCCAGGATATGATGGTAAAAGGAGGAACTGTAAGTGACGTTCTGGACAATGTACCATCAGTTTCTGTTGATACTGAAGGAAATGTAAGTTTAAGAGGAAGTGATAATATCCGAATTTTAATTGACGGAAGACCTTCAAATGCAATCAATGTTGCCGAAGCTTTACGTCAGCTTCCTGCTGATGCGATTGATAAAGTCGAAGTTATCACCAATCCATCTGCACGTTATGATGCCGAAGGTGGATCCGGAATCATCAATATCATTCTTAAAAAAGGAAAAAATCAAGGTTTAAACGGAACTTTTATTGCCTCAACAGGACTTCCTGAAACGTATGGTGTAAGTGGAAATTTAAATTACAAGACCGAAAAATTAAACTACTTCACAACTCTTGGATACAACAAAAGAACAAGTGAAGGTGCAGGTTTAACCAATACCCAATATGTTGATGCAAACGGAAATGCAAAAGGATATTTGGACGAAGATCGTGATACTAAAAGAACTTCTGACGGTTTTAACGGAAGAGCTGGTATCGAATGGACCGTTGCACCAAATACTTTCTGGACAAACGCGATTAATTACCAAAAGAGTTCTGGCGACACAAGAGATTACATCACGTATAGTAACTTTGGCGCAGCACATGATTTTACAGGTAATTCATACCGATTAAATGATGGTGTTACCGGAAGCGAAAACGTAGAATATACCTCAAACCTGATCAAAAATTTCAACGATAAAGGGCACAAACTTACTGCCGATTTATCGATTTCAAGAAATACAGATGATAGCAATAGTTACATTACAGCATCTCCAAATTTCAATACTACATTGAACGATCAGGTTCAAAAACAAGTACAATTGCAAGCCGATTATGTATTGCCTTTAGGCGAAGGAAGCCAGTTTGAAGCAGGATACAAAGGAAGTTTTGGCGACCTGAACAACCAATATATAATAACAAACAATGCAGGTATTCCAGATCCAGATTTATCAAATACATTACAATACAAAGAAAACATAAACGCAATTTATACCCAATACGGTTTCAAGGTAAATAAATTCTCTTATTTATTCGGGTTGCGTTGGGAAGACACAAATATTCAGGTTAACTTATTAGACACTAACGTTTTCAATACTAAAAAATACAATAACTTATTTCCAAGTGCATTTATTAGTTACGAAATTTCAGACCAAAGTAACTTCACTGCAAGTTACAGCAAGCGTTTAACAAGACCTAGAGGACGTTTCATGAATCCTGCAACGAATTACTCCAGTAATGTTAATATCTTTCAGGGAAATCCAGACTTAGATCCTTCTTTAACTGACAAATTCGATATTGGATACATCAAACGTTGGGACAAATTAACGTTCAATACTTCAGCTTATTTCGAAAACACAAAAGACGTTTTCAGTTTCGTGAGAACTCCAAACGGTAACGTTTTAACTCCTGATGGTCAAATTGTAACTCCTCAACCGGGTCAAATAGTTGATGGAATTCCGGTTATTTTAAGCCGCCCAATTAACTTAGGAAGAGAACAAAAATTTGGTTTTGAGTTTACTTTAAATTATACGCCATTCAAAATATGGAGAATCAACAGTAACTTCAACTTTTACAATGTAAAAACTACCGGAGATAATACCTATATAGATACCAAAGGAAATACAGTTGTACAAAATCTGGACAATCAAGCCAATACATGGTTTGCCAGAATCAACTCAAAATTAACTTTACCATACAAAATAGATTGGCAATTAAGCGCTGTTTACAATGGCGAACAAAAAACCGCTCAAGGTCAAAACTTAGGTCAGTTTGGTATGAATACAGCTTTTAGTAAAGACGTCTTAAAAGATAAAGCAACAATTGCATTCAATATTAGTGATATTTTCAACTCAAGAATCATGAGATCATATACTTATCTTGAGAATGATGTGACACATGAAAGCCAAAATGCTTATAGCGAAATGCAATTCCGTAAACGTCAGTTCAACTTATCGTTTACCTACCGTTTCAACAAAGCTAAAAACGACAGAGATAAAAATGCAGCACCTAAAAATGAAGGTGACGGTGGCGGAGGAGATTATCCCGGGTAATACAGGTTAAATCCCAATTTTTTTAAATTCCAAATTCCAATTTTCTAAGCTTAATCATTAAGTTTTTCAAATTGGAATTTGGAATTTTTTTATTGAAGTTTTGATTCTTTTTTATTGGAATTTGGAATTTTTTATTTTATTGGAATTTGCTTTTTTTTGGCAATAAAAAAAAGGACTCGTATAAACGGGTCCTTTTTTTATGAAGTCAATTTAAAATTAAATCGATTGCTCTTCTTGTCTCTTTTTTGCTCTTTTCTCTTTGATCATTTCCCAGCTTGCGCCCGTAACCCAATAAGATACGAAACCAACTAAGAAAAACATCAACCAAAACCCTATAGTTAGTATGGTCAAGAAAAGTAAAAAGCCTAAATACTGTGAAAATTCAAACATGTTTTCCGGAATTTTTGAATGTAAGCACAAATGTATGTTTTATATTTATCCTCAGCAATAAAATCCAAACCAATTTTTATAAAATCACAATTATCCGTATATTTAAACTCATTTTAAATAAGCTTTTTTTGACATGATTAATTCCCTTATAATCAAACAATCTAAAACAGAAGAAGATAAGTATATTAAGGAGCCATTTCCTGCTGTACACTATATCTTTTATGGCGAACCCCGCCATAAAAGATATAGTGTACAGCAGGGCTAGGGCAACCATTTTCATAAGAAGATTCAATCATAAAAGAAAAAGATCAGTTTTAATCCGCGTCTTTACGAAGTAAATCAGCGTCATCCGCGTCCCATTCACTACAACATTTCACAAATCAAATATAACCTTTTACAAATAACAACATGAAATACAGAATAGAAAAAGACACTATGGGCGAAGTTCAGGTTCCAGCTGATAAATATTGGGGAGCACAAACCGAACGTTCAAGAAACAATTTCAAAATTGGACCATCGGCATCGATGCCACACGAAATCATCGAAGGTTTTGCTTATCTTAAAAAAGCTGCTGCTTATGCAAACTATGATTTAGGCGTTTTACCAATCGAAAAAAGAGATGCAATCGCAGCCGTTTGCGACGAAATTCTGGCGGGACAATTAAACGACGAATTTCCACTTGTAATCTGGCAAACCGGTTCAGGGACACAAAGTAATATGAACGTAAACGAAGTTATTGCCAATCGTGCACAAGTTCTAAAAGGATTTAATATTGGCGAAGGCGAACAATTTATCAAAGCAAATGATGATGTAAACAAATCGCAATCATCAAACGACACTTTCCCAACCGGAATGCATATTGCAGCTTACAAAATGATTGTTGAAACTACCATTCCAGGTGTCGAAAAATTACACGCTACTTTATCGGCGAAAGCAAAAGAATTTGCAACTGTTGTAAAAATTGGACGCACACATCTTATGGATGCAACGCCATTAACATTAGGACAGGAAATTTCAGGATATGCCGCTCAATTGTCTTTTGGATTAAAAGCCCTTAAAAATACTTTGGCCCATTTATCAGAAATTGCCTTAGGCGGAACCGCAGTTGGAACGGGGTTAAATACTCCAAAAGGATACGATGTAAAAGTTGCCGAATATATTGCAAAATTTACCAATCATCCTTTCATCACTGCCGAGAATAAATTTGAAGCTTTGGCTGCTCACGATGCAATTGTTGAAACACACGGAGCTTTGAAACAATTGGCTGTTTCTTTAACTAAAATTGCAAACGACGTTAGAATGTTAGCTTCCGGACCACGCTCAGGAATCGGCGAAATCCATATTCCGGAAAATGAACCAGGATCTTCAATCATGCCCGGAAAAGTAAATCCAACGCAATGCGAAGCTTTAACAATGGTTTGTGCGCAAGTAATAGGAAACGATATGGCAATTACCGTTGGCGGAATGCAAGGACATTATGAATTAAATGTTTTCAAACCTGTGATGGCAGCAAATTTCCTGCAATCGGCAAGACTTCTAGGCGATGCTTGTGTATCATTTGATGAACATTGCGCACAAGGAATCGAACCAAATTACAAACGAATCAAAGAATTAGTAGACAATTCATTGATGTTGGTTACCGCTTTAAACACCAAAATTGGATATTATAAAGCCGCTGAAATAGCACAAACTGCCCACAAAAACGGAACAACTCTTAAAGACGAGGCCGTTCGTTTGGGTTATGTAACTCCCGAAGATTTTGACGCTTGGGTTAAGCCTGAGGAGATGGTTTAAAAAGTTTTCAGTCTCAGTCTCAGTCTCAGTCTCAGCCTCAGCCTCAGCTTACATTATAAAAAAAGGCAGAAACTAAAGTTTCCTGCCTTTTTTTATATTAATTCTCTTAAACACAACTTTGACAAAGTTTACACATTCTCAGAACTGAAAACCGAGACTGAGACTTTTTTATTTCCCGTCTACATAGTCCTGTAAATAACTAAATCTTTCCGTTAGTTTTCCGTTTTCGGTAATTTTTGCACGTTTTAGGATTCCGTCTTTATCGTTATTAAAGAAAGCCGGGATTACATGCTCCATAAATTGTTCTCCAAAACCTTCACTTGCATCTTTTGGAATTTCGCATGGCAAATTATCAACTGCCATTACTACAACTGCCGCAGGATGAAAAACATCAACTTCTCTATCTTCCAGCGGAAAATAACCATATATAGGTTCTGCAATAGTCGACGAACGCAAAGTACAGGCAATTGGACCGTTTACATCGCAAGAAATATCCGCCACAACTTTTAATTTGCAATCATTTGCATTTAGCATTTCTTTTGTCAAAATCATTGGCGCTCCACTTGCATAAAAATGACCTGCAAAATAAATATCTGTGACTTTAGTAAATTTTTCAAAGTCAGAAACATAAGCTTCCGGATGTGCTATAAAATCATTGAAATCTAACACTTGGCCGTCGATACGTTTATTGTATTCTAAAACATCCAACTGTACATAAACAGCCTGAGTATAATTTTTAGTTAGATAATTCTCAACCGTAATTTCTTTAATTTTAATTGCATCCAGAATTTCTTTAGCTCCGCTCCCAACCTTTCCTGTTCCGGTAATTACAAACTTTAAAGCTGGCATTGTAATACGCTGTAAGTGCTTAATTAAATCGTCTTTTCCGGCAAGGGTTTCAGCTTTTGGTAATTTAAACAATTCAAATTTTATCCCAAAAGCCCGAATTCCGTTATAAACGCCAACCATTCCGGCATATTTTCCAAAACCAATTAAACGACGATTCTCTGCATCAACAATAGTTTCATGATCGTATAGATCGATATTCTTCTCTAAAATAGCCTGTAATAATTTTCTATTATAAGGTTGTTTTTTTATGGTATGAGAAAAGAAGAAATAAGCTTTATTTGGAATTAAATTTTCTACCGGAACTTCTTTTACACCAAATAAAACATCACAATCAGAAATATCATCTGTAACTGTAATGCCCATACTTTTATATTGAAGATCTGAAAAAATTCTGATATCAGAACTTTCGACCTCAACAATAGCGTCATGATACAATTGCTTAAGTTTTGCCAATTCACCCGGAACAAAAACAACTCGGCGATCTGGTGGGCTTTTTCTTTCTTTTATGATTCCAAATTTCATTTAAATAGGTTTGAAGTAATTATTAATATAACTTTTTATGTCTTATTTGTTTCAAATATAACAATTTTCGTTAAAGTTTTGTTGTCAAAATACAATTTAGAATCTTTAAAAACCGTTAAAAGCTGACTAACAAACAACTAATTAAACAAAGTCTTAATATTTTGTTAAAAAATCCTTTTCGGCTTACAAAAAAGACCTAAACATAAATATTGAATTCTATATATTTGTTTTTAAAGAACGATGAAAATGAGCCTCCTTAAAAAAACAAATATACCACAAATACTTTTCTCAATACTAGTTTTAACCTCTTGTGGTAAAGACAAAAAAACACAAATAAATACTACTCCGGAAGTCGAAGATACTTTACCTAAAATGAAACCATTAGGTCCCGAAGCAAAGATTTCGCAAGCCTATATAAATTCAGTTGCAGGACGAATAAACCATTTTTATCTTAAAAACTGGCCCAACAATAGTATGAACGGAAGTTTTTTGGTAGCCAAAAATGGTCAGATTATCTTTGAACGTTATAATGGTTATGCAAATAAAAACGAAGGAACAAAAATTACAGCAGAAACGCCTGTACAAATTGCTTCTGTAAGTAAAGTTTTGACTGCTACAGCGGTTCTAAAACTTGTAAATGCCGGTAAAATTGATTTAGATCAAAAGGTAAACACGATTCTAAAAACCTTTCCATATGAAGATTGTACGATTAGAATGTTACTATCTCATAGAACCGGAATGCGAAATTATGCTTATTTTACAGACAGGGATAAATCAGTTTGGGACAGACATAATCAGCTTACCAATCAGGATATTTTAGACATTTTAGCAACTAAAAATATTGGTTTAGAGTCAAAAACCGGAACGCGTTTTAGTTATTGCAATACCAATTATGCAATGCTTGCCCTTATAATTGAAAAAATTACGGGTTTAAAGTATAAAGAAGCAATGTCTGAAATGATTTTCAAACCATTAGGTATGACACATACGTATATTTTTGATGATGATAAAGACCGAAAAAAGATTGTACCTTCTTATAAAGGTAATGGCGCAGAAATTGGTTTTGATTATCTGGACAATGTTTATGGTGATAAAAATGTTTTTTCGACAGCACGAGATTTATTAAAATTCGACAGAGCAAGAAACTCTCCTAATTTTCTAAAACCTGAGCTTTTAAAACAAGTTTATACAGGTTATAGTAATGAGCGTAAGGGAGAAAAAAACTACGGACTGGGTATCCGAATGATTAATTGGGAAACGGGACAAAATTATTACTTCCACAATGGATGGTGGCATGGTAATACCTCATCGTATATTCCGTTAATGAAAGAACACGTTACCATTATTGCGTTATCGAACAAAATGACCAGAAACACTTATGCTGTTCGTAAACTGGCACCAATTTTTGGTGATTATCCGTTTAATTTTAAGGACGAAGAATAATATTATTTTTCTGTAAATTTTATTACCAAACTAACTTCAAATAGTATAAATTTGCAAACTCATTTTTGGGGTCGACTGGTTTTGACAGCAAGTCGAATTGAAAAGTAAGCACGTCGAGCATTGAGACCTTGCTCGTAAATATAAGATCTTACAATTTTACACGGCGAAAATAACTACGCTTTAGCTGCATAATCCGAATTATAGTAAGATTAAGCCACGTCCCTATCAGATAGGGAAGCTGGATTCTCCTTGAAAGCCTTGGTTTGTGGCGGTCAGTACAGGAGAACCGTAAAAATAGACCTAGATTTCCATGAGCTTCGGGTGGATTTCGAAATTAAGAAGATAAGTGTTGAGTGGTTGTTCCTGACCTAGCTCAACAACGAAAATCCAATCAGGAAATAAACGTGTAGAAAGCTCTTTAATTGCTTGTTTGGACCCGGGTTCGATTCCCGGCGACTCCACAAAAAGGCCTGTAAACTCTTTGTTTACAGGCTTTTTGTTTTTTGGTTGACAATTTAGTTGATGTTTTTATTGTTAATAAAAATTATAAAACAATTCGAGAACTCTCCCTCTTACAAATTAAAAACATCTCTTTACAGTATTAATCAATAGAAACTATCTTTCAAATACAAAAAACATGCATTAAGTTAATTTCACTTCCAGAAATTAGTTTTGTACTGTTTAGGTAGTATAAAATGGTCTTGAAATACATATAAGATACAAATTTATACATCATTACTAAAGACAGAAAACGAGTTTAGGTTAACTGAATAATATTTTGATTTATATCTGCTTTATAAGCTTGATAAGTATAATTTTCTATAAAACGATAAGAGCAGATTTTACAGTAGTACTGTTGCTTATTGTTTTTTGTTCTGCCATTTTTAACAACATTTTTCTCTTTACATCTTAGACAAAATATATCATCACTAACTCTGAAACACGAGGTGGTATTTTTATTCATTTTAGCTCATTTAAAGCAATATTAAAACAAAAAAGATGAGCAGTAATGCTCATCTTTAAATTATTTTTTAATGATTTTCATTCTATTTCAAAAGGTTAGAAATCTAAAATCTCACATCACTAACTTTGAAAAACTACCGATTTAAACCTATTTGTAATAAAAAAACAACCCGAAGGTTGTTTAGTTTTTGATTGCGATAATACTATAAAATGTTGGTTTTCTACGAATATTAGATAAAATAATTACCTGCCAACACATCTGATACATTACCCATTTTTGCTTGAGGTTATTGCGCCAAGTCCTCCGTCAAGATTGCAAAACTGCGCTATCCGTTAACGATAAAATTTAGTATATTTCAGCGCCATCTGGCTTTACAATGCATTATATATACCTCCCTTATTTAAATCCCTTAACATTTTTTTATAATTTTTTTTACCGAGAGCATCTCCCAATTCCATAGATTTTTTATAATAATCTAGTGCTTTGTTTAAATCCATTTCACATCCATCTCCTCTTTCAGTTAAATCTGCTAAATTATTATATGCAGCACCATTATTATTTTTTGCAGCTTTAAGATACCAA
>NZ_RCZH01000024.1 GCF_006438875.1 Flavobacterium pectinovorum
TGATATGCAAATAAACTTGATGTCCACGAATAGGAAAATCCTGAACCGTTATCTCCTCAAAGAATCCTTTTGAACTTAATTTAGATTCTCTGTATTCTTTAGGTATTGAATTAATCTCTTTTAGATAAAGATGAAGTGTTTCACCTTCTTTTTTATAAGACGTGAGTTCAAAGTAGTCTACTATTATTTCAGGTAATAATAACTTAAGAAGGTCGATAAAAGAATCTTGCATTGGGGGTAATTTTAAAATACAAATATCTATATTTTAATATTTCTCCACAACAATATGTTTTGACCCAAGATTTCAACCTTGGGAGATAGATTTTGATGGATGTATTGTGACCCAATGATGGAAACCATTGGCAATGTTTTAAAAGAGTATGTATATATTTATACGAAAAACCTTTGTAAAAGTTCTAAGCTTTGACAAAGGGCGATGGATTCAGTTGGAATTTGGATTTTTAAAAGATTGGAATTTAGCTTTTTAAAAATATTTCAAATTTTATTCGCAAAAAACCTTGCAGAACCCAGTTTCTATTGTATTTTTGCACTCACAATAACGCAGTTGGTTTGGTAGTTCAGTTGGTTAGAATACATGCCTGTCACGCATGGGGTCGCGGGTTCGAGTCCCGTCCAGACCGCAATATTGGAAGAAGCCTTTCTTAACGGAAAGGCTTTTTTGTTTTTAAAGCAATTTGGAATTTACCGCAAAGATCGCTAAGATTTTTTAAAGGTATGGTTTTATAAAAAAAACACACAAAGTTCGCAAAGCTTTGTGTCGATCTAGCTTTGCGAACTTTGTGTTTTTCTATGCATAAAGTAAAATTAAATCTTAGCGATCTTTGCGGTTAAATTTTTACAATCCAGTTTTGGAATTTATTTCTTCTTATATTTATATATCATTATTACTTAAATGGAAGAATTCAATAATAAAATTGAGCAGTATTACGTCAAAAAAGTAGATGCCGATAAAAAAAGTATTTATTGTCATCACGATTTGATGGGCGAATTGTTTACTACAACTCATAAACACGATAAAGCACAACTGCTCTATGCCGAAGGCGATGTTGTTTTTGTAACAACCGAAACTAAAACCTATTTTTTACCAGCAAGACATCTTATTTGGATTCCAAATGGGGTTGTGCACAGTATTCATCCAAAATCTGAAAGTGTGATGATGCGAAATCTGTATTTCCCTGTCGAAAAAGGCGAAGATGCTTTTTATCAGAACGAAGGTATTTATCCCGTGAATAATTTATTGCTCCAAATGATGCTTTTTACCAATCAGTGGAATGGTGATTTAAAGAAAGGTTCTCCAAATTATGTGATTGCAAAAGCCATCAAAGCAATATTACCGCAAATATGTCTGACCAATTTACCTTTAGAATTGCCTTTGCCAAAAGATGTGCGATTAAATAAAATCCTGCGTCATATTGAAAATAATCTGGGAGAAACGATTCTGTTTTCTGATGTGGCACATCAATTTGGTTATAGCGAACGCTCTTTGTATCGCTTGTTTCAAAAAGACCTTAATATGTCATTCATTCAATATTATACCATCAGAAGAATTTTGAAAGCTATCGAACTTCTGCTTGACAGAAAACTTTCCGTTAAAGAAGTTGCACAGGAAGTAGGTTATAGTAGTGTGCCGACATTCAGTAATACTTTCTTTAAAATCCTCGGACAACGACCTTCTGATTACCTAAATGGTGAGAATATTTTAAAAAGCAGATAAAATTATTTCTCTCGCAGATTTTGCAGATTCGGCAGATTTTTTTTTATGTATTTTATGTGCTTGATCTGCTAAATCTGCGAGAGAAAAAAATATTTCACGCAGATTTTGCTGATTTAAGCAGATTCGCGCCAATTTATTTTTTATAATTATCTGCAATATCTGCTTAAATCTTTTTTAAATCTGCGTGAAAAAATAAAAATATAATTGCCCACGGATTTTACTGATATAGACAGGTTTTTTTTAAAATTCTACACGATCTGTTTTAATAGTTTTGAAACTGCTTAATAAAAAAAATATTTCACGAAGATCTGGCAGATTTAAGCAGATTTACGCCGATTTATTTTTATAATTATCTGCAATATCTGCTTTAATCTTTTTAAATCTGCGAGAGAAAAAAAATATTTCACGCAGATTTTGCAGATTTAAGCAGATTCGCGCCGATTTTATTTTATAATTATCTGCTAGACTCTGCTTAAATCCTTTTAAATCTGCGTGAAACCTTTGAATCATGCTGTATTTTTTAATGCACTGCATTCCAGTATTTTAATATAACGTTTTCGGAAAATATAATTTTAACATTTGTCCGAAATGAATATGTTATTGACTTTTTAGAATTATCAGTCACCAAAAAAATGCAGGAACTTTGCACTATTAAAATATTCATATATTCATGTTCCTTAAAATAACAAATTCTACAGAAGATTGTTTTCTCAAAATCGTGTTGATATTCTTAATCATATTGACATTTAATGGGTTACAAGCTCAGGAAATTCATTCGGTTTCTTTGAATGAAGCGGTGAAACTGGCTAAAGAAAACAATAAAAAAATCCTTAGATCTCAATTAGAGACGGCGCTCTCTGAGCAAAACATCAAAGAAAGAAAAGAACTCCGTTTGCCGGATATCGAATTAAACGGCGAATATTCCAGAATTACCAATATTACGGAATTCAAAGGAAATGGTTTTCTAAATGGTAAAGAAGTAACGAAGGCGATTCCGGAGATTTATCAGGTGAATTCTACTTTTAAAATGCCAATTTATGCCGGTAATAAAATCAATAACGCCATCAAAATTGCCAATCAGGAAAATGAAATCGCCAAAATAAAAACTGAAAAGACCGAAAATGATATTGAGCTCGAAGTCGTGGCAAATTATCTGGCGATTTATAAAATGTTGGAACTTCAGAAGATTTTTGAAGAAAACATCAAAGAAGAAAAAAGCCGATTAAAAGAAGTTCAATCACTTCAAAAACACGGAACGGTAACTAAAAATGAAGTTATTAGAGCCGAATTACAGCTTTCGGACCGTGAATTAAACTCGCTGACAAATTCTAAAAATATAAAAATCGCATTACATGATTTAAAAACTTTGATTCAGATTCCTGAAAACGAAGAAGTGGCAATTGATACTATCGCGACTATTGATAAAATGAACAATTTGGATCCTTATAATTTTTATTTGGAAAAAGCTTTTCAGAACGAAGAAATGCGAATCGCAAGTCAGGAATTAAACATCAAAAAAACGGAATTAAAATTGGTTAAAGCAAATTATCTGCCAACGGTAAACTTCTTTGGGAATTATGGTTTTTATTATCCTAACTATAAATTTTTTCCGCCAAATCCGTATTTGTACACTTTAGGGCAAATTGGTATCGAAGCACATTTTGATATTTCGGCTTTGTATAAAAACAAGACCAAAGTGCAACAAGCTACCACACAAATCGAATGGCAAAAAATGCAGTCTGAAATTACAAAAGATGAAATTCAGGATAAGCTGTTTAAAGAACATACGCAATATCAGGAAATCCTTGAAAAATTTGTGGTTGTGGATAAAGCTTTGGATTTAGCCAATGAAAATTACCGAATCGTAAAACTAAAATACCTCAATCAATTGGTTTTGATAACCGAAATGGTCGATGCGGATAATGCTTTATTACAGGCGAAATACAATAAGATTTCTACCCGATTGGATGCTGTTCTTAAACATTATGAATTGTTGCATACCGCGGGGATTATGCCGAATGAGATTTAGAGGTTTTAGAAGAAAGAGGCAAGAAGAAAGATGTTGCGGAAAAGATGTTGGAATCTAGAAAATAGAGTAAAGAAAATAGAAATAAAGAATATAAAATAATATGGTTAAGATAAAAAATGAAACTCGAAGAAACAGAACGTTTCATGTATTAATAACAATTATTGCTTGCGTATTGGTTGCAAGCGGAATCATTTTAGGGATTTGGTTTTATGTGTTCAATAGCAATCACGAAGAAACTAATGATGCACAGGTAGAACAATACGTAACGCCTATTATGTCCAGAATTACAGGATATGTTCAGGAAGTTCGTTTTGATGAAAATCAGTTTGTGCACAAAGGAGATACTTTGGTAATTATTGATAATAGAGAATACAAATCAAAACTGAATGTGGCTCTTGCCGATGTTCAAAGTGCGGAACAAAGCAGCGTTGTTGCCCAGAGAAATGTGGCGACAACAGCAAGTACAACTACAATTGGCGAATCGCAATTGGCGGCGGCAAAAACCAATCTTTGGAAAACGAAATTAGAATACGAACGTTATCAGGCTTTGGTGAAAGACGAAGCGGCAACATCGCAACAATTAGAGAAAGTGCGAGCAGATTACGAATCGGCGCAGGCACATTTTCAGGAAATGCGAGATCGAATTCAGTCTTCAAACTTAAGTACATCTCAGGCGCAGGCAAATGTTCCTACAACGCAAACCAATATCGCGTCAAAACAAGCTGTGGCAGACAATGCGGCATTGTTTCTTTCATACACCATAATTACGGCGCCTTATGACGGTTGGGTTGGTAAAAGAACTTTGCAGCCGGGACAAATGGTCAAAGAAGGACAATCGTTACTTTCTATAGTAAGTAAAGAAAAATGGATTACAGCCAATTTTAAAGAAACGCAATTACAATATTTAACCGTTGGACAGGAAGTTCGCATTCAGGCAGATGCTTTGAGCGGTAAAGAATTTACAGGAATTATTACTTCGTTATCTCCTGCAAGTGGTGCACGATTTTCGTTATTGCCACCGGATAATGCAACAGGAAACTTTGTGAAAATTGAACAAAGAATTCCAGTTAGAATTCAATTGAAAGAAACCAATAAACAAGCTGACTTTTTAAGAGCCGGAATGAATATCACGGTTATTGCAGAGCATAATTAAAATGGAAGATAAAAGTATTTTTAAATCCTGGGTTCCAAAATGGGCAATCATTATTATTTTGTTTGTCTGTCTCTTGCATTCCATGATTTTATTGGGAGTTTATACTTCAAACGTAACATATGCAGCAAGTTTTCTTGACATTGAGCCCGAAGATTTACAGTTTGCGATGTGCGTAACGTATGGAACTTTGTTGGCAACGATTTTGATCGAAAGTAGATTTTCGAGTTTTTTTCCCGCAAAGAATTATCTGATGGCGGTTTATTCCGTAATCGGAATTACGATAATTTCATCGGCATATATTACCAATTTTTATGTCTTTTTATTGCTTAGAGTTGCCGAAGGAATTTTAATGGCGCTTCCGGTAATTACGATCAGACAATTATTGATTGAGCAGTTTAATTCTAAAAATGCCATCATAATAGGTTTCTCCTTTTATTACGGATCATTGTTATTGTCAACGCCTTTTATCATGAATATTGCCGTTTGGTTTCTGGATCATTACGATTGGAAATACATGCTGTATGTTTCGGGCGGACTTCAGGTTTTGAATGTCTTTTTGATATTGGTGACTTTTCGCGGACATAGAATCACAAAGAAAATTCCGTTGTATCAAATCGACTGGATAAGTTATATTTTGGTTCTAACGGCGATTCTCTGCGGCGCATACTTTTTTGTTTATGCCGAAAAAAAATATTGGTTTGAGTCTTCTCATATGGTTTTAATATTGATGACTGCGTTAATTACGGGAGGTTTATTCATATTTAAAGAACTTTTGGTAAAAAGACCAACCTTTAATTTTGAAGTCTTTAAATATGCCAATCTCCGAATTGGGTTTTTATTATTTTTTCTTTTTTATATTAGTAGAGCAACGCTAAGTCTTTGTCATTCGGCGATGTTTTCAATCTGGAATTGGGATCCATCCCGAGTTGCGGGTGTGCAATACATTAACGGATTAGGAAATGTAATAGGATTAATTTTAGCTGCTTATTTCCTGATGAAATCTGTTTCGACCAAGATTATTTTCATGATCGGATTTTCGCTAATTGCGTTATTTCACTTTTGGTTTACGTTTCTTTTTGTTCCTGATGTCGCTTTATCAGATATTATAATTCCGTATGTTTTACAAGGTATTGGCGTTGGATTTTTGTTTGTTCCGTTAATTTTGTTTACTACATCTTCGGTTCCGGCAAAAATGGCGGTTTCTTCTGGTATTGTTGGGGTTTCTGGACGTTTCTGGGGAAGTACAATTGGATTTTGTGTCATGCAGAATGCAATGGTATTTCTGAATAAAAAACACTTCTTGAAGTTAAGTCAGTTCGTAACCGGAGATAATCCGCAAGCTCAGGAAACAATCGCTAAAACCGCCCAAAGTTTCGCAGCAAAAGGATATTCGCTTGACGAATCAAATACATTGGCACTCAAAAAAGTTTTTAGCACCGTTGCAAAACAATCAACTTTACTTGCAGATATGGAAATTTATACCATCGTAGGGTATAGTCTTGTCGTTTTAATTATTCTGATTGCGTGTAATCAGCATTTAAAACAAACGATGACATTGGTTAAAAGTAAGATTTGGATAGGCTGATTTAATCTCGCAAAGACGCGAAGTCGCAAAGTTTTTTTAAGCCACAAATTAGAAGATTAAAAAAGATTTTTTCACGCAGATTTTGCAGATTTAAGCAGATTTATTTTTAATTAATTATAATATTATCTGCGCATATCTGCTTAAATCTTTTTAAATCTGCGTGAAACAAAAAACTTAGCGATTCTCTGTGAAAAACCTCTGTGCAACTCTGCGGAAAAACTTATCTTGCAACCGTTAAAAAATAAAATATAATGAAGCAGCAATGTGTTATTTTTGATATGGATGGCGTGATTTCTCACACAAATCCGCATCATGTAAAGGCTTTCGAGGCATTTTTTGATAAATACCAAGTTCCGTATACAAACGAAGAGTTTGAAGAACATATGTACGGAAAACATAATAGTTATATTATGACGCATTTCTTCAAGCGCCCAATTGCGGGAGAAGAGCTTATAAAACTCGAAGACGAAAAAGAAGCCATGTTCCGTGAGATTTATAAAGACAAAGTCGATACGATTCCGCATTATTTGGAGTTTTTAGGCGAATTGAAATCTCGAGGTTTTAAAACTGCTGTTGCAACATCGGCTCCGCGCGCCAATCTTGATTTGATTATAAGCGCCTTAAATATCGCTGACAAAATGGATTCTATGATGTCAAGCGAAGACGTAACGTTTCATAAACCAAATCCCGAAGTATATCTGGAATCTGCTAGACGTGTTGGAGTTTCTCCGTCTGATTGTGTGGTTTTCGAAGATTCATTTTCGGGAGTTACAGCGGGATTAAATGCGGGAATGAAAGTTGTTGGCGTTTTGAGTACACATACAAAAGAATATTTGCCGCCCTGTAGCTTTTATATCAATGATTACAGCGAAATTAATGTCGATAAGATTTTAGAATTATTAAACAGCTAAAATTTTAAACCATTTAAGAAATATAAGTTCATTTAAGTACGATAGACCTTTGTCAAAGTTTAAAACTTTTACAAAGGTTTTTTTGTGAAATTTTGTGACCACAAAGTTTGTCATTTCGAGGAACGAGAAATCCTCGCAAGTAACTCCGCAACGAGATTCCAATTTTTGTCGAGCTTCTCGCGAGGATTTCTCCCTTCGCTCGAAATGACAAGCTTGGCGGATTTAGCTTATTAAAGTAAATGTGCATAATTTGAATAGCCTTCAGTTTTAACTGGAGGTTTTTTTATGTTTTGAAAGAAAGGCTTTAGGCGAAATTTATTCTAATAACAAGTGTTATAGAACCCCTAATGTGATTAATAATCCCATAATTAAAAAGAAAACGGATGAGCTTAACAGAAACCATAGAATTTTTGGAAGAAGCTTTATTTTTAAACCCCCAATTATTGAAATAGAATTGATAAAAGAAAAAACGACAAGTAATAAACACAAAATTAAAGCACCAAAACTTCCATATTCATATATCCATCGAAATTCCTGAGAAAATCTAAATCTCTCAATATAACGTTTTGTTAAACAGCTCAAAAGAAACAAAACAGGAATTGCAATAGCAAATTTCTGTGTTAGATCAAGATTATAATATTTTTTTAATCTACTGTTTTGCATCACTTTATTATATAGAGAATTTATCTGTTTTTAACTTTCAAAAACACTTCGTTCCTAAACCAATTTTCATCTTCCCGAGTTTCAAAAATTCGTTTTGGAAAAAATAAAGATTGACTTTTTGAAATATATAAAAGATAAAGATCTTTAGTTCGGATGCTTTTATAAAATTCTGTATACCATATGTACTCTCAGATGTTTCTCCTGAATGTGAAATAATTTTATCTGTGAAAATTTCATGTTGTGTTTCACTGAAAAAGATCTCGTTTTCTTTTGAATTTGCAAATCTCCAATATTGAAATAATGTAAGTAGTGGATATATAAAACCAAATATAATTACAAAAATATCAGAAGAATCGTTGTTGTCCTTAAAAAGAATTGCAACAGAAAGCATAAGCATAAATGCATAAAGCCACCATTTCTTTTTTAATAAAATTCTAATAATGAATGACAAGTATTCTTTTTTGGTAAGTTGAAATTTTTTGGTTTTAATCATTGAAGGTTGGTAAAATTGAATTTAAGTTTTTTATTTTAAAGGAAAATCAAGCAATTCTTTAGGTTGAATATCTAAAGCATTTGCAATTTTCACAAGCGTTTTTACGCCAGTATTTATTTTAGCAACTTCTATTCGTGCTATTTGAGATTTTGTAATATTACAGTCATCAGCTAAACCTTGTTGGGATAAGCCTTTCTTTTCACGTAATTGTCGAATGTGAATTCCAAGATTTATAATAAAAGTTTCTTCTGAAATATTCATATTTCAAAAGTCACAAGATTTAATTTGTTCATGTAGGTAAATTTGCCTACAATTTATTATATTTGGCGGATCTAAAAAATAAGACAATGGCTACAGAAGGTTTTTCTAAAGAGATTGAAATCAGAATAAAAGATTTTTTAATTGATGTTATGGATCCTCAAGATCTGGCAAAGTCAATACGAAAAGTAAATTATGTACTCACTTTAGCTGTAATGAGAGAATGTGAAACGGTCGAATCTGAAATAAAAAACATTGAAGATGATTTTTATTGGCTCAACAAATTTGCCGAAGCTTTAGATCCTTATTTGGATGTTGATTAAGATCTTCGGGAATATTATATTTAAATTATGAGCCAGAATAACCTTCCGGAACAAACAGAAAAAAAGCTGCTTTATTTTTTTAATAACGACATAGATCCAGAAAGTTTGGCAAAAGCAATAAAACAATTAAATATCGTAATTGCTTTAAGCAAGGTAATTGAAGATGAAGCGAAATATTCCCAAAAAGAGAATTTAAAACAAGGTTTACATTGGCTAAACGAATTGGCCGAAATTTTAGATCCTTATTTAGAATATAAAAAAGATTAAGATTTGTTTCTTTTGGCGTTTTATTATAGAAATGGCAAATATTGGGTTTATAAAGAGTTCCGGAAGAACGGATCATATTGTAGGGATGGATTTTAATCCATCATTCGCAAAGAATTTTACAAAGATTGGGTTTACGTTGCGTTTCAAGGGATTGATCCCGAAGCTTCGGGACCTAGCTACAAAATAAATCATTCCTTCGGGATTTTATAAAGAGTTCCAGAGGAACGGATCATATTGTAGAGATGGATTTTAATCCGTCCATCGCAAGAAATTCGACAAAGATTGACGATATTGGGCTATTTTGTAGATTTTAGCAACTCGCGCGGAACGTCTAAAAATTCCTGATAGCAAAAACTATTCGGGCAATTCTCATTTAGTTTTGAATGTTCGGCAATTCTAATTCTTATTGTTTTTTCTCCTTTGTCAATTCCTTTGTAGGTATCTCCAACTTTAAAAGTCTTTTCTGTAATGCCAACAGCGCCGCCAACCATTATAGTAGCGGAATATTCTGTGGTAAATTCAAAATTTGCAGGTGAATTTGTGCTCTGTTCAGAGCTGCAAGAGATTATTCCTAAAGCCAGAATAAAAAAACAAATAAATTTTTTCATAAATATCTTTTTTTATTAGATGCCTAATTTTTAAATAAGTTGCGTCAAATTAAGTGATTTTTTAAACAATAAAAAAAGTTGCTTTTGGATAGATTAAACCGCAAAGGCCCCAAGGAATTTATTAAAAATTGTATAGCCATGAATTCACGAATTATTTTTTGATAATCTTTGCAAATAAAAATTCGTGAATTCGTCGCTAAAGAAAGTTTTTTTTGGTTAATTTTTCTTAGTTCAAAAATCCAGAAATATATAAAACAAAAAAGCTTCTGATTTCTCAGAAGCTTTTTCAGTGCGGATAATAGGACTCGAACCTACACGCCTTGCGGCACCAGATCCTAAGTCTGGCATGTCTACCAATTTCACCATATCCGCTCAATTGTGGGTGCAAAGATAAACATAACTTCTAGATTTCAAAACATTTTTTGCAAAAAAATATTAATTCTCTTTTTTGTATTTTTGAATTTCTATAAAAATAATTTAAATGGAAAATATTAAGTCATACGTTCAACAACATAAAGATCGGTTTATCAACGAATTGATCGAATTATTAAAAATTCCGTCGGTAAGTGCTGACACTGCATATTCGCAAGATGTTATCGATACTGCAGAGGCTGTTAAGGAAAGTTTAACAAAAGCAGGCTGCGATTTAGTCGAAATTTGCGACACTCCGGGCTATCCAATCATTTATGGAGAGAAAATAATCGACCCAAATTTACCTACAGTTCTTGTTTACGGACATTATGATGTTCAACCACCAGATCCTATCGAATTATGGACATCGCCACCATTCGAACCCGTAATTAAAAAAACCGAAATTCATCCAGAAGGCGCAATTTTCGCTCGTGGAGCTTGCGACGACAAAGGACAGATGTACATGCACGTAAAAGCGTTGGAGCTTATGGTGCAAACGAATACTTTGCCTTGTAACGTAAAATTCATGATCGAAGGCGAAGAAGAAGTAGGTTCGGCAAGTTTGGCTTGGTTTGTAGAACGCAATCAGGAAAAACTCAAAAACGACGTAATTCTAATTTCAGATACCGGAATGATCTCTAACCAACAACCGTCGATCACGACAGGTTTACGTGGTTTGAGTTATGTAGAAGTTGAGGTTACTGGTCCAAATCGCGATTTGCACTCCGGTTTATACGGAGGAGCAGTGGCGAACCCAATCAATGTTTTGGCAAAAATGATCGCTTCGATGCATGACGAAGACAATCATATTACGATTCCTGGTTTCTACGATAACGTACAGGAATTATCTCTTGAAGAAAGAGCCGAAATGGCAAAAGCGCCTTTCAGCTTAGAAAAATATAAAAAAGCCTTAGACCTAAACGATGTTTATGGCGAAAAAGGATATGTAACCAACGAACGCAACTCGATTCGTCCAACATTAGACGTAAACGGAATTTGGGGCGGATATCAAGGAGAAGGAGCAAAAACGGTTATTGCCAGCAAAGCATTTGCCAAAATCTCAATGCGTTTGGTTCCTAATCAGGATTGGCATGAAATCACAGAACTTTTCACTAAACATTTCATAAGTATTGCACCGGCCGGAGTTACCGTAAAAGTAACGCCACATCACGGAGGGCAAGGTTATGTTACGCCAATTGACAGTATTGGATATCAGGCGGCAAACAAAGCATATACAGAAACTTTTGGCGTTCCTGCAATTCCGGTTCGCTCAGGCGGAAGTATCCCAATTGTGGCTTTGTTCGAAAAAGAACTAAAAAGCAAAACCATTTTGATGGGCTTTGGTTTGGATTCTGATGCAATTCACTCGCCAAACGAACATTTTGGAATCTTCAATTACCTTAAAGGAATCGAAACTATTCCGTTGTTTTACAAATATTTTGTGGAATTAAGTAAGTAAGGTTTTGCCGCGAAGGCACTAAGACACAAGTTATTTAAGGTTTAGATCTTTTTCAAAGTTTAAAACTTTGACAAAGATGAATCTAATAAATATACAAATTCAAAATCCGTTTATTCTTTAAGAGTAAACGGATTTTTTTATGGGCGTTCCCTTCGGGTCGTCCCGATAGCTATCGGGATTCGGCTATATTCCCGATTAACAAAAACTACGGCAAAAATGCCTTGTTTTTCTAAATCGGGAGATACCGCCTCTATCCCTAACGCTTAAAGAAGGTTCAGAGGTGCAGAGGTTCAAAGCGACAAAGGTTTTAGCACCGAAATTAAATAGCCCCTAGCTTTAGCTAGGGGATTTTAGGGAAAAGAAATTGGCTTTAGCCGAATAAATACATTCTAAGAGATTAAAAAAATTTCGGCTAAAGCCAATTCATTCTCATTTATTGTGAACTCCAGCTAAAGCTGGAGCCTGTTTAAAACCTTTGTCGCTTTGAACCTCTGCACCTTTGAACCTAAAAGAAAAAATCCTACGTTTGTAAATCACTTCTAGATAGTACTTATGAAAAAACTTTTTTTATTATTATTTTGTGGAATATTGCTTTTGGGCTGTAAAAGCAAATTGGTTAATCAAAAAATTGATCATAAGAGAGAAGGCGTTTGGATTGACGATTATACTGAAGATGGTATGAATATTAAATCATATGAATATTATAAACACGACAAACCTGTCAAAAAATGGAAAACCTACAATCAGGGAAAAATTTATAAAACAGAAAAATATAAAAACGGAATTTGCATTGTAAAATATTATTATGAAAACGGAAAATTACAATCAAAGGGAAAAACCAGAGTTGAAGTTGATTCAGTTGAAACACATTGGTTTTATTTTGGACAATGGAAATTTTATTCGGATAAAGGAAAATTAACCGAAATCAAGCAGTACGACAATGGTAAATTGATTTCGGAACAAGAAATTTGAAAAAAAAATCCGCTTCTGGATTAAAGAAGCGGATAAATAAAAAACTAAAAAAAAAAATTCTAAAAAACAAACAATCCAAATCTTAGAACAAATCTGGATTGTAACCAAAATAGGGCATAACCTGTTCGTTAAAAACCACCCCATATTCTTCTAACTCCTTCAAAATTGGTTGATACACTTCTTCTTTTATCGGAAGCTGTACACCAGGAGTTGTAATTTTTTTATTCAAAATCAATAATGTCGCCATTGCAACCGGTAATCCAACCGTTTTTGCCATTGCTGTATACGTTTGATCGTCGCCAATACAAACCATTTTTGAGTCTATTTGTTTTTTCTCGCCGTTGAGTTCATAACCAAACTTATGATACATTACAATCATATCTTTATCGTTTGGTTCCAGAGTCCAACTGTCCGAAAGTATTTTTTCTAATATCTGAGCTGGAGTTGCATTAGGCAAATTCACTTTTTTGTCAGGATTAAACAAATCCAGTTCAAGAAGTTTATCCCACATAATATCGTCCTGATCGATTTTTAAAAGCAATCTCATTTTAATTTCTACAGAATCTGTTGGGTGATACGGCAGGAAAGAGTTCACAAACTCGCGATAACTCATTTTTTCTGAACCTTCCATGATATAACTATCATCCGTCATACCCAATTGTACAAACATATTCCAGGCTTTCGAATATCCAACTCTTCTGATAGTTCCTCTATATAAAGTCAGAATATCGTCTAAGCCATAAATCGATCTGTATTTAAGAGAATCGCGATTCGAATAAGCTTCAAACTTGCCATAATCTTCTACTTCTAGAAATTCGGTTCTGCGGAAGACAGTTCCGTATGGAATGTATTTATAAGTTCCTTCCTGAATAAATTTTGCTGCACCGCCCTGACCGGCCAAAACAACGTTTCTAGGCGCCCAGGTAAATTTGTAATTCCATAAATTATTGTCAGATTCCGGAGCGACTAAACCACCACAAAACGATTCAAAAAGTAACATTTTACCGCCTTTTGCTCTAATTTCGTCAATAACTTTCATGGCACTCATATGGTCGATACCTGGATCAAGACCAATTTCGTTCATAAAAATCAAATTGTTTTTCTTCGCTTCTTCATCAAGAGCTTGCATTGCATCACTTATATAAGAGGCAGTAACAAGATGTTTTTTAAATTCAAGACAATCTTTGGCAATTTCAATATGCAAATGTGCCGGCAGCATCGAGATAACTATAGAAGCTTTTTCGATGACAGCCTTTCTTTGGGGAGCATTAAAAATATCTAAAGCTATTGGAGTTGCATTGGGATGTTTCTGAGTCTTTTTTTCGGCTAGGGCCAAAGATAGATCCGCTACAATAAGATGTAGATTTTCAGTCTCAGATTTTGATAACAAATATCGTATTAACGACGATGCAGATCTCCCTGCTCCAATAATTAAAATGCTTCTCATGTTTTAAATTTATAACACAAATATATTAAAATGTTATATATGTAACAATTTTAATTTACTAAAAATACATTATTTTTTATTTTACTATTAAAATGTGGCGGATTTCCTTTTAATGAAAGATTTTTAAAAAGAGAAAAGCTTTTTCAATTCTATTGAAGTATTTTTGTTTGAAAAATAGAAAAGTATAGAAACTATGAAAAGAAGAATTGTTTTAACAGGAGCTTTTATCGGAATGGTAGCTATTATTTTGGGTGCTTTTGGAGCGCATTTATTAAAAAAATATTTATCGTTCGAAGAGTTAAATACTTTTGAAGTTGGAGTTCGTTATCAAATGTATCATGCTTTCTTTTTATTCTTTTTGTCTACCAGAAAAGACATTGCCGAAAAAACCTTAAAAACAATCTATAATTTAGTTGTTGCCGGTGTCGTTCTGTTTAGCGGTTCAATCTATTTATTGGCTACAAAAAACTTCACTTTGTTCGATTTTAAAATTATCGTATTCGCAACACCTTTAGGCGGTTTCTTATTAATTATTGCTTGGGCGTTATTATTTGTTACGATTTTGAGGAGAAAATCATAAAATCCCGAATAAAAAATTCTATCTAAAAATTAATCTTTAATTTTGTCACATAAATAACATATAATCTTGTTTATGTGAATTTATTTTGTTTTTTACTTTAAAAAGAAAAAAATGTAACAAATTCATTTATAAGGTTATAAGAAAACAAATTAAAAGCGGTTATTTTTTTGTTTTATTAATTTTAAAGATCAAATTTTACTTTATTGATATAAATCAAAGTGAAATTGAAATATTTTTAAAGGTTTAATAATAAATTCTATAATTTTGCTTTTTACTAATATCACACACAACTAAAAATTTATGGACAGTCACACAGTTTTCACGCAATCGATTTCGCTAAAGGATTTAGGAATTGAAAATGCAAAAGTTCGCTACCAATTATCTGCAGATGAATTGCATGCGATTACTTTGCAATCAGGCCAAGGTGTTGAGAACTCTACTGGAGCTTTGGCAATTAATACAGGCGAATTTACAGGACGTTCTCCACAAGATCGTTTTATTGTAAAAGACAGTATTACTGAAGACAAAGTTTGGTGGGGAAATGTCAATATTCCGTTTTCAACAGAAGCATTCGAAAAATTATACAATAAAGTAACACAGTTTTTATCAGACAAAGAAGTTTTTGTACGTGATTCTTATGTTTGTTCAGATGCAAACTATAGATTAAATGTTCGCGTTGTTACAGAAACAGCCTGGTCAAACTTGTTTTGCTATAACATGTTTTTAAGACCTGAAGAGTCTGAACTTGCAAACTTTACTCCGGAATGGACCGTGATTTGTGCTCCAAGTTTTATGGCAGATCCTGCTGTAGACGGAACACGTCAGTCTAATTTTGCTATTTTGAATTTTACTAAAAAAGTAGCACTTATTGGTGGAACTGGTTATACCGGAGAAATGAAAAAAGGAATTTTCTCTGCTTTAAATTTCATTCTGCCGGTTTTCGAAAATACTTTACCAATGCATTGTAGTGCAAATGTTGGAGAAGCTGGAGATACTGCAATTTTCTTTGGATTATCAGGAACAGGAAAAACAACTTTATCAGCAGATCCTGCACGTAAGTTAATTGGAGATGATGAACACGGTTGGACTGCCGAAAATACTGTTTTCAACTTTGAAGGTGGTTGTTATGCAAAGGTGATTAACCTGACAGAAGAAAATGAACCGGACATTTTTAGAGCAATCAAAAAAGGAGCGCTTTTAGAAAATGTGGTTTTCAAACCGGGAACAAACGAAGTGGATTATGATGATGTTTCGATCACTCAAAATACTCGTGTAAGTTACCCAATCACACATATTGATAATATTCAGCCGGGATCTATTGGACATAATCCTAAAAATATATTTTTCTTAACGGCAGATTCTTTCGGAATTTTGCCTCCAATTTCAAAATTAACGCCAGGGCAGGCTGCTTACCATTTTATCTCTGGATATACAGCAAAAGTTGCCGGAACAGAAGCGGGAGTTACAGAACCACAACCTAATTTTTCTGCTTGTTTTGGAGCACCATTTATGCCTTTGCATCCAACACGTTACGCTGAAATGCTGACTAAAAAAATGAAAGATGCAGACGTAAAAGTTTGGTTAATCAACACTGGTTGGACAAGTGGAGCATACGGAACAGGAACTCGTATGAAACTAAAATATACTCGTGCGATGATTACTGCTGCATTAAACGGAGAATTGGATAATGTAGAATTCAAAAATCATAAAGTGTTTGGAATCGCAAAACCACAATCTTGCCCGAACGTTCCTAGCGAAATTTTAAATCCTAGAAATACTTGGGAAGATCCTGAATTGTACGATAAAAAAGCAATCGAATTAGCTCAGAAATTCAAAGCTAATTTTGCCAAATTTGAAGAATTTGCTAATGCCGAAATTTTGGCTGGTGCACCGATTATAGAATAAGGAAAGTTACTAATTCAAATTTAAAAAAGCTGTTCAGTGATGAACAGCTTTTTTGTTTTTATGATGTTAGAATAATTAGCATGATGGTTAAATAATATAGACGCAAGTAAAAACAAATCAACTATTTACCTCAGAATTAAATTTTTGGCGCTAAATTTGCCCTATCAATCACAATCAAAAATCATCAATCATGTTAAAACAATTTTTTATCCTATGTTCCGGGACCGATCGAGACCTGCTCGAAGGCTGCTCAGAAGGCGAACAAACCAAATATGTTGGTATTGGCGCCACCGTTTTTTTTACCGCAGTTATGGCTTTTCTTGCCAGTGCTTATGCGCTTTTTACTGTTTTTGACTCTATTTATCCAGCCATAATTTTTGGATTTGTATGGAGTTTACTAATCTTCAATTTAGACCGATTTATTGTTTCGACTATCAAAAAGAGAGATCGTTTTATGGATGAATTTCTGCAAGCGACACCTCGAATAATGTTGGCGATTATAATTGCAATTGTCATTTCGAAACCATTAGAAATTAAAATTTTCGAAAAAGAAATCAATACCGTTTTGTTGAAAGAAAAAAACGAAATGGAATTGGCAAACAAAAAGCAAGTTGGTAATTATTTCAAATCAGATTTAGATAAAAACAAAGCCGAGATTGCAGCTTTGAAAAGCGATATTCAGAAAAAAGAAAAAGAAGTAAACGCCTTATATTCTACTTATATCACAGAAGCGGAAGGAACAACAGGAACTAAAAAACTTGGAAAAGGTCCCGTTTATAAAGAGAAACGCGAAAAACACGATGCCACTTTAAAGGAATTTGAAACTTTAAAAACGACTAACGAAGCTAAGATTGCCGAGAAAGAAAAAACAGGGAAACAACTACAAGCCGATTTAGATAAAAAAGTATCGCAAACGCAACCAATTATCGAAGGCTTTGATGGTTTAATGGCACGTATTAATGCATTGGATAAATTGCCTTGGCTGCCATCATTTTTTATAATGCTGTTGTTTTTGGCGATCGAAACCTCTCCAATTATTGCTAAATTATTAGCTCCAAAAGGCGAATTTGATTTTAAACAAGAAGAAGCCGAAACCGCAATGAAAGCAACTTTGTCACAAAACAAATACCAGCGTGATTTGTTAATTAAAACTAGTGCAGAAATGCACGATAAAGTGTATGCGGATATTGCCGAAGATAAAAGTCTATACGATTTGCAGCGCAAAAACGCAAAAGAGTTATTAGAACTGCAATCCAATAGTTTTGTAGAAAAACAGAAAGCTACATTATAGTCTGAAAGTTTGAAAACCCTTTGAGATTAAATAAAAGTAAAAGCCAGAAATAGAATTCTATTTCTGGCTTTTTTACGTTAAAAACTTTATGACTTTAGACTTTCAGACTAAATTACATATAGCTCAATATTTCTTTTTTATAAGCATCATATTCACCTTGCATGATTAGACCATTGTCAAGTAATTTTTTGTAATTCTGTAACTTATCAAAAAGTTCTTCTTTAGACAATTCACTTAATTTACGATCTCCTGTTGAAGGTTGCGTTTGTTGAATTGGCTCATAAGTTTCGTAAGGAGTTGTTGCAGGCAAAATTTCGGCATAATTTGTTACCTCTTCCGTTTCAACTTCTTCGATTTCAAGATCATCATCTTCTTCAACAGCTTGCGCAGTTTCCACAATTGGCGTTTCAGCAACAACTGGATTTTTAATTAAATCTAACTGTTCTTTAGCGTACGTATAGATTTTTCTAGCCTGAGTTTTCGGAATATAATCTATCGAAATAGTCAAGTCAGTTGTAGTTCCAAAAGAAAATTCAGAACCCAAAATGTTTTCTTTTACAAAAGTGCTTGCAATATCATCCCAAGTATAATCTGTAAAATCCATAGAAAGACCTAAATTCTTAGGTTTGCAAATAATGATACGTTTGTTGGTTAAGATTATGCTATCTGGAAAAACAGTAATTGCCGGTTTTTTTTGAACCGCGATATAACCAATTTCTTCGTTTTTCATCAATAAATCGTTGAGTTTCGAAGTGATTTTTTCAATCGCTTTTGGATCTTGTTCTTCGTTCAGAAATTTTTTAAATTGTTCTTTCATATTCTATAAGTTGCTAAGTTGCAAATTAATTGAGTGGTTAAGTTTATATCTTACGTTGCAAATGTAATGCCTAATTTTCTAATTCGATAATTTCATTCTGAATTTTCTTTGTCAAACTTTTGAAAACCAATTCATACGAGTGATCAATCAATTCTTTGACAAAAGCAGTCGACAAATTTCCGTTTAAAGCAATCGTGTTCCAGTGTACTTTGCTCATATGAAAGCCCGGTTTTATCTCATCATACTCTGCTCGTAATTCCTGAGCGCGTTCCGGATCACATTTTAAATTGACCGAAGGTGCACTTTTTTCCCATTGAGATAAGGAAGATAAAGCAAACATTTTTCCGCCAACTTTAAAAACCAAAGTATCTTCATCAAAAGGAAAATGTTCGCTAACGCCTTTTTTAGAAAGACAATATTCGTAATACGTTTCTAGATTCATATCAATTTTTATTTACCAATTTCACCTAAATGTGTGTATTTAAAACCCTTTTCATATTTCAAACCATAACCAAAAATTCGATCCATTGCTGAATGCGAAAATAAAATAATACCAATAAGCTCAACAATTTCAATTTCTAAGTAGCAGCCAATTATATAAAGCAAAACGGCAATTCCTTTATGATGAAATAAATTGTAGAAAAAAGCACCAGATTTATTACCAAAAGCATAACCAAGCATAGAAAGATCCGGAGCTAAAATCAAAACCAAAAACCACCACCATTGGTAATGTAAAAGGCTGAATAAATAGATTCCGAGAACAAATAAACCTAATTCTTCGAGTTTAATAACTGTTTTCATCATAGTTTTTTTTCCATTAATTTTTCAGGATGTTCCAATTGGGTAAAACCAAATTTACGATATAAAAAGTGAGCATCAGTCGTTGCCAATCTCCAAATTTTAATGTCTTTCAAAATAGGTTCATTCATCATATTTTCAATTAAAATAGAGGAATATCCTTTGCCTCGATGTTCTTCTGTGATAAAAACATCCATTACATATCCAAAAACAACATAATCAGTAATCACTCTGGCAAAGCCAATTTGTTGGTCGTTTAAGTAAATTCCGAAACAAACCGAAGCATCAATTGTAGTTTGAACTTCTTCGATCGTTCGTCCGGCGGCCCAATAAATATCCTTTAAAAAGTGCTGAATAAATGGAACATCAAGTTTAGTTTTATCAGTAGAAACAGTTATCATAGGTTGTTTGTTTTTTCGCCACGAATTTCACGAATTTGCACTAATTTTTTTATAACTGGCTTGCAAAATATTAATTCGCGAAAATTTGTGAAATTCGTGGCGAACTTTAAATTTTATATAGAATTGGTTTTGATGGACTTGCGTCGTTTTCAAACGAAGTAATTTGTAAATTTAGTATATAATTGCCATCCTGAATTTCATCAGAAACAAAAATCATTTCCGTAATTGTTGCATTCAATCTCGCATCAGAATTTAAGTTTAAAGTATCTTTTACATTCCAAAAGGCTTTGTGTGCCAATAGTTTTCCTTCATCATGTTCTTTGTCGACACTTGGTAAATCGATTAATAAATGCTGAATTTCGCTTTCACGGATGAAAATCGCAGCTTCTTCAGACAAATAAGGCGGATTTGTATTGGAGTATTTTCGGGACTTTTTGTCTTTTTGATTTGGAAGCGTTCTTATAATTAAAGCTTCGGTTGTCACATTGAGCGATCCCGAGACTTTGGGAGAAGTGCGCATTGCTTTTTCAACTTGACTTTTCGTAATCACCAAATCATCACCAACTTTTTCAGGCTCAATCGTAATCAGTTTTGCAAAAAAGAAAAACTGTTTTAAACATTGATTGATGCTGTAAAAATCATTCGTAATATGTCCCAAACATTCTGTATGAGTTCCGTGTCCATGCGGATTGAAGAAAATATTATTGAAATTAGTCGAGGATTTCCCTTCAGAAACTTTGCCGATCCATTCTCCAAAAACTACAGGTTCAATTACAGGTTTTTCAATATACCAGGCAATCGGGTTTTCGTCTGTATTCGTTAAAGGAATTGAAATATCAATGGGTATTGATAAGTCAATTTCGAAGTTGTTGATTTTTGCTAACACAAATTAGGTTTTTATGCCGCAAAGTCGCTAAGTCACAAAGTTTAGATAATTTGCGCCTTCGTGCCTTCGTGGCTAATTTTATTCTTCCAAATTTAAATAAAATAAATCTGAAGCAATTCCATCCGTTAAAAATTTTCCTTTTGTGGTTGGTTTTAATATATTGTTTTCAATTGAAAGTAAATCATCATCTAAAAATTTCTGGATTTGTTTTTTTAGATAATTCAAATATTCCAAACCAAACTCGGTTTCTATTCTTTCTAGCGAAACACCCCAAATTGTTCTCAAACCCGTCATAATATATTCATTATAACGATCCGACTTTGAGAGAATTTCGGTTTCCATAGGAAGAATATTATCTTGAATTGATTTGAGGTAAAGAGAATTATTGGCGATATTCCAGCCTCTTTTTTCGCCATCATAACTATGTGCCGAAGGGCCAATTCCGATGTATTTTTTACCTAACCAATACGCCGAATTGTTTTTGGAGAAATAGTTCTCTTTCCCGAAATTGGATAATTCGTAATGTATAAAACCATTTTTTTGAAGTGTATCAACCAAAATCATAAAATGGTTCGAAGCGACTTCGTCTTGCGGTTCGGCAATTTTTCCCGTATCGATTAATTTTCTTAAAGTTGTTTTAGGTTCAACAGTCAAAGCATAACTGGAAATATGCGGAATACCAAATGACAACGCTGTTTCAATATTTTTCTTCCACATCTCATCCGTCAATCCCGGGATTCCGTAAATCAAATCAAGCGAAATATTATCAAAATATTTAGTGGCTTCTGTCAAACAATTTATGGCTTCCGCCGAATTATGAGCACGATTCATCATCTTTAAATGTTCTTCATAAAAAGACTGAATTCCAATGCTTAAACGGTTTATTGGACTTTTTGATAATTCAATAATTCGTTCTGTAGATAAATCATCAGGATTTGCTTCGAGCGTAATTTCAGGGTTTTCTACAACTTTATAATTTTTATAAACTTCTGAAATTAAAAAGTTTATTTCTTTATTTGACAATACAGAAGGAGTTCCGCCGCCAAAGTATATTGTTTCTACAACATCATCTTTAAACTCACTTTTGCGCATGATAATTTCTTTGGCTAAAGCCAAAACCATAACGTCTTTCTTTTTCATTGAAGTAGAAAAATGAAAGTCGCAATAATGGCAAGCTTGCTTGCAGAATGGTATGTGAATGTATATTCCGGACATTTTTTTAATTAGATAATTTGTCAATTAGAAAATTAGATAATGTTATCGTTGACTAAATAAGAGAATAGAGAAATTAGAAAAAAATATGCGCAATACGAGAATTATCTAATTGACTAATTATCTCATTGCCTCATTTTTTTAGTATTCAGTCTCAGTTTTTCAGTCTCAGTTTTACTGTAAACTGCCACTGCGACTGAAAACTATTTTTTTACGCGTTCCTCATTTTGTTTCACAAAAGCATCCCAGCCGGTATAACTTTTTCCGGCAACGATTTTTCCAGAGTTGAAAAAGTGGCAAACTGCCGCTGCCAAACCATCTGTTGAATCGAGGTTTTTAGGTAATTCTTTTAAGCCTAAAAGCTGTTGAAGCATTTTGGCAACTTGTTCTTTGCTGGCATTTCCGTTTCCGGTAATCGCCATTTTTATCTTTTTTGGTTCATATTCTGTAATGGGAATATCTCTGGAAAGTCCCGCTGCCATTGCAACGCCTTGCGCGCGACCTAATTTCAGCATCGATTGTACATTTTTACCAAAGAAAGGCGCTTCAATCGCAATTTCGTCTGGATGATGTGTTTCGATTAACTCGATCGTACGTTCAAAAATGATCTTTAGTTTTTGGTAATGATTGTCGTATTTGGAAAGTTGCAATTCGTTCAATTGCAAAAATTCCATTTTTTTATTGATGACCTTAATCAATCCAAAACCCATAATCGTCGTTCCGGGGTCAATACCTAATATGATGCGTTCTTTTGTCAATTTCTTTAATTTAAATAAGAGAATTTATCTTCCACTTCTTTCTTAGAGAGATTCGCTTTAATTATTTTGTTTTTATTGTCTACAATGAAATACTTTCCGTTTTTTAAAACATAAAATTCATTTGCGTTCCTATCTGGTACAAAGGCTAAATCGCTGTATATTTTTTCATATTCAAAAGGAATTACATTTTTATTATGAATGGTTACGACGCCATATTTGCCATTTTTAGAGAGAATAATTGTGTTGTCATCGTTGTAAAATAAAGAATCGTAGATAGCCGGAATGACAATTTTCCCTTCTTTAGTTATCAAGCCATTTTTATTGTTTTTGATTACAAAGTGATAATTCGAACCAGGACCATATTCTACCCAATTTGACATTTCACTATACTCAAAAGGAATAATTGTTCGTCCTAATCTGTCTATAACACCATATTTATTATCTTTTTTTGCAATAAAACGATTTTTATCATAAAAACAAGGTGACAAATCCTGATAGTCAAATTTTAGAATTGATTTTAGATTTTTATCAATAATTCCAACAGTGTTATTCTTATTTATAATATAATAGTCTAAATCCTTCCATGTCGTTATTGATTCACATTCAATAGGATAAACAATTTTATTATCAGAGTTGACTAAGCCAAATTTCTTTTTGAGTTTAACTATTGTATTTACTGTTCCGTTAAAATCCTGAATTTCATCATAAATAAAAGGAATTATTACTTTTCCTTCACCATCAACTACACCGCATTGGTTTTTTAAATTCCGAATGATATAAACCCTTTTAACTGTATTTCCCAGACGACTAAAATCAAAAGTATAACCTTTTATTTTATCGTAAATTTTGTTTCCATGTTTATCCAGTAAAGTGATATAATTTTTATTCTTTCCTTCAAAGATTTCAGATTCATGATAATCTTCTTCGGGATGTTCCAAAGTGTCATATTCAGGTTTAAGGATTTCTTTTCCAAATTCATTTATGATCCCATATTTATGATTTTTAGAAATAATTGCAATTCTATTTTGATTGAATTTTTCTCCTGAGTCATATTTTCCAAAAGGAATTGCTTCTTTTAAATTTTTATCTAAATATCCGGTTTGATCATTTTTTCGAACTAAAATTAATCCATTTTTCCAAAAAGTATCTCCCTCTATTCCTTTTAAATTAATATCGGTTAAAGCAATTTCATCGTATATAAAATCTGTTTTTTGTTTTCCAAAAGAATCATAGAAAGCCCATTTTTGATTTTTACACAAAATGACCAGACTGTCAAAAGTGGTATTGTGTGCATTTTGATAAATTATCGGAATTATTTCTTTCCCTTTTTTATTAATAAAACCTTGGAGATTTCTCTTTTTAACTAGTGCCAATCCTGTTTTTTGAAAATAACTCTCGTTGTCAAATTGAGTTGGAATTATAATTTCGCCATTTCTGTTAATATATCCGTATTTGTTGTTTTTCTTTGCAAAAGCTAGTTCTTCAGAAAAAATACCTAAAGCATCATACTCAAAAGGGATAACTATATTTTCATGAATGTCAATATAACCATATTTAGTGCCTTTTTGTGCATAAATCATTCCTTTCTCATCAATTAGATTTAGAAATTTATATTTTCCTAAAGGGATAATAGAATTCCCTTTCTCATCATTATATCCCCAGGAATTTTCCCCCATGATTCTGATGTACAGTTTTGGTGAGTCAGTGTTAATCTTATTGCAAGCAGCCATCAGCAAAAGTAGAAAGTACAATATGATGCGTTCTTTTGTCAAAGTTTTTGTTTCAAGTTTGAGGTTTCAAGTTTAGAAAATTAACTCATTTTCTAATTTTCTAATTGGCACATTTTCATTGCCACATTTTGAAATTGATTACTTTTGCGGCATGATTTCAATTCCTCACAAAGCTAAACAATTCCTAGTTCTTCTGGTCAAACTTTTGATTGTAGGTGGTGCATTTTATTTTATTTATGATCAATTGGCGCACAACGACAAACTTGATTGGCAAAAGTTCCTCACATTGTTTCGTAAAAATCAATCGGTTTTAGGGATTGGGTTTATATTGCTTTTGAGTGTTTTGAACCGTTATTTTGAGATTTTGAAATGGCAGAATCTGGCTAAAGTTATTCATGAAATTTCTTTAGGCGAAGCTACAAAACAAGTTCTGGCAGCACTTACAGCGGGAATCTTCACGCCAAACGGAGTAGGCGAGTATGCTGGAAAAGCATTGTATTATCCCAAATCTGAAGCTAAAAAAGTGGTTTTCCTAAACTTAATCTGCAACGGAATCCAGATGATTCTAACAGTGATTTTCGGAATTTTCGGATTGTTGTATTTCAATGCGCAACATGAAGTAATAACGGCACAAACGGTTACAATTTTATTCGGAGTTTTTGTGTTGCTTTTTGTTATTTTATTCTCTTTAAAGAAGATAAAAATCAAAGGATATTCAATCGAAAAATTGTTGCATAAGATCAATGAGATTTCAAAACCAATTCATCGTAAAAATATTCTTTTAGGGACTTTACGTTATTTGGTTTTCTCACATCAATATTATTTTTTGTTTTTGGCTTTTGATGTTGATTTACCTTATTTTACTTTGATTGCTACGATTGCAGTAGTTTACTTTTTAGCGTCATCATTACCTACTTTCCAGTTTTTGGACTTTGCCGTAAAAGGAAGTGTTGCCATTTATTTCTTCGGAAAGTTAGGCGTAAACGAATGGATTGTGGTTTTTATAAGCACTTTAATGTGGTTTCTAAATGTGGTTTTACCAGTAATTATAGGGGCTTATTATGTGCTGAATTTTAAAACGAAAACAGTAGAATGATTTTGGTTTTATTTCTCATATTGATCCTTTATATCTTTAGTATTTCTTTACTTATTTATGGTTTTGCCAAAGTCAAAAAATATCAGATAATAGACTTAAAACCTCAAACAAGTTTTACCATTATAGTTCCGTTCCGAAATGAAGCGGAGAATTTACCAAACCTTTTGAAGAGTTTCTCACAACTCAATTATCCGGATGATTTGTTCGAAGTGATTTTGGTTGATGACAATTCTAGTGAAAAATTCCAAATTTTAAATTCCAAATTCCAAATTTCGATAATAGATAATATTCGGGTTTCGAATTCTCCTAAAAAAGACGCTATTTCAACAGCAATGCAACAGGTAAAAAACAATTGGGTAATTACAACAGATGCAGATTGTGTTGTGCCTGAAAATTGGCTTTTAGCGTTTGATAATTATATTCAGCAAAATGCTGTTTCGATGCTTGCCGGTGCAGTTACTTATGAATGTGAGAATTCTTTTTTGCATCATTTTCAGCAATTAGATTTAACAAGCTTACAAGGCGCAACAATTGGTAGTTTTGGGCTTAAAAAAGCTTTTATGTGTAATGGAGCCAATTTTGCTTACACAAAATCATTGTTCGAAAAACTAAACGGATTTGATGGAAATAATAAAATTGCCAGCGGCGATGATGTTTTTCTATTGCAAAAAGCAGCTAATTTATTTTCTGATGAAGTTCATTATCTAAAATCTGATGAAGCAATTGTTGTGACAAAACCAACTGAAAACTGGAAATCTTTGTTTTATCAGCGAGTCCGTTGGGCGGCAAAAACAAGTTTGTATCAAAGTGGTTTCGGAAAAATTTTAGGTATAATTGTCTTCTTTGGGAACCTGAGTTTTGTTGTTGGTTTTTTCTTTTTAGTTTCCAATATTTTACCTTATCCATTTTTCGTTTTGTTTGCTTTTTTAAAATTTACAGTTGATTTTGTTTTACTTTATATTACAAATCGATTTTTGACTAAAACGAGAATTAAGAGTTTGCTTTTAAGTAGTTTGCTTTATCCTTTTTTCAGTTCGGCCGTGGCTTTATACAGTTTGTTTGGTTCTTATGAATGGAAGGGGAGAAGGTTTAAGATCTAAATTCTAAATTTTTAAGTCCTAAAATATTAGGAACGTTAATATGTTACGCGGATGACGCTGATTTGCCTTGCAAAGACACAGATTTAAGCGAATTTTTTCCATTGTTTTTCTTTACAATCTACTATTCTCAGGGTGACATAAAATGAGAATAATAATCTGCGTAAATCCGTTAAATCCTTAAAATCTGCGTGCCATAAAAACAACAATTGACAGGGTAATTTAAATGAACTTATATCACTTAAATGGTAAAAAAAACTACTATTCTTTACCTTTTGCTTTAAGTATAACTGGTAAAATAAATTGCGTTTTTACGGGAAGTCCGCGTTTAAGAGCAGGATTTATTTTTGGAAAATCTACCAAACGAGCATGCAAAATACTGTCGATTTTGATCGTGTCATATGCAACAGAATCTTTAGGAAATTGCGGTTCGAATTTCATGGTTGCATTTGGGAAAACGGTTACTTTTACTTCGATTGTATCCAATTCCGGATATAATATTGAAAGGGTATCAATGTCTAATTTCTCCTGAATAAGTTGCGACATTACAGAAAAAAAACATTGCTGACGTTGCTTTTTGTCGGCGATTTTTTCACAATTGGCAACGGATGGATATTCATCAACTTCTTTCCAGTTGATTGTTTTTAGTTCTTTTTGAAGTAATTCTTTTTCAGACGGAACCTGCTTATCAATATATTGACAAGAATGAAAGGCCAAAAAAGCTAAAAAAAGGAAAGACTGCTTCAAGATTATGAATTTGAATTGGGTAAACTAAATTATTGGTATAAAAATACGATTATTTTTTTTGAGAAGCTTTGAATTCTAAATATTCTTCATAGCTTTCTGAGAGCCATTGCTCTTTATTTTTTGCTGCAACTTCCTTTTGCTCAGGATATAATTTTGCAAGGCGATCAGAAAAAGTGGCAATTTGAACTGTATAGTTATAAAACTCCGTCTTTGTTAAAACAATATTTGGATCATTTTTGCGCTTAAAATATTCAAAGAAAAGTACATCAAATTCTTTCATAGAGAAATTTAGTACTTTTTTCTTATTACTTTTATAAATACTGTCTTGTAATAATTGATCGTCGATCGAAAGTTTTTTAGATTGCGCGTGCATTGTATCACTGATCTGGAAGGTCAGGAATAAAAAGAATATAAGTTTAAAAAAAACTACACATTTACTAGCTTTACTAAATGATTTGTAGGTACAAATTTACAAAAATATATGGATCTATTACTGTTTACGCTTGGTTTTGTATGTATGATTATTGGTGTTTTTGGTAGTTTTCTTCCGGTTTTACCTGGTTTGTCCAGTTGTTGGGTAGGTTTATTGTTGTTGTATTTAACGAAAGCGGTAGAGAATAATTACTGGATTTTGGGCATCACACTTTTGCTGACTATAATTATTACCGTTCTTGATTATGTAATTCCAGCCAAAGGAACTAAGAAATTTGGTGGAAGTTCGTACGGAATTTGGGGAACCAATATTGGTTTAATAATTGGTATTTTGGCACCTATACCTTTTGGAGTTATAATTGGTCCTTTTCTTGGAGCATTTGTTGGGGAGCTAATTTACGATTCAAAAAATCATAAACGCGCGTTAAAAGCTGCAACGGGATCGCTACTTGGTTTTTTGGCTTCAAGTTTTATTAATTTCCTTTTCTGCATCATTTATTTGGGTATTTTTCTGAGTATAACATGGAAATATCGAACAATATTATTTTAATTGTGTAACATACATTTAAGCTTTTTCTTATGTTTTTAAAATTTTAGGAAAACAATGAAAATTTTACGAAAAAACTTTTTTGTATCTTTTGATAACTAAGGGGTTATGTTTACTGGTAATTTTAGATTTTCACCTTTAACAACTGTTAATTTCGTTGTTATTATTTTAACTTCTTTTTTGGAAATGTTAAAATATTTTATATTTTTATCCTGATAAACGATAAAAAGCCTCACTTTATCGGTTATTTTGAACTAATTTAAATAGTAAATTTATGACTCCAAACCTACAAATTGAACTTAGACGTTTTATTTCTTCTAATGTTGTCTCAAAATTGAATAAATTTTATTTTGAAAATGATGCTCTTTTAATCAAGGGAATTGATGTTTCAATAGGAACAATTTTAATGGGATTGTATAATAGGGCGGAGGAGTCGGGTTTTTACAAAGAAATTACTTCATTAATAACAGACGATTCAACATTTTATCAGGAAGTTGATTTTACTTCCGGAAGGATTTTATCAGTCGATGACTGTTACAGGTTAGAAGGAAACGCAATACTAAAAGAAATTTTTACCACAAAAAAAGGCAGAATTTCTGAAATGATTTCTAACGAAGTCGGAATCAAAAGCGAAACGGCAAGAGAAATCCTTAACTTCTCAGCACTACTGGTCGTTTCTTACTTAAAGAACAATATCCAATTATTAGACAGTTTAAAATTATTGCTTGAAGAGCAAAAACGAGATATTTTAAACAGCATTCATCCCGGAATCAAAATTATATTAGGTTTCTCTTGTTATGAATCATCAGTCGAAGATAAAAACCAATCCATCGGAAGATCAATTTTCACACTTTTCGGTCATAACTTTTTCAGTTTTTAGATAAAAAAAATCCTATCTTACAAAAGTAAAACAGGATTTATATTTAAGTCTGATTTGAAGTGTTTTTAAACGTTCTTCAAATTGATAATTTCTTGCTCGGTCAAAAAGCGCCAGTTACCTCTAGGTAAATTCTTTTTGGTCAAACCAGCAAATGATACACGGTCTATACGTAAAACATCGTATTCAAAGTTTTCGAAAATTGCACGAACAACTTTTACATTCGATGAGCGTAATTTAAGACCTACCTCGCTTTTTGCTTCTTTTTCAATATAACTTATTTCTTCAACAAAAACGCGGTGTCCGTCAAGAACTAAACCTTTACTAATTTTTTCAAGATCCTCAAATTTCAAGTTTTTATCTAACGAAACCTGATAGATTTTTGACGATTTCTGACTTGGTAAAGTAAACTTACGAATCATATCAGTATCATTCGTAAACAATAATAAACCAGTAGTGTTTTTGTCCATTCTGCCAATCGGAGCAATTTTTGCCGTTGTAGAACCACGAACAAGTTCCAGAACGTTACGGTATTCCTGACCTTCGTCAAGAGCAGTCGTAAAGTTTTTTGGTTTGTTCAACAAGATATATTCTTTCTTTTCAGGAGTCAAAACAACACCATCAAAGTTCACAACATCATTCAATTTTACTAAATAACCCATTTCAGTTACCGGAACGCCATTTACTTTTACGTTTCCAGACTGAATGTATATATCGGCATCACGACGTGAACAAACACCAGAATTAGAGATGTATTTGTTCAAACGAATTTCGTCTGCGGCTTTTTGTCTTTTTGGAGCCTGATTCTGTTTTTTGATTTTTTCAGCCTTTTCTTCTTCGGCAGCCTTAACAGCAGGTTTCACTTTTTTTGGCCCTTGAGCGCGCTTCGCCATAGGAGGTTTTGGCTTGTTAGAGTTTGGCCTAGAGCTATTTGGTCTAGATCCGCCTCTTTTATTATTGCCTTCCTTATTGTTCATAAATTCTGTAATTTGTGCAAAGATAGTTTATTCTTGCTAAATAATCCTAAGTTCATTGTTCTTAGATTAATAGCTATTAATTTTTGAGGTTATAGAAGCATCATAATTGGCTTTTTTTCAGACATAATTTCCCGCTTTCGGCTTTATCTTGTTCCGTAAACTACACAAGGATATCACCTCTATCGGGGCTAGATTCAAACAATTGGCTTTTTTTAAATATTTCGAGAAAAAAATATTAAATACTGAGATTCACAAAATTTAGAAGTAAAAAATCTGCAAGAATCTGCCTAAATCTTTGTCATCTGCGTGCAATCTTAAACCTTTAAAAGTAAATTTTTGCCGTGCCATAAAACACTTGGATTAATCAGGACGATGCAAAAAACGCCCGAAACAATAAGAAATTTCAAAACATTATGAAGTATTAAATATTGTTCCTTCGAATTTGATTTCCATAAATAAAGCAAGAAAAACAAAAGAAAAATAAAACAAACATAAAAGTAAATATCCATATAACCCACATCATAAATGTCGATTAAGATATAAACCGGAATCACCGTTAAGAATGTTAGAATCGTAATTATTTGCTTAGAAACCGTTTCGTTATAACGAATGGGAATTGTTTTGTAATCATTGGCTAAATCTCCTTTTAAGTTTTCTAAATCCTTTATCATTTCCCGAATCAGCAATAATAAAAACAAGAAAACTGCATGTGCCGAAATAACTGCAAAATGACTCATATGATCTTCAATTTCTTCAAACGAAATCTTGTTGTAGAAATACAACAGAATCGCAAAAAAAGGCAAAACTGCCAGAAATGCAGCAGTTAGATTGCCAACAATTGGATATTTTTTTATTTTATGAGAGTAAAACCAAATCAGAAAAATATAAGCCGAAAAAAACAAAAATGCACGCCAGGAAACAATCAAGGCCATTAATGCTGCAATGAAATTAAGCGTAAAATAAACCGAAAGTTTTGTTTTCTGACTTACCAATCGATCCAGCATCGATTTGTTTGGACGATTTATTAAATCTTTCTGGCTGTCGTAAAAATTATTAATAATATATCCAGAAGCAATTGTAATAGCCGATGCAAAGACAATCAAAAATAAATTGAAATCGAGTAAAATATCGAGGGCCCTTTTTTCAGGAGCCAATATAAAAATGGCTGATAAATATTGTGCCAAAACAATAATCGGAATGTTGTAACCTCTTACCACAGAGAACAAACTGACAATTTTCATCACTAAAAGTTTGTGCTGTCTGCTTAACATTTTTTAATTATAATTTTTGAAGTTGAGGCGAAATTTAAGGTTTTTTGTTGAAGGAACCTCAAATTAAAGTTTATTTTTTAGTAATTCCTTAGCGCCAAAGCCTAATTTGCGGATACAAGCCAAAGCTTGTTTTTGAGTCATACCAACTTCTTTGATGTCTTTTTTCTCTACAAAAACAACAGAACCACTCCAGGGATTTGGAGCATCCGGAATAAAGACAGAAAAATTATTCTCGTTTATTTGTTCTATCAAAAAAGCAAATTGTAAGCCTGCATCTGTCGGAACCAGAACAACTTTTAAATCTTCATTAGATTCAAAACCCATTATATTTTCATTCGTTTTTTTCATGAATGAATAACCGGGAACAAAACTCAAAACTCCGTCTTCTAATTTTTGAACCAGTTTTTGAGCCTTAGCTGTTCTTGCTAATATACCCGCTGTAAGACAAAGGATAATTATAATTAATATGCCTATAATATCTTGAAAAGCAAGTCCTAAGATGCTTACACGTGGTAAAATACTAACAATTGGATGTGTGATTTTTTGAACGATAGCCAAGCCTTTTTCCAGAAGAACCAGTAATAAAATTAAGGGAGCTAAAAAAAATATTCCTCCTAAAAAAGTTGCTTTGATAATCTGTAAAATACTTTTCATATTCAATAACTTTTTAGGATTAAGATTTCAGGAAAATGTATTCAAATAACCAATTTTTAGAAAGGTTTTAAACTTAGAACTGATAAACTACTTCTAATTTATAGTCTTTCAAAGAAGCTTTAGCACGTTCTAAATCCTCAGTAAAACCAAGAATATATCCACCACCGCCAGAACCACAAAGTTTTAAGTAATAATCGTTTGTATCAATTCCGTTTTGCCAGATTCCATGAAATTGCTCTGGAATCATAGGTTTAAAGTTATTTAAAACGACTTTCGAAAGCTTTTTAGTATTTGTAAACAACGATTTCATGTCACCATGTAAAAAGTTCTCGACACAAGCATCCGTATATTTTACAAACTGATTTTTAAGCATTGCACGGAAACCTTTATCTTTTAGGTTTTCCATAAAGATGTTTACCATTGGAGCCGTTTCTCCAACAATTCCTGAATCTAATAAAAACACAGCGCCTTTTCCGTCAAAACTTTGAGTGGGAATACCTGTTGCTTCAATATTATCTTTAGAATTGATTAGAATCGGAATACTCAAATAACTGTTTAAAGGATCTAAACCAGAACTTTTTCCGTGGAAAAAACTCTCCATTTGAGCAAATATATTTTTTAATTGTAACAGTTTCTCGCGAGTTAAATTCTCTAAAACTGTAATTTTATGTGTAGCATATTTGTCATAAATTGCAGCAACAAGAGCGCCACTACTACCAACTCCGTATCCTTGCGGAATACTTGAGTCAAAATACATTCCGGTTTCAACATCATTTCTTAAAGCTTTCAAGTCAAAAGCAACCAATTCCGGTTGTTCTGTTTGTAAAGTTTCAAGGTAAGATGCAAAACGTTTTAAACTTGCATTTGATGCTATTGCTTCTGTCGAAGGATCTTCGATTTTCTTCAACGCACCATTGTAAAAATTATAAGGAATAGAAAGTCCCTTAGAGTCGCGGATGATTCCGTATTCTCCAAAGAGTAATATTTTTGAGTAAAATAATGGTCCTTTCATATTTATTTAATGTCTTTCTTTATTTTATTTGGGTCTTGTCGTGTGTCAAAAAATGTAATTATTTCGACTCTTTTTGTATTGAATTTATAATATATTGTTGTTTGTTTTGACACGACGCATTTGTGATAGTTTTTATTTAGTTCCGATTTAGGAAAAATTTCAGGATATATTTGTATTAGATAAATTACTTTGTCCAGATTTGATATAAATTTGTTTTTTACTTTTTTTGACCATTTAATTTCTAGGTACTCAAATAATTCAAATAAACTTTTTTCTGCATTTTTTGAAAAGATTATTGTTCTTTTGATTAACGATACTTTTTCATCATATCTTCATACAAAACAAATTCACCTCTTTCAATTTGTCTTTCACCTTCTTTAATTTCCTCTTTTTGCGCCTCAGTTAAATCATCCCACCAATCTTTTTTCTTTTTGGTTAACAATTTTTTGACCGCTAAAATGATTGAAAGGTCATCTGTTCCTTCCAGAATATCTATCACTTCACGTTTTTCTAATTGAATGTCCATAACCTAAAAATTTAATTAAAGATACGAAAATTATCTCTCCATCGCACCATCTCCAATATGGTCACAAATGTACTGACCATTCTGACAAAATACAACTAATTCGCTTTGAATAAATTGTAATACTTTTTCGCTAACGTTTTCGGGATATAAAACATGCACATTTGCTCCGGCATCAAGGGTAAAACAAACCGGAATTTGCGTTTCATTTCTGAATTTCCAAATAGCATTTATGATCTGTAAAGTATTTGGTTTCATTAAAATAAAATACGGCATTGAGGTCATCATCATGGCGTGCAAAGTCAAGGCTTCACTTTCGACCACTTTAATGAATTCGTCTAAATTTCCACTTTCAAAAATGGTAATTAACTGATCCAGATTTTCATGTGCCTGAGCAAAACGTCTTTCTGCATAGGGATGATTGTGCATTAAATCATGTCCAACAGTACTTGAGACTTGTTTTTCGCCTTTGTCAACTAGTAAAATCGTATCCTGATAATTCTTGAAATTTTCATGAATTGTATATGGAAATTCAACTCCAAATAAATCTGAACTTCCTGCAATGTTTGCTTGACTTCCCCAAACAACAACATTTCCTTTTACACTTCTACAAGCACTTCCGGAACCTAGACGCGCAAGAAAAGATGCTTTTTGATAAAAATATTCGTCCGTCATTTCGGGGTTTAAAACTTTCTCTAAACTCATGAAATTCATTGCCAAAGCTGCCATTCCTGAAGCCGAAGAAGCAATTCCGGAACTGTGTGGAAACGTATTCTGAGTGTCAATCGTAAAATGATAGTCTTTCAAAAAAGGTAGATAAACTTCAATTCGCTCTAAAAACTTCTGAATTTTTGGTTTAAAATCTTCCTTTGGTTTTCCTTCAAATAATAAATCAAACGAAAAATTTGTCTCAGAACTGGTTCTTTTCTCAAATCCTAACTTGGTAATCGTTTTGCAATTATTAAGCGTAAAACTCACCGAAGGATTTGCCGGAATTTGATTGTCTTTTTTCCCCCAATATTTGACTAATGCAATATTGCTGGGAGCGCTCCACTCAAAATTTCCATTTTCGATGGTTGAAGTATATTTTTTAGGAATAAAATCAGTTGTTGTAAACATGAAATATAAAATTTTGGCAAAGATAGTTTTTAAAATATTTCACCATATAAGTTATATAAGAAAATATAAGTTTGGCTCTGACTAAAATGAACTTACATGACTTATATGGTTTAACCTTTCTTTTTGATTATTTTTGAAAAAAAAAGATCATGAAATTGAATAAGATAGCCAAAATTGCAATTGCTCTAATCGTTTGTTTAGCAGTAGGATATTCTGCAAGCACTGTTACAAGACCAAGTGTTGAAACGTGGTATCCAACGATTATAAAACCAAGTTTTAATCCGCCAAATTGGATTTTTATGCCGGTTTGGACCCTACTTTATGTTTTTATGGCTGTTGCGGCAGGATTAGTTTGGGACAAAATAAAAGAACAAAACGAAGAGGTAAAAAAAGCATTAGGTTTCTTTTTGATTCAATTGACGCTGAATGCGATTTGGTCGTATTTATTCTTCGGATTAAAAAACCCGATGTTGGCTCTGGTCGAAATTGCACTTTTATGGTTGATGATTTATGAAACTTATTTCAAATTTAATAAAATCAATAAAATCGCCGGATATTTACTGATTCCGTATATGGCTTGGGTTGCTTTTGCCGGGATTTTGAATGCCAGTATTTGGTGGTTGAATAGATAGAATTTTTGTTTCAGGTTTGCTTCGCCAATTCGGCTAAAGCCTCGTGTCAGGTTTTCTTTGTTTCAGGTTAATCAATACGTTTTACTTTATGAATAGATTTAAGGTTTTTTTTGTTGTTGTGTTGGTTTTGTTTTCGTTTAAGAGTTTTGCTTGTTTGAATGGGGATACAAAGCTTTTGAAAAATGGAGTTGTACTTTATTATGATGAACACAAATCAATTCCTATTGGACATACGTTTAATGTAGAAAATTTTCCAAAACTAATTCAAGATCTCGAATATCAATACAAAAAAACGAATGATATTGATTATTTGTCTGATAAAGGATATGTATTAATTATAAGCGGAAAATATCAGGAAGCTTTAAAATTATATTTAGAAATTGAAAAATTAAAACCAAACAGATATTCTACAGCTTCAAACCTTGGAACTCTTTACGAATTAATGGGTGAAAATCAAAAAGCGTATGATTGGATTAAAAAATCTATCAAACTAAATCCAGAATCTCATAAAGGTTCAGAATGGCTTCATTTGAAAATATTAGAAGCAAAAATTAAGAATCTGAAAGACGTTTCAGGAGCGTTTTTAATAAATACTTCTTTTGGTTCAGAAACAATTCCTAAAACAAAATTATCTAAAAAAGAGTTAGAAGAATTAGAACATGCGTTGTATTATCAATTAAACGAACGTGTTACTTTTATAAAACCAAAAGATCAAATAATTTCTGTTTTACTTTTTGAGCTAGGCAATATAGCATTGCTAAATAAAGATTATCTCTCTACTTCTGATATCTATCAATTTTCAAAGAAATATGGGTTTCAAAATGAATTGATAAACAATAGAATAGTTCTCTGTTATGAGAATTGGTTGCGATACTACGGAAATGAAAATGAAAAACTTCTTATGGAAAAAGGTGGTTCATTTAGATTAGAAGGACATCAAATAGATACTGTTGTTATTAGTTTGATTATTGTTTCAGTTCTTTTTCTGGGCTTATTAATTTATTGCATTTTCCTTTTTAGAAAATTAAAAAAGATTGCCTTAGTTTCAAACCCTTAATTAGTATTCATTATTTCGATTGCCTTAATTTTCTAAATTCTAAAGGATTAACACCTTCATGTCTGCTGAAATATCTCGAAAGGTTTTTGATGTCGGTATAGCCGCAAACATCGGAAATTTCGGTAATTGATAAATCTGTTTCGATCAAAAGCTGTTTGACTTGTTTAATTCGTAATGTGTTGATTTCGTCGAGAATACTTCGTTTTAGAACCAATTGAAATCTCTTTTCTAAAACCCTTCGTGAAAGTGCCGTTGCATTGACGACATCATCTACAGCTATTCTTTCTTTATAATTATAGTAGATAAAATGCAGTGCTTTGCTTATTTCTTTGTCATTTACGGCAAGGAAATCGGTTGATCTTCTGGTGATTATTTGTAAATGTTCTACATGAATATCGTTATAAATACCTTCCTTGTTTGTCATCATTTTGCTAAGAAGCTGCGCTGTTTCAAAACCGGCTTTTTCAGTATTCAGAGAAATGCTCGATAAAGGTGGATCTGATAAATTGCAAATACTCAAATCGTTATCGACGCCCAGAACAGACACTTGTTCTGGAACATTAATGCCAATCGCTTTACAAGCCTCTGTTACATGTTGTCCCTGATTGTCGTCGCATGTCATAATTGCTATGGGTTTGGGTAAAGCCTTAAGCCAATCTGCAAGTTGAGATTCTTTGTAACTCCATAATGGGGGTGTTTCTTCTTTTTGATGTTGATATATGTGAACATTAAAATTGAATTCTGCTGCTTTTTCACAAAACCCTTCACATCTTTCACGTGACCAGACAATATTATCGAAACCATAAAAGCCAAAGTTTTTAAAGCCTTTTTCGATAAAATAGGATGCCGCCATTTGTCCTGTTTCTTTATAAAGTCCCGTAATATTAGGAATACCGATAAAACGTTCGTTTGTGTCCTGTGCAATGATTGGAATGTTTAACGAAAGTAACTTTTCGAATACCTGATCATTTTCAATTTGAGCAATAATACCATTTGCGCCCCAGGTTTTGGCCCACGAAATGGCATTTTTTAATTCCTTCTTATTTCCACTTACAATTGGAATTCGGCAAAAGTTAAAAGGACCAAATAGTCGCGAGTATTTCGCAATTCCGTTCAAAAGTCCGCGTCCATATTCTTCAGAAAAGTTAACTAATAGCAATACTTTCGGTGTCATTTTTACTGGATATTAATTGGTATAGAATGTTTTACATTAAAATGGAATAGGGAAATAATAAACTGCATACTTTGAATATCCGACTTATAAATATTCGCAAAATGAAGATTAATTATCGCAAATATACCATTATCAATTCAATTACAAGTCTACTTTTGTTTTGTGGTTTTTAATAAAAAACATAAAAATGCTTTAATTATTGGTTTTTTTAACTTTTTTTCAAAGCATTTAGTTCTTTTTACTGCATTTGGTAAATTGTGTAATTTGTAGTTTTGTAGTAAAAAAATGATGAATTTTTAGAATAAACCGGAGAATTTAAAATATAAATTTTGTTAACCAATATATTAATCTCTTTAGAAAGATTAAAAGAAAATTATGAAGAATACAAATTATACTAATGGTACTTTAATTTCATTCCTTTTCTGGGCAATGTGCAGTGTAAGTACTGTTAATGCTCAAAGTGTAAAATTTGAACAACAGTTAAAAGAAGGATGGAATATAGAATCATCAGAAAAAATAAGTACTACAGGAGATAAAATTTCTCAAACCAGTTTTGATGTTTCAAAATGGTATAACACTTCGGTTCCGTCGACTGTGATGGCATCTTTAATTGCGAACAATGAGTATTCTGATATTTTTATGGGAGAAAATATCAGTAAAGTTGACACAACAAGATTTAGAGTTCCGTGGTGGTATCGCAATGAATTTGTTATTGCTGATGCTTCGAAAAACACAGAATTGATATTTGAAGGAATCAATTACAGAGCAAATGTTTGGTTAAATGGTAAACAAATTGCTTCTGCAGATAGTTTGTTTGGAGGTTTTAGAATATTTGCTTTAAACATTTCGAAAAATATAAAAAAGGGAAAAAATGTTTTGGCTGTCGAAGTTTTTAATCAAAAAACAAATGAACCTTCAATTGGTTTTGTCGATTGGGCACCTATGGCTCCGGATCGTGAATTGGGACTTTGGAGGCCTGTGAAACTTAAAATTTCAGATAAAACGAGTCTGAACAACATTTTCGTTACTTCAAAAATTGACAAAAAAGGCTATAAAACTGCTGAGTTAGAAATTTCTGCGGAAGCGGTAAACAATACGAATGAAGTTATAGAAGCAGTTGTAAAAGGAAAAATTGAAAACATTATTTTCGAAAAGAAAGTTACGCTTCAACCTTTAGAAAAACGTGTGATTGTTTTTAACGCTTCGGAATTTAAACAGTTAAAAATTAAGAATCCTCGTTTGTGGTGGACGTATGAATTGGGAAAACCTAATTTGTATGAATTGACAATGTCTATTGAAACCAATAATAAAGTTTCGTATTCAAAATCAACTCATTTTGGAATCCGTGAAGTTGAAGATTATTTGACAGCAAAAGGATACAGAGGTTACAAATTAAACGGTGTTGAAGTTTTGATTAAAGGTGGCGGTTGGGTAGACGGAATGTTCTTAAATGACACCGAAGAAAAAGTAAAAGCGCAGTTAGAATATGTAAAACAAACTAACATGAATACGGTTAGGATGGAAGGTTTTTGGGGAAATAGCGACAGAATCTACGAAATGTGCGACGAAATGGGACTTTTGATGATGGTAGGATGGAGCTGTCAATGGGAATGGAAAGGTTATCTAAACAAACCGGAAGATGATTTCATGTCAATCAAAACCCCGGAAGATATGGATCTGATCATAAATTATACCCGTGATCATGTGAATTGGCTACGAAATCATCCAAGTATTTTTGTTTGGGTAATGGGAAGCGATAAGTTACCGCGACCGGAATTGGAAGCAAAGTACAATGTTCTGTTTAAAGAAGTTGATCCTTCAAGACCTCTTTTAATGTCTTGCAAAGGAATGAATAGCTCTATTTCCGGAAAAACCGGTGTAAAAATGAATGGTCCTTATGAATATGTTGCTCCAAATTATTGGTTTGAGGATACAGAGAATGGAGGCGCTTTTGGATTTAATACCGAAACAGGTCCTGGTCCACAAGTTCCTTCGCTTGAAGTTGTAAAAAGTATGATTCCTGAAGATAAATTATGGCCAATAAATTCGACTTGGGATTTTCATTGCGGCAGAAATGAGTTTCAGACATTGGAACGTTTTACAAGTGCATTCAATATTAGATACGGAACACAGGATAATGTCGAAGATTTTACTTTTAAAAGTCAGGCATCAAATTTAGAATCTATGCGCTCTATGTATGAAGCTTTTGCCATAAACAGAAGCAATACTACAGGAATCGTTCAATGGATGTTTAACTCTCCGTGGCCAAAATTAATCTGGCAGTTTTGGGATTATAATTTATTGCCAAATGCTGCTTTTTATGGAGCAAGATTGGGCGCGCGTCCGGTAAATATTGCCTATAATTATGGAGATAATGCAGTTTATGTAAGCAATCTAAATCCTGGGAAAACTAAGAATCTCAAGGCTAAATTAGAAATATATGATTTTAATGGAAAAGTAATTTTCGAAAAAGAAGAAACAGTTTCTGTTAACGGAAATGCTTCGCTTAAAACAATTGATTTACCTGATAATACAGCCTATTCCAGAATATATTTTCTGAAAATGAATTTATTAGATGAGAAAGGAAAATCAATCGCAGACAATTTTTATTGGTTATCGACTAAAAAAGATGTGTTCGATTTTAAAAAATCAGATTGGATACATACGCCATTAATGGAACACGCTGATTTTACTGATTTAGACAAATTGCCAAAAGTAAAAATTGAAGCCCAGAATACCATTAAAAAGGAAAATGATAAATATGAAGTTACAGTAAAACTTAAAAATCCATCAAGTTCTGTTGCATTTTTAATTGAATTAAATATTGTTGGAGATGTTTCAGGAAAATCAATAGTCCCGGTTTTATGGGACGACAACTATATCTCATTAGTGCCAAAAGAAAGCAGAACAATCAAGGTTACTTTTCCGGCTTCTGCTTTAAAAGGCGAAAAACCTGTTTTTAGATACAAAGGCTGGAATGTAGATTAAAAACATTAAAGATCATTTATATCAATAGCCACATTAGAGCTATTTAAGAATAAAAGGAATTAGAAGTTCAAAAAATTGGATTTCTAACTCACAAGGAAAACTCATGTCTAAATCTAAATTTTTAATACATAAACAAACAAATGAAAACGAGTAAGTTAACAGTGGGATTGGTGTTTTTGACCTTTTTTGTTATTTCTTTTTTGACTAACATTATGGGGCCATTAATTCCGGATATTATCAATAGTTACCATTTATCACTTGGGATGGTTGGTTTTCTTCCGTTTTCGTTTTTTGCGGCTTATGGCGTAATGTCGACCTCAGCGGGAGTTTTGCTCGAAAAATACAGAGAGAAAAAAGTAATGGCATTTTCGTTTCTGATAGCCGCATTAGGTTCGTTGTTATTCGGCTTGTTTCCGTACTATTCTATGGCGTTGGTTTCACTGTTTTTAATCGGAATTGGGATGGCGGCTTTGCAAGTAGCGATTAATCCGCTGCTAAGAGTTTCAGGAGGCGAAGAACATTTTGCATTCAATTCTGTGATGGCACAATTGTTTTTTGGATTGGCTTCTTTTTTAAGTCCGCTAGTTTATAGTTATTTGGTAACCAACATCAAACACGACAAAACAAATTCAAACGAATTTTTGGAAATCTTGTCAAAACTCGTTCCTGCAAATCTAAATTGGGTTTCCCTTTATTGGATTTTTGCCATAACAGCGCTGGCAATGGTTTTTATTATTCTGCTTTTTAAGTTTCCAAAATTTGAATTAGAAGAAACAGAGAAAGCAGGAACCTGGAGTGTTTACAAAGATTTGCTTAAAAACAAAACAGTGCTTTTATTCTTCTTCGGAACATTTGCTTATGTCGGAACAGAACAAGGAATTGCCAATTGGATGTCGAAATTTCTAAGTGATTATCACGGATATGCACCGCAAACTGTTGGTGCCGAAGCTGTAGCATATTTCTGGGGACTTTTGACTGCGGGATGTATTCTCGGTTTGGTTTTGCTTAAATTTTTGGACAGCCGCAAAGTACTTATTTTGTTTGCAGCCGGAGCTGTTATTCTTCTAACACTTGCCTTATTTGGTTCGGCAGAAATTTCGCTTTATGCATTTCCTCTTTCCGGTTTTGCCCTTTCGGTAATGTGGTCTGTTGTTTTTTCATTGGCATTAAACTCCCTTAAAAATAATCATGGCGCTTTCTCCGGAATTTTATGTACTGGTATTGTTGGCGGAGCAGTTATGTCGTTAATAATAGGGAAACTAGGCGATGTAATTGGGCTTAAATATGCCATGACCACTTTGTATATCACTCTTGGATATATCCTGAGCATTGGTTTTTGGGCAAAACCATTAGTAAATAATGCCACAATAAATTTAAAGAAAACAAAAGAAAATCAATAATTATATAAAGTCATAAAAATGTCGGAAAGAAAGATCATAGGCGTTGACATGGGAGGGACAAAAATCCACACTAGCCTTATTTTGGGGAAAGAAATAATTTCCGAATGCATAATAGATACACCCGCAAAAGAATCTGAAAAAGTAGTTTTAGACCGATTAATCAGAGCCATAGAACAGGTATATCAACCCGGCTGCGAAGGTATTGGTATTGGCGTACCAAGCGTAGTAGACTGGAAAGAAGGAATTGTATATGATGTGGTTGCAATACCTTCCTGGAAAGAAGTTCACTTAAAAAAAATACTCGAGGAACATTTTAAAATACCGGTTTATGTCAATAATGATTCGAACTGTTTTGCCTTGGGCGAAAATTTCTTCGGAAAAGGAATTAACACTAGAAATTTTGTTGGAGTAACCATAGGAACCGGTCTTGGAAGCGGAATCATTATCGAAAACAAATTATATCAAGGCGTAAATACAGGAGCCGGCGAAATAGGAAGTATCTCTTATAAAGAGGGAATTATAGAGCAATATTGTGCCAGCGAATTTTTTATTTCCCGCGGATTAGATGGAGAAGAACTCTATTTGAGAGCCAAAAAAGGAGATCCCGAAGCCTTAGAAGTTTTTAAGGATTACGGAAAAAATCTCTCAGAGGTTGTAAAAATAGTTTTATACGCATACGATCCTGAAACCATAATTCTGGGAGGATCTATTAGCAATGCTTATGAATTTTTTATTGATGCCGTTTGGCAGGGACTTCAGGATTTTATGTTTCCTGTCGAGCTAAAGAAACTCAAAATCGAAAAATCAGAACTTAAAAACAGTGCTGTATTAGGTGCAGCAGCATTAGTTTACAATTTTAACCTCGAAACAGCTTAGAGTAATTCCTAAATAATCAATTTAACACATAGAAACATAGGTTATGGGCGCAAAAAAGAATGCAAAAAGAAACACATTTCTTTCACATAGCCAACTCTGTGTGTTTTAAATAAGTGAAACGCCTTTTTTGAGAGACTAAAGTCTATGTTTCTATGTGTTAAAATTAATTACAACCTGTGGATTTCTATTATAAAAATAACTAAACAAAAACCAAAATTATTAACCAAAAAAATATTACGATGAAAAATAGTCTACAAAAAGGCTTAATGGTTATTATAACCATGCTATGTACTAGTTTGATGTATTCGCAAGATGTGTCAGGGCTGGTTTCAGATTCTAATGGCCCGCTGCCAGGCGTTTCAATATTAGTAAAAGGAAGCAAAAATGAGGCTCAAACTGATTTTGACGGAAGATTTACGATTAAAAATGTAGGCAAAAGTGCCGTTTTAGTTTTTAGCTACATCGGTCTTAAAAATCAGGAAGTAAATGTTGACGGACGAACCAAGATCAATGTAGTAATGTCTCAGGATCGCAGTGAACTAAATGAAGTTGTAGTTGTGGGTTACGGAACTTCAAAAAAGAAAGATTTAACGGGAGCCGTAGATGTACTTTCTTCAAAAGATTTTGACGGAGTTTCCAATACTTCGCCGGCTTTATTGTTAAGAGGTAAAGTTGCCGGAGTTCAAATTACCCAAACAAGCGGAGAACCAGGATCGGCAGTTACGATTCGAGTACGTGGTTCGTCTTCTGTTCGTTCAGGAAATGGACCTTTAATTGTGGTAGATGGAGTTCCGTTAAGTGGAGGAGATGTATCTGCAGAAGGAACTGATTTGTTGGGATCGTCTTCGGCAAAAAATCCTTTAAATTTTATAAACGAAGCCGATATCGAATCTATTTCGGTATTGAAAGATGCTTCATCAACAGCAATCTATGGTGCACGTGGAGCAAATGGAGTAATCGTAATTACAACCAAAAAAGGAAAATCTAACGTTCCAGAATTTAACTTTAGTACTTCAACACAATTTAGTACAAAAGCAGGAAATTTTAATGTAATGAATCCTGATCAGTTTGTTGCAGCAAGTAAAGCAGCCGGAGTACCTTCTATTCCTGCAGATCCGGTTGCGGGAACTCCCCAAATCAATAATCAGGATTTTGGAGGAAGAAATTACAATTGGGAAGATGCTGTTTTACAACAAGGAATCGCTGTAAACAATAATTTATCTTTTAATTCGTCAAGCGAAAATTCAAGTACCAGAGTATCTTTTTCTACCAGTAATAATAAGGGAATTGTAAAAAACACAGGATTGGACAAATACACGATTTCGTTTTTTAACTCAAATAATTTCTTTGATAAAATATTAAAAGTAGATACAAAATTACTTTATGCAAGTATAAACGACCAAACGACTTTAATAACTAATAATGCGAGTTATATTGGTAATGTTATTGGATCTGCATTATATTGGAATCCGACGCGACCAATTTACACCGCAGATGGACATTATAATGTGGTAAGTGATACCTATTTAAATCCGGTACAATTGTTAGATTCTTATAAAGATTATACCAATACAAATAAATTATTGGGAAGTATAAATGCGGTACTTAGATTAGGAAATCATTTCAAATATAATTTCTTATTTGGTGTAGAAACTTCAGGATCTACCAGAAAAAGTCAAATTTTGCCAACAATGCAAATTCAAGGAGAAGCATTTTTTGGTACAGTTCCGGGATCAGATCCTGCCGTTACAAAATACGGTACAGCATCTATTCAAGGACTTAATAACTTCAATAAAACTTTCGAAAATAATTTAAATTACACCAATAAATTTAGTGACAATTTTAATGTAAATGCGTTAGTAGGATATTCTTATTACTATTATTTGGCAAGTGGTTTTGTAACTTCGGGAAAAGGATATGATTTGGCTCAAACCAATTTAATAGATAATATTGAAGGTGGACTTCAAAATGAATTTAGAACCAGTTCTTTTAAAAATGCTTCTGAATTGCAATCTTTTTATGCCAGAGCCGATGCTACTTTTTTCAAACAATATGTAATTACTGCGACTGTTCGTACAGATGGATCTACAAAATTGGGAGCGAATAACAAATATGGAACGTTTCCGTCTGTAGGTTTTGCCGATAATTTATTTCAGGATAAAGAAGGAATACTTAATAATTTGAAAATTCGTGCCAACTGGGGGATTACCGGAAATCAGGAATTTGCTCCAAACTCCGCTATCGGAAGAGCGAGTTACGGCAATAACGGAAATTTAAATATTGACACCAATGCAAATGATAATCTAAAGTGGGAAACTACAGAATCATGGGGAATTGGAACAGATTTTACATTATTAAAATATAGATTGACGGGTACGGTAGATTATTTTTACAGAAACACAAAGGATTTAATTTTTCCTGTTCCGCAAGCTTCTACACAACCGGGGCCAAACTCACCACGTAACAAAAACTTACCCGGAAATTTAATCAATCAGGGAGTTGAAGTTAGTTTGGATTATAAAATAATTGAGACTGAAAATGTTTCCTGGGAAATTGGTGCCAATGCTTCATTCCTTAAAAATGAAATGAAAAACTTTAGCGGAACTGTTGGAACTGGAGGTTTAAACGGACAAGGATTAGACGGTGCTTATACACAAGTTATAACGAATAACAAACCGCTTTATTCGTATTATTTATATGATTTTAAAGGATATGATGCCAGCGGAAATTCTATTTATACAAATGCTGCAGGACAGCCGGCAGGACTTGGAGACGCTTCAAAACAATTACTGAATAAACAGCCATTGCCAAAAATAAATTATGGTTTTTCATCAACCTTCAAGTACAAAGGATTTGATGCCGTAGTATCATTCTACGGAGTTGCAGGAAATTATATTTATGATAATACACAAAATGCTTATTTCTTTAAAGGAGCTTTTTTAGGAGGAAGAAATGTTACTGAAAAAGCCGCCTATTCTGAGCAGGCACAAGGAGATCCAAACTCGCCTTCGACAAAATTTTTGCAAAAAGGAGACTTCTTAAGAATGGGTGAATTAACCTTTGGATATACGTTTAGAGGAGCTTTGATCGAAAGAATGAAATGCAAAAATGTGCGTGTTTATGCAAACGGTTCAAACCTGCTATTGTTTACAAATTATACAGGATTTGATCCAGAAGTAGATATTAACAAACAAGTTAATGGAGTTCCGTCTGCAGGTATGGATTATCTGGCTTACCCAAGATCAAAAGGTATTGCTTTTGGACTTAACGTAACATTTTAATTTTAAAAACTATGAAAACTATCAATATTATAAAAAGTATCTTTTTCGTAAGTACACTGATTTTAAGTGTTAGCTGTACGAATTTAAATGAAGAAGTTTTGGACGGAATCCCTACCGGAGGAGGAAATGAGCCTGTAAATACAGCAGCTTTATTGCGAACTGCTTATCAGGGTTTAAGAAATTTTCAGGTTCAGGAACAAATGCATACACTGAACGAAATGTCTACAGATGCATTAGTTGGTCCAACGCGTGGAGGAGATTGGGATGATAATGGTACGTGGAGACAATTTCATACCCTTACATGGACTCCGGATAATGTAGAAATTCGAAATGCATGGAATAGTTTGTTGGCAAGTGTCTACGATTGTAATACAATTGTCGAAAATTCTAAAGATGCCTCAGAGATTGTTCAGGCGCGTTTTCTAAGAGCCTTTTATTATTATAATGTGCTGGATTTATACGGACAAGTGCCTTATAGAGAAAAAGGAAGTCCATTGACAAATGATCCTAAAGTATGGACAAGAGCTCAGGCAACTGATTTTGTAATTAGCGAATTGGAAGCTGTTTTACCAAATTTACCGGCGCGTGTTGCAGGAGATGCAAGTATTGTAAATGCAGATGCAGGTCATTTTTTATTGGCTAAAATTTATTTGAACCTTGGTGTTTTCAAGGCTGCAAATCCTGCAGGACCATACACTTTTGAAGCCGTAAATATGAATAAAGTTATTGCTCATGTTGAAGCTATACATAGTAGTTTAGCCGATTCTTATTGGGATAATTTTGTTCCGGAGAATAATAATTCGCCAGAGATTTTATTCTCTTCAAAAAATGTATTGGGCGATGGTGGAGCTCTTGGAGATTACTGGAGATACGGAATGCATTACAACCAAACACCTGATGGATACAATGGTTTTTGCACTGTAGGAGAATATTATGATCGTTTTAATGCATTGGATGAACGTCGTCAGCATTCGACACCTGAAATTATTGCACATTTTGGAAACCCAATCGGATTTCAATACGGACAAATGTATGCGCCTGAAACAACAGATGAGGTTACGGGGGTAATTACTCCGGGAGGAACAATTCCGTTAAAAGACAGAAACGGAAACCCGTTATTCTTTACCAAAGAAGTGACACTAATTCTTTCAGGACCAACAATTGAAACAGCCGGAATTAGAACTCAAAAATACCAACCGGATGTTAATAATCTGGATAATCCTGAAAACGACTTTATCTTAATGCGTTATGCTGATGCTTTATTAATGGAAGCCGAAGCAGTTCTTAGAGGCGGAACAGTATCCGGAAACGGATCAGCTCAAAGTATTATGGATAAAGTTGCCGTGAGAACAGGCGTTCCTGCACCAACTGCAACTTTAGAAAACTTATTGGCAGAAAGAGGTCGGGAATTATGGTGGGAAGGATGGAGAAGAAACGATATGATTCGTTTTGGAACTTTTCTTGGTCCGAGAGAATTGAAAAAGAACGTTTCACCAGAGAAATATTTATTGTATTGTCTTCCGTCTGATGCTTTATTTAATTTGAACTTAAAGCAGAATCCGGGATATTAATTAGAGTATTTTGTTAGTTATCAGTCGCAGTTCTCAGTGCCAGTCGCAGTATTTAGTCACAGTTTTCAGTCACAGTTTGGAAACTGAAAACTGAGACTGCGACTGAATACTGAAAACTGCGGCTGAATACTCTATATTTTAATTGTTTTTCAGCTTTTTGAATTCTTCGTTTTTAAGCGTTAGAAATTCCATTGTAGCGAGAATATTGCTGTGATTTAAAAGTGTTATTGATTTTGGATCAGCATCACAGAAATCAAGAAATAGTTCTTTTTCCTCTTGGTTTAATTTCAAATCCCTTGTAAAAAAGACATTAGGAATCGATTTTGCTACAAGTTTTTTGAAGCCATTATTAGGAGTTTTTGTCTTAGATCCATCTTTATCTTTTTTAAATAAATTACGAAGTCCGGTTACCATTCTGCCCAAGTCAAGACCGCCTGCAATACTTCCGTCATTAACGCCGGTATATTTTTGCAAAGACGCAGCATCTTTTTCCACTTTTACTGCATCTAAATCTTTCTGAGAAATCTTAAACGGATTCATTTTTAGATCAGTAATTATCACTTCATCCAGTTCTTCAGGTTTTATACTCATGTTTACTTCAAGATTATCAGCGGCAATATATTCTTTGGTAACTCTTAATCTTTTGAAGAAATAATCTTTAGAAAAGAAAATCAAACTATCTCTTACATTTACTACAATCGAAAATTCTCCTAAATCATTTGTAGTTGTACTTGTTTTGCCTGTTTTATTAATAACCTCGACATTTTTAAGTGCATTATTCTGAAAAATAACTTTTCCGTGGAGAACTTTTCCGGTTTGAGAAATAGAAAGCTGGCAGGTTAAAAAAGAAATTGTGGTGAGTAATTTTATTTTCATTTGGAAGAATTGGTTAAATCTTTTTTTAATTTTTGGATTCCGATTTTATTTGCTTAAACAGCTCATTTTTAGAATATAAAAAATCCATTGTCGTTAATATATTATTGTTTTCTAAAAGGTTTTTAGATCTTGGATCAGCGTCGCAAAAATTCAGAAACAGTTCAACGTCTTCAGGAGGTAATTTTAAATCCTTGGTAAAAAAAGTGGAAGGAATTGATGCCGCTACAAGTTTTCTGAAAACAGTTTGTTCCGTTTTTATTTTTAGTTCTTTGCCTTTATCTTTTTTGAATATACTTATAAGTCCGGTTCCCATTCGACCGAAGTCCGCACCATTTGTAATCGTTCCGTTATTAACCCCCGTATATTTTTGAAGAGACAAGGCATCTTTTGTGAGCTTTATGTCATCCAAATCTTGTTGAGAAATCTTATAAGGATTAAGTTTTACAGAAGTTACTATAACTTCATTTAACTCTTCGGCTTTGATAACCATGTTTATTATAAGATTGTTTTTAGCAATATCTTCAGACGTTATTTTTAATCTTGTAAAAAAGTAATCCTTAGAAAAAAACAGTAAACTATCTTTCGCTTTAACCAAAATTGAAAAGTCTCCTAAATAATCTGTTGTTGTGCTGGTTTTCGCTGTTTTATTAATAACCTCTACTTTTTTAAGAGGATAGTTGTTAGACAGGACTTTTCCATGAATTAATTTTTCAGTCTGAGAAATAGAAAGTTGATACGTCAAAAAAGAAATTGTGGTAAGTAGTTTTACTTTCATGAAGAATTAATTTGTTGAAAGTAAAATTATTAGAATAGTCTTAACTAAAACTTAGCAAATATGTAAATTCTTGTTAATAGATATTTTGGTCAGTAATCAGTAATCAGTCTCAGTTTTCAGTTAATTAGATTGTGCTGATAACTGAAAACTGAGACTGAAAACTAAGACTATAATATAAGAAGCAGATCCGAAGGATTGTTTATGACCACTTTTGCTCCGCTTTCAGTTAATTCTTTTTCTGTTCGATAGCCCCACGAAACGCCAACAGGAAACATATTAGCATTATTGGCAGTAAGCATATCAATATCAGAATCTCCGATAAAAATAATTTCTTCCGGTTTCAAATTCCAGTTTTTGCTTATTTCTATTGCTTCAAACGGATTTGGTTTTTTAAGTGATTCAGTACTTAATCCAATTGCAGCATCAAAATAATCAGGAAATATTTCGGCTGCTATTTTTTTGGTAAGCTCATCTGCTTTATTCGAAAACACAGCCAATTTAAAATCTTGCGTTGCCAAATGATCTAGTAATTCGACAATTCCGTTATAAGGTTTTGTTTTAAAAGTGCAAATCTCACGATATTCTTTTATCATGCTTTCAAAACAAGTTTCAATTTGTTGATCAGTATTATTAGATGCAGGCAAAGCTTTACTGACCAGATTTCGCAAGCCACTTCCAATAAAATATTGATAAGCATCATAAGAATGAGTAGGGAAGTTCAGGCTTTGAAGTACTGTATTCATTGCATCTGAAATATCTTCTAATGAATTGACTAAGGTTCCGTCTAAATCAAAAATAATTCCTTTAAATTTCATTCCTTTAAATTTCATTCTGTTAAATATTATTTGCCAGAATAAACCCGCTTGTCCAGGCATTCTGAAAATTAAATCCTCCTGTAATTGCGTCAATATTTACAATTTCTCCGGCAAAATAAAGGTTTTGATGTAATTTGCTTTCCATTGTTTTAAAGTTGATTTCTTTTAAATCAATTCCGCCAGCCGTAACAAATTCTTCTTTGAAAGTACTTTTTCCGTTAACCTGAAATGTTGCTTTTGTCAATTGAGAAGCTAAATTTTGTAACTGAATTTTAGATAAATCTGCCCATTTTGTTTCGGCTTCAATAGCTGAAGCTAAAACCAGACTTTCCCATAAACGATTTGGGAAATCGAAAGGTGATTTTTTTGAAACTGCTTTTTTAGCATGTTCTTGTTTTAAATCTTTCAGGATTTTTTCAGCATCTTCTGTATCCACATCATTTAACCAATTTACAAAAATGGTAAACTGATAATTTTTATCGAATAAAGTACGTGCGCCCCAAGCCGAAAGTTTCAAAATTGCTGGACCACTCATTCCCCAATGTGTGATTAATAATGGTCCGGTTGATTCTAGTTTAGTATCTTTTACATGTACGGTTACTTGAGCCGCAACGCCAGGTAATTCTTTTATACGTGGATCTTTTATATTAAAAGTAAATAGGGAAGGAACAGGGCTTACAATCGCGTGTCCTTGTGTTTGCAGCATTTCCCAGATTTTAGGATTACTTCCCGTGGCAAGAACTAATTTTTCTGTAGCATAATTGGTATCCTGAGTATCAATTTTCCAATGATTTTCAGCCTTAAAAATCGATTGTACGCTTTGTCCTGTCAATACTTTAATGCCTAGTTTTCCTGTTGCTTCAAGGAAACAATCAATTATAGTTTGAGAGGAATTTGAAACAGGAAACATTCGTCCGTCGTCTTCGATTTTTAATTCAACACCATGTTTTTCGAACCATTCAATAGTGTCACCAGAGCAAAACTGATGAAAAGGTCCACGAAGTTCTTTTTCGCCACGCGGATAAAATTTGACCAATTCATTCGGTTCAAAACAAGCGTGAGTTACGTTGCATCTTCCGCCACCGGAAACACGAACTTTAGAAAGTACTTCTTTCCCTCTTTCTAAAATGGCAATTTTCAGTTTCGGATTTTTCTCTGCAATATTAATCGCTGTAAAAAAACCTGCAGCGCCTCCGCCAACAATAATTATGTCGAAATTTTTAATCATATTATTTTTTTTGCCACGTTTTTTTTGCCACGAATTTCACAAATTAGCACAAATTTTAAATGTGGTAGTTTCTCTAAGTTATCTTTGTCAAAGTTTTAAACTTTGACAAAGATTCTCAGAAAGGATTTTATAGTCTATCCGGAAAATCAGAGATAATTCCGTCTACGTTATAGTTTTTTATTCTTTGAATATCTTCGGGAGAATCTACTGTCCAAGGCAAAATCTGAAATCCTTTTTCCTGTATTTCTTTAGTGTTTTCGGGATTCAATAATTGATAATCCGGATTAATAGCTTTTGCTTTTATGCTTTCACCGAAAGCCAAAGCTTTATCTATATCTTCTTCAGTTAAAACTCCGATCGCAATATTTGAATTTAGATTGTGAACTTCCTCAAGCATATTCCATTCAAAACTGGAAATAATGAAATGTTCATAATTCCAGTTTTTATCCGAAATATATTCTTCAATCAAAGCCACAACTTTACTTGCTGTTCCAACACCTTTTAATTCGACATTGATCAGACATTTTTTGTCTATCAAATCAAAAACCTCAATTAAAGTTGGAATTTCAAGCTGATCTGCAATCAAAAAAGACTTTAATTCAGACAAAGATAAGTTATTTACAAGACCTTTTCCGTTGGTCGTTCTGTCGATGGTTTCGTCATGCATTACAATGATATGTCCATCAGAACTCAAGTGAACATCGAGTTCGATTCCGTCTGCGTTTAAGTCTAACGCTTTTTGGAAGGCCTTTAAAGTGTTTTCCGGTTCGTATCCTCTGGCACCGCGATGTCCTATTTTTAGCATTGTTGAGAGTTTTACCGCAAAGATCGCAAAGTTTTACGCAAAGTTCACGAAGTTTTTTACATACTTGATTTTATAAAAAATGCAAAGCTCGCAATCCCGAAGCTTCGGGATGTATTGATTTAGCTTTGCGAACTTTGTGTTTACTAAGATATTACCAGATAAAAAAACTTGCGGGCTTTGCGGTTAAATTTTTATATTTTTTCCAATAGAACAAAATTGAAATCACTATCAATAGAAACTTTCCCATCTATAACTTCAACTTCCTGATTAGAATAAGTATCTCTTAATTTTGTTCCGTTTTGAAAAATTGAATTTACAGAAAGTTCTTTTCTGCCTTTTGGTAAATCAAGACCAATAATAACTTTATCAGTAAAAGTTTCTTTGGTAAATGTTCTCGAAAAAACATAAGGTTCACTGCTAATTTGCGAATGAATTCCAGCACCAACCGCAGGATGATTTCTTCTAAACTGACCTAATTTCTGCCAGTGTAAAAGGGTATTTTTAGTTTCAGAATTGTTTTGAATATCGTCCCAATTCATGTTCGAACGGAGCGTTGCATCACCTTGTGTTCCTTCAACTACTAAAGAACGATTCGATTCATCACCATAATACACTTGCGAGATTCCAGGTGAAAGCAATAGTTTGGTTCCGGCTTCGATACCTTTCACTCTATTGGCATCAAAAGGCTGACCATCGTCGTGTGATGACATATAATTAAGAACAGAATAGCCTTTTAATTCATTATGTAAAGCGTTCGAATATTTCGAAAACAAACCTTCGTAATTGTTTTGAGCAGCATTCCATTTAAATTCAAAATTAATCATGCTGTTAAAACCATTCTGAAAGTAGTTTACTTTTCGATCTCCAAAATCATAATCTTGTCCACCACTAATTCCATAACCGTAAACTTCGGCAATTGTATAAAAAGGGTTTTGATCTAAAACTTGTAGCGGATGATGCTTCTTCCAGGTTTCAAAAGCATAATCACATTCTTTTTTAAAATCGGCCCAAACGCTTTCTTCGGTATGTTTTACAGTATCTCCGCGATAACCATCAACCCCAAATTCTGTAATATAATCCGTTAGCCATTTTATAATGTAATATTTTGGAGTTCTTGGATAATTTGTTCTTTTGAAAAATTCATCTAGTGAAGCAATTTCTTTTTCATAACGACCTTCTTTTTTCCATTTTTCGATTAAAAAAGGCGGTAATTCTACTTCCTGAATACTTTCTGTTCTTACATCCGGAAGATTATCTACCAAAGTACACATCGTTGTATTTTCGAATGATTTATAATCGCAGACAACGCCGGTTCGAACCCAGTCTGAAGGCCAAACAGGATCTTCGGGAGTTACTGGACCAGTATGATTAATAACGCCGTCCAACATAATTCGGATGCCTTTTTCGTGTGCTTTTTTGACTAGATTGGCAAGATCTTCCTTAGTTCCAAAGTTTGGATCTAAAGCTGTCCAGTCTCTTGCCCAATAACCGTGAAAACCATAACTGAGACCTGTTCCTTCGTCAACGCCGTCGTGAATTTGTTCTACAATCGGCGTAAGCCAAATAACGTTTATACCTAATCTATCAAAATACCCGGATTCAATTTTTTTCGTAATTCCAATGATATCACCGCCTTCAAAACCACGCAATTTTCCGGGAGTTTTAGTTCTGTTGAAGTTTAAATCGTTAGAAGTATCTCCGTTATAAAAACGATCGGTAAGTAAAAAGTAAACATTTGCTCCTTCCCAAACGAAAGGTGTTTTCGAAGTATTTTCGTGATTCATTGATACTGATTTTGAGCCAGAACAACTCATGATTAAGAATACTAAAGATAAAGAAAGGAAAGTGTATTTTTTCATTTATTTTAAATTTAACAAGCATTTATAATTTGACTAATAAAAAAAAAATCGCCACGAATTCACGAATTATTTTTTGACAATCTTTGATGATAATAATTCGTGAATTCGTGGCGGAAATAGTTGCCTATATTTAAACACATAGAAACATAGATTTGATTCTCCTGAAAAGATTATAACAAATGACTCGTCATTTTCACATAGTCCCGAAGCTTCGGGATGTGTTAATGCAAGTGAAACGCCTTTTTTCAACGTTCCAAAAATCTATGTTTCTATGTGTTTAAAAAAAATATTTATTCCAATTCTAAAACCACAGCCGATTTTGGTTCTAAAGTAATTTCAGTAGCTAAATCGAATGTTTTTCCGGTAAGAATATCTTTTCCGGATTTAAAATTTTTGATGTTTTCTTTAAAACGATTGGTTTTAATAACTTGTTCTTTTGCGTTGTTATTGAAAACCACCATTACGGTTTTAGCATCTGTATATCTGAAATAAACATAAGTGTTGTTTTCCGGAATATAATGTGTCATTTTTCCGAAATGAACGGCTTCATTTGATTTTCTCCAGTTGAATAATTTTGAAGTAAAATCGAAATATTTGGCTTGTTCAGCGGTTCTTCCTGCTGCGGTTAAAGCGTTGTTTTTGTCGCCATTCCATCCACCAGGGAAATCCTGACGAATATCAGCATCACCTTTGCCTTTGTCACCGCCCATTCCAATCTCTGAACCATAATACAATTGCGGAATTCCACGAACGGTTGCCAATAAAGTCATTGCCAATTTGTATTTCGTAAAATCGTATTTATAAGTATGATTAATGCGATCTGTATCGTGATTTTCGGCAAAAACCAAAATGCTGTTTGGGTTTGGATATAAATAATCCAACGCAAAATTGTTGTAGAATTTAATCATTCCGTTATCCCAAGTTGCTTCACTTTCATAAAAAGCAGAACCAATTTGGTCTTGCAGCGTAAAATCCATTACACTTGGTAAATTCGAATTGTAGTTTTCGATTGCACCAACTTTACTGTCTTTTTGCCAGTAGGCTAAATTCGCCTGATTGTGCATCCAGATTTCACCCACAATATTAAAATTCGGGTATTCATTGGTAATTGATTTTGCCCAATTTGACATTGCCGTTGGATCCGAATAATTATAAGTATCAACTCTAAATCCATCAAGATTGGCAAATTCTATCCACCAGATTGCGTTTTGAGTTAAGTATTTTGCAACTAGAGGATTTTTCAAATTCAAATCTGGCATAGAAGGAACAAACCAGCCATCAATACAAATTTCCTGATCTAATTTTGAGGCGTGAATATCTGTAATTACTTCACGACGATGATGTGTTTGTGTGAAGTTTTCGAATTGATTGAACCATGTTTTGGTCGGGATATCACTCATCATCCAGTGCGTAATTCCCCAATGATTGGTCACATAATCCATAACTAATTTCATGTCTTTTTTGTGCATTTCTGCAGAAAGACGAGCATAATCATCATTGGTTCCGTAACGCGGATCTATTTTGTAAACATCAGATTGTCCGTAAGTATGATACGAATGTTGTTTGTCGTTGTCTTCGCATAAAGGTGTGCTCCAAATTGTAGTTGCTCCTAAAGACGAAATGTAATCTAAGTTTTTGATAATTCCTTCGATATCTCCGCCGTGACGTCCGCTTGGATCCTGACGGTTTCCTTTTTCGGTTAAAGCTGCATCACTGTCGTTTTTCGGATTTCCGTTAGCGAAACGATCCGGCATGATTAAGTAAATCATATCCGATGAATCGTAACTTTTTCTGTCTGCCGAATTTGCTCTTCTTTCTTTAAGAGAATATTTTTGTGTAAAAGCGACTTTGTTTTTGGTCTTGAAAGAGAAAACCAATTCAGAAGCTTTTAGATTTTGTGTGTCAATTGTAACAAAAAGGTAGTTTGGATTTTCTGTTTTCTCTACATTTTTAATCACGACATTGTTTGAAACCGAAGCTTCATATTGTGCAATTTTTTTTCCGTAGAACATAATCTGTAATTCCGGATTTTTCATTCCTGCATACCAGAATGGAGGTTCTACTTTCTGGATTTGCGCTTTCGCGGAAGCGGAAAATAATAAAACAAACAGGATTATTTTATAGAGAAAATGGGTTGTTTGGATTGTTGTTTTTTTGGTGTTCATAATCTAATGTGTATTAAATACCTAACAGGTTTAAAAAACCTGTTAGGATATTGTGAGGTTTCCTAACAGGTCTCGAAGACCTGTTAGGTATTATTTTAAATCTTAAAAAAAAAGACAAGTAATTCTGGGGAAAATTACTTGTCTTTAAAAAAATTATTTAGTTTCGATTATGCTGATTGCATAACCTCCGCCCGGAGCAGATAACTGCGATAATTTTGATTTGTTTGTTACAGCAACTTTCTTGATCGTATAAGCTTGCGGATTTGTTTTGTAATGCGCATCTTTTGCATCAGCATAAATTGTAGCCGTGTATTTTTTGCCTTTTTCAAGGAAACTGAAATCAATGTTTGAGGTACGAGGTGTTTCTCCGTTTACGTTTCCAATAAACCAATTGTTAGTTCCTTTTGCTTTACGGGCAACAGTAATAAAATCACCTGGCTCAGCCTCGATATATTTGCTTTCTGACCAATCTACAGCCACATCTTTAATAAATTGGAATGCATCTGGAAAACGGTTGTAATTCTCAGGAGTATCAGCCGCCATTTGCAACGGGCTGTACATTGTCACGTATAATGCCAATTGATTACAGATTGTACTGTTTACGTGAGATTTATTGTCAGGATTCATTTTACTGATGTCCATTTCGAAGATTCCAGGCGTGTAATCCATTGGTCCGCCAATTAAACGTGTAAATGGCAAAACAGTTACGTGATTTGGTTTAGAACCTCCAAAAGCTTGGTATTCTGTTCCTCTTGCTGCTTCGTTTCCAATTAAGTTAGGGTATGTTCTGCAAATTCCGGTTGGGCGAACTGCTTCGTGAGCATTCACCATAATTTTATAATCAGCCGCTTTTTCAATTGCATATTGATAATGATTTACAATCCATTGATCGTAATGATTTTCGCCGCGAGGCAAAATATCTCCAACGTATCCGCTTTTTACAGCATCATATCCATTGTCTTTCATGAATTGGTATGCTTTGTCCATGTGGCGCTCATAGTTACGAACAGAACCTGAAGTTTCATGGTGCATGATAATTTTGATTCCTTTAGATTTTGCATATTCGTGCAAACCTTTTACATCAAAATCAGGATAAGGCGTTACGAAATCAAAAACATAATCTTTTGAATGTCCAAACCAATCTTCCCAACCTTCGTTCCAACCTTCAACCAAAACAGCATCGAAACCATTTGCAGCAGCAAAATCAATGTATTTTTTTACGTTAGCATTGTTTGCTCCGTGCGTTCCGCTTGGTTTAGCTTTAGAGAAATCAGAAACTCCCAATTGTACCGTTGGAAAATCATTTGTGTATGACCAAGAGCTTTTTCCTGTAATCATTTCCCACCAAACACCAACGTATTTTACTGGTTTAATCCAAGAAGTATCATCAATTTTTGACGGATCGTTTAAGTTTAATGTCATTTTAGAAGACAAGATTTCTGTAGCATTATCGCTTACCATAATCGTTCTCCAAGGCGAGTGGCTTGGTGCTTGCATGTATCCTTTATCACCTTTTGCATCCGGCGTTAACCAAGATTCGAAGATCATGTTTTTATCATCAAGATTCAAGTGCATACAAGAATAATTGATCAAAGCAGCTTCGTGCAAGTTGATGTAAATTCCATCGTTTGTTTTTAACATCAAAGAAGTCTGAACTCCTGTTGGTGAAAAGTTTTTTTGCGAAACATTTGCTGTATATGCTTTCTCAGATAAACCTCTAATTTCAGATAATTTAGATTTTGTATAATCGTATTCCTGAGTATCGTAATCTCCCGGAATCCAAAATGCCGTGTGATCGCCCGCCATGGCAAACTGAGTTCTTTCTTCTTTGATTACGAAATAGGTAAGATTCTTTTGAGCCGGGAATTCATATCTAAATCCTAAACCGTCATCAAATAAACGAAAACGAATTATGATTTGTCTGTCAGTTCCTTTTTGGTTTAAAGTAACAGCCAATTCATTATAATGATTTCTAATGTTGTCTACTTCTCCCCAAACCGGTTTCCAAGTCTCATCAAAAGTCGAAGTTTTTGTATCAACAACCGTAAAATCATTCAACAAAGATTTTTTATCATCTTTAAGTTCAAGGCCTAATTTACTGGTTTTTACAACTTCTTTATTTTTGTATTTTAAATTGTAAGTTGGAGTTCCGTCATTTTGAAGCGAAAATTCCATTACGAACTTGCCTTCGGGTGATTTTAATTGTTGCGCTTTTGCGATAGAGCTAAAGGCAAACAAGATTAAACTTGCGAAAAATAAGTTTTTCATGTTTTTTAGTTTTAAGGGTAATTTAATTTATTTGTACAAATTTACTTGCGATTACAGGATTTCCGTTAACGACAATTGTTAAATCTTGATCTCCATCTACAGTAAAATTAGTTTCATTGTGATTTACAGACACTTTTAAAATTTGATTTCTGAAATTAATTTTAAAAGAATATCCTTTCCATTCTTTTGGGATTTTTGGAGAAAAATGAAGCTGATCATTTTTAACACGCATTCCGCCAAAACCTTCTACAATACTCATCCATGTTCCCGCCATTGACGTGATGTGACAACCTTCTTCAACTTCTTTATTATAATCGTCAAGATCAAGACGAGAAGTTCTTAAATAGAAGGTATAAGCCATATCCATTTTGTCTAAATGTGCAGCCTGAATCGAGTGTACGCAAGGCGAAAGCGAACTTTCATGAACGGTAAACGACTCGTAAAATTCGAAATTACGTTTTAATTCTTCCTTAGAAAAATGATCTTCGAAGAAATAAAAACACTGCAAAACATCGGCTTGCTTGATGTAAGGCGAACGTAAAACACGATCCCAAGACCATTTTTGATTGATTGGTCTTTGTGATTTGTCAAGGTCTTTTACAGGAACTAAATCTTTGTCTAGGAAACCATCTTGCTGTAAATAAATCCCTAATTCCTTAGAAGTTGGGAAATACATATCGTCAGCTACTTTTTTCCATTCCTGAATTTCTGCAGCTGAAAGATTTACTTTTTCCAGAATGCGTTTGTGATCTGAAGGATACTCAGTTGCAACTTTTTTAATTTGTTCAGATGCATAATCAATACACCATTTTGCAATATAATTGGTATAGAAATTATTGTTGATATTATTCTCGTATTCGTTTGGACCTGTAACGCCAAGAATAACGTATTGATTTTTGTCCTTAGAAAAAGAAGCTCTTTGGTGCCAGAAACGTGCAATACCAATTAAAACTTCTAATCCTTTTTCAGGAATATAAGAGTAATCTCCGGTGAAACGGTAATAGTTATAAATCGCAAAAGCAATCGCACCATTTCTGTGGATTTCTTCGTGTGTGATTTCCCATTCGTTGTGGCATTCTTCACCATTCATGGTGACCATTGGATAAAGGGCTGCGCCATTTTTGAAGCCTAAATTGTCTTTGGCATTTTCAATTGCTTTGTCTAATTGATTGAAACGGTATGTCAATAAGTTTCTCGCAACTTGCTGATCTTTTGTCGCCATATAAAACGGAATACAATAAGCCTCTGTATCCCAATAAGTAGATCCGCCATATTTTTCTCCAGTAAAACCTTTAGGTCCAATATTCAAACGAGAATCTTTTCCCAAGTAAGTTTGGTTTAATTGAAAAATATTAAAACGGATTCCTTGTTGTGCTTTTACATCGCCATCGATTGTAATATCTGACATTTCCCAGATTTTTCGCCAAGCTTCAATTTGATTTTGTAATAATTTATCATATCCTAAATTAACGGCAGCTTTAATACATTTTTCGGCTGCAGCCAAAGTATTATCGTGGTTTAAAGAAACAGTATATCCACCAATTTTTTGAATTGATGAGGTTTGCCCTTTCGCGATAATAGTTCCGTAAGTAAACTGAACTTTATCTGATGTTGAATCGATTGTTGAAGGCGAAATATTTACATTTTCGTCGTTTGCAAAAATCGTATTGTGCATGAAGGTCGTAACTTTAAAATGCGTTTTAAAAGTTTGGGCAGTTACAAAAGCGTCACTATTTGATTTTTTTACTTCAAGAGGTTCCCAGAATTTTTCTTCCCAGTTGGCATCTTCATTCGTTACTCCGGCATCGATATAAGGTTTGTAAACAATTTTAGCGTCTTTGTTTAAAGGCGTAATTTCGTACTTGATAATTCCAACTTCATCCAAATCCAAGGAAAGAAAACGACGGATGTTTACGGCAATTTCAGTTCCGTTTTTCAGCGTCGCTTCAAAAGAACGATTGTACCAACCTTCTTTCATATTCAATTCCCTGCGGAAGTTTTTAACTTCGGTACAAGTGTTTAAGTCTAAGTTTTCTTCGTTGATTTCTACGTCAATTCCAATCCAGTTTGGAGCATTTAATACTTTCGCAAAATATTTTGGATATCCGTTTTTCCACCAGCCTACTTTTGTTTTATCCGGATAATAAATCCCTGCAATGTAACTTCCTTGAAAAGTTTCACCAGAATAGGTTTCTTCAAAATTCGCACGTTGTCCCATCGCACCGTTTCCGATACTAAAAAGACTTTCAGACGATTTTACTCTTTCAGCATCAAATCCTTCTTCTATGATGGACCAATTATCTGGTTTTATATAATCTTGATTCATTTTCTTTAATTAGATAATGTGGCAATTCTTCCATTAGATAATGCGTCAATTAGATAATGTGCCAATTTGATAATTAGATAATTATTTGTTTTGGGTTATTTCTAATTTGATTCTATCCTTTTAATTGCTCGTTGTTTTACTATTTTACTTTTTTAATTAGATGATTTATATTTTTAAATTAGCCCAATTAGATAATTCCAATTTGAAACATTATCTCATTTTCTAATTGGCACATTATCTAATTGATAAGTTTCTCAATAAACGCTGTGTCTATTTCTGTGAAATCTTTAAAAATATAATCAGCTTCATGTAAAATTGTTTCCTCACCAATTCCTACACTTACCATTTCTCCTGTGTTTGCCGCTTGGATTCCGGCAACTGAATCTTCAAATACGATTGAGTCTTTTGGATCAATTTTTAGTAATTGAGCCGCTTTTAAGAAAACTTCCGGATCCGGTTTGGCATTGGTAACGTCATTTCCGTCAACAATAACATCAAAATACGAAAGGATTCCTGTTTTTTCAAGGATTGGTCGGGCATTTTTACTCGCTGAACCCAACGCAATTCCTTGATTTTTTTCTTTTAATAGTTGCAGCGTTTTAAGTACACCCGGAAGAATCTCGCTTTCGTCCATGTCAACTAAATAAGATAAATAATCTTCATTTTTTTGAATCAGCCATTTGTTTTTGTCTTCTTGTGAAGCGTGAACATTTCCTAATTCAAGAATTATATCTAACGAACGCACACGGCTTACCCCTTTAAGTAATTCGTTGTTTTCGTGTGTGAAATTTATATTTAATGCCTGAGCTATTTTTTGCCAGGCTAAAAAGTGGTATTTAGCGGTATCAACGATCACTCCATCAAGATCGAAGATGAATGCTTTTTTATTATTCATGAATTTCAATTTTAGTTCTGCTATTTACTCTAAGGGTTAATAATCCGGCGAATATCATGGATACACCTCCAATAATTAGGGCGTAAATAGGTTCATTGTGAAAGAATTGTTTGATTACAAAACCTAATATCGTGGCGGCTACAATTTGTGGAATTACTACAAAAAAGTTAAAAACTCCCATATAATACCCCATTTTGGCCGCAGGTAAAGCACCTGATAACATGGCATAAGGCATCGATAAAATACTTGCCCACGCAATACCAACTCCCAACATTGGAAGAATTAGCATTTGTTTATCACCAATAAAATAAATCGAAATTAAACCAACACCTCCAGCGCACAAGGCTAATAAATGTGTTGCTCTAACGCCTACTTTTTTTGCAATAATTGGTAATAAGAAAGCTACGGCAGCAGCGACTCCGTTATAAACAGTAAACAAAACCGAAACCCAGTCAGCAGCATCATTATAGACTTTAGAAGTTGTATCTGTTGTGCCAAAAATGTGTTGTGTAACGGCTTGCGTAGTATAAATCCACATAGAGAAAAGCGCAAACCAGGAGAAAAACTGAACCCAGGCCAGTTTTTTCATTGTGACCGGCATATTCAATAAATCAGTCATGATGATTGTAAAGCCATTATGAACTTTAGAACTTCTTAATTGTGAAGCTAACATAAATAAAACGCCCATGAAAATTAGACCTACAAATAGAATGTAGAGTTCTTTGGCAAGGCTATTTTCGAAAATCAAAAAAGAAACTAAAGCGCCAATTACGGTCAATAATATCCCTATAGACAATTGTCTCTTAATATTAGTTTTAGATTCTGATTCCGGATTTAGGATAAGATCTTCTTTGTCTTTTTTGCTTTGAGCTTCAAATGCATGAAGTTCTTCCGGAGTATATTCAGTAGTTTTAAATACAGTCCATAAAACAGAAAGAAGAAAAACGATTCCGCCAATATAAAACGACCATTTTACTGAATCAGGGATAATACCTTCCGGAGCTGTATTGCTTACGCCAAAAACATTTGTAAAAAGATAAGGTAAAACCGAGCCAACAACGGCGCCGGTTCCAATAAAGAAACTTTGCATGGCAAAACCTAAAGTGCGTTGTTTTTCGGGTAAATTATCCCCAACAAAAGCACGAAAAGGTTCCATTGAAACATTTATCGACGCATCCATTATCCACAAAGTTCCTGCAGCAATCCATAACGTTGGAGAGTTTGGCATGATGAATAATGCAATTGAAGATAAAACGGCTCCAATTAAAAAATAGGGGCGACGTCTGCCTAAACGAGTCCAGGTTCTATCGCTAAAATAACCAATTACGGGTTGAATTATTAATCCTGAAACGGGAGCAGCAATCCATAAAATTGGAATTTCGTCAATTTTAGCGCCCAGTGTTTCAAAAATTCTTGAAGTATTTGCGTTTTGCAGTGCAAAACCAAACTGTATTCCCAAGAAACCGAAACTCATGTTCCAAATTTCCCAGAAACTTAATTTACGCTTTTCCATTATCGTAATTAAATAATTAATTAGACGATAAGCGCTTTGCTTATCAAAACTTACTTATGGTTCGAAGTAAAAGTAAAAGCTTTGAGCAGGCGTAAAAGTATTAATTATTTTTTTAATTCAAATCATAAAAAAACCATAAATAACATTTATGGTCTTAGAATGTATTGATTTTAAGAATTTTAGTCAGTAGATTCTCGTTGTATTAAATGCGTTTCGATAACTTCTGTAGTGTAATTTTCGTTTTCTTCATCGTCATCGACATGCTCCGCTTCGAGTCTTTCGATCAGCATTTTGGCTGCTTTATTTCCCATTTTTTCACCACTCTGGCTTACTGTTGTAATACTTGGCGTGGAATATTTAGAGATAATTCCGTCCGTAAAAGCGATTACGGCAAGATCTTCGGGAACTTTAAGTCCCATTTTGCTTGCTGTTTTGATAATTGTTACGGCAAAAAGCTCATTTACAGCAAAAACAGCATCAAAAGCTCTGTCGTGTAAAAGTTGACTGATGGTAATTTCGCAAGTATCTACGTCTTCAATTTTAATGATTAAATCTTCATTGAATGGTAATCCGTTATCTAAAAGCGCTTTTTCGTAACCGTCAGTTCTTAATTTTCCAACACTTACATAGTCAACGGTTGTTACCAGAGCGATCTTTTTTCGGCCATTATCAATCAGGCTTTGAACGGCTTCGTAGGCGGCAGCTTTATCATCAATGATTACTTTGTCACATAAAATATCATTAGTCACACGGTCGAACATTACAACTGGCATTCCTTGATTTATGACCTCGGTAATATGATGAAAATCGCCTTTGTACTGGGTTTCTTTAGAAAGAGACATGATAAAGCCATCGATACTTCCGTTGGCTAGCATTTCCATATTTAAGACTTCTTTATCGAATGAATCATCAGATAAACAAATGACAACGCTATAGCCATTTTCATTAGCAACCTGCTCGATTCCGTTGATGACTGTAGAGAAAAAATAATGTACAATTTCCGGAATGATAATACCAATACTTTTGGTTTTCCGATTTTTTAGACTAAGGGCGATATTGTTGGGCTTATAGTTGTAAAACTTTGCAAAAGCTTGCACTTTTAAACGTGTTTCTTCTCCTATTTCCAGACTGTTTCTAAGTGACTTTGAGACAGTTGAAATAGATACGTCAAGTTCTTTTGCAATCTGTTTCAGGGTTATTTTGCGTTTCATAATGGTTATTTGAAAAAAATCTAATTGTTAATAAAGGTATCTTATATTTTTATAATTGACAATTTTTGACTTAAAAGATTACAAAAAATAGAAAGTTTTCAACACTACCACGTTTTCGTAAACCAATAAGAATTGTCAAATGTTGGTCGTGTTAATAAATTCCTAATTTTGAAATTCGAAGTAAAATTAAAAACTTAACTAACAATCAAAAACTCAAACTAATTTAAACAAAAAGTATGAAAACAATTTACAAAAAGTTGTTATTTTTATTCCTGTTGTTGCCGTTTAGTGTACTCGCTCAAAGTACCTTAAGCGGAACTGTTGTCGAAAAGTCAGGACAACCAATTCCAGGAGTAAATATAAGTGTACAAGGCGCGCCAGGTGGTGCTTCTACAGATTTCGATGGTAAGTTTCAGTTATCTAATGTTAAAAAAGGAGACAAAGTTGTCGTTTCTTTTATTGGATACAAAACGTACTCTCTGATTTATGATGGACAAAAAGCTATAAATGTGGTCTTGCAGGAAGATTCGAACGAACTTAAAGAAGTTGTGGTTCAGGTAGGTTACGGTTCTACAAAAAAGAAGGATGTAACGGGTGCAGTATCTAAAGTTTCTGCAGAGAACCTGAATCAGGGAACTTTGGTAGATCCTATTCAGGGACTACAAGGTAAAGCTGCGGGTGTTTCGATCACAAAACAAGGGGGTGACCCAAACAAAGGTTTTGATGTTCGTATTCGTGGTGCTGCAGGTTTTGCTGCGGGAGGTGCTCCTTTATACGTAGTTGACGGAATTCGTGGTGTTGACCCTACAACGATTTCTCCAGACGATATTGTTTCTTATGACATTCTTAAAGATGCGGCTTCAACTGCAATTTATGGTGCCGATGGAGCAAATGGTGTTGTATTTATTACCACTAAAAAAGGAAAATCAGGAAAAACTACAATCGAATTTAACTCTTCGATCGCCACAGATCAGGTTGCTAAAGAACAAAATCTAATATCTGCAGACCGATATAGAGAATATATTGCAGCGCATCCAAGTATCGATTTTACAGATAATGGAGGAAATGTGGATTGGCAGGATCAAATTTTCAGAACCGGTTTTACTAAAGTAAATAGTTTAGCTGTTTCCGGAGGAAGTGATACTGGAAATTATAGAGGATCTATCTCTAACAGTGATTTTGAAGGTGTTATTAGAAACTCCGGAAAAAAGAGAACTGTTGGTAGATTAAACTTGACTCAAAAAGCATTTGATAATAAAATGACAATTGACATGGGAATTTCTGCTACTATTGAGCATAATGACTATGTAAATTATGGAACTGACGGAAAAGATCAGGTAATTTACCAGGCTTTTCAAAGGCTCCCAACAGATCCTGTTTACAGACCTGATGGAGCTTTATTTGAAGCGCCAGGGACTAATAACTACTACAATCCAATGCAGTCAGTTAACAATATTCAAAATAATAGAGATGCTAAATTTCTTTCAGGTAACTTAGGTATATCTTATGAACTTGCAAAAGGATTAACAGGTAAAATTTCTACCAGTTATTTAAGAAATGATAGTGAAAGTACGTATTTCGAGCCTACTTATAACTATGTTTTTACTGGAACTACTGAAACTCCAATTTACTTAGGATACGGAAAAAGATCTTATGCAAACTGGGAGCAAGGTTTGGTTGAAGCTACTTTAACATACAAAACAACATTTGCTGAATCTCACAATGTTACCTTATTAGGAGGTTACTCTTACAGAACGACTAAAAGTGACGGTTTTGCTATGGAAGCAAACAATTCTACTTCTAATACTTTGGGATCAAATAACTTCCAGAATTTTGAGACAATCGTTTTAGGGAATTTAACATCATACAAAAACGAACGTAAAGATATTGGTATGTTCGCAAGAGCTACTTACGATTTTATGTCAAAATATTACGTAACCGGAATGGTTCGTAGAGATGGTTCTTCAATTTTTGGAGACAATAATCAATGGGGTTATTTCCCATCTGTGCAAGTTGCATGGAATATGGCTAATGAGAATTTTATTAAAGACAATGTAAGTGCATTGAATTTATTAAAATTCAGAGGAAGCTGGGGTATTTCCGGAAACAGTAATTTACCGGTTGATGCAAAAGATTTAGCTGTTAGACCTTCTATTCAAGGTGGATTAGTTGCTTATGGTTACAGTCATAATGCTAATCCTGATTTAAAATGGGATAAAAACACAGAAACTAACTTTGGAGTTGATTTTGGTTTGTTCAATAACAGAGTAACTGGATCTGTTGAGCTTTACAGCAAAAAAATCACAGATATGTTGATTGCAAATACTAACGTACCAACAGAAACAAATTTCTCAAACACTACATTTATTAATGGTGGAGAAATGAAAAATAGAGGTCTCGAAGCAACTTTAAATGTTAAAGTAATTGAGAACAATAATTTTAGCTGGAATACTACTGTAGTATATACACAAAACAGACAAGATGTTGTTGCTTTAGGAAACGATCGTTATAACTATTCTTTCATTAACACAGGATATATTTCAGGACCTGGTTTGGTTGGAGTTCCAACTCAAAGAATGCAGGCAGGATATAAATTGGGTACTTTTTATGGCTATGAATATGCGGGAGTATCAAATGGTAAATGGTTAATAAAGGGAAATGATAATCAACTTCACTATTTAGAAGATGTAGCTAACTCTGATGATCAGAAAAAAGTAATTGGTAATGCTTTACCGGATTTTGAAATGGGATGGAGCAATTATTTTAAATACAAAAACTGGGATTTGAGTATGTCATTTAGAGCTGTTGTTGGTAATGATGTTTACAATGCGACAAACCAGGTTTTTGGTAACCCTGACCAGGTTGGAACAAGGAGCGTAAATAATGAGGCTTTAATTCTAAACGATGCCGGTATTCAAGGAGCTTATAGCGCATTGTCTTATTATATCGAAGATGCTAGTTTCATAAAGTTAGACAACATTAACTTAGGATATACTTTTGTAAATCCAACGTTTGCTAAAGCAATTTCAAAACTTCGTTTTTATGCTTCTATGAACAATGTATTTACATTGACAAATTATGGTGGTGCAGATCCTGAGGTTAATTTTTCTGGAGGAAAAGACAATAAAGAAATCTTTTTTGGTATAGATAATTACAACAACTATCCTAAAACAAGAACTTTAACATTTGGTTTGAATCTTTCATTTTAATACAAAAATCATGAAACTAAAAAATAAAATAGCAGTATTCGGTTTAAGCTTCTTAGCTTTTTCTTGTACTGATCTGGATACAACAAATAGTGAGTATTTGACAGGAGATCAATATCCTGAAACAACAGAACAAGCTTTAAATCTTGCCACTCCGGTTTTTGCTAAGACACAAGGAATGCTTGATGGCGGCGGATGGTGGTTTGCTCAGGAGTTAAGTTCTGATGAAGCAGTTTGCCCTACAAGAGGAGCAGACTGGGATGATGGTGGTAAATGGAGAGCTTTATCAAAACATACTTGGGGACCTCAAACAGAGGCAATAATAAATCTATACAATATGATTTATTCTGCAGTACCACAAGCTAATTACGCTATCGAAACATTGACACCTGCTGCGGCAACAAATCCAAGGGTAGCGAAAGTTTTAGCTCAGGTAAAAGTTTCAAGAGCGTATTACTACTACTTAGCCATTGATAGTTTTGGAGATGTTGCTTTTCCAAGAACTTTTACAGGTGCTGACGAGTTTCCTAAAAAGACTCCAAGAGCAGAAGTTTTTGCAGCTATTGTTAAAGATGTAGAAGATAATGTAGCATTATTACCAAAACAAGGTGATGATGGTGTTGTAAGAAGCGATATCACGCAAGGTATGGCATATACCCTTTTGGCTAAATTATACTTGAATGCAAAAGTATATACAGGTACAGCAATGTGGGAAAAAGCAATTGGAGCTTGTGATAAAGTATTGGCATTAGGATATTCATTAGAATCTAATCCTTTAGCGCCATTTGCAACGCAAAATGAAAATTCTAAAGAGAATATTTATACAATTCCTTTTGATCAGGATACTTATAAAGGATTTAATCTTCATATGCGTACTTTGATCGATTTATCACAACAAACTTTTAATATGAGTACAGCTCCATGGAACGGATTTGCAACTCTTGAAGCACATTACAACTCATTCCCGGCTGGTGACAAAAGATTGGCAGGAATTCTTGTAGGTCAACAAAAAACAAAAGGTGGAGATAATATTCTGGATCCTAAATCCGGAAATGCAAACTTGGTTTTTACAGCTAATATTCCAAATCTTCAAATGTCATTAGGTACTAATACGCAACAGCAAATTAGAATGGCAGGAGCAAGACCGGTAAAATGGGAAATTGCTGCAGGAGCAAAAGAAAATTTAAGTAATGATTTTCCTCTTTTCCGATTGGCAGATGTTAAGTTAATGAAAGCAGAAGCTTTAGTTTGGTTAAATGGTGCAGGTGCAGGGGATGCTTTGGTTAATGAAATCAAAGGAAGAGCTGGAATTACCCAAACAAGCGGATATACATTGAATGATATTTTAGCAGAAAGAGGTCGAGAAATGATGTGGGAAGGACACCGTCGTCAGGATTTGATCCGTAACGGTAAATATGAAAATACCTGGTGGGAGAAAACAGATACTGATCCTAACCATAGATTGTTTCCAATTCCGGAAAATGCCATTAATGCAAACAAAAATTTATTGCCACAAAACCCAGGATATTAATAATTAAAAATATAAAATCAAATGAAAAAATTAACCTTTTTATTATTAGGACTTATAGCGTTTGCTTTCACTTCATGTAGTGATGACGATCCAAGTATCAATGTGTACCCAGGAGAAAAAATAATAACTGTACCAGTTTTAGACGCTTTGCCAGCACCAGCTGAATATATTTCTCAAGAAGATGTGAATGAAGATGTTGCGGCAGGCACTTTTAAATGGACTGCAGCAGCGTTAGAATATCAAGGACCAGTTAGCTATTACATTCAGATTGCTCCTGCGGGAAGCGATTTTTCTAGTGCGGTAGATGTATTTTCAGCAAGTGTATCAACAACTACAAAAGATTTTACTTTTGGAGATTTAAATTTAGCTGTTAACAGATTAAGTCTTGCTTTGGTTTCTAATGGGAAAGCTAAAGTTAAGTTTGGAACTTTAGCTGAATTTGATGTACGTGTTAAAGCAATCGCTGAAAAATCTCAAGTAATAGGATATTCATTAACACAATTAATGAAAATCAATGCATATGAAAAAATCATTTTTAATACTCCTGAATTGTTTTTAGTTGGTGCGCCACAAGCTTATTATGGTCAATCTGGTTGGGATGAGAAAAATGGTATTTCAATGAAATATATTGGTAATCCTAAAACTAATACAAAAGTTTTTGAAGCTTATGTAAAAGTTGCTGTTGGTGACGGGTTCAAATTCACTGGTGACGGAAAAACATGGGCTAATGGTAACTATGGTACCGATGGAGATGTTGCTGCTATTTCAGGAGGACAAGAGTTTACTTTGATCAATGATGGTGATAACAGTAAATCTAGTAAGGATCTTAAAATAGCTGAGGCTGACGGTGCAGGATTATATTATGTACGTGTTGACATGGATGCAATGAAAGTTAAAGTTATAAAAATGAAATGGGGTGTTATTGGTGCTGCTACTGCTGGTGGATGGAATGATGAAACTGCAATGGGGTATGATTTTGCAACAAATACATATGCATATGCAGGAAGTGATATTACTGCCGGAGAAATGAAATTCAGATCTAAAAATACCGGTAACTTCATTAATGGAGTAGCTGGAGCAGGTGGTGAATGGACATTCAATGTAGGTGATTTACTTTTTGTTGGTGATGGTGGTACAGGGAAAAACTTTGTAATTACTGCTGGAGCTAAACCAAAATTAGTTGTCAATTTTGATGGAACTGCTGTTGTTACAGGATTGTAATAAATAAAGTCAAATATTGACAGAGGCTGTCGAAAGATTAGAGTGGTCGGAAGAAATTCCGGCCACTTTTGTTTTAAAGACTTATTTAAGGAAGAAGCCGTATCAAATTTTGTTTTGAGACGGCTTCTTCTTTTATTTTTTATCGTTTTTCTTTGCGGGTTCGAAGGCGGGAGACTTCGTTAGTAATCATGAATACTTCGTAAAGCGGGGCAGATTTGCTTTTCATTATAAGACATAAAAAATTCGCATCACTGCAAGTTTTTCTGTTTTTTATACTTTGTCGATACTCTTTGCGCCACACGAAAGGATTCGTGCGGGAGCGGGGAACTTATATAGCTATCTAGCTACATACCTCTTATTAATCCTCTAAAATTTTCAGCTTTTTTAATCTTTTCTATCCACTTAAATTTATATTCATTTACTTCAAGATTATTTATTTTATTTAACATAAAATCTTTCAAATCATCTAAATCACTTGTTTCTTCTAATAACTCAAATATCATTTCCTGTTTAGATTTTACAAAAAAAATAATCCAGCTTATCTCTCTATTTTGAAGTTTAATGATCTTAAAAATATTCCCTTTACTATCTATAACCTTATGATTTAATCTTAACTCTTCAAATAGTTCATAAGATTTATTATGAAAATAGATATCATAGAATATTATTTCACTTATATTTTCTATATTCCATTCATTTATCGAAATATCTAAAACTGGAAAACTGATTTTATTAATATTCTTCATAATTTTTCATTGATTATTTTCTATACTAACTTTTCTTTTTTGTTGAAATATTTTCTCTCGGTTTTTATTTGCTCCAATCAAAAACAATACTCCTATTAACAAAAGAACAAAAATGATGATCAAACCACCTTTCCTATCCTTTTTAAAATCTTGCCTCAAAAAATTTCGTGGTTTTATAAATGAATAATAATTCCCTAACCATAAAACAACTGCAAATGATACTATCCAAAATTTATAATTTATCCCCAAATTAAAGGAGGGGGGAGCTTTAAAAAAGTAAACAAATCCTACAATACCATATAAGGTAAAATACAAAATTATAATACTCATTATTGAAGTAGAAAATAACGACATTTTATGCCCTTCTTTAACTACATCTCTAAAAAACCAATATATTCTAAAAAGAAAATAATAATATAATTTCATGATTTTAATTTAAAGGTGCAGCGAAGGGCAGAACACAAATTTTATTCTTAAAAATTTGTTCTTCCAAAAGCATTAGCGATAACTAATAATAACAGCAAAGGAGATACTATAAATAATATCACTAAAACTCCTTTAATCTGTTTTTCCTTGTTTGATTCTTTACTCCACTTTTCGCGAAAAAGAAAGTATTTCCCTTTGTATCTTTTCTTATTGTATAAAAAAATCAAAAAAAGAATCGATAAAAGAACGATTTTTTCTAAAAGATATACTTGATTTCCTTTCTCAGTATAAAAAAACAAATCTTTTCCCAAGAAAAAAAAATCCATCAAAAAAAATGCATAAATTAAAGAAACTGTTAATAATGCAGTAAAAGCACTTAAACCATCTCTCTTAAAATAAAATTTTGCAATTCTATAATAAGTATAATCAAAAATATTCTTCCCCGCTCCCGCACGAGTCCTTTCGTGTGGGCGTAACAACTAAACTGATAAAAACAATCCTCGGAATTATAAAATTTATAATTTCTACTAGAATTAATTGTTTCTAATTAACCCATAACCACACGAAAGGATTCGTGCGGGAGCGGTGGCTTTTCCTACTGCAGTACCCGCTTCGTCAATATTTCTGGCACCTGCCCAGCCCCCTACCCACCCTTTGAGGCCATCAGCAAGAAATTTAGCAGAACTAGGAGATAGTTAAAAAACAGGATGTGGAATTTTAAATTTCCTTAGAACTTCACCTTTATAGTTTATAATTGTAATATTTTCAATATTATCAGATAAAAATACTTTCTTTTCATTTTTTAAAAATGAAGTAGATTTGATCTGAATCCCAGGTTGAGATGTATAGATGGAGATTGGCTTTGAATCTTTCCCATCCCATAAGTACACTTCAAAATTGGATGATATGAGATATTTTTCCTTCGTTTTAGAATAACTTACTCTATTGCTATAAATCTGATCTATCGATGAAGAATCAATCTTATCTTTTAGATTTAATTCTTCTTTTTTTAAGTTTCCAACAGTATATTTAAAAATACCTACTAAATCACAATTGATAATAAAATTACTGTCATCAATAAAATCATAGGAATTTATAGCATAATAATTCCCGTCTGTAAGCTTTCTAATTGTTTTACTCTTTAGATTATAACCGTACAAATCCATTCCATTAGGATGTTGGGTTGCAATTGGAGAGTGATTTGAATATTCAGAAGCTCTTATAAAATTAATTTCGTCAACATCATATTGCGAGAATTTAGCATCAAATAGTAAATTCCCTTTATAGATTTCATTTGAATTAGTACCATCTGAATTACAAACAAATAAATGAATAACGGGATCATTTTTTTTCCACGCGCGATAAATTATCCTTTTTCCATCAGCACTAAAGTTGGGTTCAGATAAATTATAGCCTTCATTTTTTATTAATATCTTAGGAACTGTATCTCCAATCCTAAAGCTATATATTTTGGAGGTACCATCTTTTTCATAAACAAAATTTATCTCTTTGTCATTTGGACACAAATATACCTCGTTAGTCAAAATCCCTTCAAATTTACTTTTTGGATATAGAAAATAGACAAAAACGGCCACTCCTAAACCTATAATTATAATTATGCTTTTTTTATACCTCATTTAGCTTATGTTTTAAAAATTAAATATTGTTCTTCTAAAAATACAACGTACTAAAAAATTGATTTTTAGAAAAAATAAAACCTTGATATGTTGTTCTTAAATTCAACAAACCTTGCTTCAACTGAATAAGCGGTGTAAATAATGTTACAACACCAGCTGCTCTCAATTGCGTCTGAAAAGATATTGGTAGTCTTGTCTGGGTATCAATACCATAGTTGTAATAATCACTATATACTTTTTTCGCATCCCTGACAAGTATTCTATCATATTCGATGACACGTACATCAACAGTGGCACCTATTATTCCATCAGCACCTATAAAAATATATCCCGCATCATGTTTTTGTGCCGCAACATCGACCATATCTACCGGCGTTTCTCTTCTATAAAATGTAGAGGTTGGTGTTGGTCCTATATATTCCGTTCCTAGCCATCCATCGCAATCTCCCGTACAGGGTAAACTACCTTTAGTAGAATTTACATTAATATTCGAATTTTGGTTGTTCAAACTCGCATAACTACTCCTATTAACCGGAGGTCCTGAACTTTTACTTCCACCTCCAAAAAGTGACTTGAAGTTTCTACCAATAAAATTGCCCACATCTTTGGCTGCTTTTCCTACTGCAGTACCCGCTTCGTCAATATTTCTGGCACTTGCCCAGCCGCCTACCCAACCTTTGAGACCATCTGCAAAAGCTTTATTATCTACCATCTTGTCAGGATTATAGTCCGGATAATTATTATTGCCACCACAACCCTTACAATCTTTTCCATCACCAAAAGCATTCCCGCTAGGATCTGTATACTTCAATGGATTGTTTAATACATAGCCATATTGGTTGTAGTTTTGCGTATTGGTTGGGTCTTGTATGTAATTGTCAACTTGCAGGAATCTATGCAGCATTGGGTCGTATAATCTGGCATTCATGTTTATTAGTCCAACACTTTGCAAATGTTCATGACCTGTATAACCACGATCTAAAACGGTTAGACCAGTTAATGCCTTGCCTGCTCCATCTTGTACTTTTATGATGCTGCCCCAGGCATCAAACAAACGCTTCTCCACTACCGCTGCATTGGCATCTGTTACGGCAAGAATAGTCCCTTGATAATCACGGTGTAAATATAAATAACTTGCTGCGTTTACTCCATCGCTTTTTATCGCTATTGGCGCTGAGTAACCGTCTCCACCAATATAGGTAATAAACTCCGTATTGCCTGTTATTATGTTTTCTTTAATTTCGATTGTACCATCTCCAGAATAATGCTTACGCAAAGGTCTTAACAATTTATCCTCCAGACTCCCGTAATACATAGTACTGCGCTGGTTGTTGTCGTTATAACTAAAACTTATTTTATCTACGCCTGTTTCTGTAATTTGCAGTGGGCTCTTGAAAGCATTATAGGTTACGTCTAATTTTTTTTCTTTTTTGTTTCCTGTATCTTCAGTAACAGCACCTCCTCTATTAGTATAATACCCAAGAGCTTCCGGTGTAAGGGTTATAGAATTATTTTGATAAGGTTTTGCTTTATCATAATTATAAGTCCCTAAATTATTATTTTTTATTTTTCCCGATGCCTCATAATTTTGTATTTCCTTAACGCCATCTTTATTAGTAAATTCATTAAGTCGGTCTATTTCATCATATTTAAAATCTTCTTTATAATTACTAAAGGAGCTATTAGTACGATTGTCTAAATTATCTGTTTGAAAGTCGAATTTTGTACTTAATGTTAAGACATTCCCTGTACCTCCAATTGTTTTATCGTATTTTATTTTTGACACATACCCATTGGTATCATACTCACTGGTAGTTTTTATACCATTGCCTAAGATACTTTCCAGTATTTGACCTTTTGCATTTAGTTCATTTGTTTGCCACAGTATTTTTCTTGTGGCATTATCAACAATTTGATACAAACTGCCGTTTTTATATTGTCTTTGTGTAGTAACAGTACTCTTTTTTGTCAGCCCTAATGCTGCTTCTTTCTTTTCGGTGTCGATTCTTCCTAAACCATCATAAGTAAATGTTGTGGTGAATTTAGAAACATTCGTTTTATCTTCCACTATTTTCAATACTCTTTTAAAAGTATCATCATACGTATAAGTCGTGATAATTTCATTACGTCCCGCAGCCTCTTTTTTATCTTTAAAAGTTGTTTTATTTAAAAGCTTAGTTGTGGTATCATATTCATAAATCGTTTCCGTTTCTGTTCCTGAACCTATAATTGTTTTTTTGATTGGTTTTCCGTTACTATCGCGGGTAATCGAGGTTACAACTTCACCATTTTTACTGGTTTCTATTTCAAGCTCGCCTAAATCATTATTTTTATAGGTAAAAGTACCCGCAGATGGATCTGTTAGTTTGGTTTTTCGGCCCCAGCCATCTTGTTCAATATTTATTTTTACGCCATTGTAATCTGTTTGTTTTAGATTTCCATTGGCAAAATAATCATACTTAATTGTTCCTCCGGTAGTTTCGGTAGAAGAAACAAGATTGCCTATAGCATTTTTTACAAAGCTTTTTGTTTTCTGACCATCAGTAATAGTCGACGTTAATAAATCATACTTAACCGTTGTCGCTCTGGTAGTAAACAATTGGCTTTCTACAGGTCGGCTGTAAATATCATATTTAGTCTCATTCCATTGCGATGCAGTTGCACCAAAATAAGGTTCACTCGTTTTAAAATTTCGATCAAAAACATCGTACATAAAAGATACATAAGTGAAGTTTCCGTTTAAATCTTTTTGTCCGGATTTGATTTTTCGTCCCAGATCGTCAAATGTTTCTTCGGTGGCACTTCCGTCTAATGAATCAGTTGTAACGGTGATAATCGTTTTTTCGGCGTTTCTTTTATAGTCATAACTTATTGTTTTATCTAGCTTATCGTCTTTGACCGTAAGTTTTTTAAACCACGCATCATAGGTAAATGATGTCGTTAAGGCATAAGGATTCGTTTGTGATTTTAAAGTCCCGTTTGGATTATAGACAAATGTTGTAGAAAATTTTTCATTGTCTGTAACTTTGGTCAAAAATCTACCCGAAGCGTCATATTCATAACTATTTTCTCTTGGTGCAAGACCAACAGCCGTTATTTTTTTGTTTATAATATTTCCAAAATCATCATAGTCATTATCTTCTGTAATAGCATTGGTATTATTCCCTTTTCGTTTAATTTCCTTTAAAAGTCCATTGTTATAATAACCATATGTTTCTGAAGAACTCATACTACTGCCTGTTACCGAAACACTTTGCGAATTGCTCACAGGTCTTCCAATAATATAGGGCGATGTCAAATTATTATTAGTAGTATTGTTATAATACGCAACATCTGAAACAGTGGTTTGAACTGTTGAAGTCCCTTCTTTTATAATGGTAGTTGACTTTAAAGGATTATCATAGTTGTCATACCCTATAGATGTTTCGCTATTGGCATTAGTTAGCGTATTAAATTGCTTAGTACTTGTATTCTTCAACCTGAAAACCTTATTTGAAAGAAGATTACTTTCGTAATTTGAAAGAGATTTTGTTATAAAATCCATAGGGGTATTAGGCGAATTATTAGCGCCTTCATTTATTTTTGCCGAGAATGTACTTCCTGGTTTGATCCAGGTATTAGGTTTTAGTGTAATACTTTCTATGGCGACAAGATTATCAGATCCTGTTACAGTATAATCGACATTTTGCCCCTTAACAATTGCATTGGGTGTTTTGGTATCTAATGTGGAAGTCAACGGTTCTCTAAATCCCCTAACAAAATAATTCTCAATACTAGCGCCTCTTAAATCAATATCGTTTTTTGTGATGCTTGAAAACATTGGTGTGCTATCATTATACCAATCTGTTTGATTTACAGATCGAAAGCCCATAAATCCAAGTCCTTCTACATTAGAAACTGCACCATAATAGGCAAACAATCTCTTTTTGTAAACGTCTTTGCTTTGGTTTTCCAGTTTAGAAACCACGTATAAATTAGGATCAATAAGGATATCCTGATTAGGATAACTTGCAATTCCTTTACTTGGATTGTAAATTATAGTAGGGTATAAATAAGTATTGGTAAACTTTGAATCTAGTGGAACATACGAAATTGCTTCTTGTACTCCATTACCAGTTGTAATGTTTGTCAATAAATTACTCTTTTTATAATCGTAACCGGAGTTATAAAAGTGAATTTTATTTTGATTAAAAAAAGCTATGTCAAGCGTCGAATTAATTTTGTTTCCTGCGCTATTAGAACTATTCAAAGATTGAGGTAAAAACACCGGAAGTGCATAAATATTAAGATCATTCCTTGGTCCCGTATTACTTAAAATTGGCTTATTTACAAAATCGCCATTTATACTTTCATAACAGGAAAGATTAAGATATCCATATGTTTTATCAGTAAAGTTATTGACTTTTATCAAATCTGTTTTACCATCATTATTAAAGTCTGCTGCAATATAATTATAGGAATTATAGGAATCATTACTGTTAAAAACTGCCTGGTACGATTTCTCTTCTTTTATCATGGTTGTTCCTGTTGAAGTATACTTATACCATTGTGATGAACCATTTGCCTTTGGAATCATAACATCTGATTTTCCATCTCCGTTAAAGTCTCCAACTAAAATAGGAAAACTGGTTGCAACACTAGTAGGATAGCCAGTTGCCAGGGCGCTATCAATAGAGGTGCTTCTATATAAAACGATAAGTTTATTTTCGATGTTAAGCGAATAAATAGTCATAAAACCTTTATCAAAAACAAATAGATCTGATTTCCCATCTCCATTAAAATCTGCAACTTCCAATCTAGCTGTTTCCGACAATTCACTAACTAGCATTCCGGGGAATGTTAGAAAATCCGTTGTTTTATCTCTTTTTAAATCGATAAAATACACTTGCCTACTTGCAGTAATAAACCCTTTCGCAGACTGGTTATCGATAACCAAAATATCAGTTAAACCATCTCCATTAAAATCACCAGACACAATTTTTCTTGGAACGATAGTTTTTGGAATACTAACAACACGATCATATTCCTTCTTGATATTATTACTTCCAAGAAAATTCACCATACTATATGCAGTAAAAGTATAATCTGAGCCCGCTTTTTTTGCAACAACCCAGCCTTGCGGCAGAATCTTATTATTAGAACTTAAAAATGTAGCTGCAAAAATATCTTCAAAGGCACCTACATTATGCTCCAATCCCATATTGACCATCTCCCCTGATTCAATATCAGAATACATCCAGTACTTTGTTTTTGCATCATTACCAATTGTTGGATAAACCAAACAATCCATTTTTCCATCTGCATTAAAATCGCCTGAAACAGCTGCAACATTTAATGATTTTATATTTCCAATATTCAATGAAGTCGTTATAGTCAGATACTTCATTTGCTCAGAAGTCCTATCATAATCAAAAAGCGTTGGGTTATAACTTTTTGTTCCATCACCACTTGTTTCTGTGACCTTAATTATCCTATCTCCTTCTGGAGACGAAAAGCTATAATTCCTAAAACCAATTGCACTTGTTAAAACTTTTATTTCTTTTAGCTTTTTACCTCTTATAATATTTTGCCCTCCAACATAACTATTTTCAGGAAAAATTCTGTCTTCATAAATAAATCTTACCACATTAAGTGGGCTGTCAGTGCTTAAAGATCCATACGTAATACTATCAATATACAGAGTGTTATTTAGCAACAAATAGTTATAATATATTCGAACTCCCTGAGCGTTTTCAAAATAAAAAATTGACCATTCCATGATTGATCTTGAATTTGATGAATTGCCATAATAGGCTTTTGATCCATCCGGATACTCGACTAAAAAGTAAGCCGGGCCATAATTTGCACCACTTGGAGAAACTGAATAAGAAGTAATTTTAATGTTTGAGAAATATTCAGTCTCATAAACCGTTTTATCTGCCCCGTAAGCTCCTGTTGTACCACTTTTCACTATCAGCCTTTGTCCGTCTAATGCAAACCTGTCTAATGCGTTAAAATCGACCGGATCTATGACGCCGTCATGAAACTTAGTAGACGGAATTCTGGTTATAGTCGAAATGCCGGAGATATCCCAACCTCTGGCAGCATTTCCGCTTAATCCATTCTGACTGTTGTAGTTTAAACTTAATTGAGGCTCAACATTATTTATCCCTTTTGGCACAGCAATAGGAATTGAATAATTTGCATTTCCATTTAATGAAACGGATAATTGCCCTTCTGTAATACCAACCTCGCTAGAATTACCAGTGGGAGCATTTGAAGCGGACATTGTAGCAGATAATAGTTTTTTATTGGTTGTAGGAGATATTACAGCTTCGCTATCAACTCTTTTTATTATCGTAACTTCTTCAACACTATCAATTGGAGTTGTCTGCCCAAAACCTAAAAAGCCAGACAATAAAAAAATCAGGGTTAAGTAAATATTCTTCATAGCCAATTATTGTTTAATGATTTTAATAGATTTTTCTCCTCCGTCTTTGTACGAAAGCAAAACAAGATATACTCCTGTTGAATAACTCTGAAAAGGGATATTTAAGCTGTCGGTTTTATCATTGACCTTATACATTTGCAACATTTGTCCTGTTACAGAATAAACCATAATCGAAGTGACATAATTCTCTTTGGCAAGCTGCCATTGCAAATACAATTCTTCTTTTACGGGATTTGGATAATAGGAGATCACATCTTGTGGAGAAAATTTCAATAAATCATCTTCTGTAATGGCTTCGATTTGTTTAACATCGGCACGTTTTGCAGTTGGAGAACAACCTGACAAACACAATATTCTGTTGGTTTGGTTTCCGGCAGCATCATAATCGAATGTGATTTTGGTCTGGGAGTTCCCTGTAAAAAAGAACAGGAATAAAAAAGGGAGTAGAATTATTTTCATTGCGGCTAATATTAAAAATATTTCTTACAAAAATGAGCCATATAAACTTTAAAGTAAAATTAATATTGTTAAATAAAATAGTAATAATATAAAAATAATATAATTAACACATTGCCGAAGTAAATGGAAAAATATTAAGAAAAATGCGTTTGATTGAACGTGTTTTTTATCAATTCAGAAAATTAGTGCAGCCATAAATAACTATTTGTTAAATAAATAGGGATGAAAAAACACAATTTGCAATTTTATTTTCTGTCTGAAAAATATCCCTTTTTGAGTGATTTTCAGGATTTCGGAATAAAGTTTTGAACACTACAACGTTTGCGTGAGGTGATTTCGAAAACGCTATCGTAGATTTTAGATTTATCGAATATCTTTATTAATTATCTCATTTTTTGCTTTAATACACATTACTTAAATTATGAAAAAAACTTTACTTTTATTTCTCCTTTTGTTGTCAGCACTTACATTTGCCCAACAGCAAACGGTTACTTATTCTGTAAGTCCATCCACTTTTGATGAGACCGCTTCTATAACCATTACAATTAACGGAAGTAGTGTTAATGAAAGCACTTGGGGAGTTACAGATCATTCCCTTTATTTATGGGCATGGGCCTTTGATACCAATGATACTACACAAAAAGGAACTCCAAATAATGGACCTTGGGAAGCATCAAGTGATGCAAGTAAATTTACATACAACGCTGGTTCGGACACTTATACCAAAACAATTACACCAACAACGTATTATAGTGTAACAGGAATTGGAAAAATTGGCTTTTTGGTTAAGGCCAAAAATGGAACTGGTGATAAAAAATCACAAGATATTCTGGTTGAAGTAGGATCATTTCAAGTAACATTAACGGCTCCGGCTGAAAATAGTACTACGATTTTAGCTTCGGGTTCAACTTTTAATATTTCGGCAACAAATACAAATGGAGCTGCAAGTTACTCTTTGAAAGCTAATGGGACTGTAATCAATACAAATTCCAGTGCATCAAGTTATTCTTATTCGGCTACAAATGTTGTAAACAATCAAAGTTATGAGTTAATTGCAACTCAGGGAACAACTACGATTTCTAAAAAGTTTTCGGTAGTTGTAAATCCAAATACAGTTTCAGAAGCTATGCCAGCAGGTTTAGTTGACGGAATTAATTATAATGTTTCTGATGCTACAAAGGCAACTTTGGTATTGGATGCGCCATTAAAAGACTTTGTTTACGTTGCAGGAAGCTTTAACAATTGGCAGCCTTCATCGGCGTATGCCATGAAAAAAGATCCAACTTCTGGAAAATTCTGGTTAGAATTAACAGGCTTAGTTTCTGGTGTAAATAATACGTATCAATATTGGGTGGTTGAGTCAACGCCAATAGCAAATTCACCTTCATTGGTTAAAACAGCAGATCCGTATTCAACCTTGGTTTTATCGCCTTTTGACGATCCTTATATTCCTACAGCTTCATATCCAAATATGCCGGTTTATCCAGCGGGACAAAATTTTGAAGTTACAGTGTTGAAAACGGGACAAACACCATACAACTGGAAAGTAACAAATTTTTCAAAACCTGAAAAAGATAAATTGGTCGTTTACGAAGTTTTGATTCGTGATTTTGATGCTAATAAAAATTATCAAAGTTTAATTGACCGAATCGATTATTTTAAAAATCTAAAAGTAAACGCGATCGAATTAATGCCGGTTATGGAATTTGAAGGCAATGAAAGCTGGGGTTATAACACTTCGTTTCATATGGCTTTGGATAAATTCTACGGAACTTCGGATAAATTAAAAGAGTTTATTGATTTATGTCATGAGAACGGAATTGCAGTGATTCTTGACGTAGCTTTAAATCATGCTTTCGGACGTAATCCTATGGTTAGAATGTGGATGAATGATCCTGATGGAGATGGTTTTGGTTCGCCAACAACTGAGAATCCTTATTTTAATACCGTTGCAAAACACAGCTATAGTGTTGGGGAAGATTTTAATCACCAGTCGCTTAAAACACAAAATTATGTAGATCGTGTTATCAAACAATGGATTGAAGAATACAAAATTGATGGTTTCCGTTGGGATTTAACTAAAGGATTTACGCAGGCTTGTACAGCAGCAGATGAAACTTGTACAAATGCATATCAACAAGACAGAGTCGATATCTTAAAAAAATATGCAGATTATTCGTGGAGTCTTGATCCTACACATTATACCATTTTTGAGCATTTAGGAACTGATGCTGAAGAAAAAGAATGGGCAAATTACAGAGTTACAGAAACGCCAAGTAAAGGAGTTATGATGTGGGGTAAAATGACGAATCAATACAATCAATTGTCAATGGGATATGCCACTGAAAGTGATATCTCAAGAATGGCAAGTTCTAGTCGTGGTTTTACTGCAAATCGTTTAATGGGTTATGCAGAAAGTCATGACGAAGAGCGTTTGATGTATAAAAATCTACAATACGGAGCTTCAAGCGGAACTTATAATGTAAAGACATTAAATACAGCTTTATCAAGAATGTCTGCAATTGGAGCGGTTTCATTGTTGATTCCGGGACCGAAAATGATTTGGCATTTTGGAGAATTAGGTTGGGAAAGCTCAATCTTTACTTGTAATGACGGTACTATAAACGATGCATCAACTACAATTGCAGGAGATTGTAAATTAGATACAAAACCACAGCCTCAATGGGTAAATAATTGGTTGGGAAACACCAATAGAAGTAAGATTTATAATGATTGGGCTAAAATGATTAATCTTAAAACTACGGAACCTGTATTTTTAGGAACTCCTGTTATTTCAAGTCCAAATTCATTAAGTATCAATATAAAAATCAAGAATGATAATTTGACAGCTGCACAATTAAAAGACGTTTTGATTCTGGCTAATTTCGATACTACAGCAAAAAATATTGCGACAGGTTTTCCATATACAGGAGTTTGGACCAATTTAATGGATAATACAACTATCACAGTTACAGATGTAAACGCAACTATAAGTTTACCGGCTGGAGAATACAGAATTTATGGGAACAAAAAAGCGAATTTAGCGATCGAAAATTTCGAAAAAGAAAATATAGTTAGTTTGTATCCAAATCCGGTTGCCAATTATTTTACTTTAGATATTGCAACAACCAAAGTTCAGGTTTACGCCATTTCCGGTCAATTGGTAAAAAGTTTTACAACACACGGAAATTTAGATTTTCAGTTTGGAGTAAGTGATTTAAAAACAGGTTTATATCTTGTAAAAGCTTTTGATGAGAATGATAACGTTCGAGTTGCAAAGTTTATTAAAAAATAATTTTTAGAATACCACGCGCGGACACAAGAATAAAAAAAATAACACGAATTATCACTAATTCGTCCGTGAAATTAATTTCACAAACAAGGTTAATGTATTAAAATTTGTGCAAATCCGTGCAATTCGTGTTCAAATAATAGTTTTAGAGTATGGTTTTATATTCTAAAAATGTAAAAATTGGTTTTGTTTAGTAATGAAAAAGGGTTGTCTGGAAACAGGCAACCCTTTTTGGTTCAATGTATTTTTAGATTATTTCTTTTTGTCATTGTATTCGCCAATTACAGCAAAATAACCAAAAGTTCCTAATCCTAAAACAATTAACGGAGTAAGAATAAAAAGAATAATGATGCCAAATACCAGATCATCTTGTTTGTCTGAGAGTAATTTGGGCAACCCAAATTCAAAAATGCAAAAGTACGTCGCGGCAACTGCGAGAAGAATCCATAAAACACCTAAAATTTGCTTAATCGTATTCATATTATATAGAGTATTAAAGGTGATTTGTTTTATTTTTATTATCAATATAAATCATTCCAATTACAAAACAAACAGAAGCGATAATGATTGGATACCAAAGTCCGTCAAGATAAAAATCTGCTTTTCCTGCTTGTTTTGAATGCGTTACAAAATAGGTTGAAATTGCAGGAAGCAAACCTCCAAAAATTCCGTTTCCAACATGATAAGGCAATGACATCGATGTATATCTGATTTTTGCCGGAAACATTTCTACTAAGAATGCCGCAATTGGTCCGTAAACCATTGTAACGAACAGTACCTGAATAAAAACCAGTAAAATCAAAGTCCATTCGTCGTTTGAATTAATATTTATTGATGTGCTGACCTGAGCTTCTTTTTTATTTGTCATATACGATGTTTTTTCCACTAAGGATGTTCCATCTGTAAATTCTTTTTTAATGGTAATGATCGAATCGTTGCTTTTTGTAATTTCTGTAGTTTGTTGTGTTTTTTCTATAATTTCGGTTTTGTAGCTTACATCAGTTGTATTGTACATCATTTTGTAGATTGGTCTGTAGAATAAAATGGCAAGAAGCATTCCGCCCATCATAATATATTTCCGCCCAACTTTGTCGCTCAGCCATCCAAAAACAATAAAAAATGGCGTTCCAATTAAAAGTGCTATTCCAAGTAATCCATCAACTTGTGAGGAATCGACGTTCATTACTGTTTTCATGAAGCTCATGGCATAAAATTGTCCAGTGTACCAAACAACGCCTTGTCCCATTGTCGCGCCAAAGAGTGCGAGCAAAACAAATTTTAGGTTGTATCTGTTTCCAAAACTTTCTTTTAGCGGATTTGTGCTCGTCTTTCCTTCTTTTTTTGCTTTGGCGAAGACCGGAGATTCATCCATGTTTTTCCGAATCAAATAAGATACTCCAACCATTACAATAGAAACCCAAAACGGAACACGCCATCCCCAGGAATCAAAATCTTCGGCAGAAAGCACATTTTTAGTAGCCAGAATAACCATTAAGGAGATAAATAAACCAATTGTTGCTGTAGTCTGAATCCAGGAAGTCCAATATCCTTTTTGGCCAACCGGAGCATGTTCGGCAACATAAGTAGCTGCGCCGCCATATTCCCCACCAAGAGCTAGTCCTTGCAATAAACGAAGAATTAGAACCAATAAAGGAGCCAGAAAACCAATAGTTTCATAACTGGGAATACAGCCAATTAAAAATGTAGATCCTCCCATTAATAATAAAGTGGCCATAAAAGTATATTTACGACCAATGATATCACCAAGTCTTCCAAAAAATAATGCTCCAAAAGGACGAACCACAAATCCTGCGGCAAAAGTAGCCAGCGTAGATAAAAAAGCTGCAGTAGGATTGTCGCTTGGAAAAAACTTGGTAGAAATTACAACCGCTAAACTTCCAAAAATATAGAAATCGTACCATTCAATCATAGTTCCCATTGAGGAAGCCGAAATTACTTTCCAAATGCCTTTTGTAGAATTTTTACTCATAAAAATATTTGTGTTTTTAATAGTTAATCGGATGTTTGAATGTTATTTTACGAATATATGAGATATTTTTTTATTTTGTTGATACTTTTTTAACAAAATTACTTCGATTGTTGACTTTGTGTTTATTCAGTCAGTAAATGCTTAATAATTCAAAATAAATCGTAGACTTAAGATGTGCAGATTGCTTTTAAAGATAAAGAAGTATTGTTTTCTTAAGAAAGAAAACACTAGTTTTGCAGCTCAAATTTAAAGCAGAAAATGGTTGTCATATTGAATAAATATAGACATTAAAAGGGAATTTGGTGTAACTCCAAAACTGTCCCGCAGCTGTAAGCTCATTAACTGAAACCCTTTAATACGTCACTTTTCATTTTGAAAGGGAAGGCTGGGTGTAGGGAGCAAGTCAGAAGACCTGCCATTTTTATAGTAATAAATAGCTTTCGGGGATTGAAGCTTGAATTAAAACCAATACTTTTTCACTCTATGTGATAATGGTATTGATTGGTTATTCTATTCTCGTAAGCCAAAAACAGAGTTTATGAGATTTTTTTTCTGCAAATATGATATCGTAAAAACAATTTCCTGTTGGATGTTTTTCTTTTCGATACCTGCCGTTTCATCATTAAAAAAAATCATTAAAACGTATCGTTGTACAAGATGTTTTGCTTTTTAAACAAAAGCAGGCAGAAGTCTATTTATAGCACTTTTGTTGAGCATAAACTGTACATCGATTTAAAGATTTAAGTAATTTAATTTAAATATTTAATAATGAAAAACCAATTTTTTTCCAGGCAGTTACTCGCAATTGCTTCTTTGATGATCTTAACAGTTTCATGTAATAATGATGATAATTTTACAGCGCCTCCCGTAATAAACGGCCAACAACAATTAAAAGATACTTTAACCATTGGTAAAACACTAAAATTAAGTTCAAAATTAAAAGATAGAAATAATGTTTCTTTCGAATGGGCTGTAGACGGAAAAGTGGTAGGATCTGATTCTACTTATGTTTTTAAATCAGAAACAAGAGGTGATTTTAAAGTTACAATGACCGCAAAAAATGATGGAGGAAAAGTGTCTCTAACATACAATGTTCTCGCATTAGGAGCTTATGAAAACGGTTTTTTCATGATCAACGAAGGATGGTTTGGACATGGAACAGGAACAGTTGGGTTTTATAGATATGATACAAAAGCAATCGAAGACAGTGTTTTTGTAAAAGCAAATCCGGGTAAAGATTTAAAACCAGTGTCGTCTACATTAGAATTTGGAACCATCTTTAACAAAAAACTATTCTTAGTTTCTAAAGTTGGCGGACCTGTTGTAGTCGCAGATGCTTATACACTTAAGGAAGAAAAAAGAATTCCGGCTCAAGGCGGAAATGATTGGCGTGCAGTAGTAGGCATTGATGAAAATCAGGCACTTCTGACTTCTGGTAAAGGAATATATAAGCTGAACTTGAATACAATGGCATTAAATGGGCAAGTTGCAGGTATTACAGATCAGGTTGGAGATATTGTAAAAGCTAACGGTTATATTTTTGCATTGTCTGCCTCAAAAGGAGTTATTGTAATGAACTCTTCAACATTGGCAGTTGTAAAAACGATTCCGGGGATGGTTTTAGGATTTGCTGTTACCGATGATAAAAAAGTCTGGGCAGCGGGAGGTACAAATCTTATAAGCATAGATTCTAATACTCTTACAGTAACTGAAATTCCGTTAGGATTTCAAGCTTATGGAAGTTGGGGAGCCTGGCATCCGGGATCTATTACGGCGGCTAAAAACAATGTTTTTATTGCTAAAAATGGAAGCTGGAGTGGTGGTAAACAAGTTTATAAATATACAGGCACTGCTGCATCATTAACAACGCCTTTTATTACATTAACAAATTCAAATATATTATACGGAGCAGGAATTGGTTATGATCGTCTGAAAAATACTTTGGTAGTAAATACCGTAAATGAAGGATTTGGGGCAAATTTCGCCATCAATAACCTTTATTTATTCAATGCTGATTCTGGTGTTAAAACAGATACGGTAAGTTTCTCAGGATATTATTTCCCTGCAGTTTCTGTATTTCAGCAATAAGTTTTTGTTTTTTAATCGCAAAGTGTTCTGAGATTTACGCAAAGGTTCGCAAAGTTTAATTTATGACTTTGTGGGCCTTTGCCTTTTTTTAGTTGCGAAGTTTTCCTCGAATAAATCGTCATTGATTCGTGTTAGTAAATTATAAGATATTATAATTAGTTTAATTTTAGTTAATCAGTGTTTTTTAATAAAAAACAATTTAGTTTTTTACTTATTGAAAATTAAGGGTTAATTATCTTTGGCTTGAATTAAAAAGAAATGAAAGTTCTAAAAAAGTATAATGAAGAAGAAAATTGGTTTGTTTATTGTTTTTTTGCTTTTGACTTCATGCGGAGGTGAGAAAAAAGTAGTTTCTAATGAAAATAAATGCAACGTTCGAATTATTCCTCCTTCAGAGGATTTTGAATCATTTTATAAAACGATTGATTCTAGTGATTTTTTTAAAAATGAACTTGCTAATTTTAATAATATTAATAACGGGATTTTTTATTATGAACGACATGACGGTATTGAGAATGGAGGTTTTTTTATTGTAAATATTGATAATAATTATAGCGGAAAAAGTAAAAGTTTGACGTTTTATAAGGATAAAAACTTTTCTATTGAGGATAAAAAGAAGTTAAATGAAACTTTAAAATTATTAAAAGAAGAAGATTATTTTCAAAGCTGTTCAGGAGATCAAGGTCATATGACAGTTTATTTATTGATAATAAAATCTAATAATAAAAAAGTTCAGTATTTTTCTTTTACTGGTTTTCCTTCTCAAGTAAAAATAGCTGATGATAATTTTAAATTAACTCAAGAAATCTTCGAAATAATTTATTACAATTCTCATAAGAAATAAAGAACGGATCAATCTCAAAACCTGGGGAGGAAATGTCAAAATAAAATAAGAACTTTGTAATCTAAGAATTTTATATGACCCCTATAGAACTTTTGAAGTTTATGCTTCCTGATTTTTTAGTAGAACATTTTGAAGTAGTTTCATCTACTAATAGCGAAGAAATATTACACCTCTATTTTGAAGAGAATTCTAAACCTCCAGAAGAGTTTAATAATCTTCAATTAGTATCAAAGGGTTTTCAAGATGAGATTACAATTCAGGACTTTCCTCTGAGAGGCAAGTTGGTGTATTTACATATCAAAA
>NZ_RCZH01000025.1 GCF_006438875.1 Flavobacterium pectinovorum
CGGTAACAGTTGGTACGCCAGTAGCATTATCAGCGAGTTCGTCGATAACAGCTCCATTGAATTGTACTACAGGAAATGCGCCAACAAAAGCTGTTGTAACCGTAGTTGGAATAGACGGAACATCGCCATACCAATACAGTTATGATGGAGGCTTAACATACTCTACAAATGATAAATACGAAACATACGCAGGAATTAGATTCGATGTTTATGTTATGGATGCCAACGGATGTAAGTTCAAATTAGCAGATGGAGTTAATGTTCCGGCATTAAATGCTCCAACTGATATGGACATTACAGGAACTCTAGTATTCTGTCAGCCAGCTGCCAGACAAACAAGTACAGTTACAATAAATTCAGTAACTAAGGGAGTTGGAACACCTCAATATGAGATTTTATCTCCTATTGTAAGAGCAAAACAGTTATTAAATGTATTTGCAGGATTGGCTCCAAGTAATGATCCTTATGTATTCCAGGTTACAGACGCAAACGGATGTACGTATCAGGAATCATACATTGTAAAACCAGCGGTAAACATTACAGTTTCAGGAACAGTGGTTAGCGATGTAACTTGTAATCCAGGTGCAAACGGAGAAGTATTATTTACAGTAGGTAACTTTACAGGAACTTACAGTTATGTACTTAACGGAGGAGTTCCGGTTACAGGACAAACAAGTAAAACAATATCAATTACAGGATTAAGTGCTGCAAGTACACAAAGTATTGTAGTTACTGATGAAGTTACAGGTTGTATAGCTCCGGCTTCAGTAAATGTTATTCAAAACCCTGCATTAGCATTGTCAGTTATTGCCAATGTACCTGCAAATTGCGATAACAAAGCTAAAGTACAAGTATTAGCTTCTGGCGGAGTTGCACCTTACGAATATTCATTTGTAGTTTCAACAGCAACAGGACCAGGTACCTTTACACCATCAGATACTGCATTTTTAGATACAGCGACTTCTTTCAATTGGAAAGTTTATGTAAAAGATGCTAATAGTTGTATAATTACAGCACCACTTGCGGTAATTATTACCAAAGATGCTGCACCAGTTATTGCGATGCCNGCATTGTCAGTTATTGCCAATGTACCTGCAAATTGCGATAACAAAGCTAAAGTACAAGTATTAGCTTCTGGCGGAGTTGCACCTTACGAATATTCATTTGTAGTTTCAACAGCAACAGGACCAGGTACCTTTACACCATCAGATACTGCATTTTTAGATACAGCGACTTCTTTCAATTGGAAAGTTTATGTAAAAGATGCTAATAGTTGTATAATTACAGCACCACTTGCGGTAATTATTACCAAAGATGCTGCACCAGTTATTGCGATGCCAGCTTCAATATGTTATGTTGGATCAAATGTTACAATAGATTTGGCTGCATTATCTACAGTAGCCGTGGCTCCTGCGAAATATACACTAAACGGTGTAGAAATACCAGGTACTACTTATACGGTTACAGGTGCGGGAACTTATATATTTGGTATCATTGACGGTAACGGATGTAAATCAAACCAAGTAAGTTTTGTAGTAAAACCACAAGTGTTTTTACAAGCAGACCTGAATCAGGATTTAACATGTGCTGTAGATGCTACGATCAAGTTAACTCCAAGAGGAGGAACAGGAACATATAATCTTTACGAAGTAGATATTGATGGAGCTGGATATAATGCCTTCACAACATTGCCATATGTTGCAACAGTTGATGGAACGTATACTTTTAGAGTAACAGATTCTCAGGGATGTCCTGCAGTATCAAATGCTGTAATAGTAACTCCAAAAACAGTTCCAAAAGGAATTGCAGTAGCAACGAAAGTAAGTTGTTTTGGAGATAGCAACGGAAGTATTGTTGTTACAGCTTCAAACGGAATCGAGCCTTATAAATATAGAATCRWTGGAGGAGCTTTCCARGATTCAAATGTATTCAAAGGATTGGCARCAGGATCTTATAATATTGAAGTTAAAGATGCTAAAGAATGTATCTCAGTATTAATTCCGGTAACAGTTGGTACGCCAGTAGCATTATCAGCGAGTTCGTCGATAACAGCTCCATTGAATTGTACTACAGGAAATGCGCCAACAAAAGCTGTTGTAACCGTAGTTGGAATAGACGGAACATCGCCATACCAATACAGTTATGATGGAGGCTTAACATACTCTACAAATGATAAATACGAAACATACGCAGGAATTAGATTCGATGTTTATGTTATGGATGCCAACGGATGTAAGTTCAAATTAGCAGATGGAGTTAATGTTCCGGCATTAAACGCTCCAACTGATATGGACATTACAGGAACTCTAGTATTCTGTCAGCCAGCTGCCAGACAAACAAGTACAGTTACAATAAATTCAGTAACTAAGGGAGTTGGTACACCACAATTTGAGATTTTATCTCCAATTGTAAGAGCAAAACAGTTATTAAATGTATTTGCAGGATTGGCTCCAAGTAATGATCCTTATATATTCCAGGTTACAGACGCAAACGGATGTACGTATCAGGAATCTTATATTGTAAAACCAGCAATAGTTATTACAGTTGCTGCAGGATCAACTACCGATCCTTCTTGTAATGGTGGAGCAAATGGTTCAGCGAAATTTAATGTAGATAATTTCACAGGAACTTATTCAGCAGCACTTATTGCAGGAACGGGAACGGTATCTCAAGTAGGTAAAGTTGTGACAGTTACAGGACTTGTAGCAGGATCTTATACTTTAGAAGTTACGGACAATGTTACAGGATGTAAAAACACTGCAACTATTAAAATAGGAGAGCCAGCTGTTCTGGACGTTAAATTAATTTCTCAAACAGCAGCAAATTGTTATTCAGGAGCTATTGTTACAGTAAAAGGAATTGGAGGAACACCGAAATACAAATATGCATTTGTTGTTTCTGGAGCGACACCACTTGCCGGGGATTATTTTGAAGAGGATTTTGCAGTTTTAGATTTTGCAAAAGGACCTAACTGGGATGTTTATGTACTAGATGCAAACCTAACATGTTCTAATAAATTAGCGATAACAATTACTAAAGATGATGCACCAACAATAGATGTTATCACAGATAAATATTGTTATACAGGTGGTCCGGTTCCAATTAAAATTAATGGTACGACTGATCCGGATATCGTAAATCCACCAATGTACAGCATTGGAAACGGATATTATTTAAGTCCTAATTTCACATTAAATGCACCAGGAACGTACGACTTCTATATTAAAGACGGTAATGGTTGTATTGCACATGCGAAATACACATTAAAACAAGAATTATTATTACAGGCAACACTTGTACAAGATTTGAATTGTACAACAAATGATGCTACGATTACATTATTGGCGACTCAGGGAACAGGAATATATCCTACTTTCCAAGTTTCCAAAGATGGAGGTCTTTATAATACAGTTACATCACCGTATAAACCTACAGTAGCAGGAACTTATACATTCAAAGTAAATGATGGTCAATGTGATGCGGTTTCTATACCAGTAGTTATTACACCAATTACAACTTCAAAATTTACAACTACTCACGTTGATGTAAGATGTAAAGGAGATTCTAACGGTAGTATAACCGTTACAGCTTCAAATGGAGTTGCACCTTATGAATACAGTATTAATGGAGCAGCATTTGGTTCATTGAATGTTTTCTCTGGATTAAAAGCAGGTACTTATACTATTGTAGTTAGAGATGCTAAAAAATGTCCATCGCTTCCAGTTGATGTTACAATTGCAGAACCGGAAACATTAACAGCAACTCATGTGGTAACACCATTTACATGTAGTACAACAAATACTGCACAAGATGCTTTCATCACACTAACAGCTCATGATGGTACAACGCCATATAGTTATAGTTTTGATAATGGAGTAACTTTTGGAACTTCTCCGGTACATACCATGAATGCTGCAGGAACAATTAACTATGTAATTGTAGACATTAATGGTTGTAGAGCAACAGGATCAGCGACAGTTGTTCCTTATACACGACCTACTAAGTTTGATATTGCTACAACACCAATTTATTGTAAAACTGCAGGTGGTTTCAGTACAATATCTGTAGATCCAACAACTATTGTTGGAGGAGTTGCACCATACAAATATGCAATAATCAGCCCGGCAGCTTCGGCTACTGCGCCAAGTGCAGTAAATAGTTTTGCTGGTTTATTGCCTGATACTTATGTAATAGAAGTTACTGACGCTAACGGTTGCAGCACAACAAATTCGATTATTGTTAAAAAAGCAAGCGAAATTAATGTTGAGGCTCAATTATTAAGTGATGTATTATGTAATGCAGGATCAACAGGATCAATTGCATTCACAGTAAGTAACTACATTACAGTTAATAATTATGATTTTGGATTAAATCCGAATAATGGAACATTTACACAAACTGGAGATGTTATTACGTACACAGGATTAACTGCGGGTAAATATACTTTCACGGTTACGGATAGAACTTCAGGATGTACAGACAGTGTAGTTGATTTTGAAATCAAACAACCAACTGCAGCGCTTACATTTACGACTGTGGCAACAAATATTAGTTGTAACAATAAAAATGCGACAATTACTGTAACTGCTACAGGTGGAACACAGGCTTACAGTTATGCAGCGGTTGTTGCAGGTAAACCGGCTCCAACAACTTTCAGTGCAGATAACAAAATTGTGGTAGACACTAATAATGGTGTAGATATGGTTTGGGATGTTTATGTGAAAGATCTGAACGGATGTTCAGCAGCTATACAACAGCAAACTATTTCAGTAGATCCATTACCAAGTGCTATTGCAGCAATTGTTACAAGTCAATGTGCAAGTCCGGCAGGAACGTATGAATTTATAGTTTCGGCTACAGGAGTAGCTCCTTTACAATATAGTATTGGAGGTGATTTCCAAACAGATCCTAAATTTGTTGTAACAGCTCCGGGATCTTATAACATTACAGTAAAAGATGCCAACGGATGTACAACAACTGTAAATGCAGCGGTTGTTATTGAAGGTGCTTTAGATTTACAAGTTCAGACTAAAGCTTTACCAAGTTGTGATTTCCAAGACGGAATTGTAATTGCTAAAGCGACAGGAGGTTCAGGAAGTTACAAATATAGTTCTGGGGCTTATATCCCGGTTATAGTAGGAACTACTGCCACATTCAACAATATGCCTGCGGGAACTCATACAATATTGGTAAGAGACCTTGTAAACGGTTGTACAGATACTGTAACTGTTGAGTTGAAAAAAGCAACAGAAATTACAGGTTTAAGTTTAACTGGTAACGATGTTTCTTGTAATGGAGGTTCTGACGGATTAATTATCGTTAACCTGGATCCGGTTAAAGACGGAGTAAATGATAACCCGGTTTACATGTACACGTTGACTGGAACAACAGTAGGAGGAACTCCGGTAAGTACAATTCCGCAGGAATCAAATGTATTTGATAACCTTGAAGCAGGAGATTATACAGTACTGGTTACTTCAGGAAGAGGTTGTCATGCTCAGGTAGATAAACGAATCAAACAGCCTAAAGCGATTATAGTTAATGCTCCGGTTGTGACATCATTTAAATGTACAACAGGGACAAACGCGGTAAATTTTGCTACAATTACTGTTAATTCAGTTCTGGAAGGTTCAGGTAAATATGTTCGTTATGAGTTTAGTAAAAACGGAGTAGTAGTTCAAAACACGGACTCGAATGTTTATACTGAGTTTGATCTTAAAGGTGGTTCTTATACTGTAAGAGTATTTGATGATAAAGGTTGTGAAGGTTCTTGGACAACTCCAATTATTATTGACTCATTCATAACAATGGATAAAGTTAACGTGGCAGTTGTTAAACCAATTACTTGTCTTGCAAACGAAACAATTCAGGTTTCTGTTGCAACAACAGGAGGAACGCCAGCTTTATTAAGCTATACGCTTACAGGAGTAAACGGAACAGTCTTTAGTGAAACTAATTCAACAGGATTATTTAAAGACTTAGCAATTGGTAACTATCAAATTACTGTTTTCAACGCGACAACAGGTTGTACAATAACAGATTACCACTATGTATTTGATCCTAACACTTTTGCGATTGATGTTAAATCAGTGAAAAACGAACTTTGTTATGGAGATGCAGACGGAAGTGTTAATTTGACTTTTGTTGACAACCAATTAGTTCCAATAAATGATGCAGGACCATTTACTTATGTAATTACAGGTCCGGTTCCAAGCACTGGAACGACGACTTCTGCAGGACCAATTTTGGTTTCAGGATTAAAAGCGGGAGTGTATACTGTTACAGCAACATTGAGCGACATTAACGGTCCTTCTTGTACCGTAACAAATACATTTACGATTGATCAGGCAGCAGCTGCTTTAGTAGCAACTAAAACACAATCAGAGATTACTTGTCTTGCAGGTAATAAAGATGGTGTGATAACTGCATCAGCAACAGGAGGATGGCCAGGTGACTATTTATATGAGTTAAGATTAGGTACGACAATTGTAAAAGGTTACAGTACTTCACCGGTATTTGAGAATTTAACAGCAGGAGATTATACTGTTTATGTTAAAGATAGTCATGGTTGTGAAGCGTTTGTTAATGCTAAACTAGTAAACCCAAAACCAATAAAAATTCAGATAAGTGCAACTCCAATGTTAACTTGTTTTGATAATGAGAACGGCGTTGTGACTATTGACTCAGTAACTGGTGGTTCAGGAAATTATACTTATACATTAAACGGTGTATTAGCTGATGGAACTGTAATCGTTGTGGAATCACAAGGTACTAACCAATTTACAGGATTAAAAGCGGGAACTTATACAGTTACAGCAAAAGATACCTGGAGTTGTGAGAACATTTCTAACAAAGTAGTTATTGATCAGCCAACAGAAGTAAAACCTTCTTTAACTATATCAAGAAATGAAACATGTCAATTAGTACCAATCTTGAAACTTACAGTAACAGGTGGAAATGCGCCATATTACTATAGTGAAGACGGAACAAATTATTCAGCTTCATTTAATTCAACCATTGATATTACATTGCCAAAAACAACTGTAAGTAAGGATTACCAATATTTTGTAAAAGACCAAAATGGATGTGTTAGCACTGTATCAAACATCGTTAACGTTCCGGTAATTCCAAAATTAGATTTTACAACTCTTGTAGATGTAGATATTAAATGTAAAGGAAGTGCCGAAGGTACAATTACAGCTATAGCAACAGGAGGTTTAGGAAACTATGTATATACATTGCTAGACGCTGCGGGAGTTAATATTACACCAGCACCAACACAGCTTACTCCAGGAGTATTTACTGGATTGCCAGTTGGAAAATACATAGTAAAACTAGAAAGTTCTGATTGTTCATTGAACTCAGCAGTAGTTGAAATATCAGAGCCTAACGTAGTATTATCAGCTACTGCGATACCAACAGACATTACTTGTAATGGTTACAATAATGGAAAAATTACTGTAAATGCTGCAGGTGGAACAGGAGTTTACAAATATGCAATAGAACCTGAATTCAGACAGTTCTTTGACAAAAATGTATTCGAAAACTTGAAACCAGGCTTCTATGATGTATTAGTTCAGGACGAAAATGAATGTTACATATTCATCAAAGATGTCGAAGTAAAAGAACCAGCCCCATTATCTGGAGCATTAGTAGACGGTACTTTATTCCCTGAAACATGTGCTGGAGAGAAAGATGGTGCGTTTAGTATTATACTTTCAGGAGGTACATTAGATTATAAAGTGAGTCTGGATTCAGAAGCCGGACCATTTACTCAAGGTACTCCAGGTCAGACAACATTTGATTTTGATAATCTGTCAGGAGGTCCTCATGTTGTTTATTTTGTAGATGCATCAGGTTGTAACGGTCAGGTAGACATCGCAATGGATTATGCAGTAACGCTTAATCCAACAAATGAAGTTAACTATGACTGTGTGAACAATGCAGCTTCGAATATGGTAACAGTAGATCCTGGTTATGATGGAGATCCTGCTGACATTGATTACAGTTTAGATGGTGGTAAATGGCAAATGAATAACATCTTTACAGGTCTTACACCAGGCGATCACACAATTACAGTGAGACATACAAATGGATGTAAAGCAGAAACAAGCTTCAACATAAAAGTTGTTAATCCGTTACTATTGACTTTATCTGAAGAGAAAGGTGTTTGGAACGTGATCACAGCAACTGCTACAGGCGGAAGCGGAAATTATGAATACAGTATAGATGGTATCAACTTTAGTTCTGAAAATAAATTCACGATCTATAAAACAGATACTTATACAATTACAGTTAGAGATAAAAACGGTTGTACAGATACAAAATCTATCCCGGTTAAATATGTAGATGTATGTCTGCCTAATTATTTCACACCAGATGGTACTTACTATACCGGATGGGGACCTGGATGTACAAACATTTATACTAATTTAATATTCTCAATTTTCGACAGATACGGACGTGAAATCGCTAAATACCATTACGGTCAAAAATGGGATGGTAGGTATAACGGTCAAGAATTGCCTTCAGGTGATTACTGGTATGTTCTTAAACTAAATGACGAGAAAGATGCAAGAGAGTTTGTTGGACATTTCACTTTATACAGATAACAAAATAACAGCCCCTATGATGTTATCTAAAAAAATTATTACAATGAAAAAATTAATTTTATCCTTAGTACTCATGGCTGTAACAACAAGTTACAGCCAAGAGTTAAACCTACCAGTGTTTACTCAGTATTTGGCTGATAACCCTTTTGTGCTTTCTCCTGCTTATGCAGGTATTGGTGATAATCTTAGAATTAGAGCCAATGGATTAACCCAATGGGTTGGAATTAAGGATGCCCCGGAGAATCAATCGCTATATGTCGATTTTAGAGTTTTGGACCGTTCCGGAGTTGGTATCTCGCTTTACAATGATAAAAACGGATATACCAGACAAACCGGTGCTAAAGTGTCTTTTGCACATCACATTATTTTGGATTATTACTCAAAGCAGTATTTGTCATTTGGACTTTCATACAACTTTAATACATTCAAAATAGATACAGACGAGTTCAACACAGATCCATACGAACATCCTGTTATTGATCCGTCAGTTACAGATAATCGCTATAATGCAAACAACAACTTTGATATTAGTGCTTTATATCGTAATAAAAACTTTTTTGTAAGTTTTAATGCCAATAACGTTCTAAAGAAAAACACCAATAAATACAGAGGAGTTGAACCTAATTTACTTTCAAACTATCAGGTTTATTCAGGCTATACTTTTAAAGATAAAGAAAACAGTCGTATTGAATATGAACCATCAATGTATTTTCAATACTTTGCTAGTGATAAAAGATCTTCAACCGATTTAAACTTCAAGTACAGACGTTACAATCGGTACGAAGATTATTATTGGATAGGAGTTTCATATCGTTTCCTGAACGATCAGTTCCCAAAGCCATTATCAGTAGGACCAATGGCCGGATTCATGAAGTCTAAATTCTATTTTGGATATTCTTATCAAGTAATGTTCAATGATCTTGGAGCTTACAATACCGGTACACACGTAATCACAATTGGATTCGACTTCTTACAAGCAATCAGTGATTGTCCTTGTACACAAGGACCTGTTCATGATTAATTAGATCTGTAAGCATTTTTAGCATTTTTAATACATAATTTATTTTTTTTGATAAATTACAACGTTTTCGTTGTTATTGGTGTATTATTTTTAGATTTTTCAAATTTAATAGTACTTTAAAAGTTCTATATTTGTTTTTCTATCAGAAAAATTAAAAAATTATCAAAATGAAAACTTTAAACGATTTCGATTTTAAAAATAAGAAAGCAATTATCCGTGTTGATTTTAATGTGCCACTGGATGAGAATTTTAATGTAACAGATGCAACCCGTATTGAAGCTGCTAAGCCTACAATTGACACAATTTTAGCGCAAGGCGGAAGCGTAATTTTAATGTCACATTTAGGAAGACCAAAAGGAGTTGAAGAAAGATATTCATTAAAACACATTTTAAAAACAGCTTCTGAAATTTTAGGACTTCCCGTTAAGTTTGCTGAAAACTGTGTTGGAGAAGTAGCTCAGACAGCTGCTAAAAATTTACAGCCGGGAGAAGTTTTATTATTAGAAAATTTACGTTTTCATGCAGAAGAAGAAGCTGGAGATGTTGCTTTTGCAAAAGAATTAGCTTCCCTTGGAGATATCTATGTAAACGATGCTTTTGGAACAGCACACAGAGCACACGCATCGACTACAATTATTGCACAATTTTTTCCAACAGAAAAATGTTTCGGAACATTATTGGCTAAAGAAATCGAAAGTTTAAACAAAGTACTTAAAAACAGCGAAAAACCGGTAACAGCAGTTTTAGGAGGATCTAAAGTTTCTTCAAAAATTACAGTTATCGAAAACATTCTGGACAAAGTAGATCACATGATCATTGGTGGTGGAATGACTTTTACATTCGTTAAAGCACTAGGTGGGAAAATTGGAAATTCTATCTGTGAAGATGATAAACAAGAATTGGCACTTGAAATTTTAAGATTAGCTAAAGAAAAAGGAGTTCAAATTCATATTCCGGTTGATGTAATTGCGGCAGATGATTTCTTAAACACTGCAAATACAAAAGTAGTTGATGTAAGAGAAATTCCTGACGGATGGCAAGGTCTTGATGCAGGTCCTAAATCATTGGAGAACTTCAAAAAAGTAATTTTAGAGTCAAAAACTATTTTATGGAATGGTCCATTAGGAGTTTTTGAAATGGAAAGTTTCTCTAAAGGAACAATCGCATTAGGAGATTATATAGCAGAAGCTACAGAAAAAGGCGCTTTTTCATTAGTTGGAGGAGGTGATTCAGTTGCTGCTGTAAAACAGTTTGGATTTGAAGATAAAATGAGCTACGTTTCCACTGGTGGCGGGGCAATGCTTGAAATGTTAGAAGGAAAAGTTTTACCTGGAATCGCAGCGATTTTAGACTAAAATATCACAATTAACATTTTTTTGCGTATTTTTCATCGTTAATCTATTTAAGTTTGCAAAAGTAAGGCTTCTGTAATGGTTTGAATTATAGGATTTTAAAAAAATGTTATATGATTGTAAAAAAATTATCAATAGTGGTTTCGGCTTTTTTTTCAATGTCGATGTTTGCGCAAGAAGTTGCAACAACATCAACAATAGAAATTAAACCAGAAGTAAAGTTATCTTATCTGGATTCAGTTAAAGGAACTTTCAAAAAAGATGATGTAGCTACCCGCGTAGATAGTCTCTGGATGAAAGAACTTACAAGTTTAGATATTTATGACGATTTGACAAAAGACATTCAAACCATCAATACAGACGTTACCGTTGATGAAGAATTGCCAACAGAGTTGCTAAAACAGCGACTTGCAGCAATGAATGAGAAATCACCTTTTGACATTGAATACAATCAAGGATTAGAAAATATAATAAAGTCATTTCTTAAGAATCGTAAAAAATCGTTTTCTCGATTAATGGCTTTGTCAGAATATTACTTCCCAATTTTTGAGGACGCTTTTGCCAAACAAAACGTTCCTTTAGAAATTAAATATTTAGCCGTTGTAGAATCTGCTTTAAATCCTAAAGCAGTTTCTAAAATGGGCGCCACGGGACTTTGGCAATTCATGTACGGAACCGGAAAACAATACGCACTTAAGATTGATTCTTATATTGACGAACGCAGCGATCCACTTAAAGCTACAGCTGCAGCATCAGAATACATGACCAAGATGTATAACATTTTTGGAGATTGGGAACTGGTTTTGGCTTCTTATAATTCAGGACCGGGAAATGTAACAAAAGCAATTCGTCGCTCTGGCGGAAAAACAAAGTACTGGGATATTCGCAGTTATCTTCCAAAAGAAACACAAGGTTATGTTCCGGCTTTTTTAGCAACAATGTATCTTTTTGAATACCATAAAGAACACGGAATTAATCCCGAAAGAGCTGTTGTTAAAAACTTTGAAACAGACACAATCAATATCAAAAAAGAAATAACATTCAAGCAAATCGCAGATTTGTTGGACATGCCACAATCTCAAATACAACTTTTAAATCCTTCCTATAAATTAAATGTAGTGCCTTATTATCAGGGAGAACAACATTTCCTGCGTTTACCGAAGGACAAAATTGCCACTTTCGCTTCAAACGAAAATAAGATCTATGATTATGTTGCCTATCAGTCAGAAAGAAGAACTCTTCCTGCTAAGTTAGCCTTAAAAGTAGCTCCAAAAGCAAAACCTATGGTAAAAGAGAAACTGGAATTGGCTAAAGATATTCAGTTTTACAAAATTAGAAAAGGAGACAACCTGGGCACAATCGCTGCAAAATATGATGTAAATGTTTCGGATTTAAAAAAATGGAACAATCTTAAATCAAATGCAGTTGCACTTGGAAGAACTTTAAAAATTAAATCAGACACCGATCCGATTGCTAAAAATATTGAAGAGGCAAAATCATCTCCTGCAGTTGAGAAAAACACCGAAACAGCAATTGCATCTTCTGATGAGAATGAAAAATCAAATACAGTAAATCAGGAATATATTGTTGCAGCCGGAGATAATTTGGGAAGTATTGCCAAAAAATTTGGTACGACTGTTGCTGACTTAAAAGATCTAAACAATCTAACATCAAATAATGTTGGTTTAGGTAAAACGCTAATTGTCTCAAAAATTATTACTACAGTCGAAGGAAACAATATTACAACGGCAATTGCAGTAAATAATTCTATGGATCCGTTCAAGAAAAAAGCAGTTTCTGCCAGAACCTTGGGAGAAGATTATTACGTTAAAAAAGGAGATTCGTTATATAGTATTTCTAAAAAATATCCTGGAATAACAATTTCAGACATTAAAAAATGGAATAATATTAAAGATGGAGATATTAAACCCGGAATGAAGCTTAAAATAAACGGATAATAAAAAATCTTATTTAAATTTGGGTTTTATTTCATAAATTAATAAAATGAATAAAACCCATTTTTTTTTGTTGCTATTACCATTTGTGCTGATTTCGTGTTTTAAAAGCGAAAGACAATCCCAGCCTGTATCCGGTAAAACAAATACAATTTCTATAATCATAGACGACCAGTTATGGTATGGAGAAGTGGGCGATACCATTAGAAATAAATTTGCCTCGCCGGTTTGGGGACTTACCCAGGAAGAACCACTATTTACAATCAATCAATATCCGGCTAAATTACTCGAAGGTTTTGTTACCGATAGCCGAAGTATTATAGTGGTCAAAAAAGCAGCCACTGACAAATTCGAGATTATTAGAAGTAAAGCATTACCACACAATACATTTCGTATTTACGGAAAATCCGTAGATGATATAATTTGTAGTATCGAATTGAATTCGGCACAAATTATAAAAATCATTAGAGATGCTGAGATTCAGAAAATTCAGGAAGATAACAGCAAGTCATTACTACATCCCGCTGTGATCAAGAATAAATTTCATATCGACATACAGATTCCAACAGGATATGAATACATGTTGCACAAAAAGAACTTTATTTGGCTGAAAAAAGACATTATCAGCGGAAACACGAGTTTGCTTATTTATCAAATTCCCCTTCACGATTTTAAAACCGGTTCTAACGTAGTTGGAAGTATCATCAAAATGAGAGATTCAGTAGGTTATTATATCAAAGGCCGAGAACCCAATACAAGAATGATTACCGGAGAAGCTTATGCGCCTTATTTTTCGACCACAGAATTAGACGGAAAAAAAGCTTTTGAAACTAAAGGAAGCTGGGAACTAAAAAACGATTTTATGGCAGGTCCGTTTATAAATTATGCCATTGTAGACAAAACTTACAATAGAATATTAGTCATCGAAGGATTTTGTTATTCACCTTCAAACGAAGAACGAGATTTGATGCTGGATCTTGAAGCGATAATAAAATCAGTCAAAATTGATAAAAGGTAATTTGGGAAATTTTTCATAATTTTGTTTTAATAATCATTAAATCAGTTAATTATGAAAAATTTTTATATCACACTATCAATGTTAGCATTGTGTTTTGTTTCATGTAAAAAAGATGTAAAAGCTGACACTGAAACGACAAAAGTTTCAGATAGTGTTAAAACAGAAGAACCAATTGCCGAACAACCTTTAGATTCGGCAGCACAAATGAAGGCGTGGACGGCATATGCCACACCGGGAAATCCACACAAAATGATGGCAGATGAAACCGGAACCTGGAACTGCGATATGACTTTTTGGTCAGAAGCCAATGGAAAACCTGAAAAAGCATCTTCGACAGCAAATATCAAAATGATACTTGGCGGTCGTTATCAGGAAGCTAATTACCAAGGTAAGATGATGGGACAGCCATTTGAAGGAAAAAGCACATTAGCCTACAATAATGCCAGTAAAGAATATACCACCACATTTATTGACAATATGGGAACAGGTATGATGGTTGCCACTGGTAAATATGATAACAAAACGAAAAGCATGGAATTCAAAGGCGAAGTAGTAAGTCCGTTAAACGGAAAAAAAGCACCTTTCAGAGAAATCTATACTATTGTAGATGCAACAACCCGCAAAATGGAAATGTTTGATACCAAGAACGGATCAGAATATAAGAGTATGGAAATCATAATGAAGAAAAAATAATCGGAAGATTAAATTCTTCGATGAAACAAAAACTGACTATATCTAGTAGTCAGTTTTTTTGTTTATATCTGATAAATCCTCGTATTAGTAAGTTTTTTGAATTAATTTAGTGCCCATAAAGTCAACAACAGTAATAATGGAATTAAAATGGAAAATAAAGCCGTTTGAAGCGCTAACGGTTCATGAGTTATATGATTTGCTTAAACTACGAAGTGAGATCTTTGTACTGGAGCAAAATTGCGTTTATTTAGACCTTGACGGCAAAGACAAGAAAGCATTACACTTAATTGGAGAATATGATGGCAAAGTAGTGGCGTACTCCCGAATTTTTGATGCAGGAATTAGTTTTGATAACGCATCTATAGGAAGAGTTGTAGTTGATGCCAATTACAGAGATAAAAAATGGGGACACGATTTAATGCGCGAAGCGATTGCGGGAATAAAAACACATTTTGATAAAGACGCAATCACGATTGGAGCACAATTGTATTTGAAGAAATTTTACGAAAGTCACGGATTTGTTCAATCCAGCGAAATGTATCTGGAAGATGATATTGAGCATATAGAGATGATTCGCGGATAATTTTCCTTTAGAAAAACATATCAAAAACATATCTGTAAAATCATTTTTTATTTGATTCTACAACGCTTCAGACCTTTATCTGCTTTTGCAGATAAAGGTTTTTTCATTTAATCAGTTTTGAATTACATTTTTAATTATTTTAGAAGAAAAAAATTAACTATGAAAAAACTTCTTCTATTCATTTTCGTTTTAACGATATCACTTCCAACTTCTAGTCAAAACAAACTTAAAGTTGGTGAAAAAGCTCCAAAACTTAATATCACTGATTATCTTCAAAATGTTCCAAAAGATAAAAGTCTCGAAAACAAATATATTTTGCTGGAATTTTGGGCAACGTGGTGCCAAACCTGTCTGGAAGAAGTACCAAATCTAAATAAAACCCAAGAACGATTCAAAGACAGAAAAGATTTTGTTTTTGTTTCGATTACAGATGAATCCCCGGCAAAAACGAAGAAAACATTAGAAAGAGTAAAGTTTAATTCGATTGTAGTAAGCGATCAGACAAAACAGGCTTTAAATGATTTTGTTGTTGACGATGCTTATGGAGGATTTGCTTTACCAAAGACAGTTTTGATCGATAATAAAGGAATCGTAAGATGGATTGGAAAACCTTATACAATAAACGATGTTGTAATTAATAAATTTTTGGAAGGAATAGAAATTCTGGAATCTGATAGCGCGGTTTTAAACAGACCTGCAGAACCAACTTTCAAATAAATAATTTTAGATGAGTACTCTATATAAAGAGTACTTTAATGATTATTAAAAAATTGTTAATGTAGTGATGTTGCGATAAAGCAACCGTTTTTTATTTTTAGATATAAAATGTTTAAATGTAATTGATTACTAGTTATGTTTAGAGTAAAACTTTAAGTAAAAAAGTACTAGTGTCTTCAACTTTGTGAAATATACTCTAAACTTTTGTTATCACAAATTCAACACGGCGATCTAAAGCATCGCCTTTTTTTAGCGGATATTTATTGCCGCAACCCAGATAAGTCATACGGCTTTTTGAGACTTTTTTAGAAATCAGATAATAGAAAACGGTTTTGGCGCGGTTCCAGGAAAGCCTTCTTTCTTTGGTATCCCTGTCTATTGCGTCGCTATATATTTCCGGAGTGCAGCAAACGTGACCTCTAATTTCAAATTGATAATTTCTTTTCTGAAGTAGTTTTTCTGCGATTTTATCTAATTCTTTTTTTGAATCATTGGTTAGTTTTGAACTTCCAAGATCAAACAAAATACTATCAAGATAGATTTTATCACCAACTTTTAAATCATTTCTAAGGGAATTATAAATTCCTTTACCAAAACTGTTTCTTTTTACAACAATCAAATCAACGCGACGGTTTTTGGATCTTGTTTCGTGAAGATTTTCGACAGTATCAGGACGTACCACCACGCGCCCTTTTCCTTCCAGAATCACAATGCGGCTTTGATTAAAGCCTTTTGAAATTAATAGTTCCTGAATAGTATTGACACGGTTATTTGATAAACGGAAGTTATATTCGTCATTACCGCGATCGTCGCAGTATCCATAAATCTGTATTGACTCTACTTTTGAAGTGTCAATAGTTTTAATGAAATTAGTTACAACTTCGGTTTGCTGATTCGTAAGATCATACTTGTCGAAATCAAAATAAATAGTTTCGATAGGTTTTTGCTGTGCCGATAAATTGTAAATAATAAACAGAAATAGGGCTCTACAAATCTTCATTATGTTTTTACATTTTTAAAATCGTCTTGTACTCAGTTTGATTATTTAAAACGTTTACTGCTCTTTTAATTTCCGAATTATTTTTGATGTAATATTGATACAAACCTTCCTGATATTGGTATCTTTTGATAAGTTCTTCCTGAATCAGGTTTCTAATTTCTTTTTGATTTTTGTCTAACAATGTAGTCTCGCTTTTTTCAAGAGCGTTTAGTAATTGTTGATATTCCGGCGCAATCGTTTCGTCTATTTTTTCAGTTTTGGCTGCAGCCAAAGTGTTTTTCAAAGCAACTTCAGTGTCCGTATCAAAAGTTATTTTGTTGGTTTTCAGATATTGTTTGAAAGTAGAATAATCAGCATCCGTAACCGTTGGAATCTTATCGCCTAAATTTGGATTTTTGTAATAATATGAGGTTGCGTAATCAAAGATTCCGTCATTTTTTAATAATGCAGTTGTAATAGGACTCATCTTAGCTTCGTCCAATTCGATATCTGGCAAAACACCTCCACCATCGTAAACCGTTCTTCCTTTTCTGGTTTTAAAAGCATTAAAGTTTTTAGCATCTGTTTTTTGAGCAACACCATTTTTGTCTTTATGAGCATAATCCAAAGCCTGAATACAACGACCGGAAGGCGTATAATAACGGGAAATAGTTACTTTTAGTTGAGTTCCGTAAGTCAAATCAACAGAACGCTGCACCAGTCCTTTACCAAAACTACGACTTCCTAAAATTACCGCGCGATCTAAATCCTGCAAAGCTCCCGAAACAATTTCAGATGCAGAAGCACTTCGTCCGTTCACTAAAATTGCCAACGGAATTTGAGTATCTACCGGCTCTTTGTTCGTTTTATACGTATTATTGTGTTTTTCGATTCTTGATTTTGTAGTTACAATAACCTCATTTTTGGGAACAAATAAATTACAAATATCAATTGCCTCATTTAGTAAACCTCCCGGATTTCCTCTCAAATCAAGGACAATTTGAGTAGCTCCATCAGCTTTTAGTTTCTCAAGCGCGTCTTTTACTTCATTGGATGCCTTTCGGCTAAAGTGTGCCAAAACAATATAACCCGTTTTCTCATCGATTTTTCCGAAGAATGGAACCGATTTAATATCAACTTCATCCAAAACCAATTCGGTTGTGAAAGTTTTGCCTTGACGAATGTATTTTATGCTGATTTTTGTGTTTTTTGTTCCCTTCAATAATTGCGACGCATCATCTTTAAAATCAGCAATTAAAACGTCTCCAATCTGAATAATTTCATCGCCGGCTTTTAATCCGGCTTTATCGGCAGGATAATTTTTATAAGGCTCACGAACAATCAAACGATCTTTCTTTCTGGCGATCATGGCACCAATTCCGGTATATTCGCCAGTATTGTTAATCTTGAAGTTTACAACATCCTGCTCATTAAAGTAAACCGTATATGGATCTAAACTTCCCAACATGCTTTTAATCGCCTTATCCATCAAATCACCCGGATTCGTTTCATCGACATAATTGGTATTTACCGCTTTGAATAATGTCGTGAAAATCTCTATTTGTTTCGCAATCTCAAAGAAATCATCTTTGAAACTGGCTCCAACAAATAAAAATCCAGCTGCAACGGTTGGAATAATGAACTTCTTTTTGAAATAAGGATACATGATTATATTTTTTTTCTTTTAAATCTTTTTCTAATAAAATAGGCAAGTACGCAAATTAAAATAATAAACGGCCAAACACTAATAAGGGAGAGTAAAAAATCTGACAAACTAAAGAATCCGGACTGAATGGAGTTCCAGATTTTTGATCCGTATGAAATTTTCACGCCTTCTTTTTGAGCAATAGTTTTGTAGAATTCAATTGTAACAGTACTTTCAGAAACCCGGCTTTCTAAGTATTTTAGCTGACCTTGTTTCGCTTCAATTTCTTCTCTAATAGCTGAGATCTGTTTTTCAATTTCAAGAATCTCACTTACTTTAGTCGCTTTTTTTAATATTTCGATATAACGCTCTTCGAGTTTACGTTTTGTGTTTAACCTCGAAGTTAAGTCAATATATTCTTCTGTAACATTTTGAGACGAAATGTTCTTTTCGTCAAAATAAGAAACACCTTTGGATATGGATTCTAAAAATGCGTCAAAGTTTTGACTCGGAATGCGTATAGTAAGTCTTCTGGTGATTGTGCGATAATCTTTTTCCTGAGAATCACTTTGAACACTTGCCTTGTTCGCAGTAATAGCAGTTTTAATTTGATTATAAGTGCTTTCTAAATCATCAGTTTCAAATTTAAGATAAGCTTCTTTAATTATTTTTTGAGATATTACATCATTTTTATCTTCATTTGGTTGGCTCGGTGATGAAACTCTAATCTCTGAAACGGCATCGTTTGATACATCAGCACTTCCAACTTGTTTTTCACAACTGGATAAGGTCAGAACAGCAAAGAATAAAAGGAAAAATTGTCGCATAAATATTTCAAATTAAAGCTAAAACTACAATTTTTTTATAATTTTTCGTATAATTTGATAAATAAAGTTGCTTTATGAAGTCTGCGGCTCTGTTTTGGTTTCAGAATCCGGGCTTTTATTTACCTGAGACAAGAATTTCTCAAACAACTGAATCGTTTTGGTATTGATTTCTTCGTAGGATAATCTGTCTTTTGTCTGATAAAAAAACATAATAGTATAAGGTTCCTGAATATTGTCTAAAAGTAAATGTTTGTTTAGACGGTAGGTTTCTCTCAAAACACGTTTAAAATAATTACGATCGACGGCTTTTTTAAAGTATTTTTTAGAAACAGAAACGCCCATTTTGATTTTTTCTTCCGGATTTCCTTCCGCTTGACGGTAAACCAAACGCAACGGATATTTAGAAACCGATTTACCTTCAGAAAACAGTAAATCAATTGTTGTCTTGCTCTTTAGGCGTTCATTTTTAGGGTAAGTGAAGTTCATTTAATTCAGAAAAAATTTGCAATTTCAGGGACAAAGGTACAATAGCCGTGTTTATATGAAGTGATTTAATACAAATTCTTTAAACCAATTCGGAAAATCTTCTTCATTTATATGAAGTTTTAGTGATTTGCCATCATTTATTTCAGCAATTAAAATGAGTCTTTCACCTGAATTATCAAAGAGATAGCTTTTATTTGAAATTTCTATTGCTGGAAATAAATTATTTAGAGTTCTTGTATATCTGTTTTTTATAATTTCACTGTCAACAGCATGTCCACCTTTCTGAACTCTGTTTTCAACACGAGAGATGTTTACTTCAGGATCATCTATGCATACAAAATACAAGTATGAAGTGTAGCCTAAAGAATTTGCTTCGGTGATATCTTCTAATTTTGAAACATGACTCATAACAGTTTCAAAGCAAAAGCCTTTATTCTCTTTAAGAAGTTTTTCTCTTAAAAAAGAGGAGATTAGTGAGCCTTCATAACTATTGGGATTCTTTGAAAGTGATAATATAAAGTTTTCTTTTATCTCAAGAGCTATTTGAAATCCTTTTTCGTTGGCAGTTTCTATTAAAGTTTTTGTGTTTTCTTTTTTGTAAAAACTTAGTAACTCTTCCTGAGATGATTTTATATCATAAGAATCTAAATCTATTAAACCTTTAGTTTTTAAAATCTTTTCCAGATAATCTGCATTTATAAAATGCCCTGTATTGTAATTTTTCGAAAATTCTTCAAAGAGAGTGCTTTTTCCAGAGCCGTTTGGTCCGGCAAATATTCTCAGTCTTTTTTTTATTTCCTGCATAAAACCATTCCTTTTTTCAAACCTTTCTCACTATCCTGTTTCTGCTGAAGATCTCGAAGTATTTTAATTTCCCCGTTCGGAAGTTTTTCTATTATTTTTTTTCCTGAAATAGATTTTATAGTTAGTCCTAAAGCTTTAGATTCTCTAATGGCATAACTTGAACTTCTTGAAGCAGATTTTATTAGGATATCTGTTTCATTAGTATTGAGTTTTTCTTTATGTTGCTTTATAACAAATCGTACTATCTTACTTTTCATGACTTTCTAAAAACAAGTTTATTGTCAAATTTACGACTTTTATCTGATTTTCAACCTTACTAATCTAGGCCAATAAAGTTCATTTAATTCAGAAAAAATTTGCAATTTCAGGGACAAAGGTACAATTAAACAAGAAAAACGGTTATTGTTTTCAATTTTTATACCGCTAAAAATTTATTTATTACTTTTGGCCTTTAATTTTCAAAGCATGCAAAAAATAATTTCGTATCCCATATCCGTAATTTACTATTTGTTTTTTAGTTCGGTTTTATTGGTGTTTCATCCAATACAGTGGTTTTGCCTAAATGTTTTTGGCTACCAGGCGCACAAAGTAAGTGTTGATTATTTGAATTTTTTCCTTTTAAGATGTACAAATCTGATAGGAACGACCTATAAAATTGAAAACAGAGAGCGTATTCCAACCGGAGTTCCAATAATTTTTGTTTCAAACCACCAAAGCATGTACGATATTATCACAATGATTTGGTATTTTAGACGATTTCATTGTAAATTTGTAAGTAAGAAGGAGTTAGGAAAAGGAATTCCGAGTGTATCGTATAATTTACGTCACGGAGGATCTGTACTAATTGACCGTAAAGACCCTAAACAAGCGATTCCGGTAATCAAAGGCTTGTCTGAATATATAGAAAAAAACAATAGAGCTGCAGTTATTTTTCCTGAAGGAACAAGAAGTAAAACAGGAAAACCGAAAGAATTTGCTCAAAGTGGTTTAAAAATCCTATGCAAATATGCACCTTCGGCATATGTTGTGCCTGTGAGTATTAATAATTCATGGAAAATGGTAAAATATGGTCTTTTCCCGGTAACCTTAGGAAATCGTCTTACCTTTACCGTTCATGAACCAATGGCAGTAAAGGATTATGATTTTGCCGAGTTAATGAGATTAACAGAAAAGGCTGTTGTAGAAGGAGTAAACGAGTATAAATAGATTTTTGATTCAGAAAATATCTGAAATAGAAATCCCAATCTTAAATAAGTAATGTCTATAAAAAACATTAGATTAGAAGTAATGCAGTTTTTAGAAAAAAACGTGGATAGCTTCGTAGAACAGTATTTAATTCCAGTGGAAAAAATTTGGCAGCCGTCAGACTTTTTGCCTAATTCTGAAGGAGATAACTTCTTTGAGGAGGTAAGAGAGTTACGTGAAATTGCTAAAGAATTACCATATGATTTCTGGGTAACGCTTGTTGGTGACACTATAACTGAGGAAGCTCTACCAACTTATGAGTCGTGGTTAATGGATGTAGAAGGTATAAATCAGATCGAAAATGGTGGAAACGGCTGGTCTAAATGGATTCGTCAATGGACCGGAGAAGAAAACCGCCACGGTGATTTACTAAATAAATACTTGTATTTGTCCGGTCGTGTGAACATGCGTGAAATCGAAATGACAACACAGCATTTAATCAACGACGGTTTTGATATTGGAACTGGATCTGACCCATACAAAAACTTTGTATATACGAGTTTCCAGGAATTAGCAACTTATGTTTCGCACAATAGAGTAGCCCAAATGGCTAAGAAGTTTGGTGATAACAAATTGTCTAAAATGTGTAAAATGATTGCAGGTGACGAAATGCGTCATCATCATGCGTATAGCGAATTTGTTACCCGTATTTTTGCAGTTGATCCTAGTGAAATGATGTTGGCGTTTCAATACATGATGAAACAAAAAATCGTTATGCCGGCACATTTCTTAAGAGAATCCGGTCAAAAGATCAGTTCTGCTTTCGAACAATTTTCTGATTCTGCACAACGTATTGGGGTTTACACTGCAAACGATTATGTAGATATCATGCAAAAATTAATTGATAAATGGGAAATTGACAAAATTTCAAATTTAACGGATGAAGCTGAAAAAGCACGTGATTACCTAATGAAATTGCCAGGACGTATGGCAAGAATCTCTGAGAGAATTGTAATTCCGCAAGAATCACACATCTTTAAATGGGTAGAACCGGCTAGATTGTAAAATTTTAGATTTCTGACTTTAGATTTTAGATTATTCTAATGCTAATTTTAGATTGAAATTGTAAATATATTTGTTGATTGTTAGAGTTTTCAAGCTTTGACAATCAACATTTTTTATTCAATCAACATTTTCGAAAGAGCAAATTAAAAATAATCTGTGCAAAACCCGTCTAATCCGCGTCATCTGCGTGTCATTATCATCACAAGAAAATACAACTATGAATAATTCAGATTTAATAAATAAAACAATAGCTTTCGTAAAAGAAAAACTAAGCGATGCCGAAGGCGGACACGATTGGTTTCATATCGAACGCGTTTATAAAAATGCACTTTTAATAGCAAAAGATACAGATTGCGATTTGGTTGTAGTACAATTAGGAGCTTTGCTTCATGATATTGCCGACAGTAAATTTCATAACGGAGACGAAACTATCGGACCAAAAACTGCACGTTTGTTTCTGGAATCAGAGCATGTTTCTGCAGCTATTATTCAGCATGTGGTTAATATCATCGAAAACATCTCATATAAAGGCGGAAATTTCGAAAAGAAGTTTTCTTCTGTAGAATTAGACATCGTTCAGGATGCGGATCGTTTAGACGCAATCGGGGCGATTGGAGTAGCAAGAGCGTTCAATTATGGCGGATTTAAAAATCGTGCCTTATATGATCCGGAAATTGCTCCAATAACCAATATGACAAAAGAAGAATACAAAAAGAATTACGCACCAACGATAAATCATTTCTACGAAAAGCTTTTACTCTTAAAAGACAAAATGAATACCGAAACCGGAAAACAAATTGCTGCTGAAAGACATAAGTTTATGGAATTATTTTTGGCTCAGTTCTATGCAGAGTGGGAAGGAGTGAAGTAAGTATTCAGTCTCAGTATTCAGTCTCAGTTTTCGGTCTCAGTTTTCAGTCTCTTGATTACTGAAAACTGCGACTGCGACTGAAAACTGAAAACTGAAAACTGAGACTGAATACTTTCTAAAGCGAGTTGATAAACGCTAATAAATCATCGCGATCTGTTTTTGATAGTTTTTTATATTTGTCTTTTGCATTTTGGGCTTCTCCTCCGTGCCATAAAATTGCTTCTTCGACATTTCTGGCTCTTCCGTCGTGCATCAGGTTGGTATGTTTGTTGACCGTTTGTATCAGGCCAATTCCCCATAAAGGCTGCGTTCTCCACTCAGATCCTGTTGCTTTAAAATCGGTTGCATTATCAGATAAACCTTCTCCCATATCGTGTAACAGTAAATCTGTGTAAGGACGAATAGTTTGGTTGCGAAGTGATGTTATAGAATGTGTATTTCCGGTTAGAATCTTCGGAATATGACAACCGGTACAATTGATGGTTTCAAAAGTCTTTTTACCTTTAAGTACATTCTGATCCGTATAGTTTCTGCGAGCCGGAACCGCCAATGTTTGCGCATACAAAGCCATTCGGTTTAAGTTAATTTCTGAAATTTCCGGAGTTCCGCCATTTGGGATTTTTGTTAAATCAACTCCAAAAGGCCCGCTTTCATTAGGAAATAAAGTAGAAGTAATTCCCATATCGCCGGACAATGCGCCAGCAATTTGCTGACGTACATTTGGCTGATTTGCTTTCCATCCAAAACGCCCCATTTGAGTTGTATTGGTTGCAAAATCATGAACATAATTTGGTCTTCCCGAAATACCATCTTTGTTAGAATCGTTTTCATCGGCGAAGCCTAAAATAGTATTTTCAGGAATTGCCTCTAATAATCCCAAACCAATAATTTGATTGGCAATTCTTGGAGATATATGAACATTTGCCAATGCTCCATAACCTAAATTAGTAACACTATAAGTTGGTTTTTGTAAAGTAACAACAGTTCCATCTGCGAGAGTTTCTGAAATTTGCTGATAAATAATTCTAAATTCCCCTTCAGGAGTTTGTCCCAGAATTGAATTGTCCTGTAATTGTCCGCCATAAACAGGATCCGGAAATGCAAGTCCGTTTGCATCTTGTCCATCCATCGAAAAACGTAAAAGAAGACCTTTACCTAATTCTCCGTCTGTTGCCGGTGGTCTTCCTCGTCCATCTTTAAAATGACAGCTTGAACAAGAGATAGCATTAAAAAACGGTCCTAAACCATCTCGTGCAGTAGTTGAAGACGGTGCTGAAATCCAAGTCTGCCTGAAAAAAGAATTTCCTACTCCAAAATCTGTTTGTTCATCTAAATTTAAAGATGTTATAGAAAAACCAAAAGCTTCTTCACTAACATTAAAAACGGTCGCATCTCCTCCCGAAAATTGTTCGCGATCTTCAGCCGTTAACGGAGTATATTTATCATCGTCATTATTACTACAGCTATAGAAGTTAAGACTCAGAATAACAAGAAAATAAGTGGTAAAATTCTTCATGATATAATGCTAAAAAAGTGCTCCCGAAAAGGAACACTTTTTGTTTAATTGTTTTCTTGTTTTTTGCTTAACCGTTTACAGTTATTTTAATTTTTGTAGCTCCTTTTAGTAAAGTAGCACCAAAGTTTAATAATTGTTGCACAGCAGTTTTTACTTTAGCACCTTCAGGAGAATCCGGTCCGCCAGAAATAGCTAAGTCAAACGGAATCGAAATTGCTGCCACTTTTGCAGTAGCAGAATTCAATGAAGTTAAAGTCTCATCATAAGTGGCAACATCAGCTTGCTTTACTAAATCTTCTAAAGAAGGCCCTTCAACATTTTCATATTTTCCTTGGTAAACGTTGATTACACCTTGTAAATTTAAAGCAATATCTCTGTGAGTATTATCACTAAAACAAGAATGTTCGTCTTCTTGATCCGCATTTTCCAATGCAACTTCCATACGCTCGATTGGTAATTCAGCAGTAACAAGAGTCGTTATTCCAAGATAAATGTTTTTGATTGCAATATCTTCTGGCATAGCAAGGAAAGCATTTCTATAAGAACCACCGGATTTCCATTGTTGCACTAAACTATTTAAATCATCGATCAATATACTAGCACAAGCTTTTAAGTAATCTGCTCTACGACCTTGATTTGTAGCAGTTCCAGTTGCTCCATTTACATAATCAGTATAAGGTCTTTGTCCAGGCAATTTTGCAGATGGAGCAGTCAAATCTTGTCCCCACAATAAAAATTCAATCGCGTGATATCCAACACTAATGTTTTTTTCAGGATTGCTTCCTCCAGAATTTGCTTCAATTAAAACCGTTTTGCTGATAGTAGGAAATTCAGTTAAACTATTTATTATTCCTGCATTTGCAGCACCATCAACATAATCAATATAATTTTCATCTAAAGGCCAGGAATTCATATATGCTTCTGGTCCATCTAAGGCCTCATTGTCAATTGGTCCGTTTGCAAAACGAAAAGCTTCCGTAGTACCGTAACTTTCTCTTGATGTTTTCCAAGCCGTTTTTGCCGCTGTGAAATTTGCATTAGTAGGAGTTGTTGTAAATGTTTTGATAGCAGTTTCTAAAAGTACTGCATCATCATATGCCTGTTTGTAGTTAGCATAAACAATGTTCGTGTAGTTTTCGATAACTTGTTTTTTTGTAACAACAGCTTTAGAGTCGTTATTATCATTACTGCTGCAAGCAAAAAAAGTTAGTCCTGCAAATAGTGCAAAAGCAACTTTTGGATATAGGTTTTTCATATTTCGGTTTATTTAGAACAATTAAATTTAGGCAAATGTAAATAATTCTTACATCCCTCCAAATTTTATTTAGAATAAATATGCTTAAGTTAATTGCGCTTTTGTATTTTTGTCGAAATATTCAACAAAATGAAAAAAATAATTTTCCTTTTAGGTTTAGTTGTTACTATAATTGCTTGCTCGTCAGGTGATAATAGTGGAGAGAATTCAGGTGGAAAAAATTATGATCGTGCCGCTCTTTTAACTAATTGGGCAGACAATATAATTATCCCTAGTTATGAAAATTATCAGACAAAATTGGCAACATTGTCAACAGACGCTGCAAATTTTACAGCTACACCTACAACCGCAGCTTTACAAACTCTGAGAACAAGTTGGTACGAAGCTTATAAAGCATATCAATATGTTGCGATTTATGGTTTTGGAAAAGCTTCGGATATTAACCTGAAAGAAATTGCAAATACTTTTCCAACAAGTACAACAGGTATTGAAGATAATATTACATCAGGAACTTATAATCTTAGCCTGCAAGCACAATATGCCAAACAAGGTTTTCCCGCGTTGGACTATTTACTAAATGGTTTAGGTGCCGATGATACAACAATTGTGACATTTTATACCACAAATGCAAAATCAGCAAATTATAGAAAATATCTGGTTGATGTAACCGGAAAACTTAAAACTACTATCGATACAGTTGTTACAGATTGGAAATCGGGAGGTTATAGAGCTGCATATATTGCTAATACAGGAACTTCTGTAAGTGGAGCGGTAAATGTAACGGCTAATAGTTTTGTCAAGAATTTAGAGAAAGACATTCGGACGCTAAAGATGGGTATTCCGGCAGGTGTAGATTCAGAAGGAGTTAAATTCCCTGAAAAAACGGAAGCTTTGTATAAAGGAAATGTTTCAACAGAATTGCTTAATATCTCCATAAAAGCATCTCAGGATTTCTTTAACGGAAAATACTTTAACGCAACAACAACAGGTGTAAGTTTAAAAACATACTTAGATTTTGTAAATGCTGCTCCTGACGGAAAAAAATTAAGCGACATAATCAACACACAATATGCGGCAGTTTTTACTGCAAATAATAATTTGAACGCGAGCCTTACCGATCAGATTAATACAGATAACACTAAAGTTATTACAGCATATAAAGCTTTACAGCAAGCTGTAGGTTTTACAAAACTGAATATGCTGCAAGCGCTCAACATAACAATTGATTATGTAGATGGCGATGGAGATTAATAATGAAAAATAACATTATAAAATATTTAGAAACGAATACTCATGCCGCAACGCTAGCTTTTTTTAGGCTGGCGTTTGGTTTTATGATGACCCTTAGTTTGGTTCGTTTTATGAGTTACAATTGGGTAGAAAAGTTTTATATCGAACCAGTTTTTCATTTTACATATTATGGTTTCGGATGGGTAAAGCCTTTCGGGACGCCCACTTACCTGCTTTTTGTGCTTGCCTTAGTCTCATCAGTTGCAGTTGCTATAGGTTATCGATACAAAGTTGCATCAACGATTTTCTTTCTAAGTTTTACTTATATCGAGCTAATGGATAAGACGACCTATCTTAACCATTATTATTTTATTTCGGTGGTAAGTTTCGTTCTGATTTTTCTGCCGGCAAATGCTTATTTTTCTGTTGATGGGTATCGAAATCCTAAAATAGTCTTTCAAAAGATTCCGCGTTGGACAACTGATATTTTAAAACTGCTTTTAGGAATCGTATATTTTTATGCAGGTTTGGCAAAGATCAATTCCGATTGGCTTTTCAAAGCAATGCCTCTTAAAATTTGGCTTCCAACAAATCATACTCTTCCCTTAATTGGTGGTTTTTTAAATGAAAACTGGGTTCATTTTGCCTTTAGCTGGAGCGGAATGATTTATGACTTAAGCATTCCTTTTTTGTTGCTTTACAAACGAACACGAACATTTGCCTTTGTTTTGGTTGTCGTTTTTCATTTAATGACCAAAATCCTATTCCCAATTGGCGTTTTTCCTTATGTAATGATCGTAAGTTCGTTGCTGTTTTTTGAAAGTGATTTTCATAAAAAATGCCTGAACTATATCGCCGGACTTTTTCGTTTTAGTTTAGAGGTATTTGAAAATGGAAAAGAAAAAGTAATAACATTTACAGGACTTTATAAAGCTAAAATGGCAATTTTGGTTTGTTTTTTAATTTTTCAATTGACATTTCCGTTTCGCTATTTATTTTATCCCGGAGAATTATTCTGGACCGAAGAAGGTTTTCGCTTTTCATGGCGTGTCATGTTGATGGAAAAAGCTGGTTATACCGAATTTACCGTTAAAGACAGTAAAACCAAAAAACAGATAAAAGTAAATAACGGTTATTTTTTGACTGCTTTTCAGGAAAAACAAATGGCATTTCAGCCGGATTTCATTTTAGAATACGCCCATTTTTTACACGATTATTATCAACAACAAGGCTTTAACGATCCCGAAGTTCACGTAGAAAGCTACGTCGCACTCAACGGACGATTGAGCAAACTTTATATAGACCAAAACATTAACCTCGCAAAAGAAAATGAATCATTCGATCACAAAACCTGGATTTTACCTTTCAATGATGAAATTAAAGGATTTTAGCTTTATTATATTTTTACTTTTTTCATTAAATGCCATTTCTCAAACTCATGTTTCAGGAGTTTTGGTGGGAGAATCCGGCGAAAAATTATCCTATGTTGAGGTTTATAATAAATCAAACGGAAGTAAAAGTACCACCAATAAAGAAGGTGCTTTTGATGTTGTTGTTGCCAATTCCGGAACATACACTTTTGTTTTTTATAAAGATGATTACTCCGTTTTAGAGCAGGAAATTACAGCTCCAAGCTCTGGTTTGGTGATTACTTTAAGTAAAATTACCAATTTGTCTGAAGTTGTTGTGAAGAACGAAAGAGACAAAGTTTTTGCGCTTAATAAATTAAAGGATATTGAAGAAACGGCGATTTATGCCGGTAAAAAAACAGAAGTAATTAAGGTCGATAAACTTACGGCGAATAAAGCAGCAAATAATCCGCGTCAAATTTATGCGCAAATTGTAGGTTTGACCATTAACGAAAGTTCAGACGGAGGTTTACAATTGAGTGTTGGAGGTCGTGGATTAGATCCCAATCGAAGTGCAAATTTTAATATACGTCAGAACGATTACGATATAAGTGCCGATGTTTTGGGTTACCCCGAAAGTTATTACGCAACACCGGCAGAAGCTCTGGACGAAATTCAGATTGTTCGTGGAGCCGCTTCTTTGCAATACGGAACGCAATTTGGAGGTTTAATTAATTTTAAAATCAAAAGCCCAAGTACAAAACCAATCGAACTTGTGGAGCGTAATACGATTGGTTCGTATGGTTTGTATACCAATTTTACGAGTTTAAGCGGCACAAAAGGAAAATTTAGTTACTATACTTTTTTTAATTATAAACGAGGAGATGGCTTTCGCCCGAATTCCGGTTTTCATAGTACAAACTTCTTTGCAAACTTAAACTATCAGTTTACGGAGAAAACCTCTGTACATTTTGATTATACGCGTTTTGATTATGTAGCGCAGCAAGCAGGTGGATTAACAGATCAGATGTTTGAGCAAGATCCTACGCAAAGTAACAGAACCCGAAATTGGTTTGCCGTAAACTGGAACTTATTTGCTTTACGTTTCAAACATCATTTTGACAACGATGCTGATTTCTCATTACAATTATTCGGTTTAGACGCAAGTCGAAAAACAGTTGGATTCAGACCAAATCGAGTTGAATTAGCAGATCCGGGTGGTGCACGTGATTTGATTTTGGGAGATTTTGTCAATTGGGGAGCAGAAGCCCGTTATTTGAAAAAGTACAATATTAACGGAAATTCAAATGCTTTCCTGATTGGAGCTAAATATTATCAGGCGCAAAATACGGGAATTCAAGGTCCGGGAAGTTCAGGAAGTGATGCTAATTTTAATTTGGCTACAGCCGAATTTCCGCAAAACCCAAATCAATCCGATTATAAATATCCGAATTTGAATATTTCTGTTTTTGGAGAAAACATTTTCAAAGTAGCTGAAAAATTCTCAATTACACCGGGATTTAGATATGAGAATATAAAAACGCAAGCGAACGGAAGTTATAGAAAAATTAATTTTGACGGCGCCGGAAATATTATTTTAGATAAAACTGTTGCCGAAAACAATGTTAGAAAACGTGATTTCTTTTTGTTTGGAGTTGGTTTAAGTTACAAACCAAAAAACGGAATTGAATTTTACGGAAACATTTCGCAAAACTATCGTTCTGTAACCTATAGTGATTTAAGAACAGTTTATTCGAGTTATGCGATTTCAGCCGATATTACAGATGAAAAAGGTTTCACTTCAGATGTTGGGATTCGAGGTCAGATAAACGATAAAATCAGGTTTGATTCAAGTATTTATGCTTTGTATTACAATGATAAAATTGGAGATTATTGGACGAAAAATGCCGATGGGGTTCCAACTATGTTGAGAGATAATATTGGAACCGCCATTACATATGGTTTTGAAACCATGATCGATTGGAGTTTAAGCAAAACTTTCTTTGAAGCAAATCCTAATTTAATCTGGAATGTATTCTCAAATGTGGCAATTACAGATTCTGATTATTTAAAATCACAAGCTACAGGTGTTAAGGGTAATAAAGTAGAATTTGTTCCGCTTTTTAATATCAAAACAGGAACAGGAATTGGATACAAGAATTTCATGTCAAGTATTCAGCTTACTTATGTTACATCGCAATTTACCGATGCAACCAATCAGGTGGTTAGTACAAACTCAATAAGTGCTGGGATTTCAGGTAAAATCCCAACGTATTATGTAGCAGATTTCTCATCTTCATACAAATGGAAAAACTGGAAATTAGAAGCCGGAGTTACCAATTTTACAGATAATAAATATTTCACAAGACGTGCAACAGGTTATCCGGGTCCCGGAATTATTCCGTCAGATGCGAGAACTTTCTATACAACTCTGGAGTTTATATTCTAAGGAGCTTTCTGTAAAAATATCATTCGACTTCGTTCCGGAAGACAAATTCATAATAGTTGAGATTTGTCAGACTGAATGAAGTCGGAGTTTTTATACCTAAATGAAAGCTGATTTTTCGAAAATTCAGAAGTTGATCTTAATTTATTGCTTTCCCATAAAGAAATAAATAATTATTGACGCAGAAAAAAAGCCTATCATAAACCATAATAAGCGTGATACTCTGTTGTCGCGGATTATCTCAATTTTTTCGAATTTTGGCATTTTACTTTGATTTTAAAAATTTCTCAAAATTACATGGAATGTAAGAGTTAGAACGCCAGTAAAAGCCATTTTTACACCAAAACAGGACAAAGGTTCTTTTGTAAAGTTTCAGAGGAACGATTTGTTTTGTAGCAACGTCCCGAAGCTTAATGTTATTTAAGGTAAGCTTTTAAAAAATAAAATTATTGCAGATCAAATCCGTTTTTATCCGCGTTTTTACGAAGTAAATCTGTTTTATCCGCGTCAAAATTAGACGCTGATTTTACTGATTCGCTAAAGCGAAAACGCTGATAAAAACGGATTTTTCTAATTAGTTTTTTGATTAAACTGTTAAGTAATTTTATAGATTTCCCCGTAATTTAATGACATTGCCCGAAACTTCGGGATTAATCCGTCCAAAGTCAAAGATTTTGAATATAAAAACCTTTGCAACTTTGCACCTCTTTTAAGAACACCCACAATTTCCATCACCGCAATCCTTTTTCTTTTTAGATTTCCAAAAGAATTTCTTGATCAAAAAACCAACGGCAATAAGTAAAATGGCAAAAGCTATAATTTCTTGTATCATGGCGGTTTATTTTAAAAGTTGATAGGCAAGCAGAGCCACTACATAAGCTAATCCGCTCATAAGAACGAGTTGCAAGGCAGGCCATTTCCACGTATTGGTTTCTTTTTTGGTAATCGCAAGCGTACTTGCACATTGCATGGCGAAAGCATAAAAAAGCAGTAACGAAATTCCGGAGGCAAAATTGAAGATCTTTTGACCTGTCTGCGGATTTATTTCTTCCTGCATTTTGCTTTTTATAGTAGCTTCATTATCACTATTTCCAACACTATAAATGGTTGCTAAAGTTCCCACAAATACTTCGCGGGCAGCAAAAGAACTTATAATTGCAATTCCAATTTTCCAGTCGTAACCCAAAGGTGCAATGGCAGGTTCGATTACACGACCCATAATCCCAATGTAAGAGTTCTCTAGTTTTTGAGAAGCAACTTCGTTGTCGAATTCTACTTCAGTCAAAGATTTGTCTGCAAATCTTTCTTTTACAATAGTTTCAGCTTCATTAAAGTTTTCGCCAGGACCGAATGAAGCAAGAAACCATAGAATAACCGATATTGCTAAGATGATTTTTCCGGCTCCAACAACAAATGCTTTTGTTTTTTCAACGACATTAATTCCAACATTTTTGAAAAGAGGCATTTTATAGCTTGGCATTTCAACAACGAAATAAGTTTTGGAGCTTATTTTTAGTATTTTATTTAAGATATAAGCCGAAAGAATCGCAGTTCCAAAACCTAATAAATACAATAGCATCAATGCTAATCCTTGCATATTTAATATTCCAAAAAGGCGTTCATCCGGTATGACCAAAGAGATTATAATAGTATAAACAGGTAATCTTGCAGAACAGGTAGTAAACGGAGTTACCAGAATAGTGATTAAACGTTCTTTCCAGTTTTCAATATTTCTTGTTGCCATAATTGCCGGAATTGCACAGGCAGTTCCTGAAATCAAAGGCACAACGCTTTTTCCGGAAAGTCCGAACTTGCGCATGATTTTATCCATCAAAAATACAACGCGGCTCATATAACCACTTTCTTCCAATATCGAAATAAACAAAAACAAGAAGGCAATTTGCGGAATGAAAATAATAACCCCGCCAATTCCCGGAATGATTCCTTGCGAAAGTAAATCGGTTAGAATTCCACTTGGGAGTTCCTGTGCAGTCCAACTGCTCAAAGAAGCAAAAGTGCTGTCGATGAAATCCATAGGAATAGTTGACCAGCTAAAAATCGATTGGAAAATCAAAAACAAAATAGCTAAGAAAATTACATAACCCCAAACTTTATGTGTCAAAACACGATCTAGTTTGGCTCTGATATCTTTTGCCATCGATTCATCAACTTGTAAACCTTGTTTTAAAACATCATTTATAAACTGGTAACGTTTGATGGTTTCCTTTTGCTGTAAACGTTTTAATTCGGAATGCGACTTCGTGAAAGTGCTTCTGATTTCATTTCGTTCTAAATTCAAAAAGTTCACATCTTGCGTAATCACCAACCACAATTTATACAAAAGTTGATTTGGAAAAGCATGTTGTAACTTTTTAAAATACTCAGCGTCAATAACCGAAGCATTCAAACATGGTTCGTGCGGAATGGTTTTATAAGAAACGATTAGCTCTTTCAATTCATCAATTCCTAAACCTTTACGAGAACTTACTAAAGCAATTTTGGTTTTTAGCTTTTCTTCCAAATAAGGAATATCAAGCGTAATCCCTTTGCTTTCCATACGATCTGACATATTTATGACTAAAATCGTCGGAATTTCAAGGTCTTTTATCTGAGTGTAAATCAGTAGATTTCGTTTCAGATTTTCGACATCTGTTACAACTACCGCGACATCAGGATATAATTTATCGTTTTTATTCAGCAGAAGCTCGATTACAACACTTTCGTCCATAGAACTTGCATTCAAGCTATAAGTTCCGGGTAAATCCAGAATATTAGCTTTAATGTTGTGTGGCAATTTGCAGAAACCCATTTTCTTCTCAACTGTAATTCCGGGATAATTCCCCACTTGTTGATTCAGTCCTGTAAGCTGATTAAAAACAGAAGTTTTTCCAGTATTTGGATTCCCAATAAGGGCAACATTGATATTTTGAATGCTCATTACAAATTGGTTTTGATAAGTTCAACTTCAATTTCACGAGCAGTTTCAACGCGAATGGCTACATGCGAGCCATTAATATCCAAATATAACGGATCTCCAAAAGGAGCAATTTGAAGTAATTCGACTAAGTTGCCCGGCAAACATCCCATCTCTAGTAATTTTAAAGGAATCAAATCGATATCAAAATCTTTGATAATGGCTTTCTCGCCTTTTTTTAAGTTATGGATAGTATTTCGCAAAGCTTATTTAGATTGAATTTAGATTGCAAAAGTAGGCAATTATTCTATATTACAAGGTATTTAACACTTTTGTAAATGCTAAATCTTTCTAAAAATAAAGGATTTTACTCTTGACACAAGAAATTGATGTCTTCAATCAGACGTTGAATTTCTTCTTTATTTGTTCCGTCATAAAAACCACGAACGCGTCTTTTTTGATCTACTAAAACAAAATTTTCTGTATGAACCATATCATATAGCTGATCTGGTCGACCTAATTTTACGGCGAGATAAGATTTTCTTGCCATAGTATAAATTTCTTTTTTATCTCCGGTAACCAAATTCCATTTGCTATCAACAACATGATGTTTTATGGCATATTCTTTAAGGACCGGAATACTGTCAACCTCAGGAAAAACGGTATGAGAAAGTAACATTACTTTTGGGTTATTCAAAATTGCTTTTTGAACATCTTCAAGATTGGTTGTCATTTTTGGACAAATAGATCCGCAAGTTGTAAAGAAAAAGTCAGCAACATAAATCTTTCTTTCGTAGTTTTTCTGAGTAATGGTATCACCGTTTTGGTTTACAAACTTAAAATCGGCAATAGTATGATATTTGCTTTTATATTGAATAGTACTGTCAACCAATTCAGGATTTACATCAGCAGGATTGTAAATTGGCAACGTTTTTTGTGGCTTTAAAGCCGAATAAAATAAGGAAATAGTAACAGCTGAAAATACAATTAGAACAATAAAGAATTTTCGATATTTATATAGGAAGGATTTCATAAGTGCAATTTGTGCCGCAAAAATACGAAAAGCACATTTTAAAAGCCGTAGTTATAACACTTTTTAACAGATTAGGGAATTAGAGTTTTTGCCACGAATTTCACGAATTAACACCAATCAGGTTGGCAATAAATTAAATTTCTCGAATTTTTTTTTAATTGAGTTTATTTTCAAAATACAAATAGAAAGAATTCGTGAAGATTCGTGAAATTCGTGGCAAAAGAATCATTTCAATTTAGATTTCCGAATCGACTTATTTACCAAATATAATCCCATTAAAGTAACGGCAACCCCAATAACAATAGATTGTGTAAGAGGTTCTCCGAAGATAAAAAACGCTAAAACAATAGCTACAATTGGATTCATATAAGCATAAATACTGCTGACTTCTGTTGGAAGATGCTGCAACGTATAAATAAAAGCCACAAAAGTCAGGATTGAACCAATAATTACCAGATACCCAATTGCCCACCAGGATGTTAATGGAATTTCGGATAAGGAAATGTTCATTCCGGCAGCTTCAGTAATTCCGAAAAGGATAAAACTCGAAAGTAACATCTGTAATCCCAAACTAAAATACGGATTGAAACTTGCTGCTTTTTTCTTGGTATGTAAAATTCCAAAAGCCCATGTAATAGTCGAAGCTACAGAAAGGAAAATACCAAATTGAAAGTCAGGTCGCAGGAAATCACCAAGATGATCCGCAAAAATAATACAGATTCCGCCAAAGCAGATTAAAAGTCCCGTAACCGCCAATTTTGCAATACGCTCGCCTTTAAAGAAACAAATGATAACAATCCAGATTGGGAAGATGGCACCAATTATGGCTCCCAATCCTGAGCTGATATATTTTACACCCCAAGTGCTTAAACCATTACTGCAGCAAAAATTCAAAATTGCCAAAATCAGAATCGTGCGCCATTGTTTGCCCTTTGGCCAAGGTTCTTTCTTGATGATAAAATAACCCACGTACATGATTCCGCCCAGAAACTGACGAATCGTTGCCAGTTGCAAAGCTGGCATATGTTTCACACCTTCTTTGGAGGCCAACCAGGTTGTTCCCCAAAAAAAGCTCACCCAAAATAAAGCCAGAATCGGAAGTCCGATTGCTTCCACTTTTCCCGAAAAGGCAGTTTGTATCCTAGTTCTCACGTTGTTATTTTTATTTAGACAAATATTCTAAAAACAAATCCAATTAAACAGGAAAACGCTCAGTTATATTCATGAAAATATTAGTTGGTTTAGATGATGTATTTTCATTAAAAAAGGCAAGATATTATTGCGGGATTTTAACACTTTTTTTCGAATATTAACAATAAGTTTGTATGTACACAAAAATCACACTCGAAAATGAACAAACAGCTTACTAAACCTTTGTTTTGTGCTTTTTCTGCAATACTTTCATTTACTGCAGTTCAAGCTCAGAGCACAGCTCCAAAAGAGCCAGGGATTAATGTTTCGTATATGAATACGAAAATTAGCCCAAGCCAGGATTTTTTCCAATACGTAAACGGAACCTGGTTAGATAAAACTGAAATTCCAAGTGACAGAACAACTTGGGGAAGTTTTAATGAATTAATCAAAAAAACAGACAAAGATGCGATGGCAATTTTGAAGGATGCTTCAAAAAACCCAAAGTATAAGTCAAACACCGATCAGGGTAAGGCTGTGAACTTATTCAACACTGTTTTAGACACAATTGGAAGAAACAAAAGAGGAGTTGCGCCGCTTCAGCCGTATTTAAAGAAAATCGATGCAATTAAAAATGTAGCAGATCTTCAAAAATATTTGGTTGAGATGGAGCCTGAAGGAGGAAATGACTTTTTTGGAATTTATATTGGTGCCGATGATAAAAACAGTTCTAAGAACTCTGTAGCTTTAGGCGTAAGCAGATTAGGATTGTCTGATAAAGATTATTACAATTCAGACGATAAAGATTCTAAAGAAAAACGTGCAAAATATGAGCTTCATGTAGCAAGAATGATGCAGTTTATTGGAGAAACTCCAGCTAAAGCAAAACAAAGTGCTGCCGAAATTTTAGCTTTAGAAACTACATTATCAGCTCCAAGACTGGATCGTGTTGAGAGCAGAGACAGTCGTTTGCAATATAACCCAATGACAATTGCTGATCTTCAAAAGTTAACTCCGGCAATTAAATGGGATGCCTATTTTACAGGTCTTGGTCTGGTAAAACTGGATAGCGTTATTGTAACAGAACCACGTTACATGAAAGCAGTTCAAACTGTTTTTACGGAGAACAAAGTTGCACAATGGAAAGAATACTTGAAATGGACTTTGTTAAACAGATCGACATCACAATTAACAACAGATATCGAAGCTGCAAATTTTGACTTTTACAGCAAAACTTTAAGAGGAGCAATTAAGCAATTACCTCGCGAAGAAAGTGCTTTGTCTGTTGTAAATCGTGGTATTGGAGAAGCTCTTGGTAAATTGTATGTAGAGAAAGTATTTCCTGCTGAAGCAAAAACAAAAGCGCTGGATATGATTCACAATGTGATTTTGGCATACAAAAATCGTATTAATAATTTAACGTGGATGTCTGATGCGACAAAAGTGAAAGCAATCGAGAAATTAAATAAAATTACCATTAAAGTTGGGTATCCTGATAAATGGAAAGATTATTCGGCTCTTGAAATTAAAAGTGTTACTGAAGGCGGAAGTTATTTTGAGAACCTAAGAAATTTATCAAAATGGACTTTTAAGGAAGATATCGAGAAATTGAAAAAACCGGTTGATAAGACAGAGTGGGGAATGTCACCACAAACTGTAAACGCTTATTACAACCCATCTTACAACGAAATTGTTTTCCCTGCGGCGATTTTACAATCTCCATTTTATAATTATCAAGCGGATGAAGCTGTAAATTATGGTGGAATTGGCGCTGTAATCGGACATGAGATTTCACATGGTTTTGATGATTCCGGAGCACGTTACAATGCTGAAGGAAATCTTGTTGACTGGTGGACTGCTGATGACTTGAAACAATTTACAGCTTTAGGAACTGCTCTTGCAGATCAATACAGTGCTTTAGAGCCTTTACCTGGAATTCACGTAGATGGTAAATTTACTTTAGGTGAAAACATTGGTGACTTAGGTGGTATAAATGCTGCATTCGATGGTTTGCAATTGTACTTAAAAGCACACGGAAGACCTGGTTTAATTGACGGATTTACACCTGAGCAACGTTTCTTTATTTCCTGGGCTACGGTTTGGAGAACTAAATCAAGAGACGAAGCGATTAAGAATCAGGTAAAAACAGATCCGCATTCTCCTGGAATGTACAGAGCTTATGTTCCAATTCAGAATGTTGATGCGTTTTACGATGCTTTCGGAATTAAAGCCGGAGATAAAATGTATATAAGTCCAGACAAACGAGTTAAGATCTGGTAATCTTTAAATTATAAAAAAACGGCGCTAATTTTAGCGCCGTTTTTTGTTTTAGTTTCATCATAATCTTTCCAATCAATTAGTTAAAATTTGTAACATAAATTTTAAATGAATACTAATATATTTGTATATACTAAACACTATAAATAAAATGATAAAACAGCTTAACAAATCTGTGTTTTGTGCATTTTCAGCAATGCTTTGTTGCGTAACTATAGAGGCGCAAAATGCAAAACCTAAAGAACCGGGTATCAATCTTTCTAATATGGATACCAAAGTTAGTCCGGGACAGGATTTTTTCCGTTACGTAAATGGAACCTGGCTAGACAAAACTGAAATTCCGAGTGATAGAAATTCATGGGGAAGTTTTAATGAATTACGTCAGAAGACTGACAACGATGCACTTGCAATTTTAAAAGAAGCATCAAAAGATCCAAAATATAAGTCGAATACAGATCAGGGTAAAGCAATTGCTTTGTTCAATACTATTATGGATACTATTGGGCGTAATAAAAGCGGTGTAACGCCACTTCAGCCTTATCTAAAAAAAATTGATGCGATTAAAAACGTAACCGATTTACAAAATTTCTTTGTCGAAATGCAGCCTCAGGGAGGTATTGGCTTTTTTGGAGTTTATGTGGGAGCTGATGCAAAAAACAGTAACAAAAACTCGGTTAACTTAAGTCCGGGAAGTTTAGGATTATCGGATAAAGATTATTACAACTCTGATGATAAAGATTCAAAGGAAAAACGTGAAAAATATGAAGTACACGTTGCCAGAATGATGCAGTTTATTGGTGAATCTTCTGCCAAAGCAAAAGAAAGTGCTAAACAGATTCTAGCTTTAGAAATTGAATTATCCGCTCCAAGATTAGACCGTGTTGAGCGCAGAGATCGCAGAAAACAATACAATCCAACTGCTGTTGCTGATTTAAAAAAGAATACACCTTCAATTCAATGGGATAAATATTTCACCGGAATTGGAATGTCAAAATTAGATACAGTAAATGTAGCGCAGCCAAGATATATGATCGCTTTAGAAAAAACATTTTCTGAGAAGAAAGTAGAAGCTTGGAAAGAATATCTAAAATGGTCTTTATTAAACAAATCAGCTTCAATTTTGTCGACTGATATAGAAAATGCTAATTTCGATTTCTACGGAAAAACATTAACAGGTGCGTTAAAACAACGTCCGCGTGAAGAAGTAGCTTTACAAGTAATCAACGGTGCAACCGGAGAAGCTTTAGGAAAATTGTATGTAGAAAAGTTATTTCCTGCTGAAGCAAAAGAAAAAGCAAAGAATATGATTGCTAATGTAATGTTAGCTTACGAAAACAGAATCAATGCGCTGGCTTGGATGTCTACAGAAACAAAAGCAAAAGCAATCGAGAAGTTGAAGAAACTAACCATTAAAATTGGATATCCTGATAAATGGAAAGATTATTCGGCTTTAGAACTTAAAAATGTTACTGAAGGCGGAACTTATTTTGATAATTCAAGAAGTATAGCAAAATGGGCTTATGCCGAAAACTTAGCGAAATTGGGTAAACCGGTTGATAAAACAGAATGGGGAATGTCACCACAAACTGTAAACGCTTATTTCAATCCATCTTATAACGAGATTGTTTTTCCTGCAGCAATTTTGCAACCTCCTTTCTACAATTACCAAGCTGATGAAGCGGTTAATTATGGTGGAATTGGTGCTGTAATCGGGCATGAGATTTCTCACGGATTTGATGATTCAGGTGCACGTTATAATGCAGATGGAAATCTTGTTGATTGGTGGACTGCTGATGATTTAAAACAATTTACAGCACTTGGAGCTGCTCTTGCGGCGCAATATAGTGCATTAGAGCCTTTACCGGGAATTCATGTTGATGGTAAATTTACTTTAGGTGAAAACATTGGCGATTTAGGCGGAATCAATGCTGCTTACGATGGATTACAATTGTATTTGAAAGCAAATGGAAACCCTGGTTTAATTGACGGATTCACACCAGAACAGCGTTTCTTTATTTCATGGGCTACCGTTTGGAGAACAAAATCAAGAGATGAAGCTATTAAAAGTCAGGTAAAAACAGATCCGCATTCACCGGGAATGTACAGAGCCGTTGTTCCAATTCAGAATGTTGATGCTTTTTATCAGGCTTTCGGAATCAAAAAAGGAGATGCAATGTATGTTGATCCGGAAAAGAGAGTTAAAATCTGGTAATTTTTTATTGTATGATATAAAAAGGGGCTTTCTCAAAAGATGAGAAAGCCCCTTTTTTATAAGAATGTAATGAAAACAAAGCTTTTCATTTTTTTACACCAGCTTATCATTCCGTAGGAATGTTTCATCGGTAGAAAAATAGTAGCCGGTCAAGTTTACGTTCCGTAGGAACGTTTGGAGTGTTAGATTGTTTAAAAAAATGATGACGTCAAAGCAAACGTTCCTACGGAACGTAAAACACCAATACTAATATAATTTTCTACAGATGATATGTTCCTAATGGAACAAGGAATATATAAAATAAAAGCGGCGCTAATCTTAGCGCCGTTTTTGTTTTATCTATTTATTGCAATGAAAATGTCAACTTCTGCATTTTCGGGATTTTGTGCTTTTTCGCCGTAAATTTCAAAATCAGATGTAAAATTTCTGTCCAGATCTGAATTCCAAATTTTCATCCATTCTTTATAAACAACGCCTTCAGAGAGGTTTCCTCTTGCGGTGAATTTCTTGTAATGAACGCCTTCGATAGTTTTACCCGTCATTTCTTCCGGAATTGAATCTAAACTTTCTACGGCACATCCCAAAATAGTTGTATAAGGTTTTGTATGATCTTTTTCGTAATCCGTATAAACGAAAATAACATCATTGCTTACTTTATTCGGAATCTTTTCAGCAATTCCTCCACCTATAAACTTCTTTAAAAGTGCAGGAATATCTTGTCCTGATTGTCCATTTTCGTTAGTTGTTCTAACGGAAATCCCGATAACGTTGAATTTTTGAATATTCATTTTACTTAAATTATTGATTTGAATCCAAATTTATAATATGGCGGTGACAACAGTATGTCAACAGTAAATCAAAAAAGATAATTTTAAGCACTATTTCAAATTGCTGTAAATATAAGTTTCAATAGCTTTCAGTTCCTCGTCAGACATTGCCTGCGTTACAGGGAAGTTGGTTTTCATAACCGCAAACTGACTTGGATCAACAATTGGATCTGCATTTCCTTTCAGGAACGTAACAATATCCCCTTTTTTGTCTTTATAGGTTTTTGCAATTTCCTGCAAACTTGGACCAATTACTTTTTGATCGACCTGATGACAGGAAATACAGTTTCCTTGCCCTTCAAATATTTCTTTACCTAAAGCTTCCGGTGTTTTGGCTTTCGCCGATTCTCCTTCTGAATAAGATTCTGTTTTGTTCTCTGTTGGATTTTCACTTGACTCTTTTTTGCAAGATGCAAATGCTAAAACGGCAGATAAGAATAATACTTTTTTCATTATTATTTGTTTAAAATTACAGCAGCCTCTTTTGCAAAGTAAGTCGAGATTATACTCGCACCCGCACGCTTAATGCAATATAGTTGCTCTATCATAATTTTGTCATGATCTAACCAGCCTCTTTCGGCCGCGGCCTTTACCATAGCGTACTCACCAGATACTTGGTAAACAGCAACCGGCACATGAACGGCATTTTTTACTTCGCGAACAATGTCTAAATATGCCATTCCGGGTTTTACCATTACTATATCTGCACCTTCTTCAACATCCAATAATGCTTCGCGAATTCCTTCAATTCGGTTCGCATAATCCATTTGATACGTCTTTTTGTCTTTCGGAATATTTTGAGAATCTACCGGAGCAGAATCCAAAGCATCACGAAATGGTCCGTAAAATGCCGAAGCATATTTGGCACTATAACTCATAATTCCAACATTGTGATGTCCGTTTTGTTCCAATGCTTTTCTGATTGCTAAAACTCTTCCATCCATCATGTCACTTGGCGCAACAAAATCAGCTCCGGCTTCAGCATGACTTAAACTCATTCGGGTTAAAGCATCAACAGTCGCATCATTGATCAATTGACCATTTTCGATAATTCCGTCATGACCATAAATTGAGTACGGATCTAAAGCTACATCCGGCATTACAATCATTTCAGGAACGGCATCTTTTATGGCACGAATAGTTTGTTGCATTAAACCATCTTTGTTCCAGGCTTCAACACCTTTATTATCTTTTAAGCTATCACTTACTTTTACATAAATATTAACCGCTTTGATTCCTAAATCCCAAGCTTCTTTTACTTCTTTAATGGTATTATCCAAAGAATGACGATAGATTCCCGGCATCGAAGGAATGGCAACTTTTACATCTTTTCCTTCCGCAACAAACATAGGAAGCATAAAATCCTGAGGACTTAAACTGGTTTCACGAACTAAAGAACGAATTGATTCATTGGTTCTTAAACGACGGTTTCTTTGTAATGGGAACATGATATTTTAAATTTTAGATTTTAGACTGTAGATTTTAGATGCTCTTAAAGTCTGTTTTTATATAATTGAATTAATTGTCTTATGTAATTGAAGCGGTGTAAATCTCTCTAATTGTTTTACTTAGTTTCGTGTTAAACTCTTCATCAGACTGATTGGCAAAAAGTCCTTCAGATAATGCTCTGGAGAAACTGGCAATCAAACCGTGATTTTGCGAAAGTTTATTATTAGCTTCATCTTGTGGATATCCACCGGACAATGCAACAACACGCACAACATGTGGATCGGACATTAGTTCGCTATAAAAGTCATTCACAGTTGGAATAGACAATTTCAGCATCACTTTTACATCTTTATCTAGTAAACTAAGTTGTTTCTTGATTTCTTCTTTCAGAATTTCTTCTGATTTTTCTTTGTCTGCACTATAAATATCGACTTCAGGTTCAATTATTGGCACAAGTCCTTTTGCAAAGATTTGTAAACCAACAGCAAATTGTTGTTCAACAACCAGGCGAATTCCGTCGGCATTTGCTTCTTTAATAACAGAACGCATTTTAGTTCCAAAAACATTTCGTTCTACAGCTCGTGTTAACAATTCATCTAAACCGGAAATGGGTTTCATAATTTGCACACCATTTACAAGGTCAGCAAGTCCTTTGTCTACTTTCAAAAAAGGAACAATATTTTTCTTTTCCCACAAATAATCAGCAGTCCATTGTCCGTCAATTTTGCGATCCATTGTGTTTTCAAACAAGATTGCGCCCAGAATATATTCGCTGTCAAATGCAGGGCTTTTAATAATGCGCGTCCTCATCTCATGCACAAGTGTGTACATTTCTTCTTCATTCGAATAACTGCTTTCCTGTACGCCGTATTGTGCCAGCGCTTTTGGGGTACTTCCGCCGCTTTGGTCTAATGCGGCGATAAATCCTTTTCCGGAATGCATTTGGTTTAATTTTGCCGTGTTAATCTCTCTCTTTTCCATAATATTTTAAATTTTAGACTGAAGATTTTGGATTAGTATAAATATTTATAAGCCTGTTTTTTGATTTACTTTCTCATAAACCTCTTTTACTTTTCTTGGAGGATCAAATCGATATCCCACACTGAATTTCAAAGTTGATATGTTGTCATTCAATCGCGCTTCAGCATCACCATTCTGAACGAAATTAACGGTGTTTAAGCTCGTATAAGCGAAAAAACGATCACTATTGTAGGCAAGCTTTAAATTAAAGTCTAATTGAAGCAAAGCTGAGGTTTCTCCGTCAACATCATTAATTCCTGCTCCAAGGGCAAGTCCCGAACCAATTAAAATATGATCACTGATAACAAAATTATAAAAATAGGAGGGAGCTAGCGAAAAAACATAAATATCACCATTTGATGAATTAGGGACATCATTCAAATTAAGATTGGTGTAGTAAAACGAAAAACTCGGAATAAAACTTCCTGAACTTTTGGTTTGCCATTCGTTCTGATTGACTAATGTTTTATATGAGAAATTATCATTAAAAACATATGATGTTGATCCTCCAATTTTTGTGGTTCGCATTCGCGGAAATCCTACCTGAATAGTTTCTTCACTGGCATAAAACCCTTTTTGATTGATGAAAGTGAAAGATTGCATCCATTTTTTATAATAAAATCGGGTATTAAAACTAAATAATTTAGAATCGGAGTTGTCTTTGTTTTCGCTAAAAAACTTTGGTGCAAAACCTAAACTGATATCGACAAATTGAAAACTCAAACTTAAGCCTAATTGTTCACGTCGGTTTGGAGTAAGATCCAGATATTTTTTTTTGCCTTCGGAATCAAAACCAATTTGAAAACTATTAGAAGTGTCTAAATAATAAATACTAGCCGTAACTTTATCATTATACGATTTAAAATAGGGATTCTGTAGCGTATCCTTTTGGGCAAAACACCCAAAAACGCTTCCAAAAAACACTATATAAATCAGTTTTAATTTCATTTACTAAATATTAAAATAAATTTACAAAATTTATATAAACATATTGGCTTTTAATGATTTACACTTTTTGGGTTTAAATCCAGTCAACCGGATTTTCTAATACATTTACCAATTTTTCTTCAATGCTTCCTGCTTCTGCATGATGATCATAAACCCATTGCACGTGTGGAGGTAAACTCATCAAAATACTCTCAATTCTTCCGTTGGTTTTCAATCCGAATAAAGTGCCTTTGTCGTGAACTAAATTAAACTCAACATAACGACCACGACGAATTTCCTGCCATGTTCTGTTTTCAGCTGTATATTCTAAAACTTTTCTTCTTTCCACAATTGGAACATATGCTTCAAGGAAACTATTTCCAATTTCGGTTACAAAATTGTACCAATCTTCCATTGACATTTCTTCATTTGCTTTGCAATAATCAAAGAACAAACCGCCAATTCCGCGGGCTTCATTTCTATGGGCATTCCAGAAATAAGCATCACATTGTTTTTTATATTTTGGATAAAACTCAGGATTGTGTTTATCGCAAGCCGTTTTACAAGTTTGATGAAAGTGTTTTGCATCTTCTTCAAACAAATAATAAGGCGTTAAATCCTGTCCGCCGCCAAACCATTGTTCAATCACTTTTCCATGTTCATCATACATTTCAAAGTATCGCCAATTAGCGTGCACAGTAGGAACCATCGGGTTTTTAGGATGTAAAACCAAACTCAGTCCGCAAGCAAAGAAATCAGCTTCACCAACGCCAAACATTTTTTGCATCGCTTCCGGTAATTTCCCATGAACGGCTGAAATGTTTACACCGCCTTTTTCGAAAACATTTCCATTTTCAATAACACGCGTTCTTCCACCACCGCCTTCAGGACGTTTCCAAAGGTCTTCACGGAATTTTGTTGTTCCGTCCACAGCTTCTAATCCGGCGCAAATCTGGTCTTGCAGTTTTTGTATGTATGCGTAAAATTTATCTTTCATTATTTCAATTCTTTTAATCAGTGGCATTTAGTTTGTTAACTACTTTTTCACCTGTCTTTTCTTCGATTTCCAGTTAGTTACAATCTGTAACCAAGTGATTTACCTCTTGTAATCAGAATTTTATCTTTCATTGCTATTATATTCTGATTTGAGTAATCCAAAATAAACGACATCTTCAAATGTTCCGTCGCCAGTGGTGAATTCTTCACGTAATATTCCTTCTTGTTTAAAGTGATGTTTCAAGGCAATTTGCTGACTTGCTTTGTTGATTTTTGAAGTACAAATAAATACCTTATTCATGTTTAAAGTATTGAAGCAAAAATCTAATGCTTCTGAAACCACTTTTGAGGTAATTCCTTTTCCTTGAAAATCTTCATCAACAAAATAGCCTAATTCACATTTTGATAGTCGAAGATTAATACTTTTAACACATAAATAACCAATTAAAGTATTGGTTTTTAGATCTCTTGGGTAAAAAAAGTATCCTTCTTTCTGATTTTCTATATTTTGGTTAAAAACAATAAATTGCTTTGTTTTCTCCAGATCAAGACAATGTGATAGCGTTACAGGAAAAGTCTTTTCAATGTGGTTTTTATTCTTTTCGATGAGGTAGTAAAACTCTTCCGGAAGAATACTGCTAATTGTTTCTGTTTTCCAATCTGTAAAACTCATCTTTATTTGTTTTTAGCGGAAGCAATTTTGATATTTATTCCAAATGAAAATACTTTGCTTTCTTGTTGAATATATTGGTAAATGGCAAGTGCTTTGCCTAAAAATTTAAATTGTTTTTCTTGCGATAAGGCAACTAATATATCTGCAAATTGTTCCTGCTGATTCCAATCTAAATGACATTGTTGTAATAGAATGATTAGTTCTTCTTCTGGTATTTCAATAGTTCTCTGTAAGCTTAATCCAAAACTTTTTAGTTGCTCATCTATAAGACTTATGTCTTCGGCATTCCAAAATTTAGGAACAAAAATAAGTGCATGCAAAGTTCTTAGAGTATTCTCTATTCTGATACTTTCTTCGTCTCTAAGGCCTTTGTTTAGCATGATTTTGAGTTTTCAGTCTCGGTCGCAGTTTTCAGTTTTAAAGTAGAGACTGAAAACTGCGACTGAAAACTGCATATTAATTCCCGTATTCCTTAACCGCGTCGATAAACGCTTTTGCATGGTCTACAGGAATATTTGGTAAAATTCCATGACCTAAATTTACGATATATTTATCTTTTCCGAATTCGTCGATCATTTCGTGAACCATTTTTTTGATAGTTGGAATTGGAGAAAGTAATCTTGACGGATCAAAATTTCCTTGTAACGTAATATTTCCACCAGACAAATAACGAGCATTTCTAGGGGAACATGTCCAGTCTACACCAAGAGCAGACGCTCTACTTTTACCCATTTCGCCAAGAGCAAACCAACATCCTTTTCCGAAAACAATAACCGGAGCATGATCTGCCAAAGCTTCAACGATTTGATTGATATACTTCCATGAGAATTCCTGATAATCAACCGGAGAAAGCATTCCTCCCCAAGAATCAAAAATCTGAACAGCATCAACTCCTGCTTTTACTTTTTCTTTTAAATATAAAATGGTAGTATCTGTGATTTTTTGTAATAATGTATGTGCTGCAGCCGGGTTTGAAAAAGCGAAACCTTTTGCAGTATCAAAACTTTTAGAACCTTTTCCTTCAACAGCATAACAGAAGATTGTCCAAGGCGAACCAGCGAAACCAATTAAAGGCACTTCGTCGTTCAGCATTTCTTTGGTCAATTTAATAGCATCCATTACGTAACCCAAACTTTCCTGAATATCCGGAACGTAAACTCTGTGAACATCAGCCAATGAACGAATTGGATTTGGTAAAAACGGACCAAAATTCTCTTTCATCAAAACTTCGATTCCCATTGCTTGCGGAACAACTAGAATATCTGAGAATAAAATCGCTGCATCCGGAGCAATTCTGCGAATAGGCTGAACGGTGATTTCTGCTGCCAATTCCGGAGTCTGACAACGGGTAAAGAAATCATATTTATCACGCAAAGCGATAAATTCAGGTAAATATCTTCCAGCTTGACGCATCATCCATACTGGCGGACGTTGAACAGTTTCTCCTTTTAATGCTTTTAAAAATAGGTCGTTTTTTAACATTTCTTATTTGTTTATTCTGCAAGGTTTCCAGAACCTTGTAGGTATTGTTGTTGATTAATTTATACCTACAAGGTTTTGGAAACCTTGCAGGAAATCTTGTTCGTTATTTATATTCTTCAATTACATCTTCGATTACGTCTTCGACCGTTGGCTGATCAGCAATAATGATGTTTTTTGTAATTTTATCTAAAGCTTCGGCTGTGGTTTCTCCAATGCAAAAGCACTTTTCTTTCTTAATAGTATTGTCTTTCAAATAACTTTCAACGCCGGATGGACTAAAAAATAAGATGCCATCAACGGCAGTTTTTATTTTCTGAGGCGTTAATGAAGTATCATAAACCTGAATTTCATTTAGTTTAACATCGGCATCTTTCAAAGCTTTTGGTAAAGTTTCTCTACGAAGGTTTCCACTGAAAAACGTAAAGCTTTCACTGCGATAAATCAAAGTGATAATTTCGGCTAAATCTGACGCATAACCTGTGTAAGCGACAACATTAAAGCCACTTTCAGACAAAAGGATCTTGGTTTTTAAACCAACACAAAATACGTTCTTGTTTTTTAATTGTTCAGATTTAGGATCTGATAAAACGCTGTGAACGGCATTTTGACTTGTGAAAATCAAATTTTCGTTGAGGTCTTTTAATTCGAAAGATTTATTTTGCGTTTGAATGAAATCTGCTTCGTGAACTTCAATATTGGCTTTTACCAATGCTTGTTTTTGTTCGCCCGAAAGCTTTTTTGTAGATAATATTTGAATTGATTTACTCATTATTTTTTTAAAGATTCTTTAATAGATGCCATTAATTCGGCTCCGCCATTGTTCAGGATTTCCTGAGCGGCGAAGAATCCTAATTTTTTCCATTCTGCAATGTCAACTGTTTTGTCGACTTCAAGTTTTTGTTTTCCATCAACAGAAAGTAAAACACCTTGAAAGTGTAAAGTGTCTTCATCTTCGTTATATTTCACCAAAGCCCCGATTGGCGCGGTACAACCGCCTTCCAGCGTTCTTAAAAATTGACGTTCGATATAAGTACAAATTTCAGTTTCGATATGGTTTAATTGCGAAAGTGCATCGAGCGTATAATTGTCATTTTCCATCGCCACCACTAGCATTGCTCCTTGTGCAGGCGCAGGAATCATCCAGTCTAAATCTATATAATTTCCCGGTTTTAGGTTAATGCGCTCCAAACCTGCAGCGGCAAAAACAGCTCCATCCCAGTTATTATCTTGTAATTTTTGCATGCGCGTGTTTACGTTTCCACGTAAATCAACCACCGTATGATTTGGGTATTTATTGAACCATTGCGCCTGGCGACGTAAACTTCCGGTTGCAATAGTACTTGGATTCGTAAAATCAGGATTTCCTTTATGAACTAAAATATCCAGAACATTCGCTCTTTCTAAAACGGCTGCCTGCACAATTCCTTTTGGTAAAGCCGTAGGAACATCTTTCATAGAATGAACCGCAATATCAATATCACCATTAATCATAGCAATATCTAATGTTTTGGTAAAAATTCCAGTGATTCCAAGTTCGTACAACGGTTTGTCAAGAATAATATCGCCTTGTGATTTTACCGCAACAATTGAGGTTTTGTACCCTAAATCATTTAGTTTCTTTTCGACAGTATGTGCTTGCCAAAGTGCCAATTCGCTATCGCGAGTTCCAATTCTAATTGTTTTTTCAGCCATTATTTATTTAAAACCAAGTTTTTTTGTTTTTTTACCATTAAGATATTAAGGTAATTAAGCATTGTGTTGAATTTTTTATCATTAAGTTGATTAAGCATGCTTTGCTTAATTTTTCTTAATCTCTTAATGGTTCAATTACTTTTTTATTAAACTATGTTTAATTTAAGTTATTGATCTATTAATCTTGCAAAATGATCATTTACAAGTGGTTTCATTGATTTTGTTATGTTGAGAGTATTAAAGTTAATTAACAAGCCTTGAGGTCTTTGCAATAATTTCATGTATGTTAGTAATTGTGCTTCGTGAATTGGTAAAAGATTTTCTATTGTTTTTAGTTCAACAACTACACAGTCATTTACAAGTAAATCAATTCTTAAATCAGATTCTAATTCAAGGTCGTAATAATCTATTTTAACTACTAATTGTTGTTTGACCTCATATCCATTTTGTTCTAATTCGTATTTGAGGCATTGTTCATAAATGCTTTCTAAAAGTCCAGGTCCCAAAGCTTTATGCACTTTTATAGCAAAACCTGTTATTTCATATGCTAATTGTGTTACCTCTTTTTTTGTCATAGAACTTTTTATTCTTTTTACCATTAAGATATTAAGTTTATTAAGGCAGCTTCTTGTAAAAAGGATAACGCTTAATTCTCTTATATGCCTAATAGATTGTCATGTTTTTAACCGCAAAGCTTAATTAACTTAATATCTTAATGGTAAAAAACTAGGATGCTTTTATTTTGAAGACTTTTTCAATCCATTCGATGCTTTCATCAACCATGGTATCGTCGTCTTTTAAGTGGTTTGCAAAATGTGTAGTGATTTTTTGAATGATTCTGTTACTGATGATTTCAGCTTGAGCTTCGTTGAAATCTGCAATTTTTTTACTTTGAAAATCTAATTCCGAAACTTTAATAGCATTCAGTTTTTCTTTCAAAGCATTTATAGTTGGAGCAAATTTTCTTCCTTTTGTCCAGATAACAAATTCCTCTTTTACTTCTTCGATAATTGCTTCGGCAGCAGGAATGTGTAATTTTCTGTTTTCAAGAGTTTCATCTGTCAATTGCGACAAATAATCCATGTGAATCAACGTTACACCTTCTAAGTCTTCTACATTTTCATGAACGTTCTTCGGAATCGACAAATCTAAAATCAATAAAGGTTTTTTTAGATTCAGGATTGCTTTGTCAACCGTTGGGTTTTGAGCGCCCGTTGCAACGACAACTAGATCAGCTTTTTGAAGTTCCAAGTGTAACTCTGAATAATCCTTAACAATCAAATTTAGTTTTCCTGCTAATTTCTCAGCTTTATCTTTAGTTCGGTTTATTAAGGTGATATGTTCGTTTTTAGTATGTTTTACAAGATTTTCGCAAGTATTTCTTCCGATTTTTCCTGTTCCGAAAAGTAAAATGTTTTTATTACCGATATCTTCTACATTTTTGATAATGTATTGTACCGACGCAAAAGAAACCGAAGTCGCTCCAGAACTGATTTCTGTTTCGTTTTTGATTTTTTTACTTGCCTGAATCACCGCGTTTACTAATCTTTCTAAGAAAGCATTTGATAAATTCATAGATTTAGAATGAGCAAAACTTGTCTTGATTTGGGATATAATTTCAAAATCGCCTAAGATTTGACTGTCTAAACCAGTTCCAACACGAAACATATGATTAATTGCTTCCTGATTTTTATAAACGAATCCTACTTTTTGAAAAGCATCCACAGATCCATTGCTATTATCGCAAATTAGCTTTATTAATTGAAAAGGGTGTTCGGCAAAACCGTAGATCTCGGTTCTGTTGCAAGTCGAAGTAACAATTAGACTTTCTATTCCTTCTGTTTTAGCTTGTTCCAGTAAACGTGTTTTGGCAACTGCATCCAAACTAAATTGACCTCTGACCTCAGCATCAGCTTTTTTATAACTCAGACCAACTGAGTAAAAATATAGGTGTTTCGGTACGTTATTGTTTTCCATAAATTCACTTTCATAAAAGTGCAACAAAATTATCATTATAGTGTTTACAAAAGTAACGCTCAAAGTACTATTTGTGTCGCTATATGTTTTTTTGTTTCTAAACGTCTGTTTTTATTCAAAAAGAAGTATTTTTGTAGCAAAATCAAGTTGTTTGAATTGATTTGTTTAGAGTGATTCTAAATAACATTCTGTGTTAGCTTTGATTTTTATCTAAAAAAAATATCGCTATGAGTTCTCAGGAAATTATAAAAATTGAAGACGACTTTACGCTTATCCGTTTTCAAAACGACAGTCCGGAACCTTTTTTCGGGCAGCATGAAGTTGGTAGTGGGCTGATACAGTTTCACTTCGGGATAAAAGGCAATGCCAAATTCTTGTTTAATCAAGGCAGTTACGCTTTAGATTTGAAAGAAGAAAAATCGTTGCTTTTGTACAATCCACAGAAAGAATTACCACTCAATTTAGAGTTGGCTCCAAATTCGTGGGTGATTTCGGTAATTGTTTCTATTAAGAAATTTCACGCGTTGTTTTCTGCCGAAGCAGATTATATTACTTTCTTAAGTCCGGACAATAAGGACAAAAAGTATTATAACGAAGGAAATATAAGTCCGTCTATGGCAATTGTTTTGAGTCAACTATTTCATTATAACTTACATCCGTCCATAAAAAATCTTTATTATAAAGGAAAAGGATATGAATTACTGAGTTTATATTTTAACAGAACCGAAGATCCAAACGCAGAACAATGTCCGTTTTTGATTGATGAAGATAACGTTCTGAAGATTAGAAAAGCCAAAGAAATTATCATCGCCAATATGGCTGAACCGCCAGGATTACAAGAGTTGGCAGATGAAATAGGTTTGAATTTGAAGAAACTTAAAATGGGTTTCAAGCAAATTTACGGCGATACGGTTTATGGTTTTCTATTTGATTATAAAATGGATTTCGCCCGAAAACTTCTCGACAGCGGATCTTATAATGTAAACGAAGTAGGATTGAAAATAGGCTATAGTACCGGAAGTCATTTTATTGCGGCGTTCAAGAAAAAGTTTGCCACAACTCCAAAGAAATACCTGATGTCAATTAATACGAATGTCTAAATTGATGAAAAATGTTGTTTTTCTTACACTTCTCGTTCTGTTGGGATTTCAAAACACGAGCGCTCAGGAAATTTCGAAAATTGATTATTATAAGTTGACGAAATTAGAAGGAATGGAGTATTCAGGAGGAATAACTTTTTATATAGAAAAGAAAAGTGAAATCTTGATAGCAATTCAAAATGAAACTATTAAATGGAAAGCTGATGTTGTTAAAAAGTGTGGGAAAAGTAAAGTTGAAATTAATTCTATTTTTATAAGAAGTGGAACATTAAAAGTTTCTTTTGGAAAAAACAGTATTGCCTTTGTCAATATAGAAAATGGAGAAATTGAATGTTTGACAGTAGACAAACAAAAAAGAAAAGATCAGGAGAAGGAGCAAATCAATTTTACAAATCAGAGTATAAATAAAAAGTAATAATTATCATATTTCTAAAAAGTAACAAGTTCTACTTTTGACAAAAATTAAAAACAAAGCTTAAAGCCAAGAGCTTAAAGCCTAAAGCAAAGAATAAATGAAAGGCGTATTATTAGTAAACTTAGGATCTCCAGAAAGTCCAACTACAAAAGATGTAAAACCATATTTAGACGAATTTTTAATGGATAAATACGTGATTGATGTTCCGTATTTGTTAAGAGCTTTTTTAGTTCGTGGAATTATTTTAAGAAAAAGACCAGAAGAATCAGCGCACGCTTACGCGAAAATTTGGTGGGAAGAAGGTTCTCCGTTAGTAGTTCTTTCTGAAAGAATGCAAAAGAAAGTTCAACCATTAGTAAATGTTCCGGTTTCATTGGCAATGCGTTACGGAAGTATGACGATCGAAAAAGGACTTCAGGAATTGCACGATAAAGGAGTTACCGAAGTGTTGCTTTTTCCGTTATATCCACAATATGCAATGGCTTCTACTTTGACTATTTTAGTGAAAGCCGAAGAAATCCGTAAAAAGGAATTTCCACAAATGACTTTTACTGATGTTCCTGCGTTTTATAATAAACCGGATTATATCAAGAATCTGGCAGACTCAATTCAGAAACATTTAGTGGGTTTTGATTATGATCATTTATTGTTTTCGTATCATGGTATTCCCGAGCGTCATATTCGCAAAACCGATGTAACCAAATCACATTGCAAAATTGATGGTTCTTGTTGTAACACACCTTCATCGGCGCACGATTTTTGTTACCGTCATCAATGTTATGAAACTACAAAACAAGTCGTTAAATTATTAGGACTTCCTGAAGATAAATACAGTCTTACTTTTCAATCTCGTTTAGCGGGAGACAAATGGTTAGAGCCTTATACTGATGTTGAAATTGATAATATGCCAGCAAAAGGAATCAAGAATCTGGCGGTTGTAACTCCAGCTTTCGTCTCGGATTGTTTAGAAACCCTTGAAGAAATCGCTATGCGCGCCAAAGAAGATTTCGAAGCAAAAGGAGGTGAAAATTTCTTAGCAATTCCGTGTTTGAACGATGATGATGAGTGGTGTCATACAGTTGGGAATTGGATTAATAATTGGGCTAAATAGAAAATAGAGTAAAGAGTAAAGAACAAAGATTGTTGCGTAAAAATCAACTTTAAAAAAAACCTGAAACCTCAAACTTGAAACAAAAAGTATGGAATATTATAACTACTTAAAATCACTGCATCTTATTTTTGTAATAACTTGGTTTGCAGGTTTGTTTTATATTGTGCGTTTGTTTGTGTACCAAATTGAAGCCAACGAAAAACCATCTCCTGAAAAGGAAATTTTACAAGCACAATACAAAATAATGACGTATCGTTTGTGGTATATTATTACGTGGCCATCAGCAATTTTGGCAAGTATTTTTGCTTTTAGTTTATTGTATCTCAATCCTGGATTAATATATTTGGATTATATGCAGGTTAAATTTGGTTTCGTTTTTGCACTGTACTTATATCATGCAAAATGTCATCAGATTTTTAAGCAATTACAGAATGATGAGGTAAAATATTCTAACAATTTTATGCGTTTATGGAATGAAGGTGCAACAATTATACTATTTGCTGTAGTTTTTTTAATAATTGTAAAAAGTGCCATCAACTGGATTTTCGGCGTAATTGGAATCTTTTTATTCTCAATTATAATAATGCTTGGTTTCCGATTTTATAAACGTATTCGCGAGAGAAAATAGTATTCAGTCTCAGTTTTCAGTCACAGTTTCTAATCTGTCGCTGAAAACTGCGACTGCGACTGAAAAAGAAAATTTATGTTTAACAACTTCAAAATGTCGATGCTTTCTCTTCGTGTTAGGATATTCCTTTCGATGATTGTATTGATTGTTGTGGCATCTTTTTTATTGGCTTCCATATCGATAATTCAGTTTAAGAATGAAGCCAAAGAATATCATCAGGAACGTCTCGAGCGAAAAGAAAATGCAGTAAAAGAACATATCAATTATGTGCTTTCTACGACGACTTATCCTTTAAAAACAGCGAATCTGGATTTAATCTTTAAAGATAAAATCCACGAATTAGCACAGATTCACAAAATCGAAATCAATATTTACAGCCTTGACGGGAAATTGCTAAAATCATCCAAAGAATCCTTTGCGGTTGATAAAGTAGCGCCGCCGGTTCCAGATTATATTCTGAAACTAGTGCGTTCTTCGATCGAAAAGCGTTTTGTAGATATTAAAACCATCGATGGAGTCAAAAATCGATCTTCGTATAGTTTAATTAAAGACGAAAAATTTAAACCACTTGGGATTTTAAATCTTCCTTATTTAGAAGATGATGGTTATTATGACAACGAATTGAATACTTTCCTGATTCGGTTAAGTCAGGTATATTCATTTATGTTGGTTGTGGCTTTTGCATTAGCTTATTTCCTTTCGACTTATATTACAAAATCACTGAAAACCATTTCAGATCGTTTAGAAGAAACCAATTTAGATCAGAAAAACGAGAAGATTGTTTTAGAAGCTAATAGCAAAGAAGTCAACTTTTTGATAAAAGCTTATAACGGAATGGTGGATAAACTAGAAACCAGCGCTATAAAACTGGCACAAAGTGAGCGTGAAGAAGCTTGGCGCGAAATGGCGAAACAAGTGGCGCACGAAATTAAAAATCCGCTTACGCCGATGAGGTTAACGGTTCAGAGTTTTCAACGAAAGTTTGATCCGACAGCTCCTGACGTAAAACAGAAATTAAACGATTATTCCGAAACCTTAATTCAGCAAATTGATACGATGACGGCGGTAGCTTCGGCGTTTTCGAATTTTGCTTCAATGCCCGCACAGCAAAACGAAACCTTAAATGTGGTGGAAGTTGTTGAATTGGCGTTGGATATTTTCAACGAAGATTATATTGTTTTCGAAAGCGAAGAGGAAGAAATCATCTCCAAAATGGATCGTACGCAATTGATTCGTGTGATTACGAATTTGGTTAAAAATGCAACTCAGGCGATTCCCGAAAGTCAGTTTCATAAATCTATTGTTGTTACGGTAAAACGCAGAAACAACAATGTTGAAATTGCGGTAAAAGACAACGGTATCGGAATCCAGAAATTGGATATCAGTAGAATATTCGAACCAAAATTCACCACTAAAACTAGTGGAATGGGACTTGGACTCGGAATTATAAAAAACATCATAGAAAATTACAAAGGAACAATTACCTTTGAATCAACTTACGGAAAAGGAACCACATTTAGAGTTTCTTTGCCTATCACAAACTCATAAAACCAGCGTCATGAACTACGAAAATCTTTTAATCTCGATTGAAGAAAAAATTGCAACCGTAACCATTAATCGTCCGACAAAATTAAATGCGTTAAACAAAGCTACGATCAGCGACTTGAGTAAAGCAATTAAATTATTGGGTAAAAATGATGATGTTCGTGTTATTATAATCACCGGAAGTGGCGAAAAAGCATTTGTTGCCGGAGCCGATATTTCGGAATTTGCAAATTATACTATTATCGAAGGCGCACAATTAGCCGCTGAAGGACAAGAAAGCTTATTTGATTTTATCGAAAATTTAAAGAAACCTGTAATTGCTGCCGTAAATGGTTTTGCTCTTGGAGGCGGATTAGAACTGGCAATGGCTTGTCATTTTAGAGTAGCATCAGACAATGCCAAAATGGGATTACCCGAAGTAACTTTAGGTTTGATTCCGGGTTACGGAGGAACACAGCGTTTGCCACAATTAGTAGGTAAAGGTCGTGCGATGGAAATGATCATGACCGCAGCAATGGTTTCTGCTGATGAGGCAAAACAATTCGGTCTTGTAAATCATGTGGTGCCGCAAGCTGAACTTCTTGAATTTGCAAACGGAATTGCGCAAAAAATCATTAAAAATGCTCCTTTTGCAATAAGCAAAGCGATAAAAGCAATCAATGCCAATTATACTGACGGTAAAAACGGTTTTGATACCGAGATAAAATCATTCGGAAAATGTTTCGGAACTCAGGATTTTAAAGAAGGAACAACTGCATTCTTAGAAAAACGCAAAGCAGAATTTACAGGGAAATAAGTTATAACACAGAGTAACACAAAGAAAATTTTAAGCAAAGCTTTGTGTAACTCTGCAAAAAACTTAGTGCAGCTCTGTGGTAAAATAGCACAAAACTGTTCAAAGTAATTAAAAACTTAGTGACTTAGCATCTTAGTCCCGAAGCTTCGGGATAGCAACTAAAAAATAAAAATCATGTCATACGAACCTATATTTGCTCTTTTTTGCGAACGCGTCAAAGAAAGCATTCAAGCCGGTACTTTTGCCAAATTAACTTTAGCAAAAACCATTGGCGATACCGAAATCAAGAACATCTATTTCCGTTTAGTTTTAAACGAAGACAATACCTATTCGATTTCGTTAACAACACGCTACAAAACCGAAGAACTAGAAAGCATTCACCCTTTAGACGAAGCGTTATTAGTTTTAGGAACCTATATTAAAAATCCGTTTTTGACAGCTTTGTTATTTACTACTGTTAATGATGTGACTTTCAAAGTAAACAAAAAGAATGCAGGAAGTATTGTTGAGCAGGAACCAACGTTTAAAAATGCATCTCCTGTAATGCTGGAAATGATCGAGAAGGGGATAGTTTAATGATTATAATTTGTTTTAGGAGCTAATCCCGCTATCCGTTTCAATCTTTTGTGGCGAACCCCGCCACAAAAGGATTTTCACTACTATCGGGGCTAGAATACCCGCTCTGTCTGACAAAAGAATAGAATCTTCGTGAATCTCTGTGCAATCCTCCGTGAATCTCCGCGGAATAACCCTAAACCAGCTTCACAAACAAATTCGAAGCTATTTTATTCGAAATAGACAATTCTCTGCCATCAATTTTAATCTTAACAGATAAATCAAAAGATTCTTTATACAAAAGTTCAATTTGCGAACCCAATGCAATTTCCTGTTTGTCCAAATATTTCAGGAATTCTGAAGAAGTATCTTTAACCCCTACACAAACTCCGGTTTGATTTTCGATTAATTCAGAAAGTAAATGTTTTTCGATCTTAACGATTCTTCCATTAGCATCCGGAATTGGATCTCCGTGTGGATCTTCGGTAGGGTTTCCCAGAAAATCATCCAAACGGTTAATTAGTTGCTCGGATTTGATGTGTTCTAACTGTTCTGCAATATCGTGAACCTCATCCCAGCTAAAATCCAGTTTTTCGACCAAAAACACTTCCCATAAACGATGTTTTCTAACAATCATTTTTGCGGCTAGTTTGCCGTTATCTGTTAAAGAAACCCCTTGGTATTTTTTATAATTCACTAAATCTTTCTCTGACAATTTTTTGAGCATATCCGTAACCGATGAAGCTTTAGTTTCCATCATTTCAGCAATAGCATTCGTGCTCACTTCTGTTTCAGTCGAAGCAGTAAGGTGATATATCGATTTTAGATAATTTTCTTCTGAGAAAGTCATTCGATTTTAGATTTTAGACTGTTGATTTTAGATTTTAGATTGAGAAAAAACTTTTGTCGCTTTGTACCTCTGTTTTTGAGGTTCAAAGGTTCAAAGGAACAAAAAAGGTTCAGAGTTTATAATCTTTGTCCCTTTGAATCTTTAAAAAGGACTATTTTTTGAGATTTAAAAGATTTAAAGGTTCAATAGCCTATAGTTTTTAAACCTTTGTCGCTTTGCACCCCTGAACCTTTGTCCCTTTAAAAAAACTATTTTTTAACAATCAACAAAGGTATTGAAATTTTATGTCTCAATTTGTCTACTGTTGTACCAAACAAAATATCTTTTAAGCCAGTATGACCGTGGGTTCCCATTACCAGAACATCAAAATTTCCCAAGTTAATAATCTTCGGAATCACTGTGTTAGGTTTTCCAAAACCAAGTTCGGTTTCGATTTTGAAGCCCTTTTGCGAAAGCATATCTTTATATTCTAATAATAATTTTTCGTCAATAGTTGTTTCATGATCGTCAACATTGCCTCCGTACATCAATGCGCCCACAGTTTCAACAATATGAATTAAGGTATATTGCGCGTCGATTCCGCCCAATTCAAAGGCATTGTTTAGCGCAGCTTCATCGGCTTTAGAAAAATCTACAGAAATCGCTATGTTTTTTTTGCTGTAGCTTTCTTTTGGCGTGTATTGTAATTTTAAATGGTGAGGAGAATGGTTTTCTATATTCGATTTTGCCTTTGCTATAAAAGGCTTCGCAATGATGTATAACAATAAAGCAAGAAATCCAAAAGCAAGCGGAACAACCGTAAGCCAAAGCACTGTTGGATGATTTGAATTTTCTAACCACGAACTGATTTCATCATAAACCAATTTGGCATTAAGAGAAACAATGATAGTAGCGATTATCCAGGCAGCAACTTGTGTAGTCCGTGAGATATGGAACCCTTTCATTTTGCTTTTATCGCTTACAAAATGAATCAACGGAATTATGGCGAAACCTAATTGTAAACTCAAAATTACCTGACTCAAAATCAACAACTTTCCGGTAACGCTTTCTCCATAAATTAAGATTACGATAACAGCTGGAACAATGGCAATCAAACGTGTTATGATTCGGCGAACCCAAGGCTGAATACGTAAATTCAAATAACCTTCCATTACGATTTGTCCTGCCAAAGTTCCTGTTACAGTCGAGCTTTGTCCTGCGGCAATCAAAGCAACCGCAAATAGAACCGGTGCCCATTTAGTTCCTAATAAAGGCTCCAGAAATTTATGCGCATCCTGAATTTCGGCAACTTCAAACATTCCGTTTTTGTAGAATGTGGCTGCAGCCAAAATTAAAATAGCGGCGTTTACAAAAAAGGCTAAGTTTAAAGCAATAGTCGAATCGATAAAATTATATTTCAATGCTTGTTTAATTCCCGCGGGAGTTCGGTCGAATTTTCGGGTTTGCACCAAAGAAGAATGCAAATACAAGTTGTGTGGCATTACTGTTGCACCAATAATTCCGATTGCAATGTATAAAGCAGCAGAACTTGGAATTGAAGGAACCAAACCATAGATTACTTTGTTCAGTTCCGGTTCAGCAAAAATCATTTCGAAAATGAAAGAAAATCCAATGATTACGACCAAAACGATAATAAAAGCTTCCATTTTTCGGATGCCTTTATTAATTAAGAATAATAATAGGAAAGTGTCTAAAACAGTAATCAAAACACCTTCAATTAACGGAATATCAAAAAGTAAATTAATTCCAATCGCCATTCCCAGAACTTCGGCAAGATCACAAGCTGCAATGGCAATTTCCGCTAAAAAGTATAAAATGTAGTTGATAAATTTCGAATAGGTTTCTCGAGAAGCCTGAGCTAAATCACGTTGCGTAACAATTCCCAATCGCGCGCTTAAACTCTGAAGTAACAAAGCCATTAAGTTGCTCATTAGCAAAACCCAAAGCAAAGAATACCCAAACTGACTACCGCCAGCAATGTCTGTTGCCCAGTTTCCCGGATCCATATACCCTACGCTTACTAAATATGCCGGACCTAAAAAGGCTAATATTTTCCTGAATCCTGTTTTTTTATGCTGTGTCGCAACCGATTGATGAACTTCTTCTAAAGATTTGGTCATTGTACAAATGTTGTTTTAACAAATGTATGTAAAAATTACATTCGCTCAACAATATTTTTAGGCTTGTCTAAAACTTAAATGTTAGAATTAAAACATTTTGGGCATAATCCTGATAACGTAAAGTTTATATCGTTGACTTTATAATTGTGCGGGAGGATATAACTTGGCTTGACATTTTCTAAACAAGTTACTTCAAGACATTTTTCACAGCTAAAATGAGCGTGGTTATGAATGTGTACGCGTTGCGCATGATGATGACATTTTGCATACTTTACCGTCCCGTCAAGATTTACAATTTTATGTACAATGTCGTCATTTACCAATCGGTCGAGGATTCTATAAGTAGTAACGCGATCGCATAAATCGTTAAGTTCTTTTTGAATTTCGGTATGGGACAGAGCGGTTTTAGATTTGCCAAAAATCTCTAGAACGGCTGTCTTTGCTGCGGTATTACGTGTTGTTTTCATTTTTTATAAGAATTAAAAATATTAACGCAACAATGTTGCAATTGATTTTAATGTGTATATTTGCAACAAAATTGCATTAAGCAAATGTACTCAAAATGAAGAAAACAAGCATACATCTTTACGATATTTTAGGAATTTCCAGCGCGACCGTTTGTTTGGTTCATTGTTTGGTTTTTCCGCTTCTAACAATTTTGCCATTAGGATTAAGTCATAACCCATTTATTGATTTGGTTTTTGCGATCATTGGTTCTTTTGCCATTTTGAAAATCATAAAGAAATCAAATCTTTTAGTGGCAGCTATTCTTGTTATTTCGATGGCTTTAATCTGGATTAGTGTTTTAAGTGAACTTTTTCTGGACATTCATCTCGACCTCATATTCATTGGAGGAATCGGAATGATCATTGGACATCTTTTGAATTATAAATTACATAAAAATAAGAATCATTAAATTAAGATTATGATAGAACAAAAAGACTTTGAAGTTATCATCATTGGTGGAAGCTATAGTGGACTTTCAGCAGCAATGAGTTTAGGTCGTTCTTTACGACAAGTTTTGGTTATTGATAGTGGTTTGCCTTGCAACAGACAAACTCCATATTCTCATAATTTCATTACACATGATGGTGAAAAACCTGCAGTTATTTCGGCGAAAGCCAAATTGCAGGTAGATTTTTATAATACAGTTCAATTTTATAATGGATTAGCGATAAGCGCAACTAAGACCGAAAACGGATTTGAGATTAAGACCGAATCCGGATTGAGTTTTACTTCCAGAAAAGTATTATTTGCAACCGGAGTAAAAGATCTGCTTCCCGAAATAATGGGTTTCGCAGAATGTTGGGGGATTTCGGTTTTGCATTGCCCGTATTGTCACGGTTACGAAGTTAAGAAAGAGAAAACGGCAATTATAGCAAACGGAGAAATGGGATTTGAATTTGCTAAACTAATTTCTAACTGGACAAAAGATTTAAGAGTATTGACAAATGGAAAATCAACTCTTTCAGATCATGAAACTCAGATTTTAAAAGACCATAAAATAGAGATTATTGAAGATGAAATCGATTCTTTTGAACATGAAAACGGGAAGATTCAGAATATCGTTTTCAAAAAACAATCAAAAATTGCAGTAAAAGCTATTTACTCGAGATCTCCTTTTGAACAGCATTGTCATTTACCCGAAGTTTTAGGCTGCGAATTAACTCAACAAGGTTTGCTAAAAGTGGATGCTTTTCAGAAAACCAATATTACAGGAGTTTTTGCGAGCGGTGATAGTGTTATTCAGGCAAGATCTGTTGCTATGGCAGTTTCTTCGGGTTCTTTTGCCGGAGCGATGATCAATAAAGAACTTATTGATGAGTCTTTTGGGTAGTTCTTTACCGCAAAGTTTTTTTACCGCACAGGCCGCAAAGTTTTTTTATTAGCGAGGTTTTGTAAAAACACAAAGTTCGCAAAGTTTATCAGCCGCGAATTCACGAATCAGCACGAATTAATTTGTGATAATTTGTGATCCCGATAGCTATCGGGAGTGGTAAAAAAAAAACATCTTAATCTTCTAATCTGTTGGTAAACATAGGAGTGTGTGGAGTTCTTACCGCAAAGTTTTTTTACCACAGAGAGCCCAAAGTTTTTTTCAGCGAGGTTTTGTAGAAACACAAAGTTCGCAAAGCTTTATGTTGATCTAGCTTTGTGAACTTTGTGTTTTCTATTCACAATAAAAATTAGACCCTGCGGCCTTTGCGGTAAAAAATCTTTGCGGTTAAATTACAATACTAACATATTGATTTAAATGTGTTTAATTTTTTTTAACTCTAGAAACTATATTTGTCAAATTTAATTTTTAGTTTTGTCTAAATTTAATTTTATAATAATGAAAAAACTATTTTTGATATTGCTTTTATTTAGTTTGCAATTCTTGTTTGCGCAGGAAACAACATCTGTGTCCGGATTTATATCTGGCGAAGGGCAGAAATTACGGCTTGTAAACGTACATTTAGTAGGAACAAAACATAAAACAGTTACAGATAGTTTAGGATATTATAATTTAGAAAATGTTGCGATTGGAAATTATGCGATTCAGATTTCTCAAATGGGTTTTCAGACTTTAAAGAGGAAAATCGAAGTTGTGAAGGATTCAATTCGGTCGTATGACTTTGAATTAACTGATAATGAAAATCAACTTAACGAAGTAGTGGTTTCCGGAACTTTAAAACCTGTGAAACGATTAGAAAGCGCTGTTCCGGTTGAGGTTTATTCGCCGGTTTTCTTCAAGAAAAATCCAACTCCAAGTATTTACGAAGCGCTTCAAAACATCAACGGAGTTCGTCCTCAACTTAATTGTGGTGTTTGTAATACGGGAGATATTCACATAAACGGATTGGAAGGTCCATATACTTTAGTTTTGATTGACGGAATGCCAATTGTGAGTAGTCTTTCGACAGTTTATGGTTTATCCGGAATCCCGAATTCATTGGTCGAGCGAATAGAAATCGTAAAAGGCCCGGCTTCTTCTTTGTACGGAAGTGAAGCCGTTGGTGGTTTAATCAATATTATTACCAAAAACCCAACGAATGCGCCTTTGTTTTCCGCAGATGTTTTTACTACAACTTACCTGGAAACGAATGTTGATGTGGGAATGAAATTCAATCCAACTAAAAAATCGACAACGCTTTTAGGAATTAATTACTTCGATTATAATCAGGTTATTGATAAAGACAAAGACAACTTTACAGATGTGACTTTGTCAGAGCGGATTTCAGTTTTTAATAAATGGAGTTTTTTACGAAATGATAATCGCCTGTTTACGATCGCAGCCCGCGGAATGTACGAAGATCGCTGGGGTGGAGATGTTCGTTGGGAGAAAAAATATCGTGGTGGTGACGAAATATATGGTGAAAGTATTTATACCAAAAGAGGAGAATTAATTGGAAGTTATCAATTGCCTTTTGAAGAAAAACTGATGCTTTCATTCTCTGGAAATGTACATTATCAGGACAGTCGTTACGGAACAACGTCGTTTATCGCAAATCAGAAGATTGGTTTTTTGCAATTGACCTGGGATAAAAAAATAGGTCGAAATGATTTCCTTGCGGGAATTGCCAGTCGATATTCGTATTATGACGATAATACCAGTGCTACAAAGGAAGCAGAAAGTACTTGGTTACCGGGAATTTTTGTGCAGGACGAAATTGCGCTTTCGCCAAAGAGTCAGGTTTTATTAGGAATGCGCTATGATTACAATTCAATTCATGGTTCTATTTACACACCAAGAGTTGCTTATCGATGGAAGAAAAGCGACAACACTATTTTTAGACTCAACGCCGGAACCGGTTTTCGTGTTGTGAATTTATTTACCGAAGATCACGCAGCACTTACAGGTTCCAGAGATGTTGTATTGAAAAACGATCTGAAACCGGAGCAATCTATAAATGCGAATCTGAATTATATCCAGAAAATAAACTTTACAAACGGAACTTTTATCGGAATTGAAACGACGGCTTTTTATACAAGATTCAGTAATAAAATCATTTCTGATTATGAAACAGATCCAAATAAAATCATCTACGATAATATCAATGGTTACGCAATAAGTCAGGGAATCAGTACCAATATTGATGTCAATTTTCCAACAGGATTAAAAATGATTTTGGGAGCGACAATTTTAGATAATAAAAATGTCGAAAACGGAGTTTCAGAAAGACCGTTTTTAACCGAAAATTTCACCGCAACCTGGAGCGTTTCGTATAAAATAGAACCTTGGAATTTGTTGCTGGATTATACCGGAAATGTTTACAGCCCAATGAATTTGCCTTTACTAAGCGAATACGATCCAAGAAGCCCGAAATCGCCTTGGTATAGCATTCAGAATATTCAATTTACCTTTATCGGTTGGAAAAATTTTGAGCTTTATGGCGGAATCAAAAATTTGCTGAACTTTACGCCTAAGCAGAATAATCCGTTTTTGATTTCGAGAACCAATGATCCTTTTGATAAAAATGTGCAAACTTCAGATGGAACCGCAGTTGGTATTCATGGTAAAGTAGTTCCAAAAGGTCAAATAGTGGATACATTGGATAATCCATATGGTTTGACATTTGACACTACTTATGTTTACGGACAAAACCAGACAATTCGCGGTTTTTTTGGTTTGAGATATACGCTGCGATAAAAGAGTAATGCCACAGATTTCACAGATTAAAAATGATTTTTTCGGCTTACTTAATGGCACACGATTACACGGATTAAACAGGTTATCACTGGTTTTTTTGTGGTAATTGTGATTATTTTTCGCCACGAATTTCACGAATTATCACGAATTTAATTTGTGTGAATTCGTGAAATTCGTGGCGAAAAAAAGCCCGGAGAAATCCTTTTAATCTGAGGCAAAAAAATAAACAAATGAAAAAGCTAACTATTATTATCTTCCTTTTAGGAATTACTTCAACAGGATTTTGCCAGTTAAAAAGCAGATCGTTTGAGGCAATCGATAGTTTGCAGCAAATTCAAAAACGAAAAATAATTGTTTTTATCCATACAGATTGGTGCAAATTTTGCCAAAGTATGAAAAACACAACCTTCAAAAATCAGGAAATTATAGAAGATCTGAACTTCAATTTCTATTTTGTTGATTTGAATGGGGAGGAAAAACGAGATATTATATTTAACAATCAAGTTTTTAAATACCAGCCTTCAGGAAATAATGTTGGCGTTCATGAATTGGCTTTGCAATTAGGAACTATGAACAACCAAATTGTATATCCGGTTTTATGTGTTTTGAATGAAAAGAACGAAATCATTATGCAATACAGCAATTATCTCAATCCGAAAGATTTTAAACTACTTTTAGAAAAACTGAAAGAATAAAATTTCTTATTTTTGAAAATGACTTCTTCGCAAATAAAACACTTCAATTATATCTTTACGGGATCAGGTTTGTCTGCTTTGATGACCGTTTATAAAATGGTGCTTTCTGGTAAATTTACTAATAGATCAATTTTACTTTTAGACCAGGATGTAAAGAAAACCAATGATAGAACCTGGTGTTTTTGGACAAAAGAGGAAACAAGTTGGGATTCTGTTATTTCTAAAAAATGGAATTCAGCTTTATTTGCTGATGAAAATTTTAAACGTGATTTAGCGTTGAAGCCTTATCAATACAATCAAATTCGAGGTTTAGATTTTTATAATTTTGTGTTTGAGGAACTTTCAAAACATTCGGATATTACTTTTCTAAATGAAAAAGTAACGGATATTAACGAACTCGAAACGCATGTTTTTGTTGGAACCGAAGAGAATAGATATACTTGTGATTATTTATTCAATAGTATTTATACCAAAGCTTTTGCTTTAAGCCAGACTAAATATCCGGTTTTGCAACAGCATTTTACAGGTTGGTTTGTGAAAACCGAAAATGAAGTCTTCAATCCTGAAGAGGCTACTTTCATGGATTTTTCAGTAGAACAAAGAGGAAATACCCGTTTCATGTACGTTTTGCCCACTTCGAAAACCGAAGCTTTGGTTGAATATACTTTGTTCTCAGAAGATCTTCTTCCAAAAGAAGAATATGAAAACGAAATTCAGATTTATTTGGAGAAACTCGGAACAAAGAATTTTGAAATTCTGGAAAAGGAGCAAGGAAGTATTCCAATGACGTCTTATCCTTTTTGGAAGAAAAACACAAAAAGAGTACTGAATATTGGTACTGTCGGTGGATGGACAAAAGCAAGTACAGGTTTTACATTTAGAAATTCGGATAAAAAATCTTCTGAATTAGTGGAGTTTCTGCTAAATGATTTTTCTCGCGAAAATTCGGGATCGCTCAGAATGACAATGTTTCATAAAAAGAACCGATTTTGGTTTTATGATTTATTGCTTCTGGATATTCTGTATCGTCATAACGAATTGGGAAGTTCTATATTCTCTTCTTTATTCAGAAAAGGACAACCTGCTATGATCTTTAAGTTTCTGGATGAAGAAACTACTTTAATTGAGGATCTGAAAGTGATTTTAAAATGTCCTAAAGTTCCATTTATCAAGGCTTTGTTTCGAGTAATATTTAGATAAAAAGCTTATTTCTCGCAGATTTTACAGATCTAAGCAGATTTGTTTTGATTCTTCTTATCTATTAAAACGCTAAATAAAAATCTGCGCTTATCTGCTTAGATCTGTAAAATCTGCGTGCAATTTTTTTCGCAACCTTTTGAGTTTTTGTCTTTGCTTTTGTGAAAAAAAATCTTTTATCGTAAAAAATAGTTGATGTCTTGAAAACCATGATTTGTCCGAGTAAAAATACCTTATCTTTTTGTTTTAAGAACTTCTAGTGGCGATTGAAAAGTCATTTAATATCTAGATTTGCCGATTGAAAACTATGTAGATCTAATGTAATCGTTGATTTACGATAATGAATTAATTGGCAAATCTATGGGAACTATTAAGCACTTAAACTTTGATATCGAAACAAGAGCAATAGGAGAAATTTGCAAAGCACTCGGACATCCAACAAGAATTCAGATTATGACTCTTCTATGGAAAAGAGACAATAGGACTTGTGGCGAAATTGTCGATTTGATTCCATTAGCTCAATCCACAATATCGAAGCACTTATTGGAGTTAAAAAAAGCAAGTCTGGTTAAAATAAAACACGAAGGAAAAAAAACGATTTATTCTATTGAAGTTGATAATCTAAAAGTGCTTAAAAAGTATTTTGGAAATTATCTTTCAACTATTGAAATTCCTGAGAAACAAAAGTCAACTGTTTTGGGGACTAAACATAAATTAAAAGGTAGAAAAAGCCATTTAAAACAATACAATTATCAATTTCCAGACAGGAGAATTAAAATGGCACTTTAGACATATTCAAAATAGCCAAGAAATAGAGGAGGCTTCGCGCGATATAACACTATTCTGTTTTATCTGAAATATATTATCGAACTATAACAAAACTTTATACTTCAAATTAAGTAGTTGCAAGTAAACTTTGTAACTTTGCAGATCAAAAGTAAAATTTAAAAGATAAAAATATGTATCCAGAAGAAATGGTAAAACCAATGCAAGCTGAATTGACTGCTGCAGGTTTTCAAGATTTACATAGTGCCGACGCTGTAGATAATGCTATCAAAGCTGAAGGTACCACCTTAGTAGTTGTAAACTCTGTTTGTGGTTGTGCTGCAAGAAACGCACGTCCGGGAGCTAAAATGAGTTTAGAAGGAGCTAAAAAACCAGATCACTTAATTACTGTTTTTGCTGGTGTTGACAAAGAAGCTGTTGATGCTGCAAGACAACATATGTTTCCTTTTCCTCCATCATCGCCATCTATGGCTTTGTTCAAAAACGGAGAATTAGTTCACATGTTAGAGCGTCACCACATCGAAGGTCGTCCAGCGGAATTAATCGCTGAGAACTTGCAAGATGCGTTTAACGAGTTTTGTTAATTCTAGGCTCAAAGCAACAAAGGTTCAAAGGGACAAAGATTTAAAAACAGAAAAGCATCAGCTCTACAGCTGATGCTTTTCTGTTTTTTGTCAGTTCGAGCGAAGTCGAGAACCTATTTTAAAACCTTTGAACCTTTGTTGCTTTGAACCTTAACAACCTGAATTTTTGCATCTTTAGAACCATCCTCCGCCTAAAGCTTTATACAATTGAATCATTGAACTTAGTTGTTTTTGCGTTAATTGAGAAAGGCTTAATTGTGCTTCAAATAATGATCTTTGTGCATCCAGAACTTCAAGATACGAAACGTAACCATTGTAATATCTTGCGTTTGATAAATCATAATTAGTTTGAGCGGCGATAACTTGTCTGTTTCTAGCGGCCCATTCCTCTTTATACATCGCCACATTTTGCAATGAATTTTCTACTTCGGAGATAGCGGTTAGATAAGCTCTTTGAAAAGTCAGTTTACGCTCTATGGCGATTTGACGGTTTACATCAACACGGCGTTTGTTTTTTCCGAAGTTGAAAATTGGACCTGTAACTCCGGCTCCCGCATTTTGAAGATAAGAACCGCTGTCAAACAAATCACCAACCATAACACTGGTGAATCCTGCAAGAGCAGCAATATTAAAAGACGGGTAACGCATTGCTTGTGCAACTCCAATTCTTTCATTTGCTGATTGGTACAAAAATTCGGCAGCTTTTACATCAGGTCTGTTTTCTAATAATGCTGATGGAACTGATGTTGGAAAAGTAGTCATGATCAATAATTCGCTATTCGTTTTTCCACGTTCAATAGGTCCCGGAACTTTCCCGATTAGAATCGAAATAGAATTTTCAAGAGCTGTAATTTGCCTTTTTATAGCAGGAATATTGGCTTCGGCAATCGCTACTTGCTGTTCGATTTGCACTTTATCTAATTCGGCTACGTAACCACTTTTAAAACGTTCGTTAATAATATCATACGCTTTTTGTCTGGTTTCTAATGTGTGAATGGTAATCTCTAACTGATTGTCAAAATCACGCAATTCAAAATACGAAATAGCAATATTGCTTATCACATCAGAAAGAACGACTTTTCGGGCTTCGTCAGAGGCTAACAGTTCTGCTTGAAAAGCTTTGCTTTGATGGCGATATTTGCCCCAAAAATCCAGTTCCCAGGACATATTGGCAAATGCCGAATTAGGCTGCATAAAAGTTTCTGCAGTATTTACCTGTCCAGAGTATTGAAAAGCAGGATATAAATCGGCTTTTGCCACTCCTAAATTGGCTTTGGCTTGTTCCAGACGTGAAATGGCTATTTGTAAATCAAAATTGTTTTGAATGCCTTTTTCGATTAATCCAATTAAAACGGGATCATTAAAAAGTGTGGACCATTTTATCATTCGTACTGATGCCGTAGTATCAGTAGTATGATCGCCATATAGGAAACTTTCTGGTTTGGGTTGTTCCGGTTTGACGTATTTTGGTCCAACCATACATCCAAAAGGGAAAACAGCTATCAAAAGAACTGCTACAATTAATTTTAGATTTTTCATGGTTCTTCCTTTTTAGTTTCATCAATTTCCTTTGAAGGTTTTTTACCAAAAGTTTCAATAAAAACAAATAACACCGGTATCAAACATACTCCTAAAATGGTGGCGACGAGCATACCGCTAAAAACGGTTAATCCCATAACTTTTCTGGCTTGAGCTCCGGCTCCACTTGCCGTTAGCAAAGGAACAACTCCTAAAATAAAAGCAAAAGCAGTCATAAGGATTGGACGGAAACGGAGTTTTGCCGCATACAACGCAGCTTCTTTAACCGGCATTCCTTTTTCATATTGTTCTTTGGCAAATTCTACAATCAAAATGGCATTCTTGGCTGCAAGACCAATAAGCATTACGAGACCAATTTGTGCAAATACATTGTTGACATAATCCGGACTAAAAAATCGGCAGATATACAATCCTAGAAAAGCACCAAAAACGGCAAATGGAGTTCCCAATAGTACACTAAACGGAAGTTTCCAGCTTTCGTATTGTGCCGCCAGAATTAAAAACACAAAGATTAGTGCCATGATAAAAACAGTATTTCCTTTTCCTTCGGCTTGTTTTTCCTGATAACTCATATTCGCCCACTCGTAGCTCATAGCAGCTGGCAAAACTTTATCTGCGGTTTCCTGTAAAGCGGTCATCGCTTGTGCTGAGGTGAATCCGGGAGCAGGTGTTCCTCCAATTTCGGCCGCTCGATACAAATTAAATCGGGTTGTAAACTCTGGTCCGCTTTCTTTCCGAATGGTGGCAATACTCGAAATTGGAATCATTTTGCCGCTTTTACTTCGGACAAATATTTTATTAATATCCTCGGGATTTACCGTAAAACTTGGATCTGCCTGGAGCAATACGATATATTGACGTCCGAATTTATTAAACTCATTAATATATTGACCTCCTAAACTGGCGCCAATAGCGATATTGACATCGGAAAGAGCAAGTCCAAGTTCCGATACTTTTTCACGATCAATATCTAAACTAATTTGCGGTACGTTTGGATTAAAGGTCGTTCGAATTGTTCCAATTTCCGGTCGTTTCCTCGCTTCGGCCATAAATCGCTGTGAGTTTTCAAAGAGATATTGAGGTGTATTTCCTTCTTTATCCTGAAGCATCATAGAGAATCCGGCAGCATTTCCGATTCCGGTAATTGGCGGAGGACCAAAAGCAAAGACAGTGGCTTCGGGAATTCCGAAAACTACTTTTCCATTCACTTCCTTTAGAATCTGAAAAACATCCTGCTTGCGTGCTTTCCATTCTTTAAGAGCGACAAAGAAAAAGCCGTTATTGGTTGCAACCGAGTTTTTAATCAAACTGAATCCTGCGACCGATGTATAATATTCAACGCCATCATTTTTAGATAAGATATGCTCGATTTTTTGGATGACTTTGTTGGTTCTTTCTAAAGACGAAGCACCAGGCAATTCGATATTGATAAACATATAACCCTGATCTTCCTCAGGAACAAATCCACCCGGAATTTTTCCTCCCAAGAGAACAATAGCTCCAATCAGAATTCCGATGAAAATGAAACTTCGAGCCATTTTTTTAATCAGATACCCTGAAAAACCAGTGTATTTATCTGTAAAGGAGGAGAATTTTCGATTGAAAGCGGCAAAGAATTTCCCCAGCCAGCCTTTTGCTTCCTGATTTGGTTTTAATAATAAGGAGCACAAAGCGGGACTTAAGGTTAAGGCGCTTAAAGCGGAAAATATTACCGAGATGGCAATCGTTATGGCAAATTGCTGATAGAGTCGTCCAGTAATCCCGGGTGTTAAAGCAACGGGAATAAATACAGCGGTTAATACAATAGCAATGGCAATTACTGGTCCTGATACTTCTCTCATCGCCTGATTTGTAGCTTCTTTGGGAGACATTCCCTGCTCGATATGATGCATTACCGCCTCGACGACGACAATGGCATCATCGACGACAATACCAATGGCGAGTACTAATCCTAAAAGCGAAAGCACGTTTACCGAAAATCCCAGTAAAGGGAAAAGCATGAAAACTCCAATCAACGAAACAGGAACGGTTACTAACGGAATCAAAGTTGCGCGCCAGTTTTGCAAAAAGATAAAAACTACTATAATTACCAATATAATTGCTTCGAATAAAGTGTGCATAATTTCGTTAATTCCCTCAGAAATCGCCAAAGTCGTATCTAATGAAACTCGATATTTTAAGTCCTGTGGAAAGCGTTTGCTTAATTGAGCAATTGTTTTTTTGACATTAGCAGCAACTTCCAAGGCATTGGAACCCGGCATTTGTTTAATTCCGATAGTTCCAGCGGGACTTCCGTTTAGTCTTGCAACAGAAGCATAACTCTCAGTTCCTAAAGTAACGGTACCAATATCTTTCAGGCGAACTTGTTGGTTGTTGATATTTGATTTTAGAATAATATTTTCAAAATCTTCGGGATTTACTAAACGATCTTTTAGCGTTACGTTATACGTAAATTCATTATTGTCTGTTGCAGGTGGCGCGCCAAATTTTCCTCCGGGCGAAATAGCATTTTGTTCTTTTATTGCCTGAATAATGTCGGGAACCGTTAGATTGTATTTGGACATGATATCGGGCTTGACCCAAATACGCATGGCATAATTACTTCCTCCATAAAGTGTAACTTCTCCAACTCCTTTAATACGAGCCAATGCATCGACAATATTAATATTGGCGTAATTGGTTAGAAAGTTATTATCGAATGTTTTGTTGGGAGAGTACAGAGAAACAATCAGCAAAGGCATCGAAAGCGATTTTTTAGTTGTAACTCCGGTTGTTTTTACATCGTTTGGGAGTTTGTTGGTGGCTTCATTAACTCTGTTTTGGGTAAGCATTGTTGCAATATCCAAATCAGTTCCCATATCAAATGTTATATTAAGCGTCATACTTCCGTCGCCTGTATTGGTCGACTGCATGTAGAGCATGTTTTCAACTCCATTTACTTTTTGTTCAATTGGTGTTGCAACGGCTTGTTCAACATTTAAGGCATTTGCGCCTCTATAACTGGTTGTAACTTGTACCAAAGGCGGCGCAATTTCCGGATATTGTGCAATTGGTGTCCCTAATATTGAGAGTCCTCCGATAATCACGATAAATATGGATAGTACAATGGCGACTATCGGTCTTTTTACAAAAAAATTATCCATAATTAATCGTTTTGAGATGATGCAATCTGTTTTTTGTCTTTGTCGGCAACATAAGGAACTGGAGTAACAGTTGATCCGGGTTGGATAAACTGATTTCCGATAATGGCTACTTTTTCATTAGCTTTTAATCCTTTTGTGATGATCCAGTCAATGCCTATTTTCTGCCCCACTTCGACCATTCGGGTTTGAATAGTGTTTTTATCATCAATTATAGAAACCTGAAAGAGCCCCTGAATTTCGGTAACAGCTTTTTGAGGAATTACGATTGCATTTTTTTCGGTGCGAATTAGAACGCGGACTTTTCCAAATTGACCGGAACGCAAAGTACCGTCAGGATTTGGGAATTGGGCTTCGATAGTTACAGTTCCTGTTGTGGGATCAATTTTAGTATCTGAAAAATTCAGGGTTCCTTTTTCAGGATGTGTACTTCCATCGGATAATATTAATTGAAGATCCGTAATTGTTTCACCTACTTTGGTGCGTTTTTGATATTTTAAATAATCAGATTCACTAACTGTAAATTGTACACGTACTTTATCCAGTTTAGAAACCATATTTAATCTTGAAGCATTGCCTGCCTGAGTAATATAATCTCCTAATCTCGCATTCGAAAGTCCGATAACGCCGTCTATTGGAGATCTTATATTGCAATAACCCCGTTCTATTTCCTGATTTTTCAAGCTTGCCTGCATACTGGCATAATTAGATCTTGCGGCTTTGTCTTTGGCGACTGCGGCATCTAATTCTCTTTTACTTACAGCATTCATATCCGCAAGCGGACGAATCCTTTTTAATTCTTCATTGGCATTTACCAGACTACTTTGGGCAACAGCGACTTGTCCTCTGGCTTGCTCGACTTTTGTTTCATATTCTAATGGATCAATTGTATAAAGTAATTGCCCTTTTCTGACTCTTTGACCTTCTTTAAAATAAACTCCTGTCAATATTCCGTTTACTCGTGCAATTAGTTCAATGTCTAATTCTCCAAATGTCTGTCCGGCAAAATCTTTGTAAATAGGTACATCTTCACTTTGTACCGTTACAAAAGGTGCTTGCATGGGAGGAGGTGCTTTCGGTTGTTCTTTTTTGCAGGAAATAAAAAAGGTTAGAAGAACGAGAATTGGGAAGATTGGTTTTGGTAGTTTTAAAGCATTCATAAGTATAAATGTTAAAATTGTTAACATAAATATACTAAATTTTTGGTAACACATTGATAAACAAGGATGTTTTTTGTAGTCCGCTATTTTCTTTAAGCTATAAGTGATATGCTGAAAATCTCTTATATGGCTTATGCTGTTTTATTTATGACGTTTTGTGTATTTTGAAATTGCGAATAAAAGCTTACCTTTGCGCCCGAATTCAGTAGGAAAATGGAATTCATTACATATTTATTTCTTAACTTAAATTAGTTTATAGCATGCAACTGTACAACACTTTAAGCGCAGAAGAAAGAGCCATCATGATTGATGATGCCGGTAAACAACGACTAACGTTGTCTTTCTATGCGTATGCCAAAATTCAAGATCCCAAAAAATTTCGCGATGATTTATTTGTAGCCTGGAATAAGCTTGATGCTTTAGGCCGAATCTATGTTGCCACCGAAGGAATAAATGCTCAGATGAGTATTCCAGAAGAAAATTTGGAGGTCTTCAGAGAAACTCTTGAAGTTTACAGTTTTATGAAAGGCATACGATTGAATGAAGCCGTAGAACATGATGACCATTCCTTTTTAAAATTAACCATTAAGGTTCGAGACAAAATCGTTGCTGACGGTTTAAACGACGAAACCTTTGATGTAACCGATATTGGCGTTCACTTGAAAGCCAAAGAATTCAATGAAATTCTTGATGATCCAAATACTATTGTAGTAGATTTTAGAAATCACTACGAAAGTGAAGTAGGACATTTTAAAGGTGCTATTACTCCAGATGTTGAAACTTTTAGAGAGAGTTTGCCTATAATCAATGACCAGCTTAAAAATCATAAAGAAGATAAAAACCTGGTAATGTATTGTACAGGTGGTATACGTTGTGAAAAAGCAAGTGCTTACTTTAAACACCAAGGCTTCAAAAACGTTTTCCAATTAGAGGGTGGAATCATCAACTATGCAAAACAAATTGAGGAGGAAGGTTTAGAAAGTAAATTCATTGGGAAAAACTTTGTATTCGACAACCGTCTTGGTGAAAGAATTACCGAAGATATTATTTCGCAATGTCATCAATGCGGGAAACCTTGCGATAATCATACTAATTGCGAAAATGATGGATGTCATTTGTTGTTTATTCAATGTGATGAATGTAAAGCTGCAATGGAAAATTGCTGTTCTACAGAATGTCTTGATGTTATTCGTATGCCTTTGGTTGACCAAGTTCGTTTAAGAACCGGAAAACAAGTTGGAAATAAAGTTTTTAGAAAAGGAAAATCCGAAAATTTAAAATTCAAACATTCAGGAGAATTATCAAACGCTGCTTTAGGAACAGCTGAAAAACCATTGGATATTCGCCAGAAAGTAAAAGTTAAAAAAGTGCTTCTTGGCAAAGCCGAACATTATTATGTAAAAGCACAAGTGGGACAGTTTACTGTTGAAAATCAAGAATTAAACGCAGGGGATAAAATCTTAATTTCAGGTCCAACAACAGGAAATCAGGAATTGGTTTTAGTAAAAATGATTGTTGATGAAGTTGAAACTAAAACTGCTAAAATCGGTGATAAAGTTACTTTTGAAGTTCCTTTCAGAATTAGATTATCTGATAAAATTTATAAAATAATAAGTTAGCCACAATTTTAAGCTAATTTATGTAACATCATTACAAGATGAATTTAAGGAATTTGTAAAATTATACGGGCAATTACAGAGACTAAGAAATAAAAAAATACTTTACAATGCACAACCCACGATGGAAACCGTGGGTTATATATAATTAGAAGTGATTCCAAAATACGATGTAATAACGCTAATTCACGGCAGGACATTCACAATCATATCTTTCTTTTTTGCAGAACAAGTTTAGCCCCAATGTAATCTGGTGATACGCTCCATTATTAAATTTTACATCTCCCATTACTTGAGAGTAGGTATATGCAAACATGAAATTTTTATAATTAACACCCACAATAGGAGTTATATACTGTAATTTTTGAGTGGCAACAGAAGTACCTTTATAATACTGTGTTCCATCTAAACTTCTTCGATATGATAACGCTGCCCAAAGACTACCGAAATCCATATTCTTATAGGTTTTTAGATTAATGTCAATTTGCTTTTCTTTGGTTTTCTCGAACATTTGAAAAAGCACCGATGGTTCCCATAACAATTTGTATCTGTTTCCAAAAACATATCCGGTACTTAAAAGATATTTCCGAAGATTATTGCTTTCAAAATCAGTATATATTTTACGTCTTGATTCTGCAGCTCCCTGAACAGTTGCGTGTGCATAAAAATCGAGATAATTATAAGAGGCTCCAAAATCAACATTAAAATAAGTATTACTTTGAATGTTTCCAAAAACGATAGGGTCAAATTCGGTAAACGCGGATTCATCCAATTGGTTCTGAATAACGCCGGCATTGATCCCAAAGGAAAGCTGGTTCAAATCGATTTCGTCTCTTGAAAAAAGAATGTGGTATGCATAGGTAAGTTTCATTCCTTTTTGAGAATGATATCCATTTTTGTCGTTAAAAAGTATAATTCCTGCTCCGGATTTTTCTCCTATTCGCCCATTAAAACTCGCCGTTTGTAGTGATGGTGCATCTTCCTGTCCAAGCCATTGGGCGCGAGCAGTTACTCTTAATTTAGCACAATTCGCTGCCCCTGCCATCGATGGATGAATCAAATAGTAATTATCTGATAAATAATCGGAATAAACTGGAATTCCTTCCTGCGAATAGGAATATGTGAATATAAATAATAGAAGGATTGAATATTTTATTTTAGTATACATTATGTAATATCTTTATAATTGTTAAAACCATCCAAAACGATTATTCGTTTTGGATCTTGGTTAGTTAATCACGCGTTATTATCTTTTCAAAGTAAAGTGTGATTTGAAAATTTTAGAAGCGCCTTTTTCTGTATATTCGAGGGTAAACCAATAATCACTTGCCGGTAAAGGAGCTCCATTATATGTTCCATCCCAACCGCTGCCTGTAGGGAGAATTTGTTTTAATAATTTACCGTAACGGTCATAGATGTATATTTTAGCGTTAGGTTGATCTCCGATTCCCATTATATTCCATGTGTCATTATAGCCGTCTCCATTGGGTGTAAAGAACTTTGGATATCCAACAGTATAAATCTCTTTACTTAAATAAGTACATCCAGAAGTATCTCTAACTGTTATGATATGTGAACCCGGTTTTACATCAAGAATCACGTTTGATTTTCCAAATCCATCATTATCTAATTGGTATTCATAATTTGCATTTCCTCCAGTAACGTTAATGGTTACAGCTGGATCCTCATTTCCAAAAGCAGCACTTTGATCTATTTGTAATTCCAAACCTGGGTTTGTTACTGTTACATTGGCCATTACAGAATACGATACACATCCTGTGTTTTTATTTATTGCAATTACTTCATATTCTCCTGCTTTGCTAGCTTCATATGTTTCTGACATAGCTTCATCTATTTTTGAAGAATTATAATACCAGGCAAAATCATACTCTGTTTTATTTAATTTGCTATCAAGGATGTAAGACTTGTTTACGGCTCCTGTTTTTAGGTTTACACATATAATTCCATCTTGTAACACTGGTTGTGGTATAGGGTAAACTTTTAAGTTCAATACCTGATCCGCAGTACATCCATTTTTAGATATTCTGATCCCGTTTTGTTCTGCTGTGTATGCTGTTCCATTTGCTGCCCAAGTATAGGTTGCTCCTGAACAAATACTTTCTGTTGTTACAATATCTGCAGGTTTTACAGTGACGGTTAATATCAATTCCTGATCAGCGGTACAACCGTCGTTGGTTAATAAATATGTTCCTGCGGTATTGTAAACCATATTATTTACAGCCCAGGTATAAGTTTCACCCGAACAGATGGTCTGACTCGTTGATACTTTAGTTGGTTTAGCCGTTATGTTTAAAACCAGTTCCTGATCAGCGGTACAACCGTCGTTGGTCATTAAATAGGTGCCCGCAGTATTGTAGATAATATTATTTACAGCCCAGGTATAAGTTTCACCTAAACAGATTGTTTGACTCGTTGATACTTTAGTTGGTTTAGCCGTTATGTTTAAAACCAGTTCCTGATCAGCGGTACAACCGTCGTTGGTCATTAAATAGGTGCCCGCAGTATTGTAGACCGTATTATTTACAGCCCAGGTATAAGTTTCACCTGAACAGATGGTCTGACTTGTTGATGCTCTAGTTGGTTTAGTCGTTATGTTTAAAATCAATTCCTGATCAGCTGTACAGCCGTCGTTGGTTAATAAATATGTTCCTGCGGTATTGTAAACCGTATTATTTACAGTCCAAGTATATTTTTCACCAAAGCAAATATTTTCCTTTGTCACTACTGTTTCGGGTTTTGTACCGACAGTCAAAATCAAAGTTTGGTCTGCGGTACATCCGTTATTTTCGTTAGTAACCGAAGTGCTTTGATCGTACTCGATGCCATTTATTGCCCAGGTATATTTTTCACCAGAGCAGATGTTTTCTGTTGTCACTATTGTTTCGGGTTTTGTACCAACAGTCAAAATCAAGGTCTGATCTGCTGTACATCCATCCTTTTCAACCGTGATAGAAGTGCTTTGGTCGTACTCGATACCGTTTATCGCCCAGGTATATTTTTCACCAGAGCAAATGTTTTCTGTTGTCACTATTGTTTCGGGTTTTGTGCCGACAGTTAAAATCAAAGTCTGGTCTGCGGTACAACCATCCTTTTCAACTGTGATCGAAGTGTTTTGATCGTACTCGATACCATTTATTGTCCAGGTATATTTTTCACCAAAGCAGATGTTTTCCGTGGTAACAATTGTTTCGGGTTTTGTGCCTACAGTTAAAATCAAAGTCTGATCTGCGGTACAGCCGTTATTTTCCTTAGTAACCGAAGTGCTTTGATCGTACTCGATGCCATTTATTGCCCAGGTATATTTTTCACCAAAGCAGATGTTTTCTGTGGTAACAACTGTTTCGGGTTTTGTACCGACAGTCAAAATCAAAGTCTGATCTGCGGTACAGCCGTTATTTTCCTTAGTAACCGAAGTGCTTTGATTGTACTCGATGCCATTTATTGCCCAGGTATATTTTTCACCAAAGCAAATATTTTCCGTTGTCACTACTGTTTCGGGTTTTGTACCGACAGTCAAAATCAAAGTCTGATCTGCGGTACAGCCGTTATTTTCCTTAGTAACCGAAGTGCTTTGATCGTACTCGATGCCATTTATAGCCCAGGTATATTTTTCACCAGAGCAGATGTTTTCTTTTGTTACTATTGTCTCAGGTTTTGTACCGACAGTCAGTTTCAATACCTGATCCGGGGTACATCCGTCCTTTTCAAGAGTGATTGAGGCAGACTCCGAATATTCAATTCCGTTTGCAGCCCAGGTATATTTCTCACCAAAGCAGATATTTTCTATAGTTACAACCTCTTCCGGTTTAGTCCCAACAGTCAGTTTTAATACCTGATCCGGGGTACATCCGTCCTTTTCAAGAGTGATTGAGGCAGACTCAGAATATTCAATTCCGTTTGCRGCCCAGGTATATTTTTCACCAGAGCAGATATTTTCTATAGTTACAACCTCTTCCGGTTTAGTTCCAACAGTCAGTTTTAATACCTGATCCGGGGTACATCCGTCCTTTTCAAGARTGATTGAGGCAGACTCAGAATATTCAATTCCGTTTGCAGCCCAGGTATATTTCTCACCAAAGCAGATATTTTCTATAGTTACAACCTCTTCCGGTTTAGTTCCAACAGTCAGTTTYAATACCTGATCCGGGGTACATCCGTCCTTTTCAAGAGTGATTGAGGCAGACTCAGAATATTCAATTCCGTTTGCAGCCCAGGTATATTTYTCACCARAGCAGATATTTTCTATAGTTACAACCTCTTCCGGTTTAGTYCCAACAGTCAGTTTTAATACCTGATCCGGGGTACATCCGTCCTTTTCAAGAGTGATTGAGGCAGACTCAGAATATTCAATTCCGTTTGCAGCCCAGGTATATTT
>NZ_RCZH01000026.1 GCF_006438875.1 Flavobacterium pectinovorum
TCTCACAAGTTGTTGTCGGATCTTTAATCGCGGCATAATAAGTGCCTGTTGTTAATGCTGTTGTTTTTGGAATTAAGTTTCCTCCGGTTAAAGCATCGTACCAAACAATGTTTGCTGCAACTGCTGGACTTACGTCGATTGTTGCAAATGTTGGAGCATTAATCAAACAGAAAGCCTGAGTTGTTTTAGTGATTACTGGTGTTCCAGGATCTGTTACGATGATGTTGATTGCCAATCTAACTTTGCTTTCGCAAGTTGTTGTTGGATCTTTAATCGCTGCGTAATAAGTTCCTGTTGTTAATGCTGTTGTTTTTGGAATTAAATTTCCTCCGGTTAAAGCATCATACCAAACAATATTTGCGGCAACGGCTGGACTTACGTCGATTGTTGCTAATGTTGGTGCATTTACTAAACAAAAATCCTGAGTTGTTTTAGTGATTACTGGTGTTCCAGGATCGGTTACAGTTACAGTTACTAATAATCGAACTGAACTCTCACAACTTGTAGCAGGATCTTTTATCGCTGCATAATAAGGTCCATTTGCTAAGGCAGCTGTAGTTGCCAATGCTGTTCCTCCTGATGAAACATTGTACCAAACGACATTTGCCTCATTTACCTGAAGATTTGCAACTGTTGGATTAGTTATTAAACAGAAATCCTGAGTTGTATCATTAGTAGTTGGTGTAGCTGGATCATTAACAATTACTGTAGCAGTTTTAAGTTCTCCATTTTTATTCTGACATGTATTATCGCTTTTAACAGCTACATAATAAGTAATAGGACTCATCGCAGTTGTTAATCCTGAAGCTGTTAAAACTCCTGTACCGCTAATTGTATAGGTTACCCCGCCAATTACCCCATTTGTGACAGGCTGCGTTTTATTAGCATCCAAATACCAAAAGAATACTGGATTTGTTAACAAACTTGTTGGTGTTAACACTGCATCTGTATCATGACAAATAGTAGTATTAGCTACCGAAATATCTGTTGGAAGTGAAGTAGGTAAAATTGTGAATGTTACTAATTTTCTATCTGCTACTGCAGTTTCACAAAATTCATTTGAACTAACTCCTACATAATAAGTATATGTTCCGGGAACTAATCCTGTCAATACTAATTTAGAAGTTGTTTCGCCAGCGACAGCCACACTTGTTGTACCATCAAATTTATACCAGTGATATATAGGATTAGTAAGTACAGGCAAAGCGTTTAAAACCGCATCTAGTGTTACTTTTCCGTCTTCGGCACAAATTATAGTACCATTTCCTCCGTTTATTGTCACACTTGCTATTGCAGTTGCAGGAGTTGTTGCTCGCACTACTACAGTAACTTCACCTCTTTCTAAGGCTGGACAACCGTAACGAATTGGTTGAATATAATATTTATACGTACCGGCAGCCAATGTTGCAGGAAGTGTATAAGTTTGCCCGGTCGCTACCTGATTTCCTCCTGTTGGAGAATCATACCACGCATAATCTGCACAAGGTTTTACCGGAACCTCGAGCGTAATAGCTGTTGCGGGACAGACTGTTATACTATTATTTGGATCGCCGCCAATAACTTTGGTATTCGTTACACGGTCGATTGTATGAACTCTAAGCTGATCTAAAACACTTGCAACTCCTCCAAAAGTAATGACAACTTTGTCATAAGGCTGAGTTTGTGGTGCAACGATTGTCACTGCCATTGTATCTCCTGAAAGTAATTTTAAAGTCAATAAACTGCTCGTATTTTGTATTGGCGCACCAACAGCAATATTTCCTGAATAAAGCTGAATTGTGAATCCAGTAAGCAGATTAAGATTTAAAAGTGTTCCCGGTTTTGATATTGTAATTCTTAAACTATCGCCAACCATAGATGGTGTTCTAAATTTAGCTGTAAGTTCAGCAGCAGCAAGTACTCCTACTCCGCTAAACATTGTTGCATAAGTAGCAACATCTCCATCGGCAACATTAAAAGCATTAGAAACACCAACAGTAGTTGTTAATGCTCCAACTCCTAAATCTCTTACTCCGTAGAAAATATCTTCAATATCACCTTTTCCACAAGCAATCTGAGTTACTTGTTTACTATAGTGAGCATCATAAACATTGATATTTTGTGCAAGACTAAGAAGAGATCCTAATTGTACTCGAATACCATCATAATCCTGAGGACCTGAAGTATTAGAAGGAACAAAAGTATATTCAAATGAATTTTGACCCGGCAATAAGTTCAATAATGATCCTGATGCTGATTGCAAAGTTCCTATATCAATAGGATTGTTAGATCCATCGCGTTTAGTCCCCACTACAGAAATGCTTTGTCCAACTGCAACTGCACTATTGGCTAAGCCTAATTTTACTGTTACAGGAGTACCTTTAGCAATAGTTGTTGGCCATTGTAAATTTTGCCATGTAGTTCCAATTCCCAAAAGACCTACACCAGTAGTTATTGTAGAAAATGTACTTGGATCACCATCCGCACCCAAAGGTCCGTTTGTAACACTTCCTGTAATAATTGAACCAGATAATTGAGTAGTAGCGTATACTCTTTCTAATAATGCATCACAAGCTGCCGGATCAAGAACACTAATGGTTACCGTCTGGCTAGTTGTACAAGTTCCGCTACTTGCAATTACAGTATAAGTATAAACACCTACAGTATTAAGGATTCCTGTATTATTAGATGGTAAAGCATTCCCTTGGGGATCATACCAGGTAATTGTACCATTGGATGTTGCTGCTAATGCAACTGAAGATCCTTTTGTAATCGCTATAGAATTGGTTACACCCGTTAATGTTGGCAGTGGATTAACTGTTACTGCCACCGGTAATTTAACAGATGGACAATCAACACCTGTTGTTTGAGCCTGAATTGAATAAATTCCGTTAACGGTAATATTTGCCGCAGCTATATCTGTTATTGGATTATTTGAAGGATCAAAGAAGGTATAAGTTGTGTTTCCTGATGTATCAAAATTCGTGATAGCATCTTTTAGATTCGCTTTCGCACAACCAACTAACGTTGGTGTAACTGTTAAAGCAGAACCTGTTGGATAATTTACAACGACTGCTTTCAATGTTCCGTTTACGTTCTCGCAAGTACCTCCGTTAAGAACCGAAACATAATAAGTATAAGGAGCATTAGCAGCAATAAGTCCGCTAATAGTAAGAGCACCTGTTGTACCATCTTTAGCATAAGTTACTCCGGCTACAGTTCCTGTTGTAATCTCCGTTGTTTTATTTTGATCCGTATAATATTTAAATGTCGCTCCCGCTAAAGCAGATGTTGGAGCCAATACAATACCCCCGGCACAAGAAGCCGTCAAAGGAGTTGCTATTGTAATATCCGCCGCTGTTGGAATAGGCAATACATTAACCGTAACAGGTTGACGAACACTATTAATACATCCGCCACGAGTTGCCTCTAAATAATAAGTTGTAGTTGCAGTCAATGGAAGAGTTGGATTAACAGCCACTATACTACCTCCTGTTGGAGCATCATACCATGTAAATGTTTCTGTTCCTGTAGAAGATGCTGATAATGTAGCAGTTCCTCCGGCACAAACTGGTGCAGTCGCTCCGGTTATTGTAGCATTTGGATATCTATAAGAAGCGTCATAAACTCTTAAAGTAGTTAATAAACCAACTAATGCTCCCAATCTAATGTCAACTCTATCAAATGCAGCAGTTGCCGGATAACTAACCTTAAATTTATTTCCTGACAAAACTTGTAAATTCAATAGACTATTGTTTACTGCAAGCCTTCCAGGATTTGCAACCCCTCCGTTAGAAGTTCCTATACTTACAGATCCTAACAATGCTATATCAGCAAGTCCGCCAGGCAATTCTAGTTCGATATCAATAATATCTCCCGCCTGACCAGGTGTCGCAAAAGTTAATTCCTGTTGTATGTATGAGTTAAGAACTCCTGCGGTTATAGTTAAAGAAGAAAATGTATTTGCATTTCCGTCCACAGCGTTTGCCCCGTTAGTACCATTACATAAAACACATAATAAACCAGGGTCTACAGTTATTGCTTGTGTACTTGGTTGTAAACAACTACTAACCGCGCTGATTACCATCACATTAATTACAGCTCTTGAACTACTGACACAATCTGATGATAAATCCTTAGCCTCAACATAAAATGTTTTATTTGCAGTTAAGGCCGGGTTTGGAGTATAAGTACTACTAGCAGGTTCTAATAAATTTCCTCCCGTTGGAGCATCATACCATGCATATGAAAATCCAGGATTACTAGTAACTGCCAACATCACACTCTGACCTGACTGAATAATAACATTTGAGGATACCGGAACTGGTACGGCAGGTAATGGACTAACATTTACACTTACCGGAGTACGTGTTGCACTTACACAACTTCCAATAACAGCTTCAACATAATAAGTCACAGAAGCCGTTAAACTTGGTGTCGTATAAGAAGTACCAGTAGTCACTAAATTTCCGCCAGAAGCAGCATCATACCAATTATAGGTTGTCCCTGCAACAGGTGCCTGAATTGCTATGGAAGCTGTTGCTCCGCTACATACATTTGCAGGAGTTGGAACTACAGTTGCTGGTGCTAGAGGATTACTTACCGTAACAAGAACAGGATTTCTTTCGCTGTTCACACAACCATTGCGAGTAACTTCTACATAATAAGTTGTATTAGCGGTCAATACAGGAGTTGTATAAGCCGGTGTACTAACCAATAAGTTTCCACCAGTTAAGGAATCATACCATTTTATAGTTTCCCCTAAATTTGTAGCGGCTATTAACGTAGTAGTCGATCCACCACAAATTGCAATGTTACCGTTTATTACAGGAGCTTTGTATCTATAAGTTGCCTGATAAATATCTAAATTTGTTAAAGCAGTAACCAAACCGCCCAATCTAATTTCGACACGATCAAAATTTGCACCCGCAACGATACTGGCTCTAAAACGATTTCCGGATAATAATTGCAAAGTCACCAAAGCATTATTATTAGTAGAAACTCTATCATTATTATAAGTAGCTCCGTTGTAAGTTGCCAAACTAACAGCTCCTAATAATGAAAGATCGGCAATACCACCCGGCAAAGCCAATTCTACATCTACGATATCGCCTGCTCTTCCAGGATTATTAAATTGCAAAGTTTGCTGAATATATCCGTTTAATAATCCAACCGGAAGCGTAAGTCTCGCCGATGTATTAATATCTCCATCTACAGAATTATTTGGAGTTGTAGAAGAGCAAAGCAAACAAAGTCCGTTTTGATTTGTCTGCTGACTATTAGCTTCCAAACAGCCTCCTAATGCAACAGGTAAAACCGTTACAGTCACAGGAACTCTTGTAGCGCTAACGCAACCACCAATAGTATTGCGTGACTCAACATAATATGTTTTTGTCGCAGTTAAAATTGGAGTCGTGAAAGTATTAGAATCTCCTAATAATTTTACTCCGCCTGTAGGTACATCATACCAGTCTAACGCAACATTTGCCTCAGTTGTTGAGGCACTTAAATTTGCATTTTGTCCGGATAATATCGTTACACTTTGTGTCAATATTGTTGCGAGCGCCGGAACCGGAGTTGAAGTCACAGTAACCTGAGTACGTGCAGATTTACAGGTACCAATAGACGCTTCTACATAAAAATTAGTAACCCCTGTAGGAACAGTTGGCGTATAAGTAGTTCCAGCTGCTAATGCTGCACCATTTAATGGCACATTATACCAGGAATAAATTGTTCCCGGCACCGGACTTATAACTGATAATGTAGTTGCCTGAGTAGCTCCCGTCGAACAAATCGCTGTGCCGGTACTACTTATAGTTGGCGATACAGGATTGATAACATTTATAGTTACAGGTAATCTTTCACTACTTTCGCAACCCGCTACCCTAGAAGTACTTACATAATAAGTAGTTGTAGCTGTCAAGGCTGGTGTAGTAAATGTACCAACATTCGAAAGTGCCGTGGTAGATGTTGGAGAATCATACCAGGCAAGCGTTGTTCCTGCTGCTGCAGTAGCCGTAAGTACTAGAGATTGTCCAGAACAAACAGATTGTGTTTCTCCGCCAACAATAGTTGGTTTTGCAAATTGCAAACGAACATCATAAACTCTTAAATCTACTAATAGCGCTAAAAGTCCTCCAGATTGAATTTGAATCCGATCTGCATCTCCCGGTAATGTGTATTTTATTACCGCCGAATTAGTAGCAGATAATAATTGAAGATTCAGCAGCGGGTTATTCATCGCAACCGCGCCACCAACATTTGCTGCCCCATTTTTTGCCTGGATAGTTGCGTTTGATAACAAACTAACATCTAACAATCCATTTCCCTCACCAAAAGTTATCACTATTTGGTCCCCTGCTTTTGCAGTCTGATTAAAATGTAATGTTTCCTGAGCAAAACAAGCCAAACCGAGCGTGTTCGTTATTGATGCATAAGTCGTCGTACTCGAATCAAACGCATTGTTTGGATTCGTAACACTCATTCCTAAGCATAAAAGACCGCCCGTACTATTCGTCTGCGAGTCGGGTCTACAAAAAGTCTGTGCAAAGTTTTTATTGCAAAAAAGCAGTAAAAACAACAAACCAAATAATCTCTTCTTTACGATGAGATCATAGAAAGTAAATTTTTTTTTCATAATTTGGAAGATTAGAAAATGGACAATAAAATACCTGTTGCAATAAGCATATATGCTTACACAATTCAAAAAAAACGTTAAAACTCAATTAGTTAAACCACAACTTAAAGTCTTAATAAATAAGACAATAAATTAAATTTCATAAAAAAAAATATGTTATATTAAGTATACCAAAGTATACCAGAGAGCTATTTCTATTCACTTTGAACAGAAAATAACTCAAAAATTTTGAGGAATACTGATCCGAATCAGTCTTCCGGCGGAGTGATTTGTTGCAGGTTTAATTTTCATAAAAGAAAATTTGCATTTAGATAGAACAGAGGGATATTCTATTAAAATATATAGAGTGTGATTCAATATCTATAGAAAGCTGATTAGACTATCTACAAACTTTGTCTATTTAGAAAGAAATTCTAAAAATTGAATACGTTATTTTCATGTATAGTATTTTCGGATTTAAAGAAATATAAACACGAGAAGAGCTTTTCATTAACTAGAACACCTATTGGGTTTTGGAAATGAAAAACTAATGTAATAAAATACGTTTTGAAAAAAGCTTACTATGAAAGCAAAATCAAGTTTGGGAATAAACTTCATCTTATTCCAAAGAATAAAAAATAAAGCTAAAATAATATGGACAAATAATGCAAACTTGATGAAGAAAGTAATTGTCAATTCCATAAGCAGACTAATTAAATTATTAGTAATATTTTCAACTTTAAATTTTCTGGTAAAAACACAAAAATGTCAATTTGTTTAATTTTAAAAAAAGTAATCAAATAAATTCATTTTTAGATGTTTTTGAAAAAGTACAAAAAAAACATTTTGTTTAACTTTCCTATCCTAAAATTAGAAAAAATAAACTTACAAAAAAAGCGTAAAATTCTTATACTTTAAATTTTAACAAAAACACATATGGCTTAAAAACCGCTAAATACGAGAAAAATCAATAGTTTTAAGCCAATAAGCGCTGTTACATATATCACAAAAAAAATCAGAATTTTTCATAATATTTCAATCAAGTAAGTTAAAACTTACTTTTTAAAGAAGCTAATCAACTGAAAATGAAGTAAAAAAAGAGAAATGAAAAGTAAAACCTACATTTTTATATACAAATATAAATTCTTTAAACAATTCAAAAAAAACAGGTAGAAATACGGGGTAAAAAAAATAAAAAAGTATAAACAAACGTTAAAAAACTAAAAAAAGGTAAACAATTTAACATCAACCATTTACCTTTCTTTAAGAATAAATAACTAAAATTAAGATTCGATAATAGTATTAATTTGAGTAAATAATTGTCCGTCACTTAAAAATGCCCCTTGTTGAATCAATTCAAATATAGAAGCATTTCTATCCTCAGTGAATACTTTCTTTCCAACTTTCATTTCAATATTCTCCGTAAACATATTGTCACTTAACCATTGCAAGCCATCTTTAGTCAAAAAATCAGTTTCCGGAACTAATGATTTCAAAACGATTGACTGAACATGCTCTTCAAAACATTGAAACAAAAAGATATGATTTTTAGAGAAATGCTCTAAAAATTCAGCTCTTGACAAAACACCTTCCCAAATTAAATCTGAAAAAACATCTAACTCTTGTTCTGCAACCTCCGGTTTATTTAATTTAAGAGAATCCCATTCTGCCTTATCAATTGCCTGAGTAGCTAAAAAACTAGCAAATTCTGCGTGCAATTCATCAAATTGCTCTTTTGTTAATCTTGCGTATTTCATTGTTTATTTTTGTATTAAAACACCCTTAAAAGAGCTCATATAAAATTTTATTATCCATAAAAAAGCCCTCACAAATGCGAGGGCAAATTTATAACTTTTTTTGCTTTATTAAAAAATGTATCTGATACCAAATTGAGCTTGCCATCTTGACGTTAAACTCGCATCATAACTAAACGTTTTGGTTTGTGTGTTATTGAAGGTATAAGTCGGAGTGTTTCCAACAACCGTCACACCAATTGGCTGTACACTTGTTGGCACCTGAACAACTCCCCAATTTGAATTTATTAAATTTCCAAAATTCAAAACATCGATACTAAACTGAATCGTATTCTTTTTTTCTGATGCTGATGAAACCCTAAAATTATAATCCTGCATCAATTTAAGATCACATCTTCCTCTCCATGGCGATATAGCACCGTAACGATCCGCATATTGTCCTCTCCTGTTTTTCATATAATCATCCTGCGAAATAAATTTATCAAAAGCCGCACCTTGTCCCGGTGCGCTAAAAGTCATCAAAGCAATTTCTGCAGTTGTTGGTATATAAATTAAATCATTTACAGCAGAACCGTCTCCATTAATATCACCTCCGTAAGTATAATTAAAACGTCCACCCTGAGCATATTCAAAAAAAGCAGAAACAGTTGTTGCCCATTTGTCCCTTCCGTATTTCCATTTTTTAGATCCTACACCAATAAAACGATGATTATCACCATATTTAGAATTCGAAAGAACAGCATTATTTACATTTCCTAAAGCTGGATTAAAAGCAAAAGCATCACCCGTAATTTCAGCTTCAATAGAATTCACATCTTTAGATTTCAAATAATTATAAGCAACACTTGCATACAATCCATTTTCAAAATTCTTCTGCACTTTAACCGTAGCATTAAAAGCGCTTCCTTTATTCGAATTAGTCATTACATAAGCATTATTTGCTCCATGATCTGCTGCAACATAAATCGCTCTATTATCAACACCTGCCAATGTTCCCGTTGGAGGTTTTAATCCCCAGTTTTGAACCTGTACCGCATTAATATCTTTATTATAAGACAAATCAAGCGTCAAGATATAGTTACTCTTAAATCTGTGGTCAAAACCTAAACTGGATCTCCACACTTGTGGCCATTTATAATCCGGATCCATAATCTGCAAAAAGCTATCATCAGCTCCACTTACCTGATTTCCTAACCAGACAAAAGGAATTCGTCCCGTAAAAATTCCGGTTCCTCCACGAAGCTGAGAAGTTGCGTCACCATTTACATCCCAGTTGAAACCAACTCTGGGCGACCAAAGAATCTTATCACTTGGTAAATCTGTAGAAATCAATTTAACAGCCTTACCTGTTTGCGGATCATAATAATCAATATTATTATCTCGACCTGAACCACCATTATCAGTATCAATATATTTCTGAATCAAATCTGCAGTATTAAAATACAATGGTTTGTCAATTCTTAAACCAACAGATAATTTAAAATCATCATTTACGCTAAAATCATCCTGAGCGTAAAATGCCAATTGACCAACATTTAATTCAGCCAGTTTCCATCCACCGTCAGCTCCAACTTCAAACTGACTTTTAGTATTAAAAACATTTTGCGCATATTGAAGGTTTTGCGCAATGATACTTGTAGCATAAGGTTTTGCTGCATCGTCTAAGAAATCCTGTGTTGTAAAATAGGGCGTAAAAAAAGTTCCTTCATAACCATTTGGGTTACCAAAATTATCATAACCAGCCAGGTTAAACGAGTTTTTAAATCCGAATTTTTCAAAAGAAGACCCAAAAGTAAAAGCATGTTTACCAACTGTATAAGTAAGATTATCTGTAATTTGAATTACTTTTTGATCTAACGTATTATTGATCGAAAAAGGCTCATGACCAGCAATAATATAATTAGAACCTGCACCATCCTGTATATTAATAACTGGCGCCGGAACAGAAAATGGTACTCTATAATCATTAAAATGAGAATATCCTGCCTGTAACTTATTCGAAACGGTTTCGCTGAATTTTGAATTTAATTCGGCTAAAAATGAACTTAAGTTATTATTGATTTGATACCCTGAATTTTGAAATTGCAAAATCGAGGCATTTGGACCTCTGAAACCAAGAGCTGTTGGATGTGCCGTTTTATCTTTTGAAGCATCAAGAAAATTATAAATAACCGCCAGTTTGTGATTATCACTAATATTCCAATCGACTTTTATAATTCCTTTATTTGAATTTGATTCGTGTATAAATCCCTGATATGCGCCTGGGTCATACCCTAAACCTTTCAAGGCATTAGAAACCGCAATTAAATCAGATTCCATAACTCTCGATTCATTAATTCCGGTAACGCCATCATTATTATTAGCCACAAAATTAGATCCTAAATCACTTCTTCTGTCAATTTCAAAATTTCCAAAAATGAATAACTTGTCTTTTATAATTGGTGCACCCAAACTAAAACCTGCCTGAGTTTGTTCTAATGTTGGCACAAATATTTTTTCTCCTTTAATTTTACTTCCCGTTAAATCCTGATCTCTATAAAAAACATAGGCAGTACCATGAAACTCATTTGTTCCGGATTTTGTAACTGCGTTTACAGAAGCACCAGTAAAACCCGATAAAGTAACGTCGTAAGGAGCCGTTGCTACCTGAATTTGCTCAATTGCATCCAATGATATTGGCTGAGCACCAGTTTGCCCACCCGGAGTAGCGGCATCCAATCCAAAAGGATTATTAAAAACCGCGCCATTCAAAGAGTAATTATTATACTGATCGTTTCTTCCTCCAAAAGAACCGCCGCTTGCCGTTGGTTCTAAGCGGGTAAAATCTTCAGCAGATCTTGAAATTGTAGGCAATGCCGTTAATTCTCTTCTTCCAATTGTGGTTTCTGCTCCGGTTTTTCCGCTTTTAAAAATCTTGTCTTTAGAAACAATTTTAACTTCTTCAAGAGCCTGACTCGCATCTTGTAATTGAACAGCTAGATTAAAAGGTTTTCCCAAATCAAGATTGATATCAGTATACTCCTGATTTTGAAATCCTACGAAAGTTACCGTAATTTTATACGGACCTCCAATTCTCATATTCAAAATACTGAATCTTCCATCTTCATTTGAAACAGCTGAATATTTAGTTCCTGTTGGGGTATGAACGGCTAAGATAGAAGCACCCGGTAATAGTTCATTTGATGAACTCTTGACAATCCCCTTAATACTCGAAGTCGTTGTTTGCCCAGTAGCGACGGCTAGTGAGAAAAAACACACTAATAATGCAAAGATTTTTTTCATTTTACTGATTTTGAGTTAGTTGGTTAAACTCAAAAATAGGCAAAAAAAAACCACTCCTAAGAGTGGTTTTTATATTTTATTAACAAGAAGTTAACAAAATGTTATTTTTCAGCGATAATCTCGTATGGTAATTCAACGATAACATCTCTGTGTAAACGGATGTTAGCAGTATATTTTCCTGTACGTTTTACGATACCACTAGTGATGAATTTTCTATCAATAGCGTTACCCGATTTTGCTAAAGCATCAGCAATGTCGATGTTTGTGATAGAACCAAAAAGTTTCTCTCCACCAGCTTTTGCGCTAAGTTTAATTTCAAGAGCTTTAATAGTTTCAGCTATTGCTCTTGCATCAGCAACAACTTTAGCTTCTTTGTGTGCTCTTTGTTTTAGGTTTTCAGCTAATACTTTCTTTGCAGAAGGAGTAGCCAATTGCGCGAATCCCTGAGGAATTAAAAAGTTACGTCCGTAACCAGCTTTAACTGATACTACGTCATCTTTAAAACCTAAGTTTTGTACGTCTTGTTTTAAGATAAGTTCCATGTTGTTGTCCTTTATTTGAGAAGTTAGGTTCCATCTTACCGGAAACCAACAACTATTCTTTTAATATTATTTTAATAAATCGGCCACGTATGGCATTAAAGCTAAGTGACGAGCTCTTTTTACAGCTACAGAAACTTTTCTTTGGTATTTTAATGAAGTTCCAGTTAAACGACGAGGAAGAATTTTTCCTTGCTCATTAACGAATTTCAATAAGAAATCAGCATCTTTATAATCGATATATTTGATTCCTGATTTTTTGAAACGACAGTACTTTTTAGTTTTGTTAGTTTCAATGTTTAAAGGCGTTAAATATCTGATATCTCCGTCTTTTTTTCCTTTTGCAGATTGCTCTATTGTAGACATAATAATTAAGCTTTAGTAGATTTTAATTTGGCTCTTCTTCTTTCAGCCCATGAAATAGCATGTTTATCTAAACTTACAGTTAAGAAACGCATAACTCTTTCGTCACGTCTAAATTCAGTTTCAAAAGCAATTAGAACTTCTCCAGCTACTTTGAATTCGAATAAGTGATAAAAACCACTTTTTTTGTTTTGGATTTCGTAAGCCATTTTTTTCAGACCCCAATCCTCTTTAGATACCATTTCAGCTCCTCTACTAGTAAGAAATTCTTCAAATTTCGTTACTGTTTCCTTCACCTGAACCTCAGATAAAACGGGATTTAAAATGAAAACAGTTTCATAATGATTCATAAATACAATATTTATTTGTTAAAATTGGGTGCAAAAGTAACCATTTAATTTATATATACAACACTTTTTTAGTTTTATTCGTCGTAATGCAAAAAATACACGCTCACTCTAGTTTTTTTTACAAAAAAATAATACATTTACTACTGCTATCCTGAATTTATTCTAAATTTAAATGTTATGAAACTAAACTGTGTTGTTGTAGATGATAGTTCTATACAGAGGACAATTATTGCAAAATTAGTTAATAATCACCCAGGTTTGCACTTAATCGGGGATTTTTCTAATGCAATAGAAGCAAAAAGTTGTATCTCTCTAAATAATATCGATTTAATATTCCTTGATATCGAAATGCCTGTTATCAATGGTTTTGACTTCCTTGACGGACTAAAATCAAAACCTCAAATTATATTCATTACTTCTAAAGCCGAATATGCTTTAAAAGCTTTTGACTATGATGCTACTGATTATCTGCAAAAACCTATTGCCGTCGATCGATTTAATGCTTCTGTAAAAAGAGCAATAGATATGCATTTACTTAAAAAAGAAGTAAAAGAAGAAGAAGGCGAGCATATATTCATCAAGAGTAACCTTAAAAAACTTAAAATTTTCACCGCAAAAATCAAATGGATTGAAGCTTTTGGAGATTATGTAAGAGTGGTTACAGAAGACGATAGCAATTTGGTACTTTCAACTATGAAATCTTTTGAAAATGATCTTTCAAAAGACAAGTTTATCCGCGTACACAAATCCTATATTATCAATATAGATAAAGTAGAACGCTTTAACAGTAAATTTGCAGAAATTGGTATTACAAAAATTCCGCTTAGCCGAAACAAAAAAGAAGATTTAGTAAAAGCATTGTCAACATCATCTTAATTTAATAAAAATCGACGTTAGCAATTACCTTTATAGCTCTGTATTGCGCAACAGCCTCAAAACTATTCAACATTTTCTGAATAGTTTTTTTTGTGCTTGCTAATGGTAGATTTTGTGGAATCTTAATCAGAATCGTCCTGATGTATTCATTTCTGATTCTGCTAATTGCAGGTTCTTCAGGTCCCAAAACCGGGATGCCTAAATTCTGACTCAAAACCTGATACAGCCACATTGAACCTTCTTTTAATTTTTCAAATTCACGATGTTTCAAAGTCAGTTTTATGATCCTGAAGTAAGGCGGATATTTATAGATTTGTCGGTCATACAATTGCTCCTTATACATACCCATATAATTATGAGTGGTAACTTGCTGAATTGTATTGTGATTTGGATTATAAGTCTGAATCACCACTTTTCCTTGTTTCTCTGATCTTCCGGCTCTTCCCGCAACCTGAGTCATCATCTGAAAACTACGTTCAAAAGCTCTAAAATCAGGATGATGCAGCATATTATCTGCATTCATGATTCCAACCAAACTTACATTATCAAAATCCAAACCTTTGGCAAGCATTTGTGTCCCAACCAAAATATCAATTTCACGGTTTTTAAAAGAATCAATTATTTTTTCAAAACCATACTTTCCACGAGTTGTATCCTGATCCATTCTTCCGGTTTTAGCTTTCGGAAAAAGAGAAACCAATTCTTGCTCAATTTGTTCCGTTCCAAAGCCTTTTGTAGTCAAATCTATACTGGAGCAACTGTGACAATGCGTAGGTTTTGCAATCGAATAACCACAATAATGACAACGCAATTGATTTTTATGTTTATGAAAAGTCAAACTCACATCACATTGCTGACAATGCGGAACATGTCCGCAAGTCATACATTCGATTATTGGCGAATATCCTCTCCTGTTTTGAAACAAAATCACTTGTTCGCCTAAAGACAAAGCTTCGGTAATTTCTTCAATTAAAACATCGCTAAAATGTCCTGTCATTCTTTTTCTAAATTGCTTGTCTTTCAAATCAACCAAAAGAATTTCAGGCATTTTTACATTATTATAACGCTCCGTAAGCGATACTAAACCGTATTTATCTGTTTGCGTATTAAAATATGTTTCAATACTTGGCGTTGCAGATCCTAAAAGGACTTTTGCGCTATGAAAATTAGCCAAAACAATTGCAGCATCACGAGCATGATAACGTGGCGCCGGATCCGATTGCTTAAAAGTTTGTTCGTGTTCTTCATCAACTATCAATAATCCTAAATTATTGAATGGCAAAAACAAAGCCGACCTCGCTCCTATTACAATTTTAGCCTTCTCTGAATTTTCAAGCGTTTGTTTCCAAACTTCTACCCTTTCATTGTTACTGTATTTCGAATGAAAAACCGCTACTTTGTCCCCAAAATGAAGTCGCAAACGCGAAACTAATTGTGTCGTTAACGCAATTTCAGGCAACAGATACAAAACCTGCTTTCCGGTCGCTAAATATTCTTCAATTAGCTTTATATAAATTTCTGTTTTTCCGCTTGAGGTAACACCGTGAAGCAAACAAACTTCTTTTTCTAAAAAATTATTTTTAATTGCCGTAAAAGCATTCTCCTGAGCTTCACTTAACAACAATTGTTTATCCGAAGTTTCACCTTCAAAGGAAACGCGATCATGCTGCAGAAGATATTCTTCAAAAATTTCTTTATCAATCAAAGCTTTTACCGTCGCCGAAGTTGAATTAGAAACCTCAACTAGTTTTTTTACCGTAATAGGTTTCTTCTCAGAAGCCATAGTTTGAAAATAAGCCAAAACAATTTCTTTTTGTTTATTGGCACTTTTCAATATTTCTAATAATTCTCCCAGACCATTATCCGATTCGTATTTCGCGTGCAATTTTACATACCGAACTAACTTAGGTTTATAACCTTCTTTTATTTCTTCTTCTAAAACAATAATGTTTTTCGCAATCATTTTTTGAAGAGTCGGGAGAATATTTTTTTTATTTAAAATCGAAATAATCTCCTGAACTTTAAGAGAACTCTGTTGTTGCAAGGCTTCATAAACCAAAAATTCTTCATCAGAAAGTTCGTTTTCGTTCACCACAATATCAGCTTTATGCGAAATAATCGTTTCACTTTCCAACAATAATCCACTCGGGAAAGCACCACGATACACATCGCCAATTCCGCACATATAATAGTTCGCCACCCAAAGCCAATGTTTAATTTGGATTTCAGTCGCAATAGGTTTTTCGTCAAGTATTTGATGGATTTCTTTAGCATCATACAAACTCGGCTCATTCTGATGAACATCAAGCACCAATGCAGTATATATTTTACTTTTACCAAAAGGCACCGAAACCCGCATTCCTTTTTTAATGAAATGAAATTCGGCCTCAGAAATACGATAAGTAAAGGTTTTCGCTAAGGAAAGTGGTAAAACGACTTCGACAAAAAACATGGAAATATTTTATAAGATTTGAATAATTTGAAATTATTCTGAAAGCATTTTTTCTACTTCAGCTTTAAGAATTGGAAGTTGCTTAATAACAATTCCCCAAATGACATCATCAGATACAGAGTCGTAACCGTGAATTATTCTATTTCTTACAGCCACAATTTTTCTGGAATCTGAAATTTGAATTTCGTTATTTTCTTTTAAAATTCTATTCATTGCCTCACCAATAATTTCTATATTCCGCTCCACAGCACGCTTAGTACGCAGGTCTTTTTGATAATTTTGAAATTGCATGGATTGATTAACAAAATAACTCTCAATTTCATTTATAGAACTCAAAATATCAAACAACCAGGTTTTAATATTATTATCCATAAATTAATTGTCTTTGTTTATCGAGATTTTGTTTGAAATAAGGATTCTTAATTGCTTTTTCTTCCAATAAATCAACTGGACGTTTTAAAATATCTTCTAATGAAAATTTAAGATCAAAATAATTATCAGCGTAATCCAAAACATCAAAAGATTGAAAATCAACAACCAAGTCAACATCACTTTTATCACTAAAATCTTCTGTAAGTACTGATCCAAAGGCATACAAAGCCTTAACCTTGTGACTTTCGCAAAGTTTAGAAATATCCGATAAATGATGTTCTAAAAAATTCATTAATCTGTAATTTTATTTCAAATATAAGCAAAAATTACTTTTTACCTGAAACTGCATTATATTCCTGAACCAATTTCAGCGTATGATTTAAAGAAGACAAATCCTTCCAATCATCATGACCCGTAATAATATATTTGGGATTTTTAAATTTTGATTGTACTTTTTTAATAGATTTCTCCCATTCTTTCACATCAGCATCGCCCAAATATCCCAAATCTTTTGCTTCGGTACTTTTAATAAAACAACCTCCGTAAAGTACTTTCTCTTTATTAAACCAAACTACAACATTATCCGAAGCGTGCCCTTTTCCCGGATAATACACTTCAAAAGTATGCTGCCCGACCGTAAATGTCGTGTCATTTGGAATTATAAATTCAGCTCTTTTTTCGTTATTCTTTTCAAGAATCTGATCCGTGAGTTTTATAGTGTAGGTTTTGATTCCTTTTTCTTTGTAAAAATCCAAACCTCCTGCTCTGTCTTCATGAGAATGTGTTGCAAAATGCATCACAACTTCTTTATGGTGTCTTGCTTTTATAGAATCCAACAAAGGCTGGAATTGTGTTTTATCCCAAGGCGCATCAAACAAAACAACTCCTTTATCTGTAACCAGATACAAAGCATTTGCCGAGATCAATGTTCCTTTATAATCATGAAACGTTTTATAAACATAAAAGTCACCTGTAAGATGACTTATTTGTAATGGCGAATTTTTAGACTGAGCAAAACTATTGGATAGTATTGCAAAGAATAAAATTATCGATGCTAATTTTCGCATTTTATTTTCAAAAAAAATTAATTTTTCACTCTGGTCCAGTACTGCGTTCTTCCCATGATAGAAATCCCAACATAACCGCGAAGTTTTAGTTTATCTGCAGATTCTAATGCAATATAACATTTGTATTTTTTACCGTTTGTTGGGTCCAAAATTGTTCCTCCGCTATATTCAGAACCGTCTTTTTTAAGTCCGTTAATAATCACTAAACCTAAAATTGGCTTGTTTTTATCTGCACCATCACATTTAACGCAAACATCTTTTTTATGATCTGCACGAAGTATTTCTACCACCTTGCCATAAAGTTTTCCAGATTTCTCATAAATCTCTACAACTGATTTTGCTTCACCTGTTTCATCATCAATTGTTTTCCATTTCCCAATAACGCTTTGGCCTTGAATTGTACCTAACATTAAAAAGAAAACACCAATTGTTAACATCCAATTTTTCATACTATTTATTTTTTTTTTGTTTTAATTTTCTGATTGAGGCATTCAATTCAAATCCCAAAAGCAGAATCATACAGTTTATCCAAATATAAAACATTAGAATCAATAATGTTCCAATTGAGCCATAAAGTTCGTTATATTTTGAGAATTTTATAACCCAAATCCCAAAAAAGAACGAAGATATAACAATTAAGATCGTTGTAAAAACAGATCCAATGCTTATAAATGGTACTTTATTATATTGTTTTGTACCATAACGTAATAATATTGAAGATGTTATCAAAATCATCAAAATAACAAACAAATATCGACCCAAAATTATCAACGGAATACGATCACTCAAGACATCCTGAATGATTGTTTTTTGAATAAATACCTCAAAAACGACAATTGTTGCCACTGTCACAAACAAAATAATAGTCATCACAAGCGAAATTGCCAGCGCTACTAAATACTGACTAAAAAAACCACGTTTATCAAAAACATGCTTAGAAGATTCAAAACCACTAAGAATTCCGTTAATGCCATTTGACATCAAAAAAATAGAAAGCAAAAATCCCGATGACAGCAATCCCGAGTGACTATTATTTAAAATATCACTGATAATTTTACTAATCGCATCGTAAGTATTTGGTGGAACTCCCTGCTGTACAAATTGCAAAAAATCTTGTTGAAATCCCTCAATCGGAATAAAAGGAATTAAGTTTAGGATAAATAATGCAAAAGGAAACAAAGCCATAAAAAAGCTGAAAGAAACAGCGCTCGCATGATACGAAAATGCGCCCTCAATAATACCAATAGTATACATTTCGAGCAAATCGTACAACGAAAAACCTTCCAGCCATGGCAGTTTTATTCTTTTTAGAAACCGGGCTAAATAACGTACTACAGGAATTTTTTCAATCCGATTCTCTATCTCTTGAGACATATTTTTTTGATTTTAGTCCCGAAACCTCGGGATAGAATTAAGATTTTAGATTATTTTAAACTCCATAATTCATAACTCATAACTTCTTCCTAAAAAGCTTTCAAACTCAAATCCATGTTGTAAACCGAATGCGTCAATGCTCCCGACGAAATATAATTTACACCACATAAACCATATTCGCGAATCGTTTTTTCGTTGATATTTCCTGAAGATTCTGTTTGGCATTTTTTACCAATTAACTGAACTGCCGTTTTAGTATCTTCATAATTAAAATTATCGATCAGGATCCTGTGAACGCCATCACTTAAAAGAATCTCACGGATTTCGTCTAAATTTCTCGCCTCGACAATAATTTTCAAATCCAGATTATTGGCTTTCAAATACTCTTTGGTTTTCTTAATTGCAAGTGTAATTCCGCCTGCAAAATCAATATGATTATCTTTAAGCATTACCATATCATAAAGTGCAAAACGATGATTTTCTCCACCTCCAATTTTTACCGCCCATTTTTCGGCAGCTCTAAAATTTGGAGTTGTTTTACGAGTATCCAAAATTTTGGCACCGGTTCCTTCCAAGAGTTGTACGTATTGATCTGTTTTTGTCGCAATTGCTGACATACGCTGCATGGTATTTAAAGCCACTCTTTCAGCTTTTAAAATTGACTGGGAACTTCCGGAAACCTCAAAAACTACATCACCATATTCTACATGTGTTCCGTCTTCAATAAAAGTTTTGACTTTTAATTTTGGATCAACAAATTCAAAAATCATTTTTGCAAGTGCAACACCAGCAATAATTCCCTGATCTTTTACCAACAATTTAGCTTGTCCGTGAGCCGTTTCAGGAATACACGCCAATGAACTATAATCTCCCGTGCCTACATCTTCGCGAATTGCATGGCTAATCAATAGTTGTAATTCGGTTTGAAATTGTACTTCGCTAATCATTTTTCTTAAATTTTATAAGATGCTAAAGTAGGACATATTTTGTGGATTTGAAAGTTAAACCTTTACCAAAAATTTCTAAACACTAAAAAAACTGTAAATATTTGGAAGAAAAGTATTAAAATTCTCTAACACATAAAAACATAGTTTTGATTGCCTAAAAAAGTCGTTTCACTCAACATTAATGCACAATAGTTACTATGTGCTAAAATCTGGATTTTTATAATTCACCATTAAGATATTAAGAAAAATTAAGCTTTTACACTTAATGAAACTTAATATCTTAATGGTTAAAATGTTTTTATTCTTTGTTTGTCATCAATCAGAAACATTAAATATCTTTGAGGTTCATTCAAATAAAATCATGGGATTAATTAAAGATATTTATTCGGTTACTTTTTACGAAAAATTTGGTCAGGCTGTAGCCGAAGTTCATCCAACATTTGATAAGCAAAAATTTATTGACACCATTTACGAAGGCGATTTTGCTCAGAAAGAATGGAAAGACCGCATGAAACATACTACAGTTGTTTTGCATCAATTTATGCCTCAAAATTTCCCTGAAGCCGTTTTACTAATTGACAAAATCATTGAAAATCTTAAGAAAAATAAATTTACTGAAGGAAATCTTGCATTCATTTTCTTTGCTGATTATATCGAAACATACGGTTTAGATGATTTTAAAACTTCGGCGAAAGCCTTTGTTTCAATAACTCAATTTATAAGCTGTGAATTTGCCGTTCGCCCTTTCATTCTAAAGTATAAAGACAAAATGATCGAAGAAATGACAAAATGGTCGTTGCACGAAAATCATCATGTTCGAAGACTGGCAAGCGAGGGAAGCCGTCCGAGATTACCGTGGGCAATGGCGATTCCGTACCTCAAAAAAGATCCAACTTCTATTTTACCGATTTTAGAAAATCTAAAAAATGATCCATCAGAATATGTACGCCGAAGTGTCGCTAATAACTTAAATGATATCGCAAAAGATAATCCGCAAATTGTGCTTGAAATCGCCAGTAAATGGAAAGGTTTCAGTAAAGAAACCGACGGAATTATCAAACACGGTTGCCGAACTTTATTAAAACAAGGACATCCGGAAGTTCTAAATCATTATGGTTTAGAAAGTACTAATATCGAACTTTCTTCTTTCGAAATTAAAACGCCAATCGTAAAAATTGGAGATTATTTGCAGTTTCAATTTCATTTAAACAATAAAAATGATGATGCAAAAACCGTTCGTTTAGAATATGCCGTTCATTACAAAAAATCAAAAGGACATTTGGCAAAAAAGGTCTTTAAAATCAGTGAGAAAATCTATCAGTCCAATCAATTGACGAAAGTCGAAAGAAACCAATCATTCAAAGTAATTACGACTCGTGTTTTTCATACGGGAATTCATCAATTGTCTATTATTATTAATGGAACTGAGAGTGAAACATTAAACTTTGATTTAGTTGAATAATTTTGATTTTCAAATGCTCCAGCGGAGTATAATATTTATAGCAAAAAGATCATCTAACGAAAAAGCTCCAGCGGAGCGATATTTATTTCACCCCTCTGGGGCTTTTGGCGTGGTATTCTTTTTTTCTATAAATATTTCATCCCTCCGGGACTTTATGTAAAGCTCAGTAAAAGATTTTTCTTATTTTTATAAAACTAAAATCTAAAAACAATTTCTTAATCTAAATTAAGTTACAGATTTCTATCACAACTGTAATTTTGTTTTTCAAATCAAATCAAAATAATCATGTCAAATATCAGTCTAATTATCGAAGAACGTTCTGCCAATATTGGCAATTTTATGGTAGGCAGATTATTGCCTTTCCGCGAAAAAAGAGCCGTTGGACCATTTGTATTTATCGACCACATGGGACCCGCACATTTAAGCGATCATGAAAACATGGACGTTCCGCCACATCCGCACATCGGACTTTCTACTCTTACTTTTTTGTTTGAAGGAAGTATTATGCACCGCGATAGTTTAGGAACCGAATTAGAAATAAAACCAGGCGCCGTAAACTGGATGACGGCCGGAAAAGGAATCGTACATTCTGAGAGAACTCCGGAATATTTAAGACATTCGGATAAAATGCTTCACGGATTGCAAATTTGGGTTGCATTGCCAAAGGAATTAGAGCAAATGGATCCAACTTTTGCGCATGTTGAAGCCGATGATATTCCGGGTTGGGAAGAAGATGGCGTTTCTTATAAATTAATTGCCGGAGAAGCATTTGGCAAAAAATCACCGGTTCCTGTTTACAGTCCGTTATATTTTATTGAAATTAAAAGTACAGCCCCTAAAAAAATCAATATTGGAAAAGATTTATTCGGCGAAAGCGGTTTGTATATCTTAGAAGGAAGTATAAAAAGCGGTGAACATGTTTATGATCCAAAACAAATCTTAATTACAAATGACAGCACTTTGTGCGAGTTTGAATTAGCCGAAAATTCTACGGTTTATATATTTGGAGGAACACCTTTTCCTGAAGAACATTTTATATTCTGGAATTTCGTTTCCTCAGACAAAAACCTCATCGAAAAAGCAAAAAAAGACTGGACAGAACAAACTTTCCCTAAAGTTCCCAGTGAAACCGAATTTGTGCCATTACCAGAACCTAGAATCAAATAAATATGGATACTATATCAGCACAAATTGATACGCGACTATACCGAACGGAAATAACATCTGCCAGCGGAAATATCCTAATTTCCGATGAACCTCAGGAAATTGGAGGCAAAAACCTAGGACTTAATCCAACAGAACTTTTGGCAGCATCATTGGCTTCCTGCACCGTAATTACTTTGCGAATGTACATCAATCGCAAACAATGGAATGTTTCAGAAATAAATGTCAAAATTGATTTTGAAAGAGATTCGGAGCGAAATGTAGCCGTATTTACCCGAAAAATTGAAGTAATTGGAGAAGTCGACGAAACACAAAGACAAAGATTGGAAACGATTGCCAATAGTTGCCCAATTCATAAAACACTTACGCATTCAATCGAAATTAAAACCACATTAATTTAACGCATCATGGAAATAAATCAAATAAACGATACAAGAAGAGGCTATTTTGAAGCCATAGAAGACGGAAAAGAAGCCGGAAAAATGACTTATACCTGGGCTGGAGATTCTAAATTCATTATTGATCATACTGAAGTAAATGAAGGTTTTAACGGAAAAGGTGTTGGTAAAAAACTGGTTATGGCAGCGGTTGATTATGCAAGAGCTAACAACATAAAAATTATTCCGCTTTGTCCTTTTGCGAAAAGCGTTTTTGATAAAACAGCAGAGATTCGTGATGTGCTTTTTTCTTGAGGTACAAAGATGCAAAGTAACAAAGGTTCAGAGGTTTTAACCTAATATTTACGTAGAAACGCACAGCAGTGCGTCTTTTATATCAATACATCATTTTAAATTAATTCATTTATGCAAGAATTAGAAACATTAAAAGCAGATTATAAAATTTTCAAATACGCAACCGAGGAAGAATTCAATGATATTCAGAAAAAATTCAAGGCTACATTAACATTTATTGAAAGTGAAAAAGAAAAAACTTTAGCTATGGATGAAACTTTTAGGAATCTTGCAGGATTTATCAAAGATGTAATTGAGAAATTTGAAATTAAAGATATTCAAACAAATGCATTAAATAATTTGGTTAAAAGTCTAGAAGTTTCAATAAAAACTCAAGATTTAAAAATTCAAATGTTAGAAACAAAAATCGAAGAACTTATAAAATAATTTACTCGAACCTTTGTCACTTTGCTCCTCTGAACCTTTGCCCCTCAAAACAAAATTTTCAAATCTCCTCAAAAACCCTTACATTTGCATGTAATTTAAACTTAGAGTATGACGAGGATAATTACACTTTTCTGTTTTTTCATAGCACAAATCGGCTTTTCTCAAACGGCTGAAAATTATTTAGATAAAAACAGAAATAACGAAGCTCTCTTAACAGCTTTCTTTCAACAAATGCCAAAAGGCGGCGATTTACACCATCATTTTTCAGGATCAATTTATGCAGAACCTCTTTTGGAAAGAGCAATTGCAGAAAATTTTTATTTGAATTTAGAAACGATGGAAGTTTCTAAAACAAAACCTTCAAAAGGCAATTGGCAAACTTTCTCGGCTCTTAAGAACGAAGGAAAACTGGCTTTCTATGAGCAGCAAATCATGCAAACCTGGTCGGCTAAAGATTATAATGGCTCTGTTCCTTCTGATGATTTATTTTTTGATTCATTTCAAAAATTTGAAAACACTATCCAAGGGCATTTTCCAGAAGGAATGCTGGAATTAAAAAAACGTGCAATAGCTGAAAATGTAAGTTATATCGAAACACAATTATCAACGATTCCATGCGATATGAATGTTTCTGATTTAACTGATTTCAATACAAAATTACGTCAGGCGGCAACTCAGAAAGATGAAAAAACAGTTCTGAAACTTTTGGATGAATTGTATAAATCAATTCAGCAGAAAGATGCCAAAAAATACGCAACAGATTTCAATACTAATTTCATTGCAAAACTGCATAAAGACTTAAAAATTGACGACGACAAATTCACCATGCGTTATCAAAATTTTGTACTTCGCTTTATGGATCCGGTTGATTTATTCAAGAACCTGACAATTGCTTTTATCTCTGCAAACGATAGTAAATTAGTCGCAGGCGTAAATATTGTTTCTCCGGAACATGGCGAAAATTCGATGAAAGATTATTGGCTGCACATGGTAATGTTTAAATATTGCCACTCTAAATTTCCCGATGTAAAATATACGCTTCACGCGGGCGAATTGACATTAGGTTTGGTACAGCCGGAAGATCTCACATGGCATATTAACGCCGCAATTCACATTGCAGGTGCAAACAGAATTGGTCACGGAGTCGATATTGCATACGAAGAAAATTCATATGATTTATTGCGTTATATGGCAAAAAACAACATTCCAATTGAGATTAATTTGACTAGTAACGAATTCATTTTGAAAGTAAAAGAAAACAGGCATCCATTTACACTTTACAAAGAATTTAATGTGCCAATTGTAATCAGTACAGACGATGCGGGAATTCTAAGAACAAATATGACGGAACAATATGTTTTACTTGCCAAAAGATATCCTGACGTTACGTATGCAACAATAAAACAATATGTCTACAACAGCATCAATTATAGTTTTATTCAAGATGCAGCTGTAAAAAAACAATTACTGAAAGATTTAGACGCAAGATTTAAAACCTTTGAAGCTAAATTTTCTAAAAATTAAAATGTTTAATCGTTGCGAAGATTGCACGCAGATTTAAACAGATTAAAGCCGATTAGCGCAGATTTTTTGTATTGGAATATTAAAAAAAATCTGCCGAATCTGCTAAATCTGCGAGAAAAAAAATTAGCTCTCGCAGATTTAGCAGATCAAGCAGATAAAAAATTATAATTAATCTATATGATTCTAGAAGCAGCATTTCTTTTTGTAAAACCTAATCTAGCTATTCAATTTGAAGCCGATTTTGCAAAAGCAAGTCAATATATTGCATCAATTGATGGTTATTTAGGGCATCGTTTAGAGAAATGTCTTGAGGTCGAAAACAAGTATCTTTTATTGGTAGACTGGAATACACTTAAAGATCATACTGTAGGTTTCAGGAATTCTGTAGCTTATCTGGAATGGAAAAAGATTTTGCATCACTATTACGAACCGTTTCCTGTTGTAGAGCATTTTGAAACCGTTTTTGAGAATAAAAAATAGCCGACGGATTAAAGGATTAAGCTTTCAATTGAAAACTAAACACATAGAAACATAGATGTTTATTGCTCCTGTTTAAGATTACAAAAAAAGCAAGCTTTCACACATAGCTATGTGTATTTTAATTAGTGAAACACCTTTTACAGACAAAGTAAAACTATGTCTCTATGTGTTTAAATCTTTTTAATCTATGGCAAAAAAATAATACTAAAAATGAATATCAAACTTATCGCCATTGGCAAGACAGATAATAAATCGTTGCAGACTTTAATCGACGATTATACCAAACGTTTGTCATTTTATATCAAATTTGATTTGGAAATTATTCCGGACATCAAAAACGTAAAGAATTTATCTGAAAGTCAGCAAAAAGAAAAAGAAGGCGAATTGATTTTGTCAAAACTGACGCCAACGGATCAATTGATTTTACTGGATGAAAATGGAAAAAACTTTTCCAGTGTTGGTTTTTCTGAAGAATTGCAAAAGAAAATGAACTCGGGAATCAAAACTTTGGTTTTCGTTATTGGTGGTCCTTATGGATTTTCTGATACCGTTTACAGCAAAGCACAGGGTAAAATTTCACTTTCGTTAATGACATTTTCGCATCAAATGGTTCGCTTGTTTTTTATAGAGCAATTGTATAGAGGATTTACGATTTTAAGGAATGAACCTTATCATCATCAGTAGAAAAAGTTTTTAGTCGCGGTTTTTAGTATTCAGTTTTAGAAAATGAATTCTAGTGGAAGTTTATCAAGGTTGTAAGACACGTATTTTTGCAGTAAAATTTTATCTTGAATGTATTCGTCATAACTCATGTTCTTATCAAATAAAAATACCACATCTGGCACTCTTTCGAATTTTATACTATAAAAATGTTGTAATATTTCTGATATTTTTATTTCCTTATTTCCCATCAAAACTTGTTTTTTTCCTTTTCTAAAATAAAAGACAAAACTTCCTTCAGTCGGTTTTTCTGTTTTATAATACACTTTCGTGAAAGGTAAAAAGGCCATATTCTTTCCGATGGAATCTGCGTAAGAATAATAATTTTCGGCTTTTTCGTTTTTATGGGCTTTTTCGGCTCGTTTTTTATCTTGAAGTTTCATTACTTCCGGAATTACCAATCTTAATGGCAAACGCTTGTCTATGTTGAAAATCCAATTGGTTGAGATGATGCTGTTTTTTCTGTTTACGTCTGCAATTGTATCTTTTCCTTCTGTTTTAAAAAAGATATAAATTGGTGAATGATCTTGTACATCTTTCACTATAGAAATGTTTGCTTTAGGAAGTAAAACGTCTTTTTTTTCTTCGCAGGAAAAAAGAAGAAATATAAATATTAAGCTGAAGTATTTCATGTTTGTTTTTTTTTAAGTTTATTGAAGTTGAATTATCAATTAAGAAGTTGAAAAATTAACTAAATTTTCAATTGCTCTAAAAGTTGCTATTTCATAACTCCAAGCACTTGAATCAACTGGATGAAAAGAACCTCCTACTATCCTAAACTTCAATGATTTTTTATAATCTTTTATTATTCCTTTAATAGTAGTCATTATAACATCCATAAATTCAATAGGAATTTTATCATTAGAAACTTCCCAACTAAATATCTGATCTCCTGAATCAGGATTTTTATTTTCTATAATAATTTTTACTTCTGCATATTTACAAGATCCACTTGTTTGTTTTTTATAATCCCCTCTGTAGAATAAGATTCATTTGAAAATTTAAAATTTGCAAATGCTTTAGCTAATTCATCATAAGGATGATATTGAAAATGTGATTCATGTAAATTATATAGTAATATGTCCATTTTTCTCTTCAAAATAATTATTTAAAAAACATTTAATTCATCTTATTAAACAAAGTAACACATTCCACCGCTTCTTTTACATCATGAACACGAAGAATTTTAGCACCTTTTGTCAAAGCGATTGTATTCAAAACTGTTGTACCATTTAACGCTTCTTCCGCTGTATTATTAAGTGTTTTATAAATCATAGACTTTCTTGAAACACCGGCTAAAACTGGTAATTCCAACAAATTAAAAAGTTCCATTTTTTGCAAAACCTCATAATTCTGATCGGTTGTTTTTGCAAATCCGAAACCTGGATCTAAAATTATATCATTAATTCCGAGACTTCTTGCTCTTTTTACTTTTTCCGAAAAGTAGAAAAGCATCTCTTTTACCATATCCTCATATTGTGTCAAACTTTGCATCGTTTGCGGATTTCCACGCATGTGCATCATAATATACGGAACATTATATTTTGCGATAACATCAAACATTTTATCGTCTAACTCTCCTGCAGCAATATCGTTTATAATTGCTGCGCCGCTTTCTAAACTCGCTTTTGCAACTTCGGCCCTAAATGTATCAATCGACAATAAAGCTTCCGGAAAATGCTTTAAAATCAATTCTACAACAGGAACAATGCGTTCGATTTCTTCTTGTTCGGTAACAAACTCGGCACTTGGTTTACTTGAATAAGCTCCAATATCTATAAATGTTGCGCCTTCAGACAACATCTTCTCTACTTGTGAGATAATTTCGGCTTCATTTTTATACTTTCCACCGTCAAAAAAAGAGTTTGGCGTCACATTCAAAATTCCCATTACTTTAGGAATTGATAGGTCTAAAAGTTTGCCTTTGCAGTTTATTAACATTTTGTTTGAAATTTTTATTTGTTCCAAGGCCGAAGTTTCACGAAATTTGTTTCATGTTTTTTTGGTTTCATGTTTCAAGTTACTGAACTAGTACAATCTACATCAACCTGAAACCTGAAACTTGAAACTTTTTTCCTAAACTCTTTAATTTTATCCTTATTTTTGAGGAAATTTTAGCAAATATACAGCAATAAATGAAGAATACTTCCCTTGAATATGATAATGTAATTACGGTTTGCCGCACTTTATTTATCAATAAAATGAAAGATTATGGCAGTGCATGGCGCATTTTAAGATTGCCTTCATTGACCGATCAAATTTTCATAAAAGCGCAAAGAATCAGAAGCTTGCAGGAAAACGAAGTCCGCAAGGTTGACGAAGATGAAAAAGGAGAATTCATTGCAATCATCAACTATTCGATTATGGCTTTGATTCAGTTAGAACTGGGCGTTGTTGACCAACCTGATTTGGATCTTGAAAAAGCAACCGAATTATATGACGCTAAAATTAAATTGACAAAAGAGTTAATGGAAGCCAAAAATCATGATTACGGCGAAGCTTGGCGTGATATGCGTGTAAGTTCTTTAACCGATTTGATTCTGCAAAAATTACTTCGCGTAAAGCAAATTGAAGACAATAAAGGCAAAACTTTAGTTTCTGAAGGTATCGATGCCAATTATCAGGACATGATTAATTATTCTGTGTTTGCTCTAATATTGAATCCATTAAAATAAAAAATTTAGCCACGAATTTCACGAATTAACACCAATTAATTCGTGCTCATTCGTGAAATTCGTGGCGAAAAAACTAAAAAAACATGAAAAACTTTATTACCCAATTCTCAAGATTATTTGTCGGCGTATTATTTATTATTTCGGGATTAATCAAACTGAATGATCCAGTTGGATTCTCTTATAAATTAGCTGAATATTTTAGCGAACCGGTTTTTAATATGCCATTTTTAGAGCCTTTAGCTTTAGGATTAGCGATCTTTTTAGTAATTCTGGAAGTAGTTTTGGGAGTTATGTTATTAGTGGGCTATAAATCAAAACTTACGATTTGGTTTTTATTACTATTAATCGTTTTCTTTACGTTTCTTACCTTCTACTCTGCGTATTTTGATGTAGTTAAAGATTGCGGCTGTTTTGGAGACGCCTTACACCTTACGCCTTGGCAGTCGTTTACTAAAGATATCGTTTTACTTTTCTTTATTTTGATTTTATTCATCAATAAAAAATTGGTAAAATCTTTATTTCCAAAGATGGTGACAAATTTAATTACGCTCGTTGCTGTAATATTATGTGTTTTTATGGCAGTTTGGGTACTAAACCACAATCCAATAAAAGATTTCCGTCCTTATAAAGTGGGAACAAACATCGAGAAAGGAATGGAAATTCCTGAAGGCGCTCCAAAATCAGTAGTTGAAATGATCTTTATCTACAAAGTAAACGGAGTTGATAAAGAATTTACAGAAAAAGATTTGACAAATATTCCCGAAGGCGCAACATTTGTTGACAGAAAAGACAAAGTAATTACTGAAGGTTATGTACCGCCAATTCACGATTTTACGATGGTTAAAGAAGATTCTGATTATAAAGCAGAATTGTTAAAAGAGCCAAAATTACTTGTTTTTGTAACCTATGATTTAGCTTTATCTAATCCTGACGGAATGAAAAAGTTAGAAGGTTTAAGTAAAACTGCTAAAGCAAAAGGATACAAAGTAATTGCAATGACGGCTTCTGGACCTGATGAAATTGCAAAAGCAAAAAAACAATATGGTTTAGATGTTGATTTCTATTTTTGCGATGCAACAGCTTTAAAAACAATCGAAAGAGCGAATCCTAGTATTGTCGTTTTACATAAGGGAACTGTAATTCAAAAAGTACATTATAACGATATTGACGATTTGAAATTATCTGATGTTGCTTACGGTATATAAATAGCATAAAATTCAAAAGAACGCCAATATTCTATATTTAGATTATTGGCGTTTTTTGAATAAACAATTAACCAATAAGAAATATGAGTGCAAAACTAAAAAATGAATTAACTACCAATTTTTCTAAAAATCTTTACCTTTTTTCATTTATAATCTTTTTAATTCTTTATGTCATCTATGATTTTAATTTTTACGAAACTGATGGTGCACATTTGATTCCTCTTCATATCCTAGCATTAATTGCAGGTGTTATTTTTGAAAGTAAAAGAATTACAAAAACGTGGACAACAGCTGTTTTAATATCTATTATTTCTTTTATTTTTACTTTTTCTTTAGGTCTTTATTTATATCACATCTCACCTAATTCAAAATTTGATTTCACGCAAATTTTAAATCTAAGTATTTTAGCTTGGCCTATTGCTTTCTTTATTTTATATGTTATTTCTTCACGAATATTTAATGAGAGAAGAATTGTTCCTCAATTGACAGAAGGTATAACCTTAATACTTTCGGTATCGATGATTTATTGGGTTATAGATAATGGTTTGGTAAGGTTTGATAATATCATCTTAAAAACATTTATTATTATTGTAATTTCACTTTCCTTATTTTCTTTTTATAATGCTTTTAGTAAAGTTTTTTTATCTAATACTAAAAAACTAATCCTAAGCATCTGGAGTTCCATAATTATGATGTTTTTTGCTATCGATAATTTATATGGGATTTTTGAAAATGGAAACGTTGTAAGTACTAATGAATTAATACAAGGAACTTATATTGCAATTCAATATTTTCTTTTAGGTATTTCAAGTATTTACATGATTCAGAATTTTATGATGCTTATTGGTTTTCTACCAAGTTGGAAAATGTTCTTCTTCATAAAGTATTCTGACACAATAAGTGAACTCAAAAATGAGCATATCGATAGATATTCAGATACACAGGTAAGCAAATCAGACTCTGTGTTCTGTATTCTTTTTGTCAGTATTATTTTCTTTTTTAATTATCATTATGAAATCGTTCCCAGACAATTTATAATCTGGTTAACTTTTGTAACATTTCCATTTCTTTTAATCGCGTATAATCATTTTCTAAAAAAGAAAAAATAAACTTACTTCATGTTTCTGCGACACAATAACTTTAAAAACAGTTGAAAAAGCAAATTCAAGCATTTTTGTTGTACAAAATGGACCTATGACTTAAAGTTATCAGATGTTGCTTACGGTCTGTAAATAGCATAAAATTTAAAAAAACACCAATATTCTATATCTAGATTATTGGCGTTTTTTTATTATACTAAATTACAAAAAAACTGATTAAAAACTTTTCTTACATTTGTTAAAAAACAGATTAAAAACAAATTTTTTTATGAACCGATTTCAAAAATTCTTCTTTTCTTTTTTATTTATTACAATTTGTTCTTTTACGGCTTTTAGCCAAGAAAAAACACCAAACAAAGACCAACGTTATATCTATTTTTTGCACAATGCTTTTATCGAGCAAAATGATTTAAGTGTCGCACATCCTGAATATGGAAAGGCAGAATACAACGAGATTTTAGCTTCCTTTAGAAAAGATAATTTTACTGTTTTTAGCGAAATCAGAAAGAAAAATACAAATGCATATGACTACGCTGAAAAAATAGCGAAACAGATAAAAAAACAAATTAAGAAAGGAGTTTCACCAAATAAAATTACGGTAATCGGAACTTCAAAAGGCGGTTATATTGCACAATATGTTTCGACTTTTTTAGCAAATCCTGATATGAATTTTGTTTTTATCGGATGCTTTAGGGACATCGATATCGAAGAGATTCCAGATATTAATTACTGTGGAAACATTTTGATGATTTATGAAGAATCTGATGTTTTAGGCGTTGATGCTACAAAACGGAAAGAAACTTCTAAACTCAAAATAAATCATTTTAAACAAATCGAATTACATACCAATCTGAAGCATGGTTTTTTATACAAAGCTGCAGATAATTGGATTGCTCCGAGTAAAAAATGGGCAAATGGCGATTATGATGTGAATTAAAAATTCTAAAAAAAAACAATAAAAAAGTCTTCAATAAATTCTAAATCAGAATAAATATTGAAGGCTTTTTTGATATGAACCTGACGTTTTTTTGCTTCTGAAATTATTTTATAAATAAAAAAATCACATCTTTTTTTATTTCTTCAACAGTTTAATTCTAAAAAATCCTAATTTCTCAGTCAACTATTACGATTTCAGTCCGCTTTTTTTAACCGAAAATTCCTGTTTTGTGATAAAATAAACGAGTCTTCAAATTTTGTTAATCTCCATTTGGCTTTCGATTTGTTTGTTTAACTTTGTTCGGAACCTTAATTTATGAAATTGCTCTGATTTGAATTTGCAGATTCAGTTCGGAAAAGACAATTCATAGTATTTAAAAAATTATAATTATAATATGAAACAAATAGCTTTAGTTGTTATTGCATTTATTACTTTTTCATGTTCACAGGCTCAGAAAACAAGTTTTTCTAAAGAAGCTTTGTCTGAAAAATTATTAACCGTTGACGGAGGTCAGACTTCTTTCAAAAACATTTTAAAAAAATACAAGGGTAAAACTTTGGTAATCGAGGTTTGGGCTTCTTGGTGTGGCGATTGTGTAAAAGCAATGCCAAAAGTAAAAGAATTACAAGCTAATAATCCTGATGTTTCTTATCTTTTCCTTTCGGCTGATAAAACAGCTGACAAATGGAAAGCCGGAATCGAAAAACACGAATTAAAAGGCGATCATTTCATGATGAATGACGGTATGAAAGGTGTTTTTGGAAAAGCGATCGATTTAGACTGGATTCCGAGATATATTATTGTAGACAAAAAAGGAAAAATCGTATTGTACCGCGCTATCGAAACTGATTTTGATAAAATCAATGAAACTTTAAAAAGCTTGAAATAAAATTCAATGTCAATGTCAATGCTGGCTCTGATATTAATACAAGAATAAAAAACAAAAAAGAATAAATAAAAACTACCAAAATGAGAAAAAAGATTGTTGCAGGAAACTGGAAAATGCATAAAAACGCAGAACAAACTGAAGAATTATTAAACGAATTAATTGCTAAAATACCAGCACAAACTACTGCTCAGGTAATTGTTGCTCCAACATTTGTAAACTTACAGGCAGCAGTTGCTAAAGTAAAAAACACTACAATTGGTGTTTCTGCTCAAAACGTTCACCAAGCTGAAGGTGGAGCTTTTACAGGAGAAATTTCTGCTGATATGTTAACTAGTATTGGTGTAAACACCGTAATTCTTGGTCACTCTGAGCGTCGTGCTATTTTTCACGAAACTGATGCATTAATCGCTAGTAAAGTTGATACGGCTTTGAAACACGACTTAACAGTTATTTTCTGTTTTGGAGAAGAATTAAAAGATCGTCAATCAGGAAATCATTTCAATATCGTTGAAAACCAATTACGTGACGGATTATTCCATATCGCAAAAGAGTCTTGGTCTAAAGTTGTTTTAGCTTACGAACCAGTTTGGGCTATTGGAACTGGAGAAACTGCTTCACCAGAACAAGCTCAGGAAATGCACGAATTTATCAGAGAAGTTGTTCGTAAAGCTTTTGGAGCTGATATCGCTGACGAAGTTTCGATTCTTTACGGTGGTTCTGTAAAACCGGATAACGCTAAAGAAATTTTCGGTAAACCAGACGTAGACGGTGGTTTAATTGGAGGCGCTGCATTAAAAGCAGATGATTTCTTAGCTATCGTTACCGCTATCTAGATTTTAGATTTTAGATTTTAGATTTTAGATTTTAGATTTTAGATTTTAGATTTTAGATTTTAGATTTTAGATTTTAGATTTTAGATTTTAGATTTTAGATTTTAGATTTTACTATATAAAAAAAGCGTTCGCTGTGCGAACGCTTTTTTTATGTCTTTAACAAAACAAACTTATATTTACTTATATCACTTATATGGTAAACCCTTTTTAGTTTATAAATGCTTTTAATAAAGGGCAATTGTATCTTCTAAATGTTGGTGTCGTTTTATAGATCGAATAAAAATTAATCAGCTCCTTCCCTGCTTTAAACGGATTCTTTTCTTCTTCCTCAGCAGAAACTATATTAGCGTAATGATTGTAATAATTACATTCAAAAATCATTAAACTAGCTAAAGCTTTTTCGTTATTATTTTTAGACATTTTCAAGGCTTTTTCATAATACATTTTAGCCATTGTTAAGCTGTAATAATTTCCTTTCTGGTATGTTTTTTCAATCTCTGTATTATCTCCATAAACATAATCAACATAAGATTCTCCTGATGTCCAATCGTACGCGACCATCATCCAGGAATTTCCGAGGTACGAAACATTAAAATATGCGTGTGCCAATTGTAAATTACTCGATGCTGTGTTTTGTTTCTTTAGCTGAATCAATTTCGCAATAAAATCGGTTTTATTAAAATGATAATCAAATTTTCGTTCTTTATCTTTTTGCAGAATTTTTGGCGTAAACGGATTCTCATTCAAATAATCGGTAAACGAATAATTCTTCTCCCAGAAATCTTTTGGCATGCTCGAAAAGGTGTTATACGCCAATTCTAAATCATTATTTCTAAAGGCAATTGTTCCTTTCAGATCTTTGTAATAATTGATATTTGGTGCTATCGTTCCGGAACAAATGTATATTTCAAATGGCGTTTTATCTTTTTTCTGCTGTAAAGCCATCAAACGATCTACATCTTCTACCGTCGCAGTTCGGTCGAAATAACCAATATAACTATAAAAATAAGGGTTATTATAAACCGAATACTCTCCTTCGTTTTTAAGGTCTGATTTCATCGCTAACAAGCCTGCTGTTACACGATCGCCTTGTTTCGCAAAATCAGCACTGGCAATTCGGTATAAACTGTACATGTTTTTAAATAATCCATAATCTGCTTCGACTAAATTCTCAACTGAATTAAAGTATTCGAAAAGTTGGTTTTGAACTTTCTCACTTTTCAAATTATCTTGCTTTAATGAAACCAAAGCCAATTGAATATTCTTTTGCATCTGAATCGATGCATTGGCTTTATCAGAAATCATATCGGTATATTTTTTACCCAAATCAATTTGATCGTCCATAAAACAAAGCTGTGCGATTGCTGTCGTTATATAATCCTTTTGTTCTCCAGAAGTTTGTTCTCTGATCGAAATCAAAAAATATTCTAATGCTCTTAAATTCGAAATGTCTTTATTTAAATTCTCCTCTTTCGCTTTAGCGTAATCTCCATACCAATCTGTACCTTCAAATGTAACCGACGGACTTCCGTTATTGGTATATTGTGGTGTAAAAATCCAATCTTCGAGTTTGTTGATTTCTCTTCCTATCAAAAAACTCAAATTAATGCTATTCGGACTTAGTTTGTAAACTTCTTCGATCGTTTTTAGATCCGGTGCAGGATTTCGGAAACTTTCTATAGATAAAATTACACTTCGTTCTTCGTCATTTTGGGCTAGAGCCAAAGTTTCTTCGGTTAATTTCCAATTGTAATGTTGCAAAACGGCAAAAGATTTTTCTTCGCATGACGCAAAAACTTTACTCAATAAATAGTTTTGCAAAGGAAAATTCTCAATACACAAAGCTTTATAATACAAAGCCCATGGTTCTAAAATAGTGTTTTTATTTTCAGTAAAATAAGTATTATACAAACGAATTACTTCATTTTTATCCTGAGCATAAAAATTATATCTCAGCATTAAAAATGCATAGCGTTGTTTCAGAAATGCATCTTTAGTTATTTTGATTTTCTTTTCAAAATCAGTAATATCAGCCAATTTATGATCCTTACTGCCATAACCAACTTGTCCCCAGGATTCCCATTTTACATCCGTATTGCTATTGTATTCGAGTTTTTTAGCAAATAGAATATAGTTCAAAAAAACCTTGTTTTTTGGCAATAATAGAGCTTCGATAAAAGTGTTTTTATCAAAAGTTTGTTTTAATGATTTGGTTTCATAAGCCGTTTCAAATTGTTCTCCATCAGTTTCGTACAAAATGGTATGCACATCTTTCGGATCAATTTGACTGCCTAATTTTTTCTTCCATTCTAAACAATTCAATTCCTGGTCTACGCCCGAAACTGTATTTGTTGAATAATAGTAATCTGCCGAATAATAAAACGGTGTCAGTTTAAAAAAACCTTCACGTTGTGCTTTAAACAAGGCCAATCGGCTCGTTTCCGGCGAAACACTCCAACCACAGGCGAAAGAAACCTGAAAGCATAAAACTAAAAGTAAACTGCTAAAAACTCTCATAATACCTGGATATATTTTGGGTTCCATAATCGTTGATGTATTTTTTATCAAAAGAGAAAAACGTCACTTTGGTTTGATTATCAATCTTAATTTTACTTTTTATTATCGAAATCATTTTCTCTAATTCTTCTTCAGATATTTTTTCAATCCTGATTTCATCTCCATTTCTAAGATAGGTCTGACCGACCAAAATATCATCTTGCAGAACATATTTAATGTCTGATATTTTTTTCAGTTTAATAGTATCATTTCTTAGCTGATCATAATCGGATAAAATGCCTTTAAACTGATTTCCTCTAAAAACAACCGCCCAACTGTATAATGGCAAAGCAATATCAAGTTTTAATTTATATTGATCGTGCCTAATATATTGCGCCAATTCTTCGCTGGTTCCTATCGAATTTTTGGTTTTAAAATCTTCCGGTTTTGTCAAATTATAACACATTAATAATCCTTTATCCACTGGAGGAATTCCGGCTTTTGATGCATATTTGTATTGCCAAAGTCGTATTGTAGCTGAAACTTGGGCTGTTGGAAATCCTTTTTTGATTTGTTTCAATAAATAAAAATAATTGTTCTTCGATTTTTCGGTCCAGTCGCAATCGATCAGAATCTCTTTAAAATCAACTTTTAATTTCGCCAGTTCAATTGATTTTACTGAATCATAATTGATGCGTTTGTAGTTTTCATTCTTATAATAATCCTTTGGATATACAATTGCATTGGCGATTTTATCCGCTTTTGCTTCGTTTATGTTTACACCAATTTGTTCAACGCGTTTTGCAATTCGAATTGCCAAACTATCCAATTGTTTTTTATTGGATTGTAAAACAACTTCGTTTGTAATAAAAATACTTGGTGTAATCTCAGGGTTACTTTCATTTAGGCTTGTGTTCCTGATTGTTGCAACCGGCAAAGGTTCTTTGGCATACGGATTCCAATCGATATCAAAAAAACGAACATACAAATGCTGTACTTTCAAATCTCTGATTAATGAATCATCTGTGTTTTCGAAATTCAGATCGGTTTTCCAATAACAAAATGATCTTATTACTTCGTGTTCTTTTTCACAAGTTGCTCCATTAAGTGTCACAAAGAGCAAAATAAAAATGATATTCTTCATATTTTAAAAATCCTTACAAATTCTAGTCAAAATTAACATTAATATATGTAAGGATATGGATTATTTATAAACAACTTCTACTTTCTATTCTTACCTTTGCAAAAAATTTATTTATGTCAAATATATATTTAGGATACCATTTTACGATTGAACCAAAAGAACCGGGTTCAGAAATTTTAATTGCTGAATTAGGAGAAAAAGCATTTGAGACTTTTACAGAAACAGAAACTGGAATTTCTGCTTATGTGAAGAAAGATTTGTGGGATGAGAATATTCTGGATGACATATATATCTTAGAATCTGAAGAGTTTAAAATTGAATATACTATTGAAGAAATCGATCAGGTAAACTGGAACGAGGAATGGGAAAAGAATTTTGAAGCTATTGATGTTGATGGAAAATGTCACGTTCGCGCTCCTTTTCACCCAAAAACGGATGCTGAATTTGATATTGTAATTGAGCCAAAAATGAGTTTTGGAACTGGTCATCACGAAACTACACACATGATGATTCAGCATTTGCTTGAAATGGATGTTGATGGTTTAAAAACGTTGGATATGGGTTGTGGAACTGCAATTTTGGCAATTTTGACCGAAATGAAAGGTGCTCAGCCAATCGATGCCATAGATATTGACAACTGGTGTTATTTGAATTCTATCGAAAATGCTGAACGCAATAATTGTAAACATATTACCGTTTACGAAGGCGATGCTGCTTTGTTGGCAGATAAAAAATATGATTTGATTATTGCCAACATCAACCGAAATATCTTATTGAATGATATGCAAAGTTATGTTGATTGCTTGAACCCAAAAGGAGTTATACTTTTTAGCGGTTTCTACGAAGAAGATATTCCGTTTATTGATGCATCATGCACGGAGAAAGGATTAACATATGTTAAAAAATTTCAAAGAAACAACTGGGTTTCATTAAAATACGTAAATTAGATAGTTAATTATCTGAAATTTAAGTCGCCCACAGATTAAACTGATCAAACAGATTCACACTGATTTAGCTTTCTTAAAAGCTATTTTAAATTGTAAATCTTTGGCAAAAAAATTAGTAATTACAACAGTACAAAAACCTAAAAACATGAGTACTAAAGAAAAAGTAAGAGAAAGAGTTCGTGAGAAGGAAGCGACGGGTTTCAATAACGAAATCATTGTTTATAATGACGATGTAAACACTTTTGATCACGTAATTGACACTTTAATGCGCGTTTGCAGTCACACGCCTGAGCAAGCAGAACAATGTTCCTTAATTGTACATTACAACGGAAAATGCACTGTAAAAACAGGACCAATGGACAAATTAAAACCGCAATGCACACAACTTTTGGAAGCTGGATTAAGCGCTGAAATCGTTTAATTGCAAATAATTTAAAAAACATTCTATTTTATTCTATATTTGGATAAAATAGAATGTTTTTTTTATGGAAGAATACGGAAAGATATTGATTATCGCCATGCCGATTTTTTTAGTCCTGATTGTAATCGAAAAGGCATACGGCATTTATAAAAAAGACGACACTGCGCCTTTGATAGACAGCGTGTCCAGCATAAGCTCCGGAATTACCAATTCTGTAAAAGATGTTTTGGGTCTGAGTCTGACTTTTCTTTCGTATGAATGGCTGGTTTCTAAATTAGCTATTTATCACCTTGAGGCTAATATTCTCTCCTACTTGATTGCTTTTTTTGTTATCGATTTTTACGGTTATTGGAGCCATCGATTTGCACATCAAATTAATTTTCTTTGGAACAAACATGCCATTCATCACAGCAGTGAAGAGTTTAATCTTGCTTGTGCTTTAAGACAGCCAATTGCAAGTTTGGTCAATTTATTTACTTTTTTATTGATTCCGGCAGCAATTATTGGCGTTCCCGCCTCGGTGATCGCTATTACTTTACCATTACATTTATTTTTGCAGTTTTGGTATCATACCAAACATATCAAAAAAATGGGATTTGTTGAATATGTTTTGGTTACTCCTTCTCATCATCGGGTGCATCATGCCATAAATCCCGAATATTTAGACAAAAATCATTCACAGATTTTCATCTTTTGGGACAAACTTTTTGGTACTTTTCAAGCCGAATTAGACAATGTTCCTCCCGTTTTTGGAATCACAAGACCAGCACAAACCTGGAATCCTATTAGAATAAACTTTCAACATTTAACTTTATTGATTAAAGATGCATGGCGTGCTGAAAACTGGAGAGACAAACTTACTATTTGGTTTAAACCAACGGGCTGGCGTCCTGAAAACTTTGAAGAAAAATATCCTGTAAACAAAATCGAGAATGTTTTTGATTTTAATAAATATGGCACACAAAATTCCCAAAAACTAGTTTATTGGTCTGTAGCGCAAGTTCTAATTACACTTTTATTTGTGAGTTATCTTTTTGATAATATTGCTAAAATTGGACTGCCAAATATCTTTGTCTATGGCTTTTTTATTCTATTAACGATTTACAGTTACACAGAATTAATGGATAAAAGTAAATATGCCATTTTCTGGGAGAGCCTTCGTTTAGCAGTTGCAATTGCCATCATATCTTATTATGGTGATTGGTTTGGTCTAAATAATGTCTTACCAATTGGTAACTATATTATTCTGACCTATTTGAGTTTATCACTTCTAACCACGATTTACTTTGTAAAAATCGATTTTAAAATACCCCAAAACCAACCTATAAATTCATAAACTGCCTATGAAAAATTCGACATTTTTTAAAATCTATATTGCCTTTAGCCTATTCTATTTGCTTATTTTGTTTTTGGGATATGAAAGCTTAAACCTGTTTCTAAAACCCATTTTGATTCCGTTATTAGGCTTCGGCGTTTATTTTTATCGAAAATTCCCATCAAAAAACACCTTGTTAACTGCCTTATTATTTTCATGGATAGGCGACGTCATTTTACTTTTTACAGATATTGCCGAAATCTATTTTATTCTCGGATTAGTTGCTTTTCTTATTTCACATATTACCTATTGTATCCTTTTTAATAAACAAATCAAAGGTACAATCAAAAGAAATATTGCTGTTTTTGGAATCGGCAGTATTTTAATTGCTTGCTATTTAATAGGAATGCTTTCGGTTTTATTACCCACTTTGGGCGATTTAAGAATTCCTGTAACGGTGTATGCTTCAGTAATTTCGATTATGCTTTTATTTGCCTTTAATGGTTTCTTAATCTGGAAAAAACCAGGGAATGCTTACGTTTTTCTGGGTGCGATTGTATTTGTTCTTTCAGATAGTATTTTGGCGGTAAATAAATTTCATACGCCAATTGAGAAAAGTTCATTTTTTATTATGCTGACGTATCTTGTGGCACAATATCTGATTGTGGTTGGTATATTAAAATTAAATGTAAAGAAAGTAGAATAGCCCACGGATTTAGCGGATAAAACGGATTTGCACAGATTTTTATATTAATAATCTTTAATCTTGTATCCTGATAACTATCGGGAGTGACATAAAATAGGTTTTTGCTAACTTTTTTGCTCGCAGATTTGGCAGATTAAGCAGATTTATTTTTTATTTTTTTTTATTCTCTGTAGCAAGAAATTGCACACGGATTGGACGGATAAAACAGATTTGCACAGATTGTTTTTTGCATCATGTAATAATCTTTTTTAATCTTGTATCCCGATAGCTATCGGGAGTGGCAAAAAATAGCGCACAGATTATGTGCATTAAAGTAGATTATCGATGGTTTATTTTAGTAATTAAAAATTCGCGAAATTTGTGAAATTCGTGGCAAAAAGAAAAAACCCTTTTATATTTGTACGACCAATATCATAAACCATGAAAAAAATAACTCTTTTTATTGTTTTACTCCTTACTACTGTTTCTTGCGTGAGTACAAAATCTACTTTGAAAAATGTAGACGATAATGCTCCTGATTTAATTCTGAAAAAAGATAACACATTTGCTATTATGCTCTTTAGCAAAGACAAAAAATACGGTTACGATCCAGATTATCCTGTCAATATTTTTTACAGAAATACATCTGACGAAGCTTTAAACGAATCTCGTTTTTTAAATGCTCTTGCCGGACCAAATGGCGAAAAAATAACCTACAAACGATTAGAAACTTGCTGTCCTTTTCCAACTAAAAGAAGTAATATGGGTGCTGGTTTTTTAAATGTTTATGAATTAACATGGAGCGGTCAAAGGAAGCCTATAAAACTATATTTGAATATTTATGAAAAAGGTATTTTGATGGTTCCGATGGGATTGAGTTTGAAGAAGGATTAGCTTTTTTTTATACCTCTAAGAATAATATTTAATAAATTACAATTCAGAAATGTTTGGAATATCTCCTTTAGTTTTAATTATTTTACCTTTATTTTTTCAGATTATATTTGGTCGAAAAGCAATTGCCGAATCTATTACGTTAGAATTTGGAACTATTTCTATGATCAGCATTATTTTACAAATTGCACTAACAATTATAGCATTTATAATTGCTTCAACTAACTTTGAAGAACCTGTTAATCATCATGGATACAGATGTGGAATGGGATTTATAGGAATCTTTATGCTTTCTTTTCTTTTTTCAATAATACTTGTGATTGTTATAATTGTGCAGTATTACATAAAAAAATCTTATGAGGAATAAAATGATTACATCAAAAACAGCTTTTATTATTTTTGCTTTTTTATGTATAATCGTATTTCCTTATTACATTGCTATTCTTCTTATTAATTCTGATTTTTTATCTTCAATAATTCCCGGCTGGAATACTAATATTGTTGGTCTTCAAATAGTTTCAAACCTGATTAAGTTCTTAGTTCTTAGTATTGTTAGTTTTTATTATTGGAAGCTTTCGAAAAACACTGAAAACATAGATTTAAAGAAATTTACCATTCATTTATCACTAACGCTTCCGGCCATTTTAGCCGGAAATTTTAATGTTTATAAATTCGTCGAAATGAATTTATATAATCCTGAAAGCTTTTTATCTCAAATCAAAATGGTAATTTATATTAATACTTTTATAAATATTCTGTTTTTCTCTGGACAGATTTTGTTTTGGATATTTTATGTGAAATTTCAGAAGAAAATTACATTTTCAGCAATAAATCAAAACCAAAAAAACTAAACATGAATCCAAAAGAATTTACCATTCAAAGAGGAATTACGGATAACTACCCCAGAAAATTAATATTAAATCAAAACGAAATAAAATTTGACAGTAAGGATTTAAAAAATGATTCTTTTATAACTTTTCAAAAAGACGAAATTGCTGAATATCATTTTGGTGTAAATTGGATGCAGTATAAATTTGTTTTTGGACGTGAATATGTGATATCAATTCGTAATCATGATAATCAGGTTATGAAGATCAATTTCAAAACTTATTTTGGCAGAAGGAAAAACGAATATCATAAACTTTGCAATGAAATTCTGGATTCGCTATGGGATTTGTATTTTAAAGATATAGCAACAAATTATATTAACAGACAAGAATTAGGAGAAGAATTTAAGATTGGAAAAGTATCATTTACTAAAGATGGGTTAAATATTCTGAGTAATGCATCTTTGAAGTCTAAAAGTGAATTTATCCCTTGGGAGAAAGTTAGATTTAAAAGTTATGTGACATATTTTGCCCTTTATTCTAAAGATGACGCAATAAATATCAATTGTGGATATAGTTACTTAAAGGACTGGAATACAAATATTTTGCATAGTGTTATTAAGACAATTTTATTGAGAAAGAAAATTGAGAATGATTAATAATTCTTAACGGAGTCTTCGGACAAGTAAATTTTTTAAATATAATAAAGTTATAATGTTGCTATATATTTGTAAGTAAAATTGTATTTTTACATGCGCTGGCAAACAATAGATTAAAAATTATTTCTAATTTACGCAGAATTGTATTTTACCAAAACAGAAAAATTTACAGAATTTTAAATATCTTTGATTTATGAGCACAATAACAAAACCAAATCATATAGGTCGAAAAATAAGCCGTATTCGTGAACTTCGAGATATGAAGCAAGAAGCTTTGGCGCAAGCTTTAGGAACCAACCAACAAGCTATATCGGCTATAGAAAATAGCGAAATCGTTGATGAAGAAAAACTTATCGAAGTAGCAAAAGCACTTGGTGTGAGCGTAGAAGCAATTAAGAATTTTTCAGAAGAGGGAGTTATTAATTATTTCAATACTTTTAACGAAAGTCACGGTAATTATTTCGCAAGCAATAATAATACTTGTACGGTTAATTCACTTGATAAAGTTGTTGAACTTTATGAGCGTTTAGTTCAGTCTGAACAAGAAAAAGTAGAATACTTAGAAAATATAATAAAAGGAAAGTAGCTTTATAAAAGATATGATTAATTAAACGAGACTTTAAAAAGTCTCGTTTTGTTTTTTATAAAACATAACTAATAAGCTTCGCTAGCGCGAGCGCAATATCATTAAGTTGGGAAAAATTCAATGGAACAATTTGTTTTTGTTCCATCGGAACATTTCATTGGTAGCCCAATAAATACGGTATTTTTTTACGTTCCGTAGGAACGTTTGATTTTGGTAAAAACATATACAGATTACATATACAATTTCTCAAACGTCCCAATGGGACGATGTTTCTCTCGATGCATTTTTTTTCTACCGATGAAATGTTCCGATGGAACAAAATCTAAAATATCTTAATTTAATGACATTGCGCTCGCGCTAGCGGAACATCTAACCAAAGGATCGCTTCTTAGCAGATTTCTAATTGGAATGTGAGACGCACTGCTGTGCGTCTCTACAATCCACCTTTACGTTAAAACATTTTGTTTTTTATCAACAAATATATCCGCAATATTTATCTGTAGAGATGCACAGCAGTGCGTCTAACCAGAGGATTGCGTCTTAGCTGATTTTCTAATTGGAACGTTCTAATAAAACAAGAATAAAACACATTAAATAATGTCTTATTTCGATAAATTTTGAGTCTTTATATGTCTTATTGTGTCAATTTTAATCCAAAGAAAAATTTACTTTTGAAAATGTTAATTTCTAGCCCTGATAGAAGCGGAAATCATTTTTTGAGAAAGCCTGTTTTTTCTGTTTTTTGCAGAGCGACCAAAGGAAGCTCCTGCAAGGATCAAGAAAAAAAGGATTTAGAGAAAAATATTACTTCACTATTAATTTATTTAATTTGGAGTTCAGTGAACCTTGTTTGCAGCGGATAGCGGGATTAGCTTCTTAAAAAAAACTTAAATCTTCATGTGCTATTCATAAATCATAACTACCTTTGCACTGTCAAAAAATCATATTATGAACATACAACATATTCCACAAATTAAGCATACTGATAGTGGTAATTTCTTTTTATTGGCGGGGCCTTGCGCCATCGAAGGTGAAGAAATGGCACTTAGAATTGCTGAAAAATTAGTTGGTATTACCGACAAACTTCAGATTCCTTATGTATTTAAAGGATCATTTAAAAAAGCAAACCGTTCCAGAATCGATAGTTTCTCTGGAATTGGCGACGAAAAAGCATTAAAAATTTTAAGAAAAGTTTCAGAAACATTTCATGTTCCAACTGTAACAGATATTCATACTAATGAAGATGCTGAAATGGCGGCGCAATATGTTGATGTTTTGCAAATTCCTGCATTTCTTGTTCGTCAGACTGACCTTCTTGTGGCGGCTGCAAATACCGGAAAAGTGGTGAATTTAAAAAAAGGACAATTTATGAGTCCTGAAAGCATGAAACACGCTGTTCAAAAAATATTAGATTGTCATAACGAGAATGTTATGGTTACAGATCGTGGTACTATGTTTGGTTACCAGGACATGATTGTTGATTTTAGAGGTATTCCTACTATGCAACAATATGCGTCTACGGTTCTTGATGTAACGCACTCGTTGCAACAGCCTAACCAAACTGCCGGTGTTACTGGCGGAAGACCTGATATGATTGAAACTGTTGCCAAAGCGGGTATTGCTGTGGGTGTTGACGGTATTTTTATCGAAACTCATTTTGATCCTGCTAATGCAAAAAGCGATGGTGCTAATATGCTTCATTTAGACTATTTTGAAGGTTTAATGACGAAGTTGGTTGCTATCAGAAAAACAGTTAACTCATTTTAATTTTTTAATACTATTTTCATTGAAAGCAAAAATTTTATTTTTCTTTCTGATGTGTGTTTCTTTAAACACTTTTGCTCAGGAAGAAATCGCAGTAGAAAGATACACAGCTCATAATAAAGGAAAATTCTTTATTTCCTGGGGAGGTAACAGAGATAGTTATACAAAATCTGATGTAAATTTTAGAGGGAAAGATTACAACTTTACGGTTGCTGACATGAAAGCTCATGATAAACCAAAAGGATATCATATCGATTATGTAAATCCGGCAAACATGACAATTCCGCAGACTAATTTTAGAATGGGGTATTTCATTAACGATCACTATAGTGTTTCGATTGGTTGGGATCACATGAAATATGTCATGACTCAAAATCAAACGGCTAATGTTACGGGTTATATTAATTTACCTGCTGATCAGGCTGGATTTATTTACAACGGACTTTATAATAATACCCCTGTAGATATGTCTCAAGGTGGTGCTATTGAAGGTGGTTATGATAAAGGTGTTACTAACCCAAATGGTACTGCTTTTTTAATGTACGAACATACAGATGGTTTGAACTATATTAATACTGAGGTTTCCAGACATGACGATATTTCGAAATGGTTTGGTTTACCAAATACAGATAAAGTTCAGATTAACTTAACTGAAGGTTTAGGTATGGGAGTTTTATATCCTAAAACTAATACAACCCTTTTAGGAATGGAACGTCATGATGATTTTCACATTTCTGGTTTTGGTGTATCTGCAAAAGCAGGGATCAACTTTACTTTCTTTAAATATTTCTACTTGCAAGGGGAGTTAAAAGGCGGTTACATAGACATGAAAGATATTAGAACTACTGTGAGCAACGAAGATAAAGCTTCACAACACTTTTTATTCTTTCAAAGAATTATCGCTGTTGGTGGAATTTTTAGAATCTAATATTGAATCAATGCAAAAAACCTCTGCAGCTATAAATTAGGAATGAATTTTACCGCAAAGTGCACTAAGATTTAATTTTACTTTACGCATAGAAACACAAAGTTCACAAAGCTAGATCGACAGATCCCGAAGCTTCGGGATTGTGAACTTTGTGTTTTTTTTCACCTACTACACCTACTATTAGATAAATCTTAGCGCCTTTGCGTTAAAATTATTTACAATATTTTATGTTTCTCCACAGATTTTTGTGTTGTCCCCTAATATTTCATAAGACATATTTAAAAAAATAGTTATCATTTATTTGGTAACTATTTTTTTTATTATTTACTTTGTATTTCAAAGTACTTTACTTTGTTTTACTCAATTATGAAAAAACAAAAATATATTTTCCTTATCGTCACATTTGCGCTAAGCTTTGGGTTTGCCTTATTTGTGGCAATGAAAGTTTTTCCAAATAATCCGTTTTCGAAAACAAAAACGGAACAGAAAACTACAACAAGTAAATATCAGGACGGAGATATTATATTGCAAACCTCACAATCTGCTCAATGCGAAGCAGTAAGAATTGCAACTAATTCGAAATTTTCACATTGTGGCATTATTTACAATATAGACGGAAACTGGTTTGTTTTTGAAGCAGTTCAACCTGTAAAACTTACGCCTCTTGAAGAATGGATTCAGCACGGAAAAAACAATAAATATGTGGTCAAACGATTGAAAAATGCTTCTAAGGTTTTAACGCCGGAGGTTCTTCAAAAAATGAAAGATTACAGCCAGCAATTTGATGGAAAAGAGTATGACGCCTATTTTGAATGGACAGATAACAGAATTTATTGTTCTGAATTAGTCTGGAAAATCTATAAAAACGCAGCAGGAATCGAGCTTTCTAAACTAAGAGAATTGAAAGATTTTAATTTAAGTGATCCAAGGGTTCAAAAAATATTAAAGGAAAGATATGGCAATGATATTCCGCTGGAAGAAAAGGTTGTCGCTCCTTCTGACCTCGCAAATTCTAATTTACTTATAACGATAATAGACAATTACTAAAAACCCGTAAAAAGCTAATTACGAAACAAATTAGCTTTTTTATTTATTATTTTACTTTGAGTTTCAAAGAACTTTTAACTAACCAAAAACATGAGAGATTATTTAATTGAAAAGTTATACGAACACACCAAAAAACCGTATCAAAAATATTTCAAGAAGAATGAACCCTGGAAAATTGATAAAGCGCACTTAATGGATTATCCTGAAAACAGTTTGGGATTTGGCTTAGGAAGTTTTCTTTTTAAAAATCATTTTGATATTCAGGAAAAATTGGAAGATCATGATATTATTCATGTTTTAACCAATACGGGAATTTCTGTTTATGAAGAAATTGGAATGCAATATTTTCTGTTAGGAAATGGAAAAAGAAGCTTGTATTTGTATATGGTCATTTTATCAGGAACCGTTTTTTATCCAACACAATTAAAATATTTCATCAACCAATATAAAAATGGCAAACAAGCGTTGCCTTTTTATTATCTGGATTTTTCTAAAATGCTTCTTATGCCAATTCACTCTATTCGCCAAACATTTAAAATACAAAACTCATGAAAACAATTAGCAATAAACCTTTTGAAGAAAAACAATCTATTGAATTAGCAGTGGGGACTTTTGTTATTACCACATTATTATTTGTGCTTTATATTATTTCAAATGAAAGCCCGAATGTTTTACTAATTGCATGGCCGTTTGCCGCTTCAGCAATATTGGTAAACCTGATTATGTTAGTTCATTTGACAGATCGTTTTATTCATTTACCAGATTATCGAAAAGATATTGCGTTTAAGATTTTAATTCTGCTCTCTAATATTCCAATTACGTTTTTTTATTATCTGATTGTCATCAAATAGCTGTAAACTAAAAAAAGCTATAAGTATGAACTTATAGCTTTTATACTATTTTTGATTTTTAAATCTTAGTTTGCTGCAGGAAGAACGATTCCGTTTTGATCTATTAAATAGATTAATGACGTCATTGTTGCTGCTCCAAGTTCTAACTCTCTTTTGTCTATGGCATCAAACTTATCGTTTGCTGCATGATGATAATCAAAATAACGTTGTGAATCTGGCATTAAACCTGCTTTAACGATTGTTTTAGACGTTAAATGCTCAATATCTGAACCACTATGCCCTTTGATAAAAGTATTAACTAAATACGGCTCAAAAAAGTCTTTGTATCCTTGTATTTTTTTTAGATTGGCATCATCTGCTTCAATTGTAAACCCTCTTGGTGTAAATCCTCCTGAATCGCTTTCTAAAGCAAAAATATGGTTCTCTTTCTTTTCTTTTGAAACTTCTTCATATTTAGCGCCGCCTTTTCCACCGTTTTCTTCATTCATAAACAATACAACTCTAATAGTGTTTTTAGGTTTGTAGTTTAGGTTTTTAAGAATACGAACTACTTCCATACTTTGCACTACTCCTGCTCCATCATCATGAGAACCATCAGCAAGATCCCACGAATCTAAATGTCCACCAACTACCATAATGTTTTCCGGAGTTACTGTTCCTGTCAATTCTCCAATTACATTGTGTGATAATACATCCGGTAATGTCTCACAAGATTGTTTGAAGAAGAACTTTAATCCTGGATTTTTTTTCAATGATTTGCTTAACAATTCAGCTCCATTTGTACTGATCGCGGCTGCCGGAATATATTGTTCTTTTGGCAAATCGCCATAACTTTGATTTCCTGTATGTGGGAAATCATCTAATCGTAGACTTAAAGAACGAACAATTGCTCCAACTGCACCAAGCTTAGCTGCTTCCTCAGCTCCGCTTCGTCTTTGATCTCCGGCTTCTGAATAGGATATAAAAGTGGCAACATTTTCAGGATTCATTGGTCTGTTGTAAAAGACAATCTTACCTTTTACTTTATCTCCTAATTCCTTTAATTCTTTTATGCTTTGAACCTCGATTATTTCCGCTGTAATTCCAGCTTTTGGCGTTGCAACTGAAGCTCCTAAAGCACAAATTGGCACTACTGTTTTAACTTTATTGTCTAAAATAAAAGCAGTTTCTTTTTCGCCACGAACCCAATGCGGAACCATAACGTCTTGTAAATATACCTTGTCAAGTCCTAGAGTTTCTAATTGTCTTTTAGTGTATTGAACAGCTTCTTCAGCACTTGCAGAACCTGATAAACGGCTCCCAATATCGTTAGATAAATATTCTAACCAAGAATAACATTTAGCCTCGGTTAAAGCTTTCTTGTAAAATAATTTAATGTTTTTTTCATCGTTTGACTGCGCAAAAGTGGTCAATCCGTTTAAAACAAAAACAGTTAATAGAATTGTTTTTTTCATAGGGTTTTTTATAGCATTTTGGGTTGTAATACAAAGGAACAAAATTCTTTAGAATTGCAACAGAAATATCTCAACCTTTTCTTAGAGTTGTTTAAAATTTATTTATTGGCTTCCTTATCATGGTTTTTGGCTACAACTTAGTTAAATTTTTTATACAATAGCAGAGCTATTCTGTAAAATTCGCCTTGTTTCACTCAAAAATCAGGTCAACACAAAAACCTGTGGAGAAACATAAAACATTTTGTATTGTAAATAATTTTACCGCAAAGCGCGCTAAGATTTATCTAATAGTAGGTGCAAAAAAACACAAAGTTCGCAAAGCTTTGTGTCGATCCAGCTTTGTGAACTTTGTGTTTTCTATGCATAAAGTAAAATTAAATCTTAGTGCGCTTTGCGGTAAAATTCATCCCTAATTTCTTTAATAATAAATCTCAAAAATAAAATTTAAACAGACTCAAAAATAAACTTAGAATTATTTTACTTCTTTTAATTTGTTTTTTGCTCCAATTCCATTCTCGTTAAATGCCTCAATCGTAAAATAATATTTCGTGCCTTTGTCTAAACCTCTAAAGTCATACGAATTGTCGTCGTAAACCATAATACTGTTGTATAATTTATCCGGTGCAATTCCGTAATAAATATTATAACCAATGGCGTCTGCTTGTTTTTTCCATGAAAGCATTGCATTACGGGAATCTTTTGCATTTCGGGCTACTTTAAAATCTGAAACTGGTTTTGGTTTTCCCAATAATCCGTTTCCGAAAACTCTAAAATCAGAAATTGCAAATAATCCCGAAGCATTGTGAATATTGACCATCTTGATATAACGTGCCTTGATTGATTTTGTCAATTCAACGTAATCATGAGGTACATCTTTTGCATTTTGAGATTTATCAATTACTAAAGTCCAGTTTTGAGCATCATCAGACATGAAGATTTTATACTGATAATAAATATCCATTGCCTTATTGTACTGTGTCGCTTTATGATCTGCATAATTAATTTGTACAGCATTTATTTCCATCTTTCTGCCCAAATCAAGCTGTAACCATTCGCCTGGTTTATCTGTTTTTGCGGACCAATATGTCTGAATATTTTCATCTGTTAAATTATTTGCTCCGTAACAGAATTTCTCATACACTTTTTTACCGCCGTTATCCATTCTATGAGTTTCGACTTCCATACATTCTTCAGAAGAAGAAACAGTTACCGGTTTTTTATACGAAAGCAGCATCCATCCTGATGAAGCTCCTTTTTCCTGATTGCGTTCTGCCGTTGGAAGCACTATCGGAAAATCTCCATAAGATGTGATTGAATACATCACATCATCTTTGTCAAATCCGGCAGGAAACATATCTATACGGCGTTCAAAACGATCTTTAATCGAGATTTTACATGTTCCTGTATTCCAATAATTTCCGTAATTATCTGCAAAAGTATTTCCGTGTCCGGCACCAATTACAAATCCTCCGGGTTTATACGACATTGGATTGTGTTTTTGATACACAAAAGGTCCTAACGGATTATCGCCTACATGAACACCATTTGCATAACCTTTAAACTCAGTTGCCGGCGCTCCGTATTGCATATAATACTTTCCGTTGTGTTTGGTCATCCACGCTCCTTCTATAAAATTTCCCCAAGGTGCAGGTTCCATATCATTGTTTGGTCCAAAACGCTCCCAACCGTGATTTGTCGGATCTAAAATAGCTACTTCTTTTATCTGACCGTACGGACGTTGTATATCCTCCACTTCTGTTGCTTTGTATAATTTCTCGTAATCTGCCTGATTTCCTTTTGGCAACCATGTATTATAATCTACCTCAACGCCCACAAGTGGCAATTTTCCGCTTGAGCCATAATACATATATACTTTTTTATCGTCATCCTGAAAAATCGCAGGATCCCACGTTGGCAACATTGCTTTATCTACGTGTCTTGTCCATCTTCCTGATTTTGGATCAGCAGTTTTCCAGATTGGATGATCTCTTTTCCAGGTTGAACCTACATAAAATAACGTATCGTTTACAACCCAAGCAGCTGGTGCACATTGATCATCGTCGCCCGGCTGTCTTTGAAAACTTCCGTAAACGAAATTCCAGTCTGACATGTCTTTACTCCAGAAGAAACCTGCCTGATTTGTAGCAAATAAATAATAGTCACCTTTATAAGTAATAATTAACGGATCTGCGCTTGAACGACGAGATTCCGGAATTCCGTTATGATTATGGGTTGTATAATTGTATCCAATATTAATTGGGTTACAATACGTTGTTGCGGGTTTATTTGGGTCAAACCATTCTGTTTTTCCCGGAATGGTATTTTGTGCAGATATATTAGTACTAAAACCAATGAATAGTAGCAAAACTGGTATTAAATATAGTTTTTTCATAATTTTATTTTTTGAAATAAAAGTGTGCATCCGAAAAGCTTCCTTTTTACTTCTTTAATCTTTCATTCAGTAATTCCGGTTCGTTGGTTGTTATATAATCAAAATTGTTTCCAATAATCCAATCCATAACATCAGCATCATTTACAGTCCAAACATTTAAAGTTACCTTGTTGTCTTTCGCTTCTTTTATCCATTCAGGATGTTTTTGAAATACGGAATAATGATAATCTATACCTGAAATATTATCCGTTTTAACTTCTTTTGGTGATTTATTCCCTTCCAGGTATTGCAAAGAAGTTTTTGGGTCTATTTGTCTGATTTGTTTCAGAATTTCATAATCAAAACTGATGTAGGCTGTTATTTTTTCTGCATGAAGCTTTTTGATCGTTTCAACAGTTTTTAGAGCCGTTTTTTGTCCTCTTTCTTTACTGATTTCCGAAGGTTTTATTTCACAAACCAAAAGTGTGTGTTTGTTATTTTTTTTACCTTCTGTAATATACTCGTGTAAGGTTGGCAGTTTCTCTCCATTTGAAAGTTTAAACTTTATAAGATCTTGATAATTTGTTTCTTCGATCAGCAATTTGTTAAAATGCGCATCGTGATTGATTACCAGTGAATCATCTGCTGTTCTCCAAACGTCAAATTCCGAACCAGCCAGTTTTAAATCAATAGCATGTCTAAGAGAAGCTATCGAATTCTCAGGAAAATTATTCTTTTTCCAGGCTCCGCGATGTGCTACAACAGCATTTTTTGGGGCATTACAGGAAGAAAAAACAACTATTATGAACATCAAAAGAAACGCACGTGAAATTTTAATTGTATTCATTTTATAAAAATTAAAAGTTATAAAAAAGCCCTTCGTCAACCAATTACGAAGGGCTAATTACAATAAATAAACCAACTATTTAGTTAATTCAAAACTAACTTTCTTATCGGCATTTGAATTTCCTCCAACGAAAATATCAAACTGTCCAGGTTCTGCTACAAATTGTAAATCAGAATTATAAAATTTTAAATCTTCAACTGTGATATCAAAAGTCACGGTTTGTTTCTCCCCTTTTTTAAGGGCTATTTTTTGGAAATTTTTCAATTCTCTAACGGGTCTTGTTACTGAACCTACTAAATCTCTTATGTATAACTGAACGGTTTCTTTTCCGTCATAATTTCCAGTATTGGCAACATCAACGGTAACTTTTAATTTTCCGTTAGCATTCATTTTATCAGATGAAATTTTTAAGTTTGAATATTCAAAAGAAGTATAGCTTAAACCAAAACCAAATGGGAATAAAGGCTCATTTCTTTCGTCAATATAATTTGATCTGAATTTTTCGAATTTACCTTCTGTGTTAGAAAGTGGTCTTCCTGTATTTTTGTGTGCATAGTAAATTGGCAATTGACCAACACTTCTAGGGAAAGTTGATGTTAATTTTCCTGAAGGATTTACATCTCCAAATAAAACATCAGCAATAGCGTAACCTGCTTCAGAACCAGCAAACCAAACGTTCAAAATTGCAGGAACAGTTTCGTTTTCTTCTTTTATAACTAATGGACGACCGTCGAATAAAACCAAAACAACCGGTTTTCCTGTTTTTAATAAAGCGTTCAATAAATCTTTTTGCGCTTGTGGAATTTCTAAATTTGTACGACTGCTAGATTCTCCGCTCATTTCCGCAGATTCTCCAAGAGCAGCAACAATTACATCTGATTGATTGGCTACTTTTAAGGCTTCTGCTAATAATTCTTCTTTTGAACGACCATCACGGTGTAAGGTTTTACCAAACATTGTTGCGTTAGTTTCAAAAGTTTCATCATAATCTAAGTTACTTCCTTTTGCATATAATACTTTCGTAGAAGATCCTGCAACTTCTTTAATTCCTGCTAGTAATGAAATAGCATTTTCCATTTTTGTAGCTACACTCCAGGTTCCCGGCATATTTTCTTTGGCATCTGCCAATGGCCCGATTAAGGCGATAGTTCCCGATTTTTTAAGAGGCAATACCTGACCTTGATTTTTCAACAAAACCAATGATTGAGCTGAAATTGATCTTGCTTCTTTTCTGCTGCTTGCTGTAAAGATTTCTGTTTTTGCTCTATTGGCATCACAATATTTATAAGGATCCTGGAATAATCCTAAGTCGTATTTTGCTTCTAAAATAAGTTTAACAGCATTATCGATAGTTTCGATTGTTACTTTTTTCTCGTCTAATGATTTTTTCAAAGTTCCGAAGAAACCTTCTCCAACCATATCCATTTCGACACCAGCATTTAATGACAAAGCAGAAACGGCTTGTAAATCACCCATTCCGTGTTCGATCATTTCCGGAATTCCGGTAAAATCAGTTACAACAAAACCTTTAAAGCCCCATTGTTTTCTTAAAACATCAGTCATTAACCATTTGTTTCCTGTTGCAGGAATTCCGTCAATTTCATTGAAAGATGCCATTACAGAACCTACACCTGCGTCAACAGCTGCTTTGTAAGGAGGGAAATAATCATTGAACATTCTGATATGACTCATATCAACTGTGTTATAATCACGTCCACCTTCTGGCGCACCATATAAAGCGAAGTGTTTTACACACGCCATAATCGAATTGTTTTTGGTAAGGTCATGTTGTTGGTAACCATTTACCATTGCTTTTGCAATTTGGCTTCCTAAATATGGGTCTTCCCCTGAACCTTCAGAAACTCTTCCCCAACGAGGGTCACGAGAAACGTCAACCATTGGCGAAAATGTCCAGTTGATACCGTCGGCACTTGCTTCCTGAGCTGCAATTTGAGCACTTCTTTCGATTAATCCCATATCCCATGTACAAGATAATCCCAACGGAATTGGGAATGTTGTTTCGTAACCGTGAATTACATCCATACCAAAAATCAATGGAATTTTCAATCGGCTTTTTTCAACTGCTATCTTTTGTACTTCTCTAATTTTTTGAACAGATTTAATATTGAATAAACCTCCTACTTTACCTTCAGCAATTTTTTTAGCCACATCAGAACTATTTGCTTGTCCTGTAGTAATATCTCCAGAAGTTGGTAAATTAAGCTGACCTAATTTCTCGTCTAATGTCATTTTTGACAGTAACTCAGCTACAAACTCTGATTTTGGTTTAATTGTTACTGCATTTTTAGTGTTCTTCTTTTGGGCAAAACCCAAAACAGTACATCCTAAAAAAAGTAAGACTAATTTGTTTTTCATGTGTATTTATTATTTGTTTTTAATGGAACATGGAATCGCTTTTCTTCATTCAGTTTGTACTTTGTAATCATAGCGATTTCATTCTATTATATTTATTTGTTCGTATTCGTTTTTATTTGTTTAAACATCCAGTTATAAATTTCTGGATTGTCATAAACTCTTGTCCAACTATCATGTCCTGCATCATCAAAAATGGTCAATTGAACATCTTTGGCATTGCATTTTTTTAATTCTTTATAAATAGTAATCGCATAATCTACTTTTACAACATCATCTAATAATCCGTGAAAAATTCTGGTTGGAATATTAGCAATTTTACAAGCACTCTCTAACTCAATCAAATCAACAAAACCTGAAATAGGTACTATTGCCGCAAATTTATCCGGATATGTTAATGCTAAATTCCACGCTGCCCAACCTCCCGAACTTAATCCTGTAACATATATTCTGTTGACATCTATTTTGTTTTCTTTTTGAATTTTCAAAATCAATTCATTAATAGATTCAATATCCCAGTTTTCATCCTCTTTGCATTGCGGTGCCAAAATATAAGCGTCTAATTGATGTGTTTTTAGATATTTCAAAGGCCCGTTGATTTTTACTTTTTCAATGTCTGTTCCTTTTTCTCCATCTCCTGAAATAAAAACTATTAATGGCTTTTTATCTTTTGTATTGGCAGGCTTGTGTAATGCATAACCTAGTTCATATTTTACCATTACCACTGTTTTTATTGTTCCTGTTGTTTCACTTTGTGCAAAACCAATCACAAAAAATAACAGGCATAATACCGTCAGTTTGTATTTCATTTTATATGATATTAAAATCCGTATTTTCCTGATTTAAAGCCAAGTTTTACTAAACCTTGTTTTACTTCCGGAGCATTCATGAATAACTTCCACAATAAACCTGTACGGTAATTTTCGATCATCACCACTTCTGGTCCCTGATCGATTGCTAAATATCTTTTTGCAACCCAATTATTATTCTGCAAGCTTAAAGCATCATAAAACCCTGCTTCTCCCCATGTTTCTTTTTTATGATTTTCGTACAAATTACGAATTACAGCCATTGACTCTTTTGGCGTATAAACAATCGAACTAATTGCAGCTGTTGGCGACATAACACCCTGATCATTGCTTGGCATATGTGCGTTATAACCAATTGATCCATCTGGATTTCTTGAATAAGAAGCACTTAAACCCCAATAATCAGCACTGTAACCATTTTTAGGATTTTGAATACAATACTCATAATTGATTTTCGTTTGATTAACATTCAAATCCCAATAGTTAGCGTATTTATCTGTTAACTGATTTGGATCAAGTCCAACATAAGAATAATGCGCCCAAAATAACGGTCCGCCATATTCTTCTGCTCCATTATGTTTTAAAATTAACGGAATGTTATATTTTGTTTTTGATGAAACAATTCCGCCACTTCTTGCCCATCCTTCATGATATGCTTTTGCATCAATTGCATGTGTTGGTGAAGATGCTCCCAATACATAAGTAATCAAACATTCGTTGTAACCTTCTAATGGAAAATTCATCTGCCAATCATATGTTGGCGACCAATGCCAATACAATACATTTTTATTATTGGTATACCATTTCCATTCGACACCTTTCCAAAGTGCATCATATTTTTGAGCTACTGCTTTTTCATTTTCAGAACCATCTTTTAGATATTCACGAACTGTAATCATTCCCGCAACCAAAAATGAAGTTTCGACTAAATCTCCACCATTATCCTTGGTTCCAAAAGGCTTTACTTTTCCTGTATTTCCGTCAATCCAATGTGACCATGCTCCGTGAAAACGATCTGCTTTGCCTAAAAAATCTGCAATTTTGTTTAGTCTTTCAACTCCTTCTTTTTTGGTTATATAACCCTGAGACATTCCAGATACAATTGCCATTAATCCAAAACCGGAACCACCCGTTGTAACAATGTTAGCATCATTGTCAGGGTAAACTCCATCCGGATGATAACGTTCTCTTCCTAATCCTGAATTTGGTTCAGCATAATCCCAGAAATATTTAAAGGTTTGTTTTTGAACAGTCGCTAAAAGCTGCTCATCAGTTAGTTTTACTGCAACTGCATTTTCTCCTTCTTTTTCTTTTGATTTATCAGGATTAGATCCGCAACCAAAAAATGTAAAAACTAATAATAAAACTGAAATTCTAACCATTATAAAAAATTTAAAACATTAATAAAAATCACTCCTTTCTTAAATTTGAAAGGAGTGATTTTGAAATCTTAATTAGTAACCTCCTGGATTCTGTTGAGAAAGTCCCTCGGCTTCTCTTATGAATGTAGTTGGAATAGGCCATAACTCATGTTTTCCAACAACAAAAGTTTTTCCATCTGCTGCCATAGCTGTTTCTGCTTGTCCTGTTCTAACAAGATCAAACCATCTGTCGTGCTCAAAAGCAAATTCTAATCTTCTTTCTTTCCAGATTGCTTTTCTAATATCTGATTGAGAAGTAAAAGGAGTATCTCCTAAACCTGCTCTATGACGAATTTGATTTACTAAAGGAATAGCTCCTGGAGTATTTCCCAGCTCATTCAAAGCTTCGGCTTTCATCAATATAACTTCAGCATATCTTAAATATCTAAGATTTGTGTCTGTAAATTCCTGATTATAGAATTCTGACGAATATGCTTTATAATTGTATCTTGGATTCGCTACCGTTGATGGTACTGGTTTTCCATCGTATAAAACTGAACCTCTGAAAATAATTGTAGCTGCTCTTCTAACATCTCCTGCTTCATAAGCATTAGCTAAGCCTTCTGTTGGCGTATTAAAACCCCATCCCCAACCTCCAGCGCCACGTGGCGCTTGAGAAACTGTATAATTTCCAATTCCAAATCCGGGAGTAGCAGTTCCACCAATTCCATCAATCTCAAAAATAGATTCCGGACCAAATTCTCCATCTTTTTTATATTGTGAAGAATAATCCGCTACTAAAGAGTATCCTGTTACTTTATCACAATTATCAATTACTTTTTGCCAATTTTTTTGATATAGATTCACTTTTGCTAACAAAGCATAAGCTGAACCTCTAGAAACTCTAGTTCTGTCTGCATACGAGTAAGCTGATTTTTCCGGTAAATTTGCTATCGCGTCTGTTAAATCTTTTTCTATAAAAGCATAGACTTCCGCAGGTGATTTACGAGTTAACTGCATTAATCTATCTTGCTCTGAAACTGGAAGAGGTAAATGGTCTACGATAGGAACTCCTCCATATCCTTTTACCAAAGTAAAATACATAAACGCTCTCATGAATTTAGCTTCTCCCTCTAATCTAACTTTTAAAGTTGGCGTTACCTTATCCAACTTAGGAAAAATAGCCAAAGCCTGATTACATCTGTTTATTCCGGCATAATTAGCATTCCAAGTAGATTCAAATGATGGAGTTGAAGCATTATAAGTTAAAGCATCAACAATATCTTTGTCTCCACCAGCATCTCCCGGATCTGAACCTTTATCAGCATCATCTGAAATAATGCTTGAAACTGCATTCCAACCAAAAGAAGACATTTCCCAACCTAAAAACTGATTATAAATTGCTGTTACAAAACTTTTGGCTCCTTCATCACTATTAACCAACTCTGGATCAGCCGGAATTGATTCTGTAGGATTTACGTTTAAAAAATCATCTGAGCATCCTGAAAAGAATAATCCAGAAAGCACAAATATTGATATATATAATCTTTTCATAATATTAAAATTTTAAATTAGCACCAATAACAAATGATCTCAATGCTGGGTAAGCATCTAACTCTACCCCTTGAGTGCCTTCAACAAGTTTACCATCACCTGTTACATCTGATGAGAACCCTGAGAATTTTTGAGTGATAAACGGATTTATTGCGTTTACATAGATTCGGCAAAAGCTAATAAACTGATCTTCTTTAAGAGGAAGTTTGTATCCTAAAGTAATGTTATTGATTCTAAAGAAATCTGCTGACTCCAAATAATAAGTTGAAGCGAAAGGAGTCACATTAGAAGGTGCAGGATTTGAAGCTGTTTTATTTGTAGGTGTCCAAAAATCACGAGTTGCTGAAGCTTCTATATTTTCACCCCCAAAACGTTGCGCTTTTTTTCCGTTATATACTTTCGCTCCTCCTGTTCCATAGCCGTCAACAGAAAAATCAATGTTTTTATAAGTCAATCCCAAAGTAACTCCATAGGTAGAAGTTGGTAAAAGTGACCCCACGTATTTTTTATCTTTTAGTTCATCTAATCCTGTCTGAGCAACTTTTTCTCCATTTGCTTTATAGTACAACATTTGACCATTTGTAGGGTCAACTCCTGCGTACTCATACATATAAAAACTTCCTAAAGGCTGTCCTATTGCTGAATTATCAAGTAGTTTGGTATTTTGACCATTTCCTAAACTTCCTCCGATAACAGGTGATAATCGAACATTTTTAAGACTCGTAAGTTCATTTTTATTATGAGAGAAATTACCTCCAACCCAGTAGCTTAAATTATCATTAATTTTATCATCCCAACGTAATGAAATTTCATAACCTTTATTAGAAACTTCTCCAACATGTGCAGGTGTTGACAATGTTATCCCCGAAGTTGAATAAGGTCTAACATTCAAAATCGTATTTGTTGTTTTTTTGTCATACAAATCAAAAGACCCTTTTAATCTACTGTTTAATACTTCAAAATCAAAACCTCCTGAAAGCTCTTCAACAATTTCCCAAGATAAATTTGGATCTACCTGAGAATTAATTGTTGTTCCTGAACCAAGATCCGGATAATCAACTCCAGAAGTAAATACCTGAGTATTAAGTGGTACATTTTGATTTCCTAATCTACCCCAAGACCCTCTAATTTTTAATAGATTAATTGGTTCTACATTGCTTAAAAAGCTTTCTTTAGATATAATCCAACCTAAACCAACTGATGGAAATGTTCCCCAACGATTATCTTCAGAAAATTGCGATGACCCGTCACGTCTAACAGTACCTGTAAGCAAATATCTGTCTAACAATTTATATTGAAAACGTGCAAAATATGATGCTAATCTTCTTTGATTTAACGCCTCATCTTTTAAACCTGTAACATTACTTGCAACATTAACATCTTTTAAAGACCAGTAATTTGAGTTTGCATTTACGTTCTTTCTGTCAATTGTTAACTTTTCTCTTGTTCCTTGTACGTTTGCTTCAATACCCGCTGTAACTTCTACATCGTGAATTTCTGCAAAAACTTTGTTATAAGTTAAATAGTTCGATAAATTCCAATTAAAATATTGGTCTCTGGTTCTTGTCAAAGTGTTTATATTCAAATCTAATGGATAGTCTGTTACCACACGAGTTGGATCTGCCGCTGACCAAAGAGCCACATTATCTACATAATTATACTGTTTGTAGGTAAAAAATTCTCCATTAAATTGTGATGTGAATTTTAAAGATTTAATAATATCATAATCTAATTTCAAACCTCCTTGTAAGGTAACAGTTTGTTGTTGCTCATTTGTATAATCCAATTGAGCAACAGGATTTCCAACATTATTAAATGAATCACCCGTTTTACCTACAATTCCATTCAAAATAAATGGCACACCATATTTCCCGTCAGCATAACGCACAGGAACTAGTGGAGATTGTCTGTAAGCATTTGTAAATGCACTCAAAGGCATTGGTGTATTTTTTATACTGCTTACACTAAAATTTTGAGTTAATTTAACTTTATCAGAAATTTTGAACTCATTATTGTTTCTGAAAGTTGTACGTCCGTAATCAGATCCGTTTAAGATTCCTTTTTCTTCGTAATTTCCAACACTAAAAAAGTATTTTACATTTTCTGAAGATCCAGAGATTGAAATATTGTTTTGAGTGTAAGATCCTGTTCTTGTGATCTCGTCAAACCAATTAGTGTTATAAGGCTGATTTGCAGAGAATCTTCCTTGTGGATAAGCACCACTAAAAGCCGCATTACTATAACGAACGTATTCGTCAGCGTTTGCCATTTTTACATTTTTTAGAGGAGTTCTAAACCCTGCAAAACTTTCAACATCTACAGTAAGTTTTCCTTTGCCGGCTTTGGTTGTAATCATAATTACACCATTTGCACCTCTGGTTCCATAAATAGCTAACGAAGAAGCGTCTTTTAAAACTTCATAAGATGTGATATCATTAGTATTAATGTTGTTGATATTATCAGTAGGCATACCATCTACAACATACAAAGGATTTCTTCCTCCTAATGCCGTACCTGCTCCCCTAATAACTACCGAAGGAGTACTTCCAGGTGCATCTGAAGTAGATACCTGTACACCAGCAGCCTTACCTTGTATGGCTTGAGATGCATTTATTACCTTCATTTTCGTGATTTCTTCAGACCTAATTGAGCTTACAGCCGAAGTATTATCAATTTTCTTTCTGGTACCATATCCAATTACTACTACTTCTTTTAAAGCAGTATCACCTGCTTCTTTTAGTGTAATTGTCATTGCACCGGTTGTCGCTGCCACAGAAACAGCATCAAACCCCAACATAGAGATTTTTAAGATCTCACCTTCTTTGGCGTTGATTGTAAAATTACCGTCGAAATCAGCATCAGCAGATGTTCGGGATTGCGGAGCGCTAATAACTGCTCCGGGAACTCCCATTCCGCTACTGTCTACTACTTTTCCTTTAATTGCTTGTCCTGACATATAAGCAGGAAGCAGCAAGAGCGCTAAAAAGCTAAAAATAAAATTTTTCATACAGTTCGTAATCGTTTAAGTTAGTGCGACCAAATTAAACAATTACAACGTTGTAGTACATCAAAAGCACTACAACATAGACACATCATTATGTTAAATTATAAGTATAAATAACTACAAATCAAGCTTCTAAATGTTAATTTTACTTTCTTAACGTTTCGTTATGATGTACTAATGATGTATTGTAATACCGTAAAAAAAGTGGTTAAAAAATAAAATATAACCAAAATTCGGTAATAGAAATTAGATATTAAGTAAAAATTTCGACAGATTATCTTCCTGTAAAAGATTTAGCTTCTTTCTGAGGCGATAACGATGTAGTTCTACACCTCTAAATGAGATGTTCATCATGGGCGCAATTTCCTTTGAAGAAAGGTTCATTTTAAGATAAACACACAGTTTTATATCTTTTGGAGTAAGGTTTGGAAATTTCTTAGAAAGATTTATAATAAACTCATTATGGATTTGATTCAGGTTTGTTTCAAAAATTTCCCATTCGTGTTTATTGACTTCATTAATCTTAATTGCCTTTTTGATTTCACTTTTCAGCTTATTGAAATCTTTTTCTGAATCAAGAATGTTTTGAATGTTGTCAATCATTTCACTTTGTTTCGCAATCGACAATGATTTTCCAGCAACTTCAGATGATTTTGTCTGTAGCTCAAGTTCCAGAATGTGTTTTTCATATTCCTGAACATTCAATTCATTTTCGGCCTTTAATTCCATTTCAAGGATTTCCCTTTGATGTTTTAACTCTTCTGCCTGCAATTTTAATTTTTGCATATATCGAAGTTTATTCCATTTGTAATAAAAAAACAAAACTGCTGCAATTACAAACAAATACAATACAATCATCCAAATCGAAAAATACCACGGTTCAGCAACTTTAAAATCAAAATTTGCTACTTTTTCATAATTGGCTCCATTATGATTAAAAATAGTAATGGAATGATAGCCGCTGCTTAAATTGTTCAGTACGATTAGTCCATCAGAAACCGGAGTATATTCATTACTACTATTAAGTTTATAAAATAAATTAGGTTTACTCGCTCCATAAATTCCTGAAATTACATTAATCTTTAATTCGGTATTGAATTTGATCTCAGAATCATTCAATACTAAATTTGATTCATTGAATGCTTCTACTTTAACATCTGAATTTTGCTTGTTTTCGTATTTTAGCTGAAGCGAAATAAATCCATCATCAAGATTCAATAAATAATGATTTTGAGTTTTAAAAATCCTAAGATTATCATTAATCAATTTTCCTTTATAATACTTCTCCTGAATAATATTCCATAAAAATTTATTTCCGTCTGCATAGATATGATACAATATTCCGTTTTGAAGTACCATAAAATGATCTTCATCAATTGATACTACATCTGTAATATTCTTGAAATTAGAATTGAACAATTCATTTTCTTCTAATTTATTACTAAGGGAATTATAGGTGTACCATCTATTATTGATTAGAAAAAGAATCTCGCTTCGGAATTCAAAAATCTTAACTCCAAAATCATTTTTTATTTTGCTTTGCTGGGTAACGTTTTCTACCTTTTTAGTTTTATAATTATCATCGTATAAAACACGATACAATCCGCGATAATTATCGGCAGCCCAAATTTCATTCTTTTTATTCTGCGCTACATATTTAATAGGTTTCGAAAGATTCTCTATAACTTTAGCCTTTGTTAGATCTGACGGTTTATCATATAATATAACGCCGCTATAGGTAGACTGAAAATAAGTGTTATTGATACTGCTTTTTGATAAATTCCAACCGCCACTTTTATTATTTATTTTAACCAAAGAACCGTTGTCATAAGAAAACGTTCCATCATTATGACCAATAATATATTTATTATCAATTTTGGTAATATTCCATGCTTGTCCCTGAGTATTGGGCAGCATATTAAATTTGCCTGAATAAAATTCATAAATACCATGATTTGAAGCAATTAAATATCCTTTATTTGTAGTTGCAACGGAATAAACAGAACCTAAAATTCCGGAATTATCATAGAAAAATGATATTGGAGAATTCACTTCTACATGAGCAATTCCGTTATCTAAACCTAGCCATAGGTCATTTTCTTTATCAAAACCAATACTTAAAACAGAGTTGTTCATCAAGACATTGTTTCGATCGATATTCTGATAGGCATTTGTATTGAAATCATAAATAAAAACACCTCGATTACCAGTTCCAACAACCAATTTATTGTTTTTAATAAATTTTGCAATATTGATTGTAGCAGCTTTAAAAGTTTCATTCAAAGGATTGTTCCAAGGTTTCAAACTTCCGTTTTCCAGAATAAAAATTCCTTTTTTTTGTGTAAATACATAGGTCTGGTTTTGGTACTTCTCGATGGCATGAACGACAGTCTTTTTTAATACATCCCATCCTTTTGGATTGGCAATTCGGGAACCATCCATCTTAAAAATACCTTTTTCGACAGAAGCAACATAAAGATTATCGTCTACTACAAAACAGTACGATATTAAAAACGGAAATCTGATTTTTTTGATGTGTTTGCCATCATAAATAAAAACATCATTAAAAGATTGAAAATACAATGATCCGTTATATCTAAAAATTTTCCAGATTTCTTCATTGTCTTTTTCATCAAATAAACGGAGGTTTTTGGTAATCGATACATAATGCATTTTACCCTCTTTCCTATACCAGTATCCAAATTCTTTGTAAGAACCAGAATAAATTTTATCGCCTTCGATCAGGATTGATCTAATAATGGTTTTATTAGGCAAAGAATATTTTTCCCAAAGAACACCATCATATCTTAGTAAATAATGGTTATTGGCAAAATACATGGCGTTATCTTTTCCCTGAACGACATTCCAAATTTGGTTATCGCCCTGGTAATCTGATTTATTATAATTTTCTACAAAAGGAAGTAATTCTTGTGCCTGAACTTGAAAAGCAATGAAAAAGAAGAAGAATGTTTTTATAAGTATCGATCTCAAAATATGATATTTTATATTCAAAGATACTGACAAATATTTAATTTTTATAGCTAAAAAAAGCTCCTCGATTGAGAAGCTTTTTTAGCATAATTTCTGCTTAAAAACAAATCTTACAAATATTTTAATGCTTTAAAAAACGAGTCCAATTTTAAAATCAATATTTTCTTTTTCTAATCTAAAAACAACACCTGAATTTGTGGCTTGTTCAACATAAAATTCATCACCTTCATTTATTTTATTCCAATATTCTTCTCTAAATGATTTTTCTCCAATTCTCCAATCATCAAAATTAATGATATGCGATTCGCTATTATTATCATTATCATAGAAATATTCTTTCTTCTTTACCTTTACCAGGCCAATATATTTTTGCTTTTCACTTAAATCAGTATTATAATTTGTATCTCTAAGTGCACTTATTATAAGAAATGCGTTTATTACAATTACAATTATTTTAAAAAAATCAAAAGGTGACGTTGAAGTATCAAAACCTAAACTCAAATAAACTATTAGGAGAATTAAAAATGAAAAAAATGAGATCCAAATTCTAATTTTTGAATTACTCTTTTTTTTGCTTTTTACAGCTTCTATATCAGTATTTGTAAACGAAGTTTTTGTTAAGGCCATTTATATACTGAATTTATTATTTTATGCATTACTTCTTTAATAAAATTTAGTTTTGAAGTAAGTGATAAACCTGATTTGCAATTTCGTATTCTTCATCTGTTGGCACTACCAAAACTTTTGTTCTTGAATTTGGTGTATTAATTTCTCTGATTTCTTTGGAACGAATCTGATTTTTTTCCTGATCTAATTCAATACCAAAATAATCCATATCTGTACAAACTAATTTACGTATGTGCGAAGAGTTTTCTCCAATTCCCGCAGTAAAAACAATAGCATCCAAACCATTTAAAGCTGCTGTATACGATCCAATTGTTTTCTTAATTCTATAAGCATTCATAAACAATGCAAGTTGGCAATCTTTATTTCCTTTCTCAGCTTCTGATTCAATATCACGTAAATCGCTATAACCCGTAAGCCCAAGCATACCGCTTTGTTTTAATAAAATTGAATTTACCTCATCCGGCGTATAGTCCAAATTCTTTATCATATAAAAAACTACAGACTGATCAATATCACCACAGCGTGTACCCATTATCAAGCCATTTGAAGGCGAAAAACCCATTGTGGTATCAATACATTTTCCATCTTTAATTGCTGCCATACTACAGCCATTACCTAAATGGATGGTGATTATTTTTGAATTACTTTTTAAATTTTCAATCGCTTTTTCTGAAACATATTTATGACTCGTGCCGTGAAAACCATAAACACGAACCTTATTTTCTGTTAAAAGATAATTTGGAATCGCATATTTATAAGCAACTTCCGGCATTGTTTGATGAAAAGCGGTGTCAAAAACGGCAATTTGCTCTGCTGAACTAAAGATCTCTTCAGCTACATTAATACCTTCTAAATTCGCAGGATTATGCAATGGCGCCAATTCAAAAAGCTGTTTAATTTTTGCTTTTACATTTTCGTCAATTTTTACAGTATCACTAAAATCACTTCCGCCATGCACCACGCGATGACCAACTGCTCCAATTTCAGAAGTCGATTTTATTACTCCTTTTTCTGCATCTAATAGCATATTGGCTACTTTTTGCAAACCAACTTTATGATTTGGAATCGGTAATGTTTCTTCTATTGTATTTGAAGAAGTTTTGAATGTTACATTTGAAGTTTCTAAACCAATTCTGTCAATCATACCGGAACAAATTACTTCATTTGTTGGCATAACCATTAATTGATATTTTATTGATGAACTTCCTGAATTTATAATTAATATTTTCATTGTTTATGTTTTTGCCACAAAGGCACTAAGTCGCTAAGTTTTTAATTTTTTTTACTGTATCTGTGATCTGTATTTCTAATTTTTTGACGCTTATAAAAGGGATTCACTATCGTGAAGACAAAGATAAAAACGGATTTTTAAGTACTAAATCATAACGCAAAACTCATAATTAATAATTTATAATTAACAATTTATAATTGATTAAAGTCCTTGCGCCTGAATTGCTGTAATTACAACTGTGTTAATAATATCGTCTACGGTACAACCACGACTTAAATCGTTTACAGGTTTATTCAATCCTTGTAACATTGGTCCGATAGCCAAAGCTCCGGTTTCTCTTTGCACGGCTTTATACGTATTGTTTCCGGTGTTTAAATCAGGGAAAATAAGTACACTCGCCTGCCCTGCCACTTCAGAATCCGGCATTTTACTTTTTCCAACTACTTTATCTACCGCAGCATCGTATTGAATTGGTCCTTCTATTTTTAAATCGGGACGCTTTTGTTTTACAATTTCTGTAGCAGCCCTTACTTTATCTACTTCATCTCCTTTTCCGGAAGCTCCTGAAGAATAAGAAAGCATCGCAATTTTAGGCTCGATTCCAAAAGCTGAACTTGATTCGGCTGATGAAATTGCGATTTCTGCCAATTGTTCTGCTGTTGGATTTGGATTAATAGCACAATCGCCAAAAACCGAAACCCTATCTTCTAAACACATAAAAAATACTGAGGAAACTACAGATGAATTCGGCTTAGTTTTAATGAATTGTAATGCCGGTAAAATCGTATGTTGAGTAGTGTGTGCCGCTCCCGAAACCATTCCGTCAGCGTGACCTTTGTAGACCATCATAGTTCCGAAATATGAAACGTCTTCCATTAAATCTTTTGCCATTGTGATACTTACATTCTTGGCTTTTCGAAGCTCATAATACGTATTGGCATAATCTTCATAAAGATCAGATTCTTTTGGGTTGATAATATTTACTTTCGAAAAATCGAATGTAATCCCCAATTCTGCAACTTTACTTTCGATCTGTTTTTTATCTCCAATTATCGAAATGTCAACCACATCCATGTCTAATAATCTTGAAGCAGCCATGATAATTCTGTCATCATTTCCTTCCGGCAGGACAATATGTTTACGGTGCTGTTTTGCTCTTTGTACCATATTGTACTGGAACATTTTTGGCGTCATTCCCTCTGGTACGAAAGTGATTAATCTTTCAGACAATTCATCCATCGCAACATACTTTTCGAAAGTGCTGATTGATGTTTCAATTTTATGAGTATTGTTCGCGTAAATTTCTGATCTGATCGAACCAATTTTATTGGTAATACTATAAGTTCCGCCATCAACGGCAATAATCGGAACAATGGCAGAAAGTCCTTCGATAAGTTTTAAAATACTGTCTTCCGGAACAATATTTCCAGTTAAGATAATTCCTGATATAGTAGGATAATTGGCCGATTCATTGGCTTGCAAAGCTCCCAAAATAATATCTGAACGATCTCCGGGTGTAATCACCAAAGCATTGTCATTTAAGTGAACTAAGTAATTATGCAATTGCATCGCTCCAACGCTAAAATGCCCAATTTCATTGTTTAAATAAGCGCTTCCAAACAATACTTTCGCGTCAAGCTGATTGACAATTTCCTGCATCGTTGGGTTATTCAAACTCGAAATTAATGGAATCGTATTGATTAAAACATTACCTGGTAAACTTTTTTGCAATCCTTGTGTAACTAATTCTATGTTTTCATGCTGAACTTTATTTGCCACGACAGATAAAACTTCAACATCTTTTACTTTAAAAGAATCATAAACCAGATATAAACTATCTACCAATTCTTCTAATGTTTTTCCAACTCCAGAACCGATTATTATCGTTGGAATTCCGAGGTTTTTGGCAATCAAAACATTCAGGTCTAATTCAATTGAAGTTCCCTCGCCTGTAAAACTTGTTCCTTCTACCAAAACAAAATCAAAACGTTCTTCAAGCTTTTTATATTTCTCAATAATTAAGTCTAAAACTTCTCCTATTTTTCCCTTATTTTTCTTCTTGATCAATTTGCTTTTGGTAATTGCATACGCATCTTCAAACTTAATATCCAGATTAAAATAAGACAGAACTGTTTCTATATGATTGTCTAATTCTCCATCTACAAAATCTTCTACAATAGGTCTAAAATAACCTACTTTAGCCGTTTTACCAATCAAAATACTCATCAAACCAAGTGTTATAATTGATTTTCCGCTATTTTGATCGCTTGTAGCTATATATATCGCTTTACTCATAATTTATGTTTTGAAACTAAACAAATGTACTTTAAATCGTATTTTTTAATAGAGAAACCAATGTTAAAACCAACGCCTTTTTTTGAAATATATAATCAATGCAATAACCAATAAGACCATTCCTCCCATGACAATAAAATAGCCATTTCGAGCACGTAGCTCAGGCATATATTCAAAATTCATTCCGTACACTCCAACAATAAAAGTAAGCGGGATAAAAATTGCAGAAATAATAGTCAGGGTTTTCATAATCTCATTCATTTTTCGGCTTTGTTCCGAAAAATAAAAGTTTGAAGCACTTTCTAATGAACTCATATCGGATTCGATTTGTTCTAAAAGTTCTAAGCTTTTTTGATGCAATCTGATAAAAAAGCTAAAAGTCTCTTTTTGGATTCCGTTATAAGTATCATCGTCTTTAATTGTTTTCAAATAGTACAAAGAATCCCGAAGCGGAATTATAGATCGTTTTAAAAAATTAAAATTATCACGGTGATTTTCAATTTTTTCTAAAATAATAGGATCAGCGCCTTTCTTAGTTAAATTGATTAATTCTTCTATTTTCTCTTCTTCATCTTCAATCGTAATATAGAAATTCTCCATTACGGCGTCTAACAATAAATAGAGTAAATAATCTACTTTTTTAGTTCTCACAATTCCTGCATGAGTGCGAAGTCGTTCCCGAATATGTGCGAAAAAATCACTTCGTTTTTCCTGAAAAGAAATCAGAATTCCGTCTTTCAAAATAAAACTAATTTGTTCTACACTTATATTATCAGAATATTCAGAAGGTAAAAGTGATTTTATATTAAAAAACAGAACATTTTCCTGTTCTTCCAGTTTCGTTCTTTTACTGGTATTTAAAATATCTGCCAATAAAAAATCGTCGAGTTTAAAATGCGCTCCAACAGTTTTAAGTAAATCTATATTATTTAAACCGTGAATATTGAGCCAATTGTTTTTAGTATAATCAATGCAGGTATTTAATGCCAAAACCGTAAACTTATCATATTCAATAACATCGGCATTGTCATAAACAAAAAGCTGCATTTCAGTTTTATGTTCTTTATGTGATCCTGTATACTCTAAAGTGATATGCTGAAGCTTGCGCCCTTTCTTGTATTTTATCTTTCTCATTCAAAAACGAATTATATAGTAATATTACGAAAAAGATTCTGAACCCGAAATGACAATTGTCATTTTTACATAAATATCATAGAATACAATCAACGTTTTTATAACCTAAAATAAATAAGACAAAACAGGTCCAAAACTTAATTCATAACCTTAACCAAATAACAAACCCGACAGGTTTTAGAAACTGTCGGGTTTAACACATAATTAAAATTCAAAAAAAACCGAGTCATTTCTAAGTCGGTTTACTTAATACTTATGGCGTAGTCAGTACTTTATAAGGTACATTTGTAAATACTCCGTTCTTTACTTCAACAACATCAGGTGTAATTATTTTAGTTTGTAAAATCCCCACTTTTTCCGCTGTAAAATTAAAAGTCCCTGATACAGTTTTTTTAGAAGCATCCATTGAAGTTATGGTTATTGTTCCCGTTTTAACAAAATGTTCCGTATAAGTATTACCTTCTATCAAATAAGTATTAATAAATAATGCGTCAATTATATCATTTTCTTCATCAAATTTATAAGCTTTTAGCGGCATTGTATCAGCAGTTGTTAAATCACTGGAACAGGCCAATGACAGCATTTGCGAGTCATCCTGAACATTAATATCAAAACGCTGCTGTTTCTCACTGGTTACTTTAATTAGTGTTACACTATTAATTTTGGTCCCCTTCCATTCTTTACCATTTATAGTAGCCGAAATGGAGTTACCGCCGCTGTTATCATCATTATCGTCGCTACTGCAACCTGCAAATAAAATCGACAATGAGAGCAATCCGATGCTTAAAATTTTCTTCATAATTTGTGCTTTTTGGTTTTGGCTTATTTTTTTTCAAATTAAACACTAAAAAATCTATTTTTTTTGCGGGAAACCTCATTCTGAAGAAATAATTTCAATAAATAATAATTTTCATTTTAAGAAATCATTCTGCGATAATTCAAAATAATACTTACTTTTATAAGAATCAAGATCTTTTATTTTTATTAGAAAAATTAAAATTGAACGAATGATTCATAAAATAAGAATCTCAATTCCGGAACCCTGTCATGAAAATTGGCTTGAAATGTCGCCAACTGAAAAAGGTAAATTCTGCAGTAGTTGTCAAAAAAATGTCATTGATTTTACAAAAGCTTCAGATAGAGAAATTCTTCTGGAATATAATAAAAATGAGCATTTATGTGGTCGATTTAGAACATCACAATTGGATCGAACTTTAGTTCTTCCCAAAGAAAAAAAACCGATTTGGATGATTGCAGCTGCCTCAGTAATTGCATTTTTAGGATTAGGAAGCCAAGCTGCAAAAGCACAAGGTAAACCAATAATAGAACAAACTGATAAAAAAGCAATACAGGATACCATTCCTACAGATAGTAACATTACCGAAATAGAAATTGAAGGAAAAATTTTTCTGGACGAAACAAATCCAAATTTCGAAGAAGTAGATATTCTCATTTATGATAAAAACCAAATATTTCACCCTAATGCAGATGGAAGATTTTGCATAAAAACAAATAAAAACGACAGGATATTAATTAGTAAAGCCGGATACATTAATTATTCCACTACAGCATTCAAATCAATCAACTTAGGTGCTATAGAATTAGAAACTGATAATTGTAAAACAATTGTTGTTGGTGGTGCTATTGCTATAAAGAGAAGTTTTTGGTATCGTCTTTTTCATAAAAATTAAATCCCATAAAAAAACCGGACTATTTCTAGTCCGGTTTTTCCTAATTATATAGTAGAGGCGCACAGCAGTGCGTCTTTACGAAGTAAAAATTATTTTACTTCTTCAAAAATAACAATAACTGATTACCAATACATTACAATATAATGKTACAAATATGGAACAAAGTAATTATTTTATTTCACAAAATAACATATTTCTTTTCTGAAAGCCAATCATTTTTAAACTTTATATGAGACAGACTTAATTTCTGAATAAACTAAGTTTTTTTAATTAGAAAGAAATTCTCCCTGATCATAAAAAAGAAACTATACTCCTATTTTTTATATCTTCTAAAATCTTACTGTTATATTCATTATGCTCTATCAGCGCGAAACATAGTGATGCAATAAAAAGGATGCATCATTCCAAGTAAAGCCATATTAACATCTTTAACATGTTAAATTGATCCTCTTAGGTTTCAATACTGCTCTCCCCACGGAAAGGCCGAAAATCCGAAAAACTTAAAGTTTTCAATCTTTTCAAAAAGCCTTAAAAAATGTCTTAAAGCCAGTAAATCATCGGATTTACTGGCTTTTTTGCTTTATGGCCTATTTTCAATATTTATAAATGCTCACAAAATTAAAGGTGCAGAATCGGTGCACTTTCCAGTGCGCAGAAAAGTGCACCAGAAACAGCAAAAATCCCATATATTACAGGGGTTAACGAGATTAACGACTTGATTTGACAGTAATATTATTCTACATTTATTAATTTAAAAAGTAGGATTATGTTGGAAAGCAGTTTTGGTTTGGGATTCTTTTTAAAAAGACCCAAAATAGAAAGTAAAGAATGGATCGTATATTTCAGAATAACTGTTGACGGTATCCGTAAGGAAAGCTCAACTAAGAGAAAATGGGATAATACACGATGGGATCAAAGGTTCGAAAGAGCGGTCGGCTCAAAGGAAGATGCAAAGTCACTGAACTTCTTTTTGGATTCGCTGACTTTAAAAATCAATGAAATCAAAACCGAAATGATGTACAGCGGCAAAACCATAACCGCTGAGAAAATTATGGACGAGGTTCTGGGAAGGACAGCGCCAAAGATTAAGGTGCTCGAAGAATTTCAAAAACACAATGATGAAATGGAGGCGCTTCTTGGAAAAGGCTATGCAAAAGGCACTCTTGACCGGTTTACCATTACTAAAAACCATTTGACTGCGTTTATAAAATTCAAGCTTAAAAAGCACGATCTTGAATTTGCGGATTTGAATCTTGAGTTTGTAAAGGATTTCGAGTTTTACCTTAGAACTGTACGCGACTGCAGCAACAACACCACCCTAAAGTATATTGCAAATTTCAAAAAGATTGTCATCCGCGCCATCGATAAGGAAATAATCACAAAGGATCCATTTAAGAACTTTAAGGGACGTAAAACAAAACTGGTGAAAAAACCGCTCACCGCGCAGGAATTGTACGAACTGGAAAGTCATTATTTCACAACTGACAGGCTTAATGTCGTAAGGGATGTATTTGTATTCCAATGCTACACCGGACTGGCTTACATCGATGCATACCAATTAAAAAAGACTGATATCAAAAAAGGTATTGACGGAAACCTGTGGATTATGTCTGAAAGGCAGAAAACCAATTCATCATTTAATGTCCCTCTTCTTCCTCAGGCACTGAAAATAGTTGAAAAGTATAAAGACCATCCTCTCTGTATTCAGCGCGGTACGGTCCTTCCAGTTTCTTCAAATCAGAAGATGAACGAGTATCTGAAAGAAGTTGCAGTATTGTGCGGTTTTCCTTTTACGCTCAACACGCATATGGCCCGTCGGACTTTCGGAAGCACGGTAACCCTAAATAACAACGTCCCTATTAATGTAGTTAAAGAACTGCTGGGTCATGCATCGGTAAAACAGACTGAGGCATATGCTATAACTGAGCAGGCCACAATCGGACGTGAAATGTCTATTCTCAATAAAAAACTCAATAAAACTGGCTCCAAAATGTCTAAGCCTGATTTGGCGGTTCTCAGCAGGCTCGAAAAGGAAATTCAGGCAATCAAAAAGAAATACAACATTTCTTCGTAATAAATAATTTCAAAATATATTTAAACTTAAAAGAGGCTATCTCAAATGTTGAGATAGCCTCTTTTTACACAACTTAACTTCGCTTTTATATCCTGGATGATAAGATGGGGTGTACTTAATGTATCCTAAATCCTGAAGCTGTTTAAAATACTTGTGATAAGTCGGCAGCGTATTCACATGTGACATCTCCATAATTTTACTTCGGCTGACTTTAATCCTTCTTCTTTGGCCCTGCCTATACCCTAATCCCAGTATTGCTGTCAAAATTGATAGATGCCAAACATTCAGTTTAGGATCATTACTATACATTGACAGATAACTCATTATATAACTTTCTTTTAATCTCTTAGTTTTTATCATCATCAAATAGTTTTTGAAGATCTTCTTTATTGTAGTAGTACGAGCCAAGCACTTTTTTGAAACGGACTTTTTGGCTTGTTCTAAGATTCTGAACTGAACCTGCTGAAATATCAAGCAGTTTCCTGACGGCTTTACTTTTTAACCACTCTGGATCTGACGATTCTTTTTGCTGAGAATTCTTTTCTTTAAATATAGTTTGTATTTTATCCAGTAATAGAAGACCAAACTGCCTTAGATCTTCCTTTGTAACAATTTCTTCCATAACATCTTTATTTATGATTCTAAATGAAATAAATGCTGCTCCTTTTATTTTTATTTTTCGTTGGAACATAAAAAAGGTATCCGTATTCATGCAATTCACGCATGCACTTATGATATGTCTTAGGTGACATAATTTTGGCAATCTTTTGAATTTCGATGCTGTATGCTTGTATTGGGTTTATAAAACCTCTGTTTGCGCGAAATTGAAGCAGGGCAGCAAAAATTGCAATGTGAGTTGTGCCTATTCTGAAGTCCTTGTCAATTGCCTGAAAAAATCCCGATAAAAGTTTAAGATTTTCCATAACTATATAAGATATATAAACATCACATGTGATGCGACTTTTTTGCGGTCTGAGTCTCAATATTCTGCTGTGGTTTTAGCAGCGGACTAATTTTACAGCCGTTTTTAATTTCTGTCAAACTAACTTTCTGCATCCTGTCGTTATAAAAAGTCAAGGTCCTAAAGCGTGGATTTGCTTCCAAAAAAACTTTCATTTCTCTCCCTTGAATCAGAAGTACTGCTTCTTCCCTCCTGCCCTTTTTCAAAGAATCGGCCAAGGATTCGAATGTCTCATAGTCATCATTTTTAAGAGGAATTGCTCTTAAAGCATTGCTGACGTTATATCCGTACGCTTCCGGAAATTCATGCATCCGATAATTGTCATTAAGATCTTTATCGTAGAAGTTAAACTGTTTCCAGGTTCCGCCCTTCAGAACTGCTCTTCCTGCAAGCATTTCGTATGCCTCTGCAGCGTTAAAGCTCTCAGATTTTTCATTCTTAAAGTAGTGCGTACTGCGGCTAGATGGCGACGAATCTGTATGAAGAATAGATCTGAATCCATCAAACTGGTAAGCCCCCTGTGCATCTTTTACAAATTGCAGTGAATGTTCAAGTCTTTCATTTTCTGAGATGTGATAAGAAACGGGCACAGAAAAATTTAACTGCTGTTCCTGCATATGTTCCAATGCTTTCCCATAAGCCTCATGAAAACCGCTTTTTATAAGCTGTTCCTCTAAAGTCTTCTTGTTTAATTCGAGATCTCTAACATAATCACGTTTATCTATCCTTTCAAAAACAACAGCACTAAGCGCTTCATTTAAAAGCCGCTCAATGATATTGGGATAGACCTGACGCCTCAGTTTATTATATTCATGCTTAAGAAATCTCAAAGTTATTTTTTCGTCTACTGCTTTAGTCTTTTTATATTTATAAAGCAGCATCTTAAAAAATTTCAGTTTCTCTATGCCAAAAGAGCGTTCTATCGGTGGGCTGTTTTGAAATAAAAATTTTAATTTTTCTTCCTTGGATATCCACAATTTTATCTCGTTTTCTACTCTATTGTTTTCAGAAGACATAGCTTATCCTTATTACTGCAGAGCCTTAAACCGATCTGCCCGCTTTTTTTGAACGGGAGTTACTGTTCTTTTCCTTCTGAGAGGGCTCATCATCGTTATTACTCTGGCTGTTATCTTTCTGCTTTGACTCAGTCTTTTTTTCCTCCTTGCTTTCGCGATGATTAATTCGCTGTTTATCGCCGTCGTAGACATTCAAAGTTTTAAATTGCGGGTTTGCCTCTACGTACATCTTGCTTTCCACGCCCGCTACAACAAAAGTTACAGACTGCAGGTTTCCTTTTTTTAGCGAGTTT
>NZ_RCZH01000027.1 GCF_006438875.1 Flavobacterium pectinovorum
AATAAGTTCCCGTTCCACCAGTTGCCGAAGCTGTTGCAGATCCTGTTGCGTCACCTTTACAATTTACATCAGTTTTAGTATTTATGGCTGCAGTTAAAGCAAGTTCAGGTTCTGTAATTGTTATTTGTTCGGTATCGGTACAGCCTTTTTCATCGGTCACAGTTACGATATAAGTTCCCGCAATTAAGTTATTGGCTGTAGCTGAGGTTTGAACAGGCGAAGTATTCCAGGAATAAGAATAAGTTCCGGTTCCACCAGTTGCTGATGCTGTTGCAGATCCTGTTGCATCACCTTTGCAGTTTACATCAGTTTTGGTATTTATGGCAGCAGTTAAAGCAAGTTCAGGTTCTGTAATTGTTATTTGTTCTGTATCGGTACAACCTTTTTCATCAGTCACCGTTACGATGTAAGTTCCCGCAATTAAATTATTGGCTGTAGCCGAAGTTTGAACAGGCGAAGTATTCCAGGAATAAGAATAAGTTCCGGTTCCTCCAGTTGCCGAAGCTGTTGCAGATCCTGTTGCATCACCTTTACAATTTACATTAGTATCAGTATTTATTGCAGCTGTTAGAGAAAGTTCAGGTTCTGTAATTGTTATTTGTTCGGTATCGGTACATCCTTTTTCGTCAGTTACTGTTACAATATAAGTTCCCGCAATTAAATTATTGGCTGTAGCCGAAGTTTGTGCTGGAGAAGTATTCCAGGAATAAGTATAGTTTCCATTTCCTCCGCTAGCCGAAGCTGTCGCAGATCCTGTTGCATCACCTTTACAGTTTAGATCAGTTTTAGTGTTTATTGCAGCCGTTAGAGCAGCTTGTGGTTGTCCAATAGTAACAGTACAAGTTGTTTTGTAACCTAATTTATCAGTAACAGTAACAGAATGTGAACCAGCAGTCAAAGCTATTGCCTGAGCAGTTGTTTCAGTATTATCCCATAAATAGCTGTATTCTCCGTTTCCGCCAATCGCTGTAACAGTTGCAACACCATTATTATCTCCGTAACATTTGGCAGGAGCGTCCTGAACAATACTACAAGATAAAACATTCGGTTCTGAAATAGTAATGGTACAAGTTGTTGTACATCCTTTAGAGTCAGTTACAGTTACAGAATGTAAACCCGCATTTAAGGCAATTGCTTTTTGTGTTGTTTCAGTATTATCCCATAAATAAGTATAACTACCGTTTCCGCCAAGTGGAGAAACTGTTGCTTCACCATCACTTAATCCATTTGAAGTTACTGCTTTGTTTTGCGTAATTGAACAAGATAAAGGATCATAAGGTTGTCCTATAATAACCGAATTAGATTGGCTGGAACAAGAATCCGTAACAGTCAAAGTGTAAGTTCCAGTAGGAAGCCCGTTTACAGAAGCAGTAATTCCTACTTCGACATTTGAGCTGTTTTTCCATGAATAAGTTACAGTTCCTACGGCATTAGTTACCAAACCTGCATTTACTGTTCCAGTACTTTCACCATAACAAGAAGCGTCTGTTTTGGAAGAAGCTGCCAATGCTAAAGGTAAAGCTGGTTGTCCAATAGTTACCGAATTAGATTGATTGGAACAAGAATCCGTTAAGGTCAAAGTATAAGTTCCAGCAGGAAGTCCGCTTACAGAAGCCGTAGTTCCCACAAGTGTATTTGAACTATTTTTCCAGGAATACGTTACAGTTCCCACGAAGTTTGTTACTAATCCTGCAGTTACAGATCCCGAACTTGCATTATAACAAGTAGCATCCGTTTTAGAAGAAGCCGCTAAAGCCAAAGGCGAAGCCGGTTGTCCAATAGTTACCGAATTAGATTGATTGGAACAAGAATCCCTTACAGTTAAAGTGTAAATTCCTGCAGGAAGTCCGCTTACAGAAGCCGTAGTTCCTACGACAGTATTTGAACTATTTTTCCAGGAATACGTTACAGTTCCCACAGAGTTTGTTACCAGTCCTGCAGTTACAGATCCCGAACTTGCATTATAACAAGAAGCATCCGTTTTGGAAGAAGTGGCTAATGCCAAAGGCGAAGCTGGTTGTCCAATAGTTACCTGATTAGATTGGCTGGAACAAGAATCCGTAACAGTCAAAGTGTAAGTTCCAGTAGGAAGCCCGTTTACAGAAGCAGTAATTCCTACTTCGACATTTGAGCTGTTTTTCCAGGAATACGTTACAGTTCCCACGGAGTTTGTTACAGTTCCGGCAGTTACTGATCCTGAACTTGCATTATAACAAGAAGCATCAGTTTTAGAAGAAACCGCTAAAGCTAAAGGCGAAGCCGGTTGTCCAATAGTTACCGAGTTGGATTGATTGGAACATGAATCCGTTACCGTCAAAGTATAAATTCCTGCAGGAAGTCCGCTTACAGAAGCAGTAGTTCCCACGACCGTATTTGAGCTGTTTTTCCAGGAATATGTTACAGTTCCCACGGAGTTTGTTACTAGTCCTGCAGTTACTGATCCTGAACTTGCATTATAACAAGTAGCATCAGTTTTAGAAGAAGCCGCTAAAGCCAAAGGCGAAGCCGGTTGTCCAATAGTTACCTGATTTGATTGACTTGAACATGAATCCGTTACCGTCAAAGTATAAATTCCTGCAGGAAGTCCGCTTATAGAAGCCGTAGTTCCCACGACCGTATTTGAACTATTTTTCCATGAATACGTTACTGTTCCCACGGAGTTTGTTACTAGTCCGGCAGTTACAGATCCTGAACTTGCATTATAACAAGTAGCATCCGTTTTAGAAGAAGTGGCTAAAGCTAAAGGCGAAGCCGGTTGTCCAATAGTTACCKRATTAGATTGATTGGAACAAGAATCCGTTACAGTCAAAGTATAAGTTCCGGCAGGAAGTCCGCTTACAGAAGCAGTAGTTCCTACGATCGTATTTGAGCTGTTTTTCCAGGAATAAGTTACAGTTCCCACGGAGTTTGTTACTAGTCCTGCGGTTACTGATCCTGAACTTGCATTATAACAAGTAGCATCTGTTTTAGATGAAACCGCTAAAGCTAAAGGCAAAGCCGGTTGTCCAATAGTTACCTGATTAGATTGATTGGAACAAGAATCYGTWACMGTCAAAGTATAAGTTCCKGCAGGAAGWCCGCTTACAGAAGCAGTAGTTCCTACGATCGTATTTGAGCTGTTTTTCCAGGAATAAGTTACAGTTCCCACGGAGTTTGTTACTAGTCCTGCGGTTACTGATCCTGAACTTGCATTATAACAAGTAGCATCTGTTTTAGATGAAACCGCTAATGCTAAAGGCAAAGCCGGTTGTCCAATAGTTACCTGATTAGATTGATTGGAACAAGAATCTGTAACCGTCAAAGTATAAATTCCTGCAGGAAGTCCGCTTATAGAAGCCGTAGTTCCCACGACCGTATTTGAGCTGTTTTTCCAGGAATAAGTTACAGTTCCCACGGAGTTTGTTACTAGTCCTGCGGTTACTGATCCCGAACTTGCATTATAACAAGAAGCGTCCGTTTTAGAAGAAGTGGCTAATGCTAAAGCCCCCGCAGGTTGCGTTATTTCAATCGTCAAAATACCCGTTGCACAATTATTATTATCTGTAGCAGTTACTTTATAAGTTCCAAAAGTTAAACTGGATATGTTTTTTGTTGTTGCGAAGTCTACATTGTTTTTTGTCCATTTATAAGTATATGGACCTTGACCTCCTGTTGGATCATTAAGTGTAATTGCTCCGTTGTTTCCTCCAAAACAAGTAACATTTGTTTGTGATAACAAAGTTATAATTGGACAGGGAACATTTGTAGTAGGTGAGGTAATATTCTGAAATGTAGTCACACAAAGTGCATTTTGAAAATCTAACCTTGACGTACTAACCAGTTGATTACCGCATGTATTTGGTTTTGGCGTTAAGCGATATTTTAAAGTAATAGTTTCAACATTTAAAAAGTCAATATTCCAGGAAATTTGCTGTCCCGCTATTGAAGTAGTTCCTTTGGTAGCAGTCACAGTTCCAATTATAAAATTAGAATCGACAGTTTCTTTCTCAAAAGGAGTTCCTGTGATTTGTTTTGCAACCCAGGAAAGTTGAGTAAAAATTTGAGAATAAATTCCGGTTAGATTAGCTGCGTTTTCAGTAAAAAAAGAACCTCCGGACTGAACTTGGTTTAAAGTATATTGTGCATCAGTTTGCTCAGTTCCATTAATAGCACCAAATAATCCAACAGTGAAAATTTGGTTGTTATAAGTAACTCCTAATTTTACAACGGTCTTTCCTGCATTTGCTGCAGCGATCGCATCTTGTATACAAGTACCCGTTTGTCCGCCAGTACAATTAGTACCATGAGTTGCAGATGCATTAGCTACTCCATCGGTCAATAAAACCATACTTCTTGCAGTCGAACAATCGTAAGTTGCAGAGTTTAATACCTGATTAGCTTTAAGAATACCATCTTCGATATTAGTTCCGCCATTTGCAACAAGTCCGTTAATGATAGTTTTTAATCCCGCTTTACCGGTAGAATCCGTCAAGCCTTGTCTTATTGTACCATTACTGCTAAAAGTTACGATTGCGACTTTATTAAGTCCGGTAGGATTATTAGCAGCAAGGAACATTTTATCAATAAAATCATTAGCCGCATCCTGAGCATAAGATAATGGTTTTGGATTGTTTCCATCTCCCATACTTCCGGAAACATCAATAACTAAAACAACTTCTAAAGGTCTGGCAACAGGATTTGTACCCTGAATTTTTAATTCCACATCTAATGCTCCACAGACTCCGGGTGCTACAGTAACAGTTTTTGTTGGTGTAATTGTTTGGGCAAAACCTATCGTAGAAGAAAGAAAAAAAAGTAACAAATAAAAAGCTTTGCTAACTTGTTTCATAAAATGGATAAAGTGTAATGTTTTTTTCATTTTATATGAATTTAAATTGAAAAACGACTAAATATTTCTAAACGAACTATTTAATTTTCAGAAGGATTGTTTACGATTGTATGTACAATAGTGCTTGTTGTGTAATTGCTACAATTTGTCGATGTCGCGTTTATTTGGGTACAATTCCATTTGTTGTATGCAGTTCCTTGTGGGACCGTTAAATGAATTGAGAAAGTAGCTGTTTGATGAGATGAAACAGTGATCGAAGTAATCGGGACAGAACTATTGTCCAGAAAACTGCCAATTAAGTTAACATTTTGAGAAGTATTGGTCTGATCATTGTTCGAGCAATTGGCATTTATATTCAGGGCACTTAAATTATAGACATCAGACGAGTTTCCCTCGTTGGTTATAACCATCGTAAAATAAGCTCCATCAGTACCAGCGTTGCTGTAGTTTCGGTCTTTCTCGACTCCCAGAGTTGCGTTACACGAACCAGATTGTGCAAACGAAAGAGTTGTTACTAAACAAAATAGTATAGAAAAAATGTTTTTGTAAAAGAAACTTCTTCTGATCGAAAAAATAGACTTACAATTGGTTACAAATTTTACGGCCTTTTCAAGAGTAGATTTCGTTCTCATAACTTAAGATTTAGTTTTGTAGTATTTGTGAAATTTTAACAGAATCAAAGTTATATAGACTGTTTCCTTTTGATTTTTTTTGTCTGTAACTAACCTAAAAACTCGTTGAAATGTTCTTTTTTTGTTAAATTATACCTTTAAAAAGTATTTTTTTGTCATTTTTTTGAAAGAAAAAAGAAAGACTTTTTTTTGGTTTTTCATTGAAAACTGCTTTTTTAAAATATTTTAAAGCATTAATAATCAGTTATTTAGTTAAAATTTTATCAATTTGTAAATATCGACGAACTGTTGGTTTTAGCTGATGAAGTACACTTTTTGTTAAAAGTTGTTGGTGGAATTTGTGTATTGTTAAAATTTTGCGTATTTCGTATTCTTGTTAAAATTTGTAGATAATGTTAACAGAAATAAAAAAAGGAGCAGTATTAGAATTTCTTTTGTAAATTAGAACTTAAATAAAATACTAACCTCCATAAGGAGCTTTCTAAACCTTCGGCTTATGAAAAATTTAATTTTAATACGGCATGCAAAATCCAGCTGGGAAGCCCCTTTAAAAGATTTCGACAGACCTTTAATGAAAAAAGGGATTTTAGATGCACATGATGTATCAGCAACTATTTCAAAATTTCTGCCAAAGACCTATATAATATGGAGTAGTACTGCTGCTCGGGCCACAGAAACAGCGCTTATTTTTGCCCAAAATATTTCATATCCTATTGAAAGTATCGTTTATAAAGACGACCTTTATACCTTTGATGATAAACAACTCGAGAAAGTTATCAAATCATGTGATAATAGTTTCGATAGCGTTATTCTTTTTGGACATAACGAGGCTATTACAAATTTTGTTAATAAATTTGGGGATGTTTTTATAGAAAATGTTCCTACTTCCGGTTTTGTATCATTACAATTTGATGAAGAAAGCTGGAACAGCATTAATAAAGGCAAAACACATAAAACAATTTTCCCCAAAGATTTAAAATAAAAATACCAGTGTACGAACAGAAATATATCGATAGAGAAAAAAGTTGGTTAGCGTTTAATGCAAGAGTTCTTCAGGAAGCTGCAGATAATACAGTTCCACTTTTAGACAGGTTGCGTTTTGTTGGAATTTTTTCCAATAATTTAGATGAATTTTTTAGAGTTCGTTATGCTGCAATTCGACGGTTAAGTCTCTCAGGTATTTCTGGCGAAAAATATTTAGGCGGAGTTTCTGCCCATCAATTAATCAAAGACATTACAGAAATAGTAATTCAGCAACAATCAGAAAGCTTACGTATTTTAAGTAATATAGAAGCTGAGCTTGAAGCCGAAAATATATTTATAATAAACGAAGATCAAATTACAAAATATCAGGAAGCCTATTTGAAAGACTTTTTTGTCCAAAAATTAAGCCCTGAACTCGTAACAATTATCCTGAATGATTTAGCCGAATTTCCAGTTCTAAAAGATACATTAGGATATTTGGCAGTTCGTTTGGAAATGAATGTTAACAATGAAATTCGATATGCCGTTATCGAAATTCCCAAAACAATAAACAGGTTTGTTGTCCTGCCATCCAATGATGATAAACAATATGTTATCCTTATAGACGACGTTATACGTTATAATCTGGGGAATATTTTCAACATTTTTGACTATAAAAGCGTTTCAGCCCATATGATCAAAATCACACGTGATGCACAATTAGATATTGATAGTGATTTGAGCAAAAGTATGCTCGAGAAAATTGCAACATCAGTAAAAGATCGCAGAATAGGAGAGCCAGTTCGTTTTATCTATGATAATTTAATAGAGGTAGATACATTGCATTTTTTCTTAGATAAAATGAAAATTGTAGAAACTGATAGTATAATTCCGGGCGGAAGATATCACAATCGTCGTGATTATATGAGCTTTCCAAATTTAGGAAGATACGATTTACTATACAAACCAAATGAACCATTGCCAATTCCGGGATTGAGTTTAGGTGGAAGTATTTTGGAAAAAATTAATAAAAAAGACTATTTATTACACGCACCATATCAGTCATTTTCGTATTTGACAAAGTTTTTGCGTGAAGCCGCTTTAGATCCAAAAGTTACCAGTATAAAAATTACTTTATATCGATTGGCAAAAAATTCGCAAATCATTAGTTCATTGATTAATGCGGCTAAAAATGGTAAAAAAGTAACGGTTCAAATCGAACTTCAGGCGCGTTTCGATGAAGCTACAAATATCTCGTATGCAGAGCAAATGCAAACCGAAGGAATCGATCTTATTTTTGGAATAAAAGGACTGAAAGTTCACAGTAAAATATGTGTGATCGAAAGAGTTGAAGAAGGAAAAACACGTCGATACGGATTTATTTCGACAGGAAATTTCAACGAATCAACAGCTAAAATTTATACAGATGTAACGCTTTTTACCTGTCATCARGGAATTTTGAAAGATATATCTAAAATATTCGAATTTTTCGACATCAATTATAGAGTACACAGATACAAGCATTTAATAGTATCGCCACATTATACAAGAACAAAATTTGTTAAATTAATAGATCGTGAAATTCTGCACGCATTGGCAGGTAGAAAAACGCATATTAAATTAAAAATGAATAGTTTATCTGATTTTAAAATGATCGATAAACTATATGAAGCCAGTAACGCCGGAGTAAAAATCCAGCTTCAGGTAAGAGGAATTTGTTCCTTGATTCCGGGAATTCCAGGAATGAGCGAAAATATTGAAGCAATAAGTATTGTAGATAACTATCTGGAACATTCAAGAGTTTATATTTTTGGAAACGCCGGTTTAACCGAAGTTTACATTTCTTCAGCTGATTTCATGACCAGAAATCTCGATGGAAGAGTTGAGGTTACATGTCCAATTTATGACCTTGAAATTAAAAAAGAACTAATAGATAATTTCAACATAGCATGGAAAGGGAATGTAAAAGTGAGATATCATTCCTATAAATTAGATAACAAATATAAGCCACGTAATCATCATGCCCCATTTAGAGCACAGCTTGAAACCTACAAGTATTATCAGAATAAAATAGATGTAATCGAGGAGGTAGTACAGCGCTCCAATTAAATAAATAATAAAATTTCAAATCATAAAGTGAGCATGATTAATATAAGGAAATATGCAGCAATAGATATTGGTTCAAATGCCATGAGGCTTCTGATATCAAATGTTGTAGAACAAGATGGCAAAGAACCACAATTTAATAAAAGTTCGCTTGTTCGTGTGCCAATTCGTTTGGGACAAGATGCCTTTACTGTAGGAGAAATTTCAGAAGAAAATATAGATCGAATGGTTGATGCCATGAAAGCATTTAACCTTTTGATGAAAGTACATAAAGTGGAGCGTTACATGGCATTTGCTACTTCGGCAATGCGTGAAGCTTATAATGCCAAAGAAGTTGTGGCTTTAATTAAGAAAAAAGCCGATATTAAAATTGAAATTATTGATGGTAAAAAAGAAGCAGCAATTATAGCTTCGACAGATTTACATCATTTATTAAAAACAGACGAAACCTATTTATTTGTGGATGTTGGCGGCGGAAGTACAGAATTTACATTGTTTTCTGATGGAAAAATGATCAATTCAAGATCTTTCAAAGCCGGAACTGTTCGTTTGTTAAATAATATGGTTCATGATTCTGTTTGGGATGAAATCGAAAAATGGATTAAAACCAACACCGCAGATTATGAAGAAGTAACCTTGATTGGTTCCGGAGGAAACATTAATAAGTTGTTTAAAATGTCTGGAAAACAACAAGAAAAACCACTTTCATATATTTATATTAATTCGCAATATGCGTTTTTAAATTCGCTAACCTACGAACAAAGAATTGCCGAATTAGGCTTGAACTCTGACCGTGCCGACGTAATTATTCACGCAACAAGAATTTATCTCAATGCCATGAAATGGAGTGGAGCACGTCAAATCTACGTCCCTAAAATTGGACTTTCTGACGGAATCGTAAAAGCAATGTATTACGGAAAAATTTAATATTTAAAATGTATTTGCCACAAATTTCACAAATTTTCACGAATTTTTTATGCACAAAGTTTAAAAATACTAATTCGTGAAAAATTGTGAAATTCGTAGCTACTAAAAATTCATCAGTACATGAATAAAACTAGACTTGAAGCCTTTAGTGATGGTGTTTTGGCCATTATAATCACCATTATGATTCTGGAAATGAAAGTGCCTCATGGCGTAGAATTTGCAGATTTAAAACCACTGATTCCTAAATTTCTAAGTTACATTCTAAGTTTTATTTACGTTGGAATTTACTGGAACAATCATCATTATTTAATCCACAGTCTGACCAAAGTCAACGGAAAAATTCTTTGGGCAAATTTACATTTACTTTTCTGGCTTTCCCTAATTCCTATTGCAACCGGTTGGATGGGAGAGCATAATTTTGCCAAAGCTTCGATGACTTTATATGGAGCTGTTTTATTATTATCTTCGATAGCTTACTTTATTTTGCAGCGCACTATAATCGTTAATGAAGGAGAAAGTTCCTTGTTGGCCAAAGTTATTGGAAAAGATCTTAAAGGACATACATCATCAGTTTTATACATCGTGGGAATAGTTGCTTCATTTTTTAACGAATGGATTTCCGGAGCAGCATATTTTACAGTTGCTCTATTATGGCTTATTCCAGACAAAAGAATCGAAAAGATTTTTAATAAATGAAAACTGTTTTTCAATCCATTCAGATTTTACCTCAAAATGAATTAGAGCAATTAGATGCTTTAATCACTTTTCGAAAACTTAAAAAAGGAGAACTTTTATTGAAAGAAAATCAGGTTTGTAACGAAATCTATTTTATCAAAAACGGAATTCTGAGATCCTATTTTTTCAATCATCAAGGCGATGAAATCACGAATTGTTTTGCTTTCGAAAATGAATTCATGTCATCATTCTCCAGTTTTATAACACAAAATATTGCCGAAGAAAATATTCAGGCTTTAGCCGATACAGAATTGCAGGTTTTAAGCCGGGAAAGTTTAGAAAAACTATATAGTTTAGGAATTCATTGGCAGGAAATCGGTCGAAAATTGACTGAAATGGAATATGTAAGACTTCAAGAGCGAATGATTTCCTTTCAGAAATTATCCGGAACACAGCGTTATGAAGAACTTTATCAGAATCATCAAAAATACCTTCAATTAATTCCACTTCAATATTTGGCATCATATTTAGGCGTAACGCCAAGACATTTAAGCCGAATTCGAAAAGCGATTTTATAGGACATTTGTCTGGTTTCTGAGAAATATTTACTCATTATTTTTGCTGAAAATAATATACAATAATGAGAGAAAATATTTTAATAATTGGAGGGACAGGATTAGTAGGTAAAGTTATATTACGTATTCTTAAAGAAAGAAATCCTGACTACAACTTATTTGTTGGAAGTCGAAAGTTAAGCAATCAAAGTAATAGTTTGCTTATTGATGTCGCTAATCCTAAGACTTTTAATCCTATCATAGAGAATGAAATAGGTTTGATCGTAATGTCTACAAAAGATGATGCCAATGAAATTCTGCAATTTGCAATACAAAATAATATTGACTATGTTGATATTACAAAACCAACTCCCGATTTGACCGTTGCATATGATTTAGCTAAAGCAAATAAACAAAATATTAATAGCCGAATTGTTTTTAGTTCTGGCTGGATGGGCGGTATTGTTGGTAGTTTGATTGATTTCGTAGAAAGTGATAAGTCTAAAATTCAAGAAACAAATCTTTATATTTATTATTCGGTAAAAGATTTAGCTGGGAAAAGCTCAGCAAATTTTTTGGCAGAAAATATATGTAAGCCTTTTATAGTTTATGAGAATAATAAAGCTAAGAATGTCAAGCATTTTTTAAATTCAGAAAAATTTGATTTTTCATTTGGAATAGGAAAAAGGCAAGTTTATAATTTAGATGTTCCGGATTTATTCATTTTAAACCAACTGGAGAAAATACCAACTGTTAGGGTTAAAATGACTTATAATTCTAAATTTATTACCCGTTTAATGGGGTATTTTCAATCTTTTAAAATTTTTAATATTATGTCTTTAAGAGAAAGGCAGTCATTGTTTGGTTCAAGTGGAAATGGTGATCAGACCATTTTTGAAATTATTGTTAAAACCAAGTACAAAACAAAGAAAATTAGTTTGCAAAGCGTGAAGGGTCAAGCTGAATTAACAGCATTTTCGACAGTTTTACATATTGAGAAATTGTTAAGTGAAACAGTATCAGATGGGATTTATTTTAGTCATCAAATACATTCATCTCAAGAAGTTTACAAAGCATTAGAAAGTTATCATACAATTAATATTAAAATAGACTAGTTGAATATGAAAAATATATTGATTATAAACGGACACCCAAATCCGTCAAGCTTTAATTTTGCAATCGCAGATTCTTATCTAAAAGGCGCAATTGCTTCGGGAGCAGAAGTGGATACTATCACAATTGCTGATTTAAAGTTTAATCCGAATTTGCAGTTTGGTTATCAAAAGCGAACAGAGTTGGAACCTGATTTGTTAGAAGCTTGGGGAAAAATTCAGAAAGCAAATCATCTTGTTTGGATTCATCCCGTTTGGTGGGGAGGACTTCCGGCAATTACAAAAGGATTTATAGATCGTTTATTTTTGCCAGGAATGGCATTTCAATATCGCGAAAACTCCGTTTGGTGGGATAAATTATTATCTGGAAAAACAGCGCATATTATCACAACCTTAGATCAGCCAGGCTGGTATTACAGATTGTTTTATGCACGACCAAGTGTGAATCAATTGAAGAAATCAACTTTAGGATTTTGTGGAGTAAAGCCGGTGAAAGTAAGTTACTTCGGAATCATAAAAACAGCCGATGATTTTCAACGAGAAAAATGGCTGCAGAAAGTCTATGAGTTTGGACTTAAAAATAAATAGAAGTTCAGCCGCGAATTTACGAATCTACACGAATTTTTTATTCTCAAAGATTAGCAAGAAATAATTCGTGAATTCGTGGCGAAAAAAAATATTAAGAAGTTAAATCCAATCCAAATGTAGTACGCAAAAGATCAAGATTTGGATTGATTTCCATCAAACGATTGTATCGATCCTGATCGTTCAAACTTCGTTTGCTTTCGATAGCTTCGTTTACATTAACTTGAATTGTAATATCATGATTGTGTAAATGTCCTTTCAAATGCCCTAAAAGACCATTAATCTGACTTTCGAAATCTAATTTAGAACCTTCGTTTGGTAATTCAAGTGTAATGGTAGTTCCGTCTAAAGTTGGGTCGTTAATTAATAATAACGCTTCCATAATTTTGAAACCTTTATCTCCCAGGCGCTGGGCATATTTGTTCCATTGTACCAACATTTCTGTTTCAGTAAAATCTTCCGTCGGCATTACAGAAGTAGGTTTTACATAGGCTTTTGTGCTTGCTTCCAGTTCTTTTTTCTTGCGAATACTTGATAAAGAAAAAGCCGAAATTTTAGGTTCGGTACTAACTTCAGGTTTTGGAGCAACAGGAGTTTCCACTTTTGAAGTTTCAACAGTTTCTGCTTTTTGTGAAGTTTCGGTTACAGATGAAGCGGTCGTATTTTCAACAGAAGTTGGATTGACAGTTTCAACGCTTTCAACTTTCGACTTTGGACTTTGAACTTCAACTATAGAATAACTCCCATTCTTATAATAAGTGGGCGGAATTATGAATTGCTCAACTTTTTTTTTTCTCCATCAAAATTGATAGAGGCCAATTGCATCAAACATAATTCAACTAAAAGGCGTTGATTCTGACTTAATTTATACTTTAAATCACAGTCATTTGCAATGTCGATTCCTTTTAGTAAAAAGTCCTGCGAACATTTTTGTGACTGAACACCATACATTTGTTGTGCTTGTTCTCCAACTTCAAGTAAAGTGATTGTAGCAGGAGTTTTGCTCACCAATAAATCTCTGAAATGCGAAGCCAGACCAGCAATAAAATGATGTCCGTCAAAACCTTTTGCAAGAATATCATTGTAAGCCAATAAAAGATCCGGAATCTTATTTTCTAAAAGTAAATCAGTAATGCTAATGTAAGTTTCGTAATCTAAAACGTTTAGGTTTTCAGTTACAGCCTGACGTGTTAGGTTAGTTCCGCAGTATGAAACCACACGGTCAAAAATGGATAGAGCGTCACGCATTGCACCATCTGCTTTTTGAGCAATAATGTGCAAAGCATCGTCTTCAAAATTGATTCCCTGACTTGTTGCAACTTCTGCCAAATGTTCTTTAGCATCTTTTACAGTAATTCTTTTGAAATCAAATATCTGACAACGAGATAAAATCGTTGGAATAATTTTGTGTTTCTCTGTTGTTGCTAAGATAAAAATAGCATGTTTTGGCGGTTCTTCTAATGTTTTCAAAAAAGCATTAAAAGCAGCCGAAGACAACATATGAACCTCGTCAATAATATAAACTTTGTATTGTCCGGTTTGTGGTGGGATTCGAACCTGATCAATCAGACTACGAATATCATCAACCGAGTTGTTTGAAGCGGCATCTAACTCAAAAACGTTAAAAGCAAAATCTTCATTTGGATCATCATATCCGGGCTGATTTATTTTTCGAGCCAAAATACGTGCGCAAGTTGTTTTTCCAACTCCACGTGGTCCTGTGAATAAAAGCGCAGAAGCAAGGTGATTACTTTCAATAGCATTCAGCAAAGTGTTGGTAATAGCTTTCTGACCAACAACATCCTTAAAGGTTTGTGGGCGATACTTACGAGCCGATACTACAAATTGTTCCATATTCTTTTTATTCGATAGCAAATATAGGCTGAAATTTACCAAATCACAAATCTGAAAATCATAAATGTTTGATGGATTTTTGAGTGTTTTGAATATGAGAAAGTAAGAGTTAATTTTAATACCAGCCTGACGAAATGGAACGCAGATAAAACGGATTCGCTAAAGCGAAAACGCGGATTTATACTGATTTTTTTCTTTGTATTGTGTTCCTGAGCGTACCGATCCCGAAGCTTCGGGCAATGTCATTAAGTTAAGCTTTTTGACTAGCCTCCAGCTTCAGCTGGAGGTGTTTAATATGCACAATGAGTGGCTTTAGCCAAATCGTACATTTTTGGCTAAAGCCACTCAGACTGGTTTTACATAATCTCCAGCTGAAGCTGGACGCTATTCAAAACTACACTTTGAGATAAAAAATATAATYAAAAAAGCTTAACTTAATGACATTGAGCTTCGGGACGGAAGAAGTATCGTAATTATAACCACAATCAAAGTCCTTGCGGGGAAAGAGCGGTTCGCCAAGGCGAAAGCAATCTCAACGCGGATAATTTTGATTCTTTCAACTGAAATGGATCAATAATTATTTTGTAATAAATAAAGTACTATTTTTAATCCGGGCTAAGTGCTATTTTATCAAAAACCAATTAATTTTAAGAATCAATGAACGCAAAACAAATAGTTAGATTAAGTAATATTATCGGAATCACATCAATACTTTTATTAGTCTATTGGGTTTTTACTTTTATAATGATTCAGGTTTTTGGGTTGAAAGTTTTCCGGGAGAATATGACCGAAACTTTCTATTTAAGTGTTTTAGGAATTCTTGCTCTTATGGTTGGTTCATTAATCGTTAATTTAATGTTCAATCTAACCAGAATAGCTGAGAAACACAATCTGGATGCGGTAAATAATAAATCAAATAAAATGAGATTTATAACCTTACTACTAATTTTTCCATTAATAGCACTAATTCTTTTTGGAGGAGATTATTTGACTTCTGCTAAAAAGGAGAAAATGTTAGTCGAGTCGGCTAAATCTATTATAGAAACCAATAAAGCAAATAGTGATAAATTGGTAAACTATACTTTTTCAGAAAACTACATTAAAGAAACATCAGAGATTTTAGAAATTTTGTCCGGAACAGATAAAAATTTTCCAAGCGTAACGTTAATCGTTAAAGACTCAATTAAAGGTTCGCCGGTTTATTTAGGTTTTAATGAATATTTTGGAGATAATTTAAAGGATACTATAAAGCCACAAAAAAGTGATTACATTTATAAGACTACACAAGAAGAAAGAGCGTATTTAAATAGTGTATTTGATAAGAAAAATGAGGAATTACGTTATAGTTCGCATGATGGCAATTATGAATTGTTTTATCCTTATAAAAAGAATGGAAAAAAGGTAATTCTATATTTTTCTGAACAACAACGTTACGGGAAACTAGGGAGCTAGATATATCTTTTAGTGTGATCATCTCGCTCATGAATCCAATCAAAATTAATTTCAAAACTAAATAAAATTCGATGCAGCAATTCAACTTTAAAAATAATATTTTAAATTTAAAAGTTAACAAATCCCCCTTAGTAATTAGAATTGTAATGTTCTTTTTTACGTTTGCTTTTTTTGTATTTCCTACATTCGGAGTTATTGTTAGTATTTTGTCTGGAAACGGATTACAATTTGGTTATTTTATTGCAATAGGTTTATTTGCATTGATGGGATTTTATCTTCTCAGAGTTTCATTGTGGAATACTTATGGAGAGGAAAACATTGAAATACTAAAAAGCAAAGTTATTTACGAAGCAAATTATGGCTGGTTCAAAGATGGAAAAAAGGAAATTGAAATAGCAGTTCCTAAATATTCATTTAAAGCCGTTGGTTACAAAGAAGATAATGAAGGCGTATTAGTTATTAGTGATGGAGTATCAGAATTGGAATCTGTTGTAAAAATTCCTGTTTCAGTGTTAGAAAAATTACTATGGATTTTAGAACCTGGTAAAAATGAAACAGTATAAATAATATTATTATTCCAAGTTGGCGTAAGCGTCCCGCTCATGACCGCAATCAAAGTAAAATCCATATGAAGATACATTCAATTCAACATTTTGAAAATATGCAAATGATGTGCAGATATTTTGAAGCAAAATCAAAATATGATGATTTGTATGTGATAGAGTTTGAAACTTCAAAAATTATAAATAGTATAATTGAAAAAGAAGACGATAATATTGTTGGAATTGAAAAAATATTAGATTTTTTAGCAATTGTCGAAAAGAGTAATCATGCGGGTGGCTCACATTGGCAAGATTACGAAATTCATGTATTAGCAATAGTAAAGATTAATAGATTATCTATAAATAAAGCAATCTAAATAATGAAAACTCCAATAACAACCGTCAACGAAACCGAAGGTCAAAAACTAAAAATAGCCGGTGGTAATTACCGAATCATAATCTCAGGAAAACAAACTGATGGAGAATATGCCGTAATCGAAATGTCGGTTCCTCCGGGAGCGGGACCAAATCCGCATGCACATCCTGATTTTGCAGAGACTTTTTTTGTTTTGGAAGGAGAGGTTTCTTTTAAATCAGAATTAGGAAGTTATGTAGCTAAGAAGAATTCTTTTGTCAATATCCCGAAAGGCGGAATTGTTCACGGCTTTAAAAATCTAAGCAACGAACCTGCTAAACTTTTATGTACGGTTACACCGGCAGGATTAGATGATTTATTTGAGGAAATGGCAGGTTATATGGAAACAGCAGTTTCGAGTAGTGAATTAGAGAAAAAGGAAAACATAAATATTATTTTTAAAAAGTATGGACAAACACTTTATCCAGAGAATTATTTGGATTAATTTGCAAAGTTACCAAAAAATGGTAACTTTGTAATAGGTAATAGAAAAATATCATGGGAAAGAATACATCCATATCATTAGGCAATCATTTTGAAAATTTTATTGATTACAGCCTTTCAGAAGGAAGATTTAAAAATGCAAGCGAAGTTATTAGGGCTGGATTGCGTCTTCTGGAAGAAGAAGAGAATCGGTTAATTATTTTGAAAAGCGCAATTCAAGAAGGAATTAATAGCGGAAGAGCCGAAAATTTTGATCCGAAAAGAAATCTTGAAAATCTAAAAGCAAGCAAAAAATAAATGGCTAAATATCATCTGACTAAGAAAGCTGTCCTAGATTTGAATGAAATTTGGAATTATACATATGAAGAATGGTCAGAAAGTCAAGCTGATAAATACTATATGTTACTTTTGGACTCTTGTCAGGAAATAGCTGAAAATCCAAATTTGGGTAAAAAATATAATATTGTAATCAATGGTTTATTAGGATATAAATCAAATGAACATATACTTTTTTACCAAATTCTCGTGAATAACGAAATTGAAATTATTAGAATTTTGCATGGCAGAATGGATTTGAAAAATAAATTACAGAAGTCCTGAACAATAAAATTCAGGACTTTTTTTATGCATTAATTTTAAGAAATCAATAAGAATTAAAATTGTAGGATTATTATGTAATATTTAAATGATTTATTCGTTAACTTAGATGATTAATTAATTTAAAATATATCATTATGAAAGTTAAATCAATTTTATTAGGACTGTGTCTTGCTGTATCATTAGTAGCTTGTGGTCCTAAAGATGCAGATATTCAAAAAGAAATTGCTGCAAAAATTAGTGCTTTGCCAGGTGTTGAAGTAACTGTAAAAGATGGTGTTGCTACTATTTCGGGTATTTGTAAAGACGAAGCTCTTAAACAAAATGCTGAAAGCCTTATTAAAGGAATTAAAGGAGTAAAATCTGTAGTGAACAATTGCGAAATTGCTGCACCGGAACCTGTGGTTACGACTCCGGCTCCTGTAGAAATCAATACAGATAGTGTTTTAAACACTTCGGTAAGTGGAGTTGTGAAAGCTTATAGTGGTGTGACTGCAACTGTTAAAGATGGTGTAGTAACACTTACCGGAGCTATCAAAAAAGAGCAATTACCGGCTTTGATTCAAAGTGTTCAGGAATTGAAACCTAAAAAAGTTGAAAACAAGCTAACTATTAAATAAAAGCGTTATGAGTTTACTGGATAAATACAAAGAGTTAACAGATTTAGCGACTAATTTAGGTACTGCTAATTTGCAAGTAAGAGAGCAGGATAATGTACTATATGTTGATGGTACAGCAAAATCGGCTGAAGACAAAGAAAGACTTTGGGATGCTTACGGAAAAATAGATCCTGAATTTAGATCGGCTGATGTAGTGATGAATATCGCTGTAGCTGAAGGCACAACTACTGACTATACGGTTGTAGGTGGTGACTCGCTATCAAAAATAGGAAAAGCACACGGCGTTTCATGGCAGGCAATTTTTGAAGCCAATAAAGATATTATTAAAAATCCTGATTTGATTCAACCGGGATGGAAGTTAAAAATACCAACAGCGTAATTTATTTTATGTACTGTTTTTAAAAGTCTGTCATTTTTATGATGGACTTTTTTTATGTCATTGCGAGGAACGAAGCAATCTCATTTGCTGAATCACTTCTTATTTGTAGTAGTGAGGTTGCTTCGTTCCTCGAAATGACAAGATTGGAGAAATAGTTGATTGCAAAACATAATTTTCTAATGAAACCTAAAGCCCTAGCCCTGATAGAAGCGAAAATCCTTTTGTGCAATGAAATGGAACAAAAGATTGAAGCGTATAGCAGGAAATAGCTCCATAAAAATCACCTGCCCTTTATGCTCAGATCGAACAAAAATTTTGCGGTTTCCTGATCAGAATCGGCGGAGAAACCTGCTACATAAACGCCTTTTTTGCCTGAACTTGATTTAATTCCGTATACAACTGCCTCATCGCCTGGATCCGAATCCCCTTCGTATCGATACACATGTACAATTTCAAATTTTTCAGGATTTTTCTTAATCAGGTCCGAGTTTAGATTAAAATCACATGTAAATCCTTTTTCATTCAATTGATCTAAAGCTTTTGAAACAGTTGCGTAATGATACATTCTAGTCATAATAAATGGATTTTAAAATTATGGATTTTAAAGATAACCAATTTAAAATTAAATCGTTACGAAAACAGGGCAAAAATCTAAAATTTAAAATGATTATTCTTAGTTGATAAATCGTTACTTTTGCCGCGCAGACCGCCTTATCGTCGTCCCGATTCATCGGGAGGGAGGAAAGTCCGGACACCAAAGAGAAGCATAGCGGGTAACCCCCGTCGGCGTTAGAAATGACGTAAGGACAAGTGCAACAGAAAGTATGTACAGGTAATGCTGTAGTGAAACCAGGTAAACTCTATGCGGTGAAATACCAAGTATATCAGCATTTAAGGGCTTCTCGTCCGTTGTTGAAGGGTAGGTAGCTTGAGTCCCGTAGTAATGCGGGATCTAGATAAATGATAAGGCTCTGATTTATCAGAGACAGAATCCGGCTTATAGGTCTGCATTTTTTATATATTTGTGAAAGTCTCTAATCTATCTTCATGAATGTAACTACCCCAGGTTCTACTGCTAAACCAAAGCAGAGTACTTTTAAAACTATAATTACCAATCTTACTTTTTGGGTTCTGATCGCGATTATCGCAGGAATTTTGCTTGGACATTTTTCGCCTGAGAATGGTGTGAAGATGGAAATACTAGGGAAAAGGTTTATTGATATTATCAAACTTTTTATTGGTCCGATTATCTTTCTGACAATTGTCTTAGGAATTTCCGGCATGGGAAATTTGAAAAAAGTAGGTCGAATTGGAATAAAAGCGCTCGGGTATTTTGAAGTAGTTTCGACTATAGCTTTGGCGATTGGAGTTTCGGTTGCTTATTTTTTCAAACCCGGAAAAATAGACCGATCAGGATTGACTCTTGGCGATGCGACTCAATATACAAAAGGTGCGGCAGAACATTTTTCATGGCTGCAGTTTTTCTTTTCCAACTTTACATTGCAGGTTTTACTGGCAGCGATTGTTTGCGGAATTGCATTGAATTTTTATAAAAAAAGAGAACAAACTATTTTGGTTCTGGAACGTTTCTCAAAAGTAGTTTTCCTCGGATTAAAATATGTAATGTATTTGGCTCCAATTGGTGCTTTTGGCGGGATGGCATTCACGATTGGTAAATTTGGTCTGGCAACTTTAATTCCGCTTGGGAAATTGATGTTATGCGTTTATCTGACTATGGCGCTGTTTGTATTTTTAGTTTTGGGAAGTATCCTGAAATATTATAAAATCAATATCCTTTCGGTTTTAAAATACATTAAAGAAGAACTTTTATTGGTTCTTGGAACTTCGTCTTCTGAAGCTGCTTTGCCAAGTATTATGGTTAAGCTGGAGCAAATGGGTTGCAGTAAATCTGTTGTTGGTTTGGTGATTCCAACAGGTTATTCTTTTAATCTGGATGGAACTTCGATTTATTTGTCAATGTCGGTTATATTTTTAGCACAATTGTATGATGTGCATTTGAGTTTTTTCGAAATATTGAGCGTAATCGGAATATTGATGGTGACTTCAAAAGGTGCGGCAGGTGTTACCGGAAGTGGGTTTATAGTTTTGGCGTCGACTTTGACGGCTTTGCATAAAATTCCGGTTGAGGGTTTGGCTTTCTTACTAGGAGTTGATAAATTTATGAGCGAAGCCCGAGCCATAACAAATTTGATTGGAAATACTGTTGCAACAATTATAATTTCGAAATCAGAACGTGATTTTACGGAGTTGAATCTGGATCCTGTTTTGGAGGAAATTTGATTTGCCACGAAGGCTCAAAGACACTAAGTTTTTGTTTCTTTTAGGTAATAATTATAGACTTTTTGATTTTTATCTTTGTGACTTAGCGCCTTTGTGGCATTTATACTGATTGATTATGAAAAGAATTGGAATTTTAGGATTAGGTGGAGTAGGTGGTTATTTTGGTGGATTATTAGCGAAAGCCTACTATAAATCGGAAGAGATTGAAGTAATTTTTATTGCTCGTGGCGAAACTCAAAAAGCAATTGCTGAAAACGGATTAAAAATCGTGACAGACGATAACGAAATTGTAGTTCATCCAAAATTAGTCTCGAATAATCCGGATGAAATCGGGCAATTAGATTATTTAATTTGTGCCACAAAAACGTATGATATTGAAGAAAGTCTGCTTTCGCTGAAAAAATGTATTGTTCCCAAAACCGTAATTCTGCCTTTGTATAATGGCGTTGATGCACCGGAACGTATTCAGGGATTGTTTCCGGAAAATGTAGTTTTAGAAGGCTGTGTATATATTGTTTCGATGATTTTTTCACCCGGAACAATTCGGAAAATAGGATTTTATGAAAAATTGTTTTTTGGATCTATAACGGCGCCAAAATCAAAATTAGACGAATTGCAAAGCATTTTCCAAAAGGCAAAAATCGAAAGTTATTTGGTCGAAAATATTGAAGAAACAGTTTGGGAGAAATTCATTTTTATTTCGGCATTGGCTTCCGTAACTTCTTATTTGAATGAGAATATTGGTGAGATTTTAAAAAACAAAGCTTCTAAAAAACTTTATGTCGAATTACTGCATGAAATTGCCGCCGTTGCAAAAGCTAAAGCCTTGAAATTGCCAAATGACATTGTAGAACAAACCATCGTAAAATTAGAGAAATCGCCAAAAGAAGCGACTTCATCTATGCATCGGGATTTATTGGCCGGTAAAAATACTGAAGCAATTTCATTGACTCAGTTTGTTGTAAAAGAAGGCATTAAATACAATGTAGAAACTCCCTTTTACAAAAAAATAGCAAATGTTTTGTTGCCGAAATAAATTATGATTCGTCTTTTGTGGTGCGTACTAAACTGATTCCGGACATGAAGAATACGATACCAAGAATGCCGTAAATAATTAGCGATTTAATATCTCTGGTTCCTCCGGATGTGCCAGCGAATATTACTGCTGTATAAATAAGACCAACTATACCAAGAATGGTTAGCAAGCCTCCAAAAAATCTTTTTAGGTTCATGATTTCTAGTTTTAAAATGTTCATAACAAAGCTATTATGTAATCTCTCGAAACCGTTATACAATTGTCTATAAAACTTATATCATTTACAGTGATAAAAAAATCTTTTAATACGATTTGTATGATTTAATTGTTATTTTTGGCGCAACCAATTTAACAACCAAAATGAAAAAAAATTATCTGTTCTTATTTTTATCTGTCCTTTTATTTAATGGGGTCTATGCGCAGGATGAAGCTGTAACTTCTGTTAGAAAAAATCAATTTAAAATTAATATGCTGTTTCCGGGATTCGTTTACGAGCATGGTTTTTCAGCAAAAAACACACTTTACTCCGAAGCGAGTCTAGGAATTGGTTATAGTTATAACAGCTATTACGATGAATCAAATGTATATCTTGCACCGTTAATTAGCGAGCAATTTCGTCATTATTATAATTTGGAAAAAAGAGCTGCCAAAGGCAAAAGAACGGCATATAACTCCGGGAATTTTATTGCTCTAAATGCTCAGTATAATTTTGAATCTATTTCTACAAATGAGAAATACGGAAAGTATGTACAATCGTTTACATTAGCAGCACTTTGGGGATTTCAGCGTACTTATAAAGGAAAATTGAATCTTGAAGTTACTTTAGGTCCGGGAGTAAATTTTGATAAATTTAATACTGAATTTGTTCCTGTAGGAAACTTTACGTTAGGTTGGGTTCTTGGAAAATAACTTTATAAAAAAACACAGAAAAACCTTGATTCGTCAAGGTTTTTCTATTTTAAATTCTAAGCCAATATTACGAACACTTTCAATCTTGATTTTTGGATCTGAATTAAAATATTTTCTAAGTCTGCTGATAAAAACATCCATACTTCGACCGGAGAAATAATCATCTTTTTTCCAGACAGACATTAAAATTTGATCCCTTTTTAATAACTGATTATGGTTCAGATATAAATACTCAATAAGAGAAGCTTCCATTTCTGTGAGTTGCTGGACATGATTTTTATTGTTTAAGGTTAATCGTTCATTATCAAAAATATAAGAACCAATTTCAATTGTATTATTTCCGTCCAGACTTCTCTTTTGTTCGATTCTTTTTAAGATATTCTGCAAACGTAAAACCAGTTCGTCGACTTCAAAAGGTTTTATAATATAGTCGTCTGCGCCAAGTTTTAATCCAATGATTTTGTCTTCTTGTAACTTTCTTGCCGTTAGAAAAACAAATGGAATCTCAGGATTGATTGTAATTATTTTTTCGGCCAATGAAAATCCGTCCAATTTTGGCATCATGACGTCAAAAACACAAATATCAAAAGTTTGGTTTTTAAAATAGTCCAAAGCTATTTCTCCATTTTCTGCCCAGATTACTTCAAATTGATGCAGTTCTAAATATTGTTTTAAAATGGCAGCAAAATCAAAATCGTCTTCGGCTAAAAGTAGTTTTTTCAAAATAAGGTAATTAAACTTTTAATAAAATAGTAAACTGAGTTCCTTTTCCTAAATCACTCACAACGCTAACAGAACCCTGATGCGCTTTTATAATTTGATTGACATAATACAATCCTAAACCTAAGCCTTTTGTATTATGAAGATTTCCTTGTTCTACGCGATAGAATTTTTCAAAAAGAAGTGATTGTTTGTTTTTTTCAATTCCAATTCCATCATCTTCAATAGTAATCGAAAATTGATTTTGGATTATTCTAGTTTTTATCGTTATTGTATTTGAACCATATTTTACTGCATTTTCCAAAACATTTAAAAAAGCAGTTGTCAGATGGAATTTGTCTAAAACTAAAATTGTTTTCTGCGTTTGAAAATCAGTTTGAAGATTGATTTTTGGGAATGTAATCCTAAAATCATTTATAATTGAAAGCAGAAAATCTTCGGTTTGTAGTTTCTCTTTTTGTAATTCAATTTCGTTTTCTGCAAGCGAATTTGCCATAACCTGATCGATTAAATGCTGTAAACGATTGTTCTGACGTGAAATCGTATTGACAATAGCATTGAAATTCTCATCATTATAGCGAATATTTTTCTGCTCCAGAATTTTGGTTGAAATTCCTAAAGTAGCCAAAGGCGTTTTAAGTTCGTGTGTAATATTATTGATAAAATCAGTTTTTACATCGCTTACTTTTTTCTGTTTGATTAAAGCTTTAATCGCAATTACAAAAAGCGTTATAAGCGTTAAAATCGATAATAAAGACAAAATCAAAACAACCATCATTCGTCTTAAAATGATCATTTCCCAATCAATAACAGAAACATACATAGAATCTTCTGTCAACAATTTATAATCCTGATTTTCAAAAGTTCCGTTGGTTGTTCCCACATAATTCCGCACCAGGAAAGCGTGATTTAAAGAAACTAGATTTCCGTATAATTTGTTTTGGATAAAAGGCTTTTCAGAGAAAATAGTATCTGTCCTTTTTGTGTTCCGATAAAGTATAAATTTATTCAGTACAATGGCAAAATCAATTTTAAGATTGGGTAAATCTCTTTCGAATTTACGTTTGATTTTCTGTGTCAATACATCTTGAAATTCATTGTCAAGAACACCATTTTTAATGTCGAGTTTGGTCTTTTTTCCTTTGATATAATTTTCAGATAAGCTTTTATAAAGAGCTTCCTTTTTAGAAACAATTACGGAGTCGATATCACTGTAATTATTGGAGATCTGAGCGATTTCGTTTTTGATTTCGGTATGAAATTGCGCCACTTTATAATCGTAAGTCGTTTTTACCAAATAACATTGAACCGTCGACAAAACGATTAATGCAATGACAGAAAACACGATTAATAAATTGATTCTTTGTTTCATTACTTCTTAATTATGGCACGCGAATGACGCGGATTAAACGGTTTTACACTGATTTTTTTTTCACGCAGATTTAAAAAAGATTTAAGCAGATTAAAATTAATCCCCTTAAATCTGCTTAAATCTTTTTTAAATCTGCGTGAAATTAACGTGCGCTGATCCGTAAAATCTGTGGGCAAATTTTCAAGTCAAAAATAATGTTTTTATAGTTCAAAAAGTCCGTTAACTCCGCATTAACCTTCAATTAACCTACAGAACTCTTTTTTAGAAGCACTTTTGTAGCGTTTCAATCTAAAATCAATCAAAAAATGAATGTTTATTTGCCTTTAAAACTTATTCTAATTGTACTCTTATTTTGTTTTTCTCTTATTGGAAATGCTCAAACGGAAACTCCCAAAGACAGTATTTCCAATAAATTAAAAGAAGTTGTAATCTCTCAAAGTAAAAAAACTTTTACCAATACAAACGGAAATATAAAAGTAGACGTTGCCAATTCTATTTACAATTCAATACCCAATGCTGTTGATTTATTGGCAAAATTACCAACAGTTCAAATAAGCTCCGACAAAGAAAGTATTACGGTTGTTGGAAAAGGAAATCCGCTGATTTATATCGACAATCAAAAAGTAGGGATGAACGATTTGAATGCTTTGGCTGTAGCCGATATTAAAGCCATCGAAATCATTCAGAATCCTTCTTCAAAATATGAAGCCGAAGGACGCTCCGTAATTTTAATTACAAGGAAATTTAGCAAAAAAGATAGTTTTAGAACCGAAATTTCTGAAGTTGCTTCTTTCAAAAAAAACTACAACAATTACCTTGGGTTTAATTCTAATTTCAAAAAAAATAAATTGGAGTTGAAAGCTAATTTTAACTACAATAGACTGAATCCTTGGGAAGGCCATAGTATCGATTATCAAATTCCAACGGCAGATATTGCTTCTAAATATGATGTAATGGCCGAAACCACGAGAAATCAATATGTTTTCGGTGCTGGTTTATTTTATAAAATAAATGAAGACGATTATTTCTCCTTTAGTGTCAATAGCAAGTTACAATCCGATACATTTCCAATCAATACGGTAACAAATAATAAGAATAAAGACGTAGTAAATAACGTGGTAACTTTTACCGACAATGATAGTAAAAAGAATTTTGTAAACTCTTTTTTAAATTATCAGAAGAAAATAAAACCATTAAATGCACAGGTTTTTGCAGGTTTGCAATATTCTAATTTTGATCAGGGATTATATACAAACGTATATAATAATTTTAATGATACTGAATTTGAACAGACACAAATCAGGAATCAAAAATTTAAGATCAATTATTTTTCAGGACGAATTGATGTAGAGAAAAAGTTTAAAAATGATATGAAATTTGAGATGGGAGGATTATATTCAGCTGCAAATTCTAGATCAGATGTTGCTATTTTTTATACCGAAACGAGTCAAAATGAATTAAGTAATTACGACTTTAAAGAAGAGAATTTATCCGGATATTCACAATTATCCGGTAAGATTAAAAAAGTCGATTTTTCACTTGGTTTTAGAGTAGAAAACTCAAATATAATTGGGAAGTTTAGAACTGATGCCGAACCGTTACTTGAAATAAATTATACCAATTTTTTCCCGAAAGCACAGTTTACATTTCCCATAGATAGTACAAAAAATATTTCTGTAAATTATGCCAGAAGTATTTCAAGACCTAATTATTCCTCATTAAGTCAGGGAGCAACTTATATAAATCCTTATTTTTTATATGCCCGAAATATTAATTTAGGTCCAACATTTATCAACGAAATTTCGACCACTTTTCAATACCATGACAAGTCAGTTAAACTTAGTTATTCTCAGGCAAAAGATCCTGTTTACAATAGTTTTTCTTTTGATGATCAAACTAATATAATGACTTTTAAAGACATAAACTTTGATAAAAGTTATGCATTCTCAGCCGATTTTACATTACCGTTTACCTATAAATTTTGGACAACAACCAACTCTTTAGTTTTTATTCTTGAAAAGATTGAAGATAATACTGCGGTATCTCTCGGTTCAAAACCGTATTCTTATTATAGTTCAAATAACGAATTTAAGCTTCCGGGAGATTATTCATTTGTTCTGAATTTTTGGGGATTAACAAAACGATATACGGGAGTTTTTGAAACAAATGCGAGATTTATAGTAGATATGGCGGTTTCAAAAACCTTCGCTAAGAATTGGAATTGTACTTTAAGCTCCAATAATATTTTTAAGAATAATATTGAAACCGAAAAATTTACAATCAATAATGTAAATTCTAAAGCAAGATATGTTGTTGATAATCACGAGATTTCAATCGCTATAAAATACTCTTTCGGAAAGGTAAAAGAAACCGAATTTAAAGAGAAAAACAACGACGAAAACCAGAACAGGGTTAATTAATTCAATTTGGTATGTTAACCCATATTAAGAATTAGAGATTTGCATAAAACACAAGTATTTAACATTCAATAGACAACAGCTTTTGTTCCATCGGAACATTTCATCGGTAGAAAAAAAAATGGTTGTAATTTGATTTCATCCCTTAGGGATGTTTGATAAATTGTATGTTCATATATTGGTTATGAATCAAACGTTCCTACGGAACGTAAAAAAAACGCATCATTATTGAGTTACCGATGAAATGTTCCGATGGAACAAAAAAACAAGTAATTGATTTGTTATCAATTACTTGTTTTTTAGTGATTTTTTTAATGCGTAGTCTGGGTTAAAATATCAACTTGAATTAATTTAGTTAAAACAAAAAATCCCTTGAAATTTTCAAGGGATTTTTTTATGCTTTAAAAGGAAATTATCCTTCGTCTTCTTCTGTTACTTTTATAGAATTGTCCGGAAGTTCTTCATCGTCGTCAGTTGAGTTCAATTCGAAGAAACTAAAGAAAGATCCACCGTAGTTTTTCTGGAAAGAAAAATTACTTAAGTGCTCCATTTTTGTATATTTTGAATGCTCGATAATCATCATTCCGTCTTCATGAAGCAATTCTCTTTCAAAAACCGTTAAAACAATTTTTTCAAAAGAAGCCTGATCTAATGCGTAAGGAGGATCGGCAAAAATAATGTCGTAGGATGTTTTACAGTTTTCCAGAAATTTGTAAACATCACTTTTTGTAGCAGCAATATTAAAATCATATTCTGATGCTACTTGTTTGACGAATTTCACACATCCAAAATCTCCATCGACGGAGGTAATTGGTGCGCTTCCGCGTGAAGCAAATTCGTAACTGATATTGCCTGTTCCTGCAAATAAGTCTAAAACCTTTAAGCCTTCAAAACTAAAATGATTATTTAAAACATTAAACAATGCTTCTTTACTCATGTCAGTCGTTGGTCTTACAGGAAGGTTTTTTGGCGGAAAAATGCGGCGTCCTTTGTATTTTCCTGATATGATTCTCATGATTGAAATAAGATATAATGTTTTTGATTTTGTGCAGTTGAAAAGCTGTTTCTTTGCTGTAAAGCATCAACGTCCATAAATGATATATGGCGAATATACTTGTACGCAATGGCATAAAACGGATCGTTTTTTTCTATCGTACCTAATAATTCAAGCTGAAAGCTTTCAGGATTTAAGCTCAATTGCTCGGCAGTGAAAAGGATATAATAGATAAAATCTTCAGGAGTCTGGTATTCAAATGAATTGAATAACAGTAGTTTTTGATTTTGAACAACGATAATTTCAAAATGATCTGTATTGAAATTGACAACCATTTTTTTCTCGTCATTGTTTCTTGAACCGTCCAAAATCTTTTCGACTAAAATGCTGTTAGCATGTTTGTAATCGAAAGAACCAAACTGATCAATAAAAAAATTATTGATATTCACGTATGGTATATAAACGGAATTCATATGATAATTTGAAATCTGATCGTACGCAAAAAAATCAGTTTCAAAAACTTTTGTGTTGTATTGTAAATAACTTCCAAGATAATCTTCATCAAACAAAGGCGTCGGTACAAACGTTGAAAGGTTATTGTTGTGAATAACTAAAACTTCGTCGTAAGTATCTTTTAACTCCGGATTATTTTTGAAAGCATCACCAAAAAGTTCTTCAATTTTGGTCGCTTTATGAAAAGGATCAAACTGAATTTCTTTTAATGAAGTAATTGTATTATTTAAAGTATCAAAACAACAAAATGACAATCCGGTCAAGGAAACCTGAATAGAAAGTTTTTTGTATTTTTTTGAAGTGATATTAGTATTTTGCAATGACATATTGATTTACAATTCGTTACCTGTTTTACAAGAAAGAATTTAAGGCGACCACAAACTTACAAATAAAATAAATAACAATATCAATGTCAAAAATCAATTTCAATGTCAATCAATGTCAATTTCAATGACAAATTGAAAAATCAATACCAAATTTCCATTTAAAAAGTTTTGTGAGTTTACTTTGTTAATTTTTATTAAATTGATTTTTGAAATTGAAATTGATTTTTGACATTGACATTGAATTTGCCATTAAAAAAGCCGAACTTTGTATCTCAATATTCCCTTATGAATTCATCACTTTTTTACAGTCTTTTACAAAAGAAATTTCCATTTGCGCCAACTTATAAACAAGATATTTTTTTTCAAAAAATTGCTATTTTCTTAACGGATACTCATAACGATACTATTTTTGTACTAAAAGGATATGCCGGAACGGGAAAAACAACTGTGATTTCGACCATTGTAAATAATCTGGGAGATATTAATAAAAAGTTCGTTTTGCTGGCACCAACGGGACGTGCTGCAAAAGTGATTGCCAATTATTCGAATACTCCAGCGTTTACAATTCATAAAAAAATATATTTTCCTAAAAAATCGGCTGGTGGAGGCGTTGCTTTTACCAAGCAATTGAACAAACATAAAAACACCATTTTTATTGTCGATGAGGCTTCAATGATTTCAGACAGTAATTCAGACTCGAAATTGTATGATAACGGATCGCTTTTAGACGATTTGATTTCATACGTATATTCTGGAACCAATTGCAAGATGATTCTTTTGGGAGATACTGCGCAGTTGCCTCCAGTGAATTTAGATATAAGTCCTGCACTTGATACGCATACTTTAGGTATTCATTATAATAAAGAAATCGAACATATAGAGCTTGACGAGGTAATGCGTCAGGAAGAAAGTTCAGGGATTTTATTTAATGCCACCGAATTGCGCGAATTGCTAAAAGATACTTTTATTACTGAGTTTAAATTCAATGTCAAAAAGTTCAAAGACATTGTTCGCTTGACGGATGGTTACGATATTCAGGATGCGATTAACTCGGCATATAGCAATTATAGTATTGAAGATACAGCGTTTATAGTACGTTCGAATAAAAGAGCGAATCAATATAACGAGCAAATCAGAACCAGGATTTTGTTTAAAGAAAGTGAACTTTCTGTTGGCGATTTCTTAATGGTTGTCAAGAATAATTATTTCTGGCTGAAAGAAACTGACGAAGCAGGATTTATTGCCAATGGAGATATTATTGAAGTTTTGGAACTTTTTGGAATCAAAGAATTATACGGTTTTAATTTTGCGAAAGTAAAAATCAGAATGGTCGATTATCCCGATCAGAAACCTTTTGAAACGGTTTTGTTGTTAGATACTATAAAAAGTGAATCTCCATCTTTAACGTACGAAGAATCAAATCGTTTGTATGAAGAAGTAATGAAGGATTACGAGAACGAAACAACTAAATACAAGAAGTTCCAGAAAGTAAAAGAGAACGAATATTTTAACGGATTGCAAGTAAAATTCTCGTATGCAATTACATGTCATAAATCACAAGGAGGGCAGTGGAATACGGTTTTTATCGAACAGCCATATTTACCAAACGGAATCGATCGTGATTACATTCGATGGCTTTATACTGCTATGACACGTGCCAAAAATAAGTTATATTTGATAGGATTTAAAGACGAGAGTTTTGAGGAATGATTGTTCGCCACGAATTCCACGAATGAGCACGAATTTTTTTTATAAAGATTAGTAATTAGTGTAATTTGTGAAATTCGTGGCGAAAAAAAGACACTTATAATGACAACACTAAACGATTTACATTCGATTTCATCAACGTTTTCGAATACAGATAAAATGCCGGTTTTATTTTTAGGACACGGAAGCCCAATGAATGCTATTGAAGAAAATCAGTTTGTGTCTGGTTTCCGAAATTTGGCTAAAACTTTGCCACAGCCAAATGCGATTTTGTGTATTTCGGCGCATTGGTTTACCAACGGAACCAAAGTTACTTCAATGCAAATGCCAAGAACAATTCATGATTTTGGAGGTTTTCCGCAAGCACTTTTTGATGTGCAATATCCTGCAAAAGGAAGTCCCGAATTGGCGGCAGAAACTAAAAAAATATTAGAACCGGTTCAGGTAGATTTAGACGAACATTGGGGTTTAGATCACGGAGCATGGAGTGTAATCAAACATTTATATCCGGAGGCAAACGTTCCGGTAATTCAGTTGAGTATTGATTATACAAAATCCGGACAATATCATTTTGAGTTGGCTCAGAAATTACAATCATTGCGTCATAAAGGAGTTTTGATTATCGGAAGCGGTAATATAGTTCATAATTTACGTTTGGTCGATTTCAGGAATTTTGATAAAGATAATTACGGTTTCGATTGGGCAATTGAAGCTCGGGAAACAATCAATAATTTTTTATTAAACGAAAATTTCCAGCCTTTAATTGATTTCGAAAAAATGAATAAAGCAATCCAATTGGCGATTCCAACTCCTGATCATTATTTGCCTTTACTTTATACTTTAGGTTTAAAAGAAAAATCAGAAGATTTGACTTTATTCAATGATAAATTATTAGCGGGTTCTTTGAGTATGACTTCGGTAAAAATTATGTAATCTAACTTTGTGTATCTCTGTGAAATCTTTGCGCTACTTTGTGTTATAATTTTACCACAGAGATTCACAAAGATTTCACAGAGATACACAAAGGTTTATTTATTTAGATTATAAGCATATAAATATCCGTCAGCACTTCCAAAATAGATCGTATTGTTGCTTATGAATGGGGAAGAAACAATTGAACCTAATTGGTAAAATTGATCCATTACTTTTTTGTTATTATCGTAAACCGAAAGATCTTCGTTTTGTCCTGTATATCCAAAATCAAGAAAATCATTTTTTAATGTAGAAGCCGCAAATTGCTTGCGATTATCGGTGCTTATAAAATTAGATTTTTTGCCATTCGAACGTAAATCCAAAGAGAAGAAATTACCTGTAAAATCACCAAAGTAAATTGTGTTTCCTGCGATTGCTGGCGAAGTATAAACATAACCATTTGCTTTGAAACGGTATTTTTCGGCACCGGTTTTGGCATCCAAAGCCAGTAAAGCATAAGTATCTGACGTTCCCACATAAATGGTATTGTCCTGAACAACGGCAGAACTTAAGATCCAGGAACTTTCGGCATTGTATTTCCAGATTAATTTTCCGGTTTGAGCATCTAAAGCAAAAAAGAACGGATCTCTTGCTCCAAAATAAACTTTTCCATCAGAAACCGAAACGGATGATTGTATTCCTTTAAAAGCCGTTTTTGTTCCTGTTGCGAAACTCCATATTTCTTTGCCAGTTTCAATATTCAAAGCATATAATGTAGCGTCCCAACCACCAATATAAATTTTATCGTGATCGATTACGAGAGTTCCGTGAATTGGTCCGTTCGTTTTGAATTTCCATTTTAAAGTGCCTGTTTTGGCATCTACGGAATAAACGTTTCCGTCGCTGCTTCCGAATAAAACTACTGCTGATTTTTTGTTTTCGTAAACAACAGGAGATGATAAATAGAAATCCCATAAATCTTCCATGTACTGTGTTTCCGGTTTCATTCCCCACATTCCAATTTCGCCCAGCCAATGTTCTCCGCCCGTTTTAAATTTCCAGATTAATTTTCCGTCTTGCGTATTTACAGCGTAATAATTTCCATCAAAACTGCCAAAATAAATAGTGTTTTCAAAAATACTTGGTGAACTATGAATTGCTCCATCGGTTTTGAATTTCCACTTTGTGTTTCCTGATTTTTCTTCAATTGCATATAGAAATCCATCTTCGCTGCCAATATATACAATACCATTTTTTACTATTGGAGAACTAAATATTTTACCATCAGTTTTGAATTTCCATTTTAAATTACCTAGTGGCTGATATCCTTTTCCGTCAAAAATACGATTCGAAAATGCATTAACTATTTTAGTATTATTGGTTTGGCTTAAAGCCGAATTCGTAAAAAATAAATGGAATAAAAGCAGAATCAAAATCGACGGTTTTTTCATGACGTTTTTTCTTATAAATGTAGTGTTATTTTGAAATGATGACAATCACATTCTAAAGTTCTGTTGTGATTATTTTTTTAAACTTAATTCCGAATGGTTACATTTGTTTACGTTTATAAATAAATTTAAAATGAAAATAATAGCTGTAATTCCTGCACGATATGCTTCAACACGTTTTCCTGCTAAATTGATGCAGGATTTGGGTGGAAAAACTGTGATTTTAAGAACTTATGAAGCTACCGTTGCAACAAAACTCTTTGATGATGTTTTTGTGGTAACCGATTCTGATTTGATATTTGATGAAATTGTAAATCACGGCGGAAAAGCCATTATGAGTATTAAAGAACACGAATCCGGAAGCGATAGAATTGCAGAAGCTATTGCAAGCTTAGAAGTTGACATTGTAGTAAATGTACAAGGCGATGAACCTTTTACAGAAGCCGGACCGTTGGAGCAGGTTTTGTCGGTTTTTAAAAATGATGAAGAGCGCAAGATTGATCTAGCTTCGTTAATGCGTGAAATCACAAATGAAGACGAAATCAATAATCCTAATAATGTAAAAGTGGTGGTTGATCAATCACAGTTTGCTTTGTATTTTTCGCGTTCGGTAATTCCGTATCCGAGAGACAAAGATGTTGGAGTACGTTATTTTCAGCATATCGGAATTTATGCTTTTAGAAAACAAGCTTTACTGGATTTTTATAGTTTGCCAATGAAATCTTTGGAAGCTTCTGAGAAGTTAGAACAACTGCGTTATTTAGAATTTGGAAAACGTATTAAAATGGTTGAAACGAGTCATGTTGGAATTGGGATTGATACTGCTGAGGATTTAGAAAAGGCTCGCGCTATTTTGGGGGTTTAGATTGCGAGATGGCACGCGGATGACACGGATTTGCTATCGCGAAAACGCGGATTTACACGGATTTTTTCTTATGTAGTGTCTTTGCGAGGAACGAAGCAATCTCACGTGCTAAGTTTGTGTTGTTAAATACCAAGATTTTGGTACGAAGCCTAAAACCCAATGTCATTAAGTTAAGGAAAAATGCAATGTAATAATTTGTTTTTGTTCCATCGGAACATTTCATTGGTAGCCCAATAAATACGGTATTTTTTCACGTTCCTTAGGAACGTTTGATTTTATAAATAATAATTGGTAAAAACAGATACAGATTACGTATACAATTTCTCAAACGTTCCAATGGGACGATGTTTCTCTCGATGCATTTTTTTTCTATCGATGAAATGTTCCGATGGAACAAAATCTAAAATATCTTAACTTAATGACATTGGCCTAAAGCCCTAGCCCTGATAGAAGTGGAAATCCTTTTGTGTAATGAAATGGAACAAAAGATTGAAACGGATAGCAGGAAATAGCTCCGGAAAATTAAAAATCTTAGAGGGATTCTTGTTATTTCTAAAGAATCTTGTTATTTTGAAGAAATCACATTCAGAGAGCGACGCACTGTGTAAGTTTCTAGTGTGATTTCTCCCTGCGGTCGAAATGACAAAAAAAGAAAAAAGCTTATAAACAATTGTCTATAAGCTTTTTTTATTTTTAAAACCGAACTAAATTCTTAGTATAAACTTGGGAATTTAGATGGATTAACTTCGTTCATCATGTTGTACACTTTTTCGAAAATATCTTCGGCAGAAGGTTTTGAGAAATAGTCACCATCAGTTCCATATGCTGGTCTGTGCTCTTTTGCAGCAAGAGTTTGCGGTTTACTGTCTAAGTAATTGTAAGCGTCCTGATCTTCCAGAATTTGTTGCAAAATAAATGCCGAAGCTCCTCCCGGAACATCTTCGTCGATTACTAAAAGACGATTTGTTTTGGTAATACTTTTTACTATATCTTTATTAACATCAAACGGAAGTAAAGACTGAATGTCGATTACTTCGCAATCAATACCTAAATCCAATAATTCTGTTGCTGCTTGTTCGACCAATCTCAAAGTCGATCCGTAAGAAACTAAAGTAATATCCGTACCTTCTTTTAGGGTTTCAACAACACCGATTGGTGTTTTGAATTCACCAAAATTCAAAGGTGTTTTTTCTTTTAAACGGTAACCATTTAAACATTCGATTACTAAAGCCGGTTCATCAGTTTCTAAAAGAGCATTGTAGAATCCTGCGGCTTGTGTCATGTTTCTAGGAACAAGAACGTGAATTCCTCGTATAGCGTTGATAATCATTCCCATTGGAGAACCAGAATGCCAGATTCCTTCCAGACGATGTCCGCGGGTTCTTATGATTAATGGTGCTTTTTGTTTTCCAACAGTTCTATATTGTAATGTCGCCAAATCATCACTCATGATTTGAATAGCGTACAGTAAATAATCTAAATATTGAATCTCAGCAATAGGGCGTAAACCTCTCAATGCCATTCCAATTCCTTGTCCAAGAATAGTTGCTTCACGAATACCAACATCGGCAACACGAAGTTCACCATATTTTTCCTGCATACCTTCCAGACCTTGGTTTACGTCGCCAATGTTTCCTACGTCTTCACCAAAGATTAAAGTTTCAGGATATTTGGTAAACAAAGCGTCAAAGTTGTCACGTAAAATCATACGTCCATCTGAGTCCGGTTTTGCATTTTCGGCATATTCAGGAAGTACTTTTTGTACTGAAAATACATTTTTATCAGAATCAGAATATAAATTACTGCTAAATCTTGGTTGTGTAATTTTGATATAATTGGTGATCCAGTTTGATACTAAAACTTTACTGTTTGGAACTTCGATAAAGCGCAAAATCTTTCTTGCTATAACAAGCATTTCCTTTTTTAGAGGTGATTTTATAGCGCTTAATTCTGAAATGTATTTTTGGATTTTTTCTTTATGATTGATACTTGCCGCAGCAATTTGTTCCAGTAATACCAGAAGATTCTTTTGATCTTCGATAATTGGATCTATGAACGAGTTCCATGCTTCTTTTTTAGCTTCAAGAACTTCTTTTTTAATTTGAAAATCAATTTCAGCCAATTCTTCAGGAGATGCAATATTGATGGCAATCATCCATAAACGCATCTGACGAACACAGTCAAAATCTTTTTCCCAAGCCAGTCTTTCTGCATTTTTATAACGCTCGTGAGAACCTGAAGTCGAGTGTCCTTGTGGTTGCGTTAATTCGTTTACGTGAATTAAAATAGGAACATGTTGCTCACGTGCAATTGCACCGGCTCTTTCGTATGTAGAAACTAACTCGGCATAATCCCAGCCTTTTACTCTAAAAATGTCATAACCTTTAGAATCTTCGTCGCGTTGATATCCTTTTAGAATTTCAGAAATATTTTCTTTAGTAGTCTGATGTCTTGCATGAACTGAAATTCCGTATTCATCATCCCAAACACTCATAACCATGGGAACTTGTAGTACTCCGGCAGCATTTATGGTTTCAAAAAATAAACCTTCAGAGGTACTTGCATTTCCTATTGTTCCCCATGCAACTTCATTTCCGTTTACAGAGAATTTGTCTTTGATAGTAATACCATCAACGTTTCTGTAAATTTTTGAAGCTTGGGCCAATCCCAATAATCTTGGCATTTGTCCTGCTGTTGGAGATATATCTGCGCTTGAATTTTTTTGTTTTGTTAGATCTTTCCAGGATCCGTCTTCGTTTAAACTGTGCGTTACAAAGTGTCCGCCCATTTGTCTTCCGGCAGACATTGGATCAAAATCTAAATCGGTGTGACCGTATAAACCTGCGAAAAATTGTTTTGGAGTCAATTCGCCAATTGCCATCATAAAAGTTTGATCGCGATAGTATCCGGAACGGAAATCTCCGTTTTTAAAAGCTTTTGCCATAGCGAGCTGTGGCACTTCTTTTCCGTCTCCAAAAATTCCAAATTTGGCTTTCCCGGTTAATACTTCTTTACGACCTAATAGACTACATTCGCGGCTGGTTACTGCAATTCTGTAATCGCTCAATACCTCAGTTTTGAAATCTTCAAATGTTAATGTAGTATTGCTTTTTTCTTTTATCATAATCTTGGAGGGTCATGTTTAGACTGCGAAATTACTTAAAAACAATCAATAATCATAATTCTTTAAAATAAATATAATTTAATTATCTGTATTTAAAATCAAAAAACTACGTACTTTTTTTGAGGTATTTGTATGTAAAAGATGGTTTAAATGATAATTAAGCAGGTTTTTATTTAAAATTCATTTGATTAGAACCATTTTCTAGTGAAAAGATTGACTAATGTTTTTGGTGATAAAGTGATCACAAATCGTATTTTTTCGTCATAATTTTTTTGAGAAATCTCCCAGCCGTTATTTGAATAAACCGGAAAAAAGAGTTCAAAATAGTCTGGAACCAGATTTAATCGCAAACCGCTATCATAAACAAAGTTCTCACTTTGGTGTTTACTTTTCATAAAACCAATGTCTCCATATAGTTCAATCCAATTCCAAATCGAATAGCTCGCGTTCAAAGTCGTCATCCATTCATTGGCATATCCGGGATTAATTTTTGATTTAAAACCTCCTTCTGCCATCACAAATTGCTGACTAAAGAAACCGGTGCTTTCAGATCTTCCGTAAAAATTATAATCAAACAAATAATCGGTAGGTCTATCTAAGCCAAAACTAAAATAATCTGAATTTGTTGTATTGTATAAAAAGCTTCCCGCGTAAAGTCGTAAGTTCAATTTATGATTGTTTTCAAATAATCTTCGATATTCAACTTCTCCGGCTAGTTTTCCAAAATCACCTGCAAACTGAACATCAGTCATAAAACTAAGATGATTGATTAATTCGGTTTTTGTATTAGAATAACGCGCGTTGAAAACAGAATAATTAGGTTTCGAGTTATCCGTAATGTACTTGCTCGCTTCACGATTTACAATAACCTGACGAAACATTATCAACTGTTTTCTATTGTCTCTAAAATTTTCCTCCCGAATTCTAAATTGAACCATCGGATTTAATTTTAAATAAGTGGCATCAGGAGCGTAGTGATAGTAATTCTGACTTATCGAATATCTTATATTGTATAAAGTGCTGTTTCTGTAATACTCACTCCATGAAAAAGCTGATGAACCTGAAATCGTTCCGGCATTAATCGAATAAGCCGGGTTGATATCAAACGTAAACGGTTTGTCCAGAATCGTTTTATTGTGAAAACGAACTCCGGGTGTCAAACCATCGTATAGATTATAAGTAAGTGTTGGAATGTATAAAATCTGATTGTAATAGGGATCTTCTAAATCTTTGGCAAAATTAAATTTTATCGGACGATTCGTTATCACCAGACTTTTCAATGATTTCCAGTTGTTTCTCTGGTTGTATTCCGGAACTTCATTATCGTAGTTTATAACTATTTTGTCCGCACTTTTTCGATCAAATTCATAAATTGAATCATTATTTTTTGGTTCAATCCATTTTTTGAATACGACTTCATTTTTCTTAATTCCATAAATCGGAACCGGAACAAAATTATCCGTTTTGTTTTTTATCTGAAATTGTACACTGTCTTTAGTTCTCGAAACATGCGTGAATTTATAATCGATAATATCACGTGAATCTATAATAGTATTAAAAAACCAATCAATCTTTTTTGGACTATTTTTGGTTAGTATTTTTTCAAAATCGTATCGATTCGTTTGCTCTTTTTTGTTTAGATTGTAGAATTCCTGAACACTTTCCGGAACAATATTATGGTTTAAATAATCATCCAAATAACTCAAACTTAAACCAGCGCGATACTTACTCGCAATTTGTTCGTTAAATTTTATTAAAGTATTTTTTGGGTCACCAAGAGGCTGATCCAGATTTTTTCTCGCCATTAACATGTAATAATAGCTGTACTGTTCATTAAAAGTTAAGCTGGTAATATGATAACTTTTAAAGAGTTTCATGTCAGAAAGCCGACCAAGCATTTTCTGATCTAAATGATTTTCCTCCATGTATTTCATCATCGCATAAATCTGAATTCCGTCATAAACCCAATTGTCTTTTCTGGGATCGAGACGTAAGCTATTCTTCAGGTAATTGTTCAGATACGTTTTTAAGAAGGTAATTTCGAATATAAAATCATCAGAAAACGGACTAATAAACGACGGCAACTGATTTAAGCCATAAAACGGATTTCGATCGTAATCTGCCTGTGAAACCGTTATTTTTTCATGCGGATATTTTCCAATAAATTCATCTGCAAAAGCCGAAACTCTATCGATGATAAGCGCCTTTTGAATTTCATCCAGTTTCTTGGTTTTCAAATCCGAAAGTACTTCTACAATGCCATTATTATAGCTTCTGAAAGTATTTTGTTTTTCGATGAAAAAATTAAAATCAGTTCTGTTGTTTCCGTTAAACAAATAAGTGCTATAGGCTGTATTCGAGCTGTCTTTTGAAACCGAATTCAAATCCGTCGTAATAGAATAAGTACTTGGAATCTTTATTTCGACTTCATAATCAGCGCTTGCATTGGCAATATCATCCAGATTGAAATTATTGTTTTTTGTAAAACTATGATTTTCATATCTCGCGGGACTTAAAAACCAGTTTTTCAAATTCATTCCGCCATTTTGATCAAAGCCGTAACGTGTAAATTTGTTACTTGGAATCTTAGAAATATAAGCAAGGTGCAAATCTATTTTTTCGCCCGGACGCAGTTTTCGATTTAGTTTAACTACAATAAAATCCGGATTTTTATCTGTTCTTTCCCATTCAAGCGCCATATTATCAGAATCGGTCAGACTTATAATTGTAGTATTTCCTCTTTCTGCGGGTTTCGCAAGATGAAAACCTCTGTAAAACTCATCCGAAAAGCGTTTTGCAAGCGGTGTGTTTTTGTCTGAGAAAGCATTGTTCCAATCGTTCAGGACAATCGAAATCAACGAATCGTTTGAAGTATTGTAAAACGTAATATCCTGCTTTACATTCAGAGTTTTAAGTTCGAGATTAACAGCCACTTCCATCTTAGATTGATGTTGGGCGTATTGTTTTATCGAGCTTAATAAAACTAAAACAAATAATATAATTCTATAATTTGACTTCAAGGATAGTTCAGATATTGATGAGTATAACTTAAGTTACGAGTATATAGTTGTTTTGGTTCTTTTGTAAAAATAGCATAAAAAAAGCTGTTTTAAAAAACAGCTTTCAATTTTTGTGATACTTAACGTTATTTATTCATTTAAGCAATTTATTTTCTTTTTATTAAAGTTACAGTAACTTAAATTACGATTTAATTTAAAAATTAGAAATTTGGACTTAAGTCATATTTCTTATAGAATTTATCTAAAACGTCAACAACTTCATCTTCAGTATCTACGATTTTGAATAAATTTAAATCTTCAGGACTTACTGTGTGCATTTTTTCTACCAAAACAGTTTTTACCCATTCGATCAATCCAGACCAAAATTCAACACCAACCAATATAATTGGGAATTTTCCAATTTTCTTCGTCTGTATCAAAGTAATCGCTTCAAACATTTCATCCAGAGTTCCAAAACCTCCAGGCATAACTACAAAACCTTGTGAATATTTTACGAACATAACTTTTCTCACAAAGAAATAATCGAAATTCAAGTTTTTATCGTGATCGATATAAGGGTTAAAATGCTGTTCAAATGGCAATTCGATATTCAAACCAACCGAAGTTCCGCCACCTAAATGTGCGCCTTTATTTCCAGCTTCCATGATTCCGGGACCACCTCCTGTGATTACGCCGTAACCTGCTTTACTGATTTTAAAAGCAATTTTTTCAGCCAATAAATAATATTTATCATCTGGTTTTGTTCTCGCCGAACCAAAAATCGATACACACGGACCAATACGTCCCATACTTTCGTAACCATTTACAAATTCAGCCATGATTTTAAAAATCGCCCAGCTGTCATTTGTTCTAATTTCATTCCACGTTTTTTGTTTCAAACGGTCCTGAATTACTTTGTCCTCATCATTATCAAAATCTTCTAATCTCATTTTAGGTATTTTAATTTATTTATATTTTTATTTCTAGCTGTGTCGTTTTAATTATAGTCGAGTTAAGGAGCTATTTCCTGCTGTCCGCTATATCTTTTATGGCGAACCCCACCACAAAAGGATGCCGCTCCCATCAGGGCTAGGGCATCAGTTTTCAATTGAATCATTGTTTTTCGCCAAAAAAAGCATCATTAAAGTTTGAAATTTTGACAAAAAGGCTAGCTAAATTACTGCTTTTTTTGAGAATTGTTATAGAAATGGGGATTTATTAATTTAAATGTAACATTTAAAATTAGAGCATTTTTGTATTGTTATTCATTATCAATGGATTAATGCAGTTAAGGAAATATGTGGTTCTTCCCTAACTTCTATAATGCAATTATTTAATTGATTAAAATGTGTAGTTAATCTATTTAAAGTTTCCTTTCTAATCTATTATTCTTTAAGGTGAAACTTTACTTTTTTCAATTCTGTTAAAAGCATTTATTTGTATTCATCAGGAATTTCTAATTCCTTTTTCATATTTATATGATTGTTTTTTTTTGCTAACTAATTACCTTTAATATTAGTATTATTAGATTTTATTAACTTAGATAAATTAAAACTGGAATTATTTTACGGTAACTTTGACCAGCATCCAATTATCTTTTCTTTAGACCAAACATCAAAGAGTCAGTTGTATGTTTTTAATCGCCTTAAATAGATTCATGAAAATTATCTTTAAATACTATTTCGATGTTAATTTTTTTAATCTCATTTATACTACTCTCGTAAGTCTGTTTTTCTTTAATTTTCTTTGTTTTCCTATCATTTTTTCAAGCATTGGGACATTTTTAGGCATTTTTAGTTTTCAATATTTTTATGCTAATGAATATTATTTTTACCATAATTTGGGATTTACAAAGAAGAGATTGAATTCAATAGTTTTATTTTTTAATGTTTTTATATCTATTATCGTTTTTGTAATTTATCAATTAATAAAATGAACATTTTAGAAATTAAAAATTTAAATAAATCCTTTAAAGGAAAACAGATTTTAAAAGATTTATCATTTGATTTTTTGGTAGGTGAAACAAATGTAATTTTCGGAAGAAACGGAAGTGGTAAATCAACTCTCTTAAAATTGATATATGGAACTTTAAAGTCAGATAAACTGGAATTAAAAATTAATGGAGAATTAATTAAAAACAATAATGTCATTTTAGATAATAGAATTGGATACTTACCACAAGATAATTTTTTACCCAAAAGGTTAAAAGTTTCAGAAGTAATCAGAATGTATTTTAGAGAAGGAGATAAACAGTATAAAGTTTTTTATGCTCCTAAAATTAATACTATAGAAAATCGTAAAATTGGCCAATTATCATTAGGAGAAAGAAGATATTTGGAAATTGTTTTACTTGGTAATTTAGATCATAAATTTTTATTACTAGATGAACCATTTTCAATGATTGAGCCTTTATTTATTGAAATAATTAAGGATTTTTTAAATAATCTAAAAAAAACAAAAGGAATAATTTTGACCGATCACTATTATAATGATGCGATAGAAATTGCAGATAAAATATATTTAATAAAAGACGGTAATAAAATTAAAATTGATAAAAAAAGAGATTTAATCGATCATGGGTATCTAACTAGCTAAAAATACAAAATTATCTTTGTCAAGTTTTAAACCTTGACAAAGATATCATGATTTTAGTTCTCCAGTTCCTTTTTCAAAAACTTAGCGGTATAGCTTTTTTTATTTTTAGCGACTTCTTCAGGAGTTCCTTTGGCGATTAATTGTCCGCCGCCTTTTCCTCCTTCAGGACCAATATCAATAATATAATCGGCAAGTTTTATGACGTCCATATTATGTTCGATAACCAGGATTGTGTTTCCTTTATCGACTAGTTAACGAAATGTTCAATAAACGTGTCATTCCTCCGGAATTTAATTTAGAGATCGATTAATCAGTTATGACAATTAGTATTATTTTTTTATTCTTGAATTCCATATCTCTGGATGTCGACTAGTATGAAATACGGCGAAAATTTCTACTAAATAAGATTCGTCATTAATTTTGTAATGAATCATAAATGGAAATTTTTTGACAAGCATGCAACGCATATCTTCGTAACGAATATTACAGATATAAGGTTGATTTTTTAAAGTATTAATTTGAGATTTAACTTGCTTATGAAAACGTAATCCTAAATTTTGTACTTGATTATTGTACCAAATAACTATTTCTTTAAGATCATTTAAAGCATCTTGATCTATTTTAATATTGTACATTTTGAAGAATTACTGAATTGGTAAATCTGAGACTTCATCCCAATCTAACATTCTTTCGGGTGAAGCCGTACTTTTTTTAATTCTGTTCAATACTATTTTTTGATGCTCAGTTGGAATTTCGATATCATCTTTCCAGATTTCATCGTTTAGTTTTAATTTTTCAGATGGAGATAATTGTTTTACAACTTTTAATAACTCTTTAAAATCTAAATCTATTTTTAAACTTAAACTGTTCATGTTGTTATTGTTTATAATAGTTACGTAACTACTTTTGGTTATGATATACTAAGTTAACTCTTTTTTCAAAAACTTAGCGGTATAGCTTTTTTTATTTTTAGCGACTTCTTCAGGAGTTCCTTTGGCGATTAATTGTCCGCCGCCTTTTCCTCCTTCAGGACCAATATCAATAATATAATCGGCAAGTTTTATGACGTCCATATTATGTTCAATAACCAGAATTGTATTTCCTTTATCGACCAATTTATTAATTACGTCCATCAAAACACGGATATCTTCAAAATGTAATCCCGTTGTAGGTTCATCTAAGATATAAAAGGTATTTCCTGTATCTTTTTTAGACAATTCTCCTGCAAGTTTTATACGTTGCGCTTCACCACCCGAAAGTGTTGTACTTTGCTGACCAAGCGTAATGTATCCTAAACCAACATCCTGAATTGTTTTTACTTTTCGATAAATCTTCGGAATCATTTCAAAAAATGGAACCGCTTCATCAACTGTCATATTCAATACATCCGAAATTGATTTTCCTTTGTAACGAATCTCCAGCGTTTCTCTGTTAAAACGTTTTCCTTGACAGGTTTCGCATTCTACATAAACATCTGGTAAAAAGTTCATTTCGATAGTTCTAACACCGGAACCTTCACAGGTTTCGCAACGTCCGCCTTTTACATTAAAGCTAAAACGTCCTGCTTTATAACCACGAATCATACTTTCAGAAGTCATCGTAAACAAGTTCCTAATTTCGGTAAAAACTTCTGTATAAGTCGCCGGATTTGAACGTGGCGTTCTCCCAATCGGGCTTTGGTCAATATCAATTACTTTGTCTATATGCTCAAGACCTTCAATCTTTTTATAAGGCTGTGGTTTTTTTACGCCATTAAAATAATAAGCGTTCAAAATAGGGTAGAGGGTTTCATTGATCAAAGTCGATTTTCCGCTTCCCGAAACTCCTGTAACACAAATCAATTGACCTAAAGGCAATTCGATAGAAACATTTTTTAAGTTGTTTCCAGTTGCTCCGGTCAGTTTTAAGAACTTTCCGTTTCCTTTGCGACGTTCTTTCGGAATTTCTAATTTCATTGTACCGTTCAAGTATTGAGCGGTAATTGTATTTGATTTTAAAGTTTCTGCCGGAGTTCCAATACTGATGATTTCTCCGCCGTATTTCCCTGCTTTTGGTCCAATATCAATAACATAATCGGCACGTTCGATCATATCTTTATCGTGTTCAACTACAATAACCGAGTTCCCTATATCGCGTAATTGTTCCAAAGAATGAATCAGTTTTTCATTATCTCGTTGGTGTAAACCAATACTTGGTTCATCAAGAATATATAAAACTCCAACCAATTGCGAACCAATTTGTGTTGCCAGTCGAATACGCTGCGCTTCGCCTCCGGAAAGTGATTTTGAACTTCGGCTTAAAGCCAAATAATTCAAACCAACATTCATCAGGAAGTTCAAACGGTCTTTTATTTCTTTTACCACTTCTGATGCAATCAAAAGTTGTTTATCTGTTAAATGTGCATTTAAATCCTGAAACCAAGTTGTTAAATCAGAAATATCCATATCACACAATTCGGTGATATTTTTTCCATTTACTCTAAAAAACTGTGCTTCTTTCTTCAAACGAGAACCCTCACAAACCGGACAATTAATTTCGTCCATGAAATCTTTTGCCCAACGTTTTATAGTTGTTGATGCGCTTTCGTCGTATTGATTTTTGATGAAATGAGAAATTCCTTCAAAATCAATTTTATAATCGCGAGTAACACCTAGATCTTTTGAGTTTACGGTGAATTTTTCCTTTCCGCCATGCAAAATCATGTTCATGGCTTCTTCCGGAATCTTTTCGATTGGATCAGTCAGCTTGAAACCGAATTTTTCTCCAATAACTTCCAATTGTTTAAAAATCCAGGACGATTTATATTCACCAAGTGGAGCAAAACCACCCGCTTTAATCGATAATTTAGAATTTGGGATAATCTTTTTAACGTTGATTTCGTGAACCGTTCCTAATCCGTTACAATGCGGGCAAGCTCCTTTTGGGGAGTTAAAAGAAAATAAATTAGGTTCTGGATTTTGATAGGAAATTCCAGTTGTCGGACACATTAAATTCCTGCTGAAATAACGTACTTCATTGGTGTCCTGATCCAAAATCATCAAAACATTTTCGCCATGATGCATTGCTGTATTAATACTTTCAGCCAATCGTTTTTGATTGTCTTCGGTATTTTCGATGAGCATTCGATCTACCACAATTTCGATATCGTGAGTTTTGTAACGGTCTAATTTCATTCCCGAAACTAAATCCTGAACTTCACCATTGACACGGACTTTCAGGAATCCTTGTTTGGTAATTTGTTGGAATAATTCCGCATAATGACCTTTTCTGGCTCTAATAATTGGAGCGAGAATATTGATTCGTTTCCCATTAAAATCCTGCATGATCAAATCTTTAATTTGATCATCAGAATAAGAAACCATTTTCTCGCCGGTGTTATAGCTATAAGCATCGGCACCACGAGCGTAAAGAAGTCTTAAAAAATCGTATATTTCAGTAATGGTTCCAACGGTAGAACGCGGACTTTTACTGGTTGTTTTTTGTTCAATTGCGATTACTGGCGAAAGCCCGTCGATTTTATCAACATCCGGACGTTCTAAACCGCCAAGAAACTGTCTTGCATAAGCAGAGAAAGTTTCTACATAGCGACGTTGTCCTTCGGCATAAATGGTATCAAATGCCAAAGATGATTTCCCCGAACCGGAAAGACCAGTAATTACAACTAGTTTTTCACGCGGAATAGAAATATCTATATTTTTCAGATTATGAACTCTTGCACCAAGAACTTCAATTGTATTGTCTTTTTCTAACATAATTTGAGCAAAACGCAAAGTTACCACTTTGATTTGTTCTTTTAGTACTAGAGAACAAAACTTTATGTTACAAATAGTAACAAAAAATGCTAATTAGAATTGATGTTGTTTGTTGCTAAAATTTTATTAAAAGAGTCCTCTTCTCCATCTTTTTTCATTTGAGCATAAATCATTTGGATAATTTTTTCAGCATCTGCTCTGTATGGCGATTTCTGCATGCTATACAACTTGTAAGCTTTGCACATGTTGTCAAGCCCTTTTTTAGAATCATTTAAATGAAGTGCATACGTTTGTCCAATTCCATAAAAAACTTCTGGATTATTAGGATCAATTTTTGCTAGTTTCTCATAGGTTCTTACGGCTTTTTTATATTCTTTTTTATAAGTGTATACAACGGCAATATTTTGTAATGGCATTAATCCGTTTGGATCAATCTTGAGAGATCTTTCATAAGAATCTATTGCTAAGTCAAATTCTTCTAAACGTCTATAACAAATGCCCATGTTGTCATAAGCGAATGCAAAATTTGGGTCAATTTTTATTGCCTTTTTGTAATATTCGATAGCTCCTTTAAAATTATCTTTTTTAGTTTCATCTAGTCCTAAGTAATACAAATCCAATGCTTCTTGGTTTTTAGAGATTGAATTATTATTTAATTGATTATTTGAAGCTATTTTATTTTTTAAAGTGGGACAGTTATCAAGTAGGTATTTTTCCATTTTATAATAAATTTCCTTATACTCTTTTGATTTTTTATCTAGATTTAAAGTAACGTTAATCTCTTTTTTTTCGCCAGTTGGATTTGATAAATCCAAGTTGGCAAATTGTTCAGTTATTTTATAAGCTCCAACTTTATCATCAATGCAGGAGCTTATATTAGCTGTAATAGAATCTTTAATTCTATTGTAAGTTGGTATTGAATCAATACAGGAGCAAGCCTGATCAGTTAACTCTTTAAATAATTTTGTAGTGTCAATTTTATCTTTTGTTTGGGAATAAGAAGATAAACTAAGAGAAAAAAAGAGAAAGAGTAGAATTTTTTTCATTTTATAATTGAATTTTTATTGGTTAGCGTTTTCGTTTTCTTGTTGCCATGTATTCTTCGATGGCTTCTTTGGTAGTGTACCAGTTTCGACCTTCTTTATAAGCATCTATTTTTCCTGTTCTAGCAAGTAAACTAACATATTCCTGACCATATGGAGCACTAGGTTCGCTTACAATATCTATAATTGGCTGAAAGTCATAACTGCTTCCCGGCATTGCATTTAAGTAAATATTGAGTGTTCTTTCTAAAGCCTGACACATCAAAAGCGTTAATTTTTGATAATTGCCGTTATTAGCCTGATTAAGCGCTTCGTAATATTTTTTTCTGTCATTTTTAAGAATAATTGCCGGTGGAAAACCGCAGCGCATCAAGATTAAATTCATACTTAAACGAACTGTACGGCCGTTTCCATCAAAAAAAGGATGAATCCAGACTAGTTTATGATGGTAAATTGTTGCCAATTCAATATCATTTAAACCAAGAGGATTTGTATTGATAAAATCAATAAGTTCATCCAGATAATCTGAAACTTTATTAGCATTAGGTGGCATAAAATTAGCTCCCGAAATACGAACGCCGCCGTTTCGCAAACGTCCTGCAAAATCGTCTTCGATAGAACGTAAAACCAATCCGTGGATCGATAAAATATCAATACTTCTCAGGTTGTAATTAGTATCAACAATCGAATACAAATAATCAATTGCTTTGTCGTGATTGTGCGTTTCAAAATGTTCCCGAAGCGATTTTCCTTTAATAGTAATTCCTTCCTGAATAACCATTTGGGTTTCACGTAAACTCATGGTATTTCCTTCGATACTATTCGAATTATAAGTCCATTCTAAAGATAAACTCTCACGAATTTTGTGCAAGGCGATATTGGGCAATGGTCTGCTATTTTGCAAATCAAGCCTTTTTTGGTACAATCGATCAAATGTCGATTGAAATTCTGTTCTATATGTTAAGTCTATATTCCACATTATCCCACAAAGGTACTTCTTAATATCGGATATATCTATTTTTTAGTCTATCCGATATTAATATTAATTACAATCTACTAATCTTAGGTATTAGTGGACAACATATTTGTAGAATATCAAAAGAAATACGTGATTGATCTTTGTCGCCGTGGGCTGGAGTTTGTATAAAACACGATGAATAGCTTTAGCCAAAAATGCGTGATTTGGTTAAAGTCTTTTTATTGTGTGTATTAAAGACCTCCAGCTGAAGCTCAATGTCATTAAGTTAAGGAAATTGCCGAATAAATCTCGCGCAAAGTTGCAAAGAAAATGTATGTAAACTTGGCGGCTTTGCGACTTTGCGCGATTTTTTTGCAGTCTTAATTATCTAAAAAAAGCTTAACTTAATGACATTGAGCTGAAGCTGGAGGCTAGTCAATAAATTGAGGCTTAAAAACGTTGCGATTCTTTGCGAGCAAAAAAGTCAAATAATCGTTCCGAGCTTTTTGCGGTTAAGTTCACCACAAATTTCACGAATCTACACGAATTATAAATTTGCATCTAAAAAAATCTTCTTAATCTTCTGAATCTGCGTGAAACAAAAAACTTTGTGCCTCTGCGTCTTTGCGCGATTTTTTTTAGTCTTAGTTGCCTAAAAAAAGCTTAACTCAATAAATAGTAAAAACGTATTTAATATCGGATATATCTAATTTTTAACCTATCCGATATTAAGACTATTCAATTGTCATGGAACGCAGTTTGGTTCTATAAGCTTCAAGTGCTATAGATTTGGAAATAAAACCGTAATATTTATCATTTCGGATCACCGGAAGAAAGGCTGTTTTAGATTTTTCGAATTTACTCATTACGATTTCCATGCTGTCAGAAGACGAAATAGTGGCTGCGGGAGTTTTCATCACATCTTTGATCAGCGTATATTTTACGCGATAGGAGTTGAAGATAATCTCGCGAATATCATTAAAATGGACAATACCAACCAATTCTTTCTCATTGTTTACAACCGCAAAAACGACCTGATTGGAGTGTGAAATTAAATCAACTAACTTGCTTAAATTTTCTTCTGGATGAACGGTCAAATAATCACATTGAATTATCGTGTCAATATCTAATGTTGATAGAATGTTTGAATCTTTATTACTTGTAAAAGCGTGACCTTTTTTAGCCAGACCTTTTACATCCAAAGAATATTTCTCGAAACGTTTAGAAATAGCAAAACTTATCGACGAAACAATCATAAGCGGAATCATCAGGCTATAACCGCCAGTAATTTCGGCAATTAAGAAAATTGCTGTAAGCGGCGCATGAAATAATCCGCTCAAAATCCCCGCCATTCCTACCATTGTAAAATTACTTATTGGCAATTTTGCTAAACCAATTAGTGTGATAAATTTCGAGAAAAAATATCCCAAATAAGATCCTAAAAATAATGATGGGGCAAAGTTACCTCCGTTTCCGCCACTTCCAATAGTTAGTCCCGAAGCGAATACTTTTACCATCATGGTGCAGCCTACAAAAAGCAGTAAAACCCATTGATTATTTCGAAAATCTCCAAACAAGGTATTGTCTAATATTTTCCCCGGATCTGATTCAGATAATGTTTTGATACTTTCGTAACCTTCCCCAAAAAGGGTAGGGAAAATAAAAATTAATACAGCTAAAAGTGAAGATCCAATTAATGCTTTTCTGTAGGGACCAATCTCCATTTTTCCAAAATAGTGCTCAACTCTTTGAAAGTTTCTTGCATAATATACCGCTATAAATCCTGTCAATATTCCCAAGAGAACATAAAATGGAATATTATGATAATTAAAGGCTTCCTGTTTTTTGAAGGATAATAAAATCGTTTCATCCAGAAGAATAGCAGAAACCAAAGCACCGGTTGCGGCAGAAATCATGATAGGAGTGAAGGCAGAAATACTTACATCCACCAATAAAACTTCAATAGCAAAAAGAACTCCGGCAATTGGAGCATTAAAAGCGGCAGAAATTCCCGCTGCAACACCACATCCAATAAGTAAAGTTCTGTCTTTATAAGGTAATTTATAATTTTGGGCAAAGTTTGATCCAAAAGCAGCTCCTGTTACTACAATTGGGCTTTCCAGACCCGCTGAACCTCCTAAACCAACAGTTAAAGAGCTGGTTATAATCTGCGCATACATTTGTTTTTTCGGAATGATGCTTGCCTTTTTTGCAACGGCATATAAGATTTGCGAAGTTCCTTTTTCTATAGTTCCGTTTAGGACTCTTTTTACAACAAAAACGGTAAGTACAATACCAATAATTGGTAAAATACTGTTGATGAAACTTAATTTTAAGATCCCGTTGATATACGTCGCAAAAGAGAAAACACTATGGGCAAAAGTTTTTAAAACGATTACGGCCAAAGAACAAGAAATACCAATTAAAACACTTGATAAAAAAATAAATTGCTTTGGCGTCATCAATGACTGTCCTAAAGCGATAATGCTTTCTAGTTTTCTAAAATATTTTTTTAGCATTCTGTTTGTAAAGAGTTAGGGAAACCACAAATTTAGTTCATAATGTTTGAATATAATAAAAATTGGGAACTAAATTAAAAACCAACTGCTGCATCGTCTCCACGGAAATCGGCACCACCTTCAAGATTTTTGTTTGGTAAAACCAAAATACAATCTAATTTACCAATTACGGGAGTCGTTTTTTCGTTGATTAAATATCCTTTTGCTTTTAGTCTATCGATAGTATTTGTGTCGAAAGCATTTGGTTCAAAAGTAATTAAATCCGGCAGCCATTGATGGTGAAAACGTGGTGCATTTACCGCTTCCTGCATACTTAGATTGTACTCATGAACATTTAGAATTGCCTGTAAAACAGAAGTAATAATAGTAGAACCTCCGGGAGAACCCACAACCATATACAAGTTTCCATTTTTCTCGACAATAGTTGGTGTCATAGAACTCAACATTCTTTTTTTCGGAGCAATACTATTGGCTTCATTACCTACTAAACCAAACATATTTGGTGATCCCGGTTTTGCACTAAAATCGTCCATTTCGTTATTTAAAAAGAAACCTAATTCATCACAATAATATTTAGATCCAAAACCGTCATTTATTGTAGTGGTTGCAGCAACAGCATTTCCTTGTGCGTCTACAATAGAATAATGTGTAGTTTCGGTGCTTTCGTTATACGTTACATTTCCTTCTTTTATATCTGATGATAAACTGGCTTTATTAACATTAAAATTCGACATTCTTTCTTTTAAATAAGAATCGGCTAATAAAGCGTTGATCGGAATTTTTACAAAATCAGGATCACCCAAAAACTGACTTCTGTCGGCGTAAGCCCTTCTTTCCGCTTCAACAATTACCTGAATCGATTCTTCGGAATTATGTCCCATTTTTGATAAATCATAAGGAGCAATCATTTTCATGATTTGCGCCAGACAGATTCCACCGCTGCTTGGTGGCGACATCGAAGTGATTTTTAAATCTTTGTAATTAAATTGTAATGGTTTTCTCCATTTAGCCTCATAAGTGGCTAAATCTTTAAGGGTAATAATTCCGCCTCTTTTTTGAAGATATTCTACTAAAATTTTAGCCGTTTTACCTTTATAGAATTCGTCTTTTCCGTTTTTCAGAATTCGTTTTAACGTTTCTGCGAGCGCTGGATATTTAATCGTATCATTTTCTTTAAATTTTCCTGCCATAAGCGTATTTGGTCCATTTGCTTTGACAATAGCATCATGATAATTTTCGAGTTGTTTTTGTTGTTTTTGAGTAACAATTACACCTCTTTCAGCAAGAGCAATAACAGGTTTTAAAATTTCGGACATTGGTAATGAACCTAATTTTTTATGAACGGCAAAAACTCCTGCAATAGTTCCGGGAACTCCAATTGCCAAAGCTGTTTCGGTACTTTTTCCTTTTATTACATTTCCGTCTTTATCCAGAAACATATCTTTTGTGGCTGCCAATGGCGCTTTTTCGCGATAGTCTAATGATCCAACTTCGCCATTTGCTTTTCGGTACACCATAAATCCGCCACCGCCAATATTTCCTGCATACGGATAAGCAACTGCGAGAGCCAATTCGGTGGCAACCATTGCATCAAAAGCATTTCCGCCTTTCTTCATAATGTCCGCTCCAATTTTTGAAGCTTCCTGACGCGCCGAAACTACCATGGCTTTTGTTGCAACTAAACCTGTTGGTTTGACAACGTCTTGAGCAGAACAATAAAGAGAAATAAAGCTGAATAAAAGGGTGATTTTTTTCATAAAAGTATTGTAGTATTATTTTATAGAATCCGACAGATTTTATAAGGAAAGTAATTTTTGATTGGCTTGCTGTTTTATATCTTCAAAGAAAAGATCAAATTCACTCTCAAATTCCGAATAAAATTCTTTGAGTTCCTGGGAGGCAAACTGCATTTTTGACTGATTTTTTGATCTTCGGTCCATTTGCGTTAAAATATGCTGAATACCATCAACTGTCTGATAACTCCAAAGCCAGTTTTCCCGAATCATAGTTGGCATTATATTTTGTGTTCTTTCGGTTAGAATTGAATAATTATCATGTAACGATCCATAAAATCGATTAATGAAAAGGTCCAGTTTTTCATCGGAATATTTTTCCCAGTTTTTGGCTAAAAAGTGATCATAAAGAATATCTACAATTACACCAGCATAATGGTGGTATTTCTCATGCAAACGTTTGGTACTTTGTCTGAAAACATCGTGAGAATCCGTATAAGTATCAATAAAACGATGCAGAATAATTCCTTTTTGGACATCCTCAGGAAAATGTTCAAATTGTTTTCCGCGAATTCCATCGGCCATAAAATTGCCAATTTTGATTAAATCATTATCACCTGAAAGGTATATATGGGCTAGGAAATTCATTTTTTTAGAGTTGCTAAGTGACTAAGTTGCTAAGAAACTAAGTTTATTTTAGTAAAAGTATGAAAACTTTTTTATATCGTTTAAGGAATGATTAAAGGCTTTATTAAAATCTCAGAACCTTAGTAACTTAGTACCCTTAGCAACTTTTTACTAAATCTTAGTCCCGAAGCTTCGGGATAGTAACTTAGTCCCTTAGCATCTTTTTTAAAAATTCTTAGCACCTTAGCAACTTAGAACCTCAGTAACTTTTTTATATTTGTAACTGGTAACCATAACTCACAATAATGACTTTAATAAAATCAATTTCAGGTATACGAGGAACAATCGGTGGAAAAGTAGGAGATAACCTGACTCCTGTTGATGCTGTAAAATTTGCATCGGCATACGGTACTTTTCTGAAAAATAATACTTCAAAAGAAAAATTAACGGTTGTAATTGGTCGTGACGCCAGAATTTCTGGTCCGATGATTCATAATCTTGTTGTAAATACTTTAATAGGTTTAGGAATTAATGTAATTGATCTTGGACTTTCTACAACACCAACTGTTGAAATTGCTGTGCCTTTGGAAAAAGCTGACGGTGGAATTATCCTGACTGCTTCCCACAATCCAAAACAATGGAATGCTTTGAAATTATTGAATGCAAAAGGAGAATTTTTAAGTGGTGCAGAAGGAGCAAAAATTCTTGAAATTGCTGAAGCAGAAGCTTTCGATTTCTCAGATGTGGATACTTTAGGCGAAATCACGATAAATGATGCTTACATGGATATTCATATCGACGAGGTTTTAAATTTGTCTTTAGTAGATGTTGAAGCTGTAAAAGCTGCAAAATTTAAAGTAGTTGTTGACGGTGTAAATTCTTCGGGAGGAATCATTATTCCAAGACTGTTAGAATTAATGGGCGTTGAAGTTGTAAAATTATATTGCGAACCAAACGGACATTTTCCTCACAATCCAGAGCCTTTAAAAGAGCATTTAACTGATATTTCTGAATTGGTTGTCAAAGAGAAAGCAGATTTAGGAGTTGTTGTGGATCCTGATGTTGATCGCTTGGCTTTTATCTGCGAAGACGGAGAAATGTTTGGTGAAGAGTACACTTTGGTGGCTTGCGCCGATTATGTTTTGAGTAAATCTCCTGGAAATACAGTTTCGAATATGTCATCGTCTCGTGCTTTGCGTGATGTAACGGTTGCTCATGGCGGAAAATACGAAGCCAGTGCCGTTGGAGAAGTGAACGTTGTGGAATTAATGAAAAAAAATAACGCTATTATTGGTGGTGAAGGTAACGGTGGAATCATTTATCCGGAATCTCATTATGGAAGAGATAGTTTGGTAGGAGTTGCTTTATTTCTAACGCATTTAGCAAATAAAAAAATGTCAGTTTCGGCATTGAGAGCTTCATATCCTGAATATTATATGAGCAAAAACAAAATTGAATTAACACCTCAAATTGATGTTGATGCAATTTTAGTGGCAATGACTGAAAAATATAAAAACGAAGATATTACAACTATTGACGGTGTAAAAATTGATTTTGCTACAGAATGGGTTCATTTAAGAAAATCAAATACAGAACCAATTATCCGAATCTATACTGAAGCTCCTTCTCAGGAAAAAGCAGATGTTTTGGCACTTCGAATTATTGATGAAATTAAAGCAATTGCAGGAATTTAGTTTTTAGCAATTCAGCATAAAAAAACACCTCTTTCATTTTTTTGAAAGAGGTGTTTTTTTGTCTAAAAACGGCCTTATATTTTACCGCAGAGTTCGCTAAGATTTTATTTGATAGTGCGTTCACAAAACACCAAGTTCGCAATCCCGAAGCTTCGGGATGTATTTATCTAGCTTTGCGAACTTTGTGTTTGCTATCAGTAAAGTAAAATTAAAACTTTGTGCACTCTGTGGTAAAATTTTAATCTTTGATAATTTTCAATGATTTTTTAATAGTACCATAAGTCGCAGTTACAATATAAACTCCACTTGAAAGTTTATCGCCAATTTTAATATCTTCATTTGTAAAATAAGAATCTGAGGAAAAGCAGATTGTTCCTTTCATGTCGACAATTTTTAAAGTCAACGGTTCTGTTTCTGCCGATTTTATGTGAAGTGTAGATTGGTTTTTAATGGGATTAGGATAAACCGTAAAAAAATCATTTTCGATCGTTAGATCATTTACGCCCAGATTTGTTGCAACAACATCAATATAATTGAAACTCATATCGTTTGATTTGAATTTAATCTTTAAATAAACTTCTCCTTTTGGTAAAGTAATTCCGTTTACGGTTTTATTAATAAAAGTTTGAGCTCCGCCCGTTGCAGGAAATGTTTCATCAGTTTTGACAATGACATCATTTACCAAAACGTCAAATTTACCTGTAATTGTTGGCGATGCAACCCTAAAGGTGAAATTATAAGTTCCTGCATTATTTACATTTAGCATAAATTCATTCCAGTCTCCTTCGTTTATCAAAGACACATTTTGTCCCGTTCCGGCATCTGTAGTATTTTGTAAGTTCGTTCCTTTTCGGCGATAATGTTTGTTTGCAATTATTCTGCCTGGAATAGTCATTTTTTTAGAAGTATAAGCAGTATTTACATATTCAGTTCCTATAGGTCTTAGAACTCCGCTTTGTGTGTCCAACAATTGTCCTTCAAGCATATCTGTCCATGTAGGATCTACTCTTCCAGAAAACCAGGAATAGCGATAAATGTCAGGATCGTTTTCAAAATTTGTTATAATTTCTTTCATAAAAGCAGTTTTTTCGGCTGCAGTCTGAATTACTCTGTTCGCAAATTCAGTTACCCAAACAGGACGATTGTATTTTTTCAGAAGTCCCGTCACACCAATTACGTCGCCCGAGGTTCTGTCATAAGTATGAAAAGCAATATAATCGACTTTACAATTTGGACATAAAAGAAAAAATTGATCGTGCCATGCAATCGGACTGCTATAACCACCATAATTGTTATTTGGATCATTAAAAGCTGGGGATGCGCTAACAATTTCCAGATTTTTGGCAGCCGCTATTTTTTCAATATTTTTCCATGCATTTACAGCTTCCTGAGGAGTATATCTGGATCCATCGTTAAAGTTAGGTTCATTAAAAGCAAGCAAATATTTAGCGCCGGGTTTTATTCTGTCTATAAAAGATTGTACATCAGCATCGTTTACTTGATTCCACGCCATTGGAACATATTCAACTCCAATAGATTGATAATTTGCATTGGCGTCATTTTCTGGCAAAGAGCCCCAGTTATACCACCACGAAACTCCGGGTTTTAGTGCTAATAAATCGGCTGTTGAGTTATGTCCGTAAGCAATTCCGCGTTTTGGACTCTGACCACAGGCGGTATTTGAAATCTGTAGTGTTAAAAAGGTAAATAGTAGGTTTTTTATCATAACTGATGATTTTGATTGGGGGATTTGGGGTATAAATTTGTTAACTCCAAATTTATACTGTTTCTGTAATTGTTCCTCTTTATAAGTGAAGGAAAAAATATTACAAAAACCCATCAAAAATCAGTTTTCAGCAGATAGAAACAATGCTTTTAATAGTCTTGAGCGTTTTATAAATAAAAAGTCCAAAAAAGAATGTTGCTTTTTTGGACCTTATTTTTTGTTGTGAAAGAATTATTGAACACGATGTTTCCATCTTTTATGTGTCCATAAATAAAATTCAGGAGCTTCATAAATTTGTTTTTCTACTTCTCTTAAATATTTTTCTGTAATGTCAAAATTATCGTATTCTTTAGGATTGTCTGCAATTGGTATAATTGTAGCTTCATAATAACCTCGACGTACTTTTTTGACTTTTACAAAAACAACACTCAGATCATATTTTTTGGCAAGCATTTCGGCACCGGTATGCACCGGAACTTCAATTCCCATGAACTTCATCGAATGAAAAATTCTGTCCAGTTTTGGTGATTGATCACTTGCCAAACCGTACATGCTTAAAATTCCGTCACGCTGATTTTGAGCCATTGTTGGAATCGCTTTTCTTGTTTCAACTAATTCCGTATCATATTTTGAACGAATTTTTCGAACCAATTTATCAAAGTATGGATTGGCTACTTTTTTATAAACAGCAATTCCCTGAAAATCAATTTTCCGGTTAATTGTCAAAAGCCATTCATAGCTGGCATAATGAGACGCTACCAGAATTACACTTTTTCCTTTTTTTGCATATTCCTGTATAAGATCAAGATTGGTGACTTTAAATCTTTTCTCCATTTCTTCGGGCGAAATACTCATAGTTTTAATCATCTCCAGAAACATATCACACATATGTTGATAGAATTTCTTTTCGATCTCTTTTCGTTCAGCATCGGTTAAATTTGGTAAAGTAAGTTTTAGGTTTTCACGCACCACTTTTTTACGATAACCCACAATGCGGTAAATAAGGAAATATACGAAATCAGAGAACCAATAAAACAATCGAAACGGAAGTATAGAGATAAGCCAAAGCAATGGATAGGCTAATATATAAACAAGAAATTGCATGTAATTTTTTTTACAAATATAAAGTAAAAATGAATAACCATTGATATTTTGGATTGACGCTAACATATGTTTAAGAATGACTATATTTACAATTCACAATAAATGTTTTTTATGAATACCATTTTAATTGGGATTATAGTTGCCAATGTATTGATTAGTTACAAAGGTTTTAACGATCTTGCTTTTTTTAGAAAATACGAATTTCATGTAGGAAGTATTCGTTCAGGAGAACAAATCAGAATGCTTTCGTCTGGTTTTTTGCATGTAGACATGATGCACTTGATATTTAACATGCTCACACTTTGGTTCTTTGCGCCGGTTGTAATTCAATGGTTGGGAACTTTTTCTTTTGTTCTGGTTTATTTTGGAAGTTTAATCTTTGGAAGTTTGCTAACGATGCTGTTTCATAAAAATGATTATAGTTATCGTGCCGTTGGAGCTTCGGGAGCAGTTACAGGAGTTTTGTATTCTGCGATATTGCTTCAGCCTGATATGATGTTGGGTATCTTCTTTGTCATACCAATACCGGCATATTTATTCGGAATTTTATATCTGTTTTATTCCATTTATGGAATGCGTGCCAAAAATGATAATATTGGACATACGGCGCACTTTGGAGGTGCTATAGGCGGTTATTTGATCACTTTGATAAAAGAACCTTCACTATTTGTTGATCATACTTTAATGGTTGTTCTCTTGGCAATTCCTATTTTTATACTTTTTGTAATGGCAAAATTAGGAAAACTATAAATATTGGCACAACTTTTGAAATTCCATTATCAAATAACTTAAATATAACAAAAATGAAGAAAGTAGTATTATTTTTAACAATCATGTTTATGACTATGTCTTACGCTCAAGAAACCAAACAAATTCCTCAGATAAATGTAAATGGAGAAGGAAAAGTAAAAGTAGCACCTGATCAGGTTTGTATTTCAGCAACTGTTGAAACAAAAGGGAATAATGCTAAAGATGTCAAAAAGCAAAATGACGAAAAAATGGATGCGGTTTTAAAATTCATTAAAAAAATGAATGTTCCAACGGCAGATTTCAAAACTAAACAAGTAGCTCTTAATCCGCAATATGATTATGAGAAAAAGAAAACAAGTTACAATGCTACTCAAACTGTAGAAATTGTTTTGAAAGATTTGTCTAAATATGATGAATTAATGGAAGGTTTGGTTCAGCAAGGAATTAACCGTATCGACAGAGTTTCTTTTGAAACTTCTAAATTAGTTCAACTTGAAACAGAAGCTAGAAAATTGGCAATAAAAGACGCTAAATCAAAGGCAGAAGATTACGTTTCAGTTTTAGGACAAAAAGTTGGTAAAGCTTATACAATTTCTGATAATACTCAGGTTTATCACCCACAACCAATGTATGCTTCTATGAAATCTATGGCGGCGGATTCAGCAGGAGCTTCAAACGAAACTTTAGCAATTGGTGAAATCGAAGTTACAGCAAACGTAAGTGTTAGTTTTATTTTAGACTAAAAACTTTATAAATAAATCACAATATTATAAATCCCAAATCCCAATTGTGAAATTGGAATTTGGGATTTTTTTGTCATCTATTGTTTAAAATATGGCTTGATTGTATCTATTTGTAAGGGTTACTTGCTGTAATCGTGTCAATTAATGTTGAGCCGCACGGAAGTTTATTATAATTAAAATATTGTATTTCTTTAAAATTATCACTTTTAGTTTTGCCTTTTGGACCTCTTTTTCTAATTGTTATCCATACTCCAGGCGAATCTATTTCTGGGGGTAATGAACAATAGTGTTCTAAACTGTCTACAACAATATTATACCCTAAGGGTTTATTTTTGAAATTAATTATATTGCTCCCTTTTACTGAGTCTTTCAACTCCAAAACATAATATTTTGTTTGATTATTTTTCATCATCACGGATTCAATTACATAATCATCCGATAAAACCTTAATTGTTTTATCTCTATAATTTATTTCTATTTTTTCTCCTTTAAACTGGAAACAGCTTCCAAACTGGAAACATATAATAATCAACAAAATTATTTTTTTAATATCCATATTTTTGGTAATTCATTTAGAAGTTTAAACAGTTAGACCTGTTAGGTTTAGCGAAAATCTAAATATTTTCTAAAAAAGTAACCAAATTTATTTCCTCGTTATGAATGTTAAGCTTTCTTCTTAATCTTGCCCTTGCTACATTCAGGCTGTTATAGGATTGGCGCGTAAGTGCACAGATTTCTTTAGTAGTCATATTTAATCTTAAAAAAGCACAGATTCTTTTCTCATTAAGTGTCAGATCAGGGTATTTCGTATTTAAACGTTCATAAAAATCGTTGTAAACCTGACTAAAACGAACTTCAAATTCTTTCCAGATATCATCATCCTGAGCATTTTTAATATCCAGTATAATTTTTTGGATAATATCCTGATCGTTTTTTTTCATTTGTTTTTTCAACTCCACCAAGCGATTTGAAATTTCAGTATTGAATTCATTTTTCTTTAAGAGATACATGATATTCGTTGTCAGTTCTTTATTTTTAAATTCTAATTCTCTTTTCAGCGTATCTTCTCTTAAAGAAAGTTCCTTATTGCTCAATTCAGCACTTTCTTTTGCCAATTGTTGAATTTTAGCCTTTGTTTCCTGAAGTCGGTACATGATGATGGCAATAATGATTCCCAAAACCAAACCAATTGCAATAATAGAATAAACAAGTTCCCTGTGGTTTTGCGCTATTTTTATAGCCTGATTTTCTTTGTCAAACTTATATTGCATTTCGGCACGGGTAATTTTTTTTTGGTTTTCTGTATTAAAAAGACTGTCGCTTAAAGATTTATAGGCAACGTGATAGCGATATGCTTGTCTGTAATCTTCTTTTCCGGCCATTACCTGACTAATTTCGTCTAAAATTGAAGCCCTTGTTGATGACGAATTAGTTTGTTTACAGTAATCTAGACCATTAAGCAAATATTCTTGCGCCTTTTGAAATTCCTTTTTTTCTTTATAAAGCCTTCCTAAATGATAATTTGATTTCGACAAACCAAATATGTCATTTTCCTTTTTTCGAATATTAAGAGCTTCTATAAAAATGGCTTCGGCGAGATCGTAACGTTTTGCTTTAAGATATATGATTCCCATATTAGAATATACCGATGACAGATTTCCATTATCTTTTGCCTTTTTGCTATGGGTTGATGCCTGCATAAAATATTCAAGAGCAAGATCTGTCTGATTTCTATTATCATAAATAATACCGATATTATTAAGTAGTTTTCCTCTGATCTCGTGCGTTTTGACAGGATCTTTTATAATGTTTTTGTCTAATAGGCTTTTTACCTGATTGAACTTTATAAGCGCTTTTTCGAAATCTCCCTGATAAAAATAAACCAGGGCAATGCTGTTATAAACTTTTAAAATATCTTTTTGAGGAGGATAATTCTCATAAATTTTCAGCGCTTTTAACTGATAATCGAGGCAAACATCAATATTACCTTTCAGGAGATTGGCATTACCAATATTAGAATATACTCTGGCCAGAAGGGTATCTGTGATTTTTTTTTCAAAGGGTAATGCTTTTTTATAATAAAATAGCGCAGAATCTAAATCCTTTTTTTCTAATAATTGTCCCGTTTGAAGAAGCAAAGCGACCTTTGTGTCAGGTTCGGAACTGGTTTTGTATTGAAGTTTTAGACGATCAATATTTTGCGAAAATAGAGCTTCACAAAAAAACAGTAAGACGCCTATATATATGTAGAAATACTTCAAATTAGATAATTTTTATCAGCTAAACTATGAATTATTTTCGAGTTTTAATTATATCATTTATTTAAAAAATAAACATAAGGTTAATCGTTATTTTTTTTGCCATAAAGTACCCAAAGCAAAAACATAGAGTTCACAAAGGATTTATGACTATTAGCTTTTTGAACTCTGTGTTTTCTAACCGCAATAAAACATCAGATCTTTACGTGTTCTGTGGTTAGTTTTTTCGTAAAAAACATAAAATTCACACCATAAAACATAAAATTCCCCCACACTTTGAGGTTAATTTTCTTGTCATTTAAAAACCTAATATCTTAAAAAAATAAATTATGTAATATGTTGGTATTTAGGTTTTTGTATTTTATTGTTATACAAATGTAATGATGGATTATTCTCTATATATAAGATGTAACTATTGTTTGAAGCCGAACTATTTGATTTTTCCATATTCTTGCTCCGAAACATTTAGTGCTTTGTCCATATAAAAGATCAATGCATTAAATTATTAACTAACCAAAAAACAACTTTAATGACAAATTATTACAAAAAAGGAAATCGATTATTATCGGTTTTGATTTTTTCGCTTTGGTCGTTTTTTTCCTTCGGTCAGCAAGCGACCTTTAAAGAAGGTGTCAAACAAGGTTCTGTAAAAATTAAATTTTCAGGACAAATGTCACAAACTTTAAAGAAAATGAATGTGACCACGGGGAAAAGGCTTACAACAGGAATTCAGGCTTTTGATCAGGTTTCGGCAAAGGTTGGAGCCAAAAAAATGCACAGGCTATTTCCTGAAAATTCTAATCCAAGATTAGAAGCAAAATTGAGAAAGCATAAACTTGATTTATGGTATGTGGTAGACATAGATGCTAACCAGAGCGCTAAAGATGCAGTCCAAAAATACAAGGGAATTGCTGAAGTAGAAATAGCAGAAACAGAGAAAGAAAAAGTGCTGTCTGATTATAAATTTACGATAATCAAGACCCCGAAAGCTTCTAAAGCAACTTCTGCAGCAGCTTCTTATTTTAATGATCCGAGTTTGCCTGATCAGTGGCATTACAACAATACGGGACAAACGGGATATCCTAATGGTTCTGATATTAATTTATTTAAAGCTTGGGATATCGTTAAAGGAAATCCACAGGTTATTGTTTCGATACACGATCAGGGAGTAGATGTAGAACATCCTGACTTAAAAGCAAATATCTGGACAAATACAGCTGAATTTAATGGTGTTGCGGGAGTTGATGATGACGGAAATGGTTATATTGATGATATTCATGGTTGGAATTTTGATAAAAAAAGCGGAGCTATCGATCCACAGCCGCATGCAACCCACGTTGCAGGTACTATAGCAGCAGTGAACAACAATGGTATTGGTGTTTGTGGTGTTGCCGGTGGTAGTGGAAATAATGATGGATCTAAAGTGATGTCGATGCAATGTTTGGGCGGCGGCGGATTTGAACAAAGTTATATTTATGCAGCAGACAATGGTGCTGTAATTTCTCAAAACAGCTGGGGTTATACTTCGCCTGGTGATTTTGATGAATCGGTAAAAGAAGCAATAGACTATTTTATTGCCGAAGCAGGAGATTATCCAAATAGCCCCATGAAAGGTGGAATTGTGATATTTGCTGCTGGAAACAGTAACTCAGATGCAGATTGGTATCCGGGTCATTATGAAAATACATTATCTGTAAGTTCAATTGGTCCAAACTGGGAGAAAGCCAGTTATTCTAACTATGGTACTTGGGTAGATATTGCAGCTCCTGGAGGAGAAACAGATTTAGGGGCAAAAAATGGTATTTTAAGTACATTGCCAAAAAATCAATATGGTTACTATCAGGGAACCTCTATGGCTTGTCCGCATGTTTCCGGTATAGCTGCACTTGCTTTGGCAAATCGCAAAAGTCAGTTAACACCTGAAGTTTTAAAAACTAAACTTTTGACAGGTGTTGTTGATATTGATTCTCATAATCCCGGATATGAAGGAAAATTAGGTTCAGGTCATATAGATACGTTTTTAGCTATCCAGAATAATGAGGGTAAAGCGCCAAACACTATTACAGATTTGGCTCTAACAGGGATTGCGCAGGAATTTGCTAATTTATCATGGACTGTTCCAGTTGATGTAGACGATTCACAACCGGTTGATTTTCGTATTTATTATTCTACTTCGCCAATAACCAAAAGTAATCTTGCATCGGCGAAATATGATATTATTAAAAGTTCGGCTTTGGCGGGAACAACTGTAACGCATTCTATCAGCGGTCTTTTAGGGCTTACTACTTACTATTTTACAGTAATCTCAGGAGACAGATGGAACAATCTTTCTGAATTATCAAATATCGTTCAGGGGACTACCAATGAGGGACCAAAAATTACGGTAGATGACAATAGTAAAGATATTGTTATTAATGTTGATGCCAGTACCTCTTTTAAAGGAACGCACGATATGACCATCTTAAATAACGGAGAAGGTGTTTTGAGATGGGAATTTTTGGCACGTCATAAAGAAACTTCACTTTCATATTTTGGAAAAAAAGTAAAATATCCATCTGCAAAAAAAACAAAAGTTGCGTCGGCAGGAAAAGTGGGCAGAAAGAAATCTAAGATAGCGGCTTCTTCAAAGACTGCAGCAGTTGAACCATTTCAATTTACTCCACAAGAAAAAAGTTATGTAGATGGTGTTACTGATATTATTGGAGATAACGATACCGCGATTCCAAACTCAGCTGCCACTAAATATGTTGTTAATGAAGCTGAAGGTTTCAACTTAACACAAATTCAAAGCTATTTAAAAATAGACCCGCAATTTGGTCCTGTTGTTGTTGAAATTTATAAAGGAACGGCACTTAATAAAGAAAATCTAATTTATGCACAGGAATATAATCCCGGGAGCGCTTCTGAAGGTTATGTATCTATTACATTAGACGAACAATTGTATTTTCAGCAAGGAGAAACTTTTTGGGTGGTCATGCATATTCCTGCCGGAAATCTTTATCCTTTAGGTATTGGTTACGAGAATACACCAGAAGGATCTGACAACTGTTTCATCTCTTTTGACTTAGGACAAACTTGGGGACCACTTGGTGTAGCTCTTGACAGTAATGATTTTGCATGGTTCAATATAGCAAGCAGCCAAAATAAATATTTAGGAGAATATTTGACTTTAGATCCTGTAAATGGAGAAGTAAACGGCAATGCTAATGAAAAAACAATTCTTTCAGCTGATGGATCTACATTGATAAATGGTACTTATCATGCAAATGCTATTTTAAAATCGAATGATGCAACAAAGACTGAATTAAAAGTTCCGGTAACTGTAAATGTATCAGGTCAGCAAGCTGTTCTTAAATCTATAGAAAAACTTGATTTTTCAAGTGTTTTTAAAGGTACTTCCAAAGAATTGGAATTTGTAGTAAAAAATACAGGATTGGGTAATTTTAATGATATTGCTACAAATATTTCTAATCCAAACTTTGAACTAGTTAGTTCGGCTCCTAATCAAATTACAGCTGATAATGAAATTCTTCTTAGAGTAAAATATACACCTAATGCTACAGGAAACGACAATGGTGTATTGTCGTTAACTTCTGCCAGCAGTCCAAAAACATTAAAAGTTATTTTATTCGGAGTAAGTTCTGAACCTGCAAAAATAGTAGTTGACCCAATGACTCAATTGATTGATAATGTATCATTAGGAGATCAGGTTACTGCTTCGGTTACTGTAAAAAATGAAGGGCAGGCTGCATTGAAATATTTTATTCCAAAATATGACCAATCAGGTACCATTGATACATGGGAAGGTGAATATCATAAATATGGTTATAAATACCGTACAAGCAATGCATCTGAAATTTCTCCTTTAACATATCAGTTTCAGGATATTTCAGGAACAGGAACAGATATTACAAAGTATTTTAAAGCAGAAAGTAACAGGTATTTCCCTGTTGAAATGGGATTTGATTTTCCTTATTATAATGAGAAAATGAAAACCTTGTATATCAGTTATCAAGGATTTACAACATTTGACGATACGTCAAGCCCAATAAATAGTCCAAGTTTAAATGGTGCGCCATATACACCAAAAGGATATATTTCGCCTTTAGGAACTTTTATAGAATTGGCTGCCGGAGGTAGTATTCAATATAAAGTAGAAGAAGATAAAGTTATCGTTCAGTTTACAAATTTAGGCGACGGATTTGCTGCTGCTATGACCGCACAAATGGTATTATTTGCAGATGGAAACATTCGTTTTTACTATGACAAAATCTCTAATGATAATTTACCGTACCTGAATGTACTTATAGAAGATTATGCCCAAAATGATGGTATTTTAATAAATAATTATAACAAACTGGAACAAATAAATTCCGGAATGGCTTTAGGTTTTGATTATCCTGGTCCGGATATGATTACATCTATCAGTAATGCCGGAGGAATTTTATTGCCGGGAGAATCTGCTAAACTGGATGTTGTTATGGAAACTTCTGCTTTGCATGAAGGAATGATCAACAGGTATTTAAATATTATATCTACAGATCCGTTAAATACACAGGTAAATCCGTTGATACAAATTAATATCACAAGCGGAGGTAAAGCTGAACTTGTTGTATCTCATACCGATATTGATTTTGGAGATGTATTTCAAGGAGCTATTGCTTCCAGAAAATTTAGCATTAAAAATAATGGTACTGCACCTGTAACATTAACAGGTTTTGCTTTAGACAATAATAAATTTCAAATAACGGGAGAAACAAGTGCAACTATAGCACCCGGACTTAGTAAAGTATATGAAATTGTTATGCCAACTGATGTAGTTGCTAATTTTACTGATGTATTGCGAATTGCAGATAATAAAGGCGGTAGTTATGTAATGACACTTTCAGGAAAAGTATTAGATCCTCCGGGTATTACTGTTACAAATTTAGATTTGATAACAGAGACTTTACAACATGGAGAAACGTCTAAACACCCTTTACTTATAGAAAATACAGGTAAAGCAGATCTTGAAGTGGTGGCAACAGGTACTAATTGGCTAACGATGTCTGAACCAGTAGGCGGTTTAGATGTTATTCCAAATTTTACCTATAGTTATGAAACATCTAATGACGGAACTAACTATCAATGGATTGATATCCGTAAAACCGGAACTCAATTACCATTCCCTGATGATATGTTTGATACTGATCAATATTGGAATAAAATAACTTTGCCGTGGTCTATTAATTTTTACGGTAAAGATTATACTGATATACAGGTTGGTAATACCGGAGTATTAACTTTTGATAAGCCGGAAGCTAGTGCTGCATTGAATGATAGGATTCCAACGGATTCATTTAAAACCTTAATTGCTCCTTATTGGACATTTGGTGGCTTTAACACAATTGATTATGCAAAAGAGGATGTTGGTGTTTTTTATTATAGTGATGCTGATAAGTTTATTATTTCATGGGAATATCTTGTAAATAACTTTGGAATGGGAGATCCTACCTCTGCACAAGTTATTTTCTACAAGAATGGAACAATGAAATTTCAATATAAAGTAAATGGAACTGTAGATAATAATACGAATGTAACATCTATTGGACTTCAGAATGGTGATCATTCCGATTTTGTTGCCATATCTAATTTTGCTAATGTGAATCATGGAAGTGGTTTAGCTTATATAATTAATCCTGCAGAAAAACATGTAATCCCTGCCGGAACTACATTAAGTGCTCAGGTTAATATTGATGCCCGTAATATTTATGCGGGACAATATGACGGAAAATTAATGTTACGCACGAATGTTCCTAACAAAGAATTGCTTGAAAAACCAATAAATCTAACCGTAACCGGAGCACCAATTATTAGCTCAAATGTAGCCGAAATAAACTACGGTGAAATAATGGTAAATCCTGCTGCGAGCTATACACAAGAATTTTTAATTCAAAATTCCGGTGCTGAAACGCTTCAATTATCAAATATTTCGATAGAAAGCGGTTCTGCAGAATATACTATTGAAACATACGCATTTTTCCCGGGTTGGGATGGAGGCGGTTATTGGAGTTGGGCAAATATAAATGACCTGGCGGGTGTTTACCCACCTATATTACCAGGCGAAAACTCTAAATTCAGAATTACTTATGCACCAACAGCAGCAAGTTCTGTTAGTGATCATATTGTTGTCGAAAGCAATGCTACTGTTGCAAAAATGATGATTCCTATAAAGGCCGAAGTTACATTACCACCTGTTTTAACAGTTCAGACTAAGGATGTTTATAGTGTAGTTAATTATTTAACAGATACGGATACGCAATATGCTGTTTTTGATAATAGTAAAGGCGGAGGCAGTATGAAATACGAATTGAGTATTGATTATTTGAGAAAATCTGTATCAGGGCTTAGCTCAGGTACAGGAAAAGTTGCAAAAGTTGCAAAAACTAGTAATGTTCGTAATTTGTTAAGATCTATGCCTGCTTCTAAAGGAGGTTATGCGGCATATGCTGATCCTAGCTTCAACAGAGTATTGGCGCACGAACAAAAGAATACTCCAGACACCCATTTTGGTTACGATGGTGGTGAACCTTTTACAACTGCAACAAGGTTTAATGCCGGAAAAGACGGTTTTACTTTATCGCATTTTCAAACCTATATGTATGGTAGTGCAAAACCATCAGGAAGTATTGCTTACGAAATACGAGCAGGAGGTTCTTCTGCAGCTGAAGCAACAATAATTGAGCAGGGATATGTTGATTATGTATATGAAGGAGACAAAAATGGGGCATGGGTAACATTGCCTATTAAAGAGCCTAAAGGACTTTATCCTAATGAAGATTTTTATATTGTCATTACCTATCCTTATGAGTTACCTTTTGTCCAAGGCGCATATGGCGGGATTGCTGATACACCTGGAAGATATACGTTAACGGATGGTGAAGAATGGTATGATTTACAAGATTCAGGATTATATCCGGGTTATGGCTGGATGGTGAGAGCCGGAGAAGAGAACTACGCTTCTAATGCATGGGTTTCAATAAATGGACTTTCAAACGGAGATGTTGCTCCGGGTAAAACAAATAAAGTACAATTGGACTTTACTGCTGCAAATGGAGTTCGCGGAGATCAGCTTGCTGTTTTAAACATAAGAACAAACGATCCTGTTAATACAGTAGGTCAGGTTCCTGTTAAAATGCATATTAATGAAGCTCCTGTATTCTCTAAATTACCTGAAGAAGTAACAATTGTAAACGAAGCTGCTGAAGTAATTGTAAACTTAGGTTTAACAGATAAAGAAGGTAATAAAATTACAGTTCAGTCTCAGGATTTGCCTACATGGGTTTCATTTGAAGTAACTGGTGATCAAATGGCAGTAAAACTCGCTCCGGGTTATGAAACAGCCGGAACATATACCTTGACTTTTAAAGCAGTTGATGAATATGGTGCAGCAAGAGAAATTACGATGGAAGTTAAAGTAGTAAAAACCAATCGTGCACCTGTAGTTATTAAGTCAGATGAATTGATTTATTCAAAACTCAACTTTTTTGATGTGCGCCAATTTGGGGATTATTTTTCAGATCCTGATGGCGATAAAATGACATTTAATGCATCATCTGCAAATGATAATATCGTATCCATAACAGTTGGCCAGGAATTGGGTCAATATGTGATCGAAACACATGCCGTGGGCGAAACAATAGTAACCTTGACTGCTACAGACATTTTTGGTTTAAGCACAGACCAGCAAATAACAGTTAAAGTAGTTAACAATCACGCTCCTGTTGCACTTGGCGGACAAGCAATTGTATTCAATAAACTATCCGTACAGGAAGCCTTTAGTTTTGATAAATATTTCAGTGATGCCGACGGAGACGAATTGACTTATCAGGCTGTGATTGCAGATCCAAAGATTGCATCAGTGACTGCATCAACAGATGGTTTTACAGTTGAAAGTTTTTCTAACGGTGAAACTGAATTGATTTTGACCGCTACAGATATTTATGGCGCAACAGCAGAACAGCGTATAACAGTTATTGTAAACCAGTCAGAAGTTACGGAACTAAACATATTCCCTAATCCAGTTATCAATACAGTAAATATAAAATGGACAAGTCGTTGGGCAGGAGATGTTGTTGTTGAGGTAGTAGCTCTTAACGGTTCAATTATGCGTACGTTTAATATTGACGATGTACAACTTAAGACTTCTAGCCAGTTAGATTTGAGCACATTGCCTGCGGGAGCTTATTTTTTACATGTTAGTGGAAAAGAAGGTACATCCTCAGTTTTCAAATTTATTAAAAGATCAGGGGAGTAAATAATGAAGTGAAATGATGAAATGCGTAGCGATACAAGTTTAATGTTTTAGAGAAATTCTATTTCAGGACAAACAATAAATATTGTATCGCAAAACGTATCAAAATTTCAATCAAAAACAATTAACAGATACACATGAAAAAAATATTTCTTTTATTTTCACTACTCTTTGTAGTTGGAAATTTACTCGCACAAGTACAAAATAAGGCAATTGTCACCGCGGTTCCTTTTTTGCAAGTCTCGGCAGATGCCAGAGCTTCAGGAATGGGGGATATGGGTGTTGCGACTTCGGCAGATGTTTATTCACAACAATGGAATGCTGCGAAATATCCTTTTGCCGAAAATAAAATGGGCATCGGTTTGAGTTATACACCCTATATGTCTTCATTATCAAATGATACCGGTTTATTAAATTTAAATTTCTTTAATAAAATCAACGAAAGAAGTGCCTTTGCTTTCAGTCTTAGATATTTTGGGATAGGAGAAACCCTGTTCAAACAAAATGAAGATGATGCGGGTCAAATTATGAAACCAAACGAATTTGCATTTGACGGATCGTATTCCTTAAAACTAAGTGAGAAATTCGCAATGTCCGTTACCGGAAGATACATTCGTTCTAATCTGGAAATTCAGCAAGCCGATTCTGATGCACATGCAGCCGGTTCATTTGCTGTAGACATTGCAGGATTTTATCAGACACCGGAAACTGCTTTCAAAAATTTTAATGGTATATGGAGAGCCGGATTTAATGTTTCCAATCTTGGTCCAAAATTAAAATACAATGGAGATGCAGGATCTGAGAATTTTTTACCTGCGAATTTGAAAGTAGGTGGAGGTTTTGATTTTATTTTTGATCAGGACAATACATTAGGAACTTCCATAGAATTTAATAAACTATTAGTTCCGTCGCCACAAAATAACCAAACCAATGCCGAATACCAAAATGCAGGTTTTGTTAAAGGAGCGTTTAATTCTTTTACCGATGCGCCGGATGGTTTTAGTGAAGAATTGAAAGAAGTGACATGGGCACTTGGATTGGAATATTTATACCAAAAAGCTTTTGCATTAAGAACAGGATATTTCCACGAAAGCAGCGAAAAAGGCGATCGTAAATTTTTCACCATTGGAGCAGGATTCAAATACAAAATGGCAAAATTTGATTTATCCTATCTAAGTTCTGCATCAAAACAGAATACTGCTTTAGATAATACGCTTAGATTCTCTCTATCTTTTAATATTGGAGATAATCCAGTAAATAATATTGAAGAAAAAGAAAAACCGACTAATTAATCGATCGCTATTGATATTTCTAATTTGTATTCTGAATAGAGAAATCAGAATCTTGTTTAAGAATGATCTATTAAAGCCTCTAAATCTAATTTAGGGGTTTTTTTATGAATATATAAGAGATAAAAAAAATATCCAGTGAGTTCCGTTGCGTTTAAGAATATTAATTATAGAGTCTCAAAAAATCTAATGAACTTCTGGGAAGAAAAAGCTAAAGCTGCAAAGTAAAAATAATTCACTCCTTATATATAAGGAAAGATTCCATATCTAACCCGCCAGATTTTCGTAGTCTGTCGGGTTTATTTTTTGACACCTATATATAAGGAGTATTTTTCATCCGCCAAACCCGACAGGTTTTCAAAAGCTGTCGGGTTTACTATATAGGTATGATTTGGGATTTGGGATTTCAGACTTGGAATTTGAATAAGATCAGGAGCTATTTCCCGCTATCCACTACAATCTTTTGCTTTTTAAAGGAAAAAACAAAAGGATTTTCGTTACTATCGGGGCTAGGGCAGCAGTTTCCAGAAGAACATTTGGCTTAAAGAGCAAGAAAAACAGTCTGAAAAACAAAACTTTGCGCCTTCGCGACTTTGCGCGATTAACAAAAACACAGCAAAATGAGCCTTTGCGCCTTAGTGTCTTTGCGGCAAAACCACCCAAAACAGGATAAACCACCCAAAACCACCCAAAGCCAAAAAAAACTTTCAAAGTTAAAAAACGCATAACCAGTCCTTTAGAAAATATATTAAAAATAGTCGACAAAAGGTATTGTTTAACGAAACAAACTCGCTACTTTTGCACCCGCAAGAGCGACAGACGTTCCCTGAAATACTGACAAGCAAAGAAATCCAAACGAAAATTTATTTTCAAAAAAAGATTGCAAAAAGCTTGTGAGATTTGAAATTGGATGTTACATTTGCACCCCGCAAAACAACGGAAGTTCATTGATAGATTGGTTGGTAAAGAGAGGAAAAGAGGAAATTAAATTTTCTTAAAAAAACTTCAAAATTTACTTGCCAGTTGAAAATAAATTTTCTACTTTTGCACCCGCTTTGAGA
>NZ_RCZH01000028.1 GCF_006438875.1 Flavobacterium pectinovorum
TGATATGCAAATAAACTTGATGTCCACGAATAGGAAAATCCTGAACCGTTATCTCCTCAAAGAATCCTTTTGAACTTAATTTAGATTCTCTGTATTCTTTAGGTATTGAATTAATCTCTTTTAGATAAAGATGAAGTGTTTCACCTTCTTTTTTATAAGACGTGAGTTCAAAGTAGTCTACTATTATTTCAGGTAATAATAACTTAAGAAGGTCGATAAAAGAATCTTGCATTGGGGGTAATTTTAAAATACAAATATCTATATTTTAATATTTCTCCACAACAATATGTTTTGACCCTTTTTGACGGGAATTCTTCATATGTTTCTTTTAATTTATTGCCTTTAATATATTCATTTGTTATTTTGTCCTGAGTATAATAGCTATACGTTGGGCATTTATTTTTAAGTACATCATAAGAATTTCCATAGTATACATCCTTTATTCTTAATATGTCAAATTGATTTTTGCGGACAAAATTTTCAAATGTTTCAGTGCTGCATTTTTTAATTATATGCTGTAAAATATAATAATTGGTAGCATTATAATTAAACTTCTCTCCAATTTCAGATTGTAATGGTAATTTTTTAACCATCAACCACGCTGAATCTTGTCCTTTATCTCCAATCAGTCCTTTCTCATTCTCAATGTCAGGAAGTCCAGATGTATGGCTCATCAATTGTTTAATTGTTATTTTTTTCCAATTTTCCGGTATAGAGTCTATATATTGAGAAATTGGATCATTGATGTTTAGCTTATTTTGTTCTTGTAATTGTATTACGGCAACTGATGTGAAAACTTTGGAGATAGAATTAATTGAAAAGATGGTATTCTTTTTTACAGGTGTCGAAAATGATACATTAGCAATTCCAATTGCTTCGGATAATAGAATCTTATTATCTCTAATTATTACAAGCTGACAGCCAGGAATTTTCTTTTCAATCATCTCTTTTTTGAGATAGTTAATGATTTCAGTCTTTTTATTTTGAGAGAAAAGAAAATTACCATAAAAAATTACGATCCATAAAATAGATTTTTTTATTTTCATAATGGTAGTTTTCTCAAAGTTAAACATATTAGTTTGTAATATTCATATTCAATTGAGATAGATTATATAGTATAGTTTGAAAGCTAGAATCCTATGTGTTTTTAGCAATGTATTCAGAAGGCGACATAGAAAAGTGTTTTTGAAAGTTCCTGCCAAAGCTTGTTTGAGATTTATAACCAACCATCTCGGCAATTTCATACATTTTATAATTTTCATTCAACAGTAATTCTGCAGCTCTTTTTAAACGGACAATATTAATTAATTCATTTGGACTTAAATTCGAAATATCTTTGATTTTTCGGTATAAGGTCGAGCGGCTCATATTCATTATTTCGGCTAGAGATTCGACGCTTAAATCGGGGTCGGTAATATTTTTTAGGATTTCGTCGTCGAGTTTTTTTAGGAATTTTTCATCGGTTTTGTTATGTGCAATACTCTTGATATGCGATAGGGGAGAACTTGCATAATAGTTCATGATCTGTTTTCTGTTTTCAATAAGATTGTTAACCTGAACCTTTAAATAATCCATTGAGAATGGTTTTGCTATGTAGGCGTCGGCACCAACTTCCAAGCCGTCGATTTGTGATTTTAGCGAGTTTTTGGCGGTTAGTAAAATTACTGGAATATGACTGGTTTCCAGATTTGTTTTAATTTCTCTACACATCTCAATTCCATCCATAACCGGCATTGAAACATCGCTGATAACCAACTGAATGTTCTCATTGTGAATAATTTTAAGGGCATTTTCTCCGTTGTCAGCCTTTGAAATTGTGTATGTGGAAGCTAATTCGGCAGTAATGAAATTCAATAAATCTTCATTATCTTCTACAACTAAAATCTGTGCTTTTTCATTTTTTGTTTCGGTTTCAATTTTTTCAATTTTAGTCTGAATCTGTTCTTTTTCAGAATCAGTATAAAACATAAATTCTTCTTCCTGATGCAAAGGAACAATTAGCTCAAAAACGTTGAGTTCTAAATCCGGAATCAACTGTAGATTTCCATTGTGCAATTGCGTTAACGAATGCGCCAACGAAAGTCCTATTCCCGTTCCGGAAGTCGAATCCATATTATCAACTCTGAAAAATGGCTCGAAAATCTTATCTTTTAGTTGAAATGGAATCAATTCCCCATCATTTTTAACAATTAAGGTCAGTTTTTTATCATCTCTAAATAAGGATATAAAAACCTTGTCTTTAGAATATTTAATGGCATTACTGATTAAATTGCTCAATATTTTTTTAAATGCTTCTTTGTCTACAAAAGCAAAAATGTCTTTTTCGCCCAATTCGAGTTCAAACTCAATTCCTCTTTCTTCTATCAATTGACTGAATCTCAAATGTAAATTCCTGACGATGGATGAAATATTTGCTTCCACAAAAGTGAGTTTCAAACCACCAATTTCGGATTTTCTAAAGTCTAATAATTCATTTACGAGTTTCAATAATCGTGAAGTGTTTTTCTTCATTATAGAAAGATTCTGTGGAACTTCAGGCGATTGATGCTCCATAACTAAAAGTTTTTCCAAAGGCCCTTTTATAAGCGTTAATGGCGTTCTGATTTCATGCGCTACATTGGTAAAAAAGTCAATTTTTGCCTGATAGATTTCTTTTTCTTTTTCGTCATTCAGATGTTTTATTTTGCGGTTGTTTTTAATTTGTGTAAGATTTTGAGAATATCGGATGATATAATAAAACGAGCCGCAAATCAATAGAAAATAGAAAAAATAAGCATAGGAACTTGCCCAAAACGGAGGCAAAATCCTGATTTTAAGTTCTACTTCTTTACTCCAAATACCAAAACTATTTAACGATTTTACTTTAAAAACATAATCTCCAGGCGCCAGTTCAGTAAAGAAAACTTTATTGTTTCTTTCGAGATACACCCACTCATTATTTACATTTTCTAATTTATACCAATATTCTGTGAGTTCCGGCGCTGTATAATTTAAGGAAGCAAATTCAAGATTAAATGACGATTGATCATTGTTAAGTTCGAGTTCGTCAAGATGCGAAATAGATTGTTTTATAGGAGAATCATTTTCGTTTGCATCGATATCCTTATTATTAATCTGAAGATTGGTAATAAAAATAGAAGGTGTGTATTTGTTTTTGGTGAAATTCTTTGGGTTGAAACTGATCATTCCGTTTAGATTTCCAAAGTACATATCTCCATTACTGTCTTTGAAAGCAGAACTATAATTAAACTGATCGCTCAATAAACCATTTGCCGTAGTGTAAATCTTTGTTTTTTTATGATTCGGATTAAATTTTACCAGACCTTTAGATGTCGTTAACCACAAGTTTTTAGTATCGTCTTCTAAAATAGAATATACGACATTGCTAGGAAGTCCGTTTTTGGTCGTGAATTTGGTAAAAGTTCTATTTTTTTTATCGAATAAATTCAGGCCATTTTCGGTAGCAAACCACAAGTTTTTGTAACTGTCTTCAAAAATAGAGTTGATCGAGTTGTTGCTGATTCCTTTTGGATTTTTATAATCGTAGATAAAAACTTCTTTTTTATTGATTTTCGGATTGTAAAAAAATAATCCATCTCTATAACTTCCAGCCCAGTAATTTCCATCGCTGTCTTCTTTAAAATTAGTATAATGTGTGGTTTCAGGGAATATTTTCAGGATTTCGAAATTGTCATTTTTTTCATTGTACTGATAAATTCCCATTGTGGTTACTACAATTAAATCCTTCTTTTTTGTTTCGGAAAAAGAAAAGATAAAATTACTTCGCAAACCTGTCGAAGGATCATTTGCGCTATAATGTTTAATAACGGCTCCAGATTTTTGATCTAAAACATCCAAACCGTGTTCAAAGGTTCCTACCCAAATTTTATTTTTTCGAGGTAATAAGGCATGAATATTATAATAAGAAACGCTGCTTTTACTTCCGTTTGGTAAATACGAAGTAAATTTTCCTGTTTTAGGATTAAATCGGTTCAAACCGGCATCTTCAGTACCAATCCAAAAATCGCCATAATCGTCTTTATGAATTTCCCTAACGGCGCTTCCGCTAATTGAATTTTGATTTTTCTGAGGGAAATATTTCTTGAATTGGGTGTATTGCTTCTGATGATAATTAATTCCTCCAAAATAAGTCCCAATCCAAACCCCATTTTCCTTGTCAATAGTTATAGAATAAGCTGCATTATCAGCAATTGCATACGGATCGTTATAGTTTTTTCTAAGATTTACGCAGTTTTTAGTTTTAAGATCATAAACATAAACGCCAGATTCACTTGCAATCCAGAGTTCGTAATTTCCTTTCTTTTTAAACTGACGTACAAAAACAGGTTCTTTTCCCGCAAATTGAAGCGACGATGTAGTTTTAGTACTTTTTGTATAAACCAGAACGCCATGATCTTGTGTACCTATTAAAATATGGTCATTGTCTAAAGCATAAATAATCGTAATTCTGAAATTTGCTTTATTACCTGGAGGATTTAGGGCAATAGTTTCGAACGATAGGCTTTCTTCAGAATAATGGTATAATTTATTGAGTGAAGAAGCCCAGATTTCACCTTTTGCATCTCTGGTTATTGAGGTTGCAATGAAGTATTTATTTGGGTTAAAAGTTTTGGTTTCTTTTTTACTGATCGCGTATTTATAAAGTATATTTCCTGAAATAAACCAGATGTTTCCTTTTTTATCATGATTGATATCATTAATTCTGTCATTGATTGCTTCGTTTAGAACTGTAAAATGATCTGTTTTTTTATCATATTGATATAAACCTTTGTCGGTTCCTACCCAAATTATGCCTTGATAGGCGTGCAACGATTGTATATAATTACTTCCCAAGCTATGTATCGGGTCGTTTTGGCTTCTGTAAGTTTTAAAGCGATAACCGTCATAACGGTTTAAACCATCTTTTGTACCAAACCACATAAATCCATCTTCATCCTGAATTGATGTAATTACGGTATTGTTTGAAAGTCCTTCTTCGACCTGAAAATGTTTAAAATAATATTCCTGTGAATGAATAAAATTTATCGAAAAAAGAAAGAAAAATAAAAAAAGAAAGAATTTACGCATCGTTATGTTTTTTATGATAAAAATAGGCATCTGCAAATCGTGTCAATCTTCTACAAAATGTTGCAAAAAAGTAATTTGTTATCAATTTTTATACAATTTGAATCATTTGAAATAGAAATTGACACAAATCAAGCATTTTATTTTGAATAAAAATCGTCTACTTTGGATTTTTAAATAAATGATATTGATAATTTTTAAGGCTAAAAAATATAGTATCAATAAAATTAAGTTTGAAAAAATACACCTTTAGTAATTTTGAAATTAAATGAACACATTATTACTAAAGAACAATATTAACTATTTTTTCGCTCGTATCAGAGATGATTAAATTTTTATAGCACAAGTACAAAACCAACCAAAAAAAGAAATTATCTAAAATGAAAAATCAATGAAAGCAAAGTTCACTCAAATTTTAAAGCAGAGATATTACCTCTTGTTTTTCTTTAGTTTATTATTACAACAAACTTATGCACAACAGCAAATTACCGTTAAGGGTCGTGTATCCTCAACAACTGGAGAAGCGATTCCGTTTGCCAATGTAGGAATCAAAAATACTTCAAATGGAGCTGTGACAGATTTTGACGGAAGCTATTCGATTCCTGCAAAACCAACAGATATTTTGGTGTTTAGTTCACAGGGTTACAAATCGACGGAAGTTTCCGTAAACAATCAAACTTCAGTAAATGTTTCTCTAACACCCGACGCACTTTCGTTAAATGAAGTTGTTGTCGTGGGATATGGATCTCAAAACAAAAAGGATTTAACGGGAGCAATATCTGTAGTTAAAGCAAGCGAAATTCAAAAACGACAAATTACTACTGTTGCTGACGGATTGCAAGGTCTGGTTACGGGCGTAAAAGTTCGTGGCGGCGGAAGACCTGGTCAGGAAGCTAATATCGAAATTCGGGGTCTTAAAAATCTTCAAAATACAAATCCATTATATGTTATTGACGGTTTGATAACATCGGCAAACAGAGATTTTAATCCGAATGATATTGAAACTATTCAGGTTCTTAAAGATGCATCTGCAGCGGCAATTTATGGTTCACGAGCGGCAAATGGTGTAATTATCATTACGACTAAAAAAGGTAAAAAAGGACCTCTTGTAGTAGAAGTTTCTGCAAAATCAAGTTTTACTTCTATGCCACGATATAGTTTAATGGGAACTGATGAGTTTGCAAAATTAAACAATCAGGCATATGATAATGCCGGAATTCCGAGACAAAACCTGAATATGGCTGTAAATACAGACTGGCAGGATGAAGTTTTTGAAAACGGAATGATTCAGGATTATAACGTAAGTGTTGCCGGAGGAGGAGAGAACTCTTCATTTTTTATGTCCGGAAATTATTTCGGAAATGACGGAACGGTTGTGGGAACTGATTTCGACAGAATCTCATTCCGTGTCAATTCAAGCGGATCAAAAGGAATTTTTAGTATTGGTGAAAATTTAGCCATCAGCAATTCTAAAACAGATGAAATGTCCGGTAATCCAATTATTGACGTTTATAGATTAACACCAACAATTCCGGTTTACGACGCTTCTAATCCTGGAGGTTATGGGTATGGAAAGCAAGGTGTCGCAGATACTTTTGGTACTAACCCATTGGCACTTGCTGATTTTTCTAATGCTACAAATGAAAATTTCAGAATTAGAGGAAATGTATGGACGGAATTAAAATTTACGCCTTGGTTAAAATACCGTTTTAATTTAGGGTATGAAACAAGCTTTGACAGCTATAATTTCATGAGAAAATTAGGAAACTGGACTTTAAATCAACCCGCTGAACAATCTTTCATCAACCAAAATAAAGCAAGATCCGAAACACTTCTTTATGAAAACACTTTGACTTTCAAAAAAGCATTTGGCAAGCATGACCTTACGGTTTTAGTGGGACAAACTTTCCAAAAAGACAGTTACAACCAGATTTACGGAACAAAGAGAAATCTGATAATAAACCCAAGTACAGGACAATATTTTGATGTGCTGGATTTAGGAGATCTTCCGGAAGTTGGAGGATTTAAAAACGAAGCTGCTTTAACATCCTATTTAGGAAGATTAGAATACAATTATGATAATCGTTATTTATTTAATGCTGTTATCAGACGTGACGGTTCCTCAAAATTTAGCGATGAAAACAAATGGGGAAATTTCCCTTCTGTTTCGGCAGGATGGAGATTAAGCAACGAACCTTTCTTTAAAGTTGATGCTATTAAAGATTTAAAATTCAGAGCGAGTTACGGAGAATTAGGTTCTGGAAATATTGATCCATACCAATATCAGGGTTTTGTAAATAAAAATGGAGCAATTGTGTTAGGAAACGATCAAGTATTGTATCCTTCAGGAACACAAGTAAGATTAGCGAATTCGCAATTGCGTTGGGAAAAACTGAAACAAACCAACCTTGGAATTGATCTAGGTTTATTAAACAATGATTTACGTTTTACGGGAGATTATTTTATTGCCCGTACAGAAGATGTATTGTTTGGTTTCCCAATTTTAAATACAACAGGAAATGACGGAGGAAACCCTATTTCTAATGCTGCAACTGTCGAAAATAAAGGTTTTGAATTGGAATTGGCTTACAGCAAAAAAATCAATAGTTTCTCTTTTAATGCTTCTGTCAATTTTACAAAATTAAATAACAAACTGGTTTCCTTAGGTAACGGACAAAACGAAAGTATTCAGGGAAATACAATTACAAGAGCTGGAAATGCAGTAGGAATGTGGTATGTTTTGCAAACAGACGGTTTGTTTCAAAGTACCGCAGAAGTTCAGAACTACAAAAATGCCGATGGAAAAGTAATTATGCCAAACGCCCAGCCGGGAGATATCCGTTTTAAAGATGTTAACGGCGATGGTGAAATTACAAACGAGGACAAAGACATCGTAGGGAGTCCATGGCCGGAATTTGAAATGGGATTGAATGCCGGAGCAGAATACAAAGGGTTTGATTTTTCTATGAACTGGATTGCTTCTCATGGCGCTACTGTTTACGACGGATTTAGAAGTGTAGTGGACCGTTTTGATGATAATAGCAATTACAGAACCGGAATCCACCCATGGACGCCTGAAAACCCCAATACTGATTTTCCTAGAATTGTAAAAGGAACAACTTTAAACTCAAGAGGAGACAGTGACAGATTTTTGGAAAACGGTGATTTTATCCGTCTGAAATACATTGGATTTGGATATAATATCCCACAAAGTGTTTTGGCTAAATCTGGTATTACAAGAGCAAGATTAACATTATCTGCACAAAACGTGATTACAATTTCTAAATACAAAGGATTGGATCCTGAGTTTAGTAACAGTAATATTTTTGAAAGAGGTGTTGATAATGGCGCTTTTCCAAATTTACAGACGTATTCTTTTGGTGTTGAGTTTAGCTTTTAATTTTAAAAAAATAGCATAATGAAAAAAATAATATTAATAACGGTGGTTTTTGTTAGTCTCATGTTTACAGCTTCATGTGATGATCAGCTTGAACTAAGCAATCCAAATGCCCTGACAACAGATCAGTATTGGAAAACAGAAAGTGATGCACAAGCAGGTGTGAACTCCATTTATGCCATGTTTTATAAAGATGGTTTATGGGCAAGATGGATTTATTTCCGTTTAGATCTAACTTCTGACGAAGGATTTAGTAATAGCCCGTGGACAGAATTAGCTGATTGGACGAGATTTAATTATATCAATTATAATTTTTGGGAAGGAAACGTTGTAACGTGGAGAGATACCTACAAAGCTATTTTTAGATGTAATCAGGTATTGGCAAATGTGCCGAATATTTCTTTTCAGAATGAAGAGAATAAAAAACAAATCCTGGCTCAGGCTAAATTTTTAAGAGCTCTACATTACTATTATGCTGCGGTTTTATGGGAGAACATTCCGGTTGTTTTGACGCCGTCATTACCAAATGATTTGCCGGAACAAAAAAATGTAACCGAAGTTTGGGCTCAAATAGAAAAAGATTTGAATGAGGCTTACGCCGATTTACCATCAACATGGGCATCTGACCAAACCGGAAGACCGGATAAAGGTGCTGCAAAAGCTTTTTTGGCAAAAGTTTACATGCAGCAACATAAATGGGCTGATGCAAAAACAGCTTTAGAATATTTAATTTCTGGTCCGGGCGCCAAATACAGTTTGGTTTCTAACTACAAAGACAACTTTACAGATGTTAACGAAAACAACAGCGAATCAGTATTTGAAATTCAATTTGGAGACCAAAGGAAAGGCGGAACTGACGAAAGCCAAAGTGCTGCAGTTTCAAGCAACCGCGCTCAGTTTTTTGCTCCAAGAAGTATTGGCTGGTCTGATGGACAAGCTCGTTTTTGGCTTGTAAATGCTTTTAAACAAGAAAAAGATAAAAATAACGGAATCGATATCCGACTAAAACATACGTTATTTTATCCTGGTTTATTGGCCGATTTTGGTGATAAAGTATACGGAAAAGACTGGCAATGGGGCGCTGATGAAGCATGGTTTAGAAAAGGAGCCAGAGATTATTACAGATCAAATGAAGATTACTACAATCAGGTCAATTACAGATTGATTCGTTACGCTGATATTTTACTTCGTTATGCTGAAGTTTTGAACGAAACGGGAAATACTGCCGGAGCTTATCAATATGTAGATCAGGTCAGAGCGCGTGTAAACATGAATACTTTAGCCGCTGCACATCCTGAAATTGGCAACGATCATGATAAATTTTTAGAAAGATTAAAAACAGAAAGAGTTCTTGAATTGGCTGGCGAAAGTGTTCGTTGGGAAGATTTAAAACGTTGGGGAGATTTAGATTCTCAGTCTTCTGTAGATAAGATTTCGCTTCGTGATCCTGATTTTAAAAACTTTAAAGTTGGTAAAAATCAAAGATTACCAATTCCGCAGGTAGAAGTTGCTAATAATCCAAATTTAAAACAACACCCAGAATATTAAAAACATTTTTAAGGGAATCAGATTCCAAAATCTGGTTTCCTTATCCTAAAGAACGATTGTTCATACTTAAGAAATTTTATAATGAGAAAGATAAAACTGTATCTGACGCTTACGTTAGCTGGGCTTTTATTGCTTAGTTGCAACAAAACAAAAAGCACTTCTGAAAAAAATAAAGATGAAACCGCTACGGTCGAAAAAAGAGAAATCTGGACAAAAGAACAAGCCAGTGAATGGTACGGAAAACAGCCATGGCTAGTAGGCGCAAATTATTACCCAAGTACAGCCATTAATCAGTTAGAAATGTGGCAGGCGGATAGTTTTGACCCAAAAAGAATCGATCAGGAATTAGGCTGGGCCGAAGGTATTGGTATGAATGTAATGCGTGTTTATTTGCACGATTTACTACACAAACAAGATGCAAAAGGGCTTTATAAACGAATGGATACATTCTTGCAAATTGCAGAAAAACATCACATTAAAGTGTTATTTGTTTTGTTTGATTCCTGCTGGGATCCGTTTCCGGCATTAGGGAAACAAAGAGTACCAAAACCTTTTACACACAATTCAGGCTGGGTACAAAGTCCGGGACAAAAGGTTTTGCAGGATTCAACTCAATATCCTCGTTTAGAAAAATATGTAAAAGAAACTATTTCGGAATTTGCAGCTGATGATCGTATTTTAGGTTGGGATGTCTGGAACGAACCGGATAATATGACTGGACCATCTTATGAAGCTGTTGAAATTAAAAACAAAGCAGCGTTGATTTTGCCACTTTTAAAGAATGTTTTTATCTGGGCGAGAGAAAGTAAACCATCGCAACCGTTGACTTCAGGAGTTTGGGTAGGCGATTGGAGCGATCCAAATAAAATGCTTCCAATGCATAAAATGCAAATAGAACAATCTGATGTTGTTTCTTTTCACAATTATAATACTCCTGCAGATTTTGAAAAAGTGATCAAACAATTACAACGCTACGGAAAACCACTGATTTGTACCGAATATATGGCAAGACCAAACGGAAGTACGTTTGAAGGTTTCTTGCCGGTTGCCCGTAAATACAATATTGGAATGATCAATTGGGGATTAGTAGACGGAAAAACACAAACCAAATATGCATGGGACAGTTGGACAAAAACATACAACGCCGAACCAAAATTATGGTTTCATGAGGTTTTTCGCAATGACGGAACGCCATACATAAAAGCAGAAACAGATTTGATTAAAAAAATGACATCTGAGGTGAATAAGAAGAATTAGATAATTAGGCAATTAGAAAATTAGATAATTCTGTAATTCGAAAATAATCAGATAATTTTCCAATTAATACCGTTTTAAAATTATCTAATTATCTAATTGGTACATTGACACATTCAAATATTGGCTCATTAAAAAAATTAAAACTGATGATAAAACAACTTATTTTTCTGGGAATACTGTGGATTGGATTTTCCGCGAAAGCGCAACAGCCAGATCCTCCGGGACAAGTTAAAGGCAGCGAAAAACCGAAGAACGAAGCCTATCTATTTGCGCACATGACGCATAACGATTACGGCAGATTGTATTATTCCGTAAGTCTTGATGGTTTGCATTGGGATAATTTAAATAATGGAAAAAGGGTTTTTGAAGATTATAAAGGTCATCCTGATATTTGCAAAGGACCTGACGGAAAATATTACATCGCAGGAAACACAGGCGATGATGCAAAAACAATCAATATTTGGGTTTCAGATGATTTAATTACCTGGAAAAAACATTCCGATTATACGCCCGATTTGAAAAGTACACCGGATTATGCGAATGCTCTGCAACGAATTGGTGCTCCAAAATTGTATTACGATAAAGATTCGGGGAAGTTCATTATGACTTGGCACACACCGCATCTTGACGGAACAAAAGAAGATCCGGAGCGTTATTGGGCGAGCCAGAGAACATTATATGTTTTATCTAAAGATTTAAAAACTTTCGAAGGAACTCCAAAACGATTATTCGATTGGGATATGGGAACCATTGATGTCTTTATTCGTAAAGTTGGCGATTCCTACTATGCCGTTATCAAAGATGAAACCTACCCAACTTTGTATTGGACAACCGGAAAAACAATCCGAATTGCAAAATCAAAAAACCTTTTAGGACCCTATTCTTTGCCCCAGCAATCTATTAGTCCAAACTTTAGAGAAGCTCCAATGCTGATTCCTTCTCCAGATGATAAAATTTGGTACATGTATTACGAGCAATATCCTGGAGTTTCATACGGATTATCAATTGCGGATAATCTAAACGGACCTTGGTTTCAGGCGTCAGGATATACTTTTTTTGCCGATTGGGACAAATATAGTTTTCCTGAAAAAGTACGCCACGGATGTATGGTGACAATTTCAAAAAATGAATACGATAGTTTGGTGAAGAAATTTGGCTTGACCAAAACAGAGAAAAAATGATAAATGATTAATTGTGGAGTTGTCAATTCTAAAATGCAAACAATAGCATTTATAATTAACAATTAATAATCCACAATTAATTTAAAGATTGGTTAGTTAAGTTAGTTTGTAATTACCAGGTTATACGGGAATATAGCCTGCTAATTCATTAGTACTTGAAAAAAAAATGCCGAAACACAGATATAATATGAAGAATAAAATTACAGTTTTCCTATTCCTTTTTTTGGGATTTGTGGCACATGCACAATGGAAACCGCAAGGCGATAAAATCAAAACAAAATGGGCAGAACAAGTCGATCCTACTAAAACATTACCAGAATATCCCCGTCCGATTATGGAGCGCAGCCGATGGAAAAATTTAAATGGTTTATGGAATTATGCCATTCAGGATTTTGGAAAAACAGCGCCTTCAAAATATGATGGGCAAATTCTGGTTCCGTTTGCGGTTGAATCGAGTTTATCCGGCGTTATGAAACAAGTGGGAGCGGAAAAAGAACTTTGGTACGAAACCAATTTCTCCATTGATTCTAATTGGAAAGGTCAAAATATTTTACTGCATTTTGGCGCTGTAGACTGGAAAACAGAAGTTTGGATAAACGATATAAAGGTGGGTTCGCATACCGGCGGTTATACTCCATTTTCGTTTGATATTACACCTTTTATCAAAAACGGGAAAAAGCAGAAATTGACTGTAAAAGTTTGGGATCCGTCAAACGATGGACCACAGCCAAGAGGAAAACAAGTTAAAAATCCTGAAGGAATCTGGTACACTCCCGTTACCGGAATTTGGCAAACGGTTTGGATAGAACCGGTAAATGCCAAGAATATTACTGCATTAAAAACAACTCCGGATATTGATCAAAACAGCATTAGTATAAAAGCAGATGTTGCCGGAGCAGAAACAGGAGACATTATTGAAATTTCTGTTTTTGATGGTGGAACTGAAATCGCAAAAGAAAAAGCGGTTGTAGGCGAAAGCTTAGATATCGTTTTGAATAATCCAAAATTATGGTCGCCTGAAACTCCGTTTTTATATCAGACAAAAATCAGTTTAATCAGTAAGAATAAAGTGGTTGATCAGGTAGAAAGCTATTTTGCAATGCGAAAAATTTCATCAAAAAGAGACGAAAACGGAATCGTAAGAATGCAGCTGAACAACAAAGATTATTTTCAGTTTGGTCCGCTTGATCAAGGCTGGTGGCCAGATGGTTTATATACGGCACCAACGGACGAAGCTTTAAAATATGACATCATTAAAACGAAAGAATTAGGTTTTAATATGATTCGGAAACATGTAAAAGTAGAACCGGAACGTTGGTATACACATTGCGATCAACTGGGAATTTTAGTCTGGCAGGATATGCCAAGCGGAGATGAACAGCCAGTTTGGCAAAATAAAAAATATTTTGAAGGAACTGAATTGCAGCGTTCTGCTAAATCTGAAGCTATTTACAAAAAAGAATGGAAGGAAATTATGGATCATTTGTATTCCTATCCAAGTATTGTGGTTTGGGTTCCGTTTAACGAAGCTTGGGGACAATTTAAAACCGTTGAAATTACCAATTGGACTAAAAATTATGATCCAAGCCGATTGACGAATTCTTCAAGTGGAGGAAATCACTTTCAGGCGGGAGATATTTTAGATTTACACAATTATCCGGGACCGGAAATGTATCTGTATGATGCCCGAAGAGTAACTGTTTTAGGCGAATATGGAGGAATTGGTTTACCGCTTGAAGGGCATTTGTGGAGAACAAATGACAATTGGGGATATGTGAAGTTTAAGAATGAAAACGAAGTTACAGCAGAATATATCAAATATGCTAAAATTTTAAAAAGCTTTGTAAAATCAGGATTTTCGGCAGCAGTTTATACACAAACGACTGATGTTGAAGGTGAAGTAAATGGTTTTATGACCTATGATAGAAAAGTGGATAAAATGGATTTTAAAGAAGTAAATAAAATCAATACTGAGGTTATTAATGTCTTGAATCAGAAGAATAAATAAATGCCTTTGATTGCGGTTGTTTAACACATAGAAGCATAGCTTTTAGAATCGAAAAAAAGAATATAAAAGAAACTAGTTTCCAAACATAGCTTTACTACATAGCCCAAAGTTTCAACTTTGAGGTTGCAAAAATTTGCGAAAAGCTATGTGTGTTTAAGCAAGTGAAGCGCCTTTATACAGACAAAGAAGATCTATGTTCCTATGTGTTTAAAAAACACGCACAACAATAAATAATTTAAAATGAAAAAATACTTAATTCTCTTCCTTTTTGCGATTGTTACTTTGGGATACGGGCAGCAAAAAACATTTTCGAATCCTATTTTACCTTCGGGCGCAGACCCTTACAGTACCTACTATAAAGGTTATTATTACTATACAAATACGTTAGGAAACAGATTGGTTTTATGGAAGACCAAAGATTTATCTGATTTGAAGAATGCCGAAAGTAAAACCATTTGGGAAGCTCCAAAAGGAACGGATTATTCGGCAGAAATATGGGCGCCGGAATTTCATATTATTAACGGAAAATGGTACGCGTATTTTGCTGCAGATAACGGAGATAACAATACACATCGCATGTATGTCTTAGAAAATAAAACCTCAGATCCGTTTAAAGGAAAATGGGAATTTAAAGGAAAAATTGCAGCAAAAACTGATAAATGGGCGATTGATGGAAATGTATTCGAATATAAAAAACAGTTGTACATGATTTGGGCTGGCTGGGAAGGCGATACAAACGGACAGCAGAATATTTACATTGCCAAAATGAAAAATCCGCTTGAAATTGAAGGCGATCGCGTTATGATTTCTGCACCAACACACACTTGGGAAATACATGGAGCTTTGCATGATGATGTAAATCCGGCTCAGGTAAATGTGAACGAAGGCCCGCAATTTTTACAAAATGGCGATAAAATTTTCATTGTGTTTTCTGCCAGTGGTTGTTGGACAGATTATTATGCTTTGGGTTTGCTGACTTTTAGCGGAAGCGATAAGTTATTAGATGCGAATGCATGGAAAAAATCAGAGGAACCAATTTTTAAACAATCCGATGCAACTAAAGTTTATGCGCCGGGACATAATTCGTTTTTTAAATCTCCTGACGGAAAAGAGGACTGGATTTTATATCATGCCAATTCCAATCCTGGGGAAGGTTGCGGAAACAAAAGATCTCCAAGGATGCAAAAAATAAGTTGGGATTCAAACGGTTTTCCGGTTTTGGGTCAACCTGTAAGTGAAGAAACTAAATTGGCACTTCCGTCAAAATAAAGGTAGAAAAAATATTAATAATAGGATAGGTTGTTTTTGCTATGGTGAAAAAAACGTTCCTCATAATGACATAAAAATGAAAAATATTAAAATTGCAGCAGTTCTTTTGCTGGCTCTTTTTCAATTTAATTGTAAAGACAATAAAAAAGAAATTCAATCTTCTGAAACAACTTCTGAAATAAAAACGGATTCGGTTAAAGCCGAATTAGAAACTAAAAATTTCGATAATATAATTGACGGTAAAAAAGTCGGCTTATATTGGATTGAAAACAAAGGAATAAAAGCAGCTTTTACCAATTACGGAGGGCGATTAATTGGACTTTGGGTTGCTGATAAAAACGGAAAACAAACTGATGTAGTGGTTGGAATGAACAGCGCAAAAGGTTATAAAATTTCGACCGAACCTTATTTTGGTGCAACAATCGGACGCGTTGGAAATCGTATTGCAAAAGGACAATTTACTTTAGAAGGAAAAAAATATCAGGTACCATTAAATAATGGAAAAAATGCTTTGCATGGCGGTATAAAAGGTTTTCAGGATGTAGTTTGGGATGTCAATAAAACGAATGGAAACACATTGATTTTCAGTTATGTTTCACCAGATGGAGAACAAGGTTTTCCTGGAAATCTGACTGTAAAAGTGACCTATACGCTTGAACCGGATCAAACTATTAAAATGGAATATGAAGCAACGACGGATAAAACTACTTTGGTAAATTTAACCAATCATGCTTTTTTTAATCTGAATGGAGAAGGAAGCGGTTCAATTCTAAATCACGAACTTCAGATTTATGCGAATGAATTTACGCCTGTCGATGAAGGTTTAATTCCTTCAGGGGAACTAAAATCGGTTAAAAATACCGTTTTTGATTTCACTTCAAAACATACGATTGGCGAAAGAATTGAATCCAAAGATCAACAGTTGGAATTCGGGAAAGGTTATGATCATAATTATGTCCTGAACGGAACTAAGAAAAACGGTCTGAATCATGCTGCTACAATTTCCGGAGATAAATCTGGAATTACGCTGGATATTTATACAGAAGAACCAGGTTTACAGTTTTACAGCGGAAATTTCATGCAATCAAAAAATAGCTTTAAATCTGGAGCCAAAGACGATTTTAGAACTGCTTTTGCCTTAGAAACACAACACTTTCCGGATGCTCCAAATCAGCCAAAATTTGCGCCGATTGTTTTGAAACCGGGACAAAAATATCATACGGTTTCGTATTATCAGTTTTCGACGAAATAGTTTTTTTGTGAGAATGAGATAATGAGATAATTGAGATAATGAGATAATTGAGATAATGAGATAATTTGATAATGAGATAATTGTGAAATGTGAGAATGATAGGGGTGATTTTGTCATTCCGAAGAATGAGGAATCCTCGCAAGTAACTCTATAAAGATTGGCGATTACCTATGCGGAATTTCGTATGTAATTTACTGCTTCTGCTGTTCGCTATCGTTCAGGTCTCCTTGATCAAAATGACATACAGTTCGTTAAAAATCAAATTGTTTAATTAAGTATTGAATTCCAAAACCATTAAAAATGAAAAAAATAATAACCGTAATAACTTCTTTATGCGTTTTCATAGCTTGTTCTCAGGATAAGAATCCAACGAAAGCAACGACTGAAACTGTATCAAAAAATATTCTTTTAGCAGATCCGACAATATTTTATGATAATGGAATGTATTATTTATATGGAACGACTGGTGGCGATACGCCATTGAATGGACAAGGATTTATGGTTTATACTTCATCCGATTTAAAAAAGTGGAGTGGTCCTGCAGGAACCCAGAACGGATTGGCTTTAAAAAAAGGGGATGCTTTTGGCGATACAGGATTTTGGGCACCTCAGGTTTTGAAGTATAAAAATAAGTATTATATGATTTATACGGCAAATGAAAACATTGCTATTGCCAGCAGTGAAAGTCCGTTAGGGCCATTTAAAAATGAATCAAAAAAGCCTATTATTGAAACAGGAAAGCAAATTGATCCGTTTCTTTTTATAGATGAAGATGGAAAAAAATACTTGTATCACGTTCGATTAACTAATGGGAATCGAATTTTTGTAGCCGAAATAAATGATGATCTTCAAAGTATAAAATCAGAAACTTTGACGGAATGTATTTCGGGAACTTTACCTTGGGAAAACACGCAAAATGTAGCTTGGCCGGTTACAGAAGGTCCAACTGTATTAAAACATAATGGATTATATTATTTAATTTATTCGGCAAATGATTTTAGAAATCCGGATTATGCGGTAGGTTATGCAACCAGCAAGAGTCCTTTTGGACCTTGGGAAAAGTCTGCTGATAGTCCGATAATCAATAGAAATAATGTGAAGCAAAATGGAATTGGTCACGGTGATGTTTTTTGGGATAAAAACAATAAAATGCATTATGTTCTCCATACTCATTTTAGCGAAAGCGGTGTTTCTCCAAGAAAAACCGGAATAATTGATATCGATTTTAGCGATAATAAGATAAAAGTTGATAGTAATAGTTTTAGATTTTTAAGTACACAATAGTATTATTAATAAATCAAAAAACGGGGTAAAAGTACGTCACTAAAATAAAGATCTATTTTATAACGATTTTTTTTGACGTACTTTTATACTTTGATTTGTCTAATACTTTTACATGCGGAAAAATAAAAATAAAATACCCGTTAATACGATGGATAATACTTTTAGCCTGGGTATTTCTATTGATAAAAATAGTATTAGTAAGACTGATTTTAGAACCACACAACAAAAAGAAGAAGCTACACAATCACATCGTGATGAAGGATTTACTTTTCACATCCTTGAAAAAGGAACGGTTATAATTGAGATTGATTTTGAAACTCATCATGTCACAGCGCCGGCAGTAGTATATCTACATCCGGATCAGGTGCATAGAATGCTGGATATTGATGATATTATTGTTTGCTCCTTATCCATTAATAGTGAAAATCTAAATACAGGATATCTTAAAATACTGGAAGAGCTTAATCCTGTAACGCCACTTTCCTTAGAAACAGAAGCTTATTCGATTGTTGCTGAGAGCTTTTTACTTTGTCTGAACTTTTACAGACAAAAAGAAAATAAGCTGTATTATCCTTTACTACGCGACAGTTGCAATACTTTTATTGGCTTTTTACTGTCACAATTTTTAAATGTAATTAAACCGGAAGATAGTTTTTCGCGATCTGATACAGTAGCCAAAGCTTTCAGGAATTTACTCGAAAAGAATTACATTACTTTAAAACGACCGGGACAATATGCTGATTTGCTGAATATTTCGACTCCGTATCTTAACGAGTGTATAAAAGGCAGTACAGGTAATTCCGTTTCATACCTTATTCAGGAAAGAATTATTTTAGAAGCCAAACGACTCCTTTATCACACCGATAAGTCTGTAAAAGAAATTGCTTTTGAACTTGGCTATGCTGATTATCCTTATTTTACAAGATTGTTTTCCAAAGTAACTGGGATTTCTGCAATGACATTCAGAAGAAAAAACTTCGATTAGTCCAATACCTTCTTTGATTTGCCATTTTTTTTATGCTGTAAAGCGAGGAACTTTGCACTGTATTTAAATTAATGTAGAAAATGGAATCAAATAAAAAAGTGCTGATAGTGGGTGCAAGTTTTGCCGGACTGATAACAGCGTATTGGATGAATAAAATAGGTTATAAAGTTACTATTGTAGAAATTGCAACCGAACTTAAAAAAGGCGGTACACCAGTTGATATAAAAGGTGATACAATTGAGATTGTGAAGCGAATGGGACTTTTTGAAGAGATAAAAAAACAAAGAGTTGGTCCTGAAAAATGGGAGTTTAAAAATGCCAGTGATGAAACAGGTCACAGCTTTATTTTGAGACAGCCCGGAGAAGAATTGCCGGATGATGAATTTGAAATCGAAAGGGATTCGTTACTAACTATGATGTATGATCAGGTAAAAAATGATGTGAAATTGGAGTTCAATAACAGCATCACGACATTGCATGAAACGGAGCATAATATCGAAGTATCTTTTAAAGACGGCTCTAAAGATCAATACGCTTATGTATTTGGATGTGACGGGATACACTCGGCGGTAAGGAAAATTTGGTTTGGCCCTGAAACGGATTATGCTCATTTTCTTGGACAATATTTTTCTATAACTGTTGTAGACAAACTGTTGGTCGAGAACGGAACTTATCAAATGTATGCAGAACCGAATAAAGGTGCGGCGCTTTATGCCCATAATAATAAGACGGATGTTATTTTTACTTTCAGGACAGAAAAAGAAATCAACTACGATTTTCGCAACCAAGAGCAATTAAAAGAGATTGTATCACAGCAAATGAACGATATGGGTTGGCGAGCTCATGAACTTCAGACGGAATTATTGAATTCAAGCTCATTTTACTTTGATGAATTTTGTCAGATAAAAATGCCATCCTGGACGAAAGGCAGAGTAGCATTGGTTGGTGATGCAGCTTATTGTGCTTCTCCGGCAGCAGGAATGGGAGGTTCACTGGCTATTATTGGAGCAACTGCGTTGGCTGATGCATTTGTATTATATAAAGATGATTATCAATTAGCGTTTGATGCCTACAACAAGGATTTACGACCCTTTATTGAAGAAATACAGGCAGATGCTGTGCAGACTTTAGATAAACTATTACCAAATACGAAGGAAGAAGTAAAAGAAATGTGGGAAAACGGCATTTCTTTTTAACGATTATATTATCTGAATCTTCGCTGGTAACAAAAAATTAAAAGCTCCAAAATCACGTGATTTTGGAGCTTTTTTTAAATATTGGACTTTGTCAATTATTATATAAAGAATTAATTGATTTTAACCAAATGCGCTTCAATAGCAGCTCTGTCTGATTCGTATTGTTCAGGAAGTTTTAAATTTTTTCCTAATTCTTCTAAACTTTCATCTACTGTAAAACCTGGGTTTTCTGTAGCGATTTCAAATAAAACACCTCCTGGTTCTCTAAAATAAAGAGAGTGGAAATAATTTCTATCAATCTGAGGTGTAATAGACAATCCGTATTCTTCGATTTTTTCACGAAAGTGCATTAAAATTTCGTCATTTTCTACACGGAAAGCTACGTGGTGAACAGATCCGTTTGCTACATGACCGCGTTTTTCATCAGCCAATTCTACCAAGTCAACAATTGCGGCATTTTCTACAGTATCAGTTGCATAACGGTAACGATTTACATCTTGATCGATCAATTTATAACCAAATATTTCGGTTAAAATTGCAGCAGTTGCTTTTATGCTGTTTAATGTTAAAGTGATATTGTGGAAACCTCTTGTAGCCACATCAGCTTTTACTTCGTCTGTTTCCCAAGGTTTTCTGTTATCGCCTGTTTTAGATTCGATTAATTCTAATTTTAAACCATCCGGATCTAAGAAAGTAAGATATTTTTCACCGAATTTTTCAGCCGGTTTGTTGTAAATTACATTGTATTGTTCAAAACGTTTCTGCCAGAAATCAAGGCTTCCTTTTGGAACTGAATATCCAATTTCTGTTGCCATTCCTGAACCTTTTCTTCCTTGTTGAATTCCTTCTCCCCAAGGGAAAAAAGTTAAGATTGTTCCGGCACTTCCTACTTCATCACCAAAGTAAAAATGATAGGTTCCCGGATCATCAAAATTCACCGTTTTTTTAATGAAACGTAATCCTAATATGTTAGAGTAAAAGTTGAAATTACGTTTTGCGTCACCTGCAATTGCAGTAATATGGTGTAAGCCTAAAATTTTATTTTCCATGGTTTTTATATATTAAATTTGTTATTGATTTTCTTATACAAATTTACGTCTGTTATACTTCTGCATCGATTAACCTAGATTAAGAAATAAAAAGCCATTAAGTTTAGGTTCTTACAATTTTATAAATATTGATTTTCGAAGTTTTGGCTCAATATTTTTTGTTTTGTGTCCTTTTCCTGTGGTGTCTTCCACCAATAGAATTGATCCGGTATTGAATATTCTTTTTTCGCCTAGTGACGTTTCGATTTCTACGCCGCCTTCCAGTAAAATAATATATTGACGGTCCGGTGCATTATGAAAATCGTAATCGTAAGATGGAAGAACTTCTCTAAAAACAATTGATTTCACTGGTTCATCATCAGATAAAAAACCAATATCACCATTATTTTTCAACGGAACTTCGAAGTCTTCAAAATGACTTTCGCCGTTTGTATCACTGTAAACACGTGTTATCTGAATCATTATTTTTTTCTAAAAACAAGTTCGTTAGCCAAATCAATTTCGTTCTGACTGATGGTATGTCCCATATTTGGGTAGATTTTTTTTGTAACCGATGCGCCCATTTTTTTAAGAAGCGCTTCTGTTTCATTTACTCTTTCAACAGGAACATGAAAATCTGGATCGCTCGTTCCGATAAAAATTGGTGTGTTTTCAAAATTTCCTTCGTAATGATCTTCATAAACCTTATCGCCAATAAGTCCACCTGTAAAGGCAACAACGCCTCCATATTTGGCAGCATTTCTGGCTGTAAATTCCAAAGCAAGACAAGCTCCCTGTGAAAACCCTAGAAAATAGATATTCTCTTTTTCGATTCCGTTTTGCTGAATCGCCACCATAACTTGGTGAATCGCCTCTAATGATTTTGAAAACGAAGGTTCATTCTCTTCAATTGGTACTAAAAACGAATACGGATACCACGTTCTGTTTTCTGCCTGAGGTGCCACCAATGCAAAATCATCGACCTTAAGATGTCTTGAAACTGAAAGAATATCATGAGCGCCTGCACCACGTCCGTGAATCATAATCAAAGCCTTTTTAGCTTGATCTAAAGGCACGCCGTCAGTTATAATTTCTGTATTCATGAGTTTTATTTTTTTATTAATATTTTTTGTAATGCTAATTTTTCACGCAGATTTTAATTCTTTTCAGGAGCTAATCCCGCTATCCGTTCCAATCTTTTATGTCCGCCGCGGCAGACATAAAAGGATTTTCACTTCTATCGGGGCTATGGCAATCATTTCCATAAGAGTATTTTCGTTCAGTTTGTCATTTCGACCAGAGGGAGAAATCACACTAGAAATTCGACAAAGATTGGCGATTTTGATTAACGATTTTGATTGTCGAATTTCTAGTGTGATTTCTCGTTCCTCGAAATGACAGACTTTGGGGATAAAAGAATCAATTACTTTTTCCAAATATCTTGATACTCATCCGGATGTTTTTTGAATTGTGCGTGTACGTATGGACAAAGCGGTAAAACCATCAAATTATGAGCACGTACATACGATGTCATTTCGTCCAGCAGTTTTTTTGCGTAACCTTTTCCTTCGGCTTCCGGTTCAACTCCTGTATGGTAAACGGTTAATAAATCGTCTTTGATACTTACGGTCATTTCGCCTAATTTTTTATCATCGACATAAAGATTAAAAGCGCCATGTTTTTTTTCGTTTAATTCCAGTTTTATAGTTTCCATATATTTTATAGTATTGTTTTAGCAGATAAAAAAGAACCAATATTCATATCTTAAAGATACTATATTAGAAGAAATCTGCAATTTTAAATGTGTGTTTGGTTAGTTTTCGCGGTGGTAATAATAACAAATAATCATTGCAACTCCCGGAAAAACCAAAGTTCCTAATCCGAAAAATTTTCCGGCAACGGCTCCTAAAAAACAACCTACAAGAAAGCCAATTATGGTCACTAATTGTTTTTTGAAACTTAAAAGTACATCAACATCTTTTAATCCGTTTTTTAATAAATTTCCTAGATCAAGAGAAGCCTGTGTAACATTTCCTGTCATCATGGTTGTTGGGCCGTGTGTTTCTTTGGTATACAATTTTCCAAAAGCATTCTGAAGTCCCATTGCAAATACGGTTGTCATTGCAATGGTGTAAATCGTCCATTGTGAAACAATTCCTAAATAGCCAAAAACGTAACAAGCAATACCGCTTAAAACCAATATAATACCTTCCCAAAATAAAATAGAATACCGATTTGTTGCTTTTAATGCAATTCGTCCTCCAACAATTACGGCTAAAATAAAAACAGGAAAGGTGAGGAGTTTTACCCACGCATGCAAATCTGAACCTTTGATAATTTGATAAGCAAAGACAATAAAGTTACCTGTAACGTGCGCCGAAAATATCGAATCTGCTGCGACAAAAGTTACCGTGTCGCAATATCCGGCTATCATCGTGAGAAGCAGGGTAACGTACCAAATGTTTTTTTGAATTTCCATAATTTTTAGTTGAGGTGAATACGAAGCATTTTAAATTTGGTTGAATAAATAATAATCCAGTGAATATTTTCCTGCTCCAAGCGCAAGAATTAATAATAAGGACAAAGTATACATATAAGGAACGTCGCGTACTTCGAGCGAATCTTTTCTATGCACCACAAAATATCCTACGGCTGTCACACCAATTGTTGGAAGAACTGCAAGTCGGGTTCCGATGCCCAGAATAATTAAAAACGGAACTACAGTGTCGGAAAAAGTGGCTACTAATCCGTTTAATTTTTCAGGTAAATACAACGGATTTGGAACATGTTCTTTTTGTCCGTTTTCAACTCTGAATTTCTTCATTCCATGAACTCTGAAAAGTTCTACTGCCAATAATATTCTAAATAGTAAAATTGCAGCATTATTGAAGGATGTTCCTAAATCGGAATAAAGGATTTGTTTTATAATTTCAGTCATTTTATTTTAAGTTTAACCCGTTGGGGGATTTTTTTAAACACATAGAGACATAGATTTTGCATTCTCAAAAAAGGCGTTTCACTTATTTAAAACACACAGAGTTAGCTATGTGAAAGAAATAGGTTTCTTTTCAGCACTCTTTTTTACACATAAAAGCTATGTTTCTATGTGTTGAAAAACTTTTTATTAATTACATGCAATGCGATATGTTTAAAAGGCAAAGCAAGAACACCCAAGCGCTCCCCAAAATGCGTTATAATTATTTACCGGCACGTTGCTCATTCTGGCAATATCGTGGCTATGAGCATGAACATCACAACTGCCGCTACAACTGTGTATTTGCGAAGTCAGACTTGGTTTTGCATCTGCTTTTGCGTTCTTTTCAATGGCGCTCTGCAAGTTACTTTTACTTGGGTAACCATTGTAAATATTGGTTGGAGACCAGTCTGGCAAAATCGGAATATGAGGTGGAGAAAAAGAGGAGAAATCTCCATTTGCATACACAATTTTTCCATCGACAATAGTCAAATCAGCTTCAATTTTTTTAATGTCTTCGTCATCGATAGTAAAATAATCACTATCCAAAACCACTAAATCAGCGAACATTCCGGTTCTAATATCTCCTTTCTTAGCTTGTTCCTGAGAGAACCAGGCGCTTCCTCTGGTGTATAATTCTAATGCGGTTTCTCGGCTTAATTTGCTTTCATTGTACAACTGTAAACCTCCAACCGTTTTTCCGGCGGTCATCCAATACATAGAAACCCACGGATTGTAACTGCTTACTCTTGTTGCATCAGAACCTCCACCAACAGGAACTTCCATTTCAAGCATTTTTTTAATTGGCGGAGTATTTTCGGCTGCTTTTGCTCCGTATCGATCTGTGAAATATTCGCCCTGATACGCCATTCTGCTTTGCACTGCGATTCCTCCACCTAAATTTTTGACACGTTCGATATTACGTTCGTCAATGGTTTCGGCGTGATCAAATATCCATGGTAATCCGTTAAATGGAATTTCCTGATTGATCTTTTCAAATACATTTAAGAATCTTGTAATACTTTCGTTATACGTTGCGTGAAGTCTAAACGGCCAGCGATTTTCTACCAAAAGGCGTACTACTTTTTCCAATTCTGCTTCCATGTTTTCAGGAAGATCGGGTCTTGGCTGTAGGAAATCCTCAAAATCGGCAGCAGAAAAAACTAACATTTCACCTGCGCCATTATGGCGGTACATATCGTCTCCCTGATATAATTTTACGGTATCAATCCAATCTTCAAAATCTTCAAATTCGTGTTTTGGTTTTTGAGTGAAAAGATTATAAGCAATTCTAACGGTTAATTGTTTTTTCTCATTTAATTCATTTACGACTTTATAATCATCCGGAAAATTCTGAAATCCACCTCCGGCATCAATAACACTTGTGATTCCAAAACGATTCAGTTCTTTCATAAAATGACGCGTCGAATTGATCTGATGCTCATAAGAAAGTGTTGGTCCTTTTGCTAAAGTCGAATACAAAATCATAGCGTTTGGAGTCGCAATAATAAGCCCCGTTGGTTCTCCTTTAGAATCTCTTTCGATTTGTCCTCCGGGAGGTGCTGGTGTATTTTTGGTATAACCAACTGCTTTTAGTGCGGCTCTGTTCATAATGGCTCTGTCATACAAATGCAGAATAAAAACAGGAGTTTCCGGTGCAATCGCATTGATTTCTTCCAAAGTAGGCATTCTGCGTTCAGCAAATTGAAACTCAGACCAACCGCCCACAACACGAACCCATTGCGGATTTGGTGTGCGATCGACTTGCTCTTTCAGCATTCTAAGTGCATCTGCCAAAGAAGGAACGCCATCCCAGCGCAATTCCAGATTATAATTTAAACCACCACGTATAAGGTGAATGTGTGAATCGTTGATTCCCGGAACGACTCTTTTATTCTGAAGGTCGATTATTTTCGTTTCCTCAGAGGCAAATTCCATTACATTACTGTCATTTCCAACTGCAATAAATTTTCCGTCTTTGATTGCTACCGCTGTAATATTTGGAGTTTCAGGATTGAAACTATGAATTTTACCGTTGAATAAAATTAGATCTGCTTTCATAAAATTAGTTTTAGTGTGTTGAAAGTTTTTTGATCATTTCGGCAGAAACTGAATCTGCATAGATGCCAAAAGCGCTGGTTAAAACACCTTTTATATTATAAATCTCGGATATAATTCCGTAAACAATATCTTCATCACCGGGATCTGTATCTCCTTCAAAACGAAATAAATATTCAATTTTGAAATCATCAGGTGACATGGTTTGTGTGTTATTGTTGTAACGGATACAGTTTTCGTCCAGATTAAAGTTTTCTGTAAAACCTTGCTGATTAAGCCATTGTAAGGCTTCGGTAACGGTATCAAAAGCGGGTTGTTGAATTGAGTTCATAGTTTGGAGTGATTAACTGCCTGTAAACAAATTACAGGCAGTTTGATTAGTTTTAAGAAATATCAGCTTATGCTTTAATAAAAGCCAAAATATCGTTATTGATTGTTTCTGCTTCTGTAGTTGGCATACCATGTGGAAAACCAGGATATGAAATTAGTTTTCCGTTTTTCAAAAGTGCGGCAGCTTTAGGTGCTTGGTTGTAAGGTACAATCTGATCATCTTCTCCATGAAGAACCAAAACCGGAATATCTAAACTTTTAAGATCTTCTGTAAAATCTGATTCAGAGAAAGCTTTTATTCCTTCATAATGTGCCAATACGGAACCCATCATTCCCTGACGCCACCAATTGTGTTTAATTCCTTCCTGAACAGTTTGTCCTTCTCGGTTCCATCCGTAAAAAGGTATTGGAAAATCATAAAAATATTGTGCTCTGTTAAATCCTGTACCTTGTCTTATTTCATCAAAAACAGATAATGGCACACCTTCAGGATTTGCTTCGTTTTGAATCATAATTGGTGTTACCGCACTAATTATTACTGCTTTTGCAACACGTAATTTTCCGTATTTTGCTGCGTAACGTATAACTTCTCCACCGCCAGTTGAGTGACCTACGTGAATGGCATCTTTTAGATCAAGTGCCACAGTTAATTCTGCGATGTCTGATGCATAAGTTTCCATGTTGTTTCCCTCAGAACTTTGACCAGAGCGTCCATGTCCGCGGCGATCATGTGCAATAACTCTGTATCCTTGTTTTAGGAAAAACATCATTTGTGCATCCCAGTCATCGCTTGATAAAGGCCATCCGTGGTGAAAAACTATTGGCTGACCATTTCCCCAATCTTTGTAATAAATTTCTGTTCCGTCTTTTACTGTAAATGTGCTCATTTTTTTTTGATTTTAGATTATTAAATTTCTTTTACAAACTTACAGAGGATACAAAAGTTTGTCGATTAATCTAGATTAAGAAAAAACGTAATCACCTGTTTTATTTATTTAATTGATGTCAAACAAATAAGCAAATAAGATACCTTAAATTATAAGTTCAATAAAATCAATACCTTATGTTTTTAAGTTGCAGTTTTAGATTGCGATATTTCGTAAATTTATGAATGGATTATTCATTTCCAGAGATATTTTATAAAATTGACTGCTCAATTTTGAAATGGATAAGAATAATAAATTGAGACTTTTTGATTTGGTTTTGAATTTTACGGATAAAAAAAGTCTTAATTTTTAGTATGACTTTTGTGTGAGGAGAACAGGATTTGAATCATATTACTGAAATGCTTATTTATATTGCATTTTCAATGATTACAGTTTCATTTTATAATTTGAAACTAAGTTTAAACTTAAAGCTAAAAAAACGCTGATTAAACTCAATCTCGATTATATTATTTTAGATCTAATGTTACCACTTTTTGAAACCTGCCGTGATGACTAATAGAAACATCCTGTAATGTATTAGATAGAAAATTACATAAGTATGGAATGCCATTGCTGTCTTTAATGATGTTTTTGTTTTCTATCTCCATTACATTTTTTAAATCGTCTAAAGAATTGACTGCTAAGGTATGGATGCTTTCGTGTAGTAGAATTGTTTTGGTATGATAGACATTTTGGTCACAATTCACTTTTCCAATAATAGAATTGTCGTCTTGTGATACTATAGAACAGACTAATTTTTTAGGAATAAATTCTCTTCGTTTTGTTTGCCTATTGTAAATTTTATAAGCCGCTTCTTTCATGCTCCAAAACAACCAGACCGTGATTTCGGGATCTGGTGCTTTTGAGATCATTAATTGCTCATTAGGCGTAAAGATTTTTTGCATAAAACCTTTACGTTGCCAATTGCTTTCGTGGCGTGACTGTATGATATCTATGACATCATTTCCAATCATTTTTCAGAAAGTTTGGTTTCTATGATTTCTACTGCAGTTTTAACATCCAGCATACGTTGCATATCGGTATCTTCAATTATTATATTAAAAGTTTCTTCGATATCAAGTACAATGTCTACCAGATTGGCTGAATTGATGCTGAGGTCGTTAATGAAATCTGTATCTTCAGTAAGATTGTCAAAGGCTTCCGTATTTGTTGTGTAAGGTTTTATAATTACTTTTAATTGGGCTATGAGTTCTTCTTTTTTCATATGATTATTTTTGAAATTTTTTAAAGATGATACAGGCGTTAACATCACCAAAACCAAAACTTGCTTTGGCTATTATATTGGGTTGAATGTAAATAGTTTTTTGAGGAACTTTTAACGGATCAATAAGTGCTGTAATTTCCGGATGAAGATCATCACAATTAATGTTGCCGAATATAAAACCTTCATGAAGCTGTAAAATTGCTGCAATACTTTCGATGCTTCCGGCAGCACTAAGGCAATGTCCGGTCATACTTTTTAAAGAGTTGATGTATGGAAAATCGTTTCTACTTCTTCCTAAAGCTTTAGTCCAATTTTCAATTTCAAGACTGTCTTTTGTCGTCGCAGTAAGATGACCGTTTATAGCGTCAATTTCATTTGCAGAAATTTCGGAATTAATTAGCGCATTAGTAATACATTGCTGTACGGCGGTACTGTTTGGTGCAGTCATACTTCCGTTTCCGCGTTGTCCGCCAGAGTTTACATTTCCGCCTAATATTTCTGCATAAATGGTTGCACCTCGCTCTATGGCGCTTTCTAAATCTTCGATAACCAAGGCACCTGCGCCACTTCCGGGGACAAATCCTGCCGCGGATGCACTCATTGGTCGAGATCCTTGTTCCGGATTATCGTTGTATTTAGAACTGCAAACCCGTAAAGCATCAAATCCTCCCCAAATATAAGGTCCGCTATCGCCGGTACTTCCAGCTAATATACGTTTGGCTTGTCCTGATTGTATGCGATCATAAGCCATTAAAATGGCTTCTGTCCCGGTTGCACAGGCTGAAGAGTTTGTAGTAACTTGATTTCCGAGTCCTAGCTTACCACCAAGATAAGCGCTGACACCACTGTTCATTGTTTGCGCCACTACGGTGCTGCCAAGTCTACGAACCTGTAATTCGTCTATTTTATAAATGCTTTCACGGAATTTATCAATTCCGGAAGTGCCGGATCCAAAAATAGTTCCGCTGTCCCAATCGGGATCTTCATTGTTTTCTATGGATAATCCTGCATTTTTCCAGGCTTCTATGCCGGCAATAACGCCGTATAAAATTCCTGTGCTATTAAAACCTCTTAATTCCAGTTCTGTAAAATATTCTGATTTAAGTTCGTCTGATATGTCTGGCTGACCGGCAATTTGACAAGAAAACTGTAATTCCTCTAATTGTGCATCATGCCTAATTCCTGATACTCCATTTTTTATTGAATGTGTAAACGCCGGAATTCCAACCCCGTTTGGAGCTGTTATGCCTAAACCTGTTATTACAACTCTTTTTCTCATAGCTTTGTAGTAATCATTCCTGCCAAAATACCTTTGCAGACTTCCTGACCGGCTTCGTTTTTCATAATTACATCACATTTTAATTTACCAAATCTAAAAAATGATTTTTGAGAAGTCACCGTTACTTTTTCGTTAGGATATACGGGCTTTAAAAATTGCATATCGGCTGAGGTAAAAGCAATTACGGTTTCTTTGTTGAAATTATTTCCCAGTAAATAAATTCCCAGACAAACCATACCAATCTGTGCCATGGTTTCGGTAAGAATTACACCCGGAGTTACGGGATTATCTTTAAAATGACCTTTATAGAAATCCAGATCCTCATTAAAAGTATAGGTTCCGCTAACACCGTTTTCGTCTGCATGCAATAATTCGTCTACAAATAAAAAAGGCTTAGTGTACGGTAATTTTGCTATAATATTGGTCAATTCCATAATTTGTTTTATTTAACCGTTTTATTTATTGGTAAATATGTTGTTATAATAAATTAAAAAAATAGTTCACATACAATCCGCTTTTAATTGAACGCAGATAAAACGGATTTACTTTGTAAAGACGCGGATAAAAACGGATTTTTTTTCTTAATTAAAATAAAATTTCAATGGTTTGAAATCATTTAAAATCTGTTTTTATGTGCGTTTTCGCAATAGCGAATCGGCAAAATCTGTGTCTAATTTTATATGCAAATAATCAAATTCAATAGTTTTATCTAATAATTACCATTGTAATAAAACCCGTTGTGCAGAAAATCCCGGACCAAAACTAAGCATCAGTCCTTTTTCTCCCAATTTTGGATTTCCATCCATAATACGTTCTAAAACATACAAGACTGTTGCGCTCGACATATTGCCATATTGTTTGAGGACTTCTTTTGTGTCATCGATATTTTTTCCTAATCCTGAAAAGAGGGATTCAACTGTAGTTACTATTTTTTTTCCACCGGGATGAAAAATCATATGATCGATGTCGTTAATCTCTAAATTATTTTTTTGTAAAAAGGGATGAATTATATCTTCAAAATGTGATGCAATAGTTTCGGGAACTTCAATGTCCAGAACCATTTGCAAACCTGTATTGGTGAGTTTAAAACCCATCATATGTTCGGCATCATAAAAATGATACATTTGCTCATCGAGTATTTCGGGACCATAATCTTCTTCATAAGAGGATAAAAGACAACAGGCAGCTCCATCACCAAAAATTGCAGCGCTCACTATATTTGGCATCGATAAATCATCAAGCTGAAATGTTGCTGTAGGCGATTCAACCGCTATTACCGCAGCACGTTTGCCCGGATTAGCTTTAAGAAAGTTCTTGGCATAAATAATACCCGATATTCCTGCAGCACAACCCATTTCAGTTACGGGAAGCCGTACAATATCTTGTCTTAATTTCATTTTATTGATTAGATATGCATCTAATGATGGTATCATAATGCCTGTACAACTTACTGTAATAATGTAATCGAGCGTTTGCGGATTCCAATTTGCTTTAGTAAGAGCTTTCTCTAATACTTGTTCGCCAAGAATAATTACTTCCCGACTATAGATATCGTTTTTGTCTTCAAATGAAGTTGCTGTAAAAACTTCTGCAGGATCCATGATAGAGTAGCGTTTGTCTACGGCCGCGCCTTCAAATATCTTTTTTACTTTTCTTATAAAACGATCGTCTTGTCCGTGCAGCCACCCTTCTAACATTGGGATTATATCTGACGTCTTACGGGAATATTGCGGTAGTTGCTTTGCAACAGTTATTATTTTTACACTCATATTTTAGCGATTATCCATTGATAACGAAAAGCCCATTTCCAGTTTATGGTATAGTTTTTAAAATTTAGTTTATTTGAAAAGTTTTCTAATTCATTTTTCTTAAATCCTCTCAAAATAGATACAAGTCCATCTTCGCGTGACATTCTGTTTAGATTAAAAATAATACCAATCATTTTAAAAAGCCGATAGGCTATTTTGCTGCGATGCAAATCGTTAATAATAATACCAACTTCGGCATTGTTATTAAAGATAGTAATTATATTTAATATTTCCTCATTGGTAAAATGGTGCAGCGTAAGGGTGCATAAAACGATATCATACTTTATTGTGATAAAATCTTCGCTAAAAATATCTACACACACATATTCGATATTTGGATATTCAACGGAGCGACTTTTTGCATAATTTATTGTAAATGCATTTGCATCGATACCTATAAGTTTAAAATTCAGCTTATTTTTTTGACCGAATTTTGCCAGCATGCGTAACATATCACCATTGCCACAACCTATATCAGCAATTACAATTGTTTCGGTACTATCAGATTTTTGTAATAACGTTTTTATACCATGAAGTGTAAGTTTGTTACCCCCTAATAACTGATTAATACTTGCAATTTTGTCTAATGCCTCTTGTAATTCTTCTCCTTGAAGAGAAAAATCGTCCATTATTTCGGTTTCGAGTGTTCTATGTTTAGTGTTTATGGCCATTGAATTGATTGTTATAGATTTGCCGTGCGTTTGTTTGATGATTTGAGGAAGTATGCCGGGAAAAGATACTGCGATTACAACGAGCATATTTGTAATGGTTTTGTGGATTAAAATTTGCGCCAGAATTCTGCCCATAAACAATCTTTTACCAAAATGTTTTTTCCATTGTTTTGTATAATTTTTTTCTAATAATTGGCGCGAAATTGTTTTATCAGAATAATAATCTACAATGAGTTCTGATGCTATTTTTGCGCTATGAATTGCCATCGCCATTCCGTTACCGCAAAGCGGATGAATCAATCCGGCTGTATCGCCAATCATCAAAATGTGGTTTTCTACAGGCTGTTTTTTATCAAAAGAGATTTGGCTTATCGTAATTGGTTTATCAAAAAGGAGTGTACTATTTTCAAAAACAGATTTGAGATGTTTGTTTTTATAAAGTACATTTTGCTGATAATCGTTTATGTTTTTATATTGTTTAAAGGTGTTATAATCTGCTAGATAACAAATATTTATAATATTATCCTCGACTTTTGAAACGCCACAATAGCCACCTTTAAAGTTGTGCAACGCTACAAGATCATTATCTAAATCGCCTGAATAATGTGCTTTAACGGCCAGCCACGGTGATTTTTTAGTAATAAAATCTCTGTTTAAAACCTGATCTATATTAGACCGTTTGCCAAATGCACCTAAAACTATTTTAGCAGATAAAACGTGATTTGGAGTTGTAATAGTAAAAAGATCGTTGCTAAAAGAAACAGCATTTACGGTTTCTTTAATAACAGTACAATTGTTCGTTAATGCTTTCTGATATAAAAAATTATCGAGCGCATATCGGCTAATGCCAAAGCCGCCTAATGGAAGTTTTGCAGTTGCTGTTTTTCCATTATTTGTGGTAAATTCGAATTTAGAAATATTGGTGGGATTCAGTTCTGAAATATTGATGTTAAGCCATAGGAGGTAAGGCAGAATCTCATTAGAAATATACTCGCCACAAACTTTATGTCTGGGATAATCGGATTTTTCGATTACGATTACTTTTAATCCCTTTTTAGAAAGATGTATAGCCGCTGTTAAACCAGCAAGTCCTCCGCCAATAATCACTACATCCGGCTTTGTTTCCATATAATTAATTTAGATATACTATTATATTAAACGAGTGTTTTCTTAAGTAAAAAAGGGATTTTACTTCTGAATCCTTCTGAGATAAGTAAAACCTGTACTGTTTTCGATTTCAGGCAGATCTGAAATTTACCACATTCTTTTTTACTAATCACAAATTTTCTCGTAACCGTAGAATTTAGGGTTATGATCCTTGATAAAGGATAGCAACCAAATTACAAATTCGCAGCAAAAAATCAAAGTAGATTATAAAAAAAAAGTTTTTACAATAGCTGCCGAAATTCGGGTAGTCGGCGCAATGAGAATAGCAAAATTGGAATCGCGAGACTTAATTGGTTTAAGTTGACCGATAGTTTTATTTTAAGATTGACTATGGAAAACTCCGAAATTAATTATAAAAAGATAGTATTCAAGCTATAATTGGTTCAAAAACATTTTAGGTGATAATCCAAAATGCTCTTTAAATTTTGAGGCAAAATAGGAGTTACTACTAAAACTTAGACGATCTGAAGTTTGTGATATTGTCAAATTGTTTTCTTCAAGAAGTTCTTTTGCTTTTAGAAGTTTGTTTTCCATAAAAAAGGCATTCGGGGTTTTACCGGTTATTTTTTTAAATAAATTTTTAAATTTAGATTCAGACATATTTGCTTTACGTGCCATTAAAAGTATGGAAGGAAATTGGTCGGTAATATGGTTGATTAGAAACATTTGACATTTGACGATATTAGCCAGGTCAACTTCATTTACTGTTTGTATAATAATTCTGGTGCTTGACATTTTTTTGAAAAAATTTGACAATAATAAATGAACAGTTCCTGTTAGGTTTAGATCAAATATGGACCCTCCAACTTTTAATTTTTGTAAATCTTGTATCAAATGATAGCTCTCATTACTCATACGGTCAAATCGGATGATAGTGTTTTTTTTAGGATCTGTTATTTTATCGATATCCTGAAGCATACTATTATTTTTTTATAACAACGAAGCCAGCTTGTTTTTTTTAATAAAAATGCAAAGTACAAACGACCTGCTTCCAGCCTTAATTTGATAATTGGTTTCTAACGCGCTGTCCATAACTAATAAGTTATATTGCCAGCGTCCTACATTTTGAGAAAAACTATCACTGGAATAGGTAACTTCTCCTTCAGTTAGATTATAATAGATTCCGATAAAATCATTGTTTTTGTTTTTTTGAATTAAGTTAACATCTCTATTATTGGTCACATCAACATAGTAGGCAACAATATCGTCTCCACAATCAAGGACATATCTTGTTCCCGTAAAAATTCCAGTAGGCACAATTATAAAATTATTTTTGAATTTTCCTCCCAGTTTTTTTGCAAAAGGAGCTATCCAATCTAAATCGGCTCCGTATGAATGTTCAATTGTTTTCAAAGTTTACTACTTTTTATAAAATTATGTTGTATTAATTAAGGCCTTCGTTCTTAAAGTTATTCTACCTTGAGGACCTTGATTTTAGTTACTCCTGAAGGGAATTGCCATAAAATTTCGTCGCCGACAGCATATCCATAAAGGGCTAATCCCATAGGAGAAAGTATTGATAATTTATTTTCGCTTAGATTACTTTTTTCAGGTAATACGATTTTAAAATCTCTAATTAAGTTAGGATTTATTTTTATCGTAATTTTTGAATGCAATCTTACAATATCATTTGGCATATCTTCATTCTTAACGACCTTGGCAGATTTTAGTTCTTTTTCCAGTCTTTTAAGTGTAGAATTATATGTTTTATCTGTTTTTATTGGAGAAGTATTTATTAATTCTCTGATGAAATCAAATTCACTTTCTTCTATAATTATTTCTTTATTTTTCATGTATTTTGAATTTAAATTTCATAAAGAATCATCAACACAAATTTTGTTATTGATTCATAGATTGATCTAAAAGACATTTTAATGCTGATTTGTTATTTCCAATTTTAAGATTGCATCATCTTTTATTAGTATAAAGCGATAAATACTCTATTCTGATATTAATTTGACTCATACTAGGCAAAGGATATGCCTGTATTTTTACATAAAAGGTAATTTGCTTTAAATCAGTATTGTATGAGGAATGGTTTCGTCATAAACGTTTGCTTACTACAGGAATTTTGTATCACATGCGGAGTAATTCCACCTTATTAATACGTTGATCCTTTGAGAAACTTTTTCTTTCTCCCCCAAAAGACGAGAGATGTTATTGCGGTGCCGATATCATTTGTTTCTTCAATAATAATTTTTCTTCGCGAATCATACTCATTATTACTAGTTTCGGTTGATTTTTCTTTTGTGTGCTTTGTAGTTCGAATATAATTTCTGAAGAGTTTTCCAACAAAGCTTGAAATAAGCATTAATATAAAAAACAGCAGGGCAATTATCCAAGCTTCGGTCTGATTTAGTGTGTTTGCGTCCATGTTATTTGGTTTTTTAGGACTTGTTTTTTGTTTTTATGAAGTGGAAAAAATCAATATTAGAATAGAAATGTTTTTTTTCCTGATGTAGAGTGTTGTACTGACAAGAGCTAAATCTTTTTTCTCTAGATCAAAGTGCTTCAAATTCAATGAAATAAAAAATTACTTTTGCTTTAATAATATTTTAGTAAGATGTAAAATGGCAAGCAGTTAAAACAAAATTGATTAACACTAGAATAAAGTTTTGCTTTTCTGTTACAAAAAAAATCATAAAGGATATTAGCTGTAAAATAAAAATAGGAACAAGAATAACAAGCCATAAAGGTGTTCCCCTAATAGAATCATCTTTTGGGGAAATTGTACGACTTCATTCAATAGTCAGATCACTGATTCAGGTTGAAGCTATTACAGGTGTTTTTGTTTCCGGTAATTTTGATAGGCCAATTGGTTTCGGATGCTAATTTTTTTCAAAACAAATAATTTTAATAAATCATGTTTTAAATTTCTCTAAAAAAATAAAAATGAAAAATTCTAATTTGAATAACCGCAAAGAACTCTTTGAAACTATTTTACAGTTGTTTTTTATTATCCTGATTGTTGGGTTTTGTTTTAAACTACTGTTACCGTTTTTATTGCCGACACTTTGGGCGGTTATACTGGCTATTGCTTTTTATCCTTTTTTTAATTTTCTTCAAAGAATATTAAAGGGTAGAAAAACCTTAGCGGCCGTTCTTATTACGATTGCTATTATAGGGCTGATGTTATTGCCCGTTGTATATTTTTTAAACGCTGCGGCATCTAATTTTTTAGAATTGAAAAGCAGTTTTGAGGCAGGAACACTTAAAGTGACAACACCAGCCGAAACAATCAAAGAATGGCCGGTAATTGGAAAGCCTCTTTATGATTTTTTACTTTCCTTGTCAACAGATTTAGAAAAGAGCTTTTTTAAATATCAAACTCAGATAAAAGAAATTTCTTCTGTAGTAATGGGAGGGTTATTAAGTTCAGGAATCGCTTTTGTGCAGTTTATCCTCTCTATTATCATTTCGGGTATTTTATTGGTATCGCCAAAGGCTAAGAACTTAGCAATAAAGTTTGTTAAAAGAATCGCTGGAAATGCAGCAGATGAAATTCTGGTAATTTCGGTTTCCACTATTCATCAAGTGGTAAAAGGGGTTTTGGGAGTAGCCGTAATTCAGAGTGCTATCCAGGCTTTTGGGCTCTTTATGGCAGATATTCCATATGCCGGAATACTGACTTTATTATGCCTGATATTGTCCATTTTGCAAATCGGACCTTTTATTATTAATATTGGGGTTATTATTTATCTTTTCTCTACGGGAGATTCCGGTTATGCGATTTTTTGGACTGTCTTTTTTATTATAAGTGGACTTTCTGATAATGTTCTAAAACCACTTTTGCTGGGCAAAGGAGCATTAGTTCCTATGCTTGTTATTTTCCTTGGGGTAATTGGCGGATTTATCATGTCGGGATTTATTGGATTGTTTGTCGGACCAATAGTATTTTCAATTGGTTATAAATTATTTATAGCCTGGCTGGATGAGTCTGACAGCTTTGAAACCAGTTTATAATGGGACTTTTGCGCAAAGATTCCTTTAGCATATCCTTTGCCTAATTTCAAGGGAATGATTTTATAACTAATCCATTTTCCCACTATCAAAAGGTAATTCGTATATTTTTATCCAACCTTTTAAAGTTTTAGTTTCAAAACCAATAATTTAAAGCCTCAGGAAACGAGATGTTTTCTAATTTTAATGTTATAGTTTCACCTCAACTGAGGTGAAACTATTTTTTAAAAGTAAAGTTGTATCACGCATACAGAGTGCTTATTGTTAGCTATATATAACTAATATTGTGCCGCCAATAATCAAAATAACGCCAATAATTCCCAGAGGGCTTATCTTTTCATTTAAAAATAATATAGATAGAATTATTGCAATGGCAACACTTAACTTATCAACCGGAGCGACCTGAGATACTTTTCCGATCTGTAAAGCTTTGAAATAAAATATCCAGGAAAGTCCTGTAGCAATTCCGGATAGACATAAAAAAATCAGATTATGCTTGGTTAAGGTATGAATTGAATCTGTTCCACCCCTAAAAAAAGCAATTCCCCAAGCTAGAATCAGTATAATTACAGTTCTTATCGCAGTCGCTAAATCCGTATCAACACCTTTGATTCCTATTTTTGCAAAAATTGCAGTTAACGCCGCAAAGAAAGCAGAAAGTAAAGCAAATATCCACCACATAAACTTTTGTTTTTTTAGTTAATTGACCAATCTTAAAAAGGATATTAAATTTAAGATTTTGTTTTATAATTATAGACCTCTTTTCTAAATATTTTCTGGCTGCTTTTAATATGTATTTATCATAAAATAAGAAAATACAATTCAAAATTATCACTGGCAGCAAACCTTAATTTAGTGATGAAAAATATTTAAATATTAATTGATCTTACGACGAAATACAGAATTAATTCAAAATTGAGAATGAACTTTGTGTCAATTATAAATCATTAATAATGAAATATCTATATATAATTGCTGCAGTATTGTCATCTCATTTTCTGATGGCTCAAAACTTACAACTATCACATGCAATTGAATTGCCCGGAGATGAAGGCTGGGATTATCTGTCAATTGATGAAGCAGCTCAGAATTTATTTGTTTCTCATGGTAGTGTTGTAAATGTTGTTAATCTGAAATCTGAAAAACTTATTGCAACAATTCCTGATACAAAAGGCGTTCATGGTATTGCTATAGCTAATAAACTCAATAAAGCTTTTATCACTGACGGGAAAGACAACGCTGTTACTATTGTAAAATTAAAAACTTTTAAACTTATTGAAAAAGTAGCAATTGAAGGTGTAAAACCAGACGCTGTTCTATACGATCCGTTTTCTGAAAAAGTTTTTGTTTATAATGCAAAGAGTAATAACGCTACTGTTTTGGATGCGGTTACCAATAAAGTTGTAAAAACAATTCCTTTGGGAGGAAATCCTGAATTTTCTGTAACAAATGGTAAAGGATTGGTGTACGTTAACATTGAAGATAACCATCAAATCAAAGTTATTGATGCTGTCAAATTAGAAGTTGTAAATACCTGGGATATAGGTCCGGGAGAAGAACCTTCAGGATTGGCTTTGGATGTGGTAAATAACAGGCTTTTTAGTGTTTGCGCAAACTCACTTATGATTGTAACAGACGCTATTACGGGCAAGCAGGTAACGACTTTGCCTATAGGCGAAGGTTCTGATGGTGTTTTTTTTGATGAGAAACGCAAATTGATATTCAGCTCTAACGGAGAAGGAACTCTGACTGTAGTGAAACAAAAAAACAAAGATAGTTATACCGTTTTAGAAACTGTTCCTACGATAAAAGGCGCCAGAACAATTACAATGAGTAAAGCCACAGGTACATTGTATCTGTCCACTGCTAGTTTTGGAAAAACACCTTCGGCATCAGCAGATAATCCTAACCCGCGCGCTGCCATTATACCGGGTTCATTTAAGATTCTAGTGGTAAAGTAATTTTATCTAATTTTTGAAATGAACATAAAAATGAAAAGGTATTTTTTTTTCATACTTGTTTTAGTAAGTATCAAATCGTTCTCGCAGGAGAAAGATTTGACTTATTTCATCCATAAGGCCAGGACAAATTCTCCTTTATTAGTAGATTATCAAAACCAGATAAAGATTTCAACACTTGACAGTCTTCTCAACAGAGCGACTTATAAAACTCAGGTGGCGGGAAATTTTAATGCGAGTTATGCTCCTGTTATTAACGGATATGGATATGATACCGCTATAAGTAATGGGCAGGTTGTGTCAGCACTTGTAGGTTTTAATCAAAGGATATTGGGAAAAAATCAAATCAATTCTCAGGCAGAATCTTTTAAGCTAATAAAAGATGCATTGATAGTCAATAAAAAAATTGCGGTCAAAGATCTGGATAAAAGTATCATCTCACAATACATTGCTGCTTTTGGGACCGAAACAAAAATTGGATATAACAATAAGATTACGGCTCTTTTAAAAGAAGAAGAAACCATTTTAAAAAAGCTTACGAGAAGTTCTATTTATAAACAAACCGATTATCTGATTTTTAATGCAACTATCAAACAGCAGGAATTAACAGCACTTCAGCTCAAACAGCAATATCAAAATGATCTGGCATTGTTGAATTATCTAACGGGTGAAAAGGATACCACTTTTGTAAAACTTAAAAATCCCGATTTGAGTATTAAAGCAGACAGTCAGGAAAGGATTATTTTCTTTAAACAGTTTGAAGTAGACAGTTTAAAAATAAAAAATGCAGATAAACTCATTGATAATAATTATAAACCGGCATTGTCACTTTTAGGAGATGCGGGCTATAATTCGAGTTTTATTTATCAGGGATATAAAAATTTCGGATTCAGTGCAGGTGTCGGATTGAGTATTCCTATTTATGATGGAAATCAAAGAAATCTTCAGCATCAAAAAAACAGTATGGCGCTTTCTACGATTGATAGTTACAATAAGAATTTTAAAAGACAATATGATCAGCAGTTGTTGCTGCTCAATCAAAAGTTCAATCAAAGCATTGAAACAGATAAAGTACTGCAATCACAGTTTTTTGTAGCAGAGGCACTTATCGAAGCCAATAAAAAACTGCTGCTTACCGGAGACGCTCAGATTACCGAATATATTATTGCCCTTAGCAATATTATTTCTATTCAGGATGCCATTGCACAAAACAGTGTCAATAAACTTCAGATCATTAATGAAATCAATTACTGGAAATCCAATGAATAAAAACATATCTACCCTCGTGCTACCCTTGTTGGCTATTGCCATTATTTTGGGTTCCTGCAACAAAGCAGTTCCGACCGAAGTGCCCGCAGTTGTTAGCGTCCCTGTAACAGTGACGAATATCGATACCACAGCAATTGAAAGTTTTGTTGATCTAAATGCAACTACATCCTATTTGATTAAAAATACCATTAAAGCAAATACAACGGGCTATTTGGAGGTTGTTAATGCAGTATCAAATGATTTTGTTAAAAAAAATCAGCTTCTTTTTTCCCTTAAAACCCGTGAAGCAAAAGTTCTGGGCAATACTATTAATAAACTCGATCCTAATCTTCGTTTTGGCGGTGCGATAAATTTAAGAGCAACCTGCGATGGCTATGTAACGGCTGTTAATGTTCAAAAAGGAGATTATGTTCAGGAAGGCGATGCATTGGCAGTTATCAATGATGCAGCAAGTTTTTCGATTGTATTGAGCCTTCCTTATGAATTGAAAAGATATGTAAAAGTCAATGACGTATTAAACGTGTATTTGCCTGACGGAACGACTATCAAAACAAAAGTTCAAAAATACATGCCAACTGTTGATCCGGCATCGCAAACACAGAATGTTATTTTAAAAGCATTGCAAAATTCAAATATTCCTGAGAATTTAATTGTGAAAGTAAGAATCGACAAAACTGCTGCAACTAGAACCATTAGTCTTCCTAAAGGAGCTGTTTTGAGTGATGAAACACAAACGGATTTCTGGATTATGAAAGTGGTTGGAAAAGATTTAGCAGTTAAAGTTCCGATCAAAAAAGGAATCGAATCTTTGAATAAAGTAGAAATTTTATCACCAAAACTGAAACCATCAGATCAAATTCTCTTAACCGGAAATTACGGAGTTGGAGATACTATCAAAATAAAAATCACAAATAAATAAGCTATTATGCTGCCTTTTTTTGCCCGACATAAAAACGGATTAAGTACCATTATCTTCCTGATTATTTTAGGAGGGATCTTTTCGTATTCCAATATGCAGACTGGATTGTTTCCTGAGATTACATTTCCTAAAATAAAAATCATTGCAGATGCAGGTCAGCAACCCGTAGACAAAATGATGATTACGGTGACCAAACCTCTGGAAAGTGCCATTAAAAAAGTACAAGGATTAGAAACAGTCAGAAGCACAACAAGCAGAGGCAGCTGTGAGATTTCGGCCTTCATGAACTGGAAATCGGATATAGATTTGAGTAAAACCAGAATTGAAGCGCAAATCAATCAAATTAAAAATGATCTTCCACCGGATCTTCAGGTTACGGTTGAGAAAATGAATCCGTCGATACTTCCCGTTATTGGCTATGCTATTGAAAGCAAAGACCGATCTCCGGTTGATTTGAAAAAGATTGCAACTTATACTATAAAACCATTTCTTTCTCAGATTCAGGGAACAAGCGAAATTAGAATTGTAGGAGGAAAGGAAAAAGAATATTGGCTTTCGCTGGATTATCAAAAAATGAGTGCATACGGCATTACGCCAGCAATGGTAACTCAGGTAATGAACGAAACTAATTTTATAAAATCCAATGGTTATCTGGCAGATTATCATCATTTGTATTTAACCGTTACCGACGCACAATTAGATAAAAAGGATGAGCTTGAGAATCTGGTTATCCGAAACAACAGTCGAGGTATTGTAAAGCTAAGTGATATTTGTCTGGTCGAAATAAGAGAAGCAAAAGAATACATTAAAGTCAATGCAAACGGTAAAGAGAGTATTCTGATCGCTGTTATAAAACAGCCTGATGCTAACCTTATTGAGATGTCTGATGCCATGAATAAAAAAATGCAGGATCTTAAGGCAATATTACCAAAAGATATTAGCATAAAACCCTTTTATGAACAGGCAAACTTTGTAAATGATGCTGTAAAAAGTGTTACGGATAGTCTCCTTATCGGACTGTTTTTGGCCATTATTATTGCGGTTCTTTTTCTAAAATCAGTAAAAGCAAGTGCTACTATTTTAATTACTATTCCGGTAACTCTGGGATTAACATTGACCGTATTGTATTTTACAGGACAAACTTTTAATATCATGACTCTTGGAGCTATAGCAGCGGCTTTAGGGTTAATAATAGATGATGCGATTGTGGTCGTAGAGCAAATTCATCGCACGCACGAAGAACATCCTGATGAACCTGTAGCAACCTTATTGCAAAAAGCGATAAATTATCTATTTCCCGCGATGTTAGGTTCGTCTATTAGTACCATTGTAATTTTTATTCCGTTTGTGCTGATGAGTGGAGTAGCGGGATCGTATTTTAAAGTTCTCACGGATACTATGATTATTACATTGATATGTTCTTTTCTGGTTACGTGGTTATTGCTTCCTGTTATTTATTTAATGCTTTCCAAAAAAAGAAAACCTTCTGAGAAAAAACAACACCAAATTCACGAAGTAAAAGAACAGGAATGGGTTTCTTTTTTTATTAAAAGACCAGTCTTGAGTATTGGTTTTTGCCTGTTGTTGATAGTGTCCATTTTCTTAATTCTTCCCAATCTTGAAACGGGTTTTTTACCGGAAATGGATGAAGGAAGTATTGTTTTGGACTATGAATCTCCACCGGGAACTTCTCTTGAAGAAACGGACCGAATGTTGCGCGAAGTAGAGAAAATAATCATTAAAAATCCAGATGTAGAAGCTTATAGCCGAAGAACCGGAACTCAAATGGGATTTTTTATTACAGAACCCAATACGGGAGATTATCTGATTCAATTAAAAAAGGACCGATCCGGAACTACCAATGATGTGATTGATGATATAAGAGCAAAGGTAGAAAATAGTCAGCCTGCTTTGCGTATTGATTTTGGACAAGTGATAGGGGATATGCTGGGAGATCTGATGAGTTCGGTTTCTCCAATTGAAGTAAAAATTTATGGAAATGACCAAAAAAAACTGAATAAAATAGCTCAAAGTGTGAGCGCAGTGGTTGAAAAAGCCAAAGGAACAGCTGATGTTTTTGATGGTATTGTTCTCGCCGGTCCCAGTATACACATTGAACCTAATTATACCTTGCTTGCCCAATATGGTATCACGCCCGCTGATTTGCAATTTCAGATGCAGACGCAGCTTGAAGGAAACGTTATTGGTACTTTATTAGAACAGGAGCAAGCTACGGCGATTCGGCTGATCTATAAAAATTCAGAAAAAAGAAGTCTGGATGAAATCAAGCAATTGCAAGTATTTCTTCCAGGCGGACAATCCATTCCACTTTCAAATTTAGTTAAGATTACGCCGGAAATAGGAAGTGCTGAGGTACAAAGGGAGAATCTGCAAATGATGAGTGTTGTAACAGCAAGACTTGACAACAGCGGTTTGGGAAGTGTGATGAGCGAAATTCAACAAAAAATAGACCAGAACATCAAATTGCCTCAGGGTTATTATATCGAATATGGAGGAGCTTATAAAGATCAACAACAAGCGTTTAAAGAATTATTACTGATTTTAATTGCTTCATCACTTTTAGTTTTTGGAGTTATTTTGTTTTTATTCAGGGATTTTAGAGCGGCTTTGGTAATTCTTTTTATTTCGGTGTTAGGAATTTCAGGAAGTTATTTATTGCTTTTTATAACCAATATTCCACTGAATGTGGGCAGTTATACAGGAATTATTATGATTGTTGGAATTATCAGTGAAAACGCCATTTTTACTTTTCTGCAATTTCGTGAAACGTTCAAAATTACTTCAGATATCAATCAGTCTTTAATTTATTCGATTTCAACACGTTTAAGGCCCAAATTAATGACTGCTATCGGAGCCATTATTGCATTAATGCCTTTAGCAATTGGGATCGGAACAGGATCTGAGTTGCATCAGCCTTTGGCTATAGCCGTAATTGGAGGATTTATTGTGGCTATGCCTTTATTGTTAATTGTGCTGCCCAGCCTTTTGGCAATTGTTTATAAAAATTCAAATCATCATACTTATTTACTGGGAGAAAAAACAACTCAGGTTTGATTCTCATGGTAACATTAATCCCTAATTTTTTTAAAATGCGAAAAGCTATTTTATTATTCCTTTTGGGAATTTCTACTGTTTATGCACAAAGCAAAGTATCAGATAGTATTGTTGTAAAAGATACCGTTCAAAATTTAAAGTTTAATTATAAACAATTAATTATTCCCGGCGTCTTGATTGGTTATGGACTTGTTGGTCTTGAAAGTGATTGGCTCAAAGGATTTAATTCCGAGATAAAAGAAGAAGTCAATGAACATATTGATAGTAAAATTACTATTGACGATTTTTCACAATTTGCACCTGCAGCTTCTGTTTATGCGCTTAATGCTGTTGGTATTAAGGGAAAAAACAATCTTAAAGACCGATCAATTATTTTGGCTACATCTTTTCTTATTATGAATGTTACGGTTTTTGCCCTAAAAGATATTACACATGTAGAAAGACCTGATGGTTCGTCATTTAATTCATTTCCTTCCGGACATACTGCAAATGCTTTTGCCGGAGCCGAATTTCTGTATCAGGAATACAAAGATCAGTCTATTTGGTACGGAATCAGCGGATATATTGTGGCAACAGGAACTGGTGTTTTCAGGATGGTCAACAACAGACACTGGCTTACTGATGTTGCTGCCGGAGCCGGAATAGGAATACTGAGCACCAAAGCTGCCTATTGGCTTTTCCCTTATGTGAAAAACAAAATTTTCCCTTCAAAAGAAAATAAAGTAACCTCCATGATTATGCCTTTTTATAATGGAAAACAGTTTGGCGGCGGCATGGTAGTGCAGTTTTAGCCTTATATAAGTTAACCTGATTTTAAATAAGTATTAAATACCACAAAAGCTATTGCCATAGCTTTTAATATCTTATAAAGTACAAAAATGAAAATTTCAAAAAAAATAAACAATGCACGAAGAAGCACAATGCGCTTTTTTACCAAAAATATTGGTGTTTCTAAAAATACGTCCAAAAAAGTAATTGAAGACCCATCGCAAATAAAAAAAGTATTAATCTGCAGACCAAATGCCAGGCTGGGCAATTTACTTTTGATTACGCCTTTAATTCAGGAAGTAAGCAAAGCTTTTCCTAACGCGCAAATCGATCTGTTTGTTAAAGGTGGTTTAATGCCCATTATTCTAAAAAATTATCCTCAGACAGGAGAGATTATTGTGCTTCCTAAAAAACCTTTTAACAGCCTTGTGGCTTATTTAAAAGTCTGGCTAAAAATAAAAGGTAAAAAGTATGATATGGCTATAAACGTCGACAAAGAGTCGTCTTCGGGCAGACTGGCAGTTGAATTCTCTAATGCTGCTTTTAAATTTTATGGTGACGATTTAAATGAAAATGGTGCCAAAGCAAATGATTATCTGCATATCGCCAAATATCCGGTATATAATTTTAGAAATTTTTTGAAAAGTATTTCATTAAATACTGCCGATGGGCCTGTCTTAGAAACCGACCTGAAATTAAGTACTGCAGAATTAGTTCACGGCAGAGATATCCTTTCCAATAAGTTTGACAATGAAAAGAAAACAATTGCAATTTTCACATACGCTACTGGTGACAAATGTTTATCTGAATTTTGGTGGACGGATTTTTATGAGCTTTTAAAAGTAAAATACGAACGAGACTATAACATTCTTGAAATTTTACCAATTGAAAATGTTTCTCAAATACATTTTAGGGCAACGAGTTTTTATAGCAAAGATATACGCGAAATTGGGGCAGTATTAGCCAATACAGCACTGTTTATTGGAGCTGATAGCGGTATTATGCATCTGGCTAACGCAGCACATACTCCTGTGGTTGGTCTATTCTCTGTTTCCAATCTTCAAAAATATGAGCCTTACGGATATAATAGTATAGGTATTGATACCAACAGTATTGTTAACAAAAATCAGTATGTATTAAAAATAGACCCTATTTTATTAGATAAAAAAAATCTCTAAAATAGGATATGTTTTGAAGGATAGATTTTATAACGGATCAATGCCAAAACCTGTGGAGCTATAAATCAGGGATGAATTTTACAGCAAAGAGTTCGCAACACTTGCAAAGCTTTGTAAAAAATGGAACACTGATGACACAGATTAAACGGGTTTACACTGATACTTAATTTCAAATCTGTATAGATCCGTTTAACCCGTTTAAATCTGTGGGCAAACATAGGAGAGTTCGCAAAGTTTATCAGCCACGAATTCACGAATCACTACGAATTAATTTGTGAAAATTTGTGGTGAAAAAAAATCATTTTTATCTCTATAATCCGTGACATAAAATTTTTAACCGCAAAGATTCGCAAAGTTTATCAGCCAGGAATTCACGACTCACTACGAATTAATTTGTGAAAATTTGTGAAATTTGTGGCAAAAAAAATCATTTCTATCTCTATAATCTATGGCATAAAATTTTTAACCGCAAAGATTCGCAAAGTTTATCAGCCAGGAATTCACGAATCACTAGGAATTAATTTGTGAAAATTTGTGAAATTTGTGGCAAAAAAAATCATTTTTATCTCTCTAATCTGTGGCATAAAAATTTTAACCGCAAAGATTCGCAAAGTTTATCAGCCACGAGTTCACGAATCACTATGAATTAATTTGTGAAAATTTGTGAAATTTGTGGCAAAAAAAAATCATTTCTATCTCTATAATCCATGGCATAAAAATTTTAACCGCAAAGAGTTCGTAAAGTTTATCAGCCACCAATTCACGAATCACTACGAATTAATTTTTAAAAATTTGTGGCAAAAAAAAATCATTTCTATCTCTATAATCCATGGCATAAAAATTTTAACCGCAAAGGAGCGCGCTAAGATTTAACTTTACGCATAGAAATACAATCCCGATCTCGAAACTTCGAGACGGGACACAAAGAAAGTAATTAATTCAAGTTGCTAGTTGATTGCTTTATTTAACTGGAGTCCAAATACAAACAATGTCAGTTTTATCAAAAAACCTTCTAATGTTACTGCATGTATAGTTCTTGGAAACATTTTTTTTATGTCGCTTATTGTTGTTTCTACTCTTTTTCTCATTTTTAACTTTTCATTTTTTTGCTCTATTGTATCTGTTCGTTTAGCATTTGACTTTCTTTGAATTTTTAATAAAACACATTTTTTCATTAGGGCAAAATCTTCTAAACCGTAATCAGTATAAGCACTATCTCCATAAATCGA
>NZ_RCZH01000029.1 GCF_006438875.1 Flavobacterium pectinovorum
TTATCAAGCATCTTTGGAATAAATCCATATTCTTTCATAAACTTAATGGCTGAGCAGTGATTGCCATAAAAACTTGTCGAAGAAACAATTGCTGTCAGGATAATTTCGCTGTCACTTACATGTCTTCTTACATCTTCCGGATGATTAATTCCTTGTAAAATATCGTCTATTAAACAAAAAATTGATATAATTTTGTCTTTACAAAGCATGGGTAAGGTTTATTGGTTCGCAAAACAAATTTACTGAACCTGTGCTTTGTTTTTTTATTACCTCTAAACTAGCAACTTGAATTAATTAATACAAAAGTAGTCTTCCTTATGGAGGATTTTTTTATTTTTGGACCTTTCATAAAGTTAAAAGATAAGTATTATATAAGTTCAGATTTCAGGTTTATAATCAATATTTATTACTAATATGCACTTAAAGAAATCTTTATAGATGAAAGAAAAATTTCAAAATTATTTTTTGTCTTTTTATTAATTGGATTCGTTTATCTTATTGTGAAAGATTTAAATTATAAAAAAGAAATTAATGAACATCCGGGACAAACAATTTGTAGATATACCTTATGTAAACCAGCCGGAAGATCTAGTGATGCATATGTGAAATATTATCTGGATAATAAATTATATCGAAGAAATGTGGGAGCTTGCCCTGATAATTCCGGATTCAAATTAAATAAATATTTTGTACTAAAATATTCTACTATTGATCACAATAAAATTCTTGTAGATTTTTCAAGAGAAGTAACGGATTCAATCCTGATAAAAGAATTGGAAACAAAACTTGAATTTAAATATTGGCTTGACCATTAATAAGACGAAAAGTATCAATTAGAAAACAGGCTTTGTTTTGTATATTTGACTTCGATGAAAATGATTAATACTGGAACTTAATAACCAAAAAAAAACATAACTTTTCAAAATGAATAAAGTCGTTTTAATTACCGGAGGATCCTCAGGGATTGGAAAATCAATTGGAGAATTTTTACATAAAAAAGGTTTCGTTGTTTACGGAACGAGTAGAAATCCTGAAAAAGTACTGAATTCTATTTTTCCGCTTGTGGCTTTGGATGTTCGAAATGTTGAGTCTATAAAGTCGGCGGTGGCTAAAATTATTGCGACTTCCGGAAGACTGGATGTTGTGATTAACAATGCAGGGGTTGGAATTACCGGTCCGTTAGAAGAAATTCCGATGGAGGAAATTAAGAATAATTTTGAGACTAACTTTTTCGGTCCAATTGAAGTTATGAAAGCTGCTTTGCCACAAATGCGCGAGCAAAAATCAGGTTTGATTATTAATATTACTTCGATTGCCGGTTATATGGGATTGCCGTATCGCAGTGTTTACTCGGCATCAAAAGGAGCTTTGGAGTTAATTACGGAGGCTTTGCGTATGGAGGTTAAATCTTTTGGAATTGAAATTACGAATGTAGCGCCTGGTGATTTTGCAACTAATATTGCTTCCGGCCGTTATCATGCGCCAGTTATAGAAGGTTCAGCTTATGAAAAAGTTTATGGAGAGACGCTTGCAACTATGAACGATCATGTAGATGCAGGAAGTAATCCGAATGAAATGGCGGAATTTGTTTATAAAATTATGCAACAAAAGAAGCCGAATGTTCATTATAAAGTTGGTGCTTTTATGCAGAAATTTTCAATCGTTTTAAAGCGTGCGCTTCCGGATAAGGTTTACGAAAAGATGCTTATGAATCATTATAAATTGTAATAAACTATTTTGGAGCTTTTTTTGAATTATTCAACAGGAATGAAAATATCAAATTTAGCTCCTTTATTTAAAATTCCTTCCGCTTTGATGAAACCATTATGGTTTTCTACGATTCGTTTTACGATTGTAAGACCAATTCCTGTGCTTTTTGTTGGTTTTGTGTTTAGAGCCTGAAAAAGACCAAATATTTTTTCATTGTATAATGGATCAAATCCAATACCATTGTCTGAAACGGTTATTTGACAATATTGCGTATTTGGAGAAAGTCTTTCATGTATTAATTCTGATCCTTCTATAATTTTTGTGCGTATGGTAATGATTAATTGTTTTTCGGGATTTGAAAATTTTATTGAATTGCTTAAAAGGTTGTATAACAATTGTCTAAACTGAAATTCAATTACAGAAAGACTTCCAAGATCTGAAACATCATAAAGTACAGTTTTGTTTTCTAATTCTTCAGACAGGTCGTCTTTGACATCATTTACAATATTATTAAGGGATTTCGATTCAAACTTTCTTTCGTCAAATTTGGTTTTTGAATAGATAAGAAGATCATTTATTAGATTTTGCATTCTAAAAGCCGAGGAGCGTATTTTTTGAAAAGCTGTTATGCCTTTTTCCGAAAGGTTTTTAGTTTCATCTCGTTCTATAATGTCTGTAAAAAGCTGAATTTTCCGTAAAGGTTCCTGAAGATCGTGACTTGAAATATAATTAAAGGCTTCAAGCTCATTATTCATTTTTTCGAGTGAGATATTTTTCTCGATCAGTGTGATTTCAATATCTGATTTTAATCTTTCGGCTTCTTTTTTTTCTACTTCTGTTTTTTCAAGAAGTATATTTTTTTCTTCTAAAATGTTTTTATTTTCGTTGGCTTCTTCAATACTGGTAAGGTGAAATGAGATTAAGTCTGCGAATAAATTGAACATTTCACGAACTTTAAATGTCTTTAATTCATTAGGTTTTGGATCGATTGCGCATAATGTTCCAAAAAACCGTCCGTCTTTGCGTATAATAGGAACTGATATGTAACTTTGAAGTCCATACATTGCCGGTGTATGATGATTGCGAAAAACAGGATCTTCGCTGACATTGTCAATTATTACAGCTTTTCTCTCTTGTCTGATTTCGTCACAAATTGTTGTTTTTACTTGTAATTCATCTCCTGGTTTCAGTCCAAATGAAACATTATCTACAGCGCTGCAAGTAATCCATCTGTCTTCGGTAACTCTTGCTATTGCTGCAAAACCCATTCCTGTAGTTTGGCATATAACATTTAGTAAGGTTGGGACAATGGAAATATTTTGAATATTGTTGACGTCTTGTTGAAAGTTTTCTTCTAGCACTTTTACGGGGAATTTTAATTTCTAAAAATACAAAAATAAAATTAGCTTTTTGTTTAAAGGTTTTATTGCTTCTATTTGGAATTATTTTTTAGTTTTTTATTTTATGGAAATTATAAATTGTAATTTTGCATCGGATTTGCGTGAAGGATAGAGGCGGTATCCTTTTGTGAAGTGAAACGGAACAAAAGATATAGCCGAAAGCCTGGCCCTTGGGACACGCCCAAAAAAACAGGAACACAATTAAATAGATATAATTATGAAATTTTTTATTGACACGGCTAATTTAGCTCAAATTAAAGAAGCACAGGCTTTAGGTGTTTTGGATGGTGTAACTACTAACCCATCTTTGATGGCAAAAGAAGGTATTACTGGAAAAAACAACATTTTGAAGCATTATGTAGACATCTGTAACCTTGTTGAGGGAGATGTTAGTGCTGAGGTAAATGCGTTGGATTATGACGGAATGATTAAAGAAGGTGAGGAATTAGCTGAATTACATGACCAAATCGTGGTAAAATTACCAATGACTAAGGAAGGTGTTATGGCTGCTAAATATTTTTCTGATAAAGGGATTAAAACGAATGTAACACTTGTGTTTTCTGCAGGTCAGGCTTTATTGGCTGCAAAAGCCGGAGCTACTTATGTTTCTCCTTTTATTGGTCGTCTGGATGATGTTTCAACAGATGGATTGGCATTGATTGAAGAAATTAGATTGATTTTTGATAACTACGGTTACGAAACTCAAATTTTGGCTGCTTCTGTGCGTCATACAATGCATATTGTAAATTGTGCTAAAATTGGTGCTGATGTTATGACTGGACCTCTTTCTGCAATTTACGGATTGTTGAAACACCCATTAACTGATATTGGGCTTGCTCAGTTTGTAGCTGATTTCGAAAAAGGAAATAAATAATTTATCCTTTTAAAATAATTTAAATCGCCACTTTCGTTAGAAAGATGGCGTTTTTTTTTACTTTTATATATCTAAAATAGAAGTATATATGAAAAAAGTTATCCTGATTTTGGCGTTTTTGGTAATTAATATTTCCGTAAATGCGCAAGCGAAAGTTTTAACATCCGTAAATGAGGCTGGTGATGTAGCTACTTATGAATTGGATTGTTCGGTTCAATTTCAAACTCTTGCCAAAGGTTTGCGATATAATATTACACGCCACGAGTTTAAAGGTCCTGAGCTGAAAAATTCTTATCGGTTATTATTAGTTATGGATGGCTTTTATTCCAGTACTTTAAATAGCACAATGACTATTTCAGCAGTATTAAGCGATGGAACTGTTATTGATGCCAAAAAGACAATAGAAGATGATGGTTTTTTTGACGGTGCTTGTACGTTGAAAATTAAAGACCCAAAAGCACTTTTAGAGGCTAATATTGATAAAGTGATTGTTCATGCTGATAAAGATGTTACTTATACATTATCAGCGCAAAATAAAGCGGTTTTCAAGAAAAATTTAAACGCTATTATTACGGCAAAATAGTTTTCAAAAAGGTTCAAAGGAACATAGTTGCAAAGGTTCAAAGGTGTAAAGTCTGGTGAAAAAAGCAATAAAAAAATCCCAAACTCCAATCGATAAAATTGGAATTTGGGATTTTTTAAAATTTGAATTTTTTATAAAGAATTAATGACCTCCGCCTTCGCTTTGAACGTTATGATCAATTCCTTGTCTTTTTAAGATTTTAGGGCAATAGAAACCGTAGAATCCTAAATATGCAAAACCTAATAAAGGTACGATATAAGAGAAATGTGTCCATGTAATTCCAAAAATTCCACCTGGACTTGTAAGGTCGATATCACAGATACTTCCCTGAACCAAAGGAATAACTCCTCCACCAAGAATCATCATAATTAAGAAAGATGATGCTTTTCCTGTGTTTTTTCCTAAACCTGCAATCGCTAAATCGAAGATAGAAGGCCACATGATAGATAAGAATAAACCTCCTGAGATAAAGAAGAATTTAGCAATAGACGGATCTGGATAAACTAATCCTGCAAGCATCATTAATAAGCCTGAGATTCCGAAAAGCATTAAAGTTTTTCCGGCATTTTTACCACCAACAAAACTTATTGCGATAAACAATAAAATCCAAAGCGGGTAAATATAGAAAGAAGAAACGTCGTGTGCTGCAAATATATTAGCGCCAATAATTACTCCAAATGCAACTGCAGGAACAATAAATTTAAGTGCCGTATTTACTAAGTTTGAAGTGTTGAAAACGTTAACTCCGCCATTCCAGCGACCAATCATTAAACTTCCCCAATAAAGGGCGATAAATGGCGCAATAGCATCTTCTAATACATTTCCGAATTCAGAAGTATGTAATAAAGCTGGTAAGTTACTAATGATAGTTACCTCAGTTCCAACATAAATAAAGATTCCTAACATTCCTAAATATAATTGTGGATAGTCAAGAATATTGAATTTTTCGTGTGCAACTTTAACTACTTCTTCCTCTTCTTTTGCAGGATCTTCGATTTTAGAGAAGTACATGAAAATTGCTACTCCAATAAAGGCAAGACCTAAAATTATAAAAGGTAATTTGATATCTTCTAATGAAAGTGAGGTTTTTTTGTTGTCACCCATTCCAAATAAAGCGATTCCTAAAAGGATAGCTCCAATTGTTGTTCCGAAAGAGTTTATTCCTCCTGCCAATGTTAAACGGTGAGCTCCGGTTTGTGGGCTTCCCATTTTAATGGCTAAAGGATTTGCTACGATTTGTTGAATTGAAAAACCTAAAGCTATTGTGAATAAAGCGGTTAAGAAGAATGGAAAACTTTCCATTGTTGCTGCTGGAATGAATAAAAATGATCCAAAAGCTGATAAAAGTAATCCGGCAGAAAGTGTTTTTTTGTATCCGAATCTTTGTAAAATATCTACTTTTAAAGATATTATAAAGAAAATTATAGATCCTACAAAGTAAGAAACATAAAATGCCCAAGCCACTAATTGTGATTGTACCTGAGATAAAGTAAATACTTTTTTGAATACTGGAATAAGGATGTCATTGGCTGAACCAACAAAACCCCAAAAGAAGAAAACAATTATCAAAGAGATAAACTGTCCCCATTTGGTTTGAACATTTTCTGAACTCATAATTTAATAGGTTAATTTTTTATTATATTGTTTTTTGAAGACCGTAAATATATTTGTTAAGTATATCAAAAAAAAATAAAATGACACAAATAATGTTAAATTTAAACGAACAGCGTCATTTTTTCAACAATGTGTTAATTTTTACCAACTTAGAAAATGAAATGATCAGATGAAATTTACTCCAAAATTTTGTTTTTTACCTCTTTGCTGTAATTTCTGCCAATAGGAATCGTGTAGGATTGAATTTGAATTCGATTTCCTTCGATAGATTTTACTTTATTTAAGGCTATTACATAGGATTTGTGAATTCTTAAGAAGCGATCAGCAGGTAATTCTTCAGATAATGAAGTTAAAGATTTGTGTGTAATATAGGTTTTATCCGGAGTTACTACTTTTATGTATTCCTTCATTCCTTCGACAAATAGAATTTCTTCAATATTAATTTTCATCATTTTTTTATCGACTTTGATGAAAATATGAGAATCTCCTTTGGTGGTTTCTACTTTAATATTGTTTTTTACATTAAATTCGGTTGTGATTTTATTAATGCATTTTATAAATCGGGGTAACGGAATTGGTTTTACTAAATAATCCAAAACATCAAGATCGTAACTTTCTGCAGCAAATTCTCTAAATGCAGTTGTAATAATAACTTTTGTTTTGTTTTCGATTAAGCTAATCAATTCAAATCCAGTCATCATAGGCATGTTAATGTCCAGAAAAACGGCATCTACAGAAGTACTGTTTATAAAATCGAGCGCTTCCAGAGAATTATTAAATGTACCAATTACTTCAAAATCTGTAAAATTGGTAAAGTAATTCTGGAGGACTTTGATAGCTAGTGGCTCATCATCGATCAACACGCATTTAATCTTCATCATTAATAGGTATTTGCAAACGGATTATATAGTAATTGAATTTAATGCTATTTTCGATTTTGTATTTACTCTTGTAAATTAATTTTAATCGTTTTTTGGTATTGACTAATCCAATTCCCCCTTTTTGATTAAGATTTTGTGAAATTACAAAATTATTTAAGATTTCAAAATGTAATATTTTATTGTCAGTAACTTTACAATTGATCTTTATTTTTAAGTTACTATTGTTTAAACTCCCATGTTTGAAGGCGTTTTCGACCAATGAAATGAAAATTAGCGGAGGCACAACAATATCATCTATATTTGATTCTACGTTGATCGTAACTTCTACATTTTCAAATCTTAACTTCTCAATTTCGATATAATTTTGAATATAATCGATCTCTTTTATTAAAGGAACAAATTTGGTGCTTTTTACATCATATAAAACATATTCCATCAAATTTGATAGTTTTATAATTACATCAGGAACCTTATTTGAAGATTCTAATGATAATGCATATAAATTATTCAGGGTGTTAAAGAAAAAATGAGGCTGGATTTGATTCTCGAGATACTTTAACTTGATTTTAAACTGATTCTCTCTTAACGCTCTGTTTCTTTCTCTTTCCCGCAACCAGGTTAATGTTAGATAAACAGAAGAAGCCATTGCAAGAACATACAATTCACCAATGCAAACTGCGACAATATGATTAATCTCAAAGGGGTGGTATTCGCGATTGGCTTCTGGCCATATATTTTCGGATATAATATAATAGGTAAGTGCTGTTTTTAATAAATAGACGGCAAAAAGACTTGCGAGTAACGAAAATGCATATGTAATATATTTCTGCTTTAATACATATTTGGGCACTAAAACAAAAAGATTGAAATAAACTAAAGGTATGTGTAATGAGAACTCAATTAGGTTTGATTTGAACGAATATGGATAGTCATTAAAGTAGGCTCCCCATCTTAAAAAGTTAAGAATGAAGTAAGTACCCCAGAACCAAAAGTGATTTTGAAGTTTAATGTCAAATTTCAATTTTTGAATTTCGGCCAATTTATTCTTTTAATTATTAGTTTGATTGGTTTCTCTGAGTAAATACTGTGCAACTTTAAACAATTAGTTGGTAAATCGCAATTCTTTTGAATATTTTTTTATGAAAAAAGATAATTAATAGGTTATTCCGATAGTATAACGTTTTCGTAAAGCATATTGTTTATTGTTCTAATGGAATAAAATTTATGATTAGGATCTTAGAAGTTTTAAACATAAAATGATGCCTTATTAGTTTTTCGACTTAGTATTGTAATTTAAGATTATTTTAAGAGTTTTAAATTTAGTCAACATTTCTATTTTATAAAGGTTTTGTGAACTTAAGTGATGTTTGGTTGTACATACTACAGGGATATTTTTAAATAATAATTTTGATTATCAGTATTTTAAACTCAGGTGTTTGATAGGTGTTTTTGGTTTACGATAAAACTTCAAATTTTAGCACCTGAAAACTTGAAAGGTTTCGTGTTTATTGAGGAATTATTTATTATTTAGGAGTTTTGATGCAATAAATTCTAATATTTTTATAAAAAGTTGAAATATAATGCGTTGAAAACGTTTTCGGATAACGTATTATTGATTGTTTTGTGTCGTTGGTTTAAAATTTTGAGCCGTTTGTATAATAATTTTTTTTTAACAGTATGTTAACAATAAATTTACGACTTAACCAACAAAACCATGATAAAATGAAACAAATTATGTTAATCTTTATGATTGTATTTACGGCGCAGGTCTCGCTTGCACAAGTAAAGACGATCAAAGGTTTAGTAAGCGATCAAAACGGATTGCCGTTGCCGGGAGTAACTGTTATTATTCAAGGCACTAAAACTGCAACTCAATCTGATTATGACGGAAAATATACAATACAAGCATCGACAGGCGATGTGCTTGTTTTTTCGTATATAGGTATTAAAACTAAAGCTGTAACTGTGGCCGGTTCAGCTACAATAGATGTTGTGCTTACAGAAGATGCACAAAATTTAAATGAAGTTGTCGTTACTGCATTAGGTATTAAGAGACAAAAGAAAGAACTGGGATATGCTGTTCAGGATATTAAAGGTGATCAGCTTAATAAAGTAATTACCACCAATGTTGCTTCATCTCTTTCAGGAAAAATTGCCGGAGTTGATATTTCTATGCCTGCCACGGGTGCAGGAGGAAGTGCCAGGGTGATTATTAGAGGGATTTCTAGTATAGGTGAGAGTAATCAACCACTTTATATTGTAGATGGAGTTCCTATCGATAACTCAGGTTTGAATAATGACAATGCTGCAGCCAGTAAATGGTTTGATGGAAGAGATAATGGAGATGGAATTTCAAGTATTAATCCAAATGATATTGAGAGTCTGACAGTATTAAAAGGAGCCGCTGCATCAGCTTTGTATGGCTCGAGAGCTTTAAATGGGGTAATTTTAATTACAACTAAAAAAGGAAGTAAAGGAAAATTACAGGTAGAATTAACAAGCGGTGTTAGTTTTGATCGTGTAAATGCAAAATATAAAGATTTTCAAAGTGATTATGGTACTGGTGGACATGGACTTTTGCCGGATCCTTTAAAAGCGCCTTCAGAAATTTACGGATATACTACCAGCGCATGGGGACCTAAATTTTCTGATAATGTGGGAAAAGAGGTAAAAATATTTGATGGTTCGATGCGACCTTATGCTAAAGTTGATAATAATATTCAGGATTTTTTCAGGACTGGAGTTACAACAACAAACGGAATTGCACTTTCTGGCGGAAGTGAAAATGCATATCTGCGTTTTGGCTTTAATAACATGAAAAATGATGATATTGTTCCGAATTCCGGATTAGAAAGAAACAATGCTACATTAAATGCTACATTAAAATCAGATAAATTTACTTTAGATACTAATGTAAATTACATGATTGAAAATACACAAAACCGTCCTGGTTTAGGAGATTCACCAAACAATGTGGGCTATTCATTAAGTGGTTTGGCTCCCAATATTGATCAGGCGTGGTTGAAAAATTATGGAAATCCGGAGACAGGAGAAGTTTATAAATGGAATAACAATATTTATCAATTAAATCCTTATTTAACAGTAGATGCAAATCACAACACCTCTAAGAAAAATCGTTTTACAGGGAATGTTGCGGGAACGTATCAACTTGAAAAATGGGTTGGATTGACTTTTAGAACCGGTTTAGATACTTATGTTTTTGGTTCTAAGGATTTCATGGTTCCGGGAACTACGTGGCCAGGAAGAGATACAGGTTATCTTGGGTTGAATGATATCACGGTTTCTGAAATGAATACAGATATCATTGCTACTTTTAATGAAATTAAATTAGCGACTGATTTAACGTTCTCAGGAATTTTGGGAGCAAACAGAAGAGATTTTAGAAGGTCAGAAAATTCTAGTCAGGGAACCAATATTATTCAGCCTGGAACAGAATATATTAGTAATTTTTCCACTCAAACGATAAATGCACCAATAGAAACTAAAACAAGAACAAATTCTGTTTACGGTTCTGCAAAGTTGGATTATAAAGGTTATTTATATGCAGAGTTTACAGGAAGAAATGACTGGTTTAGCGTTATTAATAAAGATGCTTTTTATCCGGGAGCTTCCTTAGGTTTTATATTCTCGGATGCCTTTAACATTAAAAGTGATACTTTTTCTTATGGAAAATTCAGAGCGTCATGGGCAAAAGTTTCTAATGCTCCGGGAGCTTATAAAAATGCATTAAATTATACTACCTATTCTTCTTACGACGGGCAAAGTGTTGTAAATGTTAAGAATACATCGGCACCAAATGCAAATTTGACTTTTCAATCAAAAACAGGAATCGAATTTGGATTGGAAACGGCTTTCTTTAAAAACAGATTAAAAGCTGATATCACTGTGTATCGTGAAGATACTGCAGATCAAACACTTGATTTAGCATCTTCGTCAACATCAGGATATGAATTTCTTTCCGTAAATGCAGGAGAATTACGTAACGAAGGTATTGAGATTTTCTTATCCGGTACGCCAATCAAAACTCAGGATTTTGAATGGGGAATTGATTTGAACTTCTCCAAAAACAAAAACTCAATCCTTTCTTTGCACCCTGAAATTAATACTTATACTATTTCTGAGGCTCGTTGGGCCAACGCATCTATTGTAGCCCAGGTTGGCGGACAATATGGAACTATCATTGGAAAAGATTTTCAAAGAACACCTTCAGGAGAAATGATTGTAGGCGCAAATGGAATGCCTTTATACACAGAAAATAAAGTGAATTTAGGAAAAGGGCTTCCGGATTGGGCAGCCGGTTTAACCAATAGATTTTCTTATAAAGGAATTACGCTTCAGTTTTTATTAGATATGAAATTTGGTATGGATGTGTATTCTATGACAAACTCTCTTGCTGCATCAAGAGGATTGTTAGATGTTACGACAGAAGGAAGAGATGCTTATAATGCTGCAAGAACTCAAGCTGCAAAGGATCCTAATTTTGATGCTACAACCTGGGTTCCTACTGCCGGTTATGTAGCAAATGGAGTGGTAAATACTGGAACGGCAGATAATCCGGTTTATGTAAAAAACACAAAACCTGTAGATCCTCAGGATTATTGGACGAATGTTACAGACAACACACCGGCACCTTTTATTTATGACGCTTCTTATGTTAAGTTAAGAGAGGTAAGTTTAGGATATACAGTACCAAAAAGTGTTTTTGGAGGTGCAAAAATAAATTCAATTTACCTTTCTTTATTTGCACGAAATCTATTGACTTTTAGTAAAGATTTACCAAACATTGATCCAGAGTCAATGTATACTTCAGGAAACGGACAAGGTTTTGAGTATGGTTCATTACCATCAAGAAAATCGTATGGTTTTAATATTAAAATTGCATTCTAAAAAAGTAAATTATGAAAATCAAATATATAATAGCCATACTTGCAGTATTTACGGTAGTTGGCTGTACAGAGAATTTTGACGAACTGGAGAAAGATCCTGTGGCATTATCTGCAAATCCTGCCGGTCAGCTTACATTTACCCAATTATGTATGTCCGGAGACGGATACTATCAACATAGAACTAATTTAATTTATGCCGGAGGTTTTGTACAGCATTATGCGGGTTCATGGGCAGTAACGCAATATGGTAATAAATTTATTAATTCAGACGAATACGCAGTGGCTTTATGGAGAAACGTATATGCCCATGAAATGAAAAGCATTGTAGATATACTTGCTGTAACCGGCAAAGATCCTTCGGCTGTAAACATGAATGCTGTAGCTAAAATTATGAGAGTAATGATCGCACAGCGTTTGACAGATATTTATGGAGATGTGCCTTATTCAGAAGCTGGTTTGGCCTTTTCTAAAGGAATTGTAACTCCTAAATATGATAAACAAGAAGATATCTATGCTTCTTTTTTCGTAGAATTAGACGAAGCTTTCCATCAATTAAATTCAGGAAGTGATCTTATTAAAGGAGATTTATTTTATAAAGGAGATGTTTCAAAATGGAAAAAATTAGCTAACACGATGCGTTTGCGTTTGGCGATGAGAATCTCTGAAGTAAAACCTGCAGAAGCAGAAAAACAAGCAAAGGCAGCCTTACAAAATGGAGTTTTTACAAGTAATGATGATAACTGTATTATGCATCATTTAGATTTTCCTTTTAGTGATGATCCTGCCAGACTGGATTATAGAGGAAATGGATTGTCTTATGGTTTTATAGGAAATGACCAGGGAGATCATTTTAGTTCATTATTAATAGACTATCTGAGAAATAATGGAGATCCAAGATTAACGATGATAGCTACTCCTAAAACAAGTAGTAGTGTAGTGCCTTGGTCACCAATACAGCCGGGCGAAACATTATATGAAGGTGTTAAACCGGGAGTATTTAGATGGGAGCTTCCCGGAGGATCAAATTCAGCTTCAGGTATACAGCCTTATTTAAAATTAAGAACGACTCCGTTTTTGCATGTAAGTTATTCAGAAACAGAATTATTATTAGCCGAAGCTGCTTTTAGAGGATGGGTTTCCGGTTCTGCTGCAGACTATTATAAAAAAGGTGTTGAGGCAGGTATTAAGCAATTAGAGATTTATGGTGCAACTCCTGCAAGTCAGGCAAGTATCGATGCTTATGTAAATGCTAAACCCTTATTGGCGGGGACAGAAAAAGAACAAATTGGTACACAAATTTGGATTACCTATTTATTTAATAGTATTGAAGGATACTCCAACTGGAGAAGAACAGGATATCCTCATTTAGTGCCAATAACAAATCCGGATTCAGGAACTGGTGGTGTGGTGCCAACACGTTTGTACTATCCAAATGATGAATTACAGAAAAATGAAAAAAACTATTTAGAAGCTGTAGCCAGAATGGGAGGGAAAAATGACTGGTTAGGTAAAGTTTGGTGGGATGTAAACTAAAAAAATCTCAAACATAAAATCTATGCCTAATAAGGTGTTATTTTCTTTCTAATTAAAATTAAAAACAACAAGTTTAAATTAAAAATTATGATAAAAAATAAAGCCTTATTAGGCATACTTTTTTTTATAAGTTCGCTTATATCTGCTTACAGTTGTTCCGGTGAAAAGGAAACTGATCCCGTAAATGTAAAAACTAAAACAGCCAGAGTTGTTGGGTATTTATCAACGGATAATATTGATAAAATGAATTCGATTCAGTTTTGCAAATTAACACATCTTAATATAGCATTTGCAAATCCGGATAAAAATGGGAATTTAATTTTTTCGGGAGAAATTGATGCACTTATTAAATATGCCAAATCGGTTAATCCCAATATTATAATAAGTATTTCTCTTGCCGGCGGAGTAATATCTCCGGAGCAAGCGGCAAATTGGTCGTATTTAATTGATAAACCGGAAAACAGACCCGTTTTAATTCAAAACATAATAACTTTTGTCGAATTGCATCATTTAGATGGAGTAGATGTAGATCTCGAATGGGATGCCGTAACTACCGGATATAGCGGTTTTGTTATTGAATTAAAAAAGACTCTTGCCGAACATAAAAAAATCCTGACAGCTGCATTACCTAATAATACCAGATTTGAGAATATAAATTCAGAAGCTTTGAATGCTTTCGATTTTCTAAATATAATGGCTTATGATAGTACCGGACCGTGGACTCCTAATAATCCCGGTCAACACAGTTCTATGGGTTTTGCAAAAGATGGAATTGATTTTTGGCATAAGCTGCAAAATGTTCCGAGTGATAAGTTGACTCTCGGTGTACCTTTTTATGGTTATAATTTTACTTATCCGGAAACAACCAGTTCAACATTTGGCCAAATTGTAGCGGCAGGAATTCAATTTGCTGATCAGGATGAAATAGGGAAAATTTATTATAACGGAAGACCAACGATTTCTCAAAAAGTTGAATTTGCTTCTCAAAATACTGGAGGTATTATGATTTGGGAATTAGCACAAGATTCTTTTGGTGAATATTCTTTGTTGGATGTTATTCATAAAAAATATACTTCTTTGAAAACCAAAACGACTGGGTTATGTGGGAATTAGAAATTTTAGAATCTAAAGTTTTTGTCCTTCATATCTCAAGAGCTGTAATTTGCAATATTTTGTTAAAATTAAATATTTATTATTAAAAATATTGATTTTAAATCTAAATATCAGAGAATTACCTCTTTATTGGCGATTAAACATTTGTTAACTAAATTCCTTATTTTTTTAATTAATAAACACATATAAGTAAAAAACGTTCGAATATATCAACATGAAAACGTTTTCGGAAAACGGATTATTGATTGTTTTATGTCGTTTGTTTAAAATTTATTGCTGTTTGTATAATTTATTTTTTTTAACAATACCTTAAGAATAATTTTACCTCATAACTAACAAAATAAATAAACATGAAAAAAATTTTCTTAATCTTTATGATTGTTTTTACGGCGCAAGTTTCGCTTGCACAAGTAAAAAATGTCAAGGGTGTGATTACGGATGCTGAGGGGATGCCATTGCCAGGGGCGTCTGTTGCTGTACAAGGAGGTCAAAAAGGTTCTTCTACCGATTTTGACGGTTTGTACACAATTGAAGTACAAAAAGGACAAACTTTAGTTTTTAGCTATGTTGGTCTTGAAACACAAAGCATAGTTGTAGGTGATGTTGCTACAATTAATGTAAAAATGAAACAAGCATCTTCAAATGCACTTAATGAAGTTGTTGTAACTTCATTAGGTATTAAGAGATCAAAAAAGACTCTTACTTATGCTGCACAAGAAGTAAAAGGTGAAGAGGTTACGAGAGTTAAAGATGCCAACTTAATGAACAGTTTATCTGGTAAAGTTGCAGGTTTGATTGTTGGTAAAAGTTCTGCCGGAGCCGGTGGTGCTGTAAAAGTAACTATTCGTGGTAACTCATCTGCTACAAACAATCAACCATTATATGTTGTTGACGGAATTCCATTATTGAACTCTACTTCTGCTATGTCAAACCAGGTTTTTGGTGATACAGCCGGTGGTAACAGAGATGGTGGAGATGCAATCTCAATGATGAACCCTGATGACATTGAAACTATGACCGTTCTTAAAGGAGCATCTGCTTCTGCATTGTATGGTTCTCAAGGTGCAAATGGTGTTATCTTAATAACAACTAAAAAAGGTAAAGAAGGAAAAGTAACAGCAAATTATAATTCAAGTGTATTTGTAGATAATGTAGTTTCTTTACCTGATTTTCAAACTAATTATGGAGCAGATCCATCATCTGATAAATCTTGGGGTGCTGCAAAAAAATCTCCTGATCATGTTAAAGGTTTTTATAATACTGGTGTAACTATGATCAACTCTATCTCTATAAACGGAGGTACTGACAAAGCAACAACTAGTCTTACTTATGCTAATACTAACGTTGATGGTGTAATACCAACAAACGAGTTTAAGAAAAATAACATTGCGCTACGTCAAAGTATTAAATTATTTGATGATAAAGTAACTGTTGATGCATCATTATCTTATGCTGAACAAAAAATCGACAATAAGCCAACAAATGGATTATATTTCAATCCATTAACAGGAGTTTATTTGTTTCCAAGAGGTAATGATTTTGCTGATTACTATAAGAATTATGAAGTATTTGATCCTTCTAGAAACTTAATGACTCAAAGATGGCCATCACAAACATCTGATATCATTCAAAACCCAGGATGGATTTTAAACAGAAATGCCTCTATCGATAAAAATCAATCATTAATTAGTTCTGCTGCAGTTACATATAAAGCAAATAACTGGTTAAGTGTTAAAGCCAGAGGAGGTTATAATAGATTGTACAATACTTTCGATAAAAGAATGTATGCTGGTACAAACGAAACATTGGCTCCGGCTACAGGTAGATATATCTACTCAGATAGTGAAAGTTATCAATTGTATGGTGATTTAATCGCTACTATCAATACAAAATTCAACGATGATTTTTCTTTTAGTGCTAATCTTGGTACGAGTTTAACAAAGTCTACAATTAATGATGCATATGTAAGCGATTCAGGTCAAAAAAATGGATTAATTAATGCAAACTGGTTTAACACAGGTAACTTTGTATCTGCAGAAAGAAATGCACACACTATTGGTGGTAAAAAAGAAGTTCAGTCAGTTTTTGCAAGTGCTACATTTGGTTACAAAGACATGCTTTATCTTGATGTAACAGGAAGAAATGACTGGTCATCTACTTTAGTACATACAGATAACTTAAGCTTCTTTTATCCTTCTGTAGGTTTATCAGCTGTTTTAAGTCAAATGGTAACATTACCGGAAGCAATTAGTTATGCAAAAGTAAGAGCTTCTTATGCTGAGGTAGGTAATGATGTTGCTGCTTTTTTAACTACTCCGGTAAATACTATAGTTGGAGGTGTTGTTACAGCCCCAAATGTTGGACCAAAACCAGGAACTTCTTTGAAACCGGAAATGCAAAATTCTTATGAGTTTGGTACTGAATGGAGATTCTTGAATAATAGAATTGGATTTGATTTTACTTATTACAGAAACGAAACTAAAAATCAATTAATTACATCTCCGGCTCCAATTCCAAATACTACAGGATATGCTAACTACGCATTTAATGCAGGAAGTATCGAGAATAAAGGTTTTGAGATTACTTTAACAGGTAAAGCAATTGCTACTGATAATTTTTCTTGGGATCTGGGATTGAACTATGCTTCAAATAAAAACACAGTCCTTGATTTAGGTACAGGTGCAAATGGTGATGTTAATACAGTTATTTTAACTAATGGAGATCCAAATAGCTACAGATATGTATTACAAGTAGGAAAACCATTTGGTGAAATTCAAGGGAAGAATATTTTGAGAAATGCACAAGGTCAAATGCTGCTTGCTGGTGTTGGAGATCAGGCTCTAGTTCAAAAAACGGACTGGGTAAACATGGGAAGTTCAAACCCTGATTTTATGTTAGGTTTTTCAAACGCATTCAAATACAAAAAAATAACTTTAAATGTACTTATTGATGGTAGATTTGGAGGTCATGTAATGAGTTTGACTGAAGCGATGTTAGATTCTTATGGAGTATCTAAAGCAACTGGTGACGCAAGAGATGCAGGTGGAGTTAAAATAAACGGAGTAGATAGCAACGGAGATCCAGTAACTACAATGTCTGCAAAAAATTATTATAGTTCAGTTGGAGATAGAGCTGGTGCTACCGGAGAGTATATGTACAAAGCAACAAATGTTAAATTAGGCGAGCTTTCTCTAGGATATACTTTTGATTTCAGTAAGCAAACAATTTTCAAAACGGTGAATCTTGCACTTGTTGGTAAAAACTTATTTTTCTTCTACAAAGATGCTCCGTTTGATCCAAACGTAACATTAAGTTCAGGAGAAGGATTGCAAGGTGTTGATATTTTTGGTGCTCCATCAACAAGAAGTATTGGTGTTAATTTAAATTTAACTTTCTAAATAATATAATAAAAGGACAAAACCTTTTGGTTGTTGTAAGAGATCTTGTTTGTTGATTGAATGTAGAATAGTGTAGAAATAACAAACAATTGCACCCTAAACGGGTTAGCCTTATAAATCAATAAAAATGATTTTAATTAACGATAAAAATTCACAGATGAAAAATAAATTATTAATATTTGGTTCAGTTTTAGCTCTTTCATTAGGCAGCTGTACAAGTAATTTTGAGGATATAAATACTAATGAAACCGGTTTTAGTAACGGTCAATTAGAACAAGACTTTAATCAGGTAAAGGCACCTCTTAAGACAATGCAAAGAGGGATGTATATTCTGGTTGCAGACGATTGGCAAGGAGATATTCAATTTAACTTAAGTGCGGATATTTTCTCAGGATATATGGGAACACCTCATGATTTTGAAGGTAATGCAAATAATTCAACTTATGCTCTTTTAGATGGTTGGAATGGTGCTGAATGGGTTCAGAAATACCAAAGAGAGATGGTTAATGCTTATAACCTTGAGAAATTAACAAAAGAGAAATACCCTCAGTTTTATGCCTGGTCTTTGATCTTAAAAGTGTATGCAATGCACAAAACAACTGATTATTACGGACCAATCGTATATTCAGGTTTTGGAAATGCTGACGGAACAACTCCTTACGATTCTCAAAAAGCAGTTTATGATCAATTTTTTGCAGAGTTAAAAACTGCTATTGATATCTTAACTCCAAAAGCAGCAGACGCTACTGCTTCATTTTTCCCTTCAGGAGATGCTACAGATGGAACTACAGCTGGTGGAAATATCCAAAAATGGGTAAAATTTGCTAACTCATTAAGATTACGTTTAGCGATTCGTATTTCTAATATTGATCCTGTAAAAGCAAAAGCAGAAGGTGAAGCAGCATTAGCTGGTTTAGGTGTAATCTCTTCTAATGCTGATAATATGGCTTATATAGCTGAACACCCTGTTAAAACTTATACAGGTCCTTGGGCAGATATCAATGCTGGTGGAGCAATTACTTCTATCATGAATGGTTATAATGATCCAAGAAGAGATGTTTTCTTCCATAAAGCTACCGGAGGTGTTTACCAAGGTATTAGAATGGGAACTATAGTTGATGCTAATTATAGAACAGCAAAAGCAGATTTATTCTCTAAAGTTGGACCAATTGTAGAAAACAACCTTATTCCTTGGTTTAATGCATCTGAATCTTATTTCTTAAAAGCTGAGGCAGCATTAAAAGGATGGAATGTTGGTGGATCTGCTCAATCATTATATGAGGCAGGAATTGCAACTTCATTTGCACAATTAAGTGCAGGTAGTGCTTCTGCTTATATTAGCGATGATACTGCAATGCCTGCAAATTTTACTGACCCATTAAATGCTGCAAATAATATTGCTGCACAAAACTTAGTAACAGTAAAATGGTCTGATGCTGCATCTAACGAAGTTAAATTGCAAAAAATTATTACTCAAAAATGGATTGCTGGTTTCCCTGACGGACAAGAAGCTTGGGCTGAATCAAGAAGAACCGGGTATCCAAAATTATTTTTACCTGCAAACAACCTTTCAGGAGGAAAAATTCCAAATGGTACATTCGTAAGAAGATTGAATTTCTATGTAAATGAGAAAACTTCTAATCCAACTGGATATGCACAAGGAGTTAGCCTTTTAGGAGGTGTTGATACTGGAGCAACAAGACTTTGGTGGGATACTGGAGTGAACAAATTCTAAGAAACATAAAGAATTAAAAGAATTTAAGTTTGGTTAGTAAATGGTATAAGCAATGCAAATTGCTTATACCATTTCAAAAACCAAAATTGTAAATAGCAAAAAAAGAAAAAGAAATGAAAAGTGCTTTAGAAATAAAACCTGATATCAGCTATAAAAGCGCGGGGAAATTTGAAGAAACTCGATTTGAGAAAATTCACAACGAAATCTTCAAAAGTTCTGTAGAAGCTTCAGTAATTGTAGCGCAGGAAATCGCGCAATTAATTAGATCTAAACAAGAAAAAGGTAAATCTTGCGTATTAGGTTTAGCAACAGGTTCTTCTCCTATAAAAGTATATGAAGAGTTAGTGAGAATGCACAGAGAAGAAGGACTAAGTTTTAGCAATGTAGTCACTTTCAATTTGGATGAGTATTATCCAATGACCAAAGAGAACAATCAGAGCTATCATTATTTCATGCATCAGCATCTTTTTAATCACATTGATATCGACCCTGAAAATATTAATATTCCGGACGGAACTGTCCATATTGATGAATTAAATCAATATTGCATTGACTACGAAATGAATATTAAAAATGCCGGAGGACTTGATTTTCAATTATTAGGTATTGGTCGTACTGGTCACGTAGGTTTCAATGAACCGGGATCACACATCAATTCAGGAACCAGAATTATTACACTGGATCACATTACAAGAGTAGATGCTTCATCAGATTTTAATGGTATAGATAACGTTCCTAAAAGAGCGATTACCATGGGAGTTTCTACGATTATGAGATCTAAAAGAATCGTTTTAATGGCTTGGGGACAAAACAAAGCCGATATCATCAAGAGAACTATTCAGGGAGATATCAGTTCAGAAGTTCCTGCGACATTTTTACAAAATCATCCTAATGCGACTTTCGTATTAGACCAATCTGCAGCTGTAGAATTAACGCGTTTCAAAACGCCTTGGTTAGTTGGAGAATGCATTTGGAATCAGGAATTAAAAAGCAAAGCGATTGTTTGGTTGTGCCAAAAAACAAAACAATCTATTTTAAAATTAACAGACCGTGATTACAACAATAACGGAATGTCTGATCTTTTGGCACAAGAAGGTTCTGCTTATGATTTGAACATTAATATGTTCAACGTATTGCAGCATACCATCACAGGATGGCCGGGTGGAAAACCAAATACAGACGATTCACACCGTCCGGAAAGAGCCGAACCTGCAAAAAAACGAGTGATTCTTTTTAGTCCACATCCGGATGACGATGTGATTTCTATGGGAGGAACTTTTTCAAAATTGATAAAACAAGGCCACGATGTACATGTTGTATATCAAACCTCCGGAAATATTGCTGTTACAGACGACGAAGCATTGAAATTTGCTGAGGTTGCCAAAGATTTTATTGGTGAAGCTGGAAGCGGAATCAACTTTAAATCTGTAATTGAGTTTTTGAATAATAAATCAGAAAATCAAATAGATTCACTGGAAGTTCGAAAATTAAAAGGACTTATCCGCCGACGAGAATCTTATGCAGCCACAAGATACATTGGTTTAAAAGATGAGAATACACACTTTTTGGATCTTCCGTTTTATGAAACAGGACAAGTGAAGAAAAACCCGTTAGGTGCTGAAGACATTGCCATTGTAAAAGATATTATTGCACAAATAAAACCACATCAGGTATTTGCTGCGGGAGATCTTGCAGATCCACATGGAACACATGAAGTTTGTCTAAACGCGATCTTTGCTGCCTTAAAGGAATTAAAACCAGAGAAATACATGGACGACTGCTGGTTATGGTTGTACAGAGGCGCTTGGCACGAATGGGATATTCACGAAATTGATATGGCAGTTCCGCTTTCTCCATCAGAAGTATTGTTGAAACGTCATGCGATTTTATACCACCAATCTCAAAAGGATAGAGTAATGTTCCAGGGAAATGACTCAAGAGAATTCTGGGTGAGAGCCGAAGACCGTAATAAAAATACAGCCGTTCTATACGATGAATTAGGATTGGCAGAATACGAAGCAATCGAAGCTTTTAAACGTTTTGATTACTAGAGTTGTTTTATAAGATTCGGTTTGGAGCGAATCAAATTCAAAATTCAGATTGATTTCATAGCGATTTGTGAGGTTCAATAGAGAGATCATTCTGAGTTTTGTTTCTCTTATATATTATTAATGTTGTCTCAGGATAACATCTTTTCAAAAAAAATAAAAATGAAATATTTATTAGTCCTACTACTAGCAGGTATAACTTCTAGTGCTCAAATTCAAAAAGAGCAGCTAAATCTTATGCCTTGGCCTCAAAGTGTTGTTGTAAACGATGGGAATTTTGCTTTAAATAAAAACTTTAAAGTAAACATTACCGGAAACCCTAATTCCCGAATTTTTGGTGGAGTAACTCGTTTTTTACGTCGCTTGGATGGTAGAACTGGTATTTTTTTCGAACAAGGTTTTATTACAAAGTTAAATGAAGTTCCAACAGCTGAGCTTCAGATTAATTGTACTAAAAGTGGAAAAATTGGTTTGTATGAAGATGAAAGTTATCATTTAGACATCAAACAAAATCAAATTACAATAAATGCAACAAGTGATTTAGGCGCACTTCATGGTCTGGAAACGTTATTGCAAATGTTGCAGAATAATAGTAACTCATTTTATTTTCCGATTTCGCAAATATCTGATTTTCCAAGATTTACATGGAGAGGTTTGATGATTGATGTTGCAAGACATTTTCAGCCAATTGATGTTATCAAAAGAAACATTGACGGACTTGCCGCTATGAAAATGAACGTTTTTCACTGGCATTTAGTAGATGATCAAGGTTGGAGAATTGAAATGAAAAAACATGCAAAGCTTATAGAAGTAGCTTCGGATGGAATGTATTACACACAAGAGGAAATTAAAAATATCGTAAAATATGCTGATGAGCGCGGTATTTTAGTAGTTCCTGAAATAGATGTTCCTGGTCATGGATCTGCAATTTTAACGGCTTACCCGGAAATTGGAAGTAAAGTGATTACATTGACAGGAGGAACTTCTGAAAAAAATATTCAGGGAACAGCAATTGCTACCTATGGAATTGAAAGAAATGCAGGTATTTTTTCGCCAACATTAGATCCTTCAAATCCTAAAACATATCAATTATTAAGTGAAATTTTTGATGAGGTTTGTCCCTTATTTCCCGGAGCTTATTTTCATATCGGGGGAGACGAAAATGAAGGGAAAGACTGGGACGCAAACCCAAAAATTCAAGAATTTATGAAGAAAAATAAGTTAGCTAACAATCATGAACTGCAAACTTATTTTACCATGCAATTAGTTCCAATGCTTAAAAAACACGGAAAGCAATTAATGGGATGGGAAGAAATTTTGACAAAAAATATGTCAAAAGATGCTATTATTCATTCGTGGAGAGGTCCAAATGAAGGAATGGCTGCCGGACAATCTTTAGTAGATGCAGTAAAAAAAGGATATAAAACAGTTTTATCAAATGGATATTATATCGATTTAATGTATCCGGTTGCAAGTCATTATTTAAATGATCCAATGCCAAAAGGAGTTGATTTAACTGCCGAAGAAAAAGCAAGAATTTTAGGTGGAGAAGCAACAATGTGGACAGAACTTGCAACGCCAACAACAATAGATTCAAGACTTTGGCCCAGAACAGCAGCAATTGCAGAGCGACTTTGGTCAGCACAAGATATTACAGATGTAGCAAGCATGCGCAAACGTCTGGATGTAGTATCCTATAGATTAGAAGAACTAGGATTAACACACATTCGCAACAAAGCGGTTATTTTGAGAAACATCTCAAACAATCAAAATATAAAATCGCTTAATGAATTTGCCAATGTTTGTGAGCCATTAAAAGGATATACACGTAATAAAGGCGGAACAGAATATCAAATGTATTCACCGTTTACACTTTTTGCAGATGCTTGCGGGCCGGACGCTAAAGAATCTTTAGCATTTGATGATGCTGTAAGTCAGTATTTAGCGAGTAAAACACCTGAGAATAAAGAAAAAGTTACAGCATTTTTTAACAAATGGATTGCAGTAAATAAGGGACTAATTGAGTTAAGTGCAAATGCACCATTAGTACAGCCAATATTGCCTTTGTCTAAGAAATTAAATGATGCATCACAAGAATTATTACTCGTTTTAGATAATAAATCAACTTTAAAAGCAGATGATTTAAAAAATTTAATCGAGCAATGTAATACAAAAGATCACGCAGATGTTGAGTTATCAGTATATGCGAGTCTTAAAAAATTGATATAAAGAGAAAGTTTGGTTTGAATTAGTGTTTAGTAAGTTTAAGTTACCATGATTATTTAGTAATTTTTTTATCTCTACTAGAATTTTCTAGTAGAGATAATTATGGTAAAACTGAAAAAAATCGCTTTAAAAACCTGTTAAAATGAATATAAACATAAGAATTATAGAAACCAAATAATAACACTTAAAACCAAATAAAGAAGAATAGAATAAAAACATGACAAACCAAGTAAAGGATTAAAATTGATGAACCCCAAATTTATCATTTGTATTTAAAGTAATTTTTAAAAAATTAAATAAATATCAATCACTACTATTCAACAATGATTATGGATAAATCAGTAATAGTAATATTTATTTTTAGAAGTAATATGAATTAAGTTCCAATTGGTTGCAATCTTTTATTTGCAATTGGTTGAATCCCAGTTATTAGATTTTATATACAGAGTTGCGGTATGTAATTTATGGTGATTGGAATATTTCTTTTTATTAACCAATATTAATTTAATTATGAAACATTATTACAGATTGCTTTTTTTGTTACTGTTTCCCTTACTTGCGTTAGCCCAACCAGCTCACGGTAAAAAAGTAGTAGGGTATTATGCGCAATGGGCCATTTATGCCCGGGATTTCAATATTCCGAAAATAGATGGAAGTAAATTGACGCATTTGAATTATTCTTTTTATGGAACAACTTTTGATCCTGCACATCCGGAGAATACAAAGTTGTTATGTTTGGATTCCTATGCGGATTTTGAGCATACAGAAGGCGGAATTCCTTGGGATGCTCCTGTAAAAGGGAACTTTTATGACTTAATGAAACTTAAGGAAAAGTATCCGCACTTAAAAATCTTAATTTCTGTTGGAGGATGGACAAAAGGTCAGGATCTATCTCCAATTGCTGCAAGTCCTGTAGCAAGAGCTGCTTTAGCTGCAGATATGGCAAACTTTATTACCAAATATCCATTTATTGATGGATTTGACATTGACTGGGAATATCCTCTTTCTGGAGGAACAGACGGTACAGAAGTGATTAATGGAGCACCAATTCCTCCACAAAAGTACAGCCCGGACGACAACAAAAATCTAGTGTATTTATTGAAAGCAATGCGTCAGGCAATGCCAAATAAATTGATCTCTATTGCTGCCGGAAACAATGTTCGTAAAGTTGCATCGCAATATTTAGGACCATCAAACAGAGCACAATACGGAATGACAGAAGACATTTCGACTTATTGTGATTATATCACGTATTTTGGATATGATTTTGGTGGAAACTGGTATGATAAAACATGCTATAATGCACCTTTATATGCAAGCGGAAACACAAGTGATCCACTTTATGGCGCAACGCAATCAGAATCATTGGATGAATTGACCAATCAATATTTGAACGTTGTTGGTTTTCCTGCGAATAAATTAATCATGGGATTACCTTTCTACGGAAAGAAATTTGATCATGTAGCGACAAATTCAACAAATGGATTATTCGTTTCAGCACCAAGAGATCTTGTTTCAGGATGTACAAATCCGCAAAATCCAACAGGAACCTGGGATGGTGCTGCAGCATGTGAAAAATCAGGAAGTATCGAAATTTGCGATTTAGTCGGAAATCCGGTTACCAATTCACACGCTTATTTAGATCCAACTACCATGCTGGTTACACCAACTGCAGCAGCTGCAGGATGGGTAAGGTATTTTGACAATACGACAAAAGTTCCTTATTTGTACAATGCTACTTTAAAACAGTTTATCTCTTATGAAGATAAACAATCAATGGATTTAAAAGTACAATATATTAAATCGAAAAATCTTGCCGGAGGTATGGTTTGGGAATTATCTCAGGACACAAGAGGTTCAATCCCGAATTCATTATTAACTCAGGTTGACACTTCATTTGGAAGCGTACTTCCGGGAACAGTAAGTATTGCGGGTTCTGTAAAAAACGGAACTGCTTTAGTTCCTAACGTAACTGTTGAATTGCGTAATGCAAGTAATGTAGTATTGCAAACTGTAGTTTCTACGGCAGGTAATTTTACATTCAGCAACCTGACTTCGGGACAAAATTATATACTTACCGCTGCAAAAGCGTCTTATACTTTTACGCCGGTAACTTTGACAAACGTTACAACAAATCAAACAGCTGTCGTTATTAATGGAACTCAGCCTTTGTACACAGTAAGCGGAACAGTTCTTAACGGAACAACTGGAGTTTCTGGTGTAACAGTTACAGCAACTTCAGGAGCAACAGTTTTAACTGCGACTTCAAATGCAAGCGGAGTTTATAGCGTTGCAGGTTTAACAGCCGGACTTAACTTTACAGTTACAGCTGCAAAAACAGGATTCTCTTATACGCCAACTTCAACAGTTTATAACGCAATAAGTGCGAACCAAACGTTGAATTTTGCACAAGGAGCGCCAATTGTATATTATACAGTAAGCGGAACAGTTCTTAACGGAACAACTCCGGTTTCAGGAGTAACAGTTACAGCAACTTCAACAGGAGGAACTTTTACTGCAACTTCAAACGCAAGTGGGGTTTATTCAATTGCTAACTTACCGTCAGGCGGAACTTATACCGTAACGGCAGCTTTAGCAGGACAAACATATACTCCGGCTTCAACAGTTTATACCAATTTAATAGCCAACAAAACATTAAACTTAACACAAGATGTTATTGTAGTTCCTACAAACAAAATTAGCGGAACTGTTAAAAATGGTACTGTTGTAGTAGCGGGTGCAAAAGTAGAAATCGTTTTACCTTGGACAGATAGTACACACAACTGGAAAAGCGTAATTGCGACAACAGATGCACAAGGAAAATACAGTTTTGACAATTCAGTTGTAGCAGGATATACAACAGTTACAAGTTTAAAATTAAATTCTTGGGAAAATGGAGAAGTAGTTTATTTACCATCAAATCTGGCAAATTTCCCAGTTCCGGCAACTGCAACAATTTATAATTTTAATACAAGCTCTACAGCAAAAGCAGCAGCGGTTCAGGCAAACTTAATTAGCGGAACAGTTAAAAACGGAACAGTTGCAGTAGCTGGCGCAAAAGTAGAATTAGTTGTGCCTTGGACAGATAATACTCATAACTGGAAAAGTGTTATTGCAACAACAGATGCATCAGGAAATTATACTTTCGATAATGCAGTTGTAGCAGGTTATACACAAATTTTAAGTTTGAAATTAAATGCATGGGAAAATGGTGACGTTACTTATTATCCAAATAACTTAGCCAACTTTGCAGTTCCAACAACTTCAACGACTTATAATTTTAATAGACAAGCGGTGGTTGCGACTAAACCAGTGGTTACGATTACAGCACCAACAGCTTCGGCGATTGCTATAAATTTAGGATCATCAATTAATTTTGTTGCAAGTGTTGGATTAAGTGCTGCTGATGCTACTACAATTTCATCTGTTGTATTTACTTTAGATGGACAAAGCCTGAGTGCTACCAATTCTTCGGGAAATTATACATCAGTTTGGACACCAGCAGCAAATCAGTTTTCGCTTAGTCATACGCTAACCGTTACGGCTACAGCATCAAACGGAACAACAGATGCAAAAACATATAGTTTTACATTAAGTTGTTCAGGAGCAAACTGCCCAAATTCATTACCTGTGATTACTTGGAATTCACCTTCGAATACCACTGTAAATCAAAGTTCTTTCCAAGTTGTGCCAATTTCGGTTACAGCTGTTGATAGTAACGGATCAGTTTCAGGTGTTACTATTACAATAAATGGAGGTACGTTTAACATGACAGCAGGTACAAATAATACTTATACCTATAATTTTACACCATCTGCATACCAGGATTATCCAGTTGTAATCAAAGCAACCGATAATCAATCTGGTGTAACTACTTTAAACAATACCATTAAAATTGCTCCGGTAAGTACTAATAGATTCATTGCGCTTCCATCTAAAATTATTTTAGGATACGCACATTCTTGGGAAAATACTGGTGCTCCATTTTTATATTTTTCTCAAATGGTGGGAAGTAAATTTAACGTAGTTGATTATTCTTTCGTAGAAACCGTTAATCGTGATGGTTACACACCAATTTTAACTACAAATGACAATAGATATTTGACCAATGGTGTTTTCAATAAGCAATTGTTGAAAAATGATATAAAATCCTTAAGAGATAGCGGCGTTCCTGTTATTATCTCTATTGGAGGTCAAAACGGTCATGTTGTTTTAGACAATGTAACTCAAAAAAATATTTTTGTTAATGGTCTAAAAGCCATTATTGACGAGTATCAATTTGATGGAGTTGATTTGGATTTTGAAGGCGGATCAATGAATTTTAATGCAGGAGGTTTAAGAGATATTTCTTATGCTGGTATTTCTGCTTATCCAAGATTAAAAAACATAGTAGATGCCTGCAAAGAATTAAAAGCTTACTATGGTCCTGGATTTTTATTAACAGCAGCTCCGGAAACACAATACGTACAAGGAGGATATTCTACCTATACAGATACTTTTGGTTCTTTCCTTCCAATCATTCAAAACTTACGTAATGAATTGGATTTGTTAGCCGTACAATTGTATAATACAGGAGGAGAAAACGGATTAGACGGTCAATATTATGGTTCAGCCAAGAAAGCAAACATGGTAACAGCCCTAACTGATATGGTAATAAAAGGGTATAACATTGCTACAACAGGAATGCATTTTGATGGTTTACCAGCCTCAAAAGTTCTTATTGCATTACCGGCTTGTCCAAGTGCAGCAGGTAGCGGTTATTTAACGCCAACAGAAGGAATTAGTGCTATGAATTACTTAAGAACCGGAACCACTTTTACGGGAAGAACATACACTATGCAGCCAGGCGGACCATATCCTTCTTTAAGAGGTTTAATGACTTGGTCTGTAAACTGGGATGCATCTTCTTGCGGTAATTCATCTGAATTATCTAAAGCGTATGCCGCTTATTTTGCTTCGTCATCAGCAAAAACATTAGCGCTTGGTGATATTTCTTCAAAAAGCAGTGCAACGATAGTATATTTTAAAAACAATGCATTATCGGTTGCAAATGACACCGAAGAAATTGCTCAGGTTGATGTATTCAACATCCTTGGACAAACTTTAATAAGTCATAAAAACGTTCAAAATACAAAAGAAATTCTGCTTCAGGATCAAAGTTTCACAACGAAACAATTGTTCTTAGTTGTTGTAACAGACAAAGCAGGAAAAACAAAATCATTCAAAGTATTGAACTTCTTAAACTAAAGTTCATTGCAATGAATAAAAAAAACTGAAATAAAACATTGGAACGGTTAAAATTGAGTTTGGTTATTTATTTTTTAATCTGATTTTTATTTCGAATAAATGCATCAAATTCAGGTGATTTGTTATTTGGTTTTCACCTGAAGGAGAGCATTCTAAGCCTGGCAATTTTATTGCCAGGTTTTTTTTGTTTTAAATCTTAGTTAATGTAATTAAAATGTTTAGGAGCTATTTCCTGCTATCCGCTTGTATCTTTTCCTGTTAAAGGAACCAGAAAAAGGATACCGCTTCTATCAGGGCTAGGGCTTTCTGTTTCATCAGAAACTATGGTTATTTAATCAAATTTTTTAAATATACTAATTCCAATCTTGTCATCCCGAGGAACGAGGGATCTCCACAAGAAACTAACACAACGAATTTCACTTTGTCAAGCTACTCGTGGAGATCCCTCGTTCCTCGGGATGACAAAAAAAAGAAAATCCGCATAAATCTGCGTACAATTTCTCGCAAAGCATTTCAAAAATTGTAACGATCGAAACGACTCTTCAACAAATGGGTTAACTCTAAAGTATCAGAATCTAAAATTTGCGATTCACTATATTCTAAATCATAATTAATTTCCAGAATATCAAATTCAATACCTTGATCATTTGTTTGTCTGCTATATTTATAAAAGCACAATCGATCGTCGTCGAGAGGAGGATTCGTCTGATTGTTCTTTTCTATTTCCGTTAATATAATCTCCGATTTAAACTTTGGAAATTGTAAAATCTTTTTCAAACTTCCGTCTAAATTAAAAATTATAGCATTATTTGGATGTGGATATAAATTGCTATTTCGAAATATTGCCACAATATATTGCAAATTAGCCGTAGGAAATCCCTCGACGCTGCCTTCATTATCAAAAACAGATACTTCAGTTCCATTGTATTCCCAAGCAATTCCAAATCTTTTTCCTTCTAAAAATTCAGTCTTTAAATTTTTATCAATTTTGTCAAAATAAAATAAGTGAGGAGCAAATATATCAATTGGAATTTGAATACCGTTTTCATTCGTTTTTATCCAGTTTTTAATCATAGTTTAAACAATATCAGTATAAATCAGTTACAATTTGCATCATCAGTGTGCCATCAAAACAAAGCAATCACATTTACTGTGTTATCTTTGTCAAAGTTTCAAACTTTGACAAAGATTCAGAACCCGAAAGAAACAAAAGCAAGAATAAAAAAATCCGAATAAATCCGCACTTTCGCGATAGCGAATCCATCAAATCCGCGTACCATCTCGCCACAAAGCAATTCAATTTTTCTTAATCCATTCATCAACAGGAATTTTCTTTTGGACATTTTCAGAATAATTTTTATAATCCACCATAACATTATAAGTCACGTAGAATTCTTTCCCATTTGCAGAAACACTAAAAAATCTAAAATCATCAAAAGTCTCATTTGCATTGCTAAGATATTGAACACATGATTGATATGTTTTGATTTTGTAGAAAGGTACTGAAGATGATGGCTTTTCAATAATTTCAAAATACACATTTCCTCGTGGACAGTCTAAACTATTGATTTCAATAATTTTATCTTTCCTCTTTTCAAAAAAATCCAGAATCTGTTTTTCCTTCTCATTATATACAAATTGATACGGAATAAATTGATGTTTTTCGGTTTCAATATCTTTAGGATGATTTCGTTTTTCGGTTGGTTTTATTTCGATACCATTTTTGTCAATATAACCCCAAATTCCACCAACTAAAGGCGGATGTTCAGGATCTTTAGAACGATCGAAATAACAGCCATTACAATATTCGGCAAAGCCAAAATTCATGGTAGAAACCCAATCGTATTGTGCGGGAACAATTTTCACTCCGTTTCGATTCGCAAAACCAACTTTTTTGTTTTCAACAAATCTCATATAACCTTCGTTAAAATCATCAAAACCGGCATCGAACATATAAGGTTCAAAAAGGAAATTACCATTTCTGTCGTAAACTTTTGGACCATCTTTAAGAGGATAAAAGAATAGTAACTGATCTTTAATTTCTTGTTTTTGAATGCCATTATAAACAGACGGAATTAAAGTATAAGCAGCAGGAATAATAATTTTTCCGTTTTGATTTTTCACCCCCAAAAGACTATCTTTTTCAATAAAATAATACAACTTATCAGTTTGGGAAAAACCGGAGAATTGATTTAAAATTAAAAGAAGCAGAAATATTTTTTTCATTAAAAAGCCTTTAGTTATTGACAGTATTCAAATGTAGTAATTAAAGTCTTTAAAATTTTAACTACTTTTGATATCCAATTAGTGCATAATAAATTCATGAAGAAATCAATCGTTTTTCTACTCCTATTTCTAGTTTCCGCTACAATTTTCGGTCAAGCCAAATTCGGAAATCCGGAAGTTGATCCAATCCAAATCCAAAATAAATTCAGCGATTGGTGGACTTATCAAAGTAAGAATATCATGCTTTCCAGAGATTATGTTGCACTTGATACAGATTCAAAAGAAATTTCCAAAGAAATCTTCTTAAATGAATTAACAAACGGGAATTATATTCCAATCAGACTAAAATCAGAGGATTCAATTTACTATTATAAACTGTTTAAAATTCAGCCAAATTCAGATACAAGTATAAAAGCCACCATCAATCAGGAAGCTTTTGATGCAGTAAAGAATTTCGAAATGGAAGGAAAGCCTTTTCCTAAATTCTCCTTTAAAGATTTAAATGGAAATGAGGTTTCAAACGAATCCATGAAAGGAAAAATCATAGTAATAAAATGCTGGTATATTCATTGTGCCGCCTGTATCAAAGAATTCCCCGAAGTAAATCAATTAACAGAAAAATATAAAGACCGAAATAACATACTTTTCATAAGCCTTGCCGAAGATACACCGGAACAATTAAAAGTATTTCTAGCAAGAAAACCATTGTCATATTCCGTTATTCCAAACATGAAAACGTATATGAATGAAACTTTAGATTTAAATGCCTTTCCAACGCATTTTATCCTTAACAAAGAAGGTCTGATTGCCAAAGTTTTAAATAATTATAAAAGTCTGGAAGTGGCTTTGGAAAAGGAAAGTAAGTTGTAGTTCTTTTTAACCATATAAGTTATATAAGTGATTATAAGTTTAGTTTAATATTTATAAAACTTATAATTTTTTAGCCATATAAGTCATTAAGTTTGGCTTAAATGAGCTTATATGACTTATATGGTGAAGTTTAGTTACTGCATTTTAAAAGGAATTATTTTTTGTTAAATTTCATTACCTCTTTGTCAAAATCAGACAAATATTCTCTGTCTTGAATAATTCGGAATTTTTCAAACTCCATCTCAGCTTTAATTTTTGCTTCTAAATGAGAAATTTTTCCTTTATCATTTAAAATCGGATAATTTGAAAGTTGTAGAAAATTATTTAGAAAAACACTCCAATCTTCCATTTGCATAATAATTTGTCTTTTGGCGTAATTTTCAGCCAAATCTAAATAAGCAGAAACAATTCTGTTAAGTTCTTGTAAGTGTGCGTCGTTCAAATAATTTTTAGCAACGCTTACATCACTTTTCTGAATTTTTCCGTCGGGAGCATCTTCCCATTTCGAAAGTCCCATATAAATTTTAGTGGCATCAGCTTCCGTATAAATGATTTCAGCAGCAGTTTTTCCGGTTATTGCCCAATGTAATTTATTTTGTACTGTAGCAAAAAAAGCTTTTGTTTCAGTACTATCTTTTTCATAATTGGCTGACAGCGCATAGATGTCAGTTATTTTTTGATAAAAACGTCTTTCAGAAGAACGAATTTCTCTAATGCGTTCCAGTAATTCTTCGAAATAATCTTTTCCAAAAGCTTTTCCGTTTTTTAGCATTTCATCATTCAAAACAAATCCTTTGATGATAAATTCTTTAAGCGTTTTGGTTGCCCAAATTCTAAATTGAGTAGCTTGTTTAGAATTAACTCTATATCCAATCGCAATAATAGCATCAAGATTATAGAAGTCAATTTCTCTGCTCACTTCTCTTTTTCCTTCAGTTTGAACTGTCCGGATTTTCCGGTTAGTTGAATTCTTTTCTAATTCAAGTGAATTAAAAATATTTTGAAGATGCTCGTTTACTGTTCTTATATCAACATTAAATAACTGAGCCATTGCTTTTTGCGAAAGCCAAAAACTTTCATCAAGATAAGTTACTTCGACTTCTACGTTAGATTGAGAAGTTTGATATAATAAAATGGGAGCCTGCATAATTTTGAATAAAATAAAAGTGAAGGTAAGCAAATTGCAATTTTAAACCATATAAGTTATATAAGATATTATAAGTTTAATTTAAAAGTCAAGCTGTGACTATTTAATCTCGCAAAGACGCGATCCCGAAGCTTCGGGAGCAAAGTTTTTTTGTTGGTATTTGTACGTTAATCAGCATTAGCTTAAATGCACTTATATAACTTATATGGTAGAAAATTTTCACACAAAGTTACTTTTCTTTGCGCCTTTGCGTCTTTGCGAGAAAAAACTCTTTCGGACAAAAAACTTTGCTCCTTTGCACCTTTGCAACTCTGAACCTTTTTCATTACTTTTGCACCAAATTAATTAAAAAGACATTCATGTTAACAGTCAATAATTTATCAGTTCAATTTGGCAAACGTATTTTGTTTGACGAAGTAAATACCACATTCACACACGGAAATATTTATGGAGTTATTGGAGCCAATGGTGCTGGAAAATCTACTTTTCTAAAAATCATTTCGGGCGACATCGACCCAACTTCTGGACACATTCATTTAGAGCCGGGAAAACGTATGTCGGTTTTGACCCAAAATCACAATTTGTTCGATGAACATACTGTTTTGGAAACCGTTTTGATGGGAAATAAAGTGCTGTACGCTGTTAAAAAAGAAATGGATGAACTTTATTTAGACTACAACGATAAAAACGCAGACAGAATTGGAGAACTTCAGGTTCAGTTTGAGGAAATGAACGGTTGGAATGCAGATTCTGATGCCGCATCGATGTTGTCTAACTTAGGAATCAACGAAGAGCACCACTATACTTTAATGGGAGATCTAGAGGGAAAAATCAAAGTTCGTGTGCTTTTGGCGCAGGCACTTTTTGGAAACCCGGATTTGCTTATTATGGATGAGCCGACCAACGATTTGGATTTCGAAACAATCGCCTGGTTAGAAAACTTCTTAGCAAATTATGAAAATACGGTAATTGTAGTATCTCACGACCGTCACTTTTTAGATTCGGTTTGTACACATATTTCTGATATTGATTTTGGAAAAATAAATCACTACTCAGGAAACTATACTTTCTGGTACGAGTCTAGCCAATTGGCAGCAAAACAACGTGCGCAGCAAAACAAAAAAGCAGAAGAAAAGAAACAGGAATTAGAAGAATTTATTCGTCGTTTTAGTGCGAACGTTGCAAAATCGAAACAAGCAACTTCTCGTAAAAAAATGATTTCTAAATTGAATATTTCAGATATCAAACCTTCAAGCCGTCGTTATCCAGCGATCATTTTTGATCAGGATCGTGAAGCCGGGGATCAGATTTTGAATATTGAAAATTTAGAAGCTTCTGTAGAAGGAGATCTTTTGTTTAAAGGTGTTCATTTGAATATGGCAAAAGGCGATAAAATCGTTCTTTTCTCTAAAGATTCACGTGCAACAACAGCTTTTTATGAAATCTTAAACAACCAACAAAAAGCAGATGCAGGAACTTTTGATTGGGGAATTACAACCAATCAAGCATATTTACCGGCAGAAAATCATTCGTTCTTTGAAAACGATTTGACATTGGTAGATTGGTTACGTCAATATGCAAAAACAGAAGAAGAGCGTGATGAGGTATTTATTAGAGGATTCTTAGGGAAAATGATTTTCTCTGGAGAAGAAGCACTAAAAACAAGCCGTGTATTATCAGGAGGAGAAAAAGTACGTTGTATGTTATCCAGAATGATGATGGAGCGTGCAAATATCTTAATGCTTGACGAACCAACGAATCACTTGGATTTGGAGTCTATTACAGCTTTCAATAACTCATTGAAAAACTTCAAAGGGTCAGTAATTTTTACAACACATGACCACGAGTTTGCACAAACTGTTGGTAATAGAGTAGTGGAGTTAACGCCAAACGGAGCAATCGACCGTTATATGACATTTGATGAATATCTTGATGATGAAAAAGTTCAGGAATTAAGAACAAAAATGTACGCTAAATAAAATATAGTTTAGATAAAAAAAGAAATCCCGATCGCCTTGGCAATCGGGATTTTTTTATGTTTACTTATTGCCGCCGAATATTTTAGCGAAAATGAAAATAACAATCGCAACGATAAAGATCACGATAAAGATTCCGAATCCCATTCCGGCTTTAAAAATATCTCCTATAACTTCGCAACTTGTAAATGAAAATAGTATAACGAATACCATTAACAAACGTGTAATTATTTTTTGCATGATTTTGCTGTTTTAAGTTTTGTAATAAGAATCTAGTATTCTAATTATTGTAGATTAAAATTACTTCAAACACCAAAAAAATGTGTTATACAATTTTATGGGAAAGTTCTATGATTTTGAGATTTATTATTTTAAATCAGAAGTTAAGTTTTGTTTGTATTAAGTTTTAAATTTTTACTTTGACTTATCCATTGATCGAAACTTTTTGTTCTAATCCAATGTCCATTCTTTTTCTCATATAAATCTTTCCCTCCTTGCCCGCCTAGTAAGCAATTACAATCTTCTTGAAATTCAATAAGTACTTTTTTTCTATCGGCTGAAATAATAGGAAACGAAATGTGATATAAAATTCCTTGATCGCAAATTGTATCAACTGTGGTAAATTCAAATTCTTTCTGTCTTCTTTTATACCACTTTAATTGATTTGGTTTTATTTTTAGATTCTTGAAAATTTCATTTTGATCCTCAATAAAATTCAGATCCTCTTCCGTAAATTCTTTTTTATATTTCTCTGTTAACTGAATATTTTTGAACTTCCAGCAAGCCTGATAGATTGGTAAACTATCATCTACTATAATTTCATTTATGATCGTGTAAACTTCATTTTCTGTCAAATCAGGTGTTGATTTGCAAGAACTAAGAAAGATGATAGTTAGCATCGAAAAAAATAAAAATGGTTTCTTCTTCATAATACTGGTTAGTGTGAAATTATTAGGGTTATTGATTTAAATTACAATGAATTTATAAATTTTATTGGCATTGTCTATTCAAACATCTCTATTTTTTCGGTTAGGATTTTAGTAGTATCATTTTTTGATTCTTTAAATAAGCTGTAGATTTCCATTTCTTTACAATATCTCAATTAACTGAATCTTATTCCCACAAGTATCATCCAAAATTGCAACTTTTACATTCCCCATTTCAGTTGGTTGCATGGTAAATTCTACACCAAGATTAATCAATCGATTATATTCTTCCTGAAGATTATCCACATTAAATTGCGTGTACGGAATTCCGGCATCAAATAACGCTTTTTGATACGTTTTTGAAGGTTCAAAATGATTTGGTGATGGTTCTAGTAAAATTTCAACGCCGTCTGGTTCATCTTTAGAAACTACAGTTAACCATCTGTTACCTTCGCCCAAAGGAACATCGTGTTTTTTTATGAAACCTAATTTTGTAGTATAAAATTGTAATGCTTTTTCTTGATCTTGGACTGGAATTCCTATGACTTTTGCTTTCATTTTTTTTGACTCTTTTTAAAATTATTCTGTATTTCTGTAAAAATATCAGCGTTTTTTCCATGTGGAAAGCGTATGTTCGTTTGGATAGAATTCATATCATTTCTTTCAAATTTATAAAATAGTTTTTTAAATAAATTAATATCATTGTAAAACCTCTTACTATCTTTTAGATCAAAAACTACAAAAGGTGCTTTGCCATCTTGTAAAGAGATTCTATTTATATCAGTCCAATAAATAGAAAATCCATTTAGGTTATCGATATATTTTTCATTGGTTAATTCAATCATTGGTTTACTAATTAAAACATGGATAAATGCTTTACAAATTCGAAAATAGAAGTAACCGCCAATTATTAATAGAATTAGTGGAAATAATAATTGCGTAAGGACTGATAATTTTAAAAACATTAAAATCATTGGTGATAAGAAGAAAAAGATTCCTAACATAAAATGTAGAAAAACGTTGAGCTTATGGTAGAATATTTTATTCATTTGAAATTAAATTGTAAACTAAAATTTGTCACCATGTATGAACATTTTCTCATCTTGAAAAGATCTAATAAGTCTTAAAAAATCCACTTCTACTAATCTATTAAAAATGCTGTCTGTAATATTTGCGTCATAATTGCCAGAAGGAAATTTTACGTTTAATTTATATTTGTTATTAAAATTATCTCTTATCTCTAAAATTTTTTTCTTATCGGTATATCTTACTTTATCAAATGATTTTTCTAAATCAAGCTTAATTTTATTCAAGCTGTCATATCTTTGATTAAAGAATTTGTTATCCTCCAATGTTGTCAAAATATAAAAGTCTTTACTTTTTACATCCATCTTTAAATCGTTACGGTAATTTAGTAATTGTTTATAAAGAATGGTTTTCTCTTCATTATTTTCACAAGCAGAGAAGATAATACATAATAGAAATAGAATTATTTGTTTCATTAATAAGAACTATTTGATGTTAAAATTAAAATGTTTTTTATTTTTTTCGACTATTATTCAGGATCAAAAATTACAGGATCAGATTCAGAAATTACGCTAATACAATCATTTATCCCTAAAATTAAAAATTCATTATGACTATTCGTATGATATTGAGTCAGAAAACCAGATCTTAATTTTTCAAGTTCAAACCAGCCTCCACTTTCAACTTTCCAAATCCAACCAGGTACTCTTATATCTGGGTTCCAAAATTCCAAAAGATTACCTTCATCTAATACTCTAAAACCGACTACATTTTTAAAAATAATATATATTGGCTGAGATATATCTTTAAAGTCTAAAGTAATTTTCAAAGTCCATAAATCATAATTTAGATTGATTATTTCAGGAAAGGTATCATTTGTAAAATTGATGTTGAACTCCTTAATTTTTGGTTGTAGTAAATTTTGTATGTCGTTCATAGCTTTAATTACAATGAGTTTAACTTAATTAAAATGAAAAATTATCTGCTAAAATAGAGTTTTTTATAATCTCTTGAAAATACATCTCTAATCCCATATTTTCCGTCCCAAATTCAAAAAAAAATATTTCCCTTCCCAACACCCCAACAAATAAATTCTGATTTCGTATATTTGCCCAACCAAACATTATACTTAATTATGAGCCAAAAAGTATTACTTAATTCAAAAGAAGTTACTATCATACTCCATCGTTTGGCTTGTCAGTTAATCGAAAAGCACCTTGATTTCTCTGATACTATTTTAGTCGGGATTCAGCCACGAGGCGTTTTTTTAGCAGAACGTTTAAAACAAATATTAGAAAACGAATATAAAGTTCCTGAAATTTCTTTGGGATATCTGGACATCACTTTTTTTAGAGATGACTTTCGCCGTACTGATAAACCGCTGGAAGCCAATAAAACACAAATAAATTTTATAGTTGAAGACAAGAAAGTCATTTTTATAGATGACGTTTTGTTTACCGGACGAAGCATACGTTCTGCCTTGACCGCAATTCAATCTTTTGGGCGACCTTCAGAAATCGAATTGTTGGTGTTAATCGACAGACGTTTTAGCCGTAATTTACCAATTCAGCCCGATTATCGCGGTCGTCAGGTAGATGCAATTAATGGCGAAAAGGTAAAAGTAAGCTGGAAAGAAAATGACAACGAAGATGTTGTTTATCTGGTAACTAATTAAAAAGTTTAATCGGATAAATCGTTTAACTGTTTAATCGCAAAATGAGAGGATTAAAAAATAAAAATTGAAAAATAATACCATGACAGAGAATGAAGCGTTTATTTATGAATCAATTTTTAATCAGATCAGAATGGGATTTCTTTCTCTTGATGAGATTCAGGAAAACATCTTAGAAGAAATTGAAGACAACGAATTTGAAGACGAAATTTCAGAAGAGTGGGCTTTCGATAAAATAAAAGAAGAATACCAAAAGTTGCTTTCGGAAAGTAAACAATGGAAAAGCCCAACAGATACTGAAAGGCTGATAAAAGCGTTCGATGAATTAGGAGATGAAAATATAGTCGCACTTCACAACGCAGGTTATACCACAACCGAAGGGGAATATGAAGTAGTTGAGGTTGAAAGAGAATTGCAGGAAAATGAAGTCTGGTCTGATGGTTATTGTTTTTATCATCAACAAGATTTGGCGAGAGCTGTTGCAGTAAAAGACCCAGGTTTGTTTATCGCTTTTCAGAAAGTAGATAACTCTGATGATGCAATTGCAATGGAAGTTGGTAAAAAGGTTGCCGAAGTTTTAAGAAACAACGGTTTTGAAATAAAATGGAGTCCATCTGCAAGAACAAAAATAGAAATTCCGGGTTTCAGATGGCAGCATATTTTTAACGAAGACGGTAGGGATTTGCAAGACTACAGCGAGGTTATAGAAAGAATGATTCAATAGCATAACTGCTTTTTAAAGTAGTATAGAAAGACTGAATGTTTCAGGAATTCAGGAATTTGACAAATAAATATTAAAGAAATAAAAATGAAAGAATTAAGCGTAAATCACTTATTAGGAATTAAATACATCAACGAGAATGATATTAACCTAATTTTTGAAACTGCCGATCATTTTAAAGAAGTCATTAACCGACCTATTAAAAAAGTTCCTTCATTACGAGATATTACAATTGCTAACATATTTTTCGAAAACAGTACCAGAACAAAACTTTCTTTCGAGTTAGCACAAAAACGATTATCTGCAGATGTTATTAGTTTTTCGGCAGCACAATCATCTGTTAAAAAAGGAGAAACTTTAATTGATACTGTAAACAATATTCTATCTATGAAAGTAGATATGGTTGTAATGCGCCACTCCAATCCCGGAGCGGCTTATTTTTTATCTAAAAATGTCAAAGCAAGTATCGTAAATGCCGGAGACGGAGCACATGAACATCCAACTCAGGCTTTATTAGACAGTTATTCTATCAGAGAGAAATTGGGTGATGTAGCCGGAAAAAAAGTAGTTATTGTAGGTGATGTTCTGCATTCAAGAGTAGCCTTATCCAATATATATGCTTTACAAATGCAAGGCGCTGAGGTTAAAGTTTGCGGACCAAAAACATTGATTCCACGATATATCGAATCTCTTGGTGTTACGGTTGAACCCAATTTGAGAAAAGCATTAGAATGGTGTGATGTTGCCAATATGCTACGCGTTCAGAACGAACGTATGGATGTGAACTTTTTTCCATCAACACGTGAATACGCTCAACAATATGGAGTTGATAAACCATTATTAGATTCTCTTGGAAAAGAAATCGTAATCATGCACCCGGGACCAATCAACAGAGGAGTAGAGATTACTTCTGAAGTGGCAGATTCTGATCATTCTGTGATTTTAAATCAGGTCGAAAATGGTGTAGCAATCAGAATGGCTGTAATTTATCTTTTAGCTTCGAAAATACAGTAAGTTTAGTTTTTTTGTTTCAGGTTTCAAGTTTCATGTTGCGGAACGTTCAGCTTGACAAACTTGAAACCTGAAACCTGAAACCTGAAACTTGAAACAAATTTAAAAAACTTCGTACCTTAGTAAAATGAAAGTAGATCAAAAAGGACATACCGTTACGATTAAAGATACCCAGGGAGATTTTAATTCTTTTTTGGAGAAAGTGACGCAGCAGTTTAAAACCTTTGAAAAACAAAATATTATAATCGATTTGTCATCAAATGCTCAATTGGCAGAAGGTGATTTGAAACTTTTTTTGCCACTTTCGAAACAACATAAAAAAGCCAAAAAATCATTTGTAATTGTAGTTTCTGATCTTGACTTTAATGCTATTTCTGATAAATTAATTGTAGTTCCTTCACTTCTTGAAGCGCATGATATTATCGAAATGGAAGAAATTGAAAGAGACCTTGGATTTTAGATTTATGATTTTAGACTTTAGATTTTAGATTTATTACTGAATCTAAAATGTTTTAATCCAATCTAAAATCTGCAATCTAAAATCTAAAATTAAAAATGAAGCTTACTATACTTGGCTGTTATGCCGCAACTCCCAGAACGATTACCAACCCAACTGCGCAGGTTTTAGAAATTAAAAACAGAATGTTTTTGATCGATTGCGGAGAAGGAACTCAAGTGCAACTGCGCAAAAACAAGATTAAATTCTCAAAAATTAATCACATTTTTATTTCGCATTTACATGGAGATCACTTTTTTGGTCTGATTGGGACTATTTCGACTTTTGCGCTTTTAGGACGTACAACAGATTTACATATTTATGGTCCAAAAGGTATCAAGGAAATTATTACGTTACAATTGAGATTATCAAGTTCCTGGACAACGTATGAGTTGTTTTACCATGAATTGGAATCTAAAGAAAGTGAAGTCATTTTTGAAGATGCCAAAGTGATCGTAAAGACAATTCCGTTGAAACACCGCGTTTACACCAATGGATTTTTGTTTCAGGAAAAACCCGGAGATAGAAAACTAGATGTAGAAGCTGTTCAGCGATACAATATCCATACGGCATATTATCAAAAAATAAAAGGCGGAGGAAATGTTACGCTTGATGACGGAACTGTAATTGAAAACGAAAAATTGTCTTTTGATCCAATTCCTGCATTGAGTTACGCTTTTTGTTCTGATACGGTTTATAACGAAGCAATTATCCCACTTATAAAAGATGTTGATGTTTTGTATCATGAAGCTACTTTTTTGGAATCTGAAGCTGCATTGGCGTTAAAAACATTACATTCTACAGCTATAGAAGCTGCAAAAATTGCTTTAAAAGCAAATGCCAAACAATTGGTTCTAGGGCATTATTCAACAAGATACGAAGGAATTGAACGTTTTAAAGAGGAAGCAGAAACCATTTTTCCGAATGTTTTATTAGGGAATGATGGCGTTTCTTTTGAATTTGAATAATGAGTTGTACATGGTTAGGGTTATTTAATTATCAAAACAAAATATGAGAAGAATCATTTCATTAGGATTAATTGTTGTTTTCTCTTTTTTAATGATGGATTTCTCATCATTTACACCAATATATTTTTTACTTTTCTTACCGGGTTTTTTGTTTGGAATTTCAGTGATAATTCCAAGATTATTTCCGGATGTTTTTAAAAATTTTAAACGATTATTACGAACTCTGATTTATTATATACTTCTCTGGTGTTTTTCAATTATTGTAATGTCATCATTGCAAATTTTAACTAACTCGATAAATGATAAAACACCATATTTAATAGTAGGGACACTTACAGGAATGGCAATGTCTTTTTTAGTTGATTTTCAGTTTGGTTTTGAGAATAAAAAAGTGGCATACATAAGCATTACAGTACTAAGCATTTTATCTTGTTTGATTTTTGATTATTATTATCCAAATCCAGGTGATAAAGAATTATACACAGGAATACAGATTTTTATTTGGAATACTATGGTAGGACTGGGTTTGACTTTAAATAAAACAGTAAATAAAACTCTTTAATTTATTTTCGATTTGAGGTAATTATGGTTTTAATCGTAATTTCGTTAAAACAAATTTCAGTATATCTAAAATCTAAAATCAATCCCGAAGATTCGGGACTAAAATCAGCAATCATGAACGATTTAAGCAATTATAGAAAGTCTTACGAGAAAAGCGAATTATTAGAAACTAATATTCCGGAAGATCCAATTAATCTTTTTAACCGATGGTTTCATGAGGTAGAAGATTTTGGCGGAAGCGGAGAAGTAAATGCCATGACAATTTCTACAATTGGTTTGGATGGTTTCCCGAAATCGAGAGTTGTTTTATTAAAGAAATTCTCTGAGGAAGGTTTTGTTTTTTATACCAATTACGATTCCGAAAAAGGAAAAGCCATTGCAGCAAACCCTCACGTTTGTTTGTCTTTTTTTTGGCAGGAAATGGAACGTCAGGTAATCATTAAAGGAATTGCCGAAAGAACTTCTGAAAATATCTCAGACGGTTATTTTGATTCTCGTCCTGACGGAAGTAAACTTGGCGCAATAGTTTCTCACCAAAGTGAAGTTATTCCGTCAAGAGCATTTCTAGAAGAAAACCTAAAGAAACTCGAAGCCGAATTTGAAGGAAAACCAATTCCGAGACCTGAAAACTGGGGCGGATTTTTAGTAACTCCTGTAGAAGTAGAATTTTGGCAGGGAAGACCTAATAGGCTGCATGACAGAATTCGTTATACGAGTCAATCTGATTTTTCATGGAAGATTGACAGATTATCTTCTTAGTTGTAGGAATTTTATATTATATAATAAAATAATGATGTAGTTCGTCGATTAATTTTGTAGTTTACCGATAAATTAAATACGTTTGGCTTAAGAAATACGAAAAGATTTATCTAAAAATAAATTTAAAGAATTTGCCCCAACATTTACTTTAAAGTTTTAAATGCTATTGATTATGAAGAAGACTATCTGCAACATGTTGTTCATTGTAATGCTTATTACAATGAACTCATGCACTGCTGACACTGCAGAAGGAAATGAAAATAGTACTTTAACAGAGCAAGTTGTAACAAATTATACGTACAACGATTCTGAACTTGAATTAATGCAATTGATAAACGATTACCGAGTGAGTATTGGTTTAAATGCATTAGAAAAAATCAATCACATTTCTTATAAATGCCAAGAGCATAATAAATATATGATCGAGAACAATGTTGTTAATCATAATGACTTTGTTTTACGCTCTGATAATATTATGAAATTGCTTGGCGCTAAAAATGTTGGAGAGAATGTAGCTTACAACTACAAAACTTCTGATGCCGCATTAAAAGCCTGGTTAGACAGCCCGGGACATAAAGAAAATATTGAAGGTAATTATACTCATTTTGGAATATCGATAACAACAGATCCAAGAACGGGAAAAAAATACTATACAAACATATTCGCTAGAATATAGAAAAATTTTGGACTGGTTGGTTTTTATTGGTCGTTGTAATTCAAAGAATTGCAACGACTTTTTTTATGTAAAAAAAGCTGCCTGAAAGAGACAGCTTTGGCAAAAATATAACAACCTTAATTAGGATCAGGTGCAAAAGTTGGGGATTAGGCAAAAAGATTAGATAATCTGAACAAGAAGAAATCTACTTTACGCACTCCTCTAAATTGACTTCTAAACGCTTTTACTTTAGCATTGAATGATTCTGCAGAAGCATTAGTACTTCTATTGCCAAAATAGTTTAAGATTGATTGGTAATTAACCGTTATAGTATTTAAAAGGATATTAAAATTTTTAAACCCTGAATCTTCTACATTCTTGTACCAATGTGCCAGTTTGGTCATCGCAATGTGTTTATTGTTATGATTGTTGTAAATAC
>NZ_RCZH01000003.1 GCF_006438875.1 Flavobacterium pectinovorum
TAATTAATTCAAGTTGCTAGTTGATTGCTTTATTTAACTGGAGTCCAAATACAAACAATGTCAGTTTTATCAAAAAACCTTCTAATGTTACTGCATGTATAGTTCTTGGAAACATTTTTTTTATGTCGCTTATTGTTGTTTCTACTCTTTTTCTCATTTTTAACTTTTCATTTTTTTGCTCTATTGTATCTGTTCGTTTAGCATTTGACTTTCTTTGAATTTTTAATAAAACACATTTTTTCATTAGGGCAAAATCTTCTAAACCGTAATCAGTATAAGCACTATCTCCATAAATCGATGCTTCAGCAGGCAGCTTATCTATCATTTTTCCTAAAGCTTTTATGTCAGCTGTTTTACCTGGCGTGAAATGAAACGCTATCGGTATTCCATTTTTAGTTGTCAATAACTGAACTTTTACCCCATAAAAATAGTTTCTCATACTTGCTGTATAACCTCTGTACTTTTTGCCTTTAAGAATCTTAGAGTTTGTAATCCTCATGTTTTTACAAACTGCTACGGGAAATGAATCTATAATGTATTGCATCTCACAACAGAAATCTTTAAAATAGGAACTTATGATCTCAAATAATTCATATAGAAGTCTGCCAACTTTATGTAAACGTCTGTTGAACCTACTCTTATCAAGCATCTTTGGAATAAATCCATATTCTTTCATAAACTTAATGGCTGAGCAGTGATTGCCATAAAAACTTGTCGAAGAAACAATTGCTGTCAGGATAATTTCGCTGTCACTTACATGTCTTCTTACATCTTCCGGATGATTAATTCCTTGTAAAATATCGTCTATTAAACAAAAAATTGATATAATTTTGTCTTTACAAAGCATGGGTAAGGTTTATTGGTTCGCAAAACAAATTTACTGAACCTGTGCTTTGTTTTTTTATTACCTCTAAACTAGCAACTTGAATTAATTANCTTATCAAGCATCTTTGGAATAAATCCATATTCTTTCATAAACTTAATGGCTGAGCAGTGATTGCCATAAAAACTTGTCGAAGAAACAATTGCTGTCAGGATAATTTCGCTGTCACTTACATGTCTTCTTACATCTTCCGGATGATTAATTCCTTGTAAAATATCGTCTATTAAACAAAAAATTGATATAATTTTGTCTTTACAAAGCATGGGTAAGGTTTATTGGTTCGCAAAACAAATTTACTGAACCTGTGCTTTGTTTTTTTATTACCTCTAAACTAGCAACTTGAATTAATTATAAGGGACCAAGCACAATTGCCTCAGGAGTAGTTTATAATAATGGTGTTTTAGATATTTATAGTTCGGCATACGGCGGTGGAAGCGGAGGTAGTGGAGGTATTTTAGCAGGCTCTACTTATGTTACATCTGCAAGTTCCACTCCTACATCTGCAAAATTAATTGATTTTACAAGAGATGATATTTTTTATGGATTTATGAAAATTGATTTTTCAAAAATGCTACATTCATCAACAATAACTTTTGATCCTATTAAAAACCAATTTGACTATAATAAAACGTTTCAACCTACGATGAAATTAAATGCTGATGGTGCTATCGCAATAGCTCAGTACGAAAGTTTATCTCTAACAGTTTATGATAAAGATAGTAATACAGGGCAAAACACTACAATAGGTTTTGGGCATTTACTTCACTATGGTGCGATTAAAGTTGGTGATATTCAGTCAATCACTATGGATCAAGCGGTGTCTTATTTGGCAAAGGATATTGTTGTTGCACAAAATACATTGAATCAAAAAATAGAAAATAGTGGTTTAACAGGTCAATTTAATAGAAGTCAGTATTTAGCTTTAGTTGATATGACTTTTAATGGAGGAAATGTTGTGGATAATATTTTGTCTGCCATGAAAAGTGGAGGTGTAAAATCTGCTAATAGTGCCTTTACAAATTCATATTTAAATGAAACTAATGGTGGATTAAAAGATAGAAGATATTTTGAAGCACAAGCATTTATTAATGGAAGATCATTGACTCCCGAACAAGCTAATGCTGAACTTGTATCATTAGGTCTTAAATAAATAATTATATCTGTCAATAGTACTTTGTTGTATTATCTCGTGTAAAGAGAAATCTAGAGAGTCAATTAAAATTGAACCAAAGAATACGAAAGATGAGTTTAGCGAGCTAAAAGCAGATATAGGTTTACCAGAATCTTACACAGATACGCTAAGTTTAATCTCTTATCATTTTAAAGATGTCAATAATGATAAAAAATTTCTAAAAATTGATTATAAAAAGAAAATTGATAGTCTTTATGGGGTAATTGATGAAGAATTAAATATTATTGATTTGAAGATCATTTTAAAGAAGATACCAGAAAAGGTTTAAAGCAACTAAAAGAAAGTTATGTGGTAGATCAAAGTGCTGCGGAGTTTATATGGGGCGCGTCTTATGGTATAAATTATAAAGAGTACAGAAATGATAAAAATGCTTTTATACGAATTGAGCAGATGATTTATAAAAGGCGCTATGAAGAATTACTGATTTATAATTTTCATTTGAGATCTAGCCTTACAAGATCGATAGTAAATCCTTATACAATCTCTTATAGAAAAAGACTAAAATATGTTATGTCAAAAAAAGTAATGGATAGTATGTACCCAAGAAGAAGTAAAAAGTTTAATGAAAAGTAAACATAAAGGTTGTAAAATACTGTCAAAATAAATTTTAGATGTAAAAAATGAAATTAATAAGGTTGGGAATGAAAAAATAAAAGGACTAAAAAATGATTATATAATAAAAGTTAGTTAAAGAATCATTCTTATTGTTTGATGTGGATCATTAGCTTTTATTATATAATCATTTTTTGATTAAATCTATGAATTTAAAATATACAAAATAAAGATGAAAAAAGTTGTGATTATTTCTCTATCGCTTAATATACTATTATTAGGTACTATTATTTTTATGTATAATAATTATTTCCCCAACAAAAAAGACATTGTTAAAAAGGAAATTATTGTTAGAAAGGAAATTAAAGACAATGATTCTATCATAGATAAGACAGATCCTATTTATGTTTATAGATCTCAAAAATTTTCTTGTGACACTAATGCAGGTTCTAGCATTGGTTATAGTTTGTGTTCAATGGAAAAACTTCGATTTATTGATAATCTTTTAAATGGAGTTGTAAAACATAGGCTAAAAGAATTTGATGAGTACATTAAGCGAAATAAAGAAGGAGTTTTAAAAGCAAAGGGCAATTCTTATTTTGTTAACTGCTTAAGAATAAATATAGCTTCAAAAGAAAATTTTGTTCGATCCCAAAAAGTTTGGGAAGAAATGAGGGTTTTAAATTCTGAAGAGATTCACTTAGGTTGTGATGGAGGTTCTGCTTGTGGAGGAATAACAAATGATGGAGAGATAAAATATGTTTTAGAAAGAATTGAAAAAATAAAAGTTGGAGGTCCTTGTTTTTAACAATTGTTAAGAATTTAGGTATTCTAAAAAATAAATAACTTGGTTCAGTGAAATGTAAATAATTAGTATTAAAATGAATTTTTAAATCTAACTGAAATGGAATGTAAATATGAAGATTTTATAATTCATTTTATTGGATTAATAGGTATAATATTTTTCTGGATGGTTATGTATAAACTCTGTGAGAAACTAAAGTATTTTTCTGAGGATGATCTTTTCTTCAACAGTAAAACTTTAAGCTTTTATTGTCTTTGCGTTCCTATAACAATTGTGTATATCATTGCCTTAATCTTGGAGTTTATTGAACTACAATAGTAATGAAGTTTAATAATAATGTTTTTTAAGATTACAGAATATGAAAAAAGAATCAAATGATTAGATTTCCCCATGATTTTCAGCTCGATGCTAAAGACTGTGGACCAACTTGTGTAAAAATAATAGCTAAATATTACGGCAGGTTTTATAGCCTGCCTTTTTTACGTGATTTATGTGGTATAACACGTGAGGGAGTTAGTTTTTTAGATCTTAGCGATGCTTGTGAGGCAATTAGTTTGCGAACCAAAAGCATTAAAACTGATTTTAATACCCTAAAGACTATTCCGTTGCCGTGTATTGTGCATTGGGAAGATGGTCATTTTATAGTAGTTTACAAAATAACCCATAAGCAGGTATTTGTTTCTGACCCAGCCAAAGGTTTATTAAAATATTCATTTGAAAATTTTCAACAAGGCTGGTTAAAAGAATCTAAATCGGGTGCAGTTTTGGCTATGGAGCCCATGGCAGACTTTAAACAACGATCTATAAATGATAAATTAGAGCGTCGTAAAACACTTGAAAATTTTCTGGGTTACTTTACACCATACAAAAAGAGTTTTATAAACTTGTTTATAGTCATGCTTTTGGTGACGATTTTGCAGGCATTTTTACCATTTATTTCAAAAGCAGTTATTGATGTCGGTATTCAGACAAATGACCTTGATTTTATCGATCTAGTCTTAATTGCGAATATTACAATTATTGTGAGTATACTTTTAAGCAATATGATTCGGGATTGGATATTGCTGCATCTTACATCAAGAATTAATATTTCATTAATTTCAGATTATCTTATCAAATTAATGAAATTGCCTATTACTTTTTTTGAGAATAAACTAATCGGAGATATTTTACAGCGGGCACAAGATCATGAACGTATTCGTGATTTTATAATGAATAATTCCCTCAATTTTATTTTCTCTATTCTTACCTTTTTTATTTTCGGAATCATCCTGTTTATTTATAGTCCAGTTTTATGTTTGATTTATATCATCGGAAGTACATTATTTATTGGTTGGGTAGTATTTTTTCTTCAGTTTAGAAAAAAACTGGATTGGGAGTATTTTGACATTCATACCAAAAATCAAAGTTATTGGGTTGAAACAATTGGAAGTATCCAGGACATTAAAATCAATAACTACGAAAAACAAAAAAGATGGAAATGGGAAGCTTTGCAAGTTCAGTTGTTTAAAGTCGATCAAAAGATATTACGAATTACCAATGCTCAAAATTTAGGAGCTCAATTTATCAATCAATTAACCAATCTTGTAATTACTTTTTACTGTGCAAAATCAGTAATAAAAGGAGAAATCACTTTTGGTGTAATGATTTCTACCCAGTTTATAATCGGAATGTTGAATGGTCCTATTATGCAATTTATTTCCTTTATACAATCAGGACAATATGCTAAAATAAGTTTTTTGAGATTGAATGAAATACACGAACTGGAAGATGAGGAAGAAAATGCTGTGAATAATAGTATAAAGCTACCAGAAGATAAAAGTTTGTTTTTGCGAAACGTTAGCTTTCAATACAGTCGAAATAGTGATTATATTTTGAGCAATATTTCATTAATGATTCCGGAAGGAAAAGTAACTGCAATTGTCGGAGATAGTGGAAGCGGAAAAACGACGTTGCTAAAACTTATTCTAAGATTATACAAACCTACACACGGAGAATTAGCAATGGGGAATTTAAATATTCAGAACATCAACTTAAAACAGTGGAGAGAAAGTTGCGGTGCAGTGATGCAGGATGGTAAAATTTTTAGTGATACGATTCAGAATAATATTGTTTTAGATGATGAAAATATTGATTATGAAAGGTTGAAAAAAGCAGTAACGGCAGCAAATATTGCAACTGAAATAGAAGCTATGCCTAAAGGTTATCAAACCATGATGGGAGAAAATGGAAGAGGTTTAAGCGGAGGGCAAAAACAACGTGTGTTAATTGCAAGGGCTTTGTATAAAGACCCGGATTATTTATTCTTTGATGAAGCAACCAACTCTCTAGATGTAATCAACGAGCAAAAAATAGTGGTCGCATTAGAAGAGATCTTTAAAAATAAAACAGTAATTGTTGTGGCGCATCGATTAAGTACGATTCGTAAAGCAGATCAAATTATTGTACTCAAAAATGGTTTTATTAGCGAAATTGGAAATCATGATATGTTGATGACAAGAGAAGGTGGACATTATTATCAATTGGTAAAAACACAAATAGGAGATACTGCAAATGGCTAATAAAGGATTTCATAAAACACTTAACGAAAATAGAACCGAGGAAGTCGCTTCAATTATTGAAAGAATGCCAACTAAATTTGGTGCCATAATTAGTGCTGTCGCAATTGGATTGGTTTTGTTATTGCTTTTATTCGGTTGGTTAATAAAATATCCCTCTGTGTTGTCAGGACCAATAGTTATAAATACACAACAAGCCCCAGTTAAATTAATAGCTTCAACATCAGGAAATATTATTTTATTGCAGAATAAATCAATTGTTACGGTAAAAACTGGAGAATATATAGCCTACATCAAAAATGAGGCAAATTTAAATGATGTTCAATTGTTGGATGCGATGCTTCATAAAATAAATATCCATCAAGTTAATTATAAAGAGGATCGTCATTTATTTCCTGAAAATTTATCTTTGGGAGAAATGAACAATAAATATTTTAGCTATTTGAATTCCTTGTATCAGTATTTAGACTATACAGTTCAACAGCCTTATGAAATCCAGAAACAAATAAATCAAAAATTACTGGAATTACAGATAAAGAAATTTGATCAGTTGGAAAATGATTATCAAAATCAAAAAGTAAAATATAAAACTTCTCAAAGTCTTTTTGCAAAAGATTCGACTTTATATATTAAAAACGTGACTTCCAAAGCCGATATTGAACGTTCAATTATTGCAAAAGCAAACAGTGAATTAGATTATAACGCTATTGATAAGGAAGTTAATAATACAAGTTATCAAATAAAAGAAGCTCAAAATAAAGCTCAGACTATTGCGATAGAGAAATCTACGAGAGAAAGAGAATTAATTATTAATATGTTTAATAGTTATTATGATTTGATTGATGCCATAAAAAAATGGGAACGTACTTATGTTTTTGTATGTCCAATAAATGGTAAAGTTGATTTTTTGAGTTTTATTAAAAACAATGACTTTATCCAATCCGGACAAGAACTGTTTAAGATAGTGCCTGACAACAATGAAATTATTGGTCAGGTAAATTTACCTGAAAATGGTTCCGGGAAAGTCAAAATTGGACAAAGAGTAATTATAAAGCTTAATAATTATCCATTTAATGAATATGGTTCAATAAAAGGGAAAGTTAAAAGAATATCACTGGTAACAAACCAAAAGACATTATCAGATAACCAAAATAAAATCAACTCCTATCTTGTTGATATAGACTTACCATTTGGATTAAAAACGAATTACGGAGTAGAATTAAATTTTCATGCTGAAGCAAAAGGAACAGCAGAAATAATCACGGAAGACAGGAGATTGATTGAGCGTTTCTTTGATAATTTAAGGCATAAAGTAAAATAGTTTATCTAAAAAGACATTTCGGAGTAGAATAACTAACTTAGGAATATTAAGAAGTAATATCCAAAACATATTTAAGAGTATTCTTCAAAAATAATCCTAATAAAAGCTTAAAATTATCGATTACAAAACCAAGTAATCGATCTAATTAAAAATTTGCAAATTATCTCATTCTCTAATTGATAAATTATCTAATTAAATTTGTACTTTTGCCAAGTTTTTTACACAACTACAATACAAACAACAACAGAATGAATCAAACAAAATATATTTTTGTTACAGGCGGTGTGACTTCTTCATTAGGAAAAGGGATTATCGCAGCATCTTTAGCAAAATTGTTACAAGGAAGAGGATATCGTACGACTATTCAAAAATTTGATCCGTACATAAATGTAGATCCGGGTACGTTAAATCCGTACGAGCACGGAGAATGTTATGTAACAGATGATGGTGCAGAAACAGATTTAGATTTAGGTCACTATGAGCGTTTTTTGAACGTTCCTACTTCTCAGGCGAATAATGTTACTACAGGAAGAGTTTATCTTTCGGTAATTGAAAAAGAAAGAAGAGGAGAATTTTTAGGGAAAACAGTTCAGGTTGTTCCTCATATTACAAACGAAATTAAAGACAGAATGCAATTGTTGGGTAAATCCGGCGATTATGATATTGTAATTACTGAAATTGGTGGAACTGTTGGTGATATCGAATCATTACCTTATATAGAGTCAGTTCGTCAGTTGGTTTGGGAATTAGGAGAAAATAATGGAATAGTTATTCATTTGACTTTAGTTCCTTATTTGGCTGCTGCCGGTGAGTTAAAAACAAAACCTACACAGCACTCTGTAAAAACGTTGATGGAAAGTGGTATCAAAGCTGATATTTTGGTTTGTAGAACTGAGCATGAGCTTTCTGATGAGTTGCGTAATAAATTGGCGTTGTTTTGTAACGTAAAAAGAGAAGCAGTAATTCAATCTATTGATGCTTCAACAATATATGAAGTTCCAAATTTAATGCTTGAAGAAGGATTAGATGTTGTGGCTTTAAAGAAATTAGATTTACCTAAAAAAGCTGCTCCGGATTTAAAAAACTGGAATACTTTTTTACGCAGATTAAAAAATCCAAAACATACCGTAAATATTGGTTTGATTGGAAAATATGTAGAAATGCAGGATTGTTACAAATCTATTTTAGAGGCGTTTATTCATGCAGGAGCTTCAAATGAAACTAAAGTAAATGTAATTTCTATACATTCAGAGCATATCAACAGTGATAATGTGGAAGAGAAATTAGGAGTCCTTGACGGAGTTTTAGTTGCACCAGGTTTTGGAGAAAGAGGTATTGAAGGAAAAATTGAAGCAGTTCGTTTTGCACGTGAAAATAATATTCCGTTTTTTGGAATTTGTTTAGGGATGCAAATGTCTGTTATCGAATATTCCAGAAATATTTTAGGTTACGCTGATGCGAATTCTACTGAGATGAATGATAAAACTCCTCATCCGGTTGTAGATTTAATGGAAGAGCAAAAAACAATTACGGATAAAGGAGGAACGATGCGTTTGGGTGCTTGGAAATGTGATATTAAGCCAAATACTTTAGCGTATAAAATTTACGGTCAAAAAACTATTTCGGAGCGTCACCGTCACCGTTATGAGTACAATAATAAATATGCTGATGAATTGCAAAAAGCTGGTTTAAAAGCTTCAGGAGTAAACCCTGATACGGGTTTAGTAGAAATCATAGAGCTTGAGAATCACCCATTTTTCATTGGAGTACAATACCATCCCGAATACAAAAGCACAGTGGCAAACCCACATCCAATTTTTGTGAATTTTGTGGCTGCTGCGGTAAATAAGCATGTAAATGCGCATAAAAAATAATAATTAATATTCTAAAGGATGTAACTTTTGAGGCAAACTCATTACTAATAATCTTTAACGAATAACTTTTTTAAAACAATAATGGAAGAAAAAAAATTTGATCTTAATTCAATCATTGGTTTTGTATTGATATTTGGAATTTTGATTTGGATTATGTACCAAAATCAACCTTCTGATAAGGAGATTGCTGCTGAGAAAGCCAAGAAAGAATTAGTTGCTAAACAAGAAGCACAAGCTAAAACGGATAAAACTAAAACAGCTGTTTTACCAGTTGCTGCGGCTACAACTCCTGGCGACACAGTTCAATTGGCACAATTACAAAAAACATTAGGTGGTTTTGCTTATTCAGCTACACTTCCTTCTGCTAAGGAATCTTTTACAACAATCGAAAACGAAAAGATGATACTAAAAATCGCCAATAAAGGTGGTTATATAGTTGAAGCTAAGTTAAAAGAATTTAAAAGGTTTGAGAAAAATTCAGGTCAATTAGTAGAATTAATTAAAGATAATAATTCTAATTTAAACATTCAGTTACAAACGACTGATAACAGAACTTTAAATACTAAAGATCTGTATTTTGAACCAACGTTGACTAAAAACGGAGCGGATCAAATTTTGACTATGCGTTTGAAAGCTGGTGCAAATGAATTTTTAGAATATAAATATATCCTAAAAGCAAACGACTATTTAGTGGGTTTTGATGTTCGTTCTCAAGGATTGAATAAAGTTTTAAATTCTGCTAAGCCATTAGATTTACAATGGGATTTAAAAAGTTACAGAAATGAGAAAAGTATTTCTATCGAAAAGCGTTATGCGCAATTGGAATATAAATATGGTGATGAAAAATACAGTTCAGTAAGTGCTGGTGTAGGAAAAGAAGATACTCCGGAAAAAGTGAGTTTTATAGCTTTTAAACAGCACTTTTTTAGCGCGATTTTAGCAACAGATAAGCCATTCGAAAAATCGAAACTGCAGTCTGATGAATTGGTAAAAGATGAAGTAATAGATACAACTTTTATCAAGCAATTTAGAGCGACAGTTCCATTGGCTTTTACAAATGGAGAAGTTGACTATAAAATGAGCTGGTATTTTGGACCATCTGATTATAAAACTTTAAAATCATACGATAAAAACTTCGAAAAAATTATTCCATTAGGTTGGGGAATTTTTGGTTGGATTAATAAATGGATTTTTATTCCGTTATTTGGATTTTTAAGTTCTACAATTGGATTGTCGTTAGGAATTGCGATTATCATTTTTACAATTATTATCAAATTGGCTATGTCGCCAATTACCTATAAATCATTCCTGTCACAGGCTAAAATGAAAGTTTTACGTCCGGAGATTACAGAGTTGGGAGAAAAATTCAAAAAAGACCCAATGAAGAAACAACAAGAAACAATGAAGTTGTACAATAAAGCAGGAGTAAACCCAATGGCAGGATGTATCCCGGCGTTGATTCAGCTTCCGTTTATGTATGCATCATTCCAGTTTTTCCCGTCAGCTTTTGAGTTAAGACAAAAAAGTTTCCTTTGGGCAGACGATTTATCATCATTTGATGCTGTTGTAAAATTACCATTCCACATTCCGTTGTATGGAGATCATATTAGTTTGTTTCCTATTATGGCTGCAGTTGCGATTTTCTTTTATATGAAAATGACATCTGGAGATCAGCAAATGGCTGCGCCTCAACAAGAAGGTATGCCGGATATGGCAAAAATGATGAAAATCATGATTTATGTTTCACCATTAATGATGTTAATTTTCTTCAATAGTTATGGTGCTGGTTTGAGTTTGTATAACTTTATTTCAAACTTAATTACAATTGGAATTATGTTTGTAATTAAAAATTATATTGTTGATACAGACAAAATTCATGCTCAGATTCAAGAGAATAAATTAAAAGAACCTAAAAAGCAAAGTAAGTTTCAACAACGTCTTCAAGATGTGATGGAGCAACAAGAAGCTGCAAAAGGTAAAAAGAAATAAAAGTTAAAAATCTCGAGTCATCGGGATTTTTTTTTACCTAAATTATACTTTATCAAAGCCATTTTCGTTAAAGTCTAAAATCGAATATAATATGATTTACAAAAAAATAATAATTGCTTTAGTTTTCTTAAACGCTATTTTAGTTTCGGCGCAGGATTTTAATAAACTGGATGCCAACGGAAAGAAAGATGGTGTCTGGAAAGGAACTTATGAAGTTTCTAAACGTCCTCGTTATGAAGGAACTTTCAGTCACGGAAAAGAAACGGGTATATTTAAATACTTTGATGATACTAAAAAAGGCGATGTTGTAGCTACTCGTGATTTTAGTGCAAATGACGGAAGTGCTTACAATATTTTTTATGATCAAAATAAAAATAAAGTAAGTGAAGGTAAAGTAATTGGCAGGAATAATGAAGGAGAATGGAAGTATTATCATAAAGCTTCTAAAGTGGTCATGACTCTTGAGAATTACAAAAATGGTAAATTAGAAGGCACAAGAACTGTTTATTATCCTAATGCTAAGGTTGCCGAAGAAATGACCTATAAGAATGGTCTGAAAGAGGGGATTTATAAAAAATACGGACAAAACGGAACTCTTTTAGAACAAACCACTTATGCTAATGATCAATATAATGGAGACGCTGTTTTCTATGATTCAGAAGGAGCTGTAGCCTCAAAAGGAAAATTTCTAAACGGAAAAAAAGTTGGAAAATGGCAGTTTTTCTTAAAAGGTAAATTCACTAAAGAAGTAAACATGAGTGATCCAAAAAGCAACTATCAAGCCGATTCAAAACCTAAGAAAGAATAGATTTTAAGTCCGCTAAAGCGGACTTTTTTTTGCCACAAATTCCGCAAATTTTCACAAATTATATTTATACTGCAACTACGCGAAGGAAAATAATTTGTGAAAATTTGTGTAATTTGTGGCAAACTTTTTTTTAAAATTCGGTTCGGTGTACCAAAAAGAAAAATTCGTGCATTTTGTGCTAAACTTTTTTCTAAATTTGATTGACTTAATACTTTAGCTAAATGGATTTAAACGAGCTTTCAGGACGATTTTTATTATTGTTCTTTTCAATTTTGATTTTGTATTTTTTCTCCAATAGAAAAGATAATGAAAACATAATTCCCCTGATGGTTATTGTTGGACTTTGTACATTTTCGCTTTGTTATTTATTTACAAAAATAGAAATTGGCGTTGGAATTGGGTTTGGGTTGTTTGCAATTTTCTCCATTTTAAGATTCAGGACACAATCGTTTACTGTAAATGCGATCATTTTTCTTTTTGCCACAATTACACTTTCTATTTTAGATATTATGTATCCGTATGAAAAGATCGAAGTGCTTTTATTTTTTCAAATTATCATAATCGGATTTTATATTATAGCTTCCGTTATTGTGAATAAAAAAGCTTCTAAATATCTGAATATTGTAGATGTAAAAATTGCCTTAGAAAGCAATTTTTCTTTAGACAATCAAACCATTCGAAAGTCGATTCAGCACAAAATAAATATTGACGATTTTGATTTTAAAATTGTGAATATAAACACGGTTTCAAACGAACTTGATCTTCAGGTGTTTTATTGATTATTCATTAAAAGGTCGAACTTGTTTGATGTATAAATCTCTGTTTCCTCCAACAATCTTGAACTCAATATCGACGGGATGGTATCGGTTTTTTTTCCAATAGCGATACATTTTTTCTTCGATTTTTGAGCTGACAAGAAAAAGTTTACTCATTTCTTTTCGGCTTAATAAAGGTTCGTTGTTGTTTAAGTTCGAGTTTGAAGTGTAATCTACGTCAAAATCAGTGTCGTCTTTTCCTGAATTAAAGTGATAAGCGACAAATTGCTCGCAAATTTCTCCTTTTTCCGGTTTTACAACTGAGTTTTCTCCTTTTTGAACATTAACAGTTATGCCAGGGAAATTTTCCCTGAAGATATTTTTTGTAATCACAACACCATTTGCCAGTTCGTCAGGAAAAGAACGATGAACTAAAACTCCCATGGCGATATTATGCTGATCGATGCCAAAAAGTTCTCTTTCGTTATACGAAGCTTCATTCCAGACGCTTGCCCAAACTTGTTTAATCGCTTTTTCAAATGTCTTTATGCTGTCACCCAGAATTCCGGTTTTTGAATCGTATAAACCAGCGCCATTAAAATCATCTAAATCCTCGGCATTAGTCGAGGATCTGAATCTGAAATTTTTAAATGCAGCATTTTTAAAAGTTTGATTCAGTTTTGCAATTAATTCAGGATCTACAGGTTCTTTTTTAATTGCATCCCGAATTTTTTTTAATTGTTTATGAATCCAAACGACAGAATCTTTGTGAGGATATTCTAAAAGCTCAGAAATTAAGGGTGAAATTGATTTTTTCTGAATGTGTTTTGTATAAAAATAAAACGGAATTGCATGTGCATCTTCGGGAGTTTTAAACGGAATTTCTTTTGAAATAGCGATTAAATAAGCCATATTTTGCGCTTTAGAACCAACATAGTTTATTCCCTTTTTTGGGATTATTGCTAAATCTACTAAGTCCGTAACGCTATTGTCAATGATTAATTTTTTCTTTTTAGTAATTGCTTTTAGCTCGATCTTTTTAGTACTTTCTTTAATGTAAAAAGTGTCGATTTCAATTTTTAGTTCTACTTTTTTTGAAAGTAATCTTTTGATGTTATTATCCTGTAAAGCGGTTGTATATGCCATTATCGGAATTTTTCTGTTTTTGCCTAAAAGCACTAAATGGCTTAATGGAGTTTGCAATTCATTCACAATAATTCCTCTTACATTCGGCAAAATATCCGGTGTCCCGTCCAAAACAATAATTTCATCAGGATTTGGTTTTGTGGCTTCTAAGTCTTTGATTTTATATTGTTTCAGAATACCAATGTTTGTTCCTGCAACAACTTCCTGATACTTGATTTCGTTAAAAATATAATCTGATTTTACACAAGGAATTCTGAATTTATTTTGCTGAAACCATTCCATTTGAGTTGGATTATTCAAATAAAATTTTAAATTTGAACCAATAAAAGTCGATTGTACAATTAAGTTGTAGAACCGCTCAATGGATTCAATTGGCATATGATCTGAAGCTGCTAATTCGAAAATCCATTTGTCAGTTCCTTTGATGTGATTCAGATTTCCTAAGAAAAAATCTCTGTCTTTTAGAGTATCGCTATAATTTTCATTATTGAAAACTTCTAAATCCTGACTATAGCCTAAATAATTCGTAACAAAGTCGTAGTGCAAAAGAATCAGACTACTATTGAAGTAATACATCTTTTGCTTTTTTATATCATAAATAACTTTTACAGATTCTATATTCGAAAATTTATCTGATAAAGGTTTGCCTCTAAATGCTTTATATGCTTCATAATTAGCCAATGACGAAGTGTATCTTTGTGCACTTAAAGTGGTAATTAAGAATAGAAAAACCAAACTGTAAATATATCTTTGCATGGTATTTTAATTGATGATTAAAAGTAATTAAAAAAACACAATAAGTTTTATCTACCACGGCATTATATAAACTAATCAAAAACGATCCAAATAATCTATAATTTGAGTTATCTTTGCACCCTTGTAAAATTATAAACGATTTAGAATGAAACGTGTAGTTGTTGGACTTTCTGGTGGAGTAGATTCTAGTGTTGCTGCTTATTTATTGCAACAACAAGGATATGAAGTTATTGGGCTTTTTATGAAAAATTGGCATGATGATTCAGTTACTATTTCTAATGAATGTCCTTGGTTAGAGGATAGTAATGACGCTTTATTAGTAGCTGAAAAACTTGGTATACCGTTTCAAACTGTCGATTTAAGTGAAGAATACAAAGAAAAAATCGTTGATTATATGTTCAACGAATACGAAAAAGGGAGAACTCCAAATCCTGATGTACTTTGTAATCGCGAAATCAAATTTGATGTTTTCATGAAAATTGCTTTAAGTCTTGGTGCTGATTATGTGGCAACGGGACATTATTGTCAAAAAAATGAAATTGAAGTTGATGGAAAACCTGTTTACCAATTAATTGCCGGAGCGGATAATAATAAAGATCAATCGTATTTTTTATGTCAGTTATCGCAAGATCAATTGGCAAAATCATTGTTTCCAATTGGTGCTTTGACTAAGCCAGAAGTTCGCGAGATCGCTGCTGAAATGGATTTGGTAACCGCTGAAAAGAAAGATTCTCAAGGATTATGTTTCATCGGGAAAGTTCGTTTGCCGGAATTTCTGCAACAAAAATTGCAGCCAAAAGAAGGTAAAATTGTTCAGATTGATAAAAATGATCCCATTTATGCTATCGAAAAACCTGTAGGTTTGTCTTTAGAAGAAGAATTGAAATTAGAAGCTAAAAAGCGTGATTATCTTCCAACAATGGGAAAAGTAGTTGGAAAACATCAAGGCGCTCACTATTTTACGATTGGACAAAGAAAAGGATTGAATGTAGGCGGAACAACAGATCCGTTATTTATCATTGCTACAGATATTGAAACCAATACTATTTATACTGGTTTAACAAGTTTGCATCCTGGATTATTCAAAAAAGCTTTGTTTATCGAAAAATCTGAAGTACACTGGATTCGTACTGATTTAGCTTTAAAAGTAGGAGAGACGATGGAAGTTATGGCGAGAATTCGTTACCGTCAGCCTTTGCAAAAAGCTATTTTACATCAATTTGAGGACGGAATGTATGTTCAATTTGAAGAAGGACAATCTGCAATTACAGAAGGTCAGTTCGCTGCTTGGTATTTCGATAATGAATTAGTTGGTTCGGGAGTAATTTCTTAGCTTTATACTTTTTTACAAAGGTTTTCCTTTAAAAAAAGTAAACTATGAAGCACTACTACACATTTCTTTTATTGGTTTTTTCAACTGTAATGTTTTCACAAGAAGACGCTTGGGTATATTTTAAAGATAAACCCAATTCGCAGCATTTTTTAGATAATCCGTCTGAGATGCTTTCAGCACGAGCTTTAGAACGCAGAACCAATCAGAATATTTCGTTAGATCTTGCAGATGTTCCGTTAGAAGAAACCTATATTACTCAGGTGAAAAGTGCTACAGGAATTACGGTAATGGCACAATCTAAATGGATGAATGCGCTTCATATTCGAGGAACTCAAACGGATATTAAAGCTTTAAAATTACTTTCATTTGTAGATAAAGTGGTTTTTGCAGATAAAACTTTGAATACAACCGGTAAAAAAGTTTCAGAGAATAAAATTGCCCAAACAAAAGATAAACTCAAAACTTCGATTGACTATGCTTACGGAAATTCAGCAAATCAAATACAAATGCTTAACGGACAAGTTTTGCACCAACAAAATTTTACAGGTTCAGGAAAGATAATTGCAGTTATAGACGCAGGTTTTCCAGGTGTAAATACTGCTCAGCCGTTTCAAAATCTTATTACTAACAATCAGATTTTAGGTGGATATAATTTTGTAGCCAGAAACGATAATTTTTATTCGGGCGATGATCACGGTACAATGGTGCTTTCTACTATTGGCGGTTATAAAGAAAATGCTTTGGTAGGAACTGCTCCCAGTGCGTCATTTTATTTGTTTATTACTGAAGATGATGCTACTGAGAATCCCGTTGAAGAATCACTTTGGGTAGAAGCGGCAGAAAGAGCAGATTATTTTGGGGTGGATATAATTACAACTTCGTTAGGATATTTTGGGTTTGATAACGCCAATTATAGCCATACTTACAGCGATATGAATGGTATTACGAATTTTATTTCCCGTGGAGCCGAAATCGCTTTTAGCAAAGGGATTATCGTCGTAGCTTCAGCAGGAAATGAAGGAAATACTGCAGAACCACATATTGGTGGACCTGCAGATGGAGTTTCGGTTATAACAGTTGGCTCTGTTACGGCAGCAAAAGTGAAATCTACTTTTAGTTCGATTGGACCAAGTTTTGATAATAGAATAAAACCGGATGTTATGGCGCAAGGAACAGCGGCGGTTGTTTCTGATACAAACGGAAATATCACTACTGTAAACGGAACTTCATTTTCGTGCCCAATTATGGCGGGAATGATTGCGTGTTTGTGGCAGGCTTTTCCAACAAAAACGAATAAAGAAATCAGAAAAATGATTCTACAATCGTCAGATAAATATGCGGCACCAAATAATAATTACGGTTACGGAATTCCAAATTTTGGAGGAACTTTGGGAGTTGAAGATTATCAAACAACACTTTCTGTTTTTTCAGTATATCCAAATCCTGCTCAAACTACCGTTTCCTTTAAGTTTTCAGAGGAGAATTACAACGCTTCGGTTAAAATTTATTCTGTTTTAGGACAAAAGGTAATCGAAAAACATATAACAAATCAAGATCCAATTCTTTCTGTGGCATCTTTGCAAAGCGGACTCTATTTTTATGCTTTTGATGCTGATGGTTTGCACAAAACAGGAAAGATAATTAAACAATAACAGCATTTTTGAATGAATAAAATTACGCAGCTTTTCAATATTAAATATCCAATTATTCAAGGTGGAATGATCTGGAATAGTGGTTATAAATTAGCATCGGCAGTTAGTAATGCCGGAGGTTTAGGGCTTATTGGCGCAGGTTCAATGTATCCGGAAGTTTTGAGAGAACATATTCAGAAATGCAAAAAATCCACTGATAAACCGTTTGGGGTCAACATTCCGATGTTATATCCAAATATTGAAGAAATCATGAATATTGTGGTTGAAGAAGGCGTTAAAATCGTTTTTACTTCGGCAGGAAATCCCAAAACATGGACTTCTTTTCTAAAAGAAAAAGGAATTACAGTTGTTCACGTAGTTAGCAGCAGCATCTTTGCCTTAAAAGCGCAGGAAGCCGGAGTTGACGCTATTGTTGCAGAAGGTTTTGAAGCGGGCGGACATAACGGACGTGACGAAACAACGACGTTAACATTGATTCCGATGGTGAAAGAAAAAATCCAGATTCCAATTATTGCAGCTGGCGGAATTGCTACCGGAAGAGGAATGTTGGCGGTAATGATTTTAGGTGCAGATGGTGTTCAGGTCGGAAGCCGTTTTGCCGCATCAATTGAATCATCTTCACATGATAATTTCAAACAAACGATTGTGAATGTAAAAGAAGGTGATACACAATTAACGCTAAAAGAATTGGCGCCAGTGCGATTGATCAAAAATAAGTTTTATCAGGACGTTCAGGCTTTATATGAAAAATGCCCTTCAAAAGAAGAACTAACAGAACTTTTAGGTAGAGCAAGAGCGAAAAAAGGAATGTTTGAAGGCGATCTTGAAGAAGGTGAACTTGAAATTGGACAAATTGCAGGAATTATTCATGAAATTTTGCCGGTAGAGCAAATTATCAAACAAATGATGGCTGATTTTGAACTTGCTTCCAAAGAAAAAGCTAAATTTGAGTTTTAATTATCTGCAAGAATACTATTATGAATACTATACGCATCTCTATATTAATCCTTTTTTTAGCATTTGGTCTGCAACAAGTTCAAGCTCAGTCCTATCAATTTAAAACCTCAGGATTTAGTGTTTTAGAAAAAAATGAAAAAGGAAAATGGGGTGAATGGTCCAATCTTGATTTGGTAAATCTCTCCGTTATTTTAGATACCAATAAACACCGAATTGTGGTGTATTCGCAAGAAATTCAACTTTTCAATATAGAAGATTATATCGAGCGTGAAGAAAACGATACTGATATTGTGTACTCTTTTATGTGCAAAGACAATGAAGGGAAAGATTGTAAACTTTCAATCATAACCCGTAAAAAACAAGACTACCGCAAACAGCTTTATATTAACTACGACGATCATATTATTGTTTACAATATTTCTTAGTGTGTAATTATATTATATTTTAAGTTTCAAGCAGCCCGACAAGTTTTAAAACCGGTTGGGTTTATATATCATAAACCATAAAAGAACTGAAATTAATTATTAAAATAATATATGAAAAAGCATTACTTTATTTACCTTTTTCTTCTAGCGACCCTTTTCAGCTGTTCAAGTGACGATAGTTCAGATTCATCAACGAATGAGATCGTGAAGTATCACTTTGACTATATGTTTCATAATACAAATGCATTTGCTACATCTTCAGATGAATTAGTGAATATGCAGTATGATAAGGATCAAAGAGTAGTAAAAAAAACAGGTAAGGTTTTATGGAATGGATCTGACTCTAGTATCCCAGGTAGATTTAGTAATGAAATCTTTGAAGATGTAAGCTATTCAAACGGACAGATTAAAATAGTTTTGAAAACAACTTATAAAGAGTTTCAGCTATATGCTTATGATAGAACGATTGTTTTAGATAGTAAAAACAGAATGGCAGAAAGGTGGATTTATAGTGCTGGTGATTATATAAAAAATGATACAATTAGATATTTTTACAACGATTTAGACCAAATTATTGCAACAAAAAAAGGCAATAGTACCACTCAAAATGAATCGGCTCAATATTACTATAATCCTGCAGGAAATTTAGATAGCATTGTAACCAAAATGTACACTAGAACAAACTATGATTATAGAAATGTAGAAGTTTTTAGTGACTACGATAATGCTCCAAATCCATTAAAAAAGTTAGTTATTTTTGAAGATACTTATTTGAGAGCATTGTCAAAAAACAATTTTACTAAATACCAAAAGCAGGGAAAGAATATAGACAATTCGGTTTTTTCTAATACCAAAAAAATCTGGAAGCTAAACTATGATGCCAGAGGTAATGTAAAATTTGATGTTTATTTTTAATTTTTATTTTATCAGATATTTGCCTTTTCCAACTTTAAATCTCAAAATATAAAATAAATAGTATCTTAGATCTTCAGTAAATCAATAACTTAAGATATGGGTCAGGAGCAAATCAACTTAAAAAGAACGGCAAGAATTGCAGGATTTATCTATTTATTTATTGCTATAACAGGTGTTTTTGGTATTATGTATGTGCCGATGCAGCTAATTGATTCCGGTAATTTACCGCTGACAATGCGAACTATTTTGCGACATGAGTTTTTGTTTCGTTCCGGTATTATGAGCAATTTGGTTTGCCAGACTTTATTTGTGTTTTTAGTCCTTCAGCTTTATAAATTATTTCAACAGGTTAGCAAACATTTAACCAGAACTATGTTTGCACTTGTGATTGTTGGAGTTCCAATTGCATTTCTTATTATTTTCAATCAGTTGTTTGCTTTATTGTTGTTGAAAGAAAATTTCATGCGAGGTTTTCCGTCTGCTCAGTTGCAATCCTTGATAATGGCATTTATTAAAATGTATAATTACGGCAATGTTGTTATCAGAATCTTTTGGGGACTTTGGTTAATTCCCTTCGGGCAATTGGTTTACAGATCTGGATTTATGCCTAAAATTTTGGGAATATTATTAATTATCGGAGGTTCTGCTTATGTACTTGACGCTTTTACATTTGTTTTGTTCCCAGGTTATCATTATTCTGTAACGGGTATTATTGTGGGTTTAACCTCTTCAGTAGCTGAATTTTCTATGGTTTTTTGGTTATTGATTAAAGGAGTTAGAAAAGTTTCTGCTTAAGGCGGAGGAAAGAAAAGAAGGAAGAAGCAAGAGTTTGAGAATAAAGAAGTAAGAATTTAAATATATATGAACCCGTTTTGTCCGCTAATTTTGGGATAAAATGGGTTCTGTTTTTTTATGAATTGGTACCGCGATAGCTTGTTAATATTCCTAATAAAAATATTTTTTGAAATACAGTTTTATTTTAAAGTTCTGATCTAAAATAAACTATATTTGAACTGTTAAATTAATCTATTTTAAAATGTTTTTTAGTTAAAATAGGATGTTGAAATTATGGATTAATTAAAAAATTATCATTAAATCAAAAATATAATCTAACCTGTAAACACTGCGAATGAAGAAACTTTACTCACTATTATTACTTATTGTTTTCGGAATTTTATCATCAAATGCTCAAACTATTGATGAGACTTTTGTTCAGCCAACGCCTTATAAAGCAGCGAAAATTGCCGTTATAAAAGAACTTTCCGATGGTAAGATTTTACTTGGAGGACACATCCAATTCTTTAAAGAGAAAAAAGTTAGTAATCTTATCCGATTAAATGCTGATTATTCGCTCGACGAAACTTTTGTGTTTAATGGCGATCTAAACTCAGAAATTAAAGATGTCAAATTTCAAAGTAACGGAAATATTATTGTTTTAACAACTAAAGGTAATTCTGGATATGCTGATTATTTTAAACTGTATCAGCTTGATCCAAATGGTGGAATTATAAAAGAAGTTAGTACTATTTTTAATGCCACATCTATTGCAATTCAGGCCGATGATAAAATATTGGTTACCGGAGGAGCAATTGGCTACTATAATTTTACAAGTTGTTATGTGAATCGATTTAACAGTGATTTTTCTTTAGACGACACTTTCAAGAATGATTTAGCTTTTAACGGAGCAACAAACAATGTCGTAGTTTCTGGCACTGCTATATATGTGGGTGGTGCATTTACTGCTATTGATGATATTGCTAAAAATAGTCTTGTAAAATTAACTTCTGATGGCGTAATTGATACAACATTTGATGTAGGACAAGGCTCGAATGGCTCCGGTTTTTCAATGACACTTCAAGATGATGGTAAATTATTAATTGGAGGAAACTTTTTCAATACGAAAGACAATGTAACTTCAACGAGTTTAATTAGATTAAATTCTGACGGATTATTTGACGAAAGTTTTTCGACCTCTTATTCTAGTTTTGGGAGTTCTGTTATCGGTTTGAAGGATTCTTATATTTATATAGCGACACAAATACCTGTAAATGATGGAATTTCTTCTGGTACTTTTTTGGTAAGACTAAAACCTAATGGAGTTTTAGATGAAAGTTTTAATAAAATTAAATTGAATGAATTAGGTGGAAATTACTTTGTCTCAGGTTTTGCGAATGAAAAAATTTTCTACAATAACTCAGAATATACTGGGAATAAGTACGGATTATCTATTTGCGATTTAAATGGAAACATATTAGATTCTTCAGAATTAAAACCAAGTAGATATGGTAGTTTTGAAAGCGGAGGTTATTTTGACGGAAAATTGGTTGTTAAAGGAGATTTTGTAAAATTAAATGATGTTGAAACTTTTGGTATTGGATTGCTAGATGAAAACGGTTCGGTTAATCAATCGTTTATTTTTCCAAACTATTTAGGTGATATAACACAATGTCAAATTATTGATGATCAGACCATTTTTATCAGTACTAAAGAGAAATTATTAAAATTGAATAATGATGGAGAGATTCTAAAGGATTTTGATTTTAAAAGTAATTTTGATTTATATATACAACAATTTAAAGTATTGAATAATGGAAAATTTTTAATCACTTATCAATCGGGGTTGTATATGTTTAATGAAGATGGTACTCAGGAAATTGTTTATTCATTAAATTCAGATCCTAATTTTTGGATTTCAGTTATTAAATTTGATATGCAGGGCGATAAAATTATTTGTGCCGCTCAATTTGAAAGTTTTGGTGCTGGATATCGTCCAAAATCTAAGCTTATAAGATTTAATCTGGATGGTTCGATTGATAAGGAATTTAAAGCTGATTCATACACCGATGCATCTGTTACTAATTTAAATGTATTGAAGTCGGGTGAGATTGTAATTGCAGGATATTTTCTGGATTACAGCGGTACTTCAACCCCTAACCAGTTAGTAAAGCTCTCCAAAGATGGTGAGATTGATGTTAAATTCAATGAGAATCTAAAAATTCCAAAAGTAGGAATTAGCGGAGGAGAATATTACGATTATAGAAAAATTGAAGAAGTAGATTCTGTCATATATATTACGCAAGTGCCTTCAAAAGTTACGGCAATAAATCTGGATGGTACAATCAAGACTGATTTTGAAATGCCGGCTGTAATTGATAATATAACAGATATTGTTGGGGTAAAAGATGCGGAAGATAGTTCTCCAGTTTCACACAAAGCAAAATCAGTTAGTACATCTGATAATTATATGTTTGCAATTGGTACAAATAACAATAGTAATTCAAGTTCATCATCTACTATTGTTAAACTTAATCTTGGAAAATCATCAGGTTCATTATCTGTACGCCCAACACCGGAAAAACTAGCTTCAAATGTGCAGGTTTTCCCTGTTCCGGTGCAAGAGAAAGTGAGTTTATCGTTTACTAATTCGATTGTACCAAATAAGATTGCAGTTTATTCTGTAAACGGAAAGGAATTATATTCGGCTAAAGTTCAAAGTACGGATAATCTGGAAGTTGATATGTCCGGATTTGCTTCGGGAATTTACTTTATAAAGCTTTCCTCGGATTCGGGAACAATTACAAAGAAAATAGTTAAAAAATAAAAAGTAATAATAAAACCCGATAGATTTTTTAAAAAACTATCGGGTTTATTATATCAAAATCTCAGTCCCGAACCTTCGAGATAGTTCCTCAAAATCTTAGAATCTTTTTTCAAGAAATATCCTTAATAAACTCATCATATTCCAAATAGAACATTTCAAGAGCATTCATTTTTTCAAAAAAGAAATCAAAAATATCCTCCCAATTATTGCGATTACTAAAACCTACACCTTGTTTTTCGATCCAAATTCGACTAATGGTTTTACCACTTTCTAAAGTGTAGTTATTTTCGAAAACCAAATCTTTGATGAACTCTTCTTCGAGAATACTTTTTAGGGCTTCTAATTTTTCAAAATAAGCAGTTCTTTTTTCATCACTTCGGTGTTCAATGTCAATTAAAACCTGTGCTTTTTTATTGTCAACATAAAATTTAAAAGAGAAATCTTTAATTTTAGTGTCATAAAGTACCCATTTTCGTGGATATTTTTCGGCGAAAGCCACCCAAAATTCTCTTTTTATTTTCTGTGATTCTTCTTTACTGTACATTTTTATGGCTTTGAATTTAGAAAACTTGTAGAACCGCGTTTTCTAGACTATATTTATATTTTATTTTAGATTCTGTTTAAATCTTATAGATCAGAATTTTTATGAGATTATTTCTTGATAGATAAGGCAAATTTAGAAAGAATAATGAACTTATTTTTTATGAATTTAACGAAATATGGTAAAAAATAATCCGTAAAAAAGGATCATAGAAATTTTAAACGGAATTTAATAGTACAAAAATAAACTTTGATTATGGATTTTCAAGATTTTTTGCAATTTGTTCCTAATTTAATTCCAGTTGAATTACCGGCAATTGCCGCACATTTAAAAATGGCGCCTAAAGAAAGGATAGAATCCTTAAAAAATCTTGATTTTAAAGCCGAAAACCCAAGAATTGCTGCAGTAATGATGTTGTTTTATCCAAAAGAAGAAAAAACACATCTGGTTTTAATTGTCAGGAATGCTTATAATGGGGTTCATTCTTCCCAAATTGCTTTCCCGGGAGGAAAATATGAAACTACCGATGCAGATTTTGAAGAAACAGCTTTAAGAGAAACACATGAAGAAGTTGGAGTGTTGCCGGACAAAATCGAAGTAATTAAGCATTTCTCTCCAATGTATATTCCGCCCAGCAATTTTTTGGTACATCCTTTTTTGGGAATTTCAAAAGAAGAACTTTCCTTTTATCCGGATGTCAGAGAAGTTGCTGATATTATAGAATTGCCATTATCCGTTTTTTTGGATGATGAAATTATCATCGAAGCCACATTGTCAACTTCTTACGGCAATAATATAGTAGTTCCGGCATTTAATATTCAAAATCACATTGTTTGGGGAGCAACCGCAATGATTTTAAGTGAATTGAGAGATGTCCTGAAAATTACATTTGCAGAAAATTCGTAAAAACAGAAAATTAACAATTTGATATTCATTATAATAACAAATTATTTCCGAAATTGCTTTATAGTATTGCTAAAAGAATAATTTTTGTATGTTTGCGTCCTAACAAGAAAACACAATAAACAGCTATGGGATTGTTTAAACGAAATCCTTTTGGACATATATTATTCATCAAAAAATGGTTAATCCGTATTTTGGGTGCCATGACGCATAGAAGATATAGGGGATTTAATGAATTACAAATCGAAGGATCTGAAATCATTAAAACATTGCCGGATACAAATGTTTTGTTTATTTCGAATCACCAGACTTATTTTGCCGATGTTGTGGCAATGTTTCATGTGTTTAACGCAAGTTTAAGCGGACGTCAAGATACCATTAAGAACATTGGTTATTTGTGGCAGCCCAAGATGAATATTTATTATGTCGCTGCCAAAGAAACCATGCAAGCCGGTTTATTGCCAAGAATTTTAGCTTATGTTGGAGCAATTACTGTCGAAAGAACCTGGCGTGCCAAAGGTGTAGATGTTACAGAAAAACGTGATGTTAACCCAAATGATACCGAAAACATTAGAATAGCCTTAGAAGATGGCTGGGTAATTACCTTTCCACAAGGAACCACAAAATCATTTAAACCTGTTCGAAAAGGAACTGCTCATATCATAAAACAACATAGACCAATTGTAATTCCTATCGTTATTGATGGCTTCCGCCGATCGTTTGATAAAAAAGGATTACGAATGAAGAAAAAAGGAATTCTACAATCTTTCATCATCAAAGAACCTCTTGATATTGATTATGAAAACGATACAATCGAAGAAATCGTAGAAAAAGTAGAATATGCAATTGAACAGCATCCATCATTTTTAAAAGTAATTCCAGCCGAAGTAATCGAAGTAGAAGAAGAACTTAACGAAATGAGAAGATGGAGTTACAAGGCTTCAGAAAACGAACATTAGATTTTTTTGTTTCAGGTTTTATTTGTTTTAGGTTTCAAGTTTTTCCAATTGGCATCAAAAAAACCTTAGTCCCAAAGCCACTCAAAGAAAAAACCTATGAACCTTTCCTCTAAAAATCTATCTTCTTCAGTTCCTTATAATTTGCGTATAATCTACGTAATAAAGTTCCGTAAAGCAGTCTGTAAAAACACCAGAATAATCCGAAGAAACCTAATATAACCAAAATTAAAATCCCCACTGTTACCAGCATTGCTTTTCCGTCTATGGCTAGTTTTTCTCTTAAGAAAGCCATATCGGGATTGTAGACAAATGCAATGAAGAAGCTTAGAATAGCTGTCACAACAATCATTCCCAAATTATACCATACATAATACTGAACCGTTTTTCGGGTTCTTAATATCGCACTCATTAAAGATTTTGTAGCAACAGTTGTTGAAATTGTTTTGTAGTTTTTGTAGAAAATGAAAACAAAAATCAACACAACAACATAATTGAAATAAGTCAAAAATTCCAGCGCTGCAACAATTTCCGGATGATTAATTTTCTGTAAAAGATCATCAGTATTAAGAAACAAGTTTGAAAAAGTCCAAAATGAAATTTCCAAAATACTGATAATCAAAATCCACTTCACGATAGAAGATGATTTTTTGTGAATCATTTTGTAGATCTCTGTTTCAGAAATTTGCTCAAAAGAATCCGAGTTCTTTTTCCAGTCTTTTTTTAGTAAATCCAGTTCTTTCATAATAATTTTTAAGGATTTAGTATTTTTTTCAGTTTCCCTTTAATTCTGTTCATCTTCACGCGCGCATTCACTTCGCTGATTCCTAAGGTTTCGGCTATTTCTTGATAATCTTTGTCTTCTAAATACATAAATACTAATGCTTTTTCGATGTCATTAAGCTGATAAACAGCTTTATACATCAATTTAATCTGTTCTTCCTCTTCATAATTGTAATCGACATCCTTTACAAAATGCTGATGGCTTTCATATTCTACGGTCGATACGGTTCGTTTGGTTTTTCGGTATAGCGTTATGGCGGTATTTAAGGCGACACGATACGTCCATGTCGAAAATTTACTATCGCCTCTAAATTTTGGATACGCCTTCCAGAGCTGAATGGTAATCTCCTGAAACAAGTCTTTGTGAGCGTCTTCGCCGGCAGTATATAACCTACAAATCTTGTGGATTATATTCTGATTTGCCTGCAATTGCGCAACAAATGACTGTTCTAGATTTTCGCTCATAATGTATTAGTGGTATTGAAAGCGTTTTTGTTACAGATGATTTTTATTTTTTGCCATGAATTTTACAAATTTCTCGAATTATGGCTTGATTAGTAAAAGCAGAGTATTTGAAATATGTTCTTTAATCATACAAAATTCGATAATTTGTGCAATTAGTGGCAAACTTTTATAGAGGTCGATTCTTATAATAATTAACCATCAAATCTACAAATTTGCTGTAACTATCCATCCCGTCTTTCTGATTGTTTGATTTTAGGAAATTATCATAAAATATCTCAAATCCGGTTTCAATTGGAGTTTCATATTGTTTCCAGAAATCATGGCTTTCTTTATAATTTTTTAAAATTCCAACATGAACGGATTTCTTTAATTGATTAAATATTTTTTCGTTTTTAAACTTCCAGATGCTTAGACAATAGTGTAATGTAAAGCTGTATCCCGAATATTTATAGTATAAATTATCATTTTTTAGAGTAGCCAAAACGCCTATGAAATTACATTCACTTTCGCTTGCATAACCCATTTGATGCGCCATTTCGTGACAACTGGTAAGCGGAAAATTGTACATAGGCAATAAATCATTGACCTGTGCTTCATTGGTAAATGGGTTCAGATATCCGCCAAAACCCATATAGGTGAGTGGTAAGCTAAAAAGAGATTTTTTGACGCTTAAGGTTTCATATTTAAAATATGGATATTCTGCTGCTAAATTGCTGTAGCCGCTTAAATTCATCTGAAAAGCCTGATTTTGCGAATAAGGGAAAATAATTTTTGAACTGTCTTTCTTCGTAATCAGGAATTGAATTTCATTGGTTTTTGCGATTAATTTTTTGGTAAAAACCAATAATTCAGCATCCGTATATTCTCTTTTGATTTTCATTTTTTCGAAAAGAGGTTCTCTGTAATAATTGAAAGCCCAAAAAAGATGAAAGAAAAAATAAAATATAGAAAGAACACTCAAGACTTTTAAGAGGTTGTCTTTCCATTGAATCTTCCATGTTTTTCTAACTTTCCAAAACCATCTAATTACTAATAAAATCAAAATAGAATAAATACAATCACCAAAAGAAAAAGGAATTCTGCCCAAAATGATTCTCGAAAAATGTGAAATCTTCAGATACAATCCGTTGCTGTAAAAGCTTTCGATAAATTCCGGGAAATAGGGAAGAATCTTTAAAATGATAATTTGAATCAATAGAAATAAAGGAAGGATATACTTTCTTCTCACGGTTTTACTTTTGGGTTAAAAATAATAATTAAAATAGTAGTTCCCTTTCTTTTTTGTAATTTTGTTATTCAATAAAAAGAAAAATGACACAAATAACTTTAAATGTTCCAGATAATGAATTGTCATTCTTCATGCAATTAATAGAAAAATTTAATTATGAAACGGTAATTAATGAATTTTCTGTGACTGAAGAAATGAAAAATTTATTAGACGAAAGAAGATCAACATCGAAAGTCGAGGATTTTCTTCCGTGTAATGAAGCGAAAAAACAATTGCGCTTTAAATCTGGAAAATGATTTTTGAAGTTATATTGAACCAAGAGCACTTCCTGATATACAAGATGCAATCGATTATTATGAATCTAAACAAATTGGGTTAGGTGATTATTTTTATCAAGTAATTGATGAGCACATTGATACATTGACCTTAAATCCTTTCTTTCAGGTTAAATACAAAGATTATCACGGCATCCCCACGAAAAAATTCCCTTTTATTATCTTTTATTTTATTAATGAAAAGTTGAAAACAATTTATATTTTATCTGTTTTTAATACTTCATTAGATCCTGCAAAATATCCTAAATAAAATTCAACATATCAGTATTGAATCTTCACTAATTAATAATTTGCTTTATTTTTAATGGTTTAACAAAGTATTAAATATTCGTTTAATCTAATTTACTGTCCTCGTAATTTGTGCTAATTCGTGCAATTCGTGGCAAAAAAAAACAAACCTTTTCCCAGCGAAAACGATTTAAACTTGTAACTTTGGGGCTCTTAATTGTTAAACTTCAAACAAAATATAATGAGTCAGGAAATAAGAAATCTGGAGCCTAAAGCGCTATGGAATAAATTCGCCGATTTAAACGCAGTTCCGCGTCCGTCAAAGAAAGAAGAACGTGTGATTGAGTTCATGAAAGACTTTGGAAATAGCTTAAGTTTAGAAACTTTTGAAGACGATATCCGAAATGTAATTATCCGTAAACCGGCAACTCCGGGAATGGAAAATCGTAAAGCAATCGTAATGCAGGGACATCTTGATATGGTGCACCAAAAAAATGCAGATACCATTTTTGATTTCGATACCCAGGGAATTGATATGTATGTAGATGGTGACTGGGTTCGTGCGCGTGGTACAACTCTTGGCGCTGATAATGGACTTGGAGTAGCGACAATTATGGCTATTTTAGAAAGCAAAGATATACCGCATCCGGCAATCGAAGCATTGTTTACAATCGACGAAGAAACTGGAATGACAGGAGCTTTAAATTTAAAAGGAGGAATTCTTCAAGGTCAGATTTTGTTGAATTTAGATACAGAAGAAGATGATGAAATTGATATCGGTTGTGCTGGTGGAATCGATGTAACGGCTACCAGAAACTATCATGAAGAAGAAGTTCCGGAAGGATCAGTTGGTCATATTATTACTGTAAAAGGTTTAAATGGCGGACATTCAGGAATGGATATCAACAAAGGTTTAGGAAATGCCAATAAAATCATGAACCGCTTGTTATTTGATGCTTTTGAAAACTTTGGTTTACAAGTATCTGAAATTAATGGTGGAAGTTTACGTAATGCAATTCCAAGAGAAAGTGTTGCAAAAGTGATTATTTCTGAGATGTTTGATGAAGCCTATATTTTTGATATGCAGGAAATTATCAATGATATTAAAACGGAGTATAAAACAACAGAACCAAACTTATCTATCGAAATCGTAAAATGCGATACTCCTGAAAAAGTCATGGATTTAGGTGTTCAGGAAGGAATTATCCGTGCTATTTATGCTGCTCAAAATGGTGTTTACAGAATGAGCGCTGATATGGATGATTTGGTTGAAACTTCAAACAACATTGCAAGAGTTATTGTAAAAGATGGTGAAATATTGGTTGGATGTTTAACACGTTCTTCTGTGGAAACTTCAAAATTTGATTTGGCTAATTCTCTTCGTTCGGCTTTTGAATTAGTAGGTTGCGAAGTAGAACTTTCAGGTTCTTATCCAGGTTGGACGCCAAACGTAAATTCTGAAATACTAGATATTTTGGTAGGAATTTATGAGAAACAAAATAATGAAAAACCTAAAGTTGTTGCTTGTCACGCTGGTTTAGAATGTGGAATCTTAGGAACAAATTATCCTGATATGGATATGATCTCTTTTGGACCAACCATTCATGGTGCTCATTCACCAGACGAAAGAGCAAGTATTTCATCTGCTCAAAAATATTGGAAATTTGTATTAGAAATTCTTTCAAATATTCCGGTTAAATAGAGTAATCAGTTTTCAGTCCCAGTTTTCAGTCTCAATAGAACTGAAAACTATAAACTGCGACTGTAAGCTAAAAAATAAAGTGTCAGTTTTCAGTCTCAGTTTTCAGTCTCAATAGAACTGAAAACTATAAACTGCGACTGTAAGCTAAAAAATAAAGTAATCAGTTGTCAGTCACAGTTTTCATCCTTAATAGCACTGAAAACTGCGACTGCGACTGAAAACTATTAACTGCGACTGAAAACTAATCTCTCTTAGGAGAATTTTTCTTTTCTCGTTTTTCTTCCTTCTTTTCTTTAGCCGTTTTTAACGGTTCTTTTTTTGCTGTTTTTTTAGCATCTTGACTCTTTGCCATCTTTTCTTAATTTAGTTATTTAATTTATTTTCAAGTAAATATAAGTTCTATTTTTGATTTATATTAATTATTTTGCTGATAGATTTCAATTGAGTCTTTCGCAAGCCTTTGTTTAAGCCATAATTTCATTTTTTGTTGTGTTTGCAAATCCATACCTTTTTTGCTTTGATAAAGAATTACCGGAATTGTTTTTGGCTTATTCGCATCATTTTCAACTGTATAATTTCCAATTGCAAGAGAAGTTATTGTTGGAAATAATATTTTAGCTTCGGCACTAATTTGATTGTTGTTGAATTGATATTGTGATAATTGAGTCCGAAGATTATTGATTATAATATCTTTCTGATCCACTACACTTTGATTGCTATTGATTTGATTCATGATATCCTTTCTTAAATTGACAGTATCTTGTCTGATAATCAATTTTGTGTTGGGTAAATCATAACTATTCAGTTTTTTATTAAGATCAGTAATTTCACTATCACTGAATTTTTTGGCTAAAAAGGCTAATTCAATTCTTTTAGGAGCTGTATTATATCTTATTTTTTTATAAATAATAGGGTAATCATTATCTAGAAATTCTTTTTGTATAAAAATTTCTGTTTTAGAATTATAGCTTTTTTGGATGTATAATTGGTATGCAAAATAAATACTTGGAACAATTAAAAGTAAAATTAGAATTGTAATGCCATATTTTACTCGTTTTTGATGTTTTAGATCTAATTGTTTCGCAATTGGATAATTCAAGTATTTTACAATTATAAAAGTTGCAATACAGATAAATACACAATTGATAGTGTAAAGGTATAAAGCACCAAAAAAATAGAGATAATTGCCTAAAGCCAAACCATAGCCGGCAGTACAAAGTGGCGGCATCAGAGCGGTTGCAATAGCAACACCGGGAATTGGATTTCCTTTTTCGACACGAGTTACTGCGATTACACCCACCAAACCTCCAAAAAAGGCAATTAATATATCGTAAATATTTGGAGAAGTTCTGGCTAATAATTCAGATTGTGCTTCTTTAAAAGGGCTTATATAAAAATAAAAGGTCGACGTAATTAAACTTACAACTGTTGCGATCAATAAGTTTTTGACTGATTTTTTCACAAGTTCAAAATCATACATTCCCAGTCCGAAACCTGCACCTACGATTGGTCCCATTAATGGCGAAATTAACATCGCGCCAATAATTACAGCTGTCGAATTAACATTTAATCCTACAGAAGCAATAATAATAGCACAAGCCAAAATCCAAATATTAGAACCTCTGAAAGATATGGCACTTGTGATGTTTTCTATTACTAATTTTTTATTTTCTTCGCCTTTGTGAAGATCAATAAAGTTTAGAATTTTTTGAGTAAAATCTGTCATTGTATTCTATGTGATTATAATCGAGATTTAAATTTCGATAGAAGTAAGGAAATCTAATTTAGTCAAAAAAAACGTTAAATGCTACATTTATTAAGGTAAGTATAAAACAGAAACAAAAGTCTAATTTTATTATTTCGAAAAAAAATGCATAAAAAAATCCTCAACTTTAAGATTGAGGATTTATATATTTTGAATTGAAAGTAAAGTTTAATTCCTTTTTAGGACTTTATATTGTTCGTAACAACCGCTAATTGCGTCCATAATCTGCAAATCATTAGCTGTTTGTATAAAGGAATCAGAATAATTACAACGCTGTAAAATTTCAGGAATTTCGTCTTTGCTAATGCCTAAAAGCACAGAAATAGTTTCACGATCATACTTTGATTCTAATAAATTTCGAATCGTATCGTCCTTCTTCATTTCCTTTAATTTCTTGAGTTCTTTTCCGTTTTTTCCGAAGAAACCATAAAGTACATCGGCAGGATTAAAGATAGATCCTAATACTTTTCCAAAAGCATTTGGAGAATATTCACCAGCTTCATAACCTTGCGTAAGGCCAGAAATACTGTAACGATAGTTTTCTTTGGTTGGAATTAATTTTGAATCGACTTCAAGATAGCCGGTTAGGTTAAACGGAGCAATGATTACTTCTTCAAGTGCAATTGCTTTTTCAGTAAGCTGAATTCGCGTTACTTTATTTTTTATCCAGTCATTTGTAACTCTGATTCGAAGAGATTGAAATCCAAGTATAGAAAAATGAATCGTATCATTTGGCTGTACATCAATTTCAAAATATCCTTTAGCATCAGACTTCGCGCCCCGTACTTTGTTTGTGTTGATGACATTTACGTTAGCAAGTGGCTGTTTACTATTATCATTAATGATGTAACCGGAAACTCTTTGTGGTACTGTAGACTCAACGTCCTGAGCAAAAGAGATGGTCGTAGATAGTAAAGTAAAAAAGAAAACTGCGAAATATTTCATATCCTGATTTAAAGCTCTAAAAGTAGTAAATCGGGATTAAATATTTCGCAGTCTTCGAATATAATTATCAGAAAATTAACAAAGGAAGCAGTGTTACTTTTGGTATTTAAATAAAAAGGGATGCAAAAGATTAAATTAGATCGTTTTGAATTGCAAAACGCATTCAGAGAGAATTATTCATAATATAAAAAAAATCCCAAGTTCCAATTAGTTTGGAATTTGGGATTTTGTATTTTAAGATATTAAATTATTAATCTCTTCTTGGTCTTCTTGGTCTTGGCGAATCACCAAAGCTTTCAGAACGTCTTGGTGCTCTATCAGAACCACCTTCTGTTCTTGGAGCTGAATTTCTAAAACCACCTTCTCTTGGAGCAGAATTTCTGTCGCTTCTGAAACCACCTTCTCTAGGAGCAGAGTTTCTGTCGCTTCTGAATCCGCCACCACCAGAACCTTCACGTCTTGGAGCAAAACTTCCTTCGCGTCTTGGAGCAGAACTACGTCCACCTCCGCCACCGCTGCGGCCATTATGGTCACGTCTTCCGCCACCATCATTTTTAGAAATTTCAACATTAATACGACGTCCTTCTAATTGTACGTTGTTTAATACTTCCATTACTTTGTCAGTATGCTCAGGATCAGTGTTAAAGAAAGAGAAACCTTCTTTTACATCTACTTTGAAAACGTCATCACGACCTAAGTCTAATGTTTCTTTCAAGTAATCTTTAAGTGACATCCAATCGAAGTTGTCTCTTGAACCGATGTTTACAAAATAACGAACTGCTCCGTTATTATTGAATTCTCTTGGCTCAGAATCAGTTCTTTCACGTCTTTCAGAACCTGAAGACTGATTAGAAATATCTCTGTTCTTTTTGTAGTAAGCAATAAAACGGTTAAATTCTACTGAAACCATTTTCTTGATCAACTCTTCTTTAGATAAACCTTCAAGAACACTGTTGATTGCTGGTAAATAGTTGTCAATTTCGTGATCAACTTCAGTATCTTTAATTTTATTTGCTAAGTGCAATAATTGAATTTCGCAGATTTCAATTCCGGAAGGAATTGTTTTCTCTTCAAATTTTTGTTTGATAATTCTTTCGATAGAAGAAATCTTACGTAATTCACTTTTAGTAACGATTACGATAGAAGTTCCTAATTTTCCAGCTCTACCAGTACGTCCTGAACGGTGATTGTAAGTTTCAATTTCGTCAGGTAATTGGTAGTTTACAACGTGTGTAATACTATCAACATCAATACCACGTGCAGCAACGTCAGTTGCAACAAGCATTTGAATTTGTCTTCCACGGAAAGATTTCATTACACCATCACGTTGTGCCTGAGATAAATCTCCGTGCAAAGCAGCAGCGCTGTATCCATCTTCGATTAATTTTTCAGCTACAGCTTGTGTATCTCTTTTAGTACGACAGAAAACTACAGAGAAAATGTCTGGATTAGCATCGGCTAAACGTTTCAAAGCCTCGTAACGATCACGTGCATTAACTAAGTAAAATTCGTGAGATACAGTTGAAGAACCTGAGTTTTTAGCTCCAACAGTAATTTCTAATGGATCATGCATGAATTGTTTTGCAATTCTTGCAACCTCTTGTGGCATAGTTGCAGAGAACAACCATGTACTTTTTTCGTCTGGAGATGTAGATAGGATGTTTACGATATCTTCGTAGAAACCCATGTTCAACATTTCGTCAGCCTCATCAAGAATACAATAGTTGATTTGAGAAATGTTTACCAATCCTCTGTTAATCATATCTTGCATTCTACCTGGAGTAGCCACAATAATTTGTGCTCCTCTTTTTATGTCTCTAGCTTGTTCTGTTATACTAGCACCACCGTAAACTGCAACTACATTAATACCTTTTTCGTATTTAGAGTAGTTTTTAATTTCGTTAGTAATTTGCAAACAAAGCTCGCGGGTTGGAGATAAAATTAATGCTTGTGTATTTCTGTTGTTGGCATCAATTTTCTGAATTAGCGGAAAACCAAAAGCTGCCGTTTTCCCTGTCCCTGTCTGAGCCAACGCAACCATATCTGTGTCTTTTTCCAATAATAGGGGAATCGCTTTCTCCTGTACTTCGGTCGGATTTTCAAATCCTAGATCTAAAATCGCCTTCAGTAACGATTCACTCAATCCTAATTGTTCAAATTTATTCATATGTGTATTTAAAATAGGGTGCAAAATTACTGTTAATTATTCAGATAAACTAATGCTATTTTAAGAATTATGTATTTGTTATGATTTGATTATCAAAAAGTTATGTTTAATGTAAAATGATTTTCATTACATACGGAAGAAATTTCCGCGAAAAAACGTCGTGAAATATAAAAATTGCACTCCAAAATGTTGTATTTTAAACAATTACTTTGTTGTGTTCAGGAAATCAATTAGTTGCTGAGTTGCTTTTCCGCGATGACCAATTTTATTTTTGATTTCCAAGGGTAACTCGGCAAAAGTTTCTGTATAATTTTCAGGTTGAAATATAGGATCATATCCAAAACCTTGATTTCCTGTTTTTTCCAAAGTAATATTTCCTTTTACAATTCCGGTAAACAAATGTTGTTCTCCTTTTATATTTAAAGCAATAACGGTCTTGAACTGTGCGCTGCGATCTTCTTTGTTTTTTAAACCATCCAAAAGTTTGTTCATATTATCATCAGCATTGCGCTGTTTGCCCGCATATCTTGCCGAATATACACCCGGTTCTCCGTTTAAAGCCGTAACTTCCAGACCCGAATCATCAGCAAAACAATCATAACCATATTTCTCCCTTACATAATTGGCTTTCAAAATTGCATTTCCTTCAATAGTGTCCGCAGTTTCTTCTATTTCTTCAAAACAGCCAATATCTTCAAGACTTAATAATTGTATTGATCCGTTTAGGATACTTTGGATTTCTTTTATTTTGTTTTGATTATTTGATGCGAAAACAAGTTTCATAATATTGAATTTAAAGGTACGACTATTTTTGAAACACAAATTTAGAATTCTTATATTTGATAGTCGCCCAAAAAATAAAATAAATGGAGGTATCCACATTATATAAAAAAATAACACCTTTTGTCAGACCGTACCGAAAAATGGTAATAGCAACTTTGCTGCTTACTTTTTTAGGTTCATTTGCTGCACAGGTAAACGCCTTAATAATAAAGTATACCGTTGATAAGATTAGTAATTTAATGGTTGCGCATGAACCATTGTCAAAAGGGTTTCATTTATTAGGGATTATAAGTATCGTTTTGCTTACTAAAGAATTGATTTCTTCAGTAGTTCAATTTGGACAGAAATTTTATGGAGAAAAACTGCGGATCTTTATAACTCGTGATATTTCTCAAACTATTGTAGAGAAAATTCTAAGTTATAGAATGGAGTTTTATACGTCAGGCGAAAATGAAAGCGGAAAACTTCAGACCAGAATTGATTTAGGAATTAGCAGTTTGACAAAATTGGTTCAGAATTTCTTCATAGATATTATGCCTTTGTTTGCCAATGCCTTTGTGGCTTTGATATTAATGTTTTATGCCAATATATATGTTGGTTTGGTGAGTTTGTGTATTATTCCGATTTATTTTTACGTAAGTCAATTGCAAGCCAGTAAATTAAGTGGTTTTAGAAGAAGAATGCGTAACTATCGTGAAACAAAGAACAACGGAATCATCAGTTTAATAGAATCCATAACGGTAATTAAGTCTTTTGTTAGAGAGCCAATGGAAGCAGATCGGCATCAAAAAATTCAGTTTGAAATGACCGAGAATCAATTGGCGACCAGAAAAACCAGTTTCATTTTTGAAAGTATAAAAGGTTTTATTGAACAAATAGGAGTAGTAATTATCATTATCCTTACCGCTTATTTTGTCTTGAATAATAAGATGACTATTGGTGCAATCATGTTTCATATTATGTTGTTCAACAATGTTTCGTCTCCAATCAGGCAATTGCATCGTATTTATGATGAAGTAAATGATGCTTTGATTTATTCCGAAGGATTTTTCGATATTTTAGAATCTGAAAATGAAAAAGAAACCAGCGGAGATTATATTCCTGAAAAAATAACCGGATTGATTGAAGTTAAAAATGTTGATTTTGCTTATCCAAATGGCACAAAAGCACTTTCGGATATTAATTTTACTATAAGATCTAATGAAACCACTGCTTTGGTTGGTTTAAGCGGTGCCGGAAAAAGTACTATTATTAATTTGCTGGATAAGTTTTATCTGCCTTCCTCTGGGGAAATTTATTTAGATGGAGTAGACTTAAATGATTATAATACTGACTTTCTGCGAAAAAATATTGGATTGGTTTTGCAAAAGAATCACATTTTTAAGGGAACAATTGCAGAGAATATTCTCTATGGAAATCCGGATGCTTCAAATCTCGAAGTTATAGATGCTGCGAAACAAGCTTATATACATGAACAGATTGTGCAATTGCCTAAAGGATATGATTCTGATGCGCATTTGCTTTCGGGCGGACAACAACAACGAATTGCTATTGCCCGATTATTTTTGAAAAATCCGCCAATCATTTTCTTAGATGAACCTACAGCAAGTTTGGATGCTATTGCTACAGAGCAAATAAAGAAATCATTAGATGCGATAAAAAAAGACAGAACGGTGATTATTATTTCGCATAGTATTTCTCAGATTATTGACGCTTCACACATTATTGTTTTAGAGAAAGGAAAATGCATAGAACAAGGTGCACATGAGGAGCTTTACGATAATAAATCGGTGTATTATGAAATATTTACGGCGATGGCAAATAGTTTAAATATTGATAAGATTACACAGACGCTTGATTAATTAGAGCGATGATGCAAACGTCTACATCGCGATCTTTGTCAAAGTTTTAAACCAAAGGTGTAAGGAACTTTGTAAAAGCTTATGTTCAAAGCGAGTCTGCGTGTTTTTGTCATTTCGACCGAAGGGAGAAATCACATAAAGTAGCTCAGCAACAGTGCGTTATCCCCGTGTGTGATTTCTCCCTTCGGTCGAAATGACAAGATTGTGGTTATTTTGTGTAAAATGTTTTTTTTTAATCTTTGTCAAAAGCTAAAATTAAAGTTCCTTACACTCTTGGTTTTAAACTTTGACAAAGGTAGCCGTCAACAAGATGTTCTTGATGAAGTTACATCTACACACGATTAATGTATTTCAAAACAATTTTTTCAATAGAAAAAGCAAAGAAAATCCCAAAAGTATAAGCAAGAATATCACTCCACAAAAAACCTTGCCCAAGAACATATCTTCCAAAAAGTGTTTTTCTAAGTTCGATCATCCAATTTCCCTGATAAAGTTGCAAAAATTCGATACTATAACATATTAATAAGGAAGTCATTATAATGTATAAGGCTTTTTTGTCTGTAAATACAATTCGTACCAATAAATAAATCATGACAGCATATAGAAAATCGCCAGTAATTAAAGGTATTTGCGGAATTCGCCTTGACATAATTCCGAAAAAAATTGTCATTAGAAATAAAAGGAAATAATAGATTCTGGATTTCTTCAAGATTTAACTTTGATTGGGATTATTAGTACTTTTTTAGGTAAACAAAAATACAAAGATTCGGATTCGTTCCAGTTATTTTATAAATTTATCGATTCTATAAACTTCTATCAAAAAATAACCACATGAATACAAGATTTACTATGCTGATTTTGACTTTGTTTCTTTTAGGAAATATAGGTTATTCTCAAAAAGATAATTCATTTAATATAAAAAAGCAGTTCGAATATTGTGCAAATCAGGCTTCTCAGACTTTAAAAGTGATTCCAAATGATGGAACTTCTCCAAGAAGTATTGCCACAGGAAGCAAAGAATGGAAATTTGTTGATTATAAAGATTGGACAAGTGGTTTTTGGCCGGGAGAATTATGGTATTTATATGAAGCAACGGGAGATAAAAAATGGGAGAAAGAAGCCGATAAATTTAGCCAGTTTTTAAAGCCATTGTCGGTAAGCAAAGCAAACGATCACGATTTGGGTTTTCAGGTTTTTAATAGTTTTGGAAACGGATATCGATTGACTAAGAATCCGGAATACAAAGATATTATCCTTAAAACAGCCGATACTCTGGCAACGCTTTTTAATCCAAAAGTGGGAACGATTCAGTCTTGGCCTCATAATAAAATGGGTGGTCACAATACGATTATCGATAATATGATGAACTTAGAATTGCTTTTTTGGGCTTCTAAAAATGGTGGAAATAAAAAGCTTTATGATATTGCAGTAAAACATGCCGAAACTACGATGAATAATCATTTCAGACCTGATTATTCCTCTTATCATGTTGTAATTTACGATTATGAAACGGGTAAAAAAATAAAAGGAAGAACCGCACAAGGTTATAGCGACGACAGTATGTGGGCGAGAGGTCAGGCTTGGGCAATTTATGGTTTTACAATGGTTTACAGAGAAACAAAAAATCCTAAATTTTTAGATTTTGCTCATAAAGTAGCACGTGTATATTTAGATAGATTGACAACCGATGATTTAATTCCGTATTGGGATTTTAATGCTCCCGGAATTCCAAATGAGCCAAGAGATGCTTCTGCAGCTGCGATTGTTTCTTCGGCTCTTATTGAATTGAGTTCTTATACAAAAGATAAAACTTTGAAAAATGAATATCTGACAAAATCTAAAAAAATGATTGTTTCGCTTTCGGATCATTATCAAAGTCACGATGTTAACTCTGCTTTTTTGCTTCATTCAACAGGACATAAACCTGCAGGAAGCGAAATTGATTGTTCTATAAATTATGCAGATTATTATTATCTTGAAGCACTTTTAAGACTTCAAAAACTAAAATAAAATTAAAGATTATGATCAGGAAAATAAGCCAAATTTCGTTTGCAATTATTATCATTTTGATATTGGTAAGCTGTAAAAATACCAAACAAAAACTTCAGGAATATGTTGTTTCTTATAATGCTGACGCAAAAAGTTTTAAGAGTGAGAATGTGACCCTTACAACGGCAAGAGGATATATAAATGATAGTAAAATCGAATTGCGATTTGAAACTAACTTAGAGAAAAATGCAGCAAATGAATTGGCTGCTAATGCAGCGTTTCCTAAGTTATTGAAAGAAATGATTAGTAAAGATCAGATTCCGAAAGAATTGGTTGAAGAAGGAGTACAATTTGATGCTTATTTTTTGGCTAATGACAATACAGTTCTTGTGAAACAAATAATTAATAAGGAAGAACTGCCTGAAATATTAAAATAGAGTAAGTGTTATCGAAAAGGATTTCCGGACATAATCAATATTTCAAAATCTTCTTTAATTATTTTAAAGGGGTTTTTTTAGTTTTTGGAATGCTGCTAATCTTTATAATCTTTACTTTTTTTATGCTTTTCAATTGCTTGACTTTTGATAGTAATTCATTTGTAGTTAAATAATTACATTTTTTATTTTTTCTAATACATGTTGTTTTTGTGTTATAAGTTTGTTATGTTTGAGTTAAAAAATAACCTAAAAACCAAAAAATTATGAAAAAAATTACCCAAATCGCATTTGCTTTTGCATTTGTATTGTTGCTTGTAAGTTGTAAGAATACCAAGCAAAAAATACAGGAACATGTTAGTAACTACAATACTTCATCTTCTATAAAAGGTGGAAATGTTGTTAGTACTAGTGCAAAAGCATTTTTAAATGATAGTAAAATCGAAATTAGAATTGAAACCAATTTAGAAGGAACTGCTGCTAACAAACAAGCTTATCAGGATACTTTTCCGGGTTTACTAAAAGAAATGATTAAAAACGATCAGATCTCTCCGGAATTAATCGAAGAAGGAGTAAAGTTTGACGTGTACTTTTTATCATACAACAATATTATTCTTGCTCAGCAATTAGTAGATAAAGAAGAATTGGCTGTTCTGGAAGGAAAAGCCAGTACTGCGACCGGTAAGGAAACAGCAAAACTTTAATTTTAAATAAAACAAAAGCCAAAAATAACCAGAAAAAAAGCCTCTTTGTAAAAAAATTCAAAGAGGCTTTTTTTTATAGTTAATGCTTGGTAACATTTGTTAAAATATCAGGGAAATAGCGGTCTGATAGATGTCCGAATTCGTCTCCACGCATAAAAATGTTGGGATCGACATCAGCAAAATTTTTCTTACCGGCTGCAGCCAAAAGTTCATTGGCGGCATGCAAAGTATTTTTATGAAAATGATACACGCGATCTGATTTATCAGTCACTACAAGACCTTTCATGAGCATTTTGTTTTGTGTCGCAACTCCGGTTGGGCATTCATTATTATGACAACGTAACGCCTGGATACAACCTAACGAAAACATAAAGCCACGAGCGCTGTTACACATATCTGCGCCTAAAGCCACAGCATGCAAAATAGAATATCCCGAGATAATTTTTCCGCTGCCAATAATGCGTATTTTATCGCGAATATTCAAGCGAATTAAAGTTTTGTTTACAAAGATTAAAGCAGGCTCAAAAGGCATTCCAACACCATCGGCAAATTCAAGCGGAGCAGCTCCGGTTCCTCCTTCGGCACCATCAACAGTTATGAAATCAGGATAAATATCCTCAGTAATCATCTCATGGCAAATGGATTCAAATTCAGTTGTGTTTCCAATACATAATTTAAATCCAATGGGTTTTCCGTTTGATAATTCACGCAATTGTGCGATAAAATGAATAAGACCTTTACTGTCTGAAAAAGCATGATGTCCGGGAGGAGAAAGAATCATGGTATGTGGTTCAACGCCTCTTATTTTTGCAATCTGTTCTGTATTTTTAGCTGCCGGAAGTACGCCGCCATGACCTGGTTTAGCACCTTGCGAAAGTTTAATTTCGATCATTTTTACGTTAGGAAGATTGGCTTTTTCTGAGAATTTTTCAGCATCAAAATTTCCCTCTTCATTTCGACATCCAAAATATCCTGTTCCAATTTGCCAGGTAATATCGCCGCCGCCGGCAAGATGAAATTCGGTTAAACCACCTTCTCCCGTATTTTGATAGAAATTTCCTTTTTTAGCACCAATATTTATGGCACGAACGGCATTTTCGCTTAGCGAACCAAAACTCATCGCCGAAACATTAAATAAAGAAGCCAGATACGGTTGTTTACAATCTTTGCCACCAACTAATATACGAGGTAATTCTTCGTTTACTTTTGCCGGAAAAATAGAATGTTTTATTCCTTCGTAACTATCGTGATTTAGGTTTAGTTGTGTTCCGAATGGTGTACTTGAATCAATATTTTTAGCTCTTTGGTACACTAAAGAACGCTGATTTCTGGAGAAAGGTTTTCCGTCTGTAGATCTTTCAATGAAATATTGTTGGATCTCTGGTGCAATCATTTCAAACAAATATCTAAAATAGCCCAGAACAGGGAAGTTTCTTAAAATGGCATGTTTTGTTTGAATGGCATTATAAATACCAATAACTAAAAGGATTGGTAAAAGAATGACAAGTAAAAAACCGCGGTTTGTGTAATAATAAGTTGCTGCAACAATTAGAAACAATAAAAATCCGTAGATAAAGAATTTTTTTCTCATGTTTTTTTAAGTTTAATATAAAGTATTTTGTAATTAATTGAATCGTAACCGAACATAAACATGTTTAATGCCTTTTTTGTCAGATTCTCTTTCGTCGATTTCAAGAATATCGGTTAACGATTTTAACATTGGTGTAAGCTTAGAAAAACCATAATTTCTTGGGTCAAATTCTGGTTTCTTTTTCACGATGAGATTTCCCACATCGCCTAAAAATGCCCAGCCATCGTCATCTTCAATGTCTTCAATCGTAGCTTCAATAAGCTCTATAGTTTGTTTGTCAATTTTATGTAATGCTTTTTCGGCAGGTTTTTCTACCGGTTTTTTAGCATCTGCGGCTGTAGTTACTTTTGGTTTTTTCTTTTGGATTGCGCCATCCAAAACTTCAATATAAATAAACCTGTCGCAGGCAACTATAAAGGAATTTGGCGTTTTCTTTTCTCCAATACCTATAACTTTCATACCGGATTCTCGCAATCGAATGGCAAGACGTGTAAAATCGCTGTCACTTGAAACAATGCAAAATCCATCCAGCTTACCGGAATAAAGCAAATCCATTGCATCGATAATTAAGGCAGAATCTGATGAGTTTTTCCCCACAGTATAACTGTATTGTTGTATAGGAGTAATTGCATGTTCCAGTAAAACGCCTTTCCAACCATTAGAATTCGGTTTAGTCCAGTCTGCATAAATACGCTTTGTGGTTGGGGTTCCAAACTTCGTTATTTCTTCCATCATACCTTTTACGTTGCTGTACGGAACGTTGTCGGCATCAATTAGAACGGCTAGTTTTAAATCTTTTGAGTTGCTTAAAGCCATTATTTAGGTGTTAGTTTTTTTTGATTCATTTTTTTAAAACGCATTTAAAATTAGTAAAAAATAAAACAATTACAGTCTTTTTAATCGAATTTATAACAGGTATAAATTGGTAAACGGAAATAAAAACATTTTATTTTGGTAAGAAAATAACTTCAAATAAGAATATTTTAAATTAAAACGTAATTAAATTAAAACTTTGAATTCGAATCATTTTTAAAATATTATGATACCATAGAATAAATATTTATTTTTGCACCCTGTATAAATTAAAATTATTACTTCAAAATATATTTATGGTAAAAGATTTATTCGAAAGAATTCAGAACAACAAAGGGCCATTAGGAAAATGGGCTTCACAAGCTGAGGGTTATTTTGTATTCCCAAAATTAGAAGGTGAACTTGGTCCAAGAATGCAATTTGGTGGAAAAGATATTTTAAATTGGAGTTTGAATGACTATTTAGGTCTTGCAAATCATCCGGAGGTTCGTCAAGCTGATATTGATGCTGCAACTCAATTTGGAGCAGCTTATCCAATGGGAGCCCGTATGATGTCCGGACATACTAAATACCACGAACAATTAGAAAATGAATTGGCTGAATTTGTAATGAAACCAGCCGCTTATTTATTGAATTTTGGTTATCAGGGAATGGTTTCTACCATTGATGCATTAGTTACTAAAAATGATATTATTGTTTATGATGTAGATTCTCATGCTTGTATTATTGATGGTGTTCGTCTGCACATGGGTAAACGTTTTACCTATAAACACAATGATCTTGAAAGTATGGAAAAAAACCTGCAACGTGCTACTAAAATGGCTACAGAAACAGGTGGTGGAATTTTATTTATTACCGAAGGTGTTTTTGGAATGCGAGGACAACAAGGTAAATTAAAAGAAATTGTTGCTTTAAAAGAGAAATATAATTTCCGTTTATTAGTAGATGATGCACATGGTTTTGGGACACTTGGTAAAACAGGAGCCGGAGCAGGTGAGGAGCAAGGAGTTCAGGATGGTATTGATGTTTATTTCTCAACTTTTGCAAAATCAATGGCAAATATTGGAGCTTTTATTGCTGCAGATAAAGATATCATTGATTATTTAAAGTATAATTTACGTTCTCAGATGTTTGCAAAAGCATTGCCAATGATTCAAACAATTGGTTCTTTGAAACGTTTAGAATTATTGCGTAATCATCCGGAATTAAAAGATAAGCTTTGGGAAAATGTTAATGCGTTGCAAAACGGATTACGTTCAAGAAACTTCAATATTGGTGACACAAATACTTGTGTAACACCGGTTTACTTAGAAGGAAGCGTTCCGGAAGCGATGGTTATGGTAAATGATTTAAGAGAAAACTACGGTATTTTCTTGTCTATCGTAATTTATCCTGTTATCCCAAAAGGAATTATTTTGTTGAGAATGATTCCAACAACTTCACATACTTTATCTGATATCGATGAAACGTTGGTGGCATTTGAAGCTATTCGTGAGAAATTAGAAAACGGTACATATAAAGAAATTGCAAGCAGAACTAAAGTAGATTTAGACGCTTAATTTCTTGAAAATAAATTCTCATATGGGAATTATATAAAAAAATCCATTCGTTATGCGAATGGATTTTTTTTATTTAGAGTAAATTTATATCTCTAAACCACAGTAAAAAAATAGCATTATGAAAAAATTATTAGCACTAACAGTAATTTTAGTTGTTTTAGTTTCGTGCAAAAAGGCAGAGCCTGCACCCGCGCCTGAAATTACGCCAGATCCTCCAAAAGAAGCTGAGGTTGCAGAACCGGCAGGAGATCAGTGTTTTGCATCAAGACTAAACGGTAATATCGTGGCACTAAGTTTTAATGTAAACTCACATCAGGAAGTAAACGGAAAATTAAGTTACAATTTAACCGGAAAAGATAAAAACGAAGGTACTTTAGTAGGAAATATGAAAGGTGATACGCTAATTGCTGATTATACTTTTATATCTGAAGGAGTTTCTTCTGTGAGAGAAGTGGTTTTTTTGCAAAAAGACGGAACTCTTATTGAAGGATATGGAGATGTAGTGGATGCAAATAATAAAGTAACTTTTAAAGATAAAAAGAAATTAAAATTTGATGCAAAAAATACTTTGACAAAAGTTGATTGTCCTCAATAATAACGTAATATAAATAGTGAAATAGTCACAGTTTTCAGTCTCAGTATTCAGTCTCAGTTTGCAGCTTTCAGTCTCAGAGAATAGCAAGCTGCAAACTGAGACTGAAAACTGTAAACTCTCCTAAAGGTATTTCAAATACGTTTTTCTTTGACAATGAACTTTTGGATCAAAGTTTTTCCATAATAAATGAATCGCAGTATTCTCTGCTAATTCCGGAGTTCGGATACAAGTTTGAATTCCTTTTTCAGAGAAAGTTCTAAAATATTCATCGAAGATAATTGCTGTAACGCCTTTATTTTGATAATCCGGATGAACTCCGATAAGGTAAAAAACCACATCTTTACTCTTTTTACGGGCTCTCAATAAATGAATAAATCCAAATGGGAATAATTTTCCTTTCGCTTTTTGCAAAGCCTCAGAAAAACTGGGCATTACAATACTAAAAGCGACTAAATTATCATCTTTATCTACCACAAATTTGATGTATTCCGGATTGATAAAACTGATGTATTTCTTTTTAAAATATTCTTTCTGAACATCTGTAATTGCTACAAACGAAGCAAGGCTTGCATACGAATCATTAAACAAATCAAACATTTTGTCGACATGCGGCATAATGTCTTTTGTCTTGGTGAAAGTTAAAGAACGTAAATTATATCTTTTCTTGATTAGCTCCTGCGCTTTTAGGAAAAACTCAGGTTTAACATTAGAGAACGGAAAAATACTTTCGATATATTCCTTTTCTACCTGAAAACCCAGTTGTTCAAAATGAGTTACATAATAAGGATTGTTGTACCAGGTAATCATGGTTCCCATTTGGTCGTAACCTTCTGTAAGAACTCCAACTTTATCCAGATTTGAGAATCCCATAGGACCTTCAACGTGCTCCAGATTATTTTGTCTGCCTAATTCGTAAACTTTTTCTAGTAACGCTTTGGTAACTTCAATATCATCAATAACATCAAACCAACCAAAACGAACTTTTCTTTTATGCTGATTATTGACTTCAGACCAGTTTATAATAGCCGTAATTCTACCAACAATTTCATCATTTTTGTAAGCTACATAAAAGTAAGCTTCGGCATTATCAAAAGCCGGATTCTTTGTTTTGTCAAACGATTCCAGTTCATCTGCAATAATTGGCGGAACCCAATATGGATTGTCTTTGTATAGTGAAAATGGAAATTTTATATACTCGGTTAATTCTTTTTTGGTTTTGGCTTCTTTTATTGTAATCATTAAATTGGTATTATAAAATATCTCTTCAAATATCGTTTCAGAGAAGTTTAGTTATTAAATTCTTATTCGTATTTAGATTTACGTTTTCTTTCTTTTTCCTGATAATCGACTTCTTTCTTTTGCAGGTCGTTATCCTTATTCTTTTTAGCTTTTTCGTTGCTTTTAAATTCTACTTCTTTCTCTTTGTAACGCCCATCATAACGCCATGAAACCCCAAATCCGCCGTATAATATAGAAGGCGTGTTTTTAAAGTTGGTACTTATTGATGCATCAACCTGAAGGTTTGGATTAATTAAATAAGCTGCTCCGCCACGAACAATGGCATCACTATAAAAATCACTTTTATAGCCTTGATTTTCAACAAAACCAGACCATTTGTCATTGAATCCGTGTGTCAAAGTTAATACATAACCATAACTTGGATAATCTGTTCCAATGTAATCAGCAATAATATTAGTTACAAAAACCCATTTTCCGCCTCCAAAAAGGTTTTGAGTAATCAATGCTACTTTTGGAGAAATTGCAGATTGAGGAGAAAAATAATAAGGATTATCTGCACCAACAAAATTAGCTCCTGCAAATATTGAAACTGCCGGAATTAAAGAATGCCAGTCAAAACTGCGATTAGCTTTGTAGCTGTAAATGTTGTCTGTTCTTTTGTAATTTTTATAAGGGTCGTAAATCAAATATTTAGCTCCCAAAACAGTTTGCCTGAAGTTATTTTTTTTATAAGATGTAAAAGGGGTATCAAAATTTTCCATTTGATACTGAAGATCAAGAATAAATTCCAGTTTTTCAAGAAATGCGCCATAACGCAGCGTTAAATCAGTACCAAAACCATTGGAGTTATAGCCAAGTAAATCATGTTTTTCTTTAATTCCGTAAATACCCAATTCTGCTTGAAATACGGTTTTTCCAACGGCGTATGCAGACATTGTTTCGCCTGGACGATTGGAGTTGATGATATCAGTATATTGTGCGAAAAAAACTTGCGGTACAAAAAAAAGAGCTGTAAGAAATAAGTTTTTAGTTTTTAACATAGATGTATTTTTTGATTAAAAAGTAATAACGCATTTCAAATGTACTATATTTTATTATTTATTTAAGATTGATATTTTAATTTTAAACAATGGATTTATTAATTTTGGAAAAAATTATACGATTATGCAAGAAGCATCTTTTACAGGTTTAATAAAAGCCATATGCTATATGGTGGCATTTTATTATATTTTTAAGTTTTTAGCTAGAATCTTTTTACCGGTATTGGTAAAAAAGGCGGTTGAAAAAGCAGGAGAGAATTTTCAGAGACAACAACAATATAGTCAGGATAATACGTGGCAAAAAACACGGACAAACAATGATGAAATAATCATTAATACTGCCAATGCAAAAAATCCTCGCGAAACCAAAAAGGTGGGTGATTATGTTGATTACGAAGAAATAGATTAAGTTTGTGTCCTAAAAATAGAGGATTCATCATTTAACCAAACCTGCCACAATTGAAAATAGTAAATAAGTTCTATCCGCATGCCCTTGTTATATTGGGGTTTATTCTCGTTTCTTTAATTTATTTTTATCCTGTTTTACAAGGAAAGCAAATTTTCCAATCGGATATTGCTCAATATACCGGAATGGCAAAAGAGCAAAATGACTTTAGAGCCGCAGAACATTCTGAACCTTATTGGACAAATTCAGCATTTGGCGGAATGCCAACCTATCAATTAGGCGCAAATTATCCTAATGATTTTGTGGGGCATATAGACGATATTTTACGTTTTTTACCACGTCCTGCAGATTATCTGTTTTTATATTTCTTAGGTTTTTATGGTTTATTATTAGTTTTAAAAACAGATCCTTTAAAAGCATTTATAGGAGCAATAGCTTTTGGTTTCTCTACTTATTTAATCATTATACTTGGAGTTGGTCATAATGCAAAAGCGCATGCAATTGCGTATATGCCATTGGTCATCGCCGGATTTATAATGGTTTTTCAAAAAAAATATATTTGGGGAGGTTTACTCACCATGTTTGCGGTTGCACTTGAAGTGAATGCAAATCACTTTCAAATGACCTATTATTTATTGATTTTCTTATTGATACTTTCAGGATATTTTGCCTTTCAATTTATCAGAGAAAAAGAATACAAGCCACTTTTGACTGCTATTGGAACTTTGGCTGTAGCCGGAATTTTTGCTATTGGCGCCAATGCGGGCAATTTAATGGCTACAAGTGAATATGCTAAATTTAGTACCCGTAGTAATAGTGAACTGACTTTTAATCCTGATGGGTCTAAAAAGACGAACGAAAACGCCTTAAGCAGGGAATATATTACAGAATACAGTTATGGAATTGCAGAAAGCTTTAACTTAATTGCACCAAGACTTTTTGGAGGTTCAAACCATGAAAACGTTGGTACAGACAGCCGAATGTATTCGTTTATGACAGAACAAGGTGTTCCGTCAGAGCAAGCTCTGGATTTTGTATCAGGAATGCCAACATATTGGGGAGATCAGCCTATTGTTGCTGCTCCGGCGTATATTGGAGTAGTGGTTTTCTTTTTGGGAGTATTAGCATTATTTATTGACGATCGAAAAATAAAATATGTATTTCTTTCCGGAGCATTAGTTTCTTTAGTGCTTTCATGGGGGAAAAATTTCTCTCTTTTAACAGACTTTTTTATCGATTACATTCCAATGTATGATAAGTTTAGAGCAGTTTCATCGATTCAGGTAATTCTTGAATTGTGTTTTCCTGTTCTGGCTATTATGGGTTTACAATCCTTTTTTAAAGCTAAAGAAGAACCTAAATTACAACAGAAAGCATTAGTACAAACAGGTGCTTTTGGATTAGGAGTGATTCTGATTTTGGTATTTGCAAAAGGTATGTTCCATTTTACAGGAAGCAGCGATAGTTATTTCATGCAAACTTACGGACCTGCTTTTGTGGATGCTTTAAAAGAAGACAGAATGAGCCTTTATTCCGCAGATTTATTGCGTTCAGGCTTTTTTATCGTAGTTACTTTTGGAATTTTATGGTTGTTTATCAAAAATAAACTGGCTCAAAATACCACTTTGATTATTGTAGGTCTTTTAATGATTTTTGATTTGTTTTTTGTGGATAAAAAATATGTTTCTGCTAAAGATTTTGTAAGTCCGGTAGAAATTGCAGCTCCATTTCAGGAAACACCTTCAGATATTCAGATTTTAAAAGACAAATCAAATTATAGAGTTTTTGAAGTAAACGGAAATCTTTCAAGTGCACGTGCTTCTTATTTCCATCATTCGATAGGAGGATATCATGCTGCAAAACCTAGAAGAATGCAACAGTTATTTGATTATCAAATTGCAAAAAATAATATTGAAGTGCTTAATATGTTGAATGTTAAGTATATTATTCAGACAGATAAAGAAGGAAAAGAATTTCCTGTTGTAAATCCTGATGCAAACGGAAATGCCTGGTTTGTAAATACCGTAAAATTGGTAAATAAACCAGATGATGTCATGAAAGCTTTAGATCATCTTGATACGAAACAAGTAGCAGTTTTTAACGTTCATGACCATGAAGGCAAATTTAGAAATGCCCGAATGAAAAAGGATTGGGACACAACCGGAACGATTAAAGTAATGGAATATAAACCAAACTACATTAAATATCAATCAGATAATGGAAAAGACGGTTTAGCGGTTTTCTCTGAAATGTACTATAAAAATGGATGGAATGCTTATGTTGATGGTAAATTGACAGATCATTTTCCGGTTGACTACGTATTAAGAGCAATGGAAGTTCCTGCAGGAAAACATACAATCGAATTTAAATTTGAACCTGAGGTAATAAAAACCGGAGGAACAATTACTTTAGTAAGCTTTATTGGAATGATTTTACTTTTGATTGCCGGAGTTTATTTCGAAAGAAAGAAAGCTGCAAGCAATCAATAATCAGTTTTTAGTCTCAGTTTAATTATGCTTCTGAAAGTTCTAAAAGTAATTCTATTTGTCATTTTTGATTTATTAGTATTTATTTTTTGTGGACTTTATATGATGGGCTATGATGATTTTTATGATAAAAGTCAGGGAGAATATTTTAGCCTTTCCAGCATGCAAACAGAATATAAAGTGGTTTGGATTTTCTATAATTTTTGGATTGTTTTAAATTGCTTGTTTTTATTGTATATTTTATTTGTAATTTTTAAGAAAAAAAATCTAAAATGAATATTGATAAGGCGATTGAAGTGAATTTAAAGAATAGCGAACAAAGAAGAATAGCTGAAATAAAATCACTTTCTTACCTTGAAAGATTAGAAAGATTAATGATAATTATTGAAGTTTCTTATACATTACGTATTGTTAATAGCATTCCATTTAAAAACAATAAAAGTTCAAAATAACTTCTAAATTTGCACTTTAAAAATAAACCCAATATTTTCTTGGAACAAAAAAAACTCTTAATCATTACGTATTATTTTCCACCGGCTGGCGGACCAGGTGTTCAGCGTTGGTTGAAATTTGTAAAGTATTTGCCTGAATTTAATATTCAGCCAATTGTTTATGTTCCGGAGAATCCAACTTACCCAATAATTGACGAAGGCTTGGTTAGTGAAATTTCTGATCAGGTAATTATTCTTAAAAATAAAATTTGGGAACCGTATCAATTGGCTTCTGTTTTTTCAAAAAATAAAACCAAGAAGATTAGTTCGGGAATTTTTCCACATAAAAAGAAACAGACTTTTTTAGATAAGACTTTTCTTTGGGTTCGCGGAAATCTTTTTATTCCGGATGCTCGTGTTTTTTGGGTAAAACCTTCTGTTTCGTATCTTGAAAAATACATCAAAGAAAATAATATAGATACAATTGTAACTTCGGGTCCACCGCATAGTTTGCATTTAATAGGTTTAGAATTAAAAGAAAAATTAAACATAAAATGGTTCGCAGATTTCCGTGATCCATGGACTACAATAGGTTATCATAAATCGTTGCGTTTATCAGCTTACGCCGATAAAAAACACAAACAATTAGAACATAAAGTTCTTAATACTGCCGATACTATTATTGTAACCAGTAAAACTACAAAAACCGAATTTCAGGCGATTACCAATAAACCAATTTCGGTAATTACGAATGGTTATGATATCGAAAATGTCGAAAAACAGACTTTAGATACCAAATTTACTTTGGCACATATCGGATCTTTTTTATCGGAAAGAAATCCTAAGTTTTTATGGGAATGTCTGGTTGAGTTACTACAGGAAATACCGGAATTTAAATCTCATTTAGAAATTAAATTAATTGGTGCAGTTAGTCAGGAAGTTCTGGATGCTATTGCAGCGTTTAATTTGAACGATTATTTGAATCTTCTTGGGTATGTTTCGCATCACGAAGCAATTGCTCATCAAAAAAAATCACAGGTTTTACTTTTAATAGAGATAAATTCAGAAGATACTAAAAGCATTATTCCGGGTAAATTATTCGAATATATGGTTTCAAATCGCCCAATAATTGCGATTGGACCTCAAGGTTCTGATTTTGCCGATATCATTACAGAAACTAATACAGGAGTATTTTTTGATTATTCTGAAAAAGCGAAGTTAAAAAGTGTAATTTTGGACTTTTATAATCAGTATTTGGAAGGAAAATTACAATCTTATGGAGTTGGTTTACAACAATATTCAAGAAAAAACCTCACCAAACAACTAGCACAATTGATTAACAAGTAAAAGTTAACATCAATCCCGATAGCTATCGGGACTAAAATCAGAACTCTACAATCTAAAATCAAAACATGGGTATTGTTTTAAATCAGTCTTTCAAAAATACAATTATTACTTATATAGGTTTCGGTATTGGAGCCATTAATACACTTTATTTATACCCAATTTATTTAGGTGCAACTTATTATGCATTAACAAATTACATTTTGTCTGCGGCAAATGTTATCATGCCTTTGTTTGCGATTGGTATGCAAAATACGCTGGTTAAATTTTATTCACAATACAAAACCGAAGAAGAAAGAGAGCAGTTTTTATCATTTACGGCATTATTTCCCATATTAATGTGTATTCCACTGGGTATAATCGGAATCTTTTTTTTCGACGATATTACAGCATTTGTTACAAAGAAAAACCCTGTAGTAAAAGAGTTTATGTTTCTAATTCCCTTTATTGGGATTTGTATGGCATATTTCGAAATATTTTATGCTTGGGCAAGAGTACACATGCATTCTGTTTTTGGAAATTTCATTAAAGAAGTGGGTCTGAGATTGTTTTCGACTTTTGCTTTGGTAGGTTTGTATTTTCATTGGATGACACTTATTCAGTTTGTCTATGTAACTGCGGGAATTTATTTCATAGCATTTATAGTGACTATGTTTTATGCCTTCTATATTAAAAAACCTAAATTTCAAGTTAATATTCCTCAGAATGTAAAAGATGTAATGGAATATACATTTTTCATTATTTTGTCAGGAAGTGTTGCCAATTTACTTTTAGATGGAGATAAACTGATGCTGAATCAGTACATGAAAATTGAGAATATTGCTTATTATTCAGTGGCGACCTATATTGCTTTGGTAATTTCAGTTCCAAGTCGTGCGATGCATCAAATTGTATATCCAATTACGGCTAAATTGATGCACGATAACAAACATGATGAACTGAATATTTTATACAAAAAAACCTCAATAAATCTTCAAATAGTTGGTGGTTTTGTAATGTTGTGCATTTTTGTCAATATCAATCAATTGTATGAATTGGTTCCAAAAGAATACAGCGGTGGAATCTCGGTTGTCTTTATGATTGGATTATCTAAATACTTCGATTTGATTTTAGGAAATAATAATGCCATTATTTTCAATACAAAATACTACCGAATGGTGCTGTATTTAGGATTGCTTTTGGTGTTTTTGACTGTGATCTTAAATATGATTTTTATTCCAATTTTTGGAATTAAAGGTTCAGCATTTGCCACACTATTGTCGATTACTCTATACAGTTTGGCAAAGTTGCTTTTTGTTGTAAAAAAACTGCATTTGTACCCTTTTACAAAAGAAACCATTTATTCAATACTGCTGACATTTGCATTGTTTTTGCTGTTTTATTTCTGGGAATTTCCTTTTTATCAATTGATTAGTATTACTTTAAAATCAATATTAGTAACGATCTTATATTTATATCTGAATTACAAGTTCAATATTTCTCCGGATATTAATAAAGTTATTGATACTATTTTAAAGAAAGCGGGAATCAAAATTTAATAAGATTTTGTGGAGAAAATAAGAAGTTATTTACATTAGAAGCTATTTTGTTTTTATATTTGTTAGAAAGGATAACCAATTTATAGCTAACACAATATGAAAAAGAAATTTCTTTGTTTTTTAGCCTTCTTTATTATTTTGCTATCTTCATTTACTTTTGCTCAAAAAGATAGCTTAAAAACTTCAAAAGCAGTTACTGTTGCTTTAAAACCAAAAGGATATCCGGTATCTCCATTTAAAGACACGCTTTTTTATGTTTATAATAAAGTGGGTTCTTTTTCTGCCGAAAGCAGAGCGAATGCAATTACGGAAAAAATTAGAAAACTTTATGAAGATTCTTTTTTCGAGAAAGATTCTATTGCTGTAGTTCCCTCAGATATTTCTCAGGATATCATGTATAAAAATGATTTTGTTATCATGTCAGTTTTGGATATTGATGCAAAAGCCGAAAATCAAACTGCAGCATACATTGCCAAAAGAAATTTGAATTTGATAAAAAGAGCTGTCATTTATCAAAATGAGAATTATTCGATGCTCCCAAAAAGACTTGGTTACACGGCATTATTGATTTTGATTATTGGATTGATTCTATACTTTGTTGGAAAAATATTTAATAGAATAAAATTATATATTCTAAAGAATAGTGATAGATATTTTAAAGGGTTTACTTATAATAATATCAATATTCTTTCGCCACAGAAACAACAATTTTTATTAATGAGATTGTATGGTTTTATAAAGATTCTTACACTTATTTTAATTGTTTATCTTTCGTTGCCGGTACTATTTAGCATTTTTCCTGCTACAGAAGCTTATACAACAACATTGTTGAGATGGATTCTTTCTCCTGCGAAACTTGCCGTGATGGGTTTCGTTCATTTCCTGCCAAGTCTGGTAACCATTCTTGTTATCGTGATTATTTTTAAATACACGATAAGAATAATTCGTTTCTTTTTTGATGAAATTAAAAAAGAAAACATCAAAATAGATGGTTTTTATAATGATTGGGCAATGCCTACATTTAATATAATTCGTCTTTTAATGTTGGCTTTTATGGTGGTAATCATTTTTCCGTATTTACCGGGATCAGATTCACCAATTTTTAAAGGAGTTTCGGTATTTGTTGGGGTTTTATTCTCATTAGGTTCCTCAAATGCAATTGCCAATATGGTTGCAGGGTTAGTGATTACTTATATGCGTCCGTTTAAGATTGGTGATTTTATTAAAATTGGCGATGTAAGTGGAGAAGTTATAGAGAAAACAGCGTTGGTAACAAGAATTAGAACGCCAAAATTTGAAGATATTACAATTCCAAATGCGACAGTTTTGTCAAGTACTTCTACAAATTATTCCTCCAATACAAAACATGCTAATAATGGTTTGTTAATTCATACTACGGTAACCATTGGGTATGATGTACCTTGGAAGGACATTCATAAAGCTTTGATTGATGCCGCATTAAAAACAGAAATGACTGAACAAACTCCTGCACCTTTTGTTTTGCAAACGAGTTTAGATGATTTTTATGTTTCTTATCAAATTAACGTTTATACCAAAGAACCCACTAAACAGCCTCGAATTTATTCCTCATTGCATCAGAATATTCAGGACTCCTTTAATGCTGCCGGAATTGAAATTATGTCGCCACATTATAATGCCTTACGTGACGGAAACACAACAACAATTCCTGAGAATTATTTGAAAAAAGAGTATGAGCCACCCACTTTTAATATCAAAAATAAAAGTTAAGGCATTGATACTTAGTTGATTTTTTTTAACATTTAACAGTGGTTTATTTTGTAGTTTAAATTATTAAAATTAAATTTATGTTTCAAAAATGAATATTGCTTTTTAGGTTATTGAGTTTAACATGTTTTAAAATCATTAAAAGTAGATATTACAGTTTTTTAGATTGAATAATTTTACAGAATTGTAGAATGAAAAATAGTTGAAAGAAGATGTGGTAGAATTTGGATTAATTTTAGATCAATAATTATGAAGAACAATCAGCTCAGTCAGGAACAAAGCAGACAAGTATTTTCAAACATGATATCGAATAGAGTTCATAATGGGTTTATTTTGGAAGAGAGAAATGACAAATTTCTTTTTGCTGTCCTTTCAAAAGGGGGAAAAGTTGTCAATCACAGTTTAAATTTTATGATTTTTTGTTTAACCTTAGGATTATGGTCATTTGCATGGTTATATCTTACTTTTGAAGCTTCAAAACAAAAAAAAATATTAGTAGCTATTGATGAAGATGGTTTTCCATTTGAAGAAAAATGCTTAGTCGCTTAGTAATTTAAATCACAAATTAAAAATTAAAATTACAAATTGAAAAATTCCAAATTCCAATAGCGGATTACCGTATTGGAATTTGGAATTTTTATTTATAGAACAAGACGCACTGCTATGCGTCTCTACGATAAAACCTTTTATTATGATATTTTGTTTTTTCGTTCCTGCAAGGTTTTCAAAACCTTGTAGGTATATTTTTTACACATAATTGTTGCGATTGTAATACCTACAAGGTTGAAAAAAACCTTGCAGGATATCTCAACTGTAAAATTAAGCTTAGTTTTTTGCATTTGATACCTGAAACCGGAAACCTAAAACCTTGTCCCTTTGCTACTTAGTACCTCAGAGCCTATTTCTTATAATTTATCTTTCAAATAAACTCCCGTAACAGATTTTTTTTCTTTTACAACATCTTCCGGAGTCCCAACGGCTAATAAATGTCCGCCATTTTCTCCACCTTCTGGACCTAAATCTATAATCCAGTCGGCACATTTTATCAGATCAAGATTGTGTTCAATTACAATTATCGAATGTCCTTTGTCTATTAAAGCATCAAATGAAGCCAATAATTTTTTGATATCGTGAAAATGCAAACCGGTTGTAGGTTCATCAAAAACAAATAATGCTTTGTCTTTTGTTGCACCTTTTACTAAAAACGAAGCCAGTTTAATACGCTGTGCTTCACCACCGGAAAGAGTAGAAGAAGATTGTCCTAATTGCACATATCCTAATCCTACATCCTGGAGAGGTTGTAATTTTTGAGTAATTTTGGTTTGTTTATTTTTTTCGAAAAAGGCAATTGCATCATCAATTGTCATTGTCAAAATATCGTTGATGTTTTTGTCGTCGAAATTAATCTCCAGAATTTCTTTTTTAAATCGTTTTCCTCCGCAGGTTTCGCATGGAAGAGAAACGTCAGCCATGAAGACCATTTCGACATTAATAGAACCTTCTCCTTTACAGGTTTCACAACGGCCGCCATCAACGTTAAAAGAAAAATGTTTAGCCTGATAACCTCTTATTTTAGATAGTTTTTCTTTGGCATACAAATCACGAATATCATCGTAGGCTTTGATATACGTTACCGGATTTGATCTTGAACTTCTGCCAATTGGGTTTTGATCAACATACTCGATATGTTTTATTTGCGCAAAAGAACCTTTTATTTCACTAAACTGCCCTGCTTTTTCAGCAGCATTTTCCAGTTTCTTCTGCATTGCGGGAAATAAGATTTTCTTGATCAACGTACTTTTTCCACTTCCTGAAACACCTGTAATGACAGTTAAAACGTCAAGAGGAAAAGTAACATTAATATTCTTTAAGTTATTTTCTCTAGCGCCAACAATATCAATATGATTTTTGAATTTTCTTCTTTTTTTAGGAACAGAAATTTCTAAATCTCCATTTAAGTATTTAGCTGTAAGTGAATCAGATTTTAATATTTCTTCATACGTTCCCTGAGCTACTAAATGACCCCCAAAAGTTCCGGCTTCAGGACCAATATCAATAATCATATCAGCCGCTTTCATGATGTCTTCGTCGTGTTCTACCACAATAACTGTATTTCCTAAATCACGAAGCGAAATCAAAACCTTAATCAAACGCTCAGAATCTTTGGGATGCAAACCAATACTTGGTTCATCAAGAATATACATAGAACCAACCAAACTGCTTCCTAACGAAGTGGCAAGGTTAATACGCTGCGATTCTCCTCCTGAAAGTGTTGCCGAATTTCTGTTTAAAGTCAGATAATCCAAACCAACTTCTGTCAGGAATGATAGACGATTGTTGATTTCAACCATCAAACGTTTTGCGATTTGCTGTTCGTAAACATTCAGATCGATATTTTTGAAAAAAGTAACCAAATGTTTAATTGGCAAATCAACTAAATCAGAAACGGTTTTGCCGTTAATTTTTACGTATGAAGCTTCTTCGCGTAAGCGTTTTCCGCGACAAGCGTGACATTTAGTTTTTCCGCGGTAACGAGATAACATTACGCGGTTTTGAATCTTATAATTTTTTTCTTCAAGTTCTTTAAAGAAACCATTTAAACCTTGAAAATAACTATTTCCTTTCCAGATTAAATCCTTTTGTTCATCTGAAAGTTCAAAATATGGTTTGTGTATTGGGAAATCAAACTTATAAGCATGTTTCACCAATTCGTCTTTGTACCAACTCATGCTTTCGCCTCGCCAAGGATAAATAGCGCTTTCAAAAACAGATAAAGATGTATTTGGAACCACTAGATCAGCATCAATACCAATAATGTTTCCATAACCTTCGCAAACCGGACAGGCGCCATAAGGATTATTAAAGCTGAATAAATGAACATTTGGCTCTAAAAACGTAATTCCGTCAAGCTCAAAATTATTCGAATAAGTAAATCTTTTATCGGAGCCTAATTCTTGTAAATAACAGATTCCTTTTCCTTCAAAAAAAGCAGTTTGAACGGCATCGGCAAGACGATTGTAAAATTCTTCTTCGTCTTTCACAACAATTCTGTCAATAACTAATAAAATGTCTTTATTGTCTAATTTATGAAGTTCCGTTGGTGTAAATTCATCTAAACGAACCATTTCGTTATCTACTAAAACACGGGCAAAACCTTGCTGAAGCAGTACTTTTAATTTGTCTTCTAATTGTCTGCCTTCTTCAAGATGAATAGGAGAAAGCAACAGCCATTTACTGTCTAATTCCAGATTTTTCACGTCAGAAACAACATCGGTAACGGTATTTTTTTTAACCTCAAGTCCTGAAATTGGCGAATACGTACGTCCAATTCTGGCGAACAAAAGCTTTATATAATCGTAGATTTCAGTCGAAGTTCCTACGGTCGAACGTGCATTGGTTGTGTTTACCTTTTGCTCAATCGCAATCGCGGGCGCAATACCTTTAATGTATTCCACTTTTGGTTTGTCTAAACGACCCAAAAACTGACGCGCATAAGAAGATAAACTTTCTACGTAACGACGCTGTCCTTCGGCGTATAAAGTGTCAAAAGCTAAACTTGATTTCCCTGATCCTGACAGTCCTGTGATAACAACAAGTTTGTTTCGGGGAATTACCACATCTACATTTTTTAAATTATGTACTTGTGCTCCTTTAATTATAATATTATGTTTTGGGTCGAGTGTAGAAAGATCGATTTGCATAAAAAAAGTCAATTTTTACAAAAGTAATCAATTTTGATTTGAGTTTTGTTAATCAGATTGTTCCAAATTTTAACTAATTGCATTGGTGTTAGTTTTCAGTTTTCAATCTCAGTTTTCAGTCTCGGTTTTCAGTCTCGGTTGCCACGATTTTTTTTCGCCAACTTAATTTGTGAAAATTTGTGAATCCCGATAGCTATCGGGAGTGGCAAAAAAAACATTTACAATATTAATCCTTTTAATCCGTGGCAAAAAAAACACTATTTTAGAACTGTTTTTATATTCCATTAATACAATATACCAATTTGAAAACTAAACTGTTTATACTACTTTTTTTGATGAATTTCTTACTGTTTTCACAGGAGTTTCCGCCAATTGTCAAATATTCATCTTCTGTTTATGGTGCAGGAAATCAAAGTTGGATGATTTCGCAGGACGATCAGAATTATTTATATTTTGCCAATAACGACGGTCTTTTGGAATATAACGGAACAACCTGGCAATTGTATCCTGCTCCAAATGAAACTATTATTCGATCTGTAAAAGTGATTGAAAATAAGGTTTATACAGGTTGTTACATGAATTTTGGCTATTGGACAAGACAAACTAATGGCAAACTAAAATATACTTCGCTTAGCGATACGATCAAGAATAAAATACTTGATGATGAACAATTTTGGAATATTCTGAAGTACGATCAATGGATTTTGTTTCAATCCCTGAACCGAATTTATATTTATGATACTAAAACCGGAAAATTCAAAATCATTGCGCCCAAGAATGGTGTTGTAAAATCATTTGCGCCTAAAAATGCTATTTATTTCCAAACAATAAAAGAAGGACTTTTTGAAATTGAAAGCGGAAAAGCAAAGCTAGTTTCAGATAATCCTATTCTTAAAAAATTTACGATTGTCAATGTTTTTACACTGGACGATGGTTTGTTGATTCAAACGCAATTGGATGGAATTTATAAATTGACGGGAAATACTTTGACTCGTTTTTCTACCGATGTTGATTCAGAATTAAAATCGAGTTTTGTTTATAGCAGCCAACATCTTCAGGATGGGAGTTTTGCTTTGGGAACGGTCTCTAACGGGATTTTTATTTTATCGGATACCGGAAAACTCAAATATCATATTTCGCAAAGCAAAGGTTTAAGCAATAACACGGCTCTATCACTTTTTGAAGATAAAGATCAGAATTTATGGGCAGGACTTGATAACGGAATTAATTGTATCAATATTCAATCTCCGGTGCACAGTTTTACGGATGATACGGGAGTTTTAGGAACTGTTTATGCATCGGCGACTTTTAATGGTTTGTTGTATGTAGGAACCAATCAGGGATTGTTTTGCAAGAATATCCAAAGCAATTCAGAGTTTAAATTTATCAACGGAACAAAAGGTCAGGTTTGGTCGCTTTTTGTATATGATAATACGCTTTTTTGTGGTCATGATTCCGGTACTTTTATTATTAGCAATGATTCCGCAAGAAGTATATTTTCGGGATCGGGAACATGGAAGTTTGAACCTGTTCCAAATTCTAAAAATCAATTACTTCAGGGGAATTATTACGGAATTTCGGTTTTGGAAAAAGTAAACAATCAATGGGTTTTCAAAAATAAAGTTCAGGGTTTTGATTATTCGTCCCGATATTTTGAAGTTTCAAATAATCTGGATGTTTATGTAAGTCATGAATACAAAGGAATTTTTAGGCTTAAACTGGATAAAACGCTCTTAAAAACAAATGGTTTTTATACGTATAAATCTCCTGAAAAGGGGAAAAATGCAAGTTTGACTAAGTTCAACAATCAAATTTATTATGCTTACAAAGGCGGAATTTTCAAATTAAATCCTGCTACGAAACTCTTTGAAAAAGACAATTTACTGAGTTCTATTTTTGAAAAAGACGAATATACTTCTGGGAAATTAATTGTCGATAATTCGAATAAAATCTGGTTGTTTTCTAAAAACTACATTCATTATTTCTCCGCCAGTAAACTCAGCAATCAATTAAAACAAAACGTAATCCCGATTCCGTCTTCATTGACTAATTCTATGCTGGGTTTTGAGAATATTACTCAAATTTCAAAATCAACCTATTTAATAGGGACTACTGATGGCTATTATACGTTGAATATTGATGATTTAAGTTTTAAAAATTATACGGTTTTCATTACTGATATTGCAATTAATAAACAAAACGAAACTTTAAAGAATGTTGCAATTCAAAGCGAAGGGAATTTCCGCTCAAGCGAAAACAATATCACTTTGAATTATACGGTTCCGGAATACAATAAATACATCAATTCAGAATATCAGTATTTATTAGAAGGTTTTCAGAACGAGTGGAGCGAATGGAGTACAAAAGCAACTGTGAATTTCAAAAATCTTTCACCTGGAAAATATACATTTAAAGTAAGAGCCAAATATGCCAATATAATTTTAGAAAATACAGCCACCTATACATTTGTGGTTTTAAAACCGTGGTATTTGACCAATCTGGCTTGGTTTATTTATTTTCTTTTAATGATTGTTCTGGCTTATTTTGTGAACAAAGCCTACACTAATTATTATAGAAAGCAAGAAGCAAAATTAATTGAGGAGAATAATCTTTTACTGGAGATTAAAGAACTGGAAAACGAACAGCAATTAATGAAACTCAGAAACGAGCAATTGTCGCAGGATGTTGATAATAAGAATCGCGAATTGGCAGTTTCGACAATGAGTTTGAATAGTAAAAACGAATTGCTTGCTTTTATCAAAGACGATCTGAAAAAGACAACGCAAAATGACAGCAATAATATTAAATCTGTTATTAGTACCATAAATAAAAACATAACAGAAGAAGATTCCTGGAATGTCTTTAAAGAAGCGTTTGATAATGCCGATAAAGATTTCCTGAAAAGAATCAAACAACTGCATCCGTTATTGACTCCAAACGATTTGCGTCTTTGTGCGTACCTGCGATTAAATCTTTCTTCAAAAGAAATTGCTCCTTTATTTAATATTTCGGTTCGAAGTGTTGAAATTAAAAGATATCGTTTGCGTAAAAAAATGGATTTACAGCACGAAATTGGTTTGGTCGAATATATTCTTGCTGTATAGGAACTCAAAAAACGGTGATAAAAAACTATACATTACCTCAACATTTGATATTTATAGTGTTTTTGTTAAGGTAATGTTAAGGAAATTTTGATTCTGAAATTATATATAAATCAAGATGTTTTTTGAGATATATTGAATTTTACTGTTATTTTTTTATGATGTATGTTTTTTGTTGTGGTTAATTTTAACGTATTATTAAGAGGATACGATAATTTTAGCTTTCAATAAAAACTAACTAATTATGAAATCTAAATTATTACTAACCGTACTATTACTGTTTACATCGTTTGCGTTTTCGCAGTCTTTTGATGTAAATGGAACAGTACTAGATGGCTCAGGTTTATCATTGCCTGGCGTGAATGTAAAGGTTAAAAGTTCGTCACAAAGTACAACCACAGACTTTGACGGATCTTTTAAATTATTAGGAGTTCCAAAAGGAACGACAATTATCTTCAGTTATATCGGTTTTAAAACACAAGAAGTTGTGGTTTCTGCACCAAAAATTACAGTAAAAATGAGTGATGATGCCAGATCACTTGAAGAAGTTGTCGTGATTGGATATGGAACTCAAAAGAAAAGAGAAGTAACAGGAGCTGTTTCTGTAATTGACAGTAAAACGCTTGACATCCTAAAACCAATTAAGGTTGAACAAGCGTTGCAGGGAACTGTTTCCGGAGTAAATGTTACCACACAATCCGGAGCACCGGGAGCAAAGCTGGATATCCGCATTCGTGGTATTGCAACCAATGGTGAGAATGGACCTCAGGCTATTATTGATGGATATGTAGGAGATTTAAGCTTGCTTAATCCAAATGATATAGAGACAATTACAGTATTAAAAGATGCTCAGGCTGCTATCTACGGAACAATTGCAGCAAACGGAATCATCTTAATTACCACTAAAATGGGTAAAAAGAACTCCAAAACAAAAGTCTCTTTTAATAGTTATACAGGATTTCAGGAAGCTTCAAGAAAATTACCAATGCTTAATGCGACTGAATATGCTTTATTATTAAATGAAAGTTATGCTAATGGCGGAAAAGCGCTTCCTTATCCAAATGCAAGTGGCTTAGGAACTGGCACGGATTGGCAAAAACAGGTTCTTGGTAAAAGTGTTCCTATATTAAATAGTGATATAACAATCTCCGGAGGTTCTGATAAAATTACCTATTCTATTAGTGGTTCACATCTGGATCAGGAAGGAATTGTGGGCTCAGCTAAATCAGGATTTTTAAGAAACACTGCAAGATTAGCTTTAGGAGCTGATTTGAGTGATAAATTCAAAGTAAAAACGAACGTAATCTACACGTATTTTGATAGAAAAACCATTAACGAAAACGGATTAGGTTCTGTATTGTTTAATGCGCTTAACGTTCCTGCAACTTTTGCTCCTTATGATGCAAATGGCAATTATACTTTAGTACCAAGTACAACAGGATTAGGAACAGAAATTATAAATCCGCTGGCACAAATTGCTAATACCTATAATGATTACAATTATAAAAAACTGAATGGAAATTTTGGTTTGGATTATAAAATTTTCAAAGGATTTACGCTTTCGAGTTCAATAGGATTTAATACTTCAAACAGTGAAGGAAAAACATTTGGAAAAAAAATAAGTTATGGCGGAAAAGTCTTTGATGTACAAAGAAGTTCTGTAACACAAACTGCAACAAACGATAATGATTACTCCTTTGATCTTTACGGAACGTATGTTACAAAAATTGGGGAGAACCATAATATCACGGCAACGCTAGGAAATACCATTTACAAACAATGGGGAAATTCTGCAAGTGGAACCGGTTTTGATGTTCCTAATAATTCATGGGATTATGCAGATCTTTCTTTAACAAAAGGATTGGCAACAGCGGTGAATACCGGAGGTTATGTTTATGACCAAAGAAGACTTTCTTATTTTGGAAGAGCACAATATGATTATAAAGGAAAATATTTGCTGTCTGCAATGATCAGACGTGACGCATCAACAAAATTTGGTCCGGATAATAAAGTGGGATATTTTCCATCCTTTACAGGAGGTTGGGTAATTTCTGACGAAGGTTTCTTTGGTGAATCAAAAACATTTAATTTCCTGAAATTAAGAGCCAGTTATGGTACATTAGGAAATGATCAAATCCCGAATAACGGTTTCTTAAGTCTTTTAAACGGAGAAGCTACTTATGTGTTTGATGGTAAGTTAGTAAGCGGAGTAGCAACGGGACAAATACCTAATCCTAACTTAAAATGGGAAGAAGCTAAAAAGTTTGATGTTGGTTTAGACCTTAGAGTATTAAACGATAAAGTTTCTATTGTAGCAGATTATTTTATTGATACCAGAAAAGATTTATTGATACCGGATATTCCAGTTTCAGGAATTACAGGAGTTGGTGCTCCGGGAGCAACCCCTCCAACTTTGAATGCAGGTACAGTTAGAAATTCAGGACTTGAATTTGCGATAGATTACAAAGAGAAATTTTCAAATGATTTGAGCTTGAGTATCGGTTATAATGTAACTTTTATTAAGAATGAAGTTTTGGAAGTAAATAATGGAACCGGAATTATCGAGCAAGGTAGTTTTGGAGTAGGACAACCAGCGGCATCACGCATGCAAGCCGGACAACCAATAGGATATTTCTATGGTTATAAAACAGATGGATTATTTCAAAATCAGGCCGAAGTGGATGCACATCCGTCACAATTAGCGTTGGGAGCAAATGCTTCACCGGGAGATATTCGTTATGTGGATGTAAATGGTGATGGCGTAATTGACGCTAAGGATAAAACCAATATTGGAGACCCTATTCCTAATGCTACAATGGGTTTCAATATACAGTTAAATTATAAAAGCATTGATTTTGCACTTTATAGCTTTGCTTCAATTGGTAACGATATGGTGCGTAACTACGAGCGTGTACTTTCTGATGCTAATCGATTGGATTATGTTTTGGACAGATGGACAGGTCCGGGTACAAGTAATTCAGTGCCAAGAGTAACTACGGGAGCAACAGCAAACAATGTACTTTCAGATTATTATGTTGAAGATGCTTCTTATTTCAGAATTCAAAATATACAAATCGGATATACAATTGATCCAAAAGTAACTCAAAAAGCAGGAATTACTAAGCTAAGACTTTATACAGGAGTAAATAATCTATACACTTTTACGAAATATAAAGGTTTTGATCCGGGAGCTTCCTTTGGACCAACAAATAAAGACGGAGTTTCTCAATCACCAATTGGTGCCGGAATTGATTATGGATTTTACCCCGTTCCAAGAACCTATTTATTGGGTTTAAACATTAATTTTTAATTTCAATAAAAATGAAAAAATATTTAATTACCACCATCATAACACTTACACTTTTCTCGACAATAAGTATTTCTTGTTCAGATGAGTTTGTAAGTCCAAAACCGCAGTATTCTATAGATTCTGAAAATTATTTCAATTCAAAAGATGACTATAATGATGCCCTTGTTGCCGCTTATGATTTGTTGCAATCTACTTATGCAAATGCTTTGTTGGGAGAAATTGCTTCAGACAATACATTAGCCGGAGGAGAAAGCCCAACAGATGTAATTGGCTGGCAGCAAGTAGATGATATGATTCATACGCCCGTAAACAGCAATTTAAGAGATATTTGGAATTGGATGTTTGCAGGAGTTCAAAGAGCCAATTATATTCTTGAATTTCAAAATAAAACCGATTTTGAGGGAAAAACCCAATTACTTGCAGAAACACATTTTCTAAGAGCGTATTACCAGTTTGAGTTAGTTAAATGGTTTGGCGGAATCCCGATGAAAGGGGATGCTAGGTTTAAAGTTGGAGATGAAAAAACAGTACCACGTTCATCAGTTGAAGAAGTTTATGCTTCTATAGAAGCTGATTTAATTTTTGCTGCTGCTAATTTATCTCCAACAGCATCTCAAAAAGGGCGAGTAACTAAAGGTGCCGCTCAGGCATTGTTAGGAAAAGCCTATTTATATGAAAAGAAATTTGCACAAGCTGCAACTGCTTTTAATGCTGTAATAACTTCAGGACAATACAGTTTATTACCAGATTATGATGCGATGTTTGAAATGGATGGAGAAAACGGAGCTGAATCTGTTTTTGAAGTACAATATACAGATGTTGAAGGAGCAGCCTTTACCTGTTTACAATGTAGTGAAGGAAACGTTGCAGTTGGTTTTAGTGGAGTAAGAAATTATTCAGGACCGCTTTTTTCTTCAGGATTTAGTTTTAATGTTCCAACTGCCGAAGCTGCAAACTCTTTTGAAGTAGGAGATAAACGTAAAAATACTGCCATACTTGATATTGCAGCGTGGGCTGCGGCAAACAAAGATTATGACAAAGGAAAAGGAGTTACGTTTGGAAAAGGAAATGAAGACACAGGATACTTTAACAGAAAATATTTGCCAAGAAAAAGAAGCGATAATGCTCAGGGAGATTTGAATTTGACCAATCCAAATAATTACAGAGCAATTCGTTATGCCGATGTTTTATTAATGGCTGCAGAAGCGTATAATCGTGGCGGAATTGACGATACAAAAGCAAGAGGATATTTGAATCAGGTAAGAAGACGTGCTTTTGGAGATAATAATCATGATATATCAGTTTCGGGAGCAGCACTTACTGATTTTATTTGGGCAGAAAGAAGAGCAGAGCTTTTTGGAGAAGGACATCGTTTCTTTGATTTAGTAAGAACTGGAAAAGCAGTTGGAAAAATACCGGGTTTTACAGCAAATAAAAACGAGTTATTTCCGCTGCCAATTGAAGAAATTCAATTCGCAAATGGAAATTGGAAGCAAAACCCTGGATATTAAAAAAACATTATTATGAAAAAATTACATTTTATTATAAGTCTTTTCGTTTTGACAATACTACTGGGTTGTTCAAATGACAATAATAGCGATATTGATTTAGACAGCGTTGGTGCACCGTCAAACATATCTGCTTTGACCACCGTAACGCAGGACAATACAGGTAAAGTTACTTTTTTACCTAAAGGAGAAGGCGTTACGCAATACAAAATAAACTATGGAGACGGAAGTCCGGAATCGGCTTATTTTGGATCTGGAGGAACTGTTGAGCATACCTACGCAGAAGGAGTTTACCATGCTAAAATTAAAGCCATGGGAATCAACGGAAAAATAACTGAAGTAGATCAGGAAGTAACCGTTTCGTTTTTGGCACCAACAAACCTACAAGTGACTTTGGCACATGTTGCAGGAGATAATTTGTCAGCGTCAGTTACAGCAAAGGCAAGTCTGGAAACTTTCTTTCAGGTATATTTTGGTGAAACTCCGGATGAAGTTCCGGTAAATTTCATGGAGGGAGCAACGATTACGCATACTTATGCAAATGTAGGAGTATATAACGTAAAAGTAGTAGCATTAAGCGGAGGCCTTGCAACTACAACTTATGAAGAAACAATTACGATTTCTAATCCTATTTTATTGCCTGTAGATTTTGAATCTGCAACTCTTAATTATGCCTTTAACAATTTTGGAGGAGCAAATACAGTTGTAGCAAATAATCCAAGTGTAAACGAAGACAATCCAAGCGCAAAAGTAGCTAAGTTAAGTAAGAGCGCAGGTTCTGAAGTTTGGGCAGGTTCATTTTTAGAATTAGGTGTACCAATTGATTTCTCTACATTGAAAAAAATCAAGCTTAAAGCATGGTCGCCAAAAGCAGGAATTGTAGTTAAAATGAAATTAGAGAACTTAACAGATTCTAATATCAATACAGAAGTTGACGTAACCAATACAGTTGCTAACGGTTGGGAAGAATTAACTTTTGATTTCTCAGCGGTAGACAATGCTAAGAATTATCAAAGAGTAGTGGTGTTTTTTGATTTTGGAAATAACGGTACCGGAGTTGATTATTATTTTGATGATATCGAATTGACTGCAGGTGTAGAAACGGTAAAATTACCATTGACTTTCGAATCTTCTGTACTGACGTATTCCTTTACCAATTTTGGTGGAGCAAATTCAGTATTAGCCGATAATCCGGATAAAACAGGAATTAATACTTCAGCAAAAGTAGGCGCACTAACAAAAGGAAATGGTTCTGAAGTTTGGGCCGGATCGTTTATCGAATTGGCAAGTCCGCTTAGCTTTTCTACATTCAAGAAATTGAAAATGAAAGTATGGTCGCCACAGGCAGGAATTATCGTTAAAATGAAGTTTGAAAACATGTCAGATAATACTATCAATAAAGAAGTAGATGCGACTACAACTGTTGCAAACGGATGGGAAGAGCTGACTTTTGATTTCACCGGCGCAACAACGGCCAATCAATTTCAGCGAGTAGTAGTGTTCTTTGACTTTGGAGTTAACGGCACAGGAAAAACCTATTATTTTGATGACATTAAACAATCCAATTAAAAAAACGAAATCATGAGTAAAAAAATAATTATAAATATAATAGCATTACTGTCATTGTTTTTGACCGTAAGTTGCCAGAAAGATGATTATGCGTTTGGCAATTTGTCAGCACCTTCAAATCTTAAAGTAACAGCTCAAATTATCGGAAAAACTGCCGATGCTCCGGACGGAGACGGTTCAGGAATGGTAAAGTTAATAGCAACGGCAGATAATGCTGTATCTTATAAATATATATTTAGCGACGGAACCTCACAAAATTCTCCAAGCGGTGTATTTACCAAACGTTTTACCAAGACAGGAGTAAATACCTATACTGTTACAATAATTGCAACAGGAAGAGGAGGTATAGCTACAAATAGTACCGTAGATGTTACAGTATTAAGTAATTTTAGTGATGACGAAGCCGTTCAGTTCTTAACGAACGGAAGTTCTCAAAAATGGTATTGGTCAGCATCAGAGCCTGGACATTTAGGAGTGGGACAAAATGACGGAGATGCGGCTAAAAACTTCTTTCCAAATTACTATTCTGCAACACCTTTTGAAAAAGCAGGATCACCAACAAGCAGCTGTTTATACGAAAACGTATTGACATTCTCCCTTGTCGGAGGGCAATTGAAATTCGAATTAGACAACGGAGGAGCGACATTCTTTAATGCATCATTCAAAAATGTAGCAGGCGGAAGCGGAGCTGGAGATGCATGTTTAGCTTATGACGCGACAGGAGTTAAAACAGTTTCATTAAGTCCGTCAGAATCTGTGGTAACAAAAAATCCGGATCATCAAACACAAACCAGAGGTACAATGTTGAACTTCTCTGATGGTGGATTTATGGGGTATTATATTGGTCAGAGTTCTTATGAGATCTTGTCAATTACAGCAAACAGAATGGTTGTCAGAGCTATTATGGGCGGAGATGCTTCTTTGGCATGGTATCATACTTTTACCACAACGCCGCCTAATCAAACTCCGGATCCGGACTTTACAAATCTGGTTTTTTCTGATGAATTCAATACTGATGGAGCACCAGATGCAGCAAAATGGGTTTATGATTTAGGAAAAGGAACAAATGGCTGGGGAAATAATGAAAAACAGAATTATACCAATTCAGCAACAAATGTGATTGTTCAGGGCGGAAGTCTTAAAATAACGGCTAAAAAAGAAGCTTCAGGCGGAGCAGATTATTCTTCGGCACGATTAAAAACCGATGGCAAGTTTGCATTCACTTATGGAAAACTCGAAATAAAAGCCAAGCTTCCAACAGGAGCAGGAACGTGGCCGGCATTATGGATGTTAGGACAAAATTATGCAACCAAACCTTGGCCAGCCTGTGGAGAAATTGATATGATGGAGCATGTGGGCAATAACCAGAATGTTATTTTGAGCACGCTTCATTATCCCGGACATTCAGGAGGAGATGGTAATACAGGCTCCAAAACAATACCAAATGTCTCAACAGAATTTCATGTTTATAAAACAATCTGGACAGCATCATCAGTCAAAACGTATGTAGATGACACCATGATTCATTCAGTTCCTAATGACGGTACGCTTCCCTTTAATAGTGACTTTTTCTTAATTTTGAATGTCGCAATGGGCGGTAATCTGGGCGGTAATATTGATCCCGCTTTTACACAATCTTCGATGGAGATCGATTATGTACGAGTATATCAATAGAATACAAATTAATTAGTAAGAATGAAGTAAGAAGGTCAGTTTAAGGCTGGCCTTCTTAATTTTAGCAATTTAAAAATGAAATTATGCAAAAAGTAATTGTATTATTATTGATTACCAGTTTTGGTTTTGCTCAGACAGTAAAACGAAAACTAGTCTGGGAAGAAAATTTTAATAAAAAGGAAGTAAACGAATCTGTTTGGAATTTTGAAATTGGAGATGGTTGTCCTGATCTTTGTGGATTCGGAAATAATGAAAGACAGATTTATACCAAAACAAATCACGAATTAAAAGACGGGAATTTAGTTATCGAAGCCAGAAAAGAAGGAGATAAATACACCTCTACAAAAATAACCACAAAAGGAAAGAAAGATTTCTTGTATGGACGAATAGAAGCCAGAGCAAAATTGCCAATTGGTCACGGTCTATGGCCAGCTTTCTGGATGTTGGGCGCCAATATCGATGCCGTAAAATGGCCTAAAACCGGAGAAATAGATATTCTGGAATACATTGGCAGAGATCCGCATATGGTCTATACAACCTTGCATACACAAGACAGTCACGGAAATACAATTAATACAAAAAGAACTGCTTTTCCTACAATAGAAGAAGGATATCATGTATATGCTATTGAGTGGACCAAAGAAAAAATGGACTTTTTTGTAGATAAAACATTAGTTTATACCTTCAATCCTCAAGTAAAAAATGAAGATACGTGGCCATTTGATAAACCATTCTATATTATCCTAAATTTGGCCATAGGGGGAAATTTTGGAGGTCCTGAAGTCGATGATAAGGTGCTTCCGCAAAAATATTACGTCGATTATGTACGTGTTTACCAATAAAAAAATAATACTTTAAAATGTTGTATTTAGAACAGATGTAGAATGCTTAAGTGTTTAGTTGTAAGTTATTTACATCTGTTTTTAACTGTTAAAAATACTTTTTATTTTGAGTATTTTGAACCTTTTACAGGCAAAGTTTAAGTTTATTTTACAAAACTTAATGTTTTCTTGATAATTATTGTTTCTTTTATTTGCTTTTTAAAACATTTATTTGTTAAATTTGGTCACAATATTAACATAACTCAAAAAAGGATACGCCTATACAATAAAACTACTTTTTAGAAAAAATTACTTAAAATTTTATACAGAAACTAAAAAAAGTAGTATTATGGCTGATCTGCATATTCCAGACGCTCTATTAGTGAAAAATTATGTCGAAGGCAACGAATCTGCACTTGGAACATTAATAAAGAGACACGAATCTAAAATATATGGTTTTATATATTCTAAGATCGCTGATAGAGATATTTCAAACGATATTTTTCAAGACACTTTCATTAAGGTAATCAAAACCTTAAAAAGTAACTCCTATAATGAAGAAGGTAAATTTTTGCCTTGGGTAATGCGTATATCCCACAATCTAATTGTGGATCATTTTCGCAAAACCAAAAAAATGCCAATGTACAGAGAGACAGAAGAGTTTTCTATCTTTTCTATAATGTCTGATGATTCCTTAACCATTGAAGGTAAAATGATTGTCGATCAGGTCGAAATTGACTTAAAAAAATTAATCGAGGAGTTACCTGAAGATCAAAAAGAAGTATTAGTGATGCGTATGTATCAGGATATGAGCTTCAAAGAAATCTCGGAATTGACAAATGTCAGTATAAATACAGCATTAGGAAGAATGCGTTATGCGCTAATGAATTTGAGAAAAATAATTGATAAACATCAAATTATTTTAACCAACTAATACTATTTTGATTATTAGCCCGTTATACTATTATAAAACATTTTCATAGTATGGCGAAAATTTACTCGAAAAAGGCATTAGCTTCAAAGAATTTAAAACCTAAAAAAGAAGTTATTTCTTTTTTACTTAATTATTCACAAGCATTAACAATTGTGAAAATTGAAGATAAAAGTTTTGAAATTATAGCTAATTAAACAGCCCACTACTCTGGTCGGATGTTTATTTCGAAAGAAAAACCAAATGGTCGTTTTGGTTGAAAGCTCACTATTTGTATGCAAATACAGGTAGTGAGTTTTTTTATGTACTAAATCTGTTTTTTTGTTTTTTACTTCCTCAAATAATATTGTTCTATTGATCTGATTTTGTGAAGATTGAGTTCTGTTTTTAAGGCACATGTGTTAAAATTTAATAATTTGTTCACATTTTGTTTATTTATTCAATAATTAGTTTTATTTTGGTTAAAAAATAATTTTTTATTCAATTAAATCGCTTAATCAAAGACTTTTTCGTATTAAAAAGTTTATATGTATAAGAATTTACCAGCAAAAAATAAAAAAACAAAGTTTAACCAAAATAACCAGATCACCTATGAAGAAAAATTACACTATTTTATTTTGTTTTGTTTGTTGAGCATGAAAAATGCTGTATAAAAAGAATAAAGGCCAATTACACTTTTTATGCTACATATTTATTATAGACAAAAGGAGAGATTTTGTTCTGTAATATAATATTACTAGTTCCAATCTATTTACCAACTAAACAAAACCACCAAGATGAAAAATAACCTTATAATACTCTCAAGTCTACTATTGATGAGTATTGGAGCACTTGCTCAAAAAGACCAAATTAAAGAGGCCCAAACTTTATTTGATAAAGGAAAAAGCGACGAAGCTTCAGCAATTTTAAATAAAACAGAATACCTCATTCTTAATGCATCTGATGAAGATAAATCTGATTTTTATTTTTTAAAAGGAAACGTGTTAAAAGATTTAGCTGTAAAAAATATTGATGCAGCTAATAATTTTACACAAGCAGCACAATCTTATCAGGACGTATTTTTATACGAAAATGAATCAGGCAAATTTAAATTTACTGTCAAGGCTAATGCGGCTTTAAAAGAAATGAAGTCCAGTCTGGTAAATGGTGCTATGACTGATTTTAATGCCGGTAAATTCAAAGAAAGTGCTGAGAAAAGTTATAAAGTTTATTTGTTTGATAAAAAAGACACATTAAACCTATACAATGCTGCAGCATCTTCTGTAAATGCTAAAGATTATGATCTGGCAATAAAATACTACGAAGCCTTAAAAAAGATTAATTTTTCAGGAAAAGGAATTCTGTATCTAGCTACAAACAAAAAAACAAAAGAAGAAGATGTTTTTGTTTCTCCAAAAGCCAGAGAATCAGCAATTTTGCAAGGATCATATGAAAAACCAAGAACAGAGTCCGTTCCTTCTAAGAAAATTGAAGTTAATAGTAATTTAGCTTATTCTTATATGGAAAAAAAGGATTATGCCAAAGCAGAAACAACCTATAATTATGTTTTGGAATTAGATCCAAATTACATTGATGCCTATATAAATCTTGCTTATCTAAAGTTGCAAATGAAAAAAGATCTCGCTGATGAAATAGCCATGTTAGGGACTTCCCCTGCAGAAATGCAGAAATATGATAAGTTAAACGCCAGAAAAGATGATGTTGCCCGTAGTGCAATTCCATATCTTAAAAAAGTGCTGACAATCGAACCTAAAAATACAGATGCAACAAAAACACTTTTAGGAGTTTACAGATCGTTGGATATGACAAATGAATACAATGCCTTAAAGAGCAGCATGTAAAAATAAAAAAGAAGCTGCTAAATTTTCTTTTTATCAGCTTCTTCTATTACCGATTTTTTGCCAACGGTTCTCGTAATAATATCTTTCTCCAAACTCCATCCTCTTGCAGGCGAATATTCACGTCCGTACCAAATAATCTGAAGATGCAAGTCATTCCATATTTCTCTTGGGAATAATCTTTTAGCATCTTTTTCAGTTTGTACAACATTTTTTCCATTCGAAAGATTCCATCTGTACATTAGTCTATGAATATGAGTATCAACCGGAAAAGCAGGAACGCCAAAAGCTTGCGACATTACCACACTAGCTGTTTTATGTCCAACAGCAGGTAATTCTTCAAGAGCTTCAAAACTTTGCGGAACTTCACCATTATGTTTGTCAATCAAAATATGCGATAAACCATGAATTCCCTTCGATTTCATCGGAGATAAACCACAAGGCCGAATTATTTCCTTGATTTCTTCCACAGACATTTTAATCATGTCATACGGATTATCAGCCTTAGCAAAAAGTAACGGCGTAATCTGATTCACGCGAACATCCGTACATTGCGCCGAAAGTAAAACAGCAATCAACAGTGTATAAGGATCTTTATGGTCTAATGGGACAGGTATAGTAGGGTAGAGTTCTTTTAACGTATTTATAACAAATTGTACGCGAGCTTCTTTATTCATTTCCGTATTTTTAATCCTGTAAAAATAGTATAAATTATCAATTGTTAATTATGAATTATTAATGATGAATTATTAGTTAGTAGTTATGAATTGTAAATTTGGTTTTTATGCGCAATCCAAAAATCTAAAATCTAAAATCTAAAATCTAAAATCTAAAATCTAAAATCTAAAATCTAAAATCTATAATAAATGATAACATTAAAAGCCGGTGATAAAGCACCAAATTTTTCAGGAGTAGATCAGGATGGCAAAACACATAAACTGGCAGATTACGCCGGAAAAAAATTAGTAGTATTCTTTTATCCAAAAGCAAGTACACCAGGTTGTACGGCTGAAGCATGTGATTTAAGAGATAATTTTGAGCGCTTTAAAGCCAATAATTATGAACTTCTTGGTGTAAGTGCCGACAGTCAGAAAGCGCAGGCAAAATTCAAAGACAAATATGAATTTCCTTTTCCGTTATTAGCAGACGAAGACAAATCAGTAATCAACGCATTTGGAGTTTGGGGACCAAAGAAATTCATGGGAAGAGAATACGACGGAATCAACAGAACAACATTCGTAATCGACGAAAACGGAATCATCGATGAGGTAATCGAAAAAGTAAAAACAAAAGAACACGCAGCGCAGATTTTGAAGTAAAAAAATGTTTCAGGTTGAAAAGTTTTTTTTGTTTCAAGTTGTGGTCATAAAACGTTCCAGAGGAATAGAACATATTGTGTAGGGATGGATTTTAATCCATCTCGTTTATCAATCAATTATACACATAGAGACGCACAGCAGTGCGTCTTGGTTTTGTGTTAAACGCACTGCTGTGTGTCTCTACATTAAAATCTGCGTAACAAAAGAAACCTGAAACAAGAAAAACTTGAAACCTGAAACTAAAAAAAAGGTCCGAAAAAGAAATTTCTTTTTCGGACCTTTTTTTTAGTTATTCTGTTCCAGTTCTTTCTGCGGATGATACCCAAAAAGATGGTGTTCTTTTATAATTTCAGCAACTCCTGACGGAAGCATTGGTTCCCAGCCAGATTTTCCTTGACTAATCATTTTCAGAACTTCACGGGAGAATACATTTAATATATCAGGGTTGTAATCTACGATATCAACCACTTTTCCATTGAATTTAAAGAATTTATACAACTCCTTCATTCTAGGGTGGACTTTTAAGTTTTCAGAAGTAATAATTTCTCCATTTTCACCCAACATTGGGTATAAGAAGACTTTCATGTCACGGTAGAATAATTTTCCAAAAGCTTCAAGGATTCCGCCACTTAAGTGACGGTAGTATTTCTCATCAAAAATATCTACTAAGTTGTTTACACCCATCGCTAATCCCATTCTTGCTTTGGTATAATTAGCAAAGTATTCAACTACTTTATAATATTCCTGGAAATTCGAAATCATTACAGTTTGACCTAGTGAACAAAGCAATTCGGCTCTATCCATAAAATCGCGCTCATCAATTTCACCATCAGAACGTAAATTCGAAAGTGTAATTTCAAAAACTACCAAAGTATTGTCTTTCTCAACCTTATTTTCTTCAAGAAACATCTTAAGAGATTTCTCGTACATATCAAGGTTTACATTCGTAACGGGACGAAAACTACCTCTAAAAGCAAGAAGATTTTTTTTGTATAAAATGGCGGCTGGTAAAACATTTTTCCCTTCAGGATTAAACATTACGGCATCAGTCATTCCGTTTTTAACCAGTTGCAAACTCATCAATCGATTATCAACATCAGCAAAACGAGGTCCTGAGAAGTTAATAGTATCAATTTCAAGTTGGTCTTTGTCTAAGTGATCGTATAAATAACGAAGTAATCGTTTTGGATCATTGTATTTGTAAAAAGCACCGTAAATTAAGTTTACACCTAAAATTCCGAGAGTTTCTTGTTGTAGTCTGGCATCCGTTTCTTTAAAACGAATGTGTAGAATAATTTCGTTGTAAGCTTCGTCAGGTTCAATTTGGTATCGAATTCCAACCCAACCGTGACCTTTAAATTGTTTGGCAAAATCTATCGTTGCAACAGTATTGGCGTAACTAAAGAAGAGTTTTGTCGGATGTTTTTCCCTGCTTAATCGCTCTTCAATGATTTGTCCTTCAAGAGTAAGCATTTTTTTTAGTCGCTCTTCGGTTACGTAGCGACCATCTTTTTCAGTTCCATAAACGGCGTCACTAAAATCTTTGTCATAGGCAGACATTGCTTTTGCAATTGTTCCCGATGAACCTCCGGATCTGAAAAAATGCCTGACGGTTTCCTGTCCCGCACCAATTTCAGCAAATGTTCCGTAAATATTCTCGTTTAAATTTATGCGTAACGCTTTGTCTTTTATAGAAGGAATCTGTTCGATGACCTTGTCACCTTTGAGTTTTATTTCTGTACCCATTTTATTTTAAATAGATTTGTTACAAAGTTAGCAAATTAGGCTTCTAATGAAAGAGAAATAATCCTATTTTTGTAAAAAAAATAAGTTCAATTGAAGGTATATTTTTTAGGCACAGGTACATCTCAAGGTATTCCGATTATCGGAGTCGATCATCCTGTTTGTAAAAGCACTGATGCTAAGGATAAAAGGCTCAGAGTAGCCATTTGGATTACATGGAACGAACATTCATACGTGATCGATTGCGGTCCCGATTTCAGGCAGCAAATGCTTTCGTGTGGCTGCCGACATCTCGATGCAATATTGTTTACGCATGAACATGCAGATCATACTGCCGGTTTAGATGATATACGCCCGTACAATTTTCGTCAGGGTGAAATTCCTGTTTATGCACATCAAAGAGTAATTGATAATTTGAAACGCCGTTTTGAATATGTTTTCGAAACCGTAAACAAATATCCCGGCGCCCCAAGTGTTAAAACTATTGAAGTAATCAATAACGAACCTTTTGCGGTTGGTGATAAAATGGCAATTCCGGTAAATGTAATGCACGGAGATTTGCAGGTTTTTGGTTATCGTATCGATGATTTTGCTTACCTAACCGATGTTAAAACCATTGAAGAAGCTGAAATTAAGAAACTTAAAAACCTTAAAGTTTTAGTTGTAAATGCATTACGGGTAGAACCACACGATACACATTTTAATTTGCAGGAAGCACTTGATTTTATAAATTTGGTGCAACCGGAAATCGCTTATTTAACCCATATTAGCCACGTTTTAGGCTTTCATGAAGAAGTACAGAAACAACTTCCTAAAAACGTATTTCTGGCATACGATAACTTAGAAATTACAATTTAAATTAGATTAAAAAAATGAAAAAATCCTTAATGCTTTACCTTTTTATCCTAGCGATATTAATGAACGTTTTTACTTATATGTTTTATAGCCGAGAAGCAAAATTTGAGCAGGACAGATACGATAAAACCACTAAGAAACTTAGAGATAGCATCAATTTAGTATCAACAAAACTGGCTGATGCCGATTATTTTTCTTTAGAACACAACGAAAATGCACAAAATTACTTTGATAATAGTGCTTCTGGCGGAAAAGTAATTCTATACGAAAAATTGATTCCGGTTGTTACCGAAAAACTATTGGACTTAAATTCAAATCCTAAGGGAAATCCTTATACAGGACAAGATAAAATTGGTCCAAACAAATTTATCATCAATAAAATAAAAATTTTAAATCACAGATGGATCATTGCAGATTATAGCAATGGAGAATTATGGGGAGAAGTCTTGTTAAAATATTTTGTTGATCAAGATGAAAAGATTACTTTTGAAGTAAATCAGACTTGGTTATATCAAAAATAGGATTGAATAAGTTCTATTTTTTACCATAATCAGATAAAAAATAGAACTTATGAAAAAAATATTTTTGTTTTCGATTATTATAGGTCTTTCGTTTTCTTGTGGAAAAAAAGTTTCGGATGAAAATAAAACTCCGGATAAAAAAGTAGAAACTAAACCGGTTGTTGTTGGAGGAGATTCTGACGCTCATGGTTGTAAAGCTTCTGCGGGATATACTTGGTCAACTCTTAAAAAAGAATGTATTCGCATCTTTGAAGGAACAAAATTATCTCACGCCGACGATGGAAAAACATACACAACCGCTGCTTTCGTAATTTTTGACGGAAACAAAGCCGAACTTTTCCTGGATAGCCAAAAAGATGCTATTATTCTCGAAAGAAAAGCAGAAGGAGAACCTTGGATTAAAGATGATTATCAATTAATTCCCTGGAAAGGTTATGTTCTTAAAAAAGGAGATAAGATTATTTATACAGGAGAGTAAAGTTTACAGTATTCAGTCGCAGTTTTTAGTCTCATTTGTGGGATTGAAAGTGTGATTATAAACTATTTTATTTATCAAAGCTAATATTTAAGTCGGATAGTTCTATCTGAAATTTAACTTTGGCTTTTAATGCGGTAAACACTTTAATTAAAGTGTCTAATGTTATGTTTCCAGCATTATTTTCCAATTTAGAAATTTGTGCTTTTTGAACTCCTATAAGTTTTCCCAACTCTTCCTGAGTTAAATTTTGATTTTTTCGGGTTTGTTTTATAACACTTCCAATTAAATCTATTTGCAAATCATATTCAAACTTATCTCTATTTGGAGTTCCAATTTTTCCAACTAGATTGTCAGTAACATCATCTAATGTATGTATTTTCATTTATCTATAAATTTTATTAATCCTTGTCTTGGAAATAATTTGATTTAATATTTTTTGCTCTTAATATTTCTTTATCGCCAATTTTACTTTGTTTTTTTACAAATCCATGTGTCGCAACAACTAGAGTGTTTTGTGAATTTGTTTTACCCAGAATGCCAATAATCGATATTGTTTTCCCTGATAAAGTGTGCGGAATTCCCAAATTTCATCATTTAATTTCTTAAAAAGTTCAGGATCATTTTTGATTTGTGACTTCCGAATGTTATAAATGATTTTTTCCGAATGTTTTGATTCTAGATTTTTTAGAAATGAAAATGCTTCATCTAGAAATATTACATCAAAAAGTTTTTCCATTACATTTTCTCATTACAAAAATACACAAAAGTTTCCTTTTAAGGATACTTTTGTGTATTTAGTTAATAGTTTATCTTATAAGTTTTAAAAATACAACTTATATAGAGAATAATGAAATTATTTAAAAGAATTTTCCTAAAAAAAATTATTTTAAAAGAGGCTACAAAGCCAGCCAGTTCTTAAAATCAAAGAAATTCTGCGGAGCCACACCGTGACCAACAGGATATTCTTTATATATAATCGGAATGTTTAGGTTTTCTAAAATTGCCGGAGTTTTTCTAGCCCAATCAACCGGGATTACCTGATCTACGGTTCCGTGAGATGCGAATATTTTCAATTTCTTGAAATCGTTTTTCTCGTAACCTTCCTTCATGATGTCTTCGTTAAAATAACCACTCATTGCTACAACTCTCTGGATTTTTTCAGGATAAGAAAGCGCTACAGAATAGCTCAAAATAGAACCTTGGCTAAAACCTACCAAAGTTACATTATTTGCATCGATTGGATAGTTCGCAATTAATTCATCAATGAATTTTGCAATTAAATCACGAGAAGTTTTTGCTTGATCGTTATCTGAAAATTTATTCTGATCGGCATCAAAATTTATCGCATACCAAGCGTAAGCTCCATATTGTAAATCATAAGGCGCACGTGCAGAAATAATATAATAATTATCAGGAAGTTCCGTAGCAAACGAGAACAAATCAGCTTCGTTACTGCCATATCCGTGTAATAAAAGTAAAACAGGATTCTTGTCTAAGATAACTTTTGGTTCTTGTATTTTATATTCTAAAGATAGATTCATTTTTTATTAGTTTTCAGTCTCAGTTTCAGTTTTCAGCTGATCTTGAGAACGTTTATAGGATTTTGAGCTTTGTCAAAGTTTTAAACTTTGACAAAGCTTATCGAGATTATTATAAAATCTGTTTTTATCCGTGTTTTTGCTTGCAGATCCGCGTCATCCGTGTTCAAAATTTATACGCTGATAAAACAGATTCGCTAAAGCGAAAACGCGGATTGTAACGGATTTCTTTTTTGTAATTTTAATTTTTAATTGGAATTTAAAAATTGGAATTTCCTTTTAGATTATCCAATAGATTTGAACCATTTTTGAAAAAGTCCGCCAACTAACGGAATTGGTTTTGTTTGCCCCTGAATGGCGCTAAAAATCCCGTAAGTCCATAATATCGAAATACAAATCCACATTGGAAACGTGATCATAAAGCTGTCAAAGTTGCTTATAATGGCTCCGAAAGAGATAAAAGTAAGTGATAAACCTAAAGCTTGACGAATATGAAAAGAAGCAAAACTATTTTTATTTTCAGAGTTCATAGACATCGCAATTAAAACACCAATAATCAAAATATAACTGGTAATTGCGATAGATTTTCCCTCTTCGATTGAATTATTCATTGTAATTATTTAGATGTAACAAGTTGATTTTGGTTTAAAATTCCGTACACAGAACCTTTTATTTCAGTTCCTAAAAAGGCAGAATTTTTAGATTTTGAAAGAATATTAGCTTTCGTGAAAGTTGATTTTCCTTCCGGATTAAAGAAAGTAAAGTTAGCTTTAGAACCTTCTGTGATTGAATTGTTTTCTATTCCAAAAATCGCTTTTCCTAAAGTTAGTTTTTCGATTACTGTTTCAAGAGGTAAAACAGTCAGTAATGCTCCAAAAGCACTTTCCAGTCCAATTGTTCCATTTTTTGCCATATCAAATTCCATTTTTTTGAATTCAATATCAATTGGATTATGATCAGAAGTAATCATATCAATTGTTCCGTCTAGAACACCATTTATTAGAGCAGTTCTGTCAGATTCATTTCTTAATGGCGGAGTTACTTTAAATCTCGTGTCAAAACCTTCTAGTTTTTCATCTGTAAGAAGTAAATGATGTACAGAAACGCTGCAAGTTACTTGTAAACCTTTTGCTTTAGCTTCTTTGATCAGTTCAACTGTTTTTGCTGTAGAAATAGTCGGAATATGAAGTTTTCCACCAGTATATTCTAATAAAAATAAGTTTCTGGAAATTTGCAATTCTTCCGCTAAATTCGGGATTCCTTTCAAACCTAATCCTGTAGAAACAATTCCTTCATTGGCAACACCATTTCCTTTTATATTAGCATCTTGCGCATACGTAATTACCAATCCGTCAAAGTCCTGTACATATTGCAAAGCGATTTTCAAGAGATTAGCATTGTCGATACTTTTGTTATAATCTCCAAAAGCTATAGCTCCGGATTTTTTCATATCAAACAATTCTGCCATATCTTTTCCTTCGCTGGCTTTTGTCAAAGCTCCGATTGGGAAAAGTTCGGTTGCAAAACCATTCGCTTTGTTTTTTACAAAATTTACCTGCGATTGATTGTCAATAACAGGGTAAGAGTTGGGTTGTAAAGCAATTGCGGTAAAACCACTTTTGGCAGCAACATTTAATCCGTTTGCGATCGTTTCTCTGTCTTCATAACCTGGTTCTCCAAGAGATACACTACTGTCAAACCAACCTTGAGAAAGATGTAAGTTGTCAAATTTTACTTCAATTGAATCATCGATATCAAGAATTGAAGTTCCTATTTTTTCTATTAAACCATCTGAAATTAAAAGATCTACAGTCTGGTTATGAAACGGACTTTTTGAATCGATAATTTTGGCGCTTCTGATGATTATTTTCATATGTAGAGAATTTATTTTGAACTGAAATTGTATTGTTTTAGATCACTATTTGTCATTTCGACGAAGGAGAAATCACATCCAGAGTATCCCATGCAGTGCGTTTTCAGCACATGCGATTTCTCCTTCGTCGAAAATGACAAGCCAGAGTTTATTTATTATTTAAAACCTTAATGTTCTTAATATCTTAATGGTTCAAAAAATAAAACTTTAAGTTTTACTTTACAAATTTGATAATTGCCATTTCCAGTGCTAAAAATAACAGTGCAAAGATAACAAACCATTTCCAAATTTGACTGTCTGTTCGCTCAGTTTGTAGCGTGTTAAAAATGGTCGAAATCGTATCAGCAGTTTTAAAATCCGAAACCACATTTGTATTTACCTGACTCAAATCACTTTCGCTTCTTTTATAATTGAAACTCAGATTTTCAACCCATTCTTTTTTATCAAAAATGCTGTAGTTTCCAGCTGTTTCAGGAAAATCATTGAAAGTTAATTTTACTTTATTATTCAATATTTGTTGAATCGGAATAAAAGAATCTTCATTTCCTTTTACCTCCAGAATAGCATCTTTTGTCAATAAAACGTCTACAAAATAAGGCTGATTATTACCAATAGTTAATGCATTTACACCTGTTTTCTGATTGTTTTGTCCCATTTTATAAAACAACGGAACAATTAAAGGTGATTGCTGAAAATTAGAGTTTGTTGTGTTTATTGGTGCCGAAAAAATGGTGATTCCCGAAACAGGATTTTGAATCGTAGTCACAAATACACTTTGGTCTTCATAAGATAAAACTGCAGGATATGGACTTGAAATAGCAAATGAATTTGTCGTTTTTGGATATTGAAAATTGGTGATTTTATTTTCAAAAACACCCGAAAACAATGGATGATCGAAGTTTATTTTGGTAATTAATTTGCTTTTGTTTTCAAGAACGCCAAATTGTACTTTTCCGAAATTACTTAAAAAAGTATTTAGATTTGAAACCGAACTTTTTTCAGAAGGAATTACAACTAGATTTCCTCCTTTGGCAACAAATGCTTTCAAAGTAGTTTGTAATGCTTGCGGAACTTCAGCTAATTCATTCAGGATAATGGTATTTTGTTTGTCTAAACTATTATAATCTAAACTGTTGATAGAATAATTATTATAATTGAATTCAGACGAGGTATAAATTCGGGATAAAAAACTACTTTTTTCAGGTTCTCCGATACTGAGAACATTTGTTTTTTTATTTTTTGAAATACTGAAATATAGTTTATTATCATAGGTCAGACCATTGTCTTCAATAGTTACATAACCATGAAAAGCTTCTTTTGGAATCGTAAAATTGATTTTCTTTTTCTTCGCATCAAATTTGATAATCGTCTTGGCAATCAATTTATTTTGATTGTACAACGCCATCGAAACCGGTTTAAAATCTTCGCCATAAGCAGATAAATTCACACTTAATTCGTAGAAATTTTCTAAAGTCTGATTGATAAAAACGCTGTCAATTGCAATATTGTTTTTTTGCTCGGCTTCGGGAATAATAAAATACGGTTTCTCTTCGGTATCAATGTTTTTTACATCTTTTTCGGCTAAACCAACAGCGTCTGTAATAATAACAATGTCTTTTTTATGAGCTGATTTATGTGCTTTTATTTTCGCCATAATAGACGGAAGCTCAAAAGGAGTCGCGCTGTAGTTTAGATTTTGTAAAGCGCTTTTGGATGCTTTTATATCCGTATTCCAATAATTCTCGGTGTTTGTTAACAAAGAAAATTGAGTAGTTTCCGGTGTGTTTTCTAATAATTCCTGAACTGCACGCTTAAGCAATTCTCCTTTTTTTCCTTTTGCCTGCATACTAAACGAATTGTCCAGAATAATATACATTTCGTTTGAAGCATTTTTGCTGTCTTTGGCTTCAAAAAAAGGCTGTGCAAAAGCCAAGATAATACAAGTTAACAACAACAAACGAGTTGCTAATAAAAGTCTTTTTTTGATTTTTGAACTTTTTCGGGTTTGAATAGAAAGTTCTTTTAGGAAGCGAACGTTAGTAAAATAAGAGATTTTGAAACGTCGTAATTGAAATAAATGTACCAAAATTGGAACAATCAATAAAAACAGAAAGTATAGAATTTCAGGATGTTTAAAATGCATTCCGGCTTAGATTTATTTCACTACGTTTTGTAGATGCTGGTCAAAAATACAAATTTTTAGTCAAAACTATATAGGTAATACTTAGTTTAACCATATAAGTTATACAAGAGATTATAAGTTAGGTTCGATTTACGCAAAAGTTAAATAAACTTATATAACTTATACGTTTAGTTTAACCATTTAAGTTATATAAGAGATTGTAAGTTGAGCTTGATTTACGCAAAAGTTAAATAAACTTATATAACTTATATGGTTTAGAGGCACGAGAAGAGGTTTAAAAAATGTAACTTTTGATACTTCATTTGTAACAAAAAATCTATTTGCGAAAGATATTATTGAGTATTTTAGCATATTCAAAAAATAATAGAAAAAATATGAGAAGATTATATATGGTCCTTTTTGCAGCTTTTGCTTTTATAAATTTACAAGCTCAGAATAAATTTAATTTATTGGTGGGAACTTATACCAATACTTGCCAGAGTAACGGAATTTACGTGTACGAATTTAATGCTTCGACTGGCGATTTTAAATTAAAGAATTCTTCTGAAAACGTAGTTAGCCCAAGTTATTTATCAGTTTCTGCAGATAATAAATTTATTTATGCAGTAAACGAAAACGGAAAGGAAAGTACGGTAAGTGCTTTTGGTTATGATTCAAAATCAGGAAAAGTAAATTTTTTGAATAAAAATGATGCTTTAGGCGCTGATCCTTGTCATATAATTAACGATGATAAAAATGTAATTGTTTCTAATTATTCGGGTGGAAATCTTGTTGTTTTTAAGAAAAATGCAAACGGAAGTATTTCTAAAGTACAGCAATTAATTCAGCACGAAGGAAAAGGACCAAATGTTGCCCGTCAGGAAAAAGCGCATGTACATATGGCTGTTTTTTCACCGGATAAAAAGTTTGTTTTGTCTAACGATTTGGGTCTGGATAAAGTCTTTATTTATAAATACAATCCGAATTCTAAAAACGAAATGTTAACACTAAAACAAACAGTTGACGTAAAGGCAGGAAGTGGCCCAAGACATTTAACTTTTAGCAAAGACGGAAAATTTGTTTATCTGATTCAGGAATTGGATGCTACTTTGACAACGTTTAGTTATGATAAATCAGGAAGTTTAAAAATAATTGCAGAAACAAGCATTTTACCAAAAGGATTTACTGGTGGAACTGGTGCTGCAGCAATTAAAATTTCGCCTGACGGAAACTTTTTATACGTTTCAGATCGTGTAGATGCAAATTCAATTTCAGTATATAAAATTCTTAAAGAAGGGAAAATTGAATTAGTAGAACAAGTAAGCACTTTAGGAAAAGGACCAAGAGATTTTGCGATTGATCCAACAGGAAATTACCTTTTAGTAGGACATCAATATACGAATACTATCATCGTATTCAAAAGAGACAAAACCACAGGAAAAATAACTGATACTGGCAAGAAAATTGAACTTTGTTCGCCGGTAGGATTGGTTTTTACGAAGATCTAATTCTCAGTATTCAGTCTCAGTTTTCAGTCCCGAGCAAACTGAAAACTGAGACTGAAAACTGAAAAATTCCAATAAAAAAAATCCAAATTCTAATGTTGCTACATTTGGGATTTGGATTTTTTTATTGGAATTTAACTCTTACTTGTCTTTATCTTTTCTTTTCTTATCTCTCGTTTTCAACATGTTTCGATTGACAGATCCGTGAGTCTTCTTTTTTGTTTTTGAAGGTCCTCCAAGATTGACCTTTTTGTTCTTTTTATCTTTTTCATGAAAAGCACCGTCACCTTTTAAGGTTTGCTTTTTCATTAAAAATTTGATTGGCTGTCTGTCTTTTTCAGGCTCAATTAATTTAGCTGAAATTTCTACTTCTTCCGGAAATTCAGCAATTTCAAGCTCTTGGTTCATTAATACTTCGACTTCAACTTTAAATTCTTCTTCACGAGGAGTGATAAAACTAATAGCAGTTCCTGTAGCATCTGCACGACCTGTACGACCAATTCTGTGCATATATAATTCAGGAAATTCAGGAAGCTCAAAATTTATAACGTGAGAGATATTCGAAATATCCAAACCTCTTGCCATAATATCGGTAGTTATTAATCCACGTAGATTCCCTTCCTGGAATTCAGCCATTGTACTCAAACGATAATTTTGAGATTTATTCGAGTGAATTACGCCAAACTGACCTTCAAAATCTTCTTCAATTCTGGTATGAAGCATATCTGAGATTTTTTTATTATTCACAAATACCAAAACACGTTCCATGCTTTCGTTTGTTTCTAATAAATGTTTTAACAGATTTACTTTTGTATTAAAGTTTGGAACATTATAAGTAATTTGGGTAATATTTTCAAGCGGAGTTCCTGAAGCTGCAAGTGTAACTTCTTCCGGAAAATCAAAAAAGTCATTCAAAACAGCATCTACTTCATCTGTCATTGTTGCAGAGAATAAAATGTTCTGACGTTTGGTTTTCATCATTGCCAAAAGTGCTGTCAATTGTGTGCGGAAACCCAAATTCAGCATTTCGTCAAACTCATCAATTACTAATTTTTGAGTTTCATCAAAACGTATTACTGCATCAAGCGCTAAATCCATTGTACGTCCAGGTGTTCCAACTAAAATGTCGACACCTTCATAAACAGCTTTTTTTTGTGTATTGATATTTACTCCACCAAAGATACCTAGTGTGCTAACTGACATGTATTTGGTAAGTTTTTCAACTTCTTCTACAACCTGAACTACTAATTCACGAGTTGGAACCAGAATTACAATTTTTGGTGTGTTGGTTGGGGTAAATTTGTATAATTTTAAAAGAGGTAATAAGTAGGCAAATGTTTTTCCGGTACCGGTTTGCGCAATTCCCATCATATCTCGACCAGACATAATAACTGAAAAGGATTTTTCCTGGATTGGAGTAGGCGTAACAAATCCTAATTCGTCGATTGCTTTTTGTACTGATTTTGGAAGATTGAATTTCTCGAAAGTGCTCATTTGCATTAAATTTTGTGCAAATATAGCTATAAATAGCTGAAAAATCGATGTTTCTTTGAAATTACGAAAGCTTGGGGCATTCGTATTTCTCAAAAATAGAGTTTTAAATACTATAAAAAACGTTTTATTCGCAATAAAAGCTCGTTTGGATTAAAGGGTTTTGCAATAAAATCATCAACCCCCAATTCAAAAGCTTCTTCTACAGTATTTTCTTCTTCTCCAAGAGACGATAGTGCAATAACGCGAATGTCCTTGAAATTCTTTTTGATATAACTGATAATTTCTAATCCTGATTTTAGCGGAATTATTATCGTTGTTATAACAAGATCAGGCATAATTGTGGGAATTCGTTCGATGGCGTTAATACCATCTTTTGCAATGCTGATTTTGTAGCCTTCCCTTTTAAGGAGAAATTTTAGAATTTCAATCGTCATTTCGTCATCCTCAATAATCATAATTTTTTTTTCACTAGTGTTCATTTCGGGCGTTTATTTTTGGTATAATTCTATTTCATCTAACATGACCATTGGTTTTTTGTTTTTGCGTTTTCTCCAAACCGGTATTTCTGCTTGGTTTTCTATAATCACTTCTACTTTGACAAAACTACTAAAGCTTTGATTCTTAAGTTCCCATGATTTTGTTGTAATTTCGTTGTTTTCTGTTAAAATTTCAAAATCCTCTTCTTTTATAAGATTCCATTTTTGATTTTTAAAGCCATATACTTTTATTTTTTTTGGAGTAAAAATCCAATGTCTCTGATCGCTTAAAAAATTTATTCTTAAAGTATTAAAGTTTAAGTTTTTTGTTTCAATTTCAATTTCCGGATTGTTTTCATACCAGCCAATCCAGTTAATATTGAAATCTTTATAACCGCGATTTCCGTCCACTAAACTGTAGCTTCCTTTGCCTTTAAACTCATTTGAAGGTTGTGTAATAAAATTTACTTTTAAATCTTCTCCTAAATGAGTTGTGGTATTTTTACAGATTTCTAACCATTCTTTGTAATAATTATCGGGTGAAAGTCCGCCTTCACTTAATTCATAAATTCCTAACGCATTGCAGGTTTTGGAGAATTTCAAAACTCTTTCCGTTAGACCTTCACGTACTTCTTTTTCTCCTTTATTATTTACGATAAACATTCCATGTTGGTTTTTTCCATAAAATTTAGATTGCTCAAAATAAGCAAATTCTAAAGCTAATCTTAGTTTTTGAATTCTCAGGTTTAAAACCGAATCGGCTTCAACAGCACTCGATGCCTGTTCCAGCAATTTATCATATTGATCCATTGCTTCTGGCGTTAGAAAAGTATTTCGGGCTTGAACCGGACCATCATAAATGTCCAGATTGCTATTGCTTTTATTTTGATAATTGGCTAAAAGATTCAGGTATTTTTCAATAAACGGTGCAGCTTTGCCATAAAATCCTCTTAAGAAATCAGCAGTTGTGGCTTCAAGATCGATGTCAGTATTCCACATTAATTTAGCCAAAAGATATTGTCTCAATTCTGAGAAATCTCCCGGAACATCAGCATATCCCTGAGCAAACATTCCTTTTACTTTATTCTTTTTAAAGAATTTGTAATTGCTCTGAAAAGGTTCCAGATTAGGAAACGGTGACATATAATTTGAAAACTGTACCGTATAATCCCATAAAAATAAATGCGGAGAAGCAGTACTCCAGTTTTCAAGTGTTTTTACAAATGTTGGCGAGTTTTGAGCCGTAATTGCTTTTCCCCGATTCAATTCAATCGGACAAAATATTGTATAGATATTTGGTTCGATCTTAATATTTACGGGCGGTTTAAGCGTATGAAGATAGGCGAGTGTTGTAATTTTTGTTTTTGGAAAATGAGATGCAATTTTATTTAGAAAATAATATAATGAACCTTGAGGACCGCCATATTTTTGGTTTATTTTTCGGCATTCAGTACATTCGCAATAAACCACATCGTCGTTTTGACTTACAGAATAAAATTGTACGTTTGGGGTTTCGGCAATAATTTTAGCCATTTTTTTCTCCACCAAATCTACCACAGTATCATTGGTCATACATAATGATTCTCCATTTCGTTCGCCTTCGTACAAAGCAAAAAGCTTCGGATTACTTTTAAAATATTCTTTTGCCGGAATAAGTACGGTAAAAGAATGTCCCCAAATACCAAAATCATCTACTTGCCAATCGAGTTTGTGCCAATCTCTAAAGTCTTCATCATAACAATCCGGATAAAACAATGCTCTGTAATCAAAGGATGGCTGCTCCAATTTTTTTGTATTTTTTGCAAAAGTGACTTGTGTTATGTTGGGAATATAGGTTTCTGCAGCAGTAAATTTTCTAAACTCCCAGATTTCAAGTAAACTGTAAACAGCATAACGAAGGTATTTTTGATTTGGAGCAATTAAATAAATTGATTTTGTGTCGCTTTTGATAATGAACTCATTGGCTTTTAGGTTTTCAGTACTTGAAATTTCTAAAATTATTTCTGACGAATTATTGTCTTTTTTACTTTCTGATGTAATTTCAAAAGGTTTTTTAAAAGCTTTATCCAGATATATTTTCAAAATTTTTGCTGCTTTCTCAGTATTTTCAGAAGCAGTAACAATTTTATTTTTTTCAGTTATAACGATTTCAGATTGTGCCATCATATGGAAGGTAAACAGGAAAAAAAAGAAGAATTGGATATAAATGTGATGCTTTTTTTTCATGATATTTAAAATTTATATTGCAATAAAACCGCGAAATCAAGTTCGGTTTGGAATTTGTTTGTGGTATATTCCTGCTCATTATCTGTGATTAGAAATCCAAAGATATAGTGGCTTTTTATTAGTTTATAAAATCCTGCACTTATTCTATAAGAGTTTAATGATTTTCTCGTATCATATTCTGCAGACCTGGTTCTATCATCTGGTGAAGTTCCGTAGCCTGCGATTACAGTCACATAATCAAACTTTGTTTTATAATAATAGCGAGATGTTAGAGTAAATGACGGACTATCTTTTTGGATGTATGATCTTAAATTAATCCAGTAAGAACCCAGATATTTCCCTATTCCCACATTTAAGGTTTTTAAATCGCTATTATCCTGCATTACGATATATCGAACTCCTAAATCTGCTTCCCAGCCTTTATTGAAATTCTGAAAGTACGAATAACCCAATCTCCATTCCGGAAAAGCGCTGTCTTTACTATAGGCAATGTCAATATAATGGTAGTTATTTTTTTTGGCAAAAAGATAAGATTCAACTTCAAACTGAAGCCCGCTTGCCATAACCAAATCAGACGAAAGTCTTTTGGCATAACTAACTCTGCCAATCAGACTTCCCCAAGTACGTTGTCGCATATAATCGGCGCTGGCTAAGTGCCACGGACCAACTCCGTCACGATCAATTGTAGTCAGGTTGTAATAAGTACCTACACGATCAATGTTAGTTTTACTATACAATTCGAAAAGGCGCTGCTCTATATCCGGATCATGCGGGAATTTTGCTCTGATCGATTTAAGATATTTGGCTTCATTCTGAGTGTCATTTTGCAGCGCATAAATAGCAATTCTTTTAAGTCTGAAAGATTTACTGTCAGGATATAAATCAATTGCTTTATAGGTTACAGTTAGCGCTTCATCATAATTTTTATCCTCTAGATCCATATTTATAAGGTAGAGAAAAGCGTCTTCGTATCTTGGATTTTTATCGATTACATAATTGTAATAGAATCGGGCGCTGTCTTTTTGTTTTAGCAGATCGTAATTTCTGCCTAAAGCCAGATGAAAATCAATATAATCCGGCGCTAGTTTTTTTCCTAATAAAGCTCTTTGAATATTGAGTTTATAATCAGGATGTGTACTTTTCATGTCCTTCATCACAACGGTTAAAAGACTGTCTGTGTCAATTTTTCTTTGTGCTTTAATTGTTTGATTTGAAAATAAAAACAAACAGAAAAGTAGCTTAGCTATATTTATAGGTTTACAATATTTCATAATCAAATTATTTTTTAGAAGGTGATTCAAAACCTTTGCGAACCATAACGCCCCATTTTTGTTCTTTTTTTCTAAAGAAATGCCAATATCCTTTTAGCGATGCATAAACCGTAATGGGATGAAACACAAAAGGCTCAATAATTGCCATTCCAACAAGCGTAATCAGCTCTTTGTAACTGGCATAACTCTTATAAAGCACTTCGTCAATTAAGATTGATATTATGGTTATTGACAAATAAAACAGATAAACTAATGCGCTAATTAGAAATAGATATTGAAAGTTTATTATACCAAACACAAAACTTGCAACTAAAGTAATTATACCTATAAATTCAATAATAGGCACCAGAAATTCAAAACTAAAAAAGAATGGTAAAACTACAAATGCTGTTCGGCCATATTTGGGATTTAAAAACATTTTCCTGTGCAGATACAAGGTTTGTATCAATCCTCTTGCCCAACGAACGCGCTGCCTCAAGAATATTTCTCTGCTGCTTGGAACTTCTGTCCAGCAAAGTGATTCCGGAATATATTTTATCAAAAATTTTTCATTTGTATCATGCATGTATTTTCTCATTCTTGTAATGAGTTCCATGTCTTCGCCTAAGGATTGATGCCAGTATCCGCCGGCTTTTATAACAATATCTTTGTCAAACATTCCAAGACCGCCGGAAACGAGTAATAATCCATTTATTTGACTCCAGGCCATTCTTCCAAATAAAAATGATCGAACATATTCTAATTCCTGAAACCTCGGATACCATTCTTTAGGATAATGCACTTTGTACAAAAAGCCTTCTTTTATATCGCATGAATTTGAAATTCTGATTCCTGCGCCCGTTGCAATAACACGGATTTCGTTTTCCATAAATGGTTTTGCCAGTTTCAAAATAGTATTACTTTTTAAGATACAATCGACATCTGTACATAAAAACAAAGGATATTGCGAGGAGTTTATTCCTGCATTTGAGGCGTCTGCTTTACTTTTTCCATTTACTTTATCAACAATAAGCAATCTTGAATAAACGGGATTTGTTGATTTATAGTGCCCGCGAACAGGTTGTGTGACGATTTTTTCCTGATAGTAAAAGTCAATTTTTACCAAATCAAATTCGGATATTAATTTTTCTAAAGTATTGTCAGAACTTCCATCATTTACGATAATGATTTCAAATTTTGGATACGTTAGCGAAAGAAGCGATTTTACATTGTACACAATATTTACACCTTCGTTAAATGCCGGAGCTACAATGGAAACACCCAATATATGATTGGACCGAATTAGGACTTCTTCTTCCAGATATTTTTGATATTTTAAATGTTTTATAATGGCCCAATATGATAGAATGGATAGAGCTATATAAAATAAGATATAACCAATAGAAAAACAGGCTACAAAAACATCATAAACACGAATAAGATAAGATAGAAAATCATGTATCATAGCTGTAATTTTCTAGTGTGATTAATCATTTTTTGAGTGTCTGGATCGTAACTTCCTAAAACATCAAGACTTATTGAATCAAGATTGTTCAGGCAAAATACCATTTTTAACTTTATATCTTTTATCTCCTGTTTTTCAATTTCATTTTTTAAATAGATAATTGTTTTTTCGGAGCCTATAACTGAGAGAGCGTCTAATATTTCGATTTGAATTTCCACCGATTCGGTTGGAAAGATTTTAATCAGTTCTTCTTCGGCTTCTTCTAAATATAGATCCTGAATTGCTGTAATAACATCAATTTTTAATGATTTATTTTCATGATGCAGCAATTTTATTATTTTGGAGGCTTTATTGGTGTAATTATAAAAAACCATCGTCATAACCGCTAACTTCAGGATAGTTGGATTTTCTGATTCTATCCAAAGATCAATTTGAGGCGGAATAGGTATTTTTTCTGAATGCAAAACATCCATTACTTTTATAGTAGTAATTATAGATACCTTAACAGGAAGTTTATTAATAGCCTGCCAATCTCCCTTTGATAAAGCCAGATAAGCGATATTGGCATTAGACCGAATAATTTTGTCAGGATGATATAAATACTTTCTTATAAGCGAAATTCCGGGTCTGTATCCTAATGCCTGAAAATGATAAATACCTTCCCGTTTTTTATATTTTCTAAAATCCCGAATTAAACTTGCTGAGTAATGATTTAAATCGAGTTGTTTGTAAATGATCAGGATGTTTTTGGCTGTTTTGCCTTTTAAATTGCTTTTCATTCTGATCATATCCTCAATGAGCATTTCTTTGCACCACGAGCGATTTATGGGGATTTCAGATTTAAATTGAGCTATTTTATATTTTAAAGTGTTTTTGTCCGGTTTTGATAAAGTGATTTCGGTCAGAAATTTTTCGGATTTACGAATAATCAGATGCCTGGAAGGCAAGTTGTATTGATAATAGACTCTATTCAATATTAGAATAATGGCTAAAGATAAGGTTGCAATTGAGAAGGACGGAATGATATAATATTTTAAATCGAAAATAAAATGTTCCATACAAAAGGCTTTTATATGGTAATATTACGAAAAAAAAAGAAGAAAAGCTAATGAAATCTCTTGCTTTTGAGGCTAAAATCCTTCAAATACGCCCAGTCCAAAAAGTGCAAAATCATATTTTACAGGATCTTTTGAATCCATCTCTCTAAGTTTTAAATCTAATTCGGCTAATGCTTTTCCGTCATTTTGCTTTCGCGTAAGCAAACCGAGTTTTCGGGCAACATTTCCGGAATGTACATCCAGCGGACATGATAATGCAGCTGGCGAAATGGTTTTCCAAATACCTAAATCAACACCTTTTGTATCCTGACGAACCATCCAGCGCAAATACATATTGATTCTTTTTGCTGCCGAATTGTTTAAAGGATCTGAAATATGTTTTTGAGTTCGCGGTAAATGATCGATTTCAAAAAAGATCTTTTTAAATTCACTGATGCTTTTTTGCAAACTGTCTGCTTCCTGATGTTTGGCAAAAACGGCTTCCAGACCATTATGATTTTGGTAAATATGCTTTAATCCTTTTATAAAGCCTCCAAAATCTTTTCCGTTAAAAGTACGATGAACAAAGTTCTCTAACCTTTCTAAATCTTCATCAGAATGGGACATGATAAAATCATAAGGTGTATTACCCATTAATTCCATCATTTGATGCGAATTTTTAATAATCATTTTACGATTTCCCCAGGCAATTGTAGCACTTAAGAAACCAGCGATTTCAATGTCTTCTTTTTGAGTAAACAAATGCGGAATCTGTACAGGATCACTTTCGATAAAATCCTGATTGTTATATTGAACGACTTTTTCGTCGAGGAAATCCTTTAGTTCTGATTTATTCATAATTTAATGAAAGGTAATTGTTGTCGTAAAGCCCTAGCCCTGATAGTCCCGAAGCTTCGGGAAAAATCCTTTTGTGTAATGAAATGGAACAAAAGATTGAAACGTATAGCAGGACTCGAGCGAGAGCGAACTGATGAAGTAAATAGCTCCTAATTACTAATTAAACCATCGACCATAACTAATTTTCTATCCGCCATATTTGCCAGATCTTCGTTGTGGGTAACGATCACGAAAGTCTGTCCAAATTCGTCACGAAGCTGGAAGAATAATTGATGTAAATTCTCGGCAGAATGCGTGTCCAGATTTCCGGAAGGTTCATCGGCAAAAATAACATCCGGTTTATTGATTAGCGCTCTTGCCACGGCAACACGTTGTTGTTCTCCGCCTGAAAGTTCGTTTGGCTTGTGATTAATTCTATGAGATAATCCTAAAAAATCCAGTAATTTTTTTGCTTCTGCTTCGGTTTCTGAAGGTTTTTTGCCCGCAATATAGGCAGGAATACAAACATTTTCTAAAGCTGTAAACTCTGGTAAAAGCTGATGAAACTGAAAAATGAAACCTAAATTTAAGTTTCTGAATTTTGATAACGCTTTATCATTAAACCCCAAAACATTCTGACCATTAATGGTTAAAGAACTTTCGGTGTCAGATTTTGAAGGTTTATCGAGTGTTCCTAAAATATGCAATAAAGTTGTTTTTCCGGCACCGGAAGCGCCAACAATCGAAACAATTTCTCCTTTTTTAATATGCAAATCAACTCCTTTAAGAACTTCGAGTTGGTCGTAGAATTTATGTATATTTTTTGCGTGTATCATTTTGAAACTGTTTCTACAAAGAAACAAAGATTCTCCCGATATAAAAATGGGTTGTAACAGAAATTTAAGAAGAAAACGATATAAATGATTATTGGATTTTTTATTTTACATTTATGTTAAAGTAGAAAAAAAAATGAAATTAAAACTTGGACTTCTGATATTGATAATAGTTGCCTTTGCAGTTTTTATCAATGCAAAGGTATATTCTGAAGATCCGTTTGTGGTATATAAAGTAGATCTCAAAAAACAAGATCTAAAATTGTACTGGAAGAATGAATCCGGACAAAATTTTGGAAGTATTCTAAATTTGAAAAATTGGATAGAAAAGAATAATTTATCACTAAGTTTTGCGATGAATGCCGGAATGTATAAAAAAGACAATTCGCCGCAAGGTCTCTATATCGAAAAAAAGAAAGTTTTATCTCCACTAGATACAACTAAAGCAGAAGGGAATTTTTATCTAAAACCTAACGGAGTATTTTATTTAACAACCGGAAAAAGGGCAGAAATTTGTACAACTGAAAAATTTAAAAATAACGGAAAAATAGAATATGCAACGCAATCCGGACCAATGTTGGTGATCGATGGCGAAATTCATCCGGATTTTAGAGAAGGTTCAGCTAATTTAAATATTCGAAATGGAGTTGGGATTTTGGCGGATGGAAAAGTAGTTTTTGTGTTGTCTAAAGAGGAAGTTAATTTCTATGATTTTGCAAGTTATTTTAAAAGTTTAGGATGTAAAAATGCTTTGTATCTCGATGGATTTGTATCACGCGCATATGTTCCGTCAGAAAACTGGATTCAGACTGATGGTAATTTTGGCGTATTATTTGCAGTAACAGGAAAAAAGAAAAACTAGTTGGAGTTTTAAAAATCAACATGTTGAAATTAAGTAAGAAAATTATTTTTAGAAATAAATTACTTTAATGAATTCTTTTTAAATTCGAATAATATCTAAATAGAAGAAGATGCAAGATTTGGAAGTTACAAGCGATGATAGAACCAGGAAATTACTTTTGGGTTTACTTTTGGACGGAATTGGAATGATTTCGTTCACAATTCCGCTTTTGGGAGAATTCTCAGATGTGATTTGGGCGCCAATTGCGGCTTTTGTAATGACCAGAATGTACAAAGGCAGAGTTGGAAAAGTGGCGAGTATTTTGACTTTTGTTGAAGAAATATTACCTTTTACAGATGTGATTCCGTCATTTACATTGACGTGGATTTATACCTATTATTTTCAAAAATCAGATAGGGAAATTTAGGATCAAGGGATATTGTTGTGGAAAAATATTAGAAATTAGCTATTTGTATTGTAAATAATTTTAACGCAAAGCACGCTAATATTTTATCTAATAGTAGATGCAAAAAACACAAAGTTCGCAAAGCTTTACCTACACAAAGCTTTGCGAACTCTGTGTTTGTATACGTTTTTATACTTTAAAAAAACTTAGTGTACTTTGTGGTAAAACTCATCCCTGATTTATAGCTCCGGTTTTTGCATTCATTCGTTTAATTTGAATTTGGAATTTAGTCTTTAAAGAGAAATCCCAGTCCCATATTTTTAAGCATTTTCTTTTCGAAATTCCAAAAGAAACGGAATTGCCCAAAAATGGCTCCAATTGCAACTAATAAAACCTGATAAATAGGGAAAATAATCAATAAACGGATTAAAGTAAACCAACTACCAAAGTCTTCTTTGGTAATACCAAGCCATACACAAAAAGGTTTAGACAAATACGCAGATGCCGATCCGGTAATGGCAAAAACGGTAAATATAATAATGGCTTGTAGATTTGAGGTGATTCCCCAACGTTTCTTTAATCTATTCATGCTTTATTTATAACAATTACAAATATAGCAAGATTATCGCATTGGAACGTAACCCGCAAGCTTTTGTTTGTATGTATTCTGAAAATAAATCATATAATTATAAATCAAATAATTTACCTCGTACCCATAATGTATATTAGGTCGGTAATCAATTGTCATTTCGTATAAATTTGGATTGTAACGCTGTGGTTGCGAGGCTCTAAGATTCCATTCTGTTACATACAATTGATTCTTGATTTCAAGATAGGACAGGGAATAGTAATTTCGCGGAAGCGCTGTTGAAGCCAGCCATGTACTAAAACCATTGTCAATAATAATAACTTCATATTCCAGAGAATCATTGGCAATTCGTACTGTATCGTTTACGGCAACTTTTGGCGTAGGTACAGGATTTGTTGCGCTAATATTTTTTGATGCAGTAGAACAAGCGATTATTGTAAACAAAAGGACTAATATGTAGAAATACTTTTTCATGACTTTTATTTTCAATACTTTAAAATTACAACTAAATTTCAGAACACGCTGTTAAGATTCTTATAATCTAGCTTTGCAAGGTTTAACATTCGACAATAAAAAAGCCATTTGCAGAGCAAACAGCCTTTAATATAGTTAAGATTAAAAAAAAGCTTAGAGCCTTAAGAACTCAGAACCTCAGAACCTTTTTATTTACTTCCAAACAATTTTCCAATAAATCCGGCTATTCCGCCTTTAGTTTTTGTTACTACAAGAACATCGGCTACATCTACTTTTCCGTCAGCATTTTGATCTAATCCAAACTGCATTCCGTATTTAGAAATCGTGTCCATAATTCCGGAAGCTTGCCCGCCATTTCCGGAAATAGCACCAATAATATCCGAAATATTAAAACTACTGTCATTAGGATCTTTAGCTTTGTTTACTAACGAACTTAAAATCTGCGGAATCATGCTTGCCGCAACCCCAGAAGAAGCATCGCTGCTCAATCCAAATTTCTCACCAAGACTTCCTGTTACTTGTTGTGTTAATTGCTGTACAACCGGATTTGAACTGTCTATAGACGATTTTCCGCTAAATAAGCTGGCAAGTTGTTCACCGCCGCCTTCTGAAGCAATTTTTTGCAATCCTGCAAAAATTGAAGAACTGGTTTCGCTTATTACAGCTTCATTGTGCTCATTAGGAATAGCAGAATTGTTTACCACGGCGTCGCCTCCGTATTGTTGTACTAATTGCGTTAATTGTTCAAACATGATTTTAAGAATTTAAATTAGACTTCAAATTTACGTAAAAAGAAAGGGATTTACTACAAATATATAGTAAATCCCTCTAAAGTTAATCTATTTTTTAATTACTTAGCTCAACAAAGTAATAATTTGTGAAGCTAATTCTGTTCCAATTCTGTCTTGTGCCTCTCCAGTTGCAGCTCCAATGTGCGGAGTCAATGAGATTTTAGTGTGCATTAAGATTGCCATTTCCGGTTTTGGTTCGCTTTCAAAAACATCTAAACCAGCAAAAGCAACTTTTCCTGAATCTAAAGCTTTTACCAGCGCAACTTCGTCAATAACACCACCACGAGCACAGTTTACGATTCCAACACCGTCTTTCATGATCGCCAATTCTTTCTCACCAATAATGTAACCATCTTGAGCAGGAACGTGCAATGTAATGAAATCAGCTTCTTTAAATAAAGATTCTAATGATTGAGAAACAATTGTAGTTGTGATAGATTGTCCATCAAAAAACTCAACTTTAACATCTACAGAAGGAATAAAACTATCTGCAGCAATTACTTTCATTCCTAAACCAAAAGCCATTTTTGCAGTAGCTTGTCCAATACGACCAATACCAACAATACCTAAAGTTTTACCTCTTAGTTCAGTTCCGTTTGCGTAAGCTTTTTTCAAACCGTCAAAGTTTGAATCTCCTTCAAGAGGCATATTTCTGTTAGAATCATGCAAGAAACGAACACCAGAAAATAAGTGTCCAAATACCAATTCAGCAACAGATTCTGATGATGAAGCAGGTGTATTAATTACGTGAATTCCTTTGCTTTTTGCATAATCAACATCGATATTGTCCATACCAACACCGCCACGACCAATAATTTTTAATCCAGGGCAGGCATCGATAATATCTTTACGAACTTTAGTTGCACTACGCACTAAAACTACGTCTACATTATTTTCATTCACAAAATTAGCTACTTGTTCCTGAGCTACTTTTGTAGTTATAACTTCAAATCCACCTTTTTCTAAGGCTAGAATTCCACTTTTAGAAATTCCGTCATTTGCTAATACTTTCATTGTGTATATTGTTTATTTGGCTAATCGTTAATTTGTTTAATCGATGAACCAGCTATTTTGATTTTTTCTTTTTTTTTTTGGAGCTGATCCCGCTATTCGTTACAATCTTTTATTTTTTTAAAGGAAAAAAATAAAAGGATTTCCACTTCTATCGGGGCTAGAGTTTCAGTTTTCAGACTCAGTTTTCAGTCGTCTGTTACTGAAAACTAAACTTTACTTTCCAAAGCTTTCATTACATCAACCAATACCTGAACACTTTCGATAGGCATAGCATTGTAAATAGAAGCTCTGTAACCACCAACTGAACGATGTCCTGGCAATCCCGAAATTCCTGCAGCTTTCCATAAAGCATCAAAAGTTTCTGTATGATCAGCGTTGTTTAATAAGAAAGTCACATTCATTTTAGAACGATCTTCAACCGCTGCAGCGCCTTTAAATAATGGGTTTCTGTCGATTTCATTATAAAGTAAATCTGCTTTTGCGTCGTTTAATTTCTCAACAGCAGCAACTCCACCTTTATTTTTAATCCATTGTAATGTTAATAATGAAACATAAACAGCAAAAACAGGAGGAGTATTATACATACTTTCTGCTTTAATATGTTTAGCGTAGTCTAACATACTTGGGATAGTTCTACCGCTTTTCTCTAAGATTTCTTCCTTTACAACTACTAAAGTAGTTCCTGCAGGACCCATATTTTTTTGAGCACCGGCATAAATCAAATCGAATTTAGAGAAATCTAAATCGCGTGAAAAAATATCAGAACTCATATCACAAACAACAGGAACGTTGGTTGCAGGGAAATCTTTCATTTGTGTTCCAAAAATAGTGTTGTTACTAGTACAGTGAAAATAATCAGCATCACTAGGTATTGTGTATCCTTTTGGAATATGGTTGTAATTTTCTTCTTTGGAAGAAGCTACAACAATAGTTTCTCCAAAATTCTTTGCTTCTTTTATTGCAGCAGTTGCCCATGTTCCAGAATCTAAATAAGCAGCTTTTCCGCCATCTTTCAATAAATTATAAGGAGCCATTAAGAATGCTGTACTTGCACCACCTTGTAAAAACAAGGCTTGATAACCTTTTCCCTGAAGACCTAATAATTCTAAGGCAAGGGAACGAGCTTCGTCCATAACTGCAACGAAATCTTTGCTTCGGTGCGAAATTTCCAGAATAGAAAGTCCTGAATCATTAAAATCTAAAATTGCTTTTGATGCTTTCTCAAAAACTTCTTGAGGTAAGATACTTGGTCCTGCGCTGTAGTTGTGTTTTTTCATGGTTGTTGTTAATAGTCGAAATTTTAAAGACGCAAATTTCGGCAATAGGAGCCGAAAAAGCGATAAATTATTCGAAATAATTAAACATATTTTTACTTTGTTGTTAACAAAAACGTTATAGTATTTACGTTATCTGCATAATCCCACAAACGAGGATTTTGGGTTTGCCCAAATGGTGTGCTGTTTTTTACTAAATCGTTGCTTACAATACACTGAATTTGTTCAGCATCAGCTTCAAGACGAGTTTGTAAATCTTCGATATTTTCGTAAAATTCATAAAAAACACTCGAAATAGGCGAGGCGTAACTTGGATCTTCTTTTAACGTTAGAAAACCATTGTCTAATAACTTGAAATTACTCATTAAAAATACCGCTTTATTATAATCATAATTATTGGCGTATTTCTCGTAATGAATAACGTCCTGATATTTAAAAATAGCTTCAAAAAAGGGAACAAAGGAATAATCTTTTGGAACAAAAAGTTTGGAAACATTGCGACATCCTAATCCAAAATATCTAAAAATATCTTCGCCTAAAGCTTCTAAATCTTCTTTGGTTTCTTTTCCGTTTAAAACTGCAGCCGAATTTCTGTTTTTTCGAATAATCGAAGGTTTATCTTTGAAATAATATTCAAAATAACGCGCCGTATTGTTGCTTCCTGTGGCAATTACGGTATCGAAGTTTTCCAGTTTACCTTCCACGAAAGTGACTTTATCTTTTAAACTTTCATCAACAGCAATTAAATATTTGGCTAAAAACGGTAATAAATGCTGATCGTTTGAAGATGTTTTTATTAAAGCTTTGTTTCCGGTAATTAAAACGGAAAGAAAATCGTGAAAACCTACTAACGGAATATTTCCGGCTAATATTAAAGCGACCGTTTTTTCTGTTTTGTCATCCTGAGTAAACTCTGATGAATATTGAGAAAGCCATTTATCAAGGTTTTCTTCCGTCAAAGCGTCTGCCCATGATTTGATTGCAAAATACACTTGTTCAGGTGTGTACCAGCCATTATGAGATTGTGATAAATGTATTAATTTTTCGAAATCATCAAAAAATAAATCGTTATGTAAGACATCCGATTTTTTAATTGTGTCCTTTTCAGAGAATTGTTTTAGAAATTTCCCTAATTCAACAAAAACACTTTTTTTTGTTTCTAATGTCATAATGTTTGTTTATGAAGAGTTTTGATTGTAATTTTGCACAAAAATAAGCTATATTAAGTTATAAGACAAAGCAGAATAAAATCTTCGTATTATTATTTCTCAACTTGTAACTTTTAACTCGTAACCAAGAACAAAATGGCAATAATTATAACTGACGAATGCATAAACTGTGGGGCTTGTGAACCAGAATGCCCTAATACAGCAATTTATGAAGGAGCTGACGATTGGAGATATAAAGACGGAACAAGACTTTCTGGAAAAGTAATTTTACCTGACGGAACTGAGGTTGATGCTGATGATGCTCAAACTCCAATTTCTGACGAAGTATATTATATCGTTCCCGGAAAATGTACAGAATGTAAGGGTTTTCATGACGAACCGCAATGTGCGGCTGTATGTCCTGTTGATTGTTGTGTGCCAGATGATAATCATGTAGAAGATGAAGAAACCTTGTTGAACAGACAGGCGTTTTTGCATGGAGAATAATTTTATTTACCTCAAATAGTTTTGAAAAAATCCTGAGTTTCAACGCTTAGGATTTTTTTTTGTCACTTTTTTAATATAATTTTTTTGTATAATACTGGTATTTAATGTTTTATTTTAGTTAATTTGATGATAATTTTTTAATGTTGAAGTGTTTTTAGTTGAAAAATTTAATAATTGCTTATGAAGAGACTAATACTTTTATTTGTTTTGTTCTTTAATGTCGGCGTTTTTGCTCAGAAGATTGAGTATTCAATTGTTGTAAAAGATATTGAAACACAATTGCCTATTGAAAATGCTGCTGTGTTTATTTTGAAAACGAAACAAACATTAATAAGTAATCAAGACGGAAAAGTAACTTTTATGTTGACTGGTGGGTCCAATATTCAGGTTTCAGAAACCAATTACGAAAAAGTGACACTGCGTTGGGGAAGTTTAAAGCCAGACATGTTTGTTGTTTATCTTAAAAGCAACAATAATAAACTAGATGAAATTGTTGTTTCAAAAGAAAAACCCTTTAAATCACTCAGTAAAATTGTTGCTAATTCAAAACAGAAGTTAGCCGCTTCTTACAGGCTTAAAGTGTATGTTAGGGAGTTTTTTATGCTTGACAATAAATACTCTTATTATAATGACGGGTTGGTGAATTTTCAATTTGTGGCACGTCAAAAAAAAATCAATACAACTTTATTGGTAGAGCAAAATCGATCTTATGGTTTATTAGAAACAGATGTTAGTGCCGATTTAAAAGGTTATAATTTGAATAATTTAATGGAAAATTATTCTAATTTTAAGTACTTCGATCCTTTGCTGGATTCAAAAACAAAAAAGAATTATGATTTTATAACTAAAGGACATCCTAAAAATAAAGACTATTATGTAATGACGGTTATACCTCTGGTTAAATCAAAAAAAGCTCTTGACAGTTTTGAAATTACATATGATCCCGAGAAAAAACTAATTATTGAATTTACAGTTTCAATTGCACCGGGAAATATTCCTGAAATAGAAGATAAACCTGCTATAGGTTCTAAACATATCACGAGATCATTTGTAAAAGTTAGTTACAGAACAGATGGATTAGATTATTATTTACTGAGTTCTAATGAAGAAATAGCGTATGATCTGATTCTAAAGGATAAAATCAAAAATATTCAGGTTCGAAATAATTTTGTTACGACAAATTTCAATAAACAAAATTTTACTTATAAGGATAGTGACGTATTCACAGAAAAATCACTTTTTAATAAACAAAATAAAATTCTCACTAATTATTGGGATATCTCAGGTTTTACAGCTACCGAAGAAGAAAAAGGTATTATAGATTCACTGCAATTTAAGTTGTAAAAATGAGATAATTAGAAAATGAGATAATTAGAAAATGTAAAAATATGTTTTAATAATAAAAATCCTGAACTATTGAAGTTCAGGATTTTTTGTTGATAGTTATAATGCTTTAGATTGAATTTCTTTTTAAAAATTAAATCCAAGTCTTGCATAGTAGTAAGCTCCGCTGAAACCCATTTGTACAGCATCCCAATATCCACCAGCTTCTGTATTACCTTGTTCATCTTGTTTCGTTGGATAAACGTTGAATAAGTTATTGCTTCCAATACTTATTTTCAGACTTTTGCTTAATTTATAACCTAAAGTCAAATCTGTTACTAATCTTGGGTTGTAAACATCATCTTCATCAGCATAATCTACTAAAACTACTTTACTAAAACGTGTAAAGGCTAAACCTGCATCAAATTTATTTTTAGAATAGTTTAGGTTTAAACCAAATTTACTATCCGGAGCCGATGCCAATAGAAATGCTTGGTCACGTTTTCCGAAGAAAGTGTCAGCAGGCAAAGAACCATTTTTTATATTATCAATTTTCATATCGTTAATGTTACCTACAAAAGTTGCTGAGAATTGTCCAAAATCAAATCCTTTTTTCCAAGAGAAAACCAAGTCCAAACCATGTGTACTTGTATCTGCACCATTAGTGAAAAATTGAGCTTTATCAACGCCTAAGTTTAAAGCGCTTGCGTCAAAATATCCGGTAAGAACGATACGATCTTTTACTTTGATATAGTATCCATCAACTGTTGCCGTAAAATCTCCAAAATTTGCAGTGAAGCCCAAAGAAGCATTTACAGCTTTCTCTTCGTTTAGTTTTTGAATTCCAAAAGCTCTTGTAATCGGACTGTCATTTGGAGCCAAAATAACGTCAGTTGCACCGCTGGCATTGAAGTTCGTAAAACGTAAATTATAATAAACCTGAGCCAATGATGGAGCGCGGAAACCAGTACTTACAGATCCTCTTAGATTAATATGGTCTGTAATTTTTAGTCTTGAAGCTAATTTTCCGTTTATAGTACTTCCAAAGTCACTGTAATTTTCAAAACGAACTGCTCCGCTAACCATTAAAGCTTCTGTGATATCTAACTCAGCATCCGTATATAAAGAGAAGTTAGTACGGCTTTTATTTACTTCATTTGCGGGGCTATATCCCGGGAATCCCTGAGAACCTCCAGGTCTTGGAGTTGTTGGTGACGAAGTTGGATCAGTAGGGTCATAGTCAGGATTTGGGATTGTTGGCGGGCTTTGAGTAGTTGGGTCCGTAATTGGTTTTCCGTTGGTATCATAAGTTGTGTATGAACCCTCTTCACCGGCAAAAATTTCAAATTTTTCTACTCTAAATTCTGTTCCAAAAGCAATATTAAAACCTTTTAAAACGTCGCCATAGTTTTTAGAAATATCAAAATTGGTGGTGTTTTGAAGTAAACTATGTCCTCCTGCATCAAATTCAAGTGGAGATTTGTCCAGAAGAGTAGCATTAATAGTACCTTTTATATCATAGTGGAATTTATTTTTTCCAAAAGTGTTACTGAAATCCATTTTCCATCCGCCAGAAGTTTCTGTTCTAATTCCGGCAGCGATCGAATTGTCATTAATTTTTGAGGTAATTCTTGGCGTATATCCGCCTGGATAAACAGATTCTACCACTTGTTCACCACTATTTCTGGTAAAAGCATAAGCATCCGTATTTCTAACACTGCTTCCGCCAAAAGCATAAAATTCTGTTTTCTCCCCAATTGGAATGGCAAGATTTCCGAAGAAATTTAGTCCATTAATTTGTGCATCACCAAAACCTTTTCTGAAATCGTAAGCTGGTCTCAAAGTTTTTTCTTTATTGATGAATTCACCCGTAAAATTGGCGTAACCACCTTTGCTTCCTAAAGCAACTCCATAATTGGCGGCCACTTTTATAGATTGACCGTCAAGAGATTTGTCTTTTCCGTAGGAGTTTCCATTTCCTTTTTGGTCCAATCTGAAACCTTTAGTATTTGGTGTTCCCGGTAAAAAATCTCCTTTTGCATCGGTGTTAAAAGCACCATAAGTAACAGATCCTGTTAACTCATTTACATTGTCATTTGTGACAATATTAATAACACCTGCAATAGCATCAGAACCATATTGCGCAGCGGCACCATCTCTTAGAATTTCAATTCTTTTGATAGAGGCAACCGGAATAGCATTCAAATCGGTTCCTGTATTTCCACGTCCGCGAGTTCCAAATAAGTTGATAAGAGATGATTGATGTCTTCTTTTTCCGTTAATTAAAACCAAAGTCTGGTCAGGTCCCATACCTCTCAAGGAAGCAGGATCAACGTGGTCAGCACCATCAGAACCCGATTGTTTGTTGGCGTTGAACGAAGGAGCAACATATTGCAACAACTGATTGATTTCTATTTTTCCGCTTTGTGTGGCGACATCTTTTACATTAATAACATCAATAGGCACGGCCGAATTGACAACTGTCCTTTTTGTGTTTCTGGATCCCACAACGACAACGTCACTTAAAATCTGACCGCCGTTTTGATCTAAAACTATACTAACGTCGGTACTTGTAGCTTGTTTTTCAACAGTAGAATATCCAATATAACTAAAAATTAAAGTAGCGCCATCTTTAACTTTTATTCTGTAACTACCTTCAAAATCAGTAGATACGCCGTTTGTTGTTCCTTTTTCAAGTATGTTTACACCAGGTAGAGGTGCTCCTGTTTTGTCTTTTACAACTCCCGAAACTTCTTTTTGAGCAAAAAGAAACGCCGTGTTTAATAGAAATAAAAATAATGCAATCTTTTTCATGGTTGTGTGGGTTTGGTTTATTTTTTTGTTTTGATCATTGTTAAAAGTAGTATTTTTTAACAAAATATTAGTAAAAAGTTCAATTATTTTACGACGAGTGTTTTAAAATACATTAATCGTCATTTTTACTTCACTTACGAGCTATTAAATCTTATATTTGCAAAATTTTAAAGCCAAAAAATATCATTTCGGCAGAAACAAAAAATCAAAACATAAATTATATATCAATAAAGTTAGCACCTATATATTAAGGTAGAAGCATTAATGATAAGACCTGAGAAAGTCGGGATCAAATAAAAAATAAATAGAAACAACAGATGAAAGCAGGAATTGTAGGATTACCAAATGTTGGAAAATCAACATTATTTAATTGTTTATCTAATGCAAAAGCGCAAAGTGCCAACTTTCCGTTTTGTACAATCGAACCTAATATTGGTGTTGTAAACGTTCCGGATCCAAGAATCAACAAATTAGAAGAATTGGTAAAACCAGAACGCGTACAAATGGCAACAGTTGATATTGTTGATATTGCAGGTTTGGTAAAAGGTGCAAGTAAAGGTGAAGGTCTTGGAAACCAATTTTTAGGAAATATCAGAGAGTGTAATGCTATCATTCACGTTGTACGTTGTTTTGATAATGATAATATTGTTCACGTTGACGGAAATGTAAATCCAATTCGTGACAAGGAAACAATTGATATTGAACTTCAATTAAAAGATTTAGAAACCGTTGAAAAACGTTTAGAAAAAGTAAATCGTGCCGCTAAAACCGGAAATAAAGAAGCGCAAACTGAAAAAGGACTTTTAGACCGAATCAGAGAGGCATTATTACAAGCTAAATCAGCTCGTACGGTTGTACCTCAAGGTAATGACGAAGAAGTTTTAATGGAATCTTTTCAATTAATTACTGCAAAACCAGTTTTATACGTTTGTAATGTTGATGAAAGTTCTGCAGTAAGCGGAAATAAATATGTAGATCAGATTCGTGAATTAGTAAAAGATGAAGGTGCTGAAGTAATTATCCTTTCAGTAGGAGCAGAGGCCGATATTACAGAGTTAGAAAGCTACGAAGAGCGTCAGGTTTTCCTTGAAGATATGGGATTAACAGAGCCGGGAGCGTCAGTTTTAATTCGTGCAGCTTACAAATTACTAAAACAGCAAACTTACTTTACCGCAGGTGTAAAAGAAGTTCGTGCCTGGACAATCAATATTGGTTCAACAGCGCCACAAGCAGCAGGGGTTATCCACACTGATTTCGAAAAAGGATTCATTCGTGCCGAAGTTATTTCATACGAAGATTACGTTCAATACGGTTCAGAAGCAAAAGCAAAAGAAGCAGGAAAATTCAAAGTAGAAGGAAAAGAATATATCGTAAAAGATGGTGATGTAATGCACTTCCGTTTTAACGTTTAAAATTCTGGAGAATAGAGAATCAAGATTATAGAAAATAGAATAAAGAGAATAGACTAAACTGCTGGAGAGATTCAGCAGTTTTTTTTATGCGTTAAAAAAGGAATCTGCGTAAAGTTTGTCATTTCGACCGAAGGGAGAAATCACACAAGAAACTCCGCAAAGAATATCGCCAATCTTTACCGATTAGCGAGTGTGATTTCTCCCTTCGGTCGAAATGACAAAAAATGAGATTAAATTTCTGAAAAAAAAACACAAGCCAAAAAAAAATCCGTGTAAATCCGCGCTTTCGCTTTAGCGAATCCGTATTATCCGCGTGCCATCATTTTTTTGGCTCAAAAATTGGTTACAACAAAAAAGACCTTTTTATAAACCTTAAAATAACCAACCAAATGCTAAAAAAGACCTTCAAATTTCTAGGCTGGACCATCCTCGGAATCATTACTTTTCTTGTTTTATATGTAATCTCTGTTTATCTGATTTCTAAAATCACTGTGAATTCAGATATTGCAAAAGTGGATGAAAAAGATGCAATTCCTATTTACATACTTTCAAACGGAGTTCACACTGATATTGTAGTTCCAATTACGAATGAAATTAAAGATTGGAGGAAGGAAATCCAATTCAGTCAAACACAATCAAAAGACAGTCTCATGCAATTTGTAGGTTTTGGTTGGGGCGATAAAGGATTTTATTTACATACACCAGAATGGTCGGATTTAAAAGCAAGTACGGCTTTAAAAGCTATTTTTGGAGTTAGTTCGTCAGCAATGCATACTACATTTTTTAAACAACTAAAAGAAGGCGAAAATTGTAAACGCATCCTGATTTCAAAAGAAGACTATCAAAAGTTAGTAACTTATATTTCAGAAAGTTTTAATAATCCCACAAACCCGGAATGGATTCAAGGTTATAGCTATGGAAAGAAAGATGCTTTTTATGAAGCCAAAGGAAGTTATAGTCTTTTTTATACTTGTAATACCTGGGCAAATTGTGCTTTGAAAGCTGCCAATCAAAAAGCAAGTTTGTGGACGATTTATGATAAAGGGATTTTCTGTCATTATCAATAAAAGCAGCTATGAAAAAGATAATACTAATTCTCGTTTTACTTGTCGTTTTAACTTCCTGTAAAAAAGCTGATAGACCAGCGTGTGATAGTTGTTTAACTTTCTATTTTGAAAATCCGCAACCAAATAATGATTCAGAATTAACAGGTTTTCCTGCTAAGTTCAAAGGATTGTATATGAATAGTGATTCTATTTTTATTCGAATTGAAGAAGACAGGATTTTAAGAGAATCTTACTTTAAAATTAGAATTCACAAAAATGAACTGGATTCATTAAAACAAGAATTTGATATTGAAAATCATCAATTAGTAGAAAAAGCTACACATAAAAAACTTGATCTGTTAGTAAAAGGGGATTCATTAGAAATAGTAAGTAAAGATATTGACACTATTTTTAGATTTTCACTTAATAACAAGGCAAAACGTATCAATGGTCAATTAGTATTAAGTAGAAGAGATTCTATATTTTGGAATGTTCAGTTTCTTTCAATTGAAAAAAATACAATTAAGTTTAAAAATATTTATGAAAAAGAAGATTTAAAGAAATTAGATTCGGTTACCCAAATTAAAGGGATAATGTTAGATTCAACTTCTTATTTAATAAAACCAACCCGACGTGAGTTTAAAGATATTTTAAAAATTAAAGATTTAGGGACAGATCTGCAATATGATAAGGTTTCAAAATAAAAAGAAGCTCAAAATCACATGGTAAAAATGTAATTTTTGCCGAAAAAGCAACAATTCAAAATTTTTGGAAATTTCATAAATTTGAGAGAATATCAAAAATGCAGTACATGAAAATCAAAAATATATTCTCCAAAACCTGGTTTCTTCTAAAAAACACCTTTTTACAGTTTAACGATGATAATGCGATTAAACTAAGTGCAGCATTGGCATATTACACCATATTTGCCTTGCCGCCTTTATTAATTATTATCATCACAATTTGTGGTTTCTTTTTTGGAGAAGAAGCTGTAACAGGAGAATTGTATGGACAAATTAATGGTTTAGTAGGTAATGGTGCGGCGAGTCAAATTCAGGAAGCTATAAAAAATGTGCAGTTATCTGGCGATAATGTTTTTGCAACCGTTTTCGGAATCGTTATGTTGTTAATTGGAGCGTCCGGAGTTTTTGCTGAAATACAAAGCTCTATAAATTTTATTTGGGGATTACGTGCAAAACCAGACAAAGGGATTAAAAAATTTATTCAAAATCGCTTAATGTCATTCTCTATGATTGCTTCGGTTGGATTTTTAATGTTGGTCAGTCTTTTTATAAGTACAACTTTAGATTTACTGAGTTCACGTCTAAAAGTATATTTTCCGGAGAGTACAGTTTATTTATTTTATGTGGTTAATATAGTTATTGTGCTAGCGAGTATTACAACTCTTTTTGCCATTATTTTTAGAACATTGCCTGACGGAAAAATAAGATGGAAAGATGCTTTTATAGGATCAGGAGTTACAGCTATCCTTTTTATGATAGGTAAATTTGCCATTGGTTTTTATTTAGGAAGTTCTACAGTTGCATCTGTGTACGGTGCGGCAGGTTCTGTTATAATAATTCTGGTTTGGGTGTATTATTCGGCAATAATTCTGTACTTTGGAGCAGAATTTACGAAAGTCTATGCTAAATCTTATGGAGGAAAAATCTATCCAAACGAATATTCTGTAGAAATAGCAAAAGAGATTTATGAAATCGACGAACCAAAAAAAGAACCAATAGAAGAAATATTACAAAAAGAGAAACCATGAAAATTGTAGCCTTTGGAGGAAGTAACAGTCAGCATTCTATCAACAAACATTTTGCAACTTATGCAGCTAGTTTATTTGAAAATGCAGAGGTCGAAGTTTTAGACTTAAATGATTTTGCAATGCCTTTATTTAGTGTTGATTTAGAAAAAGAAATTGGTCAGCATGAACTTGCAAAAGCATTTCTGAAAAAGATAGAAAGTGCAGATGTTTTAGTTGTTTCTTTGGCAGAAAATAATGGAAACTATTCTGCAGCTTTCAAAAACTTATTTGATTGGTGTTCCAGAATAACGAAAGAAGTTTTTCAGCAAAAACCGATGCTATTATTGGCAACTTCTCCTGGACCAAGAGGAGGCGCATCCGTTTTAGAGATTGCAAATAATGCTTTGCCAAGATATGGAGCGCAAATAAAAGGTACGTATTCATTGCCAACTTTCAATGCGAATTTTGATTTAGTACAAAATAAAATTTCAAATACCGAGTTAGATAAGGAACTAAAAGATATTATAAAAGCTTGCCTCTAATTCGATGAAAATAAAAAAGATTACAATTCTATTTCTTTTTATAAATGCCATTTTCCTGCACTTTTCCTACTCGCAGGAATATAATGCGATAGATAAGATTATACTGAAATACCCAAAACATTTTAGTTCAACGGAAATTTTAGCGGAAAGAATTGAAAAAGATTTTTCGACTGAACATGATAAGGCAAGAGCTATTTACAGCTGGATTGCTTTAAATATAAAGTATGACTATAAATCGTACTTAAATCCTGCGAAACCAATCAGATTTAGCTACAGAAATGAAGCCGAAAAACAAAAACAGATAGAATCTTTAAAGGATAAAACATGGCAAAAAGCATTTGATTCTCAAAAAGCAGTTTGTGAAGGTTTTACACTTTTATATCAGCACTTAGCGTCTTTAGTTGGTTTAAAATCCGAAGTGATTCGTGGTGATTCTAAGCGATTGTTAAGCGATATTGGTCGTCAAAATTCACAGTCAAATCATGCCTGGAATATCGTTCAGATTGACAGAAAATGGATTTTGGTAGATGCCACATGGGGACAAGGATATTATGACAGTAATAAAAAAGCAATGGTGAATTATTTTAATTCGGTTTATTTTGATACCGATCCCAAGTACTTTTTTGCGAAGCATTTTCCTGATTCCGGAGTTTATCTAAATGAAAAACTAAACAAAGAAGATTTCTTAAACGGACCACTTATTTTTGATGCTACAATCGAAGGAGATAATGAGATCTTATCGCCAAATTCAGGAATAATAGAAGCAAATGACGGTGATAAAATCACTTTTAGAATTAAAAATATTTCAAAAACAGATACACTTTTTTATTTGAAAAAGGGCAGACCTGCTAAAATTGAAAATCCAAGAGAAGTAAGAGGAGCTTTAGAATTTCAAGTTACCTACGATAAAAAAATGGGCTCTTATATTACTTTTTTTCTATATCAGAACAGTATAGCTTCTTTCAAAATAATTCCGAAATAATTAAAAAATAAATTTATTCAATTTTAACCTAACTAAACCTAATTACCTGTTATGGCAATAAGAAAAATCGCCTTTGTATTCCTTTTTTTGAATGTTGTTTTTTTAAATTCGTCTTATTCTCAAAGATATAGTGCATTGGATAGTATTGTTTTAAAATACCCAAGTTTTGGAAGTCCAGAAAAATTAGCAGAAAGAATTCAAAAAGACTTCACATCAGAACATGATAAAGCAAGAGCAATTTATAGTTGGATTGCATTGAATTTGAATTATGACTTAAAGACTTATTTAGATCCGCCAGAACCAAAAACTTTTACTTCTAAAAATGAATTAGAAAATGCGAAGCAAATTCAATTGGCGCATGCAAGTACCACTCAGAAAGCATTTAGATCTAAAAAAGCAGTATGCGAGGGATTTTCTTTGTTGTACCAGCAGTTGGCGACATTATCAGGATTAAAATGTCAGTTTGTAACTGGAGATTCTAAAAGATTATTAAATGATATTGGCAGAAAAAGATTAGGATCAAACCATGCCTGGAATACAGTTCAAATCGATGGAAAATGGATATTGATTGATGCTACGTGGGGAGAAGGATATTTTGATGAAAAGCGTCAGGTGAGTGTAAAGAAATTTACGCCTATTTATTTTGATATGGCTCCTGATTATTTCTACATGACACATTTCCCGGAGTCGTCAATGTATGCAGGTAACACCGGAAATAAAGAAGCATTTTTGAATGGACCACTTATTTATAATGAATTCGTAGATAATTCCTGCGAAATTTCAGCCCCTTTTTCAGGAGTTGTTCACGCAAATGATGGAGATAAAATAACCTTTCAAATTAAAAATATTTCAAGACTGGAGGATCTTTATTATTTGAATAAAAAAGAAGAGCATGTCAAGATTGAAAATCCAAAAGAAAAAGACGGACAATTAGAATTTCAGGTTACTTATAACAGAAAATATGGCCGATTTATAACTTTTTTTCTCTCTAACCAAGCTCTAGCCGCTTTCAAAATAGTTCCGAAACAAATATGATTGAGATGTTTGTTTGAAGGATTTTCTACTTTTAATGAATTGACGTATCTTAGCATTTAAGGTTTTGAAAATTAACATAATAATTCTATTATGGAAACAGCTTTCCTGAAATCAATTTTAGATAATGATTTCTATAAATTTACGATGCAGCATACTGTTATAAAACTTTTTCCAAAGGCAAGAGTTCGTTACGGTTTTATAAATAGAGGTAAACATATTTTTCCACCGGGTTTTGCAGATTTACTTCGGAAATCAGTTGATGCAATGGCTGACCTGCGATTAACAAAAGAAGAAAAACAATATTTATCCCATCACTGCCCATATTTAGATCCTACCTATTTCGATTTTTTGCAGGGATATATTTATGATCCTTCAGAAGTTCAAATCACTCAGGAAGGATCTGAAATAAAAGTTACTGTTGAAGGGTATTGGTATCGGACCATTTTGTGGGAAGTGCCGTTGATGGCCTTAATTTCGGAACTTTATTATAAAGCCAATCATTTAATTCGTGTAAACGACGAAGCCGTGAAAGAGCTGACTAAAAATAAAATTGATAATTATAATACGCTTGGAGTTTCGATTTTAGAATTTGGTACAAGGCGCCGTCATTCTTATGATGTACATGTTTTGATAAACGATACGCTTCGAACATTTGGTTCTGAAAGTTTTATAGGAACCAGCAATGTACATTTTGCAATGGTCAATAATAAACGACCTTTAGGAACGCATGCTCATGAATGGTTTATGTTTCATGCGGCACAATATGGGTTCAAAATGGCTAATTTTATGAGTCTTGAGCACTGGACACAGGTTTACGGAGGGGATCTTGGTATTGCCTTAACAGACACTTATACTACAGAGATTTTCTTTAGTCAATTTGATAAAAAATATTCTAAACTTTTTGACGGCGTTCGTCATGATAGCGGAGATCCAATTGAGTTTGCGCAGAAAGTAATTTCGCATTACAATAAAATGGGGATTGATCCGAAGTCTAAAGTGATTGTTTTTTCGGATTCTCTAAATTATGATAAAGTAAAAAGCATTACAGATTTTTGTAAAGATAAAATCAAAATGTCATTTGGAATCGGAACCAATTTTACCAACGATGTAGGCTTGCCGTCGATGAATATGGTTATAAAATTAACAGAAGTTAAACTTGAAAATCGACATTGGGAAGGAGTTGTAAAACTTTCTGATGAAAAAAATAAAAATACGGGAACTCCCGAAATGATTGATTTGGCGAAAGAAGTACTGGGAATCAAGTAGTAATTTTTGTCTTAGAAATTGATTTTTTCTACTTTTAAAGTGTGTGTTTTTTTAAAATCAATTTAAATAGGATTCAAAGCTGTTATTAATCGTAACAAAAAGAAAATACGCTTTTATTTTTTGACTATAAATGGTACATTAGCCAAAAATCCAATTTACTTTATGCTAGAGCAAAATCAATATACCGAAGATAATATTCGATCACTCGATTGGAAAGAACATATCCGTATGCGTCCCGGAATGTATATCGGAAAATTGGGAGATGGATCTTCTCCGGATGATGGTATTTATATTCTGTTAAAAGAGGTTTTAGACAACTGTATCGATGAGTTCGTAATGGGCTCGGGAAAAACTATTGAAGTGACTATCAAGGATAAAACGGTTTCGGTTCGTGATTACGGACGTGGAATTCCGTTAGGAAAAGTGGTTGATGTAGTTTCGAAAATGAATACGGGAGGGAAGTACGATTCTAAAGCTTTTCAGAAATCAGTAGGTTTGAACGGTGTCGGAACAAAAGCAGTAAATGCACTTTCGAATTATTTTCGTGTAGAATCAGTTCGTGATGATAAACAAAAAGGAGCTGAATTTTCTGCGGGAAATTTAGTTTTAGAAGAAGATATAATTGAAACAACTAAGCGAAAAGGAACAAAAGTTACCTTTACGCCAGATGAAACGATCTTTAAAAATTACAAATTCCGTATGGAATATGTCATTAAAATGGTTAAAAACTATTGTTACCTAAACAATGGTTTAACGATTTTATTCAATGGTGAAAAATACATTTCAGAGAATGGTCTTCGTGATTTATTAGAAGAAACCATTAGTGAAGATGATTTAGAATATCCAATTATTCACTTAAAAGATCATGATATTGAGATCGCTTTAACACACAGTAAAACACAATATAGCGAAGAATATCATTCTTTTGTCAACGGACAGAACACCACACAAGGAGGAACGCACTTAGCGGCATACAGAGAAGCAATTGTAAAAACTATTCGTGAGTTTTACAATAAAAACTTTGAAGCTTCTGATGTTCGTAAATCTATTGTAAGTGCGATTAGTATTAAAGTAATGGAACCTGTTTTTGAATCACAAACAAAAACTAAATTAGGTTCGACAGATATGGGTTCTGATGATGGAACACCGGCAGTTTCTGTTCGTACTTTTGTAAATGACTTCGTAAAGAATAAATTAGACAATTACTTACATAAAAATACGCCAACTGCAGAAGCATTATTGCGTAAAATTCTTCAGGCAGAACGTGAACGTAAAGAATTATCAGGAATTAGAAAACTGGCGACAGATCGTGCTAAAAAAGCCAATCTTCATAATAAAAAATTAAGAGATTGTCGTGCGCATCTTCCTGATACTAAAAATCCAAGAAACTTAGAAAGTACGCTTTTTATTACCGAGGGAGATTCGGCTTCCGGATCGATTACAAAGTCGCGTGACGTGAATACACAAGCCGTTTTTAGTTTACGTGGTAAGCCTTTGAACTCCTACGGAATGAGCAAAAAAATCGTGTATGAAAATGAGGAATTCAATTTATTGCAAGCAGCATTGGATATCGAAGACGGATTGGAAAAATTACGTTACAACAATATCGTAATCGCAACCGATGCCGATGTCGATGGAATGCACATTCGTTTGTTGTTAATTACTTTTTTCCTGCAGTTTTTTCCTGAATTAATCAAGGAAGGACATTTGTATATTTTGCAAACACCACTTTTCAGGGTTCGAAATAAAAAAGAAACCATCTATTGTTATTCTGAAGAGGAAAGAAGAGATGCTATTGAAAAACTAAAACCAAAACCGGAAATTACCCGATTTAAAGGATTGGGAGAGATTTCACCAGATGAGTTTAAGAATTTTATTGGAGAAACAATTCGCCTTGATCCAATTATGATGGATAAAAACACTTCGATTGAGCAATTACTATCTTTCTATATGGGTAAAAATACTCCGGACAGACAAGAGTTTATTATCAAGAACTTGAAGGTAGAGTTGGATGCGGTTGAGGAAGTTTAATAATTTTGAAAAATCAAAAATACACGATTTAATTAAGAGTTCTAATTCAAAATAACTAATAGGAAGATATAAATATCTAAATTGTAATGATAAAAAAAATACTGTTTTCATTTTTGTTTTGTACAATATTAATTTCCTGCTCTGGTAATGATAGTAGTGAAGAAGATATTAAGAAAGATGATCCAACTAATATTGAGAATAAAGAAACAACTATTGCTTCTGTAAGTCCAGTTCTTGCAAAAAGAAACACATTGCTTACTATAACAGGAACTAATTTAGGAACAAATATATCAGATATTAGTATTTTTTTTGGAGAAATAGTCGCATCTGTTCAATCGGTTAAGGAAAATGAGATTACAGTACTAGTCCCCAATAAAGTTACAGATCCAACTATAAGAATTGTTAAGAATAGTAAAGAATTTAAAATAACTAATTTTGATTATATTCCTACAGTGACTTTTAGTTATGTTCGTAAAGATGAAAAAATATATGCTAGCACTCAACTATTTCCAGGTTTGATCACTATTGATAAATTGGGAAACATATATTTTACAGCTGGCGACGGTAGAGTTGATGAAATTGCTTCAAACGGAACATATCATCCTGAATTTGTAAATGATTTAGTTCTTGATATTCCAAATGCAATTGCAGCAGACAGCAATAATAATATTTATGTAATTGATGTAAATGGATATATATTTAAATATGCGCCTTCTGGAGCATTAACCAGGCCTCGAAACAGTGATGGAGCTTTGGTAAGAGTTGGAGCTGCTTCAGGAATGTGTTTTGATAGTAAAGATAATTTATATATTTCGGAGTACAACACTAGTAAAATTATGAAATTAACACCAACAGGAATACTAAGTATATTTGCAGGTGCTAATGGGAGTGGTTTTCAAAACGGAAATATTAAAGATGCGAAATTTAGCAAACCAAACGGACTTGTTTTTGATAAAATGGACAATTTATATGTTGTAGATCATAACAATAACAGAATTAGAAAAATTGCTATAGATGGAACTGTTACTACAATTGCAGGATCAGCTACACGTGGATATAAGGATGGTAAAGGGTCTGAAGCAACTTTTAATTATCCACTAGATATAGCAATTGATAAATATAATAATCTATATGTATCAGATCCAGATAATAATTCAATAAGAATGATTACGCCCAAAGGTAACGTGATATCAATTGCAGATCACAATGAATTTTATAAACCAACAAGTATCGCTATGAATATAGATGGAAGAACTCTTTTTGTTAGTGATTGGATAGATGGAGAATTGAGAAAAATGATTTTGGAATAATTATATCTAAAATTAATTGTTTGATTTAGTGATTCTTGTGATTAATTGATTGTAAAAAACAAGAAAGATAAAAAGCATAATTTCAGAAAAGAGAATAATTGAGAATAGAATTTGTGTAAGAAATTACAACAATAAGTGATTTTATTCTAAAAATCACAAAACAATTGAAAATAATAAGGCTGAATAAATAATTTCGGAATCAAAATAATGAAAGACGAAGAAGACGATAACATAGTTCCAAAGGACGACGAGAATAATTCAGATGAAAATCCGCTTGACCAAAATCAAGAAGGAGATGACGATGAAATTATTAACGTAGATGCTAAAAATTTTGAAGGACAGCATTTTTACGAAAATCAGGAAGAAGAAGGAGAAGACGTTATTACCAAAGTAACGGGCATGTACAAAGATTGGTTTTTGGATTATGCTTCGTACGTAATTCTGGAGCGTGCTGTTCCGGCGATTGAAGATGGTTTTAAACCAGTTCAGCGTCGTATTATGCACTCTTTGAAAGAGTTGGATGATGGTCGTTATAATAAAGTTGCCAATGTTGTAGGTCACACCATGCAGTATCACCCACACGGAGATGCGAGTATTGGTGATGCTATGGTGCAAATTGGTCAAAAAGATTTATTAATTGATTGTCAGGGAAACTGGGGAAATATCTTAACGGGCGATGGAGCTGCGGCTTCTCGTTACATCGAGGCACGTTTATCTAAATTTGCTTTGGAGGTTTTGTATTCTCCAAAAATTACTGATTGGGGAGTTTCATACGATGGTCGTCGTGCAGAACCAAACAATCTTCCGGTAAAGTTTCCATTGCTGTTAGCACAAGGAGCAGAGGGAATTGCGGTTGGTCTTTCGACTAAAGTTTTACCTCACAACTTCAACGAATTAATTGATGCTTCGATCAAGATTTTAAAAGGAAAAGCGTTTACATTATATCCTGATTTCATGACACAAGGTATTGCCGATGTGTCGAATTATCATGACGGACTTCGTGGCGGACGTGTGCGTGTTCGTGCTAAAATTGCGCAATTAGACAAAAATACATTGGTGATCACACAAATTCCGTTTTCGACCAATACAACGACTTTGATTGATAGTATTTTGAAAGCCAATGATAAAGGTAAAATCAAAATCAAGAAAATTGAAGACAATACAGCAGCTGATGTTGAGATTTTAATTCATCTTTTCCCGGGAGTTTCGCCTGATAAAACTATCGATGCTTTGTTTGCTTTTACAGCTTGCGAAACTTCTGTAGCACCTTTGGGTTGTGTGATTGAAGATAATAAACCTTTGTTTATCGGAGTTTCTGAAATGTTGAAAATTTCGACGCACAGAACGCAAGATTTGCTTCGTCAGGAATTAGAAATTCAATTAGAAGAATTAAAAAATAAATGGCATTTCTCCACTTTAGAAAAAATCTTCATTCGTGAAGAAATGTATATAGAATTCAAATTATATTCAGATAGAGAATCGCTGTATAAATATTTGTACGACCGATTTGAGCCTTTCAAAAAATCATTCGTTAGAGAAATCAACGACGATGATTTGCAAAGATTGACTCAAATTCCGATGATTCGTATTACTCGTTTTGACTCTGATAAAGCCGATGATTTTATCGCCAAATTAGAAGACGAAATGAAGGAAGTGGAACATCATTTGGAAAATCTAACCGATTTTGCAATTGCTTATTTCACCAAATTAAAAGAGAAATACGGAAAAGGCCGTGAGCGTCAGACAGAACTTCGTGTTTTTGATAATGTTGAGGCTACAAAAGTAGTATTACGTAATACAAAACTATATGTAAACCGTGAAGAAGGTTTTGTAGGGACAAGCTTGAAAAAAGATGAATATCTTACTGATTGTTCTGATATTGATGATGTAATTGTGTTTTTGCGTGATGGAAAAATGCTGGTAACAAAAGTTGATGCCAAAACATTTGTTGGTAAAGATATTATTCACGTGGCGATATTTGATAAGAGTGATAAACGAACGATTTATAACATGATGTATCGTGACGGAAAATCGGGTCCATCGTATATTAAACGTTTCAATGTTTCAGGAGTTACGCGTGATAAACCGTATGATTTAACGAATGAAACGGCAGGTTCGCAAGTCGTTTATTTTTCGCATAATCCAAATGGCGAAGCTGAGGTAATTACCATTTTATTGCGTCAGGTTGGAACAATTAAGAAATTGAAATTTGATATAGATTTTGCTAAATTGGCAATAAAAGGTCGTGCTTCAAAAGGAAATTTGGTTACAAAATATCCAATCAAGAAAATCGAACTAAAAGAGAAAGGAATTTCGACTTTATTGCCAAGAAAAGTTTGGTTTGATGATACAGTAAAACGTCTAAATGTAGATGCCAGAGGAGAATTGTTAGGAGAATTTAAACCAAGTGACAAAATCTTAATCATAAATCAAAGCGGTAAATTGAAAGTTATAATTCCGGAATTATCGACTCACTTTGATGAAGACATGATTGTGTTAGAGAAATGGAATCCTAAAAAACCAATTTCGGCTATTTATTACGATGGAGAAAAAGAACGTTATTTCTTAAAACGTTTCTTGGTAGAAAGTGAAAAGGAAGAAAGTTTTATTACAGAACATCCAAACTCGCAGCTGGAAATTGTATCAACAGATTATCGCCCATTGGCACAATTGGTTTTTGCAAAAGTAAAAGGAGTTCAAAAAGAAGATTTACACATAGATGTTGAAGATTTTATAGCCGTAAAAGGTTTTAAAGCATTAGGAAATCAATTAACAGCTGATAAATTAAAGCAAGTTAACTTATTAGATCCGTTGCCTTATGAAGAACCTGTCGAAGAAATTCCAGAGAAACCAGAATTATCAGAAGACGATCCCGTTGAAACAGAATTAGACGACGATGGTCAAATAGGTTTAGTTTTGGACTAATATAAAAAACAAAAAGCGCTAAGATAATCTTAGCGCTTTTTTTATGTCATAGATTTTCTTTCGATTGTTAAAAATCCTATAACAATACTTTTATAATTTATAGCAGACTTTCTATTGAAGACCTCAAGGTTATATTTGTTTTTTAGATGAAATTGAATAAAAGATTTATAAATTAAAGAAGTGGTATGAAGAGAATATTCATTTTTACGATATTGCTACTAACCAGTTGCATTAACAGTAATAAATTTAATGGTCATGTATACGATTATGATACAGAGAAGCCTATTAAAAATGTTGCTATTGATATCAATGGTCATAAGACCCAAACAGACAGCACAGGATATTTTTACGTGGAAGTAAACTTTAGTTCTGTGTATAAAATGATCTTAAAAAAAGAAGGTTATGTCACCAAAAAGATATATCGGAAACCTGATTCTCTGGGGAAATATTCACAAAATAGCTTGAAATATAACAGACTTTATTTGTTTGCCAAAGAAAGTGATTTTAATAATAATTAAACGCTTCTTACTTAAACAAAGAGTTCAAATTAATTTCTTTTTTCTCCCTCAATTTACTTACGATTTTCAAAAAAGCAATTGCAGTAATATAAGCATCGCCCAAAGCCGTGTGTCGGTCTTTTTTTGAAATGTCAAATTTATCGGCAAGATCGTCTAAAGTATAATGATCTTTGCGCTCAAACAAATGAGATTTTATTAATGTCTTTTTGTATAAAATAGTCGTATCTAATCTTTTGTTAGTTAGTTCAGGTAAACCATTTCGTTCAAGAGCTTTGTTAATCATAGTAACATCAAAAGTAGTATGATGCGCAATAATTATCGAATCGCCTAAAAAGGTCAAAAACTGTTGTAAAGCTTCTAATTCAGTGGGACGTTGAATTATAAATGCTTTCAAAATACCATGAATCTGAGCAGTAGATTTATCATAATGATCCTGTTCGATATAAACCTCAAAACTATCCTGAATGGCGATTATCCCGTTTTGGAGGATTAATGCGCCAATACATAAAATTCGGTCATTATCATAGTCTAGACCGGTAGTTTCTGTATCTAAAACAACAAAGCGAGTTTCTTCTATACTGATGCTTTCATCAAACAGATTTTCTTCTTTTTTCCAAAAATTAAATAAATTCATATCTATACAACGTTTGAAACATTAAATCTTATACTAATCAATTCCTGAAGCTCTTTTATCGTTTTAAAAGTCCTTTTAAGCTTAATTTTCTCCATTTTAGATAAAGATTCTAATGCAATAAACTGACCGGAATCATTGTGCAAAAGCCCTTGTTTGGTTCTAAATTTTAATAAAGCCTTAAACGAATACGAACAAGATAAATACAATTCTCTATTATTGGGTTCCAGCTCTGCTAATTTTTCAAAACGTTCTGCAGTATTGCTTATTCCTTTTACCGAATGTGATAAAATCAAAACACGTGCAGCATCAGTAAGAGGCATTAAAGCCCTTCTTTTAATATCAAAATTATCTTTGTTAGCGCCATCTTGTTCTACCAGAAATTGTCTAAAAAATCCGGTAGGAGATGGGCTTTGCAAAGCACCACTCACCAAATGGACATAAAAAATAGGGTTTGCTTTTATGTTTTCAAAAATAAAATCAGAAAGTTCATTTGTAATTTCGGCTTCACCATAAGTGAGGCTATAATCAAAGAAAATAAAAGACAATAAAACTTCATTTTTCCCGGGATTTGTAATCCAGTGATTCACTTTACTTTTCCATTCATCAAGACTCATACACCATTTAGGGTTTGAAGCCATCATTTCGGCAGGGCAATAATCGTATCCAATATCAAACAAACCTTTGTTAACCAACGCAGCAAATTTTAGAAAATAGACTTTTGTTTCCTCTCTAAAAACCTCAGATACATTCTCGTACACAATAGCATTATCTTGGTCCGTATGCAGCATTTGTTCACTTCTGCCTTGACTTCCCAAAGCCAGCCACGCAAATTTTACAGGTGGCGGACTGCTCATTTTTTCGATACAAATTTCGATAACCCGTGTCATACAAGCCTCATTCAACTCGGTTATGATTTTAGCAATCAACGTCATAGGAATGTTCTGATCTAAATAACCCTGAAGTAATTGCGTTATTCGGGCGCGAATAGGCTTAATTTCTTTTGGTTTCTTGGCCCTTTTTAAAGCTTTTATTAAAACAGCAGGATTATTTCCTAAAGCCACCATAACATCATGTTTGGATAAGATTCCAACGGCTTTGGTATTTGTTGTTCCGTCTTTGGTCAGACATAAATGGCTAATATTACTTTTCATCATTGCCATTTGCGCCTCCGTAACCGTCATTTTTTTAGGATACGTAATAACCGGTTTCGTCATAATGGTTTCTGCCGTTGTCAGAATCGAAAAATCACCGGTTACGATTTTATTACGTAAATCTTTGTCCGTAATAATCCCAATTGGCAACATTTCATCAACGATTAATATGGCACCAACTTTTTTCTTATTCATGATTTTTGCAACATCTCTAGCGGTTGTAGACGGACTGCAAGTGACAATTTTTTTAGAATATTCTATAGGCTGTAAATCAAATGAATCTTTATTAGATTGCAGATGATCGTGGACTAAATCGTCGCCATATAACTTATCCTTATGGATATCAGAATATGGATTACGGGTATTTGAGGCGTAGCTTTCGATCAGGAAATTACCAACAGTCCTATTTTCAAGTGCGTAGGGTTTAAAAACGGCAATTGGAATCGCATATAAAATGCTTTCTTCATAAGCGACCGCTTCCATGATATAATTTTCCTGTGCCAAAAGCGGACGTAATCCAAAAATGTCACCTTCATCACACATGTCAAGAACATTGTTTTTCTGATTTTTTTTGAGTGCTACAGCACCTTTGTGAACCACATAAAAGGAGTCATGCGTTTTATCATTTTCGGCAAATATAACGGCATCTTTATCTTTGTAAACAATTGAAATTTGTTCAGATAGTTTTTCTAAGTCTTTTTGATGTAAAAAACTAAAAGGAGGAAAGTCCTTTAAAAAATCAGCAACTCTATGCGAAATGGTATTTTTCATGCGTAAAATTTAGGTTTTGCCACAAAGGCACAAAGACACTAAGATATAAAATTTGCGCCTTTGTGCCTTTGTAGCAGAATTAGTAGTTATTTACTCGATTTTAAAAACCTTTCCTCGTTGTTTTTGATCAGAACCAACCATTCCAAATTCAAAAGTATAAGAATCTTTAGAAGTCGTGAGAATCTTCATATTAATTGCTTTTTCCTCCGCCATGTTTTTTGGATGTTTCTTCTGCAAAATATATTCGCAATCGCTTACCCAACGCACCGTTGACGTATCGGTTTTTCCTTCAAAAGTTTCGATTTCGATACCATCTTTGCGTTCAAAAATGGTTGTTTTTTTAACACCATTAACTTCAAATTCAAATTTGAATTTTCCATTTTTAAAATCCTTGCAATTGTGTTCTGCATCGTAACATGACAATAATGTTAGCAGCGGTAAAAAGAATATAATTTTTTTCATTTTTAAGTTTAAGTTATTTTTTTAGGAGCTGTTTCCTGCTGTTCCTTCCAATCTTTTGTGCCTCCCGAAGCCTCGGGACCGGCACAAAAGGATTTTCCCTTCCATCAGGGCTAGAAAGTTAACGGTTAATCAAGTACCAGTTGTATTATAATATGTTTTTATAAGAGTTAAATTTTCTGGATATAAAACTCTTTTAATTTTTTAGATTCTTGTACTTCTTCTCTCGTTTCTTCTTTAGATTCACTCTTTGCTGCTTTTGGCCAAATATGAAAACCTCCTTTTGTCATCGCTTCAGCTTGTTGAAAAATGCTTGTCGAAATATTAGCAAAAAAACTCAAATCTTCTGGGTTGTCCCAAAGACCCCAAATACCATTTTCGTCAATATCTCCGGCATAATTAATAATATGCGTTGAATAGGTTTTGATCATTTTAAGTTTAAATTGTTCCAAATTATAAGAACCATTCCATCGAAACGAGTTGACGTCATCAATTCCTGAACCGGAAATAATAGAATTTGCAAAACTCAATTCAATAGACATTTTGTGTTGGTGAGGTGAATTAGAATAGCAATAAAATCCTTCCCATTCTCCACTTGGCAAGAAATGATGTGTTTCGTTTTTGTTGTCTTTCATATTTATAGTTCTGGAATAAATACAAGAATTACTATTTCAATCTTTTTAATTCGTCATCGGTAAAGTTCTTGATTTCTTTTTCCTTGGCAAACTTTTCGGCATTATAATTTCCTGATTTATTCCTTGGAATCGATAAACTATCCCAACTATTATTTTTTAGCTGCTTGGCATAAAAAACAATTTGACCAATATGATACGGATAATGCGCTAATTGCCTGTTTATGGCTTCAATAACCGTATGACCTTCGTTGCGAATATAAATAATATCAGAAAGTTGATCTGGTTTTAAATTATTTAAAGCATCCAGAAAACAATCCCAGCCTTTATTCCAGTTTTCTAAAACTTCCTCTTTTGATTGCAAATCATTTTCAAACTCGGCATCGCGATTACGCCATTCCTTTTCACCATCCGAAGTTAAAAAGTCGGTCCAGCGAGACAACATATTGCCAGAGATGTGTTTTATAATGGTGGCAATACTGTTGGTATCTTCGTTAATGGCTACAAAAAGCTGTTCTGGTTCTAATTGATCCATTGCTTTTTCGCCTAACATTTTATAATACAAAAATTGTTTTTTAACGCTTTCTAAGTAAGATTCTGTTGCATTCATGTTCGTGTTTTTTTGCCACGAATTTCACGAATGTACACGAATAAAAATTTTTATTTTGTGTTTAAAAATTAGTGAAAATTCGTGAAATTTGTGGCAGTTTTTTTAAATTATTAACGATTGTTTTTAAACAATTTTAATATCGTATTTATCTAAAAGCCCAACAATTCCGTCATTTGAAAATTGCGCTTTTCTCATCGGATTAAATTCCGGATCAATTTTGTAATTGTATGCGGTTTTAAAATTAACCGCTGCCAATTGTGTATCATTAAAAATTGCTCCTTCCAGATTACAATTGTCAAAAACCGAACTTGTTAAGTTGGTTCCTATAAAAGTAACTTCTCTTACAGAACAATTGACAAACTTGGTTTTGGGCATTTTTTTATTCGAAAAAACAGCGTAATCCAAAGTGCTTTCCTCAAAATAAACCTGAAATAGAAAATCGTCACATTCGTTAAAAGCGATTCCAAGAAGTTTACAATTTTTAAAAGTAACATTCTTCAAACTGGTACTAAATAAACTCGTCATTGACAAATTACAGTCAATAAATTCGCAATCTAAGAAAGTATTGTAGGCAAAATTGCTATTCGAAAAATCACAGTTTTTAAAAACACAATCTTCAAACTCCCGATTGTTTATTTTTTTGTCAATATAGTTGACTTTCTCGAAGGTTTTCTGAATATGAATTAGACTTTCCATGAATGTTTTCTTGGTTTCTGAGCATTGTGACGTACTCGAAGGATGTAAATATTCTGTTGTGTTATCTGGTATGAAATAGTATAATTGTAAACAGCATAAACTCTAAAAGTACCATCATTATTGATCTTTTGTTTGTCTGGTTTATATATTTCCGGTTGTGTTTTTAGTATTTCTGTGCTGTCAAAAATGGTATTAACTACTTTGTCTGCAATTGTAATTGATTTACTCTCAAAGAAAATGTAAAAATGTACGTCTTCTAATTGATCTAAAGCATCGCTCGACCAAATTATTGTCTTCCCCACTTTTTTGCAATTTCTTTAGCTTCGTCTTCAGAATAAAAATTACCTTTTTTGATATTTTCTAAGGCATTTTCAATATCCAAATTATAAGCTGCATCTGAGTCAACTGTAGAGTTGTTTATAGATTGCAAAAGATGTTTTAATTTTTCTAAAAAAGAAGGATCTTTTACCTTATCAATTTCTTGATGAATCCAGTTTAGTTCTGCTTGTATATTCATAATAAAGAATTTTAGTAAAGATACAAATTAGTCGTTAAACAAACCTTTCATGATGATTTTCAATCCGTAAAAAATCAAAAACATAGCACTTAAACAAGCCACAATTCCAATTCCTAAAACCAAATAATGCCAATTGGTATGTTGGTTCATAAAAGCATTATAAATTAAGGAAGGACCAATAAATAATAATGGCAATGAACCCGTTAAATATTTAATTCCTTTTCCCAGTAATTCTTTATTTGTTGCCATTTTTTGTTTTGTTTTGAAAAGTTTCAAGTTTTTTTAGTTTCAGGTTTATCACAATCTTTTCATTTTCGACAGAGGAGAAATCACACAAGAAACTCCGTTCCCATAATCGCTAATCTTTGCCGAGCTACTTTATGTGATTTCTCCCTTCGGTCGAAATGACAAAAATGCGTATATCAGCTTTGAGCTTAGGCTTTCGACAAAGTTTCTTACACTCTTGGTTTAAAACTTTGACAAAGAGCGACACCCAGCCTTACGATCTTAAAAAACTTGTTTTTTCAACTTATAGCTTTGAGATCTTTGCGAAAAACCTTTGCGAACTTTGCGGTAAAAATTATGCGATTAGGCAAACATTTTATTCAAAAACTTTTTACTTGTTATAATTATCAACAGCATTTCTCACGCTGCCGTATTTTTTTAATAATTCAGAAGCAACTTCGTATGAAACCGTAATTTCTCCCATAATCATTTTTACACCTCTGTCGACCAGTTTGACGTTACTCAACTGCATGTCGACCATTTTATTTCCTTTTACTTTCCCCAGCTGAATCATGGCTGCAGTCGAAATCATATTCAGGACTAATTTTTGAGCTGTTCCAGCTTTCATTCTGGAACTTCCGGTAATGAATTCAGGGCCAACAACTACTTCAACCGGAAATTGGGCAGTCAAAGCTAATGGACTTCCTGCATTATTTGTAATGCATCCGGTCACGATATTATTTTGATTACAGGTTTCCAGACCACCAATAACATAAGGTGTAGTTCCGGAAGCTGCAATACCAATTACGACATCGTTTTTACCAATATTATTGGCTTGCAAATCAATCCAGGCTTGTGTTGCATTGTCTTCTGCATTTTCTACAGCGCGACGAATTGCAGTGTCGCCACCGGCAATAATTCCGTTTACCAAATCAAAAGGAACTCCAAAAGTAGGAGGACATTCAGAAGCATCGACAACGCCTAAACGCCCTGATGTTCCGGCTCCGATGTAAAACAATCGCCCGCCTAATTTTAATTTATCAACTACCTGAGCTACTAAATTTTCAATTTGTGGTATCGCTTTTTCTACAGCGTCAGGTACAGTTTTGTCTTCCTGATTGATATTCATAAGCAATTCATGAACGGACATTTTTTCTAAATGCTCGTATTTTGAAGCTTGTTCTGTGGTCTTTGTAAAGGTCATTTTCTCGTATAATTACTCCAGTCCAAAATTAATCTTTTTTATCGCAATTTTTCGAACCTTTTTAAAAGAACTAAAATATTATATTTGTTACATATTAAAAGATAAATGGATAAGTTAGGCTTTTTGGATGGCGTTGCCCGTATTGCTGTTTTTGTTTCGTTATTGCTTGCAATTTTTTTACTGACAGTAAAAACTGAAAATAAATTGGCAAACCGACTTTTTGCCTGCTTTATTATTTTTTCGGCAATTGATTTCACCGGACTTTTAGATTATACATTTCCCGATCAGTATGTGAATTTAGAGATTTTGAGATCTACAATCTGTTTGCTGGAAATGCCTTTGATTTACCTTTATGTTTTAGCGGTTTGTTATTCTGATTTTCGATTAAAGTGGAAGCATTTATTATATACAATTCCATTTGTGGTTATGAATTTGGTTTTTATGCCAAGATTTTATTTGCAATCAGGCAATTTAAAACAACAGTTTATAGCCAATTATAGTCGAATGCCTGAAGTTTATTTTTTTCATATTCTAATCGAATTACAATGTTGGTTTTATATTGTTTGTATCTTTTTAATGTTGAAAAAATACCGAAAAATTTATCTTGAAAATTATACCAATCCAAGTACTTCTACTTACAAATGGCTTTTTCAGATGAATTGTGTTTTTTTAGGAATGCATTGCATCGCGGCTTCAAAAAATTTAATGCGTTATACGGCTTCAAGAGATACTTTTCTCTGGGGAAATGTTTTGATGGTAATTATGGCTTTGTGTGTAATATGCTGGTTTGTAATGAAAGCGCTAAATCATCCGGAACTTTTTAGAGGAATTAATTCTCACTTGCAACCAACAAAAGATTTTCTTCCTAAAGAGAATCAGACTATAACCCAAACTATTAGCAATCAGGACGAAGCGGTTTCGTATCAAATTTCGGCATTGAAAAATTATATGAAAGAAAAGGAACCTTATCTGGATCCGTCGCTAACGATTCAGGAACTTGCCAATCAATTTAATGTTCAGGTTCGGGATTTATCAATTTTGATTAATCACCATATGAATCAGCATTTCTTTGATTTCGTGAATGAATATCGCATTCAAAAAGCAATGAATATTTTGAAGGATCAATCTAAAAATCAACTTACAGTTTTGGAAATTTTATATGAAGTTGGTTTTAACTCCAAATCATCATTCAATACTTCTTTCAAAAAACACACAAATCTCACGCCCACAGCTTATAGAAACGCTTCATAATAAATGGTTTGATTCTATCATAAAATTCTAGCAATGCTTTCTTTATTGGATCGTGTTAAAAGAACTAAAATATTATATTTGTTAAATAATCAAAAGATAAATGGATATAGATAGCTTTTTAGGTATTATGGGCAGGATGTCAGTTTTTGTTTCATTATTACTGGCATTCTTTTTACTTACGGTGAAAACCCAAAATAAATTAGCAAACCGACTATTTGCGGCCTATTTACTTTTTTTTGTAATTGACAATATCGGAATTTTTATTACGGAAGATTTCGTTAAAAATAATCTGAATTTAGAATTTTTCAGATGGACTACTTGCGCTTTGACAATTCCGGTTTTCTACTTGTATATTTTGTCCGTTTGTTTTGCAGATTTTAGATTAAAAGCCAAGCATTTAATTCATGCGATTCCGTTTATAGTCACAAATACAGTTTTTGTATTCAGGGTTTACTTTTTAAATGATGCAGATAAATTGCAGTTTTATAACCATCGCAGTCAAATGCCCGAATTTTATGGTTTCCAGCTGATGTTAGGTTTCCAAATCATATTGTATAGCATTGCAGTATTTTTGGTTTTAAAAAAGTACAAAGAAATATATCAGGAAAATTATACCAATCCCAGAACTTCTATTTTTAAATGGTTATTTCAAATATCGACTGTATTCTTCGCGCTGTATTATTTATCAATAGCTAAGAATGTTTTAAGATTTACTGATTTTGAGTCATTGTGGATTTGGGCAAATGTTATTATGCAATTTTTGGCTTTAATAGTAACTTGCTGGTTTGTGCTGAAAGCTTTAAACTATCCTGAACTTTTTAGAGGAATAGATTCTAAATTGCAATTAGCAAGAGATATTCTTCCAAGGAAAAATGAAAATACTATTGAAATAAAGGAGGAGAAAAGCGATGTAATTACGACTCAAATTTCGATATTGAAACATTATATGATCGAAAAAGAACCTTTTCTGGAGCCGTCACTTACGATTCAGGAACTCTCCAATCAAATTGAGATTCCGGTTCGTGATTTATCGATTTTGATTAATCATCATATGGATCAGCATTTTTTTGATTTTGTAAACGAATATCGCATTCAAAAAGCCATGAGTATTTTAAAAAATCCTTCAAAAAGGGATTTAACAGTTTTAGAAATTCTGTATGAAGTAGGTTTTAATTCAAAATCGTCTTTTAACACTTCGTTTAAAAAATATACAAACTTAACGCCTACAGCTTATAGAAACGCTTCATAATTAAGGGTTTGTAAAAAGTCGTACTTCGGGCTCAATAAAGTCGAACTGATTTCTTAAGGAGAAATTGGTTCGACTTTTTTTTGTCGGTCGCATGCTCAGAATTTCTAAGGCAACTTTGCTTCAAATTAATCGAACAAGTTTAAAATTAGAAATTATGAAAAAAGTTAACCTCTTTATTTTTTTACTATTGCCTCTTTTTTGTTTAGCACAAACGTCCTTTAAATTAAATGGAAAAATTGCCGACGAAAAAGCGCCAGTTGCCTGGACAGATGTTGTAATCTTAAATCAAGAAGGAAAAATTATAAACGGATCTACAACAAAAGAAGATGGTAGTTTTGAATTGATACTAAACAAAGGATTCTATAAAGTAAAAATAAGTCCGATTGGATATTCTGAATTTGAGAAAGAAATTACGATAGAAAAAGATACCAATTTGGGTTTGATTATCTTAAAAGAAAATGTAACAAATTTGGGTGAAGTAGTCATTCAGTCCAGAAAAAATACAATTGAGCAAAAAACAGATCGTTTGGTTTATAATCTTGAAAATAATGTAACAAACGTTGGCGGAGACGCTTTGAGTGCTATAAATACGGCACCGGGCGTTGTGGTACAAAATGATGTTATTAATATATTAGGAAAAGGGGCTTCTCGTGTGATGATTGATGGAAGAATGATTGAGTTAACGGGTGAAGAATTGAATAATTTTCTGAAATCTATTTCGGCAAGTGATATTAAAAATATCGAAATTATAAGTAATCCTTCTTCAAAATATGAAGCCGAAGGAACTGGCGGATTGATTAATATTGTTATGAAAAAAGGAGCTCGCGATTCCTGGAAAAACACGACAACGGCTTCTTACGATCAAAGTAAGTATGGGATTTATAATTTGAGAAATAATTTTTTTTATAATAAAAATAAGTTCAGGTTTTCGGCCAGCATTAATGGAAAAACAGGTTACAGGAATCTTACAGAAACGCTGGATATGTATTTCGTCGAAGGACCTACGAAAATGGATGTGGTATCAAAATTAAATGAGGAAAGCACTTCTGGAAAAATAGCTTTAGATTATGATCTTTCAGAAAAAACGACGATTGGTTTTCAGTTTTTAAAAGATAATGCCAATCCTAATTTTGACTCGAATATCAGAATTAACAAATATAATGCTCAAAATAAATTAGACAGTTATATCATCAATGAAGGTTTTTTAGACAGAAAATCCGGCAATCAAACGTATAATTTACATTTGATTACAAAGCTTGATTCTCTAAACAGGAAATTATCATTTGACGTTGATTACTTTGATTATAACTCAAAATTCGACAGAAATTTTTTAGCAAAAAACTATACACCAGATGGAACTTTTGTCGACATAGATCAGTCAGCACGAAATCTTTCGAATCAGGATATTGATAATTTGAGTTTTAAGGTTGATATGGAACACCCGCTTCAGACAATAAATTTATCTTATGGAGCCAAAGCGAGTTTTACAAATAGTAAAAGTGATGTTGTTTTTTTTAATACAATTACGGGAACTCCTGTATTAGATACGAATCAAACAAACCAATTTAAATACACCGAAAATAATCAGGCAATCTATATTAGTGGAGATAAAAAAATCAATGATAAATGGAATTTTCAATTAGGATTCCGAGTTGAAAATACGCAAACGAAGGGTTTTTCAGAAACTTTAAATCAGGAAACCGTAAATAATTATTTTAAATTATTTCCAACGTTTTATGCATCTTATAAGAAAAACGAGAACAATAATTTTAGTTTAAACTATGGAAGAAGAATCCGTAGACCTGGTTTCTCTTTGTTGAATCCGTTTCGAGTTTATATTAGCAGTAATAGTTATTCAGAAGGGAATCCGTTTTTGAAGCCGTCTTTTAGTGATAATTTTGAATTTACACATTCGTATAAAACAATATTGAGAACCAATGTTTTCTTAAATGCAATTACAGACGGATATGGCGTGATTTTTACTGCAAATCCAGAAACATTAACTCAGGTTGTATCGAGAGATAATTATTTTAAAGGTATTAATTATGGAATTGGAGAAACGTATTCGGCAAATTTTGCAGATTGGTGGCAGAGCGAGAACTCAGTGTATTTTTTAGGCTCGAAAATAAAATTCATCAAGGATATCAATGCAACTCCGGCGAATAGTCTTGAAGTAGATTTTTCGACAAATAATACATTTTCATTGAGCAAAACATCAAAATTGCAAGTAGATTTTAGTTATACTTCGCCTTATAAAAGTGGTTTGTATGCAACAGGTTATGTGTCTAGTTTGAATATTGGTTTTAAACAAGATTTGTTAAACAAAACAATGCAGATTGCGTTTTTAGTAAATGATATTTTTAATACCTCGTATTTAAAAGATGATGTTTCGATTGTAAATGGCGTAAAGCAGGTTTATAGCCAAAATGAAAGCAACCGATTTGCGCGTTTATCTGTGGTTTATAATTTTGGAAACAATAAAATTAAGGTACAGGAAAGGGGTTTTGGAAATCAGGATGAGAAAAATAGAGCGAGATAATTAGATAATTAGTCAATTAGTCAATTAGATAATTGGAAAATTAGAAATTCTGGAACTTACTGTTTTATCTGTAATTAGTGTCCTAACAGGTTTTTTCAACCTGTTAGGTATTATTTTAAACGAGAGGAGTTTTTTTGCGTGAGGGATAGGAATAAACTACCGAAGTAGTATGGATAGCCCGACCGGATTTGCGAAAGGCGCTTATAAGCGGTTGGTTAAATAGCGCCTTTTGTAAATATGGGCACGCCCAACTTATATAAAAAAGGCTAATAAAATTCCCAGAACTATCATCGAAACTTTGGCAATATTGAATTTATGTCCTTCGCTGCTTTCAAAAATAATGGTAGATGAAATATGGAATAAAATTCCAATTACGATTGCTGTTATCTGCGTGTAATATTCATTTAAGAAGGATAAATATTCAGAAGCAATCGTGCCTAACGGCGTCATGACAGCAAAGGTAATCATGAACATAAAAATGGCTTTTTTGTCCAGATTTGCATTGATGAAAAAGGTTGTCAGAATTACTGCAATTGGCAAATGATGAATGGCGATCCCAACGGCTAAATCGTGGTGATGACTAACGGGAAACCCTTCTAAAAAGGCATGAATACACAAGCTAATGAATAGTAACCACGGAATCTGTGACATTTGTGCATGTCCGTGAACGTGTCCGTGTTCGGCACCTTTTGAGAAGAATTCTAATATGATCTGGAATAATATCCCTACCATTATAAACAACCCAATTTGATGATTATGGGATTCGTAAACTTCAGGCAATAAATGCATTACGGTTAACGATAACAAAAACGAACCGCTAAATGCTAACAACAATTTTAGATTGGTTTTGTTTTGAGGTTTCAAAAACAAAGCCACAATATATCCCAGAAGTACAGAAAATAAAGGTAGTAAGTAATTCATTTCGTGTTTAATCGGTTTTTTTAGGGTTAATCGTTTAACTGTTGATTTGTTTAATCGTTTAGACGCTTAAACAATTGAACGATTTACCAATTATTTAAAAATCATGATTAATCGTTCGCTTTCGGTTTTGTGAAACTTTTTGAGTTTATAATCTCCAAAGATATCCAGCAGGAAAATTCCGGCTTCTGCCATTAAATCTTCAAAGTCTTTTAAAGTCAGGGCTTTTACTTTTTCGGTAAAATGGTAGTTTCTGCCTTGATCTTCAAAATCTATTTCTTTAAAAATATGCCCGTCCTGAACGTATCTTTTAATTTTGAAATCGATTCCGTCTACTGATTTTACTTCCTCGGGAACCAAAGTTTCAATTACCTGAGCAACATTCATAAAATCAATTACGGCAAAACCATATTCAGACAAACTTTCTTTGATTGCTTTTAGAGTCGTTAAATTGTCATCGTCACTTTCAAAATACCCAAAACTGGTAAATAAATTGAAGATAGCATCGAATTTTTCTTCGAATGGCTCACGCATATCGTGCACTTTAAAATGCAGTGTTTCGTTGCTGTTTTTGCTGGCTTCGGCAATGCTGTTTTCGGATAAGTCTGCGCCTAAAACATTAAACCCTAATTGGTTTAAGTAAATGGAATGACGTCCTTTTCCGCAGGCTAAATCTAGTACTTTTGCTTTTTCAGGAAGATTTAGATAATGCGTAAGATTATCCATAAAAATCTGCGCCTCTCGGTAATTTCGGTCTTTATAAAGAATGTGATAATACGGAGTATCAAACCATGATGTGAACCAGTTTTCGGTGTTACGCTCCTGATTTGGTGTTGATGAGTTTGGTGCTTCAGACATTTATTCTATTTCAATTAATTCAAAGTACCGCAAATTTAGTGTATTTTTGCCGAAAAATAACTATTTCGCGACGATACCTGAATAATCAGATATGTGTCTGCGATTGGAGTTATTTTTTTAAACAAAAATAAAGATGGAAGAAAATTTTAGAATGATTGCCAAATGTTTTTTTGGTTTTGAAGAAATATTAGAGAATGAATTGCGCGCTCTTGGCGCTCAGGATGTCGAAAAAGGAGTAAGGATGGTTAGCTTCAAAGGGGATAAAGGTTTTATGTACAAAGCCAATTTATCACTTAGAACTGCGCTTAAGGTTTTGAAACCAATTTACTCGTTTAGAGCCAATAATGAACAAGCATTATACAAAGGAATTTCTGGTGTAAACTGGTCTAAATTATTGAATGCAAACCAGACTTTTGTAATTGATGCTACAGTGCATTCGACTTATTTTAATCACTCAGAGTTTGTTTCTCAAAAATGTAAGGATGCAATTGTAGATCAGTTTAGAGAAAGAACCGGTCAACGTCCGAGTATTGACAAAGCATTTCCGGATTTGCGTATCAATGTTCATATTGACAAAGATCAGGTTTCGGTTGCATTGGATACTTCGGGAAATTCATTGCACCAGCGTGGTTATAGAACTGCGACAAATATTGCACCAATCAACGAAGTTTTGGCAGCGGGAATCCTATTATTATCTGGTTGGGAAGGACAAAGTCACTTTCTGGACCCAATGTGTGGTTCTGGAACTTTCCTTGCAGAAGCGGCTATGATTGCTTGTAATATTCCGGCAAATATCAATAGAAAAGAATTTGCTTTTGAAAAATGGAAAGATTGGGATAATGATTTATTTGATGAGATTGTAAATAGTCTGATGAAAAAAACAAAAGAATTCCATTATACAATAAAAGGTTTTGATAAAGCACCAAGTGCCGTAAATAAAGCCAAAGACAATATCAAAAACGCCAATTTGGACGATTATATTACCATTTCTGAAGAAAACTTTTTTGACACTGAAAAAGCAGTAGAAGGAAAGCTTCACATGGTTTTTAATCCGCCTTATGATGAGCGTTTAGATATTCACATGGAAGAATTCTACAAAAGCATTGGTGATACTTTAAAGAAAAGCTATCCGGGAACAAATGCCTGGTTTATCACAGCAAATCTTGAAGCATTGAAATTTGTAGGTTTAAAGCCTTCTCGTAAAATCAAACTTTTCAACGCTAGCCTTGAAGCACGTTTGGTAAAATACGAAATGTACGAAGGAAGTAAGAGAACGAAATTTCAGGTTAATGAATAAATTAGGTACAAAGGCTCAGAGGTTCAAAGCGACAAAGGTTTTTCTTTGTGCCTTTGAACCTTTGCCACTTTGAACCTTAAAAAAGAAAAAAAATGACTAAACTACAATTAAGAGGTTTTTTATATCAATTAGGATGTTTCGCAATATTATTTATTTCGGGAAGATATATCGTAGCGACCTACACAAATTTAACAGGGCTTTGGATTCCGGTGACTTCATTTATTGTGGCAACTTTGATTTCGCCTAAATTTCAGGCAGTAAAAACCAAAGATGGAGAAAAGCTGTTTATGAAATGGATTTTTATAAAAGGAATTAGAGAAATCGGTTAATTTAGTTAGCCACAGATTAAAGGATTATAAAGATTTTTTTCACGCAGATTTGGCAGATTTGAGCAGATTATAAAAAAATACCACAGAGAACACAAAGTTTTTTTAAATATGGTAAGTTTAGTAAAAGCCCAAAGTTCACAAAGCTTTGTGGATTTAGATTGTATAACACAACTTAAATCTTAGTGAACTCTGTGAATCCCGATAGCTATCGGGATTGTGTTCTCTGCGTTAAAAATAATTTGGGAGTATTAAAAAATAGTTATTTATGAAGATAATTGGACTTATAGGCGGTATTAGCTGGGTTTCGACTGCGGATTATTATGAACTTATAAATCAGGGGATAAATGAGAAAATGGGAGGGCTTAACTTCTCAGAATGTTTGATTTATTCTTTCAATTATGCTGATATCAAAAAGAATAACGACGCCAATGATTGGGATCGTACTTTTGAAATGCTTTTTAAAGGTTGCCAATTCTTAAAATCGGGTGGAGCAGAAGCGATTGTTTTGTGCGCCAATACCATGCATCTTATTGCTGACCGCCTTGAAAAGGCGATTGATTTACCGGTTATTCATATTGCAACAGAAACGGCTATTCAAATTCAGAAGGAAGAACTTAAAAAAGTAGCGCTATTGGGAACTAAGTTTACAATGGAACTTGATTTCTTTACAAAAAAACTGATTGATAAAGGTATTGAAGCCATAATTCCGGAAAATAGTGATGACAGAGATTTTCTTCACACTGCAATTTTTGAAGAATTAGGAAGAGGTATTGTTACCGACGAAACTAAAAAACGTATTTTGAAGATTTCAAATGAACTGATAGAAAATGGAGCCGAAGGAATTATTCTGGGTTGTACAGAGCTTCCTTTAGTTATAAAACCCGGGGATGTTTCAGTTCCAATTTTTGATACCACTTTAATACATTCAAATGCTGCAATAGCATTTCAATTGTCTTAATGAATACACTATAAATAAAAAGAGCCCCAAATATAAATTTGGGGCTCTTTTTATTTATAAGAAAAGAAATACTTATTTCTTTTTAGGGACTTCTTTTATTTCCGGAACAATGACTTTTTTCTTGTATAAAGGTATAAAGTATGAAACGGTATAATTAAAACCTACTCCAAAGCTTCCGTCATAAGTTCTGTTGAAACCGGGAATGTAAAGATTATCAAAACCACTTGGTTTATTATTCATAGCCAAAAGTTTTAGCTGAACTCCAAAACCAACAAATATGTTATTGAAAACTTTGGCTTTTATTCCTAAAGCAACTTCCATCCAGGCGGCTGTTAAGCCATTGAATTTTTCGCCGGAAACAATTGCAGGCTGTTCTCCCCAATACGGATTTGGATTATAGATTTTATAACTGTTTAATTGTTGACTAAAATTACTAAAACCACCTCTTAAACCTATCGTAATAAGGTTTTCCATATCCAGCCAGTTTTGATACGTATTATAATCAAAACCTGCTTTAATGTAAGTTCCGGTTGCTGTTGAGTTTAGTCGGTCATCATCAGTAGTTTTATCTTCAAAACCAAGTTCGGCAGCTATGTAATATTTTTTCGTCAAGCGAAAATCTCCCACAAATTCGACACCTTTATAATCTTTATCATAAAGACCACGAGTCAATTTGTATAAATCAACTCCTACTCGCAAACCATAACGATCTATTTTTGGTGGAACAATAGTATCCTTTTGTGTTTCCTGAATCGCTGGTTTAGCGGTTTTAGGTTCCGTTTTTGTGCTTAATTTTGGTTTCTCCTGAACAATTTCTTTTGTTGCTGTAGTCGGTGTTTCCTGGGCTTGAACCAAAAACATTGAAAACAACAGGCAAAAACTAAAAGTATATTTTAATGTGTGTCTCATTTTCAGATTCAATGTTAAATTGTTCTACGTTAATAACTCTCATCCAAGCTCCATCTAATCCCGGATTTAATATATAAGGCTGTGATGGAGGAGCAGTAATAAAAGGATTTAATGTAAAAGTCGTTTTGTAACCACATGCTCTCGATACATATGTGTCGTGATGTGTATAGTCAAATCGAATTACATCTGTATTAATCAAAGTAGGATCCGTACTTGCAGCGTTGTAAATAAAACTAAAAGTGGCTGTATTTTCATTTGTTTTTAACGGAATTGAAATAGAAGTGCCATTTGCATAATACTTGGTTTCAGTCGTGCTGCTTTCGTTAAAAACAACTCCAGTAGGCAAATCATTACCATCCTTATCTTTTCCAACTACCTTTAGATTGGTTACTTTTCTAGGTAAATTCGCATCGGCATTATCATAAAATGATATTACCAATCGAGGAGTAGTAGGGGTATTTGGATCGCAAATATCATCTTTCTCACAGCTTGATAAGCCAAAAGTAAAGAGCAATAAAAAAGCTACTATTTTTTTCATTTATAGTTTTTTGTTATCGAAGTTCTAAAAGTACAACATTTTCAACATGATGCGTTTGCGGAAACATATCAACAGGTCGCACACGTGTTACTTTGTATTTTTCATCCATTAAAGCCAAATCACGTGCTTGTGTTGCGGAGTTACAACTTACATAAACTACTTTTTCAGGAGCAATTTTCATGATTTGATCAATAACATCTTTGTGCATACCATCACGTGGCGGATCTGTAATAATAACATCAGGTTTTCCGTGCTGAGCGATAAAACTTTCGTTAAATACCACTTTCATGTCTCCTACGAAAAACTCACAATTTGTTATATTATTGCGTTCTGCATTTGCTTTAGCATCTAAAATTGCTTCTGGAACACTTTCGACACCAATTACTTTTTTGGCTTTTTTAGAAACAAATTGTGCAATAGTTCCTGTTCCTGTATATAAATCATAAACAGTTTCATTGCCTGAAAGTCCGGCAAAATCACGCGTTATTTTGTATAATTCATAAGCTTGGTCAGAGTTGGTTTGGTAAAAAGATTTAGCATTGATGCTGAATTTTAAACCTTCCATTTCTTCCAGAATATAATCTCTACCTTTATATAGCTTAATATTCTGATCGTAAATAGTATCGTTTTGTTTTGAATTTACAACATATTGCAATGAAGTAATTTGCGGAAATTTCTCGTAAAGATGATCTAAGATTAATTCACGGTTCTTTTTATCATTTTCGAAAAACTGAATCAAAACCATAATTTCACCAGTTGAAGCTGTACGGATCATAAAAGTGCGAAGTAAACCAGATTGCTCTCTTGGATTAAAGAATGCTAAATTGTGTTCGTTAGCAAAATCCCTAATTTCGTTTCTGATCGCGTTTGAAGGATCTTCCTGCAAATGGCATTTATTAATGTCAAGAATTTTATCCCACATTTTCGGAATATGAAATCCTAATGCGTTTCTGTTTCCTAAATCTTCTGTGCTTTCAATTTCTTTCTCTGTTAACCAACGACTGTTAGAAAACGAAAATTCCATTTTGTTTCTATAGAAAAACTGTTTTTCTGAACCTAAAATATCTTCAAATTCAGGAAGTTCAACTTTTCCTATACGCTGCAAATGATTTTTTACTTCATTTTGTTTGTAATACAACTGTTGGCTGTATTTCATATTTTGCCATTTACAACCTCCACAAACTCCAAAATGTTCGCATATTGGTTCAATACGATGTTCTGAAAATTCGTGAAATTTTACGGCTTTGCCTTCATAATAGGCTTTTCTTTTTTTGAAAGTTTGAACGTCAACAACATCACCCGGAACAACATTCGGAATAAAGATTACTTTTCCGTCAGGAGCCTTAGCCACTGATACTCCTTTTGCTCCAGCATCAAGAACTTGAATTTGATGAAAGACAACTTTGTCTGTATTTTTTCTTCCCATAGCGCAAAAATAAGGGTTTGTAAACTTTTATAAATTTAAATTTCAAAATATTTTATCAAATTCTTCAAATTACTAGTTTTATCAAGTTTAAAAACTAACTTTGTTTATAGCAATAACCCCAAATGCTACATTGTTAACCTATAGTATTGTTATTATTTTTTATGAAGTTGTATCATAATCTTTCACAAATTGGCTTTCTGAGAAAAAGTTATGTTTTCAAATTCCTATTTGTTGCTTTTATAGGTATTCATATTCCCTTAATTGGCATACTATTTTTTGTGCTTTTTTCAAACCATTCTATTTCTCCAATTTCGATTGTAATTTTTGCTTTAATAATGACTTTAGTAGCGACTTTAGTGACGCTTATTATTTTGAATCAATTAATTAAGCCTATTTCGTTAGCTTCAAAATCATTGGATGATTATAGAAATAACAGAAAATTATCGGTTTTGCCAACAGAATATTCAGATGAAGCCGGGTTGTTGATGTGTAATATTCAGGAATCAATCTATGAATCTGAAAGTTTTATCAATGAAAAACAAGATTTGATTTATATGCTTTCTCATGATTTGAAAAATTTTGCCGGAAATCCTCAAGGTTTGGCAAAACTGATTTTGAGTGAAGATCCACCGGAGTCGATTAAACATCTTGCCGAATTAATTTGTGAGTCGACAAACTTGCAATTCCGATACATCGAAAATTTTATAAAACTGCTAAAAGAACAAGATCAGATTGTAAAAGTAAATCATGATCCAAAAAATATTGTCTTTCCTAATATTTTGCCTTTCATAAACGAACAGGTTGAACAGCGCTTAATCGATAAAAATATTAAGTTGGATTTAAGTTTAGAATTAGTCGAAGCAAAACTTAAAATTGACGAAGGTTTATTGGTTCAGGTTTTAGTTAATCTAATCAGCAATGCAATTAAGTTCTCGTACTTTGACAGCGAGATTAAAGTTAAAATATACATCCAAAGCTCCAATTTGGTTATAACAGTTGCAGATAAGGGAATTGGTTTTGATAAAACTCAGATTGATGAATTGTTTAAGAAATTCACAAAAATGAGCCGATTAGGAACTGCCAATGAATTGTCAACCGGAATTGGATTGTATTTGTGCAAAAAAATTATCGAAAGAAACAAAGGTAAATTAAGCGCCACAAGCGAAGGGAAAAACAGGGGCGCTGAATTCAAAATTGAGTTTGATATTAATTATTGATTTGAAATAAGAATTTTAAGGTTTTTACTTAAAAAAAACTTAGAACCTCAGTCCCGAAGCCCAATGTTATTAAGTTAATGGAATCTATAAAAAATACTTAACAGTTTAATCAGGAAAGTAATTAGAAAAATCCGTTTTTATCAGTGTTTTCGCTTTAGCGAATCAGTAAAATCAGCGTCTAATTTTGACGCGGATAAAACAGATTTACTTCGTAAAAACGCGGATAAAAACGGATTTGATAGAACCTTAAAAAATTACCAAAGATGATGTACAGAAGGTTTAATGTATTCGTCGTAAATTGCATTCATCGCCGCAATTTTATCCGGAGTTAATTTTGGTAAATCATAAAGAGATAAATTCGATAAAACATGGCTTTCTTTTGAAGCACCCGGAATAATACAGCTGATATCTTCAAAACTCAAAATCCACTGAAGTGCAATTGGAGCAAGATTTGCGGTTTCCGGAAATAATGCTTTTAATTCTTCAACGGCTTTTAAACCTAATTCATAGTCAATTCCTGAAAAAGTTTCGCCTTTATCAAAAGCGTCTCCGTTTCTATTGAAGTTTCGATGATCCTGAGCTTCAAAAATAGTTTTTGCATCAAATTTACCCGTTAAAAGTCCGCTTGCCAGAGGAACTCTCGCAATGATTCCGATATCTTTTTTTCTGGCTTCAGAGAAAAATAATTGAGATGGACGCTGGCGAAATAAATTAAAAATAATCTGAACCGTTGTTACATTCGAATATTCGATTGCTTTTAAGGCTTCTTCGACTTTTTCGACACTAACACCAAGATTCTGGATTTTACCCTGCTCTTTTAATCGGTCAAATAGTTCGAAAATTTCGGGACGATAAAAAACTTCAGTAGGAGGACAGTGCAACTGAATCAAATCTAAAGTTTCTAAATTCATTCTTTTTAGACTGTCTTCAACAAATTTCTGAAGTACTTTTGGCTGGTAGCCTTCGCTAACATGCGGGTTGATATGTCGTCCGCATTTTGTAGCAACATAAATGCGTTCAGATCTTGAGCGAACTACACGTCCAACAGCAGTTTCGCTTAAGCCATTTTCATAAACATCGGCGGTATCAATAAAATTTACGCCATTGTCAATTGCAGTATTCAAAAGTTTGTCTGCAGTTTTATTATCAAAAGCAGATCCCCATTTTCCTCCAACCTGCCAGGTGCCAAGTGAGATTTCAGATATATTGAAGTTTGTTTTTCCTAGTTTTCTGTAGTTCATTTTTTGTAGAGGTTCAAAGGTTTAAAAAAAGGTTCAGAGGGACAGAGGTTTTTTGTAGAGACGCACAGCAGTGCGTCTTTTGTGTGCCCACGGATTTTACGGATTGAACTGATTAACACAGGTTTTTAAGGCAAAGATTTTCTGTAGAGGCGCGCAGCAGTGCGTCTTTTTGGGATTTACCTTTGTGCCTCTGAACCTTTGCAACTTTGCACCTTTTCTTAATCAAATAAATCCGAAGACAAATAACGATCACCGCGATCGCATATAATGGCTACAATTACGCCTGATTCTAATTCTTCGGCAATTTTAAGGGCAACAGCAACAGAACCTCCGCTGCTCATTCCGGCAAAAACACCTTCTTCAAGTGCTAATCTTTTGGTCATTTCGCGCGCTTCTTCTTCGCTGACATCTACAACAGTATCCACTTTTGAAGCATCAAAAATTTTAGGTAAATATTCCTGAGGCCATTTTCGGATTCCGGGAATCTGAGATCCATCGCTTGGCTGTGCGCCTATGATTTGAATAGCCGGATTTTTTTCTTTTAAGTAAGTCGAAGTTCCAATGATTGTTCCGGTTGTTCCCATTGCCGAAACAAAGTGTGTAACCGTTCCATCAGTATCATTCCAGATTTCAGGACCTGTGGTTTTATAATGTGCTTTCCAGTTGTCGTCATTTGCAAACTGATTTAGCATCAAATAACCGCCTTCGGCTACTTTTTTATCGGCATAATCCCTTGAACCAATAATTCCTTCACTAGCGGGCGTTAAAATTACTGTAGCGCCATAAGCACGCATGGTTTGCGTTCGTTCTTTTGTAGAATCTTCCGGCAGAACCAATTCTATTTCTATTTGAAACAATTGTGCAATCATTGCAAGCGCAATTCCAGTGTTACCACTTGTTGCTTCAATTAGTTTATCACCTTTTTTAATGTCACCTCTTTCAAGAGCAGAAGCAATCATATTGTACGCAGCTCTGTCTTTTACACTTCCACCCGGATTATTTCCTTCAAGTTTCAGTAAAAGTTTTACGTTTTTATTTTTAACCAAATTGACAGTTTCCATCAATGGAGTATTTCCAATTAGGTTAAGCAATTTCTGTGGACCCATTTTTATTTCTTTTCTTTTATTTTAACTTCAGTTGTAGTAGTATTCAGCACGATTGAATCTTCGGGAATGGATTTTGTAATCCAGGCATTTCCTCCAACAATACTGTTTTTGCCAATAGTGGTTTCGCCGCCCAAAATAGTCGCATTGGCATAAATGCAAACATTCGCTTCTACTGTTGGATGTCTTTTTGCATTTTTCATTTCCTTGCTTACGCTTAATGCGCCAAGGGTTACACCTTGATAAATTTTAACATGTTTTTTGATAACGCTCGTTTCACCAATAACAATTCCGGTGGCGTGATCTATAAAAAACGGTGAGGCAATTTGAGCACCGGCATGAATATCAGTTCCTGTAATTCGATGTGCATATTCGCTCATTAATCTCGAGAACAATAATAAATCAAGATTATAGAGCTCGTGACTTAATCTGTAAATGGCAATTGCGTAGAAACCGGGATATGCCAAATAAACTTCGTCAATACTGTTTGATGCAGGATCATTTTCTAAAATATAGGCTGCATCGTCATTTAGTTTTTCTAAGACAATTGGTAGTTTTTCGAGGAATCGATCCCAAATCGATTCGCATAAGTTTTCCGGTTTTTTGCAAGCCAGAACAGCAATCTCTTTAAAGCGAATTTCGAGCTCGTCGATGCTTTCATCTAAAGCGGCATTCGAATCAAAAAGAGTATAGAAAAGCTTTTCGGTAAAATCTTCAGTTTTGGTTTTGATTCCGTAATTAATGTTTGAATGGCTTTTTAGAGCTTTTATATTTTGTATGATGCTGTCTTTTGTCACAATTGTAAAATTGAGTGGATAATTTAAAACGTTAAAAGTAAGGTGTTTTTTGTAAATAAGGGCACGAATTAACTAAAGAAATTTTGCATAGCGAATTCAATTTGTGATAAAAAAAAGAATGATAAAAGCGATTATTTTATATGATTCTTAAGAAGTTAAATGCGTAAATTAGCCAGTAAAATTTATAAAAATGAAAAATAATTCAACTTTTAAGAGCGCTATTTCCAATCTTGAATTTCCGGAAAGTGAGAAAATTTGTGGAAAATCGATACATGATCCAATTTTAGGGCTAATTGTCAAGGATCATCCTTCTTTTAGTGAAGACGATTGTATTGCTGTTAAAGAACTAAATGAATATCGCCAAGTATATGTTTCGAATTATTTATCTACCGAAATTGGAACGCTTTCTGATCTTGAAAAAAGTGTTATTACTTCTTTAAAAGAAGATAAATCAATAGTTAGTATTGTGGAAGATGAGCCGGAAACGAGAAGTTTTGGTCAAAAAATAGCGGATAAAGTGGCTGATTTTGGCGGAAGCTGGACATTTATTCTTTCGTTTTTATTTTTTATCATAGTTTGGATTGCTGCGAATGTTTATATTTTAGTCAATAAAGGTTTTGATCCGTACCCGTTTATTTTACTGAACTTGATTTTATCCTGTATTGCAGCATTGCAGGCTCCGGTAATTATGATGAGCCAAAATCGTCAGGAAGAGAAAGACAGAAACAGAGCTAAAAAAGATTATATGATCAATCTGAAATCCGAATTGGAAATTAGAATGATCCATGACAAAATCGATCATATGATTATGCATCAGCAACAAGAATTAATCGAAATTCAAAAAGTTCAAATTGAAATGATGAATGATATTTTGAACCAAATCAAGAAATAATTTCAGCCATTTTTAATTCAAAAAAATTAAAGATAGAAGTGTTTATAGTAATATCCGCCAAGCATAAAAACGAGATTTAGAAGTGCTATATTCCAAACGATTTTTTTGTAGTTTCTTGATTTGTCTAAAAAATATAAAGCGACAAAAGTAAAAAATAGAAGAGTAGTGAAGACTGCCGGATACATCTGAAAAGCAGCCGAAAATTTACCTTGAAAAAGTAAGACTAAAGCACGCTGAAAACCGCATCCTAAACACTCAACTCCAAAGAATGTTTTGAATAGGCAAGGGATCATATATTTTTCTAAGTTCAAGTCGATTATTTTTTACAATTTTACAAAAAAAATAATTGATAACATTTCAAAAGAAAGGAACTGCTATTTTAAAGTTTTATACTTTTGAAGACTTATACTTTAAAATATGAAAGCGATTAAGATTATAATAATGATTCTTGCTATTTCGGTTGCATTATACGAGCAGGTTTCACCAGAAAAAAATGTCTATATCACGGTAATTGCAATTGCAGTTTTCATGTTTGGAATGATGCAGCTGAGCGCAAAAACACCAAGTAAAAATCAAAATAAAGAGGAGCAGGATGTTGACTAAAGGAGATAAGGTTTCAGTCTTGGACGAAGCCATAAACGGAACGGTAGTTTCGGTTAAAAATAATGAAGTTTTGATTGAAACTGAGGATGGATTCGTGATGACATTTTTTGTCAATGAGTTGCTTAAAATTCATGATTTCAGTAATTTAATGAATTCTATTAAAAGAATTAATTTAGATGAAATTACAAAAGAGAAAACAGAGCCAAAACCAAGGAGTTTTGTAAAAGAAAAGAAAGATAAACGTGAAATTCCCGCTCCGGAATTTGATTTGCATATCGAAAAACTGGTTCCAAACAAACGCGGAATGTCAAATTATGATATCCTGACTTTACAGACAGAAACTGCCAAAAGACATATTGAATTTGCGATCCGAAATCGCATTCCGAAAATCGTTTTTATTCACGGTGTTGGCGAAGGAATTTTGAAAGCCGAACTTGATTTTTTATTAGGCCGTTATGACGGAATAGATTTTCAGGATGCCAATTATCAAAAATATGGTTTAGGTGCAACCGAAGTTTATTTTAGACAAAATAATAAATAAAATTACTTTTTTGATCTAAAGCAGTTCGTTTTAAAGCATAAAAAAACGTCCGTTTTTCTCTCTGATTTTGTATATAAATCAGTTTAGAAAAACGGACGTTTTTTGTAAGAATTAAATTGGTTTTGAGACCAGTTTTTTAAGACCTAATTTAACGATTTGGTGATAGTTCCCATCGCAAAATTATTACCTAGTTTAAAGCTGCTGTTTCCTTTTACAAGCGTTACATCTTTTATTACAATTGTGTGCTGAACTAAATTTCCTGCTATTTGTGTAGTAACTTCAACAGTTCCATTAGTACCGTTCCAGGTTTCTTTTACAGCAGGATTTGTTGGAGTGGTAACCTGACAGAAATAATCTTTATTTAAAGCAACACCGGTAAGGGTACGATATACTACATTGTTTTGTGTGGCAGTTATATCTCTTGTTCTGGGATGTCCTGCTGGGGTCGCTTCATTTACAAATAAAGTAGGATCAAAATTTTGAAGCATGATATAGAATGCTGCATTATAATTGTAAACTTGTTTTAAATCCGGGCATTCTCCTGCCTCTTCCGGTTTCGCAAAAGTTATAGGAGTTGGTGTTATCGTAATTTTAAAATCACCAAAAACATATTCTTGCTCAACTTGTGGTCCGCTAGGTTTTAAAAAGGTTATATTTTTAAAAACGATACTGTGGTTATATCCCGTAACCCGGGTGCTACCGTCTACTTCGCTTGGAACAGAGGTAATTTGCGTAGTTGTAATTTGTATTTTTCCCTGAGTTCCTACCCATTCTTCTATAACATTAGGTGTTTTAGGAGGTATTATACCACAGATGTTTGGTACACCAACTGCACCATCATAAGCTCTGTATAGAACACGAAAATTACTATTGTCGATGTTGTAAGTTAGCGTATCCAGGAGGGTGGGGTTATTTATTAAGCTGCTTGGAGCTAATTGCAGCAACAATGATTCTCTGTCTTTAATTTTATAAAGTAAGGTGTTTGTTGTATCGCAGTTTGTTGAGGCAACAGTGTTAAAATCTATAGTATCAACTTTTAAATCGCCATCATCGCAACCATTTAAAAGTAATGCAAAGAAGAGAAGGCTTGCGTATTTTTTCATCGTAATTTTATTTGGAGCAAAAATAGTGAAAAATTTCGCAAATGATATTTAAGATTTCACAATTGATATTTCATAACTTTGCAGCGATGAAAAAAGTATACCTCGACAACGCCTCTACAACAGCTATGCGCCCTGAAGTCATTCAGGAAATGATTAAAGTTATGACAGAAGATTATGGTAATCCGTCTTCTACACATAGTTTTGGACGCAATGGAAAAACTGTTTTAGAACTTTCAAGAAAAAGTATTGCCAAGCATTTAAATTGCTCTGCACAGGAAATTATTTTCACTTCGGGAGGAACTGAAGCGGATAACTGGATACTGCGCTCTGCGGTTGAAGATCTTAAAGTGGAGAGAATCATTACGACAAAAATTGAGCATCATGCCGTTTTGCATACCGTTATGGCATTGCAATCTGATTATAATATTCAGGTTGATTATGTTACTGTTAATCCTGACGGAAGTATCGATTTGACTCATTTGTCGAATTTATTATCAGAGGAAAAAAAGACGATTGTCAGCTTAATGCATGTAAACAACGAAACCGGAACTATTTTAGATCTGGATAGAGTTGGGATTATTTGCAAGCAATATGGTGTCTTATTTCATTCAGATACCGTACAATCTATCGGGAAAACCGAAATTGACTTACAGAAAACGCCTGTTGACTTTATAATAGCAAGTGCGCATAAATTTCATGGACCAAAAGGAGTAGGCTTTGTTTTTGTTCGAAAAAACTCTGGTTTACAGCCTTTAATTTTTGGAGGAGAACAAGAAAAAGGACTTCGCGCAGGAACTGAAGCGGTACATCAAATTGCGGGAATGACAAAAGCTTTGTCGCTTTCTTACGAAAATTTAGATCAGGAAAGAAAATACATTACAGATATAAAAATGTATTTGATTGAGCAACTGGAAATGCATATCCCGGGTTTTAGAATCAATGGTAAAAAAGATGATTTTTATAATATCATCAATATTATTTTGCCTTTTTCCGAAGATAAAACTTCGATGCTTTTGTTTAGTCTGGATATGAAGGGAATTGCAGTTTCAAGAGGAAGTGCGTGTCAATCCGGAAGTATTAGGCCATCGCATGTGTTGAAAGAAATGTTATCGGAAACGGATTTAAAATTGCCAAATCTCCGAATTTCATTTAGTCATTATAATACAAAAGAGGATATCGATTGGTTGGTTCAAAGTCTGAAAACTTTATAAAAGGTTCAGAGGTTCAGAGTTGCAAAGGTTCAAAGTTTTTTTGAGTTGCAATCTCGTCCCGATCCCGTCCCGATCCCGAAACTTCGGGACAGGATCGGGCAATGTCATTATAGAAATAAAATTATTGCAAATCAAATCCGTTTTTATCCGCGTTTTTACGAAGTAAATCTGTTTTATCCGCGTCAAAATTAGACGCTGATTTTACGGATTCGCTAAAGCGAAAACGCTGATAAAAACGGATTTTTCTAATTACTTTCTTGATTAAACTGTTAAGTAATTTTATAGATTTCCCCTTAACGTAATGACATTGGGCTTCGGGACTGAGAGACTAAGTTGCTGAGTTTTTTTTCTTGAATATTCTTCGATTTCACTCAAACGACAATTGAATCTTTTGTCAGACTGAACGAAGTCGAAGTCAGTTTTGAATATAAAAGCTTCTAAGCTTTTTTTAGATGAACTTAAGACATTAATAATTAACAATTAATAATCAACAATTATTTACGAATCACTTTTACCTGCGCATCATTAGTTAATTTGATGATCGTCGAAGGTTTTCCGGCAACTTTATCCTGATTTAATTTCACTACATAATCAACACCTTTTATGATTTCAGGACTAATATATTTGAAAGCGATAGGTGTGGGTTGCCCCGAGATATTAGCCGAAGTTGAAACTAAAGGTTTTTTCATTCGCTCTAACAATTTGAAGCAAAAAGGGTCTTTTACTAAACGAACTCCAAGAGAATTATCTTCTGCAATGATATTTTTGGCCACATTTCTTGGTTCATCTAAAATCAAAGTAGTTGGTTTTTCAGATAAATCTAAAATTTGCCAGGCAACTTCAGGAATGTTTTTGAACACATTGTACATCATCTTTTCGCCATTCATCAATACAATCATGCTTTTTGTTTCGGCACGTTGTTTCAATTTGTATATTTTGGCAACAGCCTCAGGATTTGTAGCGTCACAGCCAATTCCCCAAACGGTATCAGTAGGATAAAGAATGATTCCGCCTTCTTTGATAACTTCGTAAGCGTTATGGATTTCAGTGTTTATGTCTTGATTCATAAGTTTAGAAATATTTTATTAATAACAGAATGACTTTGATATTATGCTGTTATTGTATTTATAATTTGAGTTATTTTTTCTAAAACTTCCTTCGAAAGTCCTACATAAAGAGGTAAACAGACGATTCGTGATGCGATAGATTCTGATATTGGCATTTCGGCTCCTTTTACATAATCGATTGTATTCAAAGAAGGATAAAAGTAGCGTCGTGGTAAAATATCTTCTTTTAATAAAGCTTCCTGAATTTTTAATAAAGTAGCTTCTGAATTAAAAATTATGGGATAATAGCTGTAATTCCACTCTGTATTTTCTCTTATTTTTATGGTTTTTACAGCTTCAAAGTTTAAATTTTCACGGTAAAAATCGACTACTTTTTTTCTTTCTGTAATAATATGATTCATATATGGAAAAACTGCCAGACCCATTGCTGCTTGTAACTCAGAGATTTTGGCATTAATTCCTAATCCATGAAATTCCAAAGGTCCGTTATGTCCAAAATTATGACTGTAAAATAATTGATGATAAGTTTCGTCATTATTGCAAAACATTGCGCCACCTTCTCCGGTGTGAAATAATTTTGTGGCGTGAAAACTGCAAGTGCTTACATCTCCAAAATTAAATATAGATTGGTTGTTGTACTTAACTCCAAAAGAATGTGCTGCATCATAAATCACTTTTAGATTGTGTTTTTTGGCGATGCTTTCAATAGCTTCAACATGACATGGATTTCCAAAAACGTGAGTTGCTAATATCGCTGTTGTTTTTGGCGTTATTGCACTTTCTATTTTGGTTTCATCAATTGTTAAATATTCTGGATGGATATCAACAAAAACTGGCGTACAATTTTCCCATACAATTGCTGCCGAAGTAGCAACATAAGAAAAAGGAGTTGTGATAATTTCTCCACCTTTACCAAATAGTTTTAATGCAATTTGAATAGGAATTGTACCGTTATTAGTAATTATAAGGTGAGAAACATCAAGATGTTTTTTTAGTTTATCTTCTAATTCTATTGTAAGTTCGCCACGATTTGTGAGCCAAGCTTTATCCCATGCCCGTTTTAGAAAAGAATTATATTCTTCTTGTGGAGGTAAAAAAGTTTTGGTTACGGGAATCATTTAATTATTGATTAGTGAGTTTAATTTCCTTTAAGGGTAAACTATTGTTATATTTGTGGGGTAAAAATAGGAAAAGAAACCTGAATTTTTGGCATAAGCCAGCATTATAACAGTATATGTAACAGGATTAATATCTGACATGTTTGAATGACAACATTTTAAGGACTTTTTTAATTATTTGTCAAATGAATATTTTTTATCTGATCTTTTATAAAAATTAATAGAATAATAAACTCAAAATAAATTTAAGAATACTATGGAAATCAACACTTTTTTGCAAAATTTTGCAGATATTTTAGATGATACAGATGCTGCATTAATTAAACAAGAAACTGTTTTTAGAGATTTGGAAGAATGGGATTCATTAACAGCATTATCATTAATTGCGATGGCTGATGAAGAATACTCTGTAAAATTAACGGGTGATGATATTAAATCTTCGACTTCATTAAATGATATCTTCGAAATAATTAAAAATAAAGGATAATTAAATGGCTACTTTTTCAGTAAAGGATATTGCAATAAAAGGTATTTCGTGTTGTGTTCCCAAAGATGTGGAACGCAACATTGACTTAGATATACTGACGCAGGAAGAAATTCAAAAGTTTATTGAAGTAACCGGAGTTGAAGAACGACGTATTGCAACAAAAGAAATTTGTACTTCTGATTTATGCTGTGAAGCTGCTGAAAAATTAATCAAAGATTTAAACTGGCAAAAAGAAGAAATCGAAATTTTAGTTTTTGTGTCACAAACGGGCGATTATATTTTACCTGTTTCGGCGTCGATACTTCAGGACAGGTTAGGTTTATCAACAAACTGCATTGCTTTTGATGTGCCTTTGGGCTGTTCCGGTTATGTTTATGGATTGTCGATTTTGACAAGCATGATGAAAACAACCGGAATTAAAAAAGGATTATTACTTGCGGGAGATACAATCAGTAAAATTATTTCAAAAACAGATAAAAGTACTTTGCCTCTTTTTGGAGATGCGGGATCTGCAACAGCATTGGAATTTTCTGATGGTGCAGAATTTTCATTTGATTTAGGATCTGACGGATCAGGATATAAAACAATTATAGTTCCTGACGGAGGTTCAAGAAATAGAATCAATAATGATTCATTGCAAATTCAAACCATAGAAAAAGGAATTGAGAGAACTTCCTGCGATCTGGTTTTAGATGGTATGGATGTTTTTAGTTTTGGAATAACACAAGGACCTAAAACAGTCAATAAACTAATTGCTGATTTTAAAATTGATAAAGATCAGGTTGATTATTTTGTTTTTCATCAGGCAAATATGATGATGAATAAAATGATCGCCAAAAAACTGAAACTTCCTGCGGAGAAAGTGCCTTATTCTCTGAAAAATTTCGGGAATACTTCTTCAGCAACAATTCCGTTGACAATTGTTTCAGAGTTAAAAGAAGCCATTTTAAACAAACCGTCAAATATAATAATGTGCGGTTTTGGTGTTGGATTATCATGGGGAACAATGTTGGCGAAAGATTGTAAGATTGAATCACTAGAATTAATTGAATTGTAAAATATGATTACATTAAAGGATAAAAATATATTAGTTACCGGCGCTTCATCAGGAATAGGAAGGCAAATTGCGATTACGGCTTCTGAGTTGGGTGCAAAACTTACCATTATTGGGAGAAACATCGAAAAATTGGATGAAACATTGGCGTTATTAAGTGGTGATGGTCATAAAATACAAGTTGTAGACCTTTCTGATTCGGCTAATTTTACGGCATTAATTAGTGAAAGTTTACCGTATGATGGCGTTGTTTTTAATGCAGGTGTAGTCGAATATTTACCAGTTAAATTCTTAAACGAAAGTAAAATAAATTCGGTTTTTGCTACCAATTTTGACAGCAATGTGGTGTTAAGCCAGAAATTGATAAAAAGTAAATTACTAAAAAAAGGAGGATCACTTGTTTTTGTTTCCTCGATTTCTTCAAAATTAGGTGTTCCGGGGACGGCAATGTACACAGCATCAAAAGCGGCTCTAAGTGCTTTTTCTAAGGTGTTGGCTTCTGAATTAGCTTCTCAGGGAATACGATCTAATAGCGTAAGTCCGGGAATTATAAAAACGGCAATGACAGATAAAGCCAGTGATGTGGTTTCTGATGAAGAATTAAAAAAAGCAGAATCAGAATATCCCTTAGGATACGGTGAACCATCAGATGTTGCGGGACTGATTATGTATTTATTAAGTGATATTAGTAAATGGATGACGGGTTCAGATTTAATTATTGACGGAGGATTTACATTGAAATAAAAATATATGAACTCAAATATACCCGCTATTCATTATCATGACAACGACATTTTTACTCAGGAAAATGAGATGTTGTTTAATAAGGTTTGGCATTTTGTGGGATTTAAATCTGATTTTGAAAATGACAACGATTTTGTTACCGTGAAAATTTCGGGTACACCAATTGTCATTCAAAATGTAAGAGGAACCATTAAAGCTTTTTTGAATGTTTGCTCACACAGATTTTCTATAATTCAACAAGAAAAATCAGGTAACAGACCTTTAATGTGTCCGTATCATGGCTGGGCGTACGATAAAGAAGGAATTCCGAGTGGGATTCCTAAAAAACCATTATTCAAGAAGTTTACAAAAGAAGAACTTTGCGAAATGAAACTGAAAGAATTTCAAGTTTCTTTTTGCGGCAATTTATGTTTTGTTACTTTAAACGAAAACATGGAACCTCTGGAGGATTTTATAGGCATTTTTTATAAGGAACTAAAAGAAATGTCATTGTCTTTAGGAGATAGAATTGATGTTAATTCGATGGAAATTACAGCAAACTGGAAGGTAATTGTCGAAAATACATTAGAAAGTTATCATGTTGGATTAATTCATGCCGAAACGCTTGCCAAGTTAGAACCTTCAGGCTTAGAATTTGAATTTGATAAGAATAATTCAAGCTGGACAAGTGATTTAAATATTGTAAAAGATAAGGGAGGATATAAAAAGATCAATACTTATTTTTCGCCTAGAAATTATGATATTGAAGGGTATAAGCACATTTTGATTTTCCCTAATCTATTGATATCAAGTACACACGGTATATCGTTTAATTATTCTGTAATAGAACCAATTACCTCAGATGTTTCAAGATTTACAAGTCATGTTTTTACCACAAAAACGGAGAATCCTAATGAGAAGTCCATTCTGATTAAAGCTTTTGAGGAATCATTGACCAATTTTAACCGACAGGTATTTGATGAAGACAAAGCAGTTTGTCAGTTGGTTCAGCAAGGGGTAAGACATACTAATTTGTCCGGAAAGCTTTCTGATGAAGAAGAACGCGTACATCATTTTCAAAAAACGTATTTAAAATTTTTGCAGCATGAAAGCTAATATTAAAGCTATTTCGTATTATTTGCCTGAAGAAATTTTATCTAATGATTTGATCAATCAGGAATTTCCGGAATGGGACATTGAAAAAATCAGTTCTAAAACGGGAATTAATTCAAGACATATAAGTGCCAAAGATGAATTTTCATCTGACATGGCCATAAAAGCGGCCGAAAAATTATTCAAGGAACATAATATTGACAGATCAGAAATTGATTTTTTATTGTTTTGTACCCAAAGTCCTGATTATTTTTTGCCAACAACTGCTTGTATTATTCAGGAAAAACTTGGATTGAATACAACAATCGGAGCTTTAGATTATAATTTAGGATGTTCAGGTTTTGTTTATGGATTAAGTCTGGCAAAAGGGTTAATTGCCGGTGAAATGGCGAAAAACATTTTGCTGATTACATCTGAAACGTATTCAAAATTTATACATCCAAAAGATAAAAGTAATAAAACCATATTTGGAGATGCCGCCGCGGCGACTTTAATATCCAGCGAGAAAGGTTTTTGTTCTATTGGTAATTTTGTTTTTGGAACGGATGGAAAAGGTGCTGAAAACTTAATCGTAAAACAAGGCGGAATGCGTTTTCCTGTTTTAAACGATAATGAAGATATAAGTGATGAGTTTGGAAATGTTCGAAACGATAAAAATCTGTTTATGAACGGAACCGAAATTTTCAATTTTACTGGAGAATTTGTTCCAAAATTGATTCAGGGAATGCTTGAAAAAGCAAATTTGAAACAGGATGATATTGATTTATTTGTTTTTCATCAAGCTAATAAATATATGCTTAATCATCTTAGGAAAAAAATAAAAATTCCGGAAGATAAGTTTTATATCAGCATGGCGCATTGTGGTAATACGGTTTCGTCTACAATACCAATTGCTTTGTATGAGGCTGTAAAAGAAGGCAAATTAGAAAATATCCAAAATATGATAATAGCCGGTTTTGGAGTTGGATATTCGTGGGGAGCTTGTAATTTAATAATAAACTGATGAAAAACTTAATAATAATAGGAGCAAGAGGTTATGGACGTGAGGTTTATAATTTAGCCCTGCAGTGTGAAGGTTATAAAAAAGACTATATCGTAAAAGGCTTTTTAGATGACAAAGAAGATGCATTAGAGGGTTTTGAAAATTATCCCGAAATTATTGGCAATGTTGAAGATTATGTAATTCAGGAAAATGATATTTTTTGTTGCGCACTTGGAAGTGTAAAATGGAAAAAGCATTATGTTGAAATAATCGGGAGTAAAGGAGGTAAGTTTATTAATTTAATACATCCAACTGTAATTGTCCATTCAAATGTAAAACTGGGTATTGGTTTAATTGCTTTTATGTATTCTAATATTAGTAATGATTGTACAGTAGATGATTTTGTAACGATTCAGGGGTTTGTAGCGATTGGACATGATTCTAAGATTGGTAAATGGTGCCATATAAACGCTTATAGTTTTACTGGCGGATATGCGATATTAGAAGATGAAGTTTGCCTGAATACAAGATCGACCGTTTTACCTAATATAATTGTTAGAAAAGGGGCAACTGTTGGTGCTGCGAGTTTAGTGATAAAAAATGTAAAAGAAAATACTACTGTTTTTGGTGTTCCTGCCAAAACATTAAATTTCTAAAACTATTATAATTGTAAAAAAGAAGCCTGTTATTGTAGTAATAACAGGCTTCTTTTTTTTATTGGAAATTATTTTATCGGTTGAAAAAACTTTTTAGCTTAAACAGTTTTTTCTCGAAAAACGACATATCTTTTGATTGAATCTTCTCGATCTGACGATTAATTATTTTTTGAATATCATCATCAAAAAATGTTTTCAATGTGTTTAGAAAATTAATGATAATGGTTCGTTGTTCTTCATTTTTCTTAGAAGACCAATACGAAGCATCGTGTATTCTATAAACGGCCAATACCTTGTCGATATATTTAATTTTTCCATGTTGCGCATTTAACATGTGCAGGAAATAATCTCCAATTGGAGCTTCAATAAAATATTTTGGAAATTCCTTAATAAGATGATTTCGATATAGTACACTTGGCGTGTGTATGAAATTGTTTTTTGCAAGTTCTTTAATAGTCGAAACTTCAGGAATTTTCTTTTTTCGATTATCTTCCTTCATTCCGCTGTTAGTCAATAAACCTACATTGCTAAAGCAAATACTAAAATCAGGATTGTTCTCTAAAAAATCGGCCTGAATTTGTAGTTTTTTATCATCACACCAATAGTCGTCACCTTCGCATAATGCGATATATTTACCGGTAGCATTGCTAAGCGCAGAAACAAAATTAGGCATCATTCCAAGATTAGTTTCGTGGTTGATATATTTTGCTTTATGTGCATTTGGGTTTTGCGCCAGAGTTTCTCTTATAACCAGATCTGTATCATCTGTAGATTTATCATTTGAAATAATCAGTTCAAATTCAAAATCAGTAACCTGCGATAAAATACTCTCAATCGCCTGTTTAATATATAAAGAGTGATTATAAGTAATCATTACAACGCTTACAAGCATAGTTTTTTAGTTAGTTTTTATTAAAAAGTTGTTTTTAATATTTTTTCACCATTAAGAGATTAAGAAAAATTAAGTTTGGTTGCTTAATGAAACTTAATTTCTTAATAGTTCAAATTATTATGTTTTTTTCCAATGGTCATATAGTATTAATTCTTCTAGACTATATAAGACATTAAAAAAAATAAGTTCAAAGGTTAATAAGCTTAATCTCTTAATGGTTCAAATTAAAATATTAAAATTAATTTTTATTAAAAAGATTTTTTACGTCTTCGATCATTCGGCTTTTTTCATTCATAACAAAGGCTCTGAAAGAGGATAATTCTTCAAAAACTTCTTCGTAATTATTCATTGCGTGATTGATAAGTTCCGTTACTTTTTCGGTTTGCATTTCATCAGCATGTAATTTATATTTTTCAGGTATTCCCAGATCTTCTTTAAAGGCAGATGTACCATCACGACCTGTTAACAAACAAACACCGGAAATTAATGCTTCTCTCGGAATTTTATCTCTTCCCGGAAAGTAACCAAAATCTAAATGCAATTTTGTTTTTCGTAAAGTATCTCTCATTTCTTCTCGTGACATTCCGCTTAACGGTATCCAATTGTATTGAGGAAGAAGATTCATGTATTTTTCAATCTTATCCAATCCTTTTTTCGGGTTGTAAGTGATAATGTTTTCTTTTGGAAAACTGTTTTCTTCGGGCAAATTTTCAAAGAAAAGCTCCGTCACATAATCACATAAATAAGCAATATCATTGTCGAGTTTTTTAGTTAGTAAAAACTCTTTTGTTCTTTGTGATTGGTACCAATGCGTAACAGTTTTATTTGGTTCAAAACGATATTCTGTATGTTTATAAGGCACAAATATTTTTCGAATCCAATTTTTTTTCTTTTCACGGCTATTCATCAAAACCTCGTAAAAATCAAGACTTAACCACCAAACTTTTTTCTGTGCCAAAGGATATTTGGCAATAAGATTGGTCATTGATTCTGGTATAATCATTATATTTTCGGCACTATCCTTTACTTTCATAACGTAGGGAACATTATAATTTTTGTAAAATGGATGTACAGGATCTTTTTTATGTTTAGAATATAACATCTTAGCATTATATCCAAGTGAATTTAAGATATAACCTAATTGATGTAACGCTTCCGGACCTCCAGTCGCTTTTTTAGGTGGACAAACGATGTATATATTTTGAGCCATTATTTTTTTATTAAATTGTCTGAGTATTATAAATTACATTATCAATCCAGCCTTCTAATGTATATTTATAAAAAATATTATCAGGTAAATTTTCATATTCTGATTCAAAAAAGGATAACGGAATATCAGGATTATCTTCGTTAATTACCAAAATATTCTTAGGATTGTAAAAATCGTAATTTACGATATCCGAATTTGTGGTAATTAGTTTTTTCTGCAATCCTATGCTCTCAAATACTCGAAATGTAAGTCCGCTTTGACCTTTTCGATTCACATCAAGTAAAACCTGCGAGCGGTTTATATATTCATTTATTTCTGATAACGGAATATGATTTGTTATAAATTCAATAGTCGAAGCTTGTTGTCTGTATTTTTTATCAAAAACAAAAAATTTGTGACTGATATTTTTTGCTTTAAGATCAGCTGTAATTCTGGAAAGAATAGGTAATCTTCTATCTTTTGAAATAATATTAAAAACCTTATATTCAAATGGTTTTTGAGGCACATTACAGCCAGAATTATAGATCCAGTTTGTAGCAGATTTTAAATTATATTTTTTGCAGTCCTCTTTTTCAAATGAAAAAACATCATCAAAATGAGGAATAACTCTAATTATTTTTGGACAACGAGAGGTATTATCATTAAAATACGCAATTGTTTTTTTTCCATATTTCTTTAATTCTAAAACACTTTTCGGATCAATAAAGTCACCTTTGATGACTAGTATTACATCTTGTATTTCATTAATTTCTTTTAGGTTTTCAAGAATTTTTTTTCCAAAATACATCGTTTTTAAGTTTTTCTTAAAAAAAGTCTTCAGAATAAAATTATGTATTCGGCAAAGAAAATTAGGATACTTGTATTCATATTTATTAAAATTAATATGATGTACATTATGTCCCTTTTGTCTTAAAGAGATCGCAATGTGATTATTAAATCCCCAATTATCATAGCTTACTAAGGTGATACGCATAAATTGTTTTTGTTGTTGAAATGTAATATTTAATGTTAAAATTAAGATTGTCTATTAGGCTGGTAATGAATGATATTTATAATATCAGATGTTTCTTAAGTTGGCGAAGATATTAAAAAGAATTTATTGTGCTTTTTTTTCAAAAAAATCTTTAAAAAATTAAAGAAAAATGTGTTTCATTTTTTATGAGCACAGGTTTTTTATTAAGATATCAAAAGCCGTTAAAGGTTGCGTGATTTTTGAAAGTTTTTTTCATGTCTTTTTAAAATTTTAATACCAAATTTGGCAAGAATGATAGCCAATACAAACTTCTAATTTTAATTTATTTTGAAATCTAAAAAATGACCAGTTATTAAGATAAAGTTTTATAAAAATCATAATAGTGTTTTTGCATTACACATAAATCATGGTTTTGTTTTACTAAATTGTACGCATTTACTTTAATATTTTCTTCTAACGAAGGATTAATTAAAATTTCAAGGACTCTTTTCGATAATGTTTCAGCATCTTTTAAGGCAGCTAAAAATCCTGTTTCTCCATCTGATACAACTTCTGGAATTCCTCCTGCTTTTGTCGAAACAACAGGGATTCTACTGGCAAATGCTTCATAAACAGTAAGCGGAAGTCCTTCAGTAATTGAGGTTGATAGAAATACATTAAATTCAGGAAGTAAATCCGGTACACTTCTAAAGCCTGTAAAAAAGATATCATTTTCTAAATCATTTTTGATCGTGTATTTAATTAAATCGTCTTTTAAAGGTCCATCACCAATAATAACAAATTTTATTGGATGACCCGTATCATTCTTTGCTTTAATTTTTTTTGCTGTATCAATAAAGGTATAGATGTCTTTTTGATTTGTTAACCCCGCAATATTCCCAATGATTTTTGTGTCAGATGAAAATTTATATTCCGCATGAAGCAGCTTTTTATTCGTATTTTGAGCAAATTTCTCTACATCAATGCCGTCATAAATAGTTATCAGGCGTTCTTTATCTAATATAATTTTATCAAAGATGGATTCAACTGCTTTAGATACACAAATAATTTTTTCAATTCTTGGATGCGAATATTTATATCTGTTTAAAAATTTCTCTTTGATACTGTTGTTTCTCTTTCGGCTTAAGATTAAAGTAGTTGATTTGTTTAAAAACTTCACTGCAATTAATCCTGCATTTAGTGCCGAAGAATCATGAATATGAAGAATGTCAATTGATTCTTTTTTGCAAATATCGATTATCGTTACTACAAGATTGAATAATTTAAAAGCGTTTTTATTATAAGTAAAAAAATTAGCATTGTCTTTTTTGCAAATTTTTGCAAGAGTAGAATTGTCAGGACATAAAATATATTGTTTTAAATCACTTTTTTCTTTTAGAAGATTATAAACCGTATACATTTGAGTATCACCGCCTCGCAGTTCAGTGATAGATGTAATATTTAATATTTTCATTAGCTGACTTACTGTTTTTTTGTGTAAAAATATAAGAAAAAATATGACTTAAATTAATAATTAGTTGTGTTTTTATTACTACTATGAATGCATTTAGTTATTTTTGAACTTTGAAAAATTACAGATACTTGCTATGGCCATACAAATAAACGAAAAATTTAAGCGCGAAGAAAAAACTATAACACAGATTATCAATGATTTTAGTGCTTCTGGTGAGCTTTTTGGCAATGGAGATCGTAATAAAATTAAGTTGTTTGATCTAAACGGAAAGAAAATTAATGTCAAATCATTTAAAATTCCGAATATAATAAACAAAGTTGCTTATAAATATTTCAGAAAATCAAAAGCAAGAAGATCTTTTGAATATGCTACAATTTTATTAGAAAAGAAAATAGGAACTCCAGAACCTATTGCATTTCTTGAAAATTTTAATGCTATTGGTTTAAAAGATAGTTATTATGCCAGCGAACATTTGATAACTGAATTGACATATAGAGAGCTTGTAGAAATTCCTGATTATCCGGATCATGACAATATATTAAGACAATTTACGAAGTTTACATTTGATTTGCACGAAAAAGGAGTGGAGTTTCTCGATCATTCTCCGGGAAATACTTTGATCAAAAAAGGAGCTGAAAATCAATATGATTTTTTCTTAGTGGATTTAAACCGAATGAATTTTCACGATTCAATGAGTTTTGAGCAACGCATGAATAACTTCAGTCGTTTAACACCGCAAAAAGGAATGATTGCAATAATGAGCAACGAATATTCAAAGTTTTATACGGAGAAAACCGAAGCTGAGATTTTCGAAAAAATGTGGCAGGCAACTGCTGATTTTCAAGAAGGATTTGCAAAAAAGAAAAGGCTTAAAAAGAAACTGAAATTCTGGAAAAAATCTTAATTTTTTGCCTTAATCTTTTTAAGTTCCTGAAAACGTACGGCAACACTCAACGCATTTAAATAGCAAATTATTATTCCTTTTTTACCATCCAGAAAACCAAAGCGAACCAGATATTGATTCAGAAATTGATAGGCAGGACGAATATAAAAATGGAAAAAATTGGGAGACGTTTCTTTTAAAATTTCTTCCTGAGCTTTTAATTGTCCGTAGAAAACCATCTTTTGTTTGTAATCGTCATAATTCGAATAGGAATGATGAACAAGCCTGTTTTTTAGCTTACCGATTCTTCCGTTTACGATTAGTTTTTCGTGAACGATTTTCTTGATATTATAACTGGCATTTTCTTTCTTGAAAAGTCTAATGATTTTATCCGTTTGCCATCCGCTAAAGCGTAATTTTTTATTTTCGAACATAAAATTTCGACGCATAAAATAAGCTGAAGCACTATTTTTCTGATGGATCACAAAACTGATTTCCTGCTGAAGTTCGGGCGTTAACCTTTCGTCGGCATCCATAAAAAGAATCCATGAATTTGAAGCCAAACTTAAAGCATAATTGCGTTGACAAGCAAAGTTGTCGAAAGAACGCTGGAAAACTTTTACATTTTTGAAAGAAGCTGCTATTTCGAAGGTCTTATCTGAACTGAAAGAATCTACCACGATAATTTCATCCGCAAAAGCCAAATGGTCGAGAACAATTTTTATGTTTTGTTCTTCATTATAAGTTATAACCAAAGCCGTTAAGAGTTGTTTTTCGGGTGAAATCATTTTGCAGAAGAGCTTAGATTTTGCTTTAGAAACAATTCGATTTTATCCTTAAAAAACTCAGGTTTAAATTCCTGATATAAAGATAAAGACTCTTTTTTGAGCATTTTCTCTGTTTTCTCTTCGAATAAATCAGGACGAAAATCTTTTAAATGTACTGAAAGATGGTGAATACCGTCTTCAAAAGTAGCCCAGATTTTCTTTTCTATCCAAGGAGAAAAAATAATAAAAGAGGATTTTTCAAGTGCTTTTGCCATATTGATTGCACCGCCATCATTACCAATTATTAAATCACATTGATTTACTAAACCAATAAAAGAGCGCAAATCTCCTCCTAATAAATCAAAATAAATTTTTTCCTGAGTGGAAGGTTTGCAAGCGTCAAAAACAATTTTTGCCTCTTCAATCTGCTTCGGAAAATAATTAAAAAGAATATTCACATCGGCATTGTCAGCAATATAATCAACTACTTTTGCCATGAATTCTAAAGGATATGTTTTTAACTTTTCACTTCCTAAAAGGCTTATCATAATGGTTTTTCGATCTTTTCGAACATTATGTTTTTCAAAAAGAGCAATGGCTTCCTGATTTTCTTTTTCAGAAACAAATAATTTAGGAATAGGATCTGTTTTTATATTTAAATCTAGAGGTTCTAATAAAGAAAGACGTCTTTCTATCGCTAAACCTAAATTGGTTTTGGGAAAAGGTTCAAACGGAACATTATCAGTATATAAAAAGGTTCTTCCGGGTTTTTTATATGAGATTTTTCTTTTGGCATTACTCATTAATACCAAAATCCAACTTTCGAGTTTGGAATAAGCGTCAATTAATAAATCATACTTTTCTTTTCGGATTTGTAAACCAAGATTTAATAATTCCTTTTTGCTTTTACGATGTTTTTCTTCGAATAAAATAATATTGTCAATACTTGAATTACCTTCTAAAACCGGAGTTGTCGAGGCATAAACCAAATAATCTATTTGAGCATCAGGATAAGCAATACGCAAATTATTGCATATTATACTGCTAATCAAAACGTCACCAATCATTTTTTGTTGAATTACAAGTATCTTCATTTAGAAAGCTTAATCATATTATAGAGCTACAAATTGAAGCAAAAAAAATCCAAATTCCAATTGTTAAGATTGGAATTTGGAATTTAAAATATTAGAATTTAAAATTTAAACCGCAACGTCGTATTCACGAAGTGCATTATTTAATGAAGTTTTTAAATCTGTAGATGGTTTACGTGTACCAATAATTAAGGCACATGGAACCTGAAACTCACCGGCAGCGAATTTTTTAGTATAACTTCCAGGAATTACAACTGAACGTGCAGGAACAAAGCCTTTCATTTCAACAGGCTCATCACCAGTTACATCGATAATTTTTGTTGAAGCAGTCAAACAAACGTTAGCACCAAGAACAGCTTCTTTACCAACATGAACTCCTTCTACAACAATACAACGAGAACCAATAAAAGCACCGTCTTCGATAATTACCGGAGCAGCTTGCAATGGCTCTAAAACTCCACCAATGCCAACACCACCGCTTAAGTGAACATTTTTACCAATTTGAGCACAACTACCAACAGTTGCCCAAGTATCAACCATAGTTCCTTCGTCTACATAAGCACCAATATTTACATAACTTGGCATTAAAATTACACCGCTTGAAATATAAGCTCCGTAACGTGCAACAGCGTTTGGTACTACACGAATTCCTTTTTCAGCATAACCTCTTTTTAGCAACATTTTGTCGTGATATTCGAAAATACCTGATTCCCATGTTTCCATTTTTTGAATTGGGAAATACATTACAACTGCTTTCTTAACCCATTCGTTTACTTGCCACTTATCACCAACTGGTTCAGCACAACGTAATTTTCCTGCATCAACCAATTCGATTACCTCTCTAATGGCATCAGTTGTAGTAGTTTCTTGTAATAAAGCTCTGTTTTCCCAAGCTTGTTCAATTATAGTTTGTAAAGAATTCATATGATTTAATTTTTGGCAAAGATAACGTATTTGGGCAAAAGCAAAAAAGTAAAACCTTTGTAAAATGTTACAGATATAACTTTTTGTTTTTAATTTGATAAATAAAATTTTGACTAATAATGATAAAATTTTCAAATAACTTCCTCTAAAAGTTTTTTTAATATCAAAATATGACAAAAATCAGATTTTGAATTTTTTCTTCTCTCTAATTTCGCGGCACGATTCCGGAACTACTTAATAATTCGGAATTATAAAATACCATTCCAAAACAAATCATTATAATCAGTAAAAAATGAATCAAGAAAATCAACTGCAAAACCGAATTCCAGTTATTGATAAAGAAGTCTCGTGGGACAAAACTCAGGTAATTATGAGTAAAACAAATGCTTTTGGCATCATTGAATATGCTAATGAGACATTTGTAGACGTTTCAGGTTACGAAGATTACGAGCTAATGGGGCAGCCACACAATATTATTCGCCATCCGGATATGCCAAAAGTTATTTTTAAAGTGCTTTGGGAAAATCTTAAAAGTGGAAAAAACTTCCACGCGATTGTAAAAAATTTGGCCAAATCCGGCAGATATTACTGGGTAATTACTGATTTTGAAATTGCAAAAGATGAAAACGGTGTAATTGTAAATTATTTTGGACGAAGACAATCTGTTCCGCAAGAAGTGATTACGCAACATATTATTCCTTTATATAAAAAGCTTTTGCAAATTGAAGCAGCAAGCGGAGTAGAGTTTAGTGAAAAATATTTGATTGGATTTCTCGAAGAAAAAAAGAGAACCTATGTCGAATATATTAAGGAGTTGATATATGAACATGAAAAAGGGCAATCGAAGTTTTCTCAGTATGTAGCAGCAGAAGAGGAGGAAGAGGAGGAAAGAGGTTTTTTCAGAAGATTATTTAATAGGTAAAATTAATTGTATTTTTTTTAGTTTCAGATATTTGGGTAAAAGTCCGTTTTGAGTTTTCAAAACGGATTTTTTAATTCATATAGATTTTGGCTTGGAAAGTTAAATCCAAAAAAGGTGATGTGTGAAAAAAGCTTATATTTGTAGTATAAATGAAAGTATTATGGAAGCGATTAGATTAGAATTTCAGCCAGAAATTAAAGAAAAAATCTTAAAATTATTAAGTTCATTTTCTTCAGATGAATTGAAAATAGTTGAAGAAGATACTTTTGTTGATCCTAATTTTGAGAGAAATAAAAGAAAACTTGAAGTTACGGCGGCTAAAATTGATAATGGTACAGTGAAGCTTTATACGTTTGAAGAATTAGATGAAATCTTAGAAAAAACTATTTCAAAATATGAAAGTTAGTTTTACCGAAGATTTTATGATGGAACTTAAAGAATTATTAAAATATATAGCTAAAGATAAACCAATTGCTGCGAAAAAATTTAAAACAGATCTGCTTAAAAATTTAAAAAAGGATTTAGTAAATCCTTTTCTCTTTAAAAAATCTATTTACTTTAAGGAAGAAAAGTATAGAGATTATGTTTTTAAAGGTTATACTACAATTATCAGAATAGAATCTGAATTAGAAATAGTTTATATTATTGGTATTTTAAAACATAAAGAATTATTTTAAAGTAAATTTGCTAAAAATTCAAAAATGCCAAGAATCCTCTCCATAGACTACGGACAAAAACGCACCGGAATTGCCGTTACTGACGAAATGCAGATCATTGCATCAGGTTTGACTACGATTCCCACAACTACTGTAATTGATTTTTTGAAAGATTATTTTGCCAAAGAAAAAGTCGAGGCAGTTTTAATTGGCGAACCTAAACAAATGAACGGTCAGCCTTCAGAAAGTGCTTCAATTGTTAAGGGATTTGTAACGCATTTTTCTAATATTTTTCCGGATATGAAAGTCGTTCGTGTTGATGAACGCTTTACTTCAAAGATGGCTTTTCAAACCATGATCGATAGCGGACTGAGTAAAAAGCAACGTCAGAATAAAGGTTTAATTGATGAAATTTCGGCTACAATAATGCTTCAGGATTATCTTTCTTCAAAACGTTTTTAATTTTTTTAACGTTCAAAGCCCTAGTCTTTTATTTTTTAGAAAAACATAACTTTTATCATGTAATTTTAGTTTTTTTTTGCAATTATAAAAAGTACCTTTGCATTTTAAAAACAATACTGTTATGCCTAATGAAACAATACGTTCTAATAGTGAAGTAGTACTTATTGGAGCGGGAATTATGAGTGCCACTCTGGGAGTAATTTTGAAAGAATTACAACCTGACATAAAAATTGAAATTTACGAAAGATTAGATGTTGCTGCTGCCGAGAGTTCTGATGCTTGGAATAATGCAGGAACAGGACATTCAGCTTTTTGTGAGCTAAATTACACTCCGGAACAGGCTGACGGAAGTATTGATCCTAAAAAAGCAATAAGTATAGCAGAATCTTTTGAGATTTCTCGTCAATTCTGGTCTTATTTAGTGCAGGAAAATAAAGTACCATCTCCCGATAATTTTATTAAAAGTGTTCCTCATATGAGTTTTGTTTGGGGAGAGAAAAATGTAGAATATCTTAAAAAGAGATTCGAAGCATTGCAAAGCAATCCTATTTTTTCTCAAATGGAATTTAGTTCTGACTTCGAAAAGCTGAAAGAATGGATGCCGCTTGTAATGGAAGGTAGAGAAGCTAATGAAAAATTAGCAGCTACTCACATGGAAATTGGTACTGACGTTAATTTTGGGGCTTTGACAAGAAGTATGTTTAATTATTTAGAGAAACTAGATGGTGTTAAACTATACTTTAATCATGAAGTAACAAAATTAAAACAACGTGAAGATAAAACGTGGAGAATTAAAGTTACTGATATTGCAACAGGTGACAAGCGAAAAGCTTATACTAAATTTGTTTTTATTGGTGCTGGTGGTGGTTCATTGCCCTTATTAGAAAAAGCAAATGTTCCTGAAGGAAATGGTTATGGCGGTTTTCCGGTAAGCGGACAATGGTTAAAATGTACCAATCCGGAAGTAATTGCTAAACATCAGGCAAAAGTTTACGGAAAAGCTAGTGTTGGAGCGCCTCCAATGTCTGTTCCTCATATTGATACTCGTGTAATTGATGGAGAAAAAGCATTGCTTTTTGGGCCTTTTGCAGGATTTTCGACTCGTTTCTTAAAAAATGGTTCTTATTTAGATTTACCATTATCTATAAAAGCAAACAATTTAATTCCGATGTTATCAGCGGGATTTCATAATATTCCATTAACTAAATATTTAATTGACCAGGTACGTCAATCTCCAAAAGACCGAATGAAAGCTTTACGCGAATATTTGCCAACAGCACGTTCTAAAGATTGGAAATTGGAGAAAGCGGGACAACGTGTTCAGGTAATTAAAAAAGATGAAAAGGAAGGTGGAGTTTTAGAATTTGGTACAGAAGTTATCAATACACACGACGGAACTCTTGCAGTATTATTAGGAGCTTCTCCGGGAGCATCCACTGCAGTTGCCATTATGATAGATTTGGTAAGCAGATGTTTTACAGACCAAATTAAAACACCGGAATGGGAAGCAAAAATGAAAAATATGATTCCTTCTTACGGACAAACTTTAAATGATAAACCAGAGTTTTTAGCAGAACTTAGAAAACATACTTCTGAAGTTTTGAAACTAAATAATTAGAAAATTTGAATCTCAATTTCTAATCAGAGAAAATAAAGGGCTTAGTTTTGAAAATAAACTAAGCCCTAATTGTTTAAAATAAAAATCAAAAATATGGGAATTTCTAAAATAAATGAACCGGCTGCTTTAATCTTAATTGACATTCAAAAAGGATTTGACAATATTGAATATTGGGGTGGAGAAAGAAATAATTTGAATGCTGAAGAAAATGCAAGTCAAATATTGAATCTTTGGAGAGAAAATAAACTTCCTGTTTTTCATGTTCAGCATTGTTCCTCTAATCCAAATTCATTGCTTAATGAGAATAATGTTGGAAATGAAATTAAAGAATTAGTTAAGCCAATTGATGGAGAAGTAATCATCAGGAAAAATGTAAACAGTGCATTTATTGGGACAAATTTAAAAGAACAATTAGATAGCGCTAATATTAAAACTCTTGTGATTTTAGGATTAACAACAGATCATTGCGTGTCAACAACAACCAGAATGGCAGGTAATTTTGGATACGAAACATTTGTGATTTCAGACGCAACGGCAACTTTTAATAAAAAAGGTTTAGATGGGCAAAATTTTTCGGCGGAGTTAATGCACGAAACAGCACTTGCCAGTTTAAATGAAGAATTTGCAACAGTTATAACAACAGATTTCCTGAAGCAAAATATTATTTAAGATAAATCTTGGATCTTTTTACAGTTAATCCTGTTCTGTTTCCTTAAATTCTTTTGTAATTGTCAGAATTTTTTCGGCAAGGTTACTCATCCAAATTAATTGTTCGATTACCATTTGAGCTTCCTGCATCTTGGCCTGACGAGTTTCTTTATCGAGTTCGTCATCTGCTGCCAAACGTTTAAAATTAACACGTTTAAGTTCTTCAAATTGTAAAGTCACATCTTCTTTATCAAAAAATGTATCTGTTATAATTGCTTCATTTCTCAAAATAGAAATCGAATGATCTAAATTTGATAATATAGTTTTGATAATATAATTGAATGATTCTGAAGCTGATGTTGTTTGGTGCGACTGAATGTAAGTTGATAATGAGGCTAAGGCAGATAATATCGAATGGTTTAAAACCACAAGTTTATTAACCAGAGGCAATGTTTTTTGCTTCGATTTTGGTTCCTGCATCATTCGTTGAAAAGAAGTCATTAAATTACCAATTTCAACAAAAGCATTTTTTCGGGCTAATCTGTAAGAAGTTGGTATTTCTCCTTTTTTATTATAAAAATCAGCGATTTCCTTAAGATAATTTCTATTGGCACGAATCGTATTTTCAATATGAATAGGCGTATTTATAAACTCCCATGCCGGCCATAAAAACTGATTCGCAATAAAAGCTAAAGTAGCTCCTGCGAGCGTATCCAAAACTCGAAACTGAATAACTTCAACAACATTGGGAGTCAAAATTCCATAAATAAAAACAACATACATAGTAACAAACGTAGCACTTATTTTATAGTTGATTTGTGTAAACGAAATTCCAAGCAGCATACAAACAATAGACAATATACTCAGCGCAACGTGGTTTTGAATGACAGAAACAATTCCAAAAGCCAGTAATCCTCCTAAAATAGTTCCGAAAATTCTATTGTAGGAACGTTCCTTAGTTAATCCGTAACCAGGACGCATAATTACTACTATCGTCAATAAAATCCAATATACATTCTGAAACGGTAAAAGCTGTCCGATAACGAAACCAATCAAAATAGTGATTGTTAAGCGCAAAGAATGCCTGAAAATAGAAGACGATAAACTTAAATTTTCGGTTAATGTACGTAATGGATAATATTGTGGAGTCAGGAATTTTTCAAGCTCTTTGTCTTTATCTTTTAACTTGTAAGATTGCATTGCAAGTGAGAAAGCACGTTGAATAATTTTGATTTTTCCAACCTGATTTTTTGCGTATTTCAGCATATTGGTTAACATCAAAACACCTTCAGCAGCTTCGTCTTTGCCTAATGTTTTCTCATAATCAAAAATGGCAAATTCAAGAGCGTCGAGTTCATTTTTTAAATCGTTTTTGTCGACATAAACCGCAATATGATGTACGTTTTTAGATAACTTTTTTAAAGTTGAAGCTAGCTTATAAGCAACATTCTGATAGGTTCTAAGAACATCCGGATGCTTGGCGAATTTCTCGTGAAGCTTGCTGTGATCAAATGAAGTATAAAGTGCCAATTCCTGAATTTCGACTAATGTAATGAACACCAGCAGCATTTTACGGTTTTGGCTCGTGGTTGCAGATGCACTCTGATTGCCAATAAGCATCTTCCTTAAATCTTCATGAATCAGGTTTAAATCAACCTGCACAGCCAATTGTTTTTCTATTATGGCTTGTCTGTTAGCTTCAGGACTCCATAAATCGCCTCTTAATTTTAAGTATTTTGCCGTTTGTTTTATTCCTTCAGCAATTTGCAATTCCACATATTTATAAGGCTGTACAAAATGAAAGACAAGAGATACAATCAAATATAAAATACCACCAAGAAATATAAATCCTGAATATTCAAAAGCTTCCCTTCCTTCATGTAAATGTCCAAATGATAAAGAAATAGACAATAAAGCCGAGAATGAAACTAAGGTAGCACGTTGTCCATATACTGAAATCATGGAGCATAGAAAAAGCAGGAAACCTAGAAAAGGATAAAATATAAAAGGATATGGATAAGCGAGATTTACTAATAAATTGACTCCGGATACAATAAATGAAGCCACAATAAGTCCTTTTATTTTGTGACTTAATGAACTTGGAATATCACTTGGATAGGTATAAAAAGCACCTAAGGCAATTGTAAAACCAATTTCGAAATGCCCTAAAAAATTTAAAATCAAAACAGGAACAACAGAAGCAATAGTTACTTTTGAGGCATTTAAAAAAGAAGTACTGTTGGTAAATTTCGAGATACGATCAAGCATAAATTGCGGTTTACGAGCAAAGGTAAGAATTGTACGAATTATTTTGGCATAATTATGGATGAGATTTTGGGTAGCTATCAAAAAATAGATATATTCTATTATAGAAAATTATTCATTGACTATTTTTTACTATTTTTGCCAACTGAATTAAGGAGGACTATATTTAGGTTTTTCAGTAGATAATACATTAAAATAATACAAATGATTTTACCAATTGTGGGATATGGTGATCCTGTTTTAAGAAAAGTGGGCGAGGCGATTACGCCGGATTACCCAAACTTAAAAGAAACAATAGCAAACATGTATGAAACCATGTACAACGCTTATGGTGTTGGACTAGCTGCGCCGCAAGTTGGTATAGCAATTCGTTTGTTTGTGATTGATACGACTCCTTTTAGCGATGATGAAGATTTACCATCAGAAGAGCAAAAAGATTTAAAAGGATTTAAAAAGACTTTTATCAATGCCAAGATCGTTAAAGAAGAAGGTGAGGAGTGGAGTTTTAACGAAGGATGTTTAAGTATTCCGGATGTTCGCGAAGATGTGTATAGAAAACCAACTGTTACAATAGAATATTGTGAAGAAGATTTCGTAATGAAAACAGAAGTTTTTGATGGTTTAATAGCAAGAGTAATTCAGCACGAATATGATCATATTGAAGGTGTCTTATTTACCGATAAAATATCTTCATTGAAAAAACGTTTAATTCAAAAGAAATTGAAAAATATTACTGAAGGTAAAACTTTTCAAGAGTACCGAATGAAATTTGCTGCTGCTAAAAAAGGAAGATAAGAATTCTAACGTAAGTTTAGAATCAACAAAATATAATAAATCAAATTCTTAATACTAATTTTAATAAACATGAATTTAGAGAAAATTTTAGCCATTTCTGGGAAACCAGGTTTATACGAATTGAAAGTACAAACACGTACAGGTTTCGTGGCAGAATCGTTAATTGACGGAAAAAAAATTACAGTAAACTTAAAAAGTAATGTAAGTCTATTGTCAGAAATTTCAATATATACACAGAATGGTGAAAAACCTTTAACTGAAATAATGCAACGTATTGCTACTAAGGAAAACAAAGGTCAGGCAATTTCGCACAAAGAAGATAATGCTACATTAGCGGCTTATTTTAAAGAAATCCTTTCTGATTATGATGAAGAAAGAGTTTATCCTTCTGATATTAAAAAAGTATTAAATTGGTATAACACGCTTCAATCTAAAGGTTTAGTTACTGATTGGGCTCCAGCTCCAACTGCTGAAACTACCGAAGAAGCTCCGGTTGCTGAAGAAAAACCAAAAAAAGCTCCTGTTGCTAAAAAAGCAAAAGTTAAAAAAGAAGAATAGTAAATTATTACATTCAAATATATTAATCCTGTTGAGATGTTTTCTTGACAGGATTTTTTACTTTTACATTTCGGTTAAAACCTAAATAAAACTTCAAAAAATGAGCAAAGAACTTCAACTTAAGGCATTCGAAAGATTATTAATCATAATGGATGAACTTCGCGAACAATGTCCCTGGGATAAAAAGCAAACTTTGCAAACGCTGAGACATCTTACGATCGAAGAAACCTATGAATTAGGAGATGCTATTTTGGATAATGACTTGAATGAAGTTAAAAAGGAATTGGGAGATTTATTACTGCATATTGTTTTTTATGCAAAAATAGGTTCTGAAACTAATGATTTTGATATGGCAGATGTTTGTAATGAAATCTGTGATAAGTTAATTCATCGTCATCCGCATATTTATAGTGATACTGTGGTAAAAGATGAAGAAGAGGTCAAACAAAACTGGGAAAAACTAAAGCTTAAAGAAGGTAAAAAATCAGTTTTGGAAGGAGTTCCAAAAAGTTTGCCGGCATTGGTAAAAGCAAGCCGAATTCAGGATAAAGTAAAAGGAGTTGGTTTTGATTGGGAAGAACCACATCAGGTTTGGGATAAGGTACGAGAAGAACTGGAAGAATTGCAAGTAGAAGTAAAATCCGGCGATCAGGATAAAATTGAGGCCGAATTTGGAGATGTTTTGTTCTCGATGATTAACTATGCAAGATTTCTAAATGTGAATCCGGAGGATGCTTTAGAACGCACCAATAAAAAATTCATCAAGCGTTTTCAATACTTAGAAAGTAAAGCAGGGGAATTGGGGAAACCTTTAATGGATATGACTTTGGCTGAAATGGACGTGTTTTGGAATGAAGCTAAAAAAATATAATTACTCTGATAGTTTCTTTAATGCTTTTATATTTTTAAGCTTAATTTTTTTACCAACTAATTCAATCAATTCCAATTTATTAAAGTCAGACAAGAGTCTGATACAACTTTCCGTAGCTGTACCAATAATACCCGCTAATTCTTCTCTTGTCAGTTGCACTTTAAGTGTTTGATCCGTATTTTCGCCAAAAGCATCATACAAATGCAGTAAGGTTTCTGCTAATCTTTGTTTTACGGTTTTTTGAACCAATGCAATTTTATCATTTTCAGATTCTTTTAAATCTTCACAAACAGATTGCATCAAATTCATAGAGAACTGATTGTTGTTATTAAAAAAATGTAAAATTTCAGCTTTCGGAATAAAACAAACTTCCATATCGGCAACAGCTTTAGCAGATAAGTTTGCAGGTTCATTGCTAATCATAGAACGCTGTCCTAAAAGCTCCCCCGACTGTACTAATTTTACGATTTGATCTTTTCCGTTTGCGCTTAGTTTAGAAAGTTTTCCAACACCATCTTTTATGCAAAAAACACCATTAGTAACTTCACCTTCCTCAAAAATAGCTTCACCTTTTTTAATCTTGTAGGTAGTTTTGCTATTTGCCAATTGTATAACTTCATCTTTATTGAGTGCTTTAAGAGAAGATAATTGTCTTACGATACATTGGTCACATTTATTCATAGCAAAATAATTTACTGCAAAATTAACCAATATTAGCTTTCGAAGGTGCTATTATTACTGAAAAAAAGCAGAAAAAACTTAATGATGTTATTCGCCTATTTTATTTCAGTAAATTAGAATTCGATTTAAATATACTATGATAATTGTCATATTTAATGTCGGTTCTTATTTGGAATATTTGTTACATTAAAAAAGAAACAAATTATGAGTGAGCAAAGTTGCTTTCATTGTGGACTTACCATTCCTAAAAATGAAGAAATCAATTTTGATGAAAAAAAGTTTTGTTGCAACGGCTGTAAAACTGTTTACGAAATTTTTAGTCTTCATGATTTAACCTGCTATTATGATTTTGAAAAATCGCCTGGTGCTACTCCGCAAGACATACAAGGTAAATATGACTTTCTGGACAATGAAGCTATATTATCAAAAATCTTAGAATTTCAAGAAGGAAACACTGCCATAGTTTCTTTAAATATACCGCACATTCACTGTAGTTCCTGTATTTGGATTCTTGAAAATCTAAATAAAATTCAGTCTGGAATTAGTAGCTCACAAGTTAATTTTCCTGAAAAAAGAGTTCGCATCACTTTCAATTCAGACCTTGTTTCTCTCAAGGCAATCGCAAATTTGCTGAGTTCAATTGGTTATGAACCTTATATTAGTCTAGAAAATTACGAAACAGGAAAAGATAGTATTGACCGAAGTTTGACTTACAAACTTGGAGTCGCTTTCTTTTGTTTTGGAAATATCATGTTACTTTCTTTTCCGGAATATTTTGAAATCAAGGAATTTTGGCTGGATAACTATAAACCTTTTTTTAGGATTCTAATTTTTATTTTGGCATTGCCGAGTTTTTTATATTCAGCAAGTGGTTATTATGTTTCTGCTTACAAAAGTATTAAATCAAGAATGCTGAATATTGATATTCCTATTGCTTTAGGAATTATTGTCATGTTTGTTCGAAGTAGTTTTGATATTTTCATGAATTACGGATCCGGTTTTTTTGACAGTTTAACAGGACTTGTTTTCTTTATGCTGCTTGGAAAAATGTTTCAAATTAAAACCTATAGTTTCCTAAGTTTCGAAAGGGATTTTAAATCCTATTTTCCAATTGCCGTTACCCGAATCAATCCGGATGCATCAGAAGAGAGTGTTCCTATTTATGATATTTTAAAAGGGAACAGATTATTGATTAGAAATCAGGAATTAATTCCAGTAGATGGTATCTTAATAAGCGAAAGTGCTGAAATTGATTATAGTTTCGTTACCGGAGAAGCAGTTCCTATAACAAAAAAATCGGGAGATAAAGTATTTGCGGGCGGAAAGCAAATAGGTAAGGTGGTCGAAATGGAAGTTTTGCATTCCGTTTCACAAAGTTATCTGACACAATTATGGAGCAATGAGATTTTCCAGAAAAAGATCTTCCAAAAACACAAAACAATTACGGATGCAATCAGTCGTTATTTTACTCCTATATTATTATTAATTGCATTTGGAGGATTTGGCTATTGGATATTTATGGATGCCAATACTGCTTTTAATGTTTTTACAGCCGTCTTAATTGTGGCTTGCCCTTGTGCACTGGCACTTACGGCACCGTTTACCTTTGGTAACATCCTGAGGATTATGGGTAAGCAAAAAATGTATCTAAAAAATGCTTTGGTAATTGAACAATTGGCAAAAGTTGATACGATAGTTTTTGACAAAACCGGAACAATTACAACGAACAAAAAATCGAATATTCTATATGAAGGGAATGTATTAAGTGATGAAGATTATGTACTCATAAAAAATGTTCTTCGAGGCTCAAATCATCCCTTAAGCCGAATGTTGTATGATTTTCTACCCGATACAAAAAGACTTATAATTGATGACTTTCAGGAAATAACAGGAAAAGGAATTCGGGCATCTTTAGCGAATAGAACAATCAAAATTGGATCTGCCGAATTTGTCGAAAGCCCAATTTCAGATAGCTCAGAAATCGAAAAAACAGGTCTGCATATTAGAATTGATAATGTCTATTATGGCAAATTTGCATTCCAGAATCAATATCGTGAAGGGTTAGAGAAATTATTCCTGACACTAAGTAAAGATTATCAAATTAAAGTGCTCTCAGGCGACAATGATGGTGAAAAAACAAATCTAGAGCGTATTTTACCTAAAAATACAGAATTGATTTTTAATCAAAAACCGGAACAAAAACTGGAGTTCATCAAAAAACTGCAGGAAAACGGTCAAAATGTAATGATGGTTGGTGATGGTCTAAATGATGCTGGAGCTTTAGCGCAAAGTAATGTCGGGATCTCTATTTCTGAAAATGTCAATGTATTTTCTCCTGCTTGTGATGCAATTTTGGCTGCAAACGAGTTTTCACGACTTAATTATTTTTTAAAGTTGTCGAAAAAGTCAATTGTAATAATTAAAATGAGTTTTATTTTATCATTACTCTATAATATTGTAGGACTTTCTTTCGCTATTACAGGCAATTTACTCCCTTTAGTTGCTGCGATTATTATGCCTTTAAGTACTATTACGATAGTGAGTTTTGTTACTTTAATGTCTAACTATTTCAGTAAGAGTAATTTAAAACGATTATAAATAATTTGTGAGTATTTTTTTATAAATTTAACAATATACTTCCACTATGATAATTATCATATTTTACCAGCCGCTAACATAGTATGTTTGTTAACATAAATTTTAGGGTATGAGTGTTATTTATCTATTAATTTCAGTCAGTATTTTCGTAGCAATAGGGTTCTTCATTGCATTTATAATAGCTGTCAAGTCGGGGCAATATGACGATGACTATACACCTTCAGTCAGAATGCTTTTTGACGATGAAACTAAAATTACACCTCAGGATACTAAATCACCAACCGAAGAAAAACAAGTATAAATTATGGAAATGGAACAGTTTTACTACGATAACAAAATTGTAAAAAAATTCATTTATGCCACTATCCTTTTTGGAGTAGTTGGTATGTTAGTGGGGCTAACTCTGGCGGTTATGTACCTTTTTCCCAACATTACAGATGGGATTTCATGGCTTAGTTACGGTCGATTAAGACCATTACACACCAATGCAGTTATTTTTGCCTTCGTTGGAAATGCCTTTTTTGCGGGTATGTATTATTCGTTACAGCGCTTGTTAAAAGCCAGAATGTTTAGTGATTTTTTAAGCAATTTACATTTTTGGGGCTGGCAGCTTATTATTGTAGCTGCAGCAATTACATTACCATTAGGATATACTTCTTCAAAAGAATATGCTGAGCTGGAATGGCCTATTGACATTGCAATTGCACTTATTTGGGTTGTAATGGGAATCAATATGATAGGTACAATGTTGCGTCGCAGAGAGCGTCATTTGTATGTAGCGATTTGGTTTTACCTTGCAACATTTGTTACCGTTGCCGTATTGCATATTTTTAATAATATCGAAATTCCGGTATCAGCCTTAAAAAGCTACTCTGTTTACGCAGGAGTTCAGGATGCGTTGGTCCAATGGTGGTACGGTCACAATGCGGTTGCGTTTTTCCTGACAACCCCATTCTTAGGATTGATGTATTACTTCATTCCAAAAGTTGCCAATCGTCCTATATATTCTTATAGATTATCTATTATTCACTTTTGGTCTTTGATATTTATTTATATCTGGGCTGGTCCACACCATTTATTATATTCGGCTTTGCCAAACTGGGCACAAAATCTAGGTGTTGCATTTTCTGTAATGTTAATTGCTCCGTCTTGGGGAGGTATGATCAACGGACTTTTAACACTAAGAGGCGCGTGGGATAAAGTTCGTGAAGAACCGGTTTTAAAGTTCTTTGTGGTGGCAATTACAGGTTATGGTATGGCAACTTTTGAAGGTCCGATGCTTTCTCTTAAAAATGTAAATGCTATTGCCCACTATACAGACTGGATTATTGCACACGTTCACGTAGGAGCTTTAGCCTGGAATGGTTTCATGTCTTTTGGTATCATTTACTGGTTGATTCCCCGAATGACAAAAAGTACATTGTTCTCAAAGAAATTAGCCAATTTCCATTTCTGGATTGGAACTTTAGGAATTATTTTATACACTTTACCTATGTACGTAGCTGGTTTTCAGCAAGCGTCAATGTGGAAACAGTTTAATCCGGATGGTACATTAACCTACGGTAATTTCCTTGAAACAGTTACTGCAATTATGCCGTTATACTGGATGAGAGCAATTGGAGGTACTTTGTATTTAGTGGGAATGTTCACATTGGTTTACAATATTATAATGACCGTTAGAGCAGGTGAGACTATTGAAGATGAATTAGCACAGGCTCCGGCTTTACAAAGAATTAGTAATAACAGGCTTCAAGGAGAAAAATTCCATTCGTGGTTAGAGAGAAAACCAATTCAGTTAACCATTTTAGCAACAGTTGCTATTTTAATTGGAGGAGTTATTCAAATAGTACCAACAATTATGGTCAAATCAAATATCCCAACAATTTCAAGTGTTAAACCTTATACGCCTTTAGAGCTTGAAGGGCGTGATTTATATATCAGAGAAGGTTGCGTGGGTTGTCATTCACAATCAGTACGTCCATTTAGAAGTGAAGTAGAGCGTTACGGACCACAATCAAAAGCAGGGGAATTTGTTTATGATCACCCGTTCTTGTGGGGATCAAAACGTACAGGTCCTGATTTATTAAGAGTGGGAGGGAAATATAATGACAACTGGCATTTTAATCACTTCTGGAATCCACAAAGTATCTCTGCAGGTTCTATTATGCCGGGTTATAAATGGTTATTTGATAATGAACCAATGGATATTTCTTTAACTCAAAAGAAAATGCAGGTTATGGTTACGCTTGGTGTTCCATATACGGAAGCAGAAGTTGCAAATGCACAAAAAACATTAAGAACTCAGGCTCTTGCAATAGAAAAAAACTTAGAAAATGATCCTGACTATGTGAAAAGTTATGAGCAAAGCAAGAAAAAAGCAGCTGCAAAAGGCGAAAAATTCGTTCCGATGAATGAGAGGGAAATCGTTGCTTTGATTGCTTATATACAAAGACTTGGAACTGATATTAAAGTAAAAGAGACTTCTAAATAACAGCATTATGTTTGAACAAATAAAACACAATATGGAAACTATATCGGGTGTAGAAATTTACCCGATACTTTCTCTCTTGATATTCTTTTTCTTTTTCGTTGGTTTAGGCTTTTGGGTGTTCTCCTATAAAAAAGAAAAAATTCAGGAAATGAGTGAAATACCATTAGATGAAGGGTGTAGTATAATTTCAAAAGATATTTAAAATGAAAAAAAATTTCCCAGCATATATAAGAGTACCGCTGATTTTCTTCATAGCTTTTGCTTTGATGGAATATTTGATAGATTCAGGAGATAGACCAGCTTTTATAAAGTATCCAATGGTTTCAGTTTTCTTATTAGTCTTTCTTTTTATTTTGATCGCCATCGAAATCACGTTAAGTGCGGTTAATCGCGTTATGTATCAATTGATGTCACCAGAAGAAAAGGCAAAATTAGAATACGAGAATAGCTTAAGTTTGACCGAGAGCACCTGGTATAAAGATTTAATGCTCAAGCTAACTCAAACACAGCCAATTGAAAAAGAAGGTGATTTGTTAATGGATCATGATTATGATGGAATTAAAGAGCTGGACAATAACTTGCCGCCTTGGTGGGTCTATTTATTTTACATCTGTATTATTTTTGGAGTAATCTATTTTGTTCGTTACGAAGTCTTTGGAGGTGATGACCAGGAAATGGAGCTTAAAAAAGAAATGGCTCAGGCAAAAATTGATGTAGATGAATATCTTAAAACCGCTCCGGATTTAATGGATGAAAAAACGGTCGTTTTGCTTACCGATGCTGAAAGTCTGGCAGCCGGTAAAGAAATATTCACAACCAATTGTGCGGCTTGTCACCGTGCTGATGGTGGAGGGCAAATTGGACCAAACTTAACTGACGACCATTGGATTCTGGGTGGAGGAATAAAAAATGTCTTCCATACGATAACTAATGGAGGGCGTGACGGAAAAGGAATGGTATCATGGAAAACGAATGGTTTAAAACCAAAAGAGATTCAAAAAGTTGCCAGTTATATTCTGTCTTTGCAAGGAAGTAATCCAAAAGAGCCAAAAGCTCCGGAAGGCGAAATCTGGGTTGATGAGAATGCTCCAAAAGATGCCACTGCAAGTACAAAAAAAGACAGTACTGAAGTTAAAAAATAATTACAATAAATGATGTCAAATTTACCAGACGAAGCTTTTAGAGATACCATTGGAACTATTGATGAAGGAGGTAATCGAAAATTTATTTTCCCTAAAAAACCGTCTGGTAAATTCTATGAATATCGAAAAATAGTTAGTTATGTTTTACTGGCTATTTTAATTGCCAATCCGTTTATAAAAGTAAACGGAAATCAGTTTATGATGTTCAATGTTATGGAACGTCGTTTCAATATTTTTGGATTTCCATTCTGGCCACAGGATTTTTATCTCTTTGTAATATCAATGCTTGTTGGTATTGTATTTATTATCTTGTTTACGGTTGTATTTGGCAGGATTTTTTGTGGATGGATTTGTCCGCAGACTATTTTTCTCGAAATGGTTTTCCGCCGAATAGAATATTGGATTGATGGTGATCGTGGTGCTCAATCACGATTGGCAAGACAGGAATGGAACGCAGAAAAAATTAGAAAACGACTTATTAAGTGGACTGTTTTTTTCTTAATCTCGTTTGGAATTGCAAATGTTTTTCTGGCTTATTTAGTGGGTAGTGACACTTTGTTTTTAATGGTTGAAGAAGGACCAATTAAACAATCTGGTAATTTTATTGCATTACTCATTTTTACCAGTGTTTTTTATTTTGTTTTTGTTTGGTTTCGCGAACAGGTTTGTATTATTGCTTGCCCTTATGGAAGATTGCAAGGTGTCCTTTTAGATGATAAATCAATCAATGTGGCTTATGATTTTGTACGGGGAGAAAAAGAAGCCGGACGTGCAAAATTCAATAAAAAAGAAGATAGAGTTGTAACCGGAAAGGGAGATTGTATCGATTGTCATCAATGCGTACACGTTTGCCCAATGGGAATTGATATTAGAAACGGAACGCAGCTGGAATGTACCAATTGCACTGCTTGTATTGATGAATGCGATACCATTATGGAAAGCGTAGGGTTGCCTAAAGGACTTATACGATATGCTTCTGAAGATGAAATTGTAAAAAAAGCGCCTTTTAAATTTACAGCAAGAATGAAAGGCTACACAGCCGTTCTATTTATTCTATTAAGTGTTTTTGTTGGAATGTTATTTCTTAGAACTGATGTTCAGGCCGTGATTTTAAGATTACCGGGACAATTGTTTGAACATAAAGGGGATAAAATCAGTAATGTTTATACCTACAAGATTGTAAATAAGACGATGAAAGATTATCAGGATATTCATTTTGAATTAATTGATCAAAAAGGAACGATTAAAAATGTCGGAAAACAGCATTTTACAGTTTTAAAAGAAGGAATATCACAAGGAACTTTATTTATAGAAATTGATGAAGCTCTTTTGGAAAGTGACAAAACCAAGGTTGAAATTGGGGTTTATAATGGTAAAGAACTGATTGAAACTACAACGACTAACTTTTTGGGACCACGAAGTTTTAATTAAAAATATACTATCATGAAAATAAATTGGGGAACAGGAATTGTTATTGCATTTGCATTATTTATGACCTTTATTTTATATTTTGTTTTTGAAGTACAGTCAAATAGTAAATATGACAATGATTTAGTTGTGGAAGAGTATTACAAACATGATTCGCATTTTCAGGATGAAATGGCACGAATTCAAAATGCTCATGATTTACAGCAAAAACCATCTATTACCTATAGTGAAAATGGTGTAAAAATCGCTTTTCCAAACATTTATGAAAATGATAAAGTAAAGGGAAATGTATTATTGTACAGACCTTCAAACAAGAAATTTGATTTTGATACTCAAATTGCTTTGATCAACTCATCGTTACTTATTCCTCAAAAGAAGCTGATAAAAGGACGTTGGGATGTTAATATGGAATGGGAATATAAAGGCACAAAATATCTGTCCAAAGAAGTTATTTATGTGAATTAGTAAACAATGTCATTAAGTTAAAGAAGGTATTTAATACTATACGAAATAAATTTCTCGCAAAGTCGCGAAGTCACGAAGTCGCAAAGTTTTTTGATTAGCTTCCAGCTTTAGCTCAATGTCATTAAGTTAAGGAAAACAGCTTTAAAGCTGAGCTAATAAATCTCTCGCAAAGGCAAAAAATCGCAGAGGTTTTGTCATTTCGATCCCGAGGCTTCGGGATCGAAATCTCCGCGAGAATCTCGACAAAGATTAGATTCTCATTACGGAGTTACTTGCGGAGATTTACTTAATCTGTTAGCTATCGCTCGAGTCTCCTTTGTCGAAAAATGACAAAGCAGATAGATAAGCATTCTAATAATTTGTGATAATTTGTGAAATTTGTGGTAGAAAAAGCTCAATATCATTAAATTAAGCTTTTTATTTTACTGCATAGATTAAAGGATTAAAAAAAATCTGCTAAATCTGCGTGAAACAAAAAACTTTGCGATTTTGCGAGAGAAAAATTGTAGCCCAAAAAGTTTAAATTAATGACATTGTCCATAGGACTACACTATATTAAATGGAATTAAAATAGAAATATGTCAAGATCATTTTAATCCAATTATCCCGATAGACATCGGGAGTGGTAAAAAAAAATAAAAAATACCAAATGTTATACTCCGCTTTTATATTAGGACTAATTAGTAGTTTGCACTGCATCGGAATGTGTGGTCCAATTGCGATGATGCTACCTGTAGATCGCCAGAATGAGACTAAGAGAGTAACCCAAATTATTACCTATCATCTTGGTCGTTTGACCGCCTATGCAACAATCGGATTAATTTTTGGATTATTAGGGAGAGGTTTTTTCCTGGCAGGATTGCAGCAAAAAATGTCAATTTTTATTGGTGTAGCGATGATTATCGTCGTTTTGATTCCAGAGAAAGTTTTCTCAAGGTATAATTTTTCAAAACCCGTCTACAAGATCATTTCAAGTATAAAGTCAAGCTTAGGAAATCAATTTAAAAAGAAAACTTATAAATCCCTTTTCACAATTGGATTATTAAATGGTTTCTTGCCTTGCGGAATGGTATATGTTGCTTTATTTGGCGCAATCGCTATGCAGAGTGCCAGCTTTGGGTTTTTGTACATGATTTTATTTGGATTAGGCACAATGCCGTTAATGACAATTGTAGTTTATGTCAATTCATTGATAAAACTTCCTTTTAGAAATAAAATACAAAAAGTAATTCCTTATGTTGCGGTTATTATTGGGGTTTTATTTATCCTTCGAGGACTAGGTTTGGGAATTCCTTATATTTCCCCATCAAACATGAGTTTGTTTGTACAAGGAACTCCTAACTGTCATTAAACGGTCATTGAAAACAAATTAGTTTCCGGTGATTTTCTTTTTAAATGTAAATCAAAAGCCATACAAATATTTCTGACGAATGGTTTTCCGGCTTCTGTGATTTTAATTTTATCTCCTTCAATTACAATTAATTGATCGTTTTCTATTTCTTTTAAATCTGATAAAACACTTGGAAGTTCTTCAAAATATAGTTCTTCATTGCTCCACGATGTTTCAAACTCACAGGTTAGGTTTAGGATATGTTTGCGAATAATCAAGTCTTCATCGTCTAAAATATGACCTTTAACAACAGGAAGTTTATCCCATTCTAGTAACTGATAATAATCTTCGAGATCCTTTGTGTTTTGAGCAAAACTGTACCAGCTGTCACTGATAGAAGAAACACCTAAACCAATCATAAGCTGGGTTTTTGAAGCACTGTAACCCATAAAATTTCTGTGTAATTTTTTGCTTTGTGCTGCTTTGTGGAGACTGTCAGATTCCAGAGCGAAATGATCCATTCCGATCTCATCGTAACCGTTTTTTGAAAGCAATTGTTTTCCAATTTCATACAATTTTCTTTTTTCAACATCTTTTGGAAGGTTTTCTTCATCAAAACCACGCTGTCCGTTTCCTTTTATCCAGGGAACATGAGCGTAACTGTAAAATGCCAGACGATCTGGTTTAAGGGAATTTGTTTTTTCGATAGTATCGATTACGTCATCAACGGTTTGAAAAGGCAAACCAAATATGATATCATGTCCAATTGAAGTATAACCGATTTCCTTGGCCCAAAATGTTACTTTGGCAACATTATGAAAAGGCTGTATTCTGTGAATTGCTTTCTGAACTTTATCGGCATAATCCTGAACACCAAAACTTACCCGGCGAAAGCCTAAATCATATAGTTTTTTGAGTTGTTCGTAAGTTGTATTATTAGGATGACCTTCAAAACTGAATTCGTAATTTTCAGCTTTATTGGCAAAACTAAAAATACCATTTATAAGATGTTCCAAATTGTTCTTGGAAAAAAATGTTGGAGTTCCTCCTCCTAAATGAATTTCTTTTATAATTGGTTTTTCAGGTAATAACCTGCAATATAAACTCCATTCTTTTATAAGTGCTTTTATGTAGGTTTCCTCTACGGAATGATTTTTTGTAATTCGTTTGTTGCAGCCACAAAAAGTACACATGCTTTCGCAGAATGGCAAATGAATATACAAACTGATTCCGCTTTGTGAATTACTTTCCGTGAATGCTTTTTGAAAAGATTCTATCCATTTTTCCGTTGTAAAGCCAGTTTCATTCCAGTAAGGAACTGTTGGATAACTGGTGTATCTTGGACCTGGTACATTGTATTTTTGGGTCAATGAAATTTTCATAAAAAGCGGATTTTGTGTCTTTCAAAATTAAGATTAAGGTTTAAGACATAAAATGACAAATGTCATGTAATTAGCAAAAAAAAGAGACTCATAATGAGCCTCTTTTCTGAATTAAATAACTAACGTGAAATAGAATCTTGGATGATTTTAAGCCATTTCTTTGCAAACAAATGATCCTGATAGGCGCTTATTTGTTTGATACGATCATCATCAAAATCATAGAATGGAATTGTGATTTTTTTAGCTGTTTCTTTTTCCTGAAATTCAAAGTCTATTTTGAGAATAGTGTCTGAATTTCCATCGGTAGTCAGTACTAATTTGCAGGAAGACACACTTTTTAAATCTAAATGAATTGATTCTTGTTGATTTGGATTGAAATTCATTAAAATAAACTTTCTACCTTTTTGATCTATAGTAAGCGTTTTATTGCTTTGAGATTCCGTTAAATCAAAATCTTCGGGATATGTTGGATTGAACTTCTTTTTTATGTTTAAAATCTTTGATTTGTTTGCTGCGCTCGATCGTGCTGAAAAATAAATAGGAACGGCTACTATGATAGCAATCACAATACCGATTATGGTTACACTTGTTTCCATTTTTGTTTTTAAAATTTGATAAATAATATGAAATGATAAATAGTCCTCAGAAAGAAAACCATTAATTGCTTAGAAGAAATATTGTTCTCCTGATTAGAATTTCATGTATTTACCTACCAGAAAAAATGGAAAGGATAGAGCATGAGTAAAACTTTTTTGCTCTGGGTAAGAAACTGATTTGCAAAGTTTGATGTTAATTTTACCGCTTTATGCTGAGGAATCACCATCAATACAGCATCAAACCATTTGACTAAAATGGAAGGGTTTGTTTTTATACTTGCCGCAAATTGATAATTTGCTTGTGGTTGTATAAAAGCTAAAGAATCTGAGTGATCGATAGAGAAATTGGTATTCGTTTTTTGGCCTTCACTTTCCTGAACTTCACTTTTTTGCATACCTTGCTCGCTTGCCTGACAGGCAAAAAAGGTTACTATCAAAAGTGATACAAAAATAATGGCTTTACGAATCCAATTCATGGTGGCGAATTTAACTCATAAATGACAAGTAAAGAAATTTTAAAGAATTAATTAACTTTAAAAGTAGGTGTATTATTTTATCCTCAAGATTTTACTAATACCATTGAGGATAAAGTAAGATTATTGCTGCATTTTGAAATAATAATCAGCCGAGCGTTTTCCGCTTCCATAAAATAAGAAAAACACACAAATTAGTAAAACTACAATTGCAAGAATTAAGTTTTCAGAGCGCATGTGTCCCATGAAATTTATTAGAATTGCTCCAAAAAGTATTGGTAATTGAGCCGCAATTGCCCATCGGGTCAGAAGCCCAAAAACAATCATAATACCTCCAATCATATGAGCAGGCGCGATGTAATGTAATAAAAACATTCCGCCCCCGAAATGATCAATAGGAGAAATTAAATCATGCAGATACTGAACGTTCGTTACAAATGAAACTCCCTTCATAAATAAAAAAACGCCCAATACAATACGTACTAAATCTACAGGTAAATAAGTGTGCGCATTTGCCCATTTATTCAAACTTTTTACATTTTCCATAATACTACGTGATTAAAAATTATAAATAAAGTTACTAATTTTTAATGATATATGTATTTTTAAGTACTTGAAAATAAGTTTTTTACTGTTTATTTAACGTATTTTGATAACTTTTGAAAGTTTAGACCTGAATAACACCCAAATTAAATGCTTTTTGAATAGGAGCGTGGTTTGCAGCTTCGATTCCCATGGAAATCCAGGTACGGGTATCCAAAGGATCAATAATAGCATCTGTCCATAATCTTGATGCGGCATAATAAGGCGAAGTCTGTTCGTCATAACGCGCTTTGATTTTATTGAAAAGCTCTGTTTCTTTGGCTTCATCAATGATTTCTCCTTTTGCTTTAAGCGAAGAAGCTTCAATTTGTGCTAAAACCTTAGCCGCCTGAGTTCCGCCCATTACGGCAAGTTCGGCACTTGGCCACGCAAAAATCAATCTCGGATCATATGCTTTTCCACACATGGCGTAATTTCCTGCTCCGTATGAATTACCAACTATCACAGTAAACTTTGGAACTACTGAATTACTCACCGCATTTACCATTTTGGCACCATCTTTTATAATTCCGCCTTGTTCAGATTTTGACCCAACCATAAATCCGGTAACATCTTGTAGAAAAACCAGTGGAATTTTCTTCTGATTGCAATTGGCAATAAAACGAGTCGCTTTGTCAGCACTATCAGAATAGATAACACCACCAAATTGCATTTCGCCTTTTTTAGTTTTTACCACTTTTCTTTGGTTGGCAACAATTCCTACTGCCCAGCCGTCAATTCTGGCATAACCCGTAATAATGGTTTGACCATAACCGTCTTTGTAAGCTTCAAATTCTGAATTATCGACCAAACGGTTGATAATTTCCATCATATCATATTGCTCGTTTCTGGCTTTTGGCAGAATTCCGTAGATATCTTTTGGCTCCAACGTTGGTTTTTCCGCTTTTATTCGGCTGTAGCCCGCTTTGTCATAATCACCAATCTTATCTACAATATTTTTTATTTTATCTAAAGCATCTTTATCATCTTTGGCTTTATAATCGGTCACGCCTGAGATTTCGCAATGTGTGGTTGCACCACCTAAAGTTTCATTGTCAATGGTTTCGCCAATTGCAGCTTTTACCAAATAACTTCCGGCAAGAAAAATACTGCCCGTTTTATCAACAATTAGAGCTTCATCGCTCATAATTGGCAAATAGGCACCACCGGCAACGCAACTTCCCATAACGGCAGCAATCTGAGTGATTCCCATACTGCTCATTTGGGCATTATTCCTGAAAATACGTCCAAAATGTTCTTTATCGGGGAAAATCTCGTCCTGAAGCGGTAAATAAACACCGGCACTATCTACCAGATAGATTATTGGTAATCTGTTTTCCATTGCAATTTCTTGTGCACGCAAGTTTTTCTTTCCTGTGATAGGAAACCACGCACCCGCTTTTACAGTAGCATCATTTGCAACAACAATACATTGTTTGCCTTTTATATATCCTATTTTTATAACAACACCTCCGGACGGGCATCCGCCATGTTCTGCATACATTCCATCCCCAACAAAACCTCCAATTTCTATACTTTTAGAATTTTCATCTAACAGATAATCTATACGTTCGCGTGCAGTCATTTTGCCTTCGGCGTGTAGTTTTTCAATACGTTTTTCGCCTCCGCCCATTTTTACTTTGGCAAATCTTTGTTTTAAGTCTGAAAGTAGTAATTTATTGTGATCTTCGTTTTTATTGAAGTTTAAATCCATAATATATTGATGTTTTTACAAAATAGTGTTGGCTAATTTACAAAATCAATTGAAACTGACATAATAAATTAATCCGTTGGGTATGATGCATAAAAAATTTAATTGACACCCATAGAATCATAGATTTATGTGTTTGAAAAAAGTAAATTAAAAGAAATTTGTTTCTCACACATAGGCACGATCCCGAAACTTCGGGCAATGTCATTAAGTTAAGGAAAAATCCAATAGAATAATTTGTTTTTGTTCCATCGGAACATTTCATTGGTAGCCCAATAAATACGGCATTTTTTTACGTTCCGTAGGAACGTTTGATTTTATAAATAATAATTGATAAAAACATATACGGATTACATATACAATTTCTCAAACGTCCCAATGGGACGATGTTTCTCTCAATGCATTTTTTTTCTACCAATGAGGTGTTCCGATGGAACAAAATCCAAAAAGCTTAACTTAATGACATTGAACTTCGGGACGGGTAATGTCATTAAGTTAAGCTTTAAAAAATAAAATTATTGCAAATCAAATCCGTTTTTATCCGCGTTTTTACGAAGTAAATCTGTTTTATCCGCGTCAAAATTAGACGCTGATTTTACGGATTCGCTAAAGCGAAAACGCTGATAAAAACGGATTTTTCTAATTACTTTCTTGATTAAACTGTTAAGTAATTTTTTAAGACTTAAATAGAAATTGATTTGTTGACATCTGAAATTTTAGGCTTAAGTCATTTTTTTTGCCTTAATTTGTTATTTCATACTAACTAGTATTTTTTATGTCGAAAGCAGCAAATACAAGACTTACAATTCTTCAGAAAGCATTTGAATTGATTTATTCAAAGGGATATCAAACAACAAGTATTGATGAAATAATTGCGACAACTCAAGTAACTAAAGGTGCTTTTTATTACCATTTTAAAACAAAAGATGAAATGGGAGTGGCTATTATTGAGGAAATTCTAAAACCTACAATGCTGGGTAACTTTATAAAACCAATAGAAAATTCAGAAAACCCAATTGAAGATTTTTACAATATGATTTCTTATTTGTTGTTGGAAGATCCGTTATTGGATGTAAAGTATGGTTGTCCGGTTGGAAATTTGACTCAGGAAATGACGCCCTGGAACAATCAATTTAGTAAGGCTTTGTCAGAGTTGGTAGATCAGTGGATGTTGACAATTGAAAAAGCAATTTTAAGAGCTCAGACTTTAGGATTAATAAGGAAAGATGTAAACGGTCAGCAAGTAGCTTTTTTTGTGATGTCCGGGTATTGGGGAATACGTAATTTTGGAAAACTTAAGGATAGTAATTCTTGCTATATTGTTTATTTAAAGGAATTTAGGAATTACCTGAATAGTTTGAAATAAATTTACATTCAAAAAACATACTACTTAGTATGTTTTGATATATATTTGCATTGTCTTAATCAAAAAACAATGCAACAATCACTTTTATTCTGCCATTCAGCACTGCGATGGTTTGTTTTGGGAAGCTTATTATACGCTATTTTTCGAGCCTATAAAGGTTATTCGTCAAAGCTGCCTTTTACCAAAACAGATAATACAATCCGACATTGGACGGCTACAATCGCACACATTCAACTAATTTTTGGAATTCTTATTTATGTGCAAAGTCCGATCGTAAAATACTTTTGGAAAAATTTTAGGGAAGGAATTCAAAATACTGAAATTGCTTTTTTCGGAATACTTCATATTCTCTTAATGCTTTTCGCAATTGTTTTAATCACGATTGGTTCGGCTTTAGCCAAAAGAAATCAAAATGACAACGACAAGTTCAAAACAATGCTGTTATGGTTTTCTATTGCTTTGATTATCATTTTTATTGCCATTCCGTGGCCTTTCTCTCCTTTAGCAAACAGACCTTATATTAGATAACATTATTATGAAAAATTTACTGCAAACAAATACCGGAAGATTACGAATTATTGGATTTTTAGAAGGAACATCTTTATTGATATTATTATTTATTGCGATGCCTCTAAAATATATTTTTGGAATGCCATTTTTAACAAGACCAGTTGGTACTGTTCATGGCGCATTGTTTTTACTTTTTATTTTTAATACTTTAAGTGTTGGAGTAGAGCAAAACTGGAGATTTGCAGCTACAACATGGAAAGTACTTTTAGCCTGTATTATTCCGTTTGGAACTTTTTATATTGATACTAAAATTTTAAGCAAAATAAAGGCATAATCTGAAAATTAAATCAACTCAAAAGAATTCAAAGATGGTTTTAGTATTTAAAACAAATGTAGATTCTATTTCGAAAGTGAATCGAATCGCTCCAAAACTGAACAGGTTATTTCCCAGAACAAAGTGGAATTTTGATCTCGAAGATTGTGATCGTATTTTACGGCTTGAATCCGATAATGATATTATAAAAGAGATTATTCTTTTAATGAAAGTTTTAGGTTTTAAATGTGAAGCCTTATAAATTCTCTTTCGTTGTGAATAGGCATAAAAAAACCAGAAGCTAGCTTCTGGTTTTTTGTATAATATTGTTTTGATTATTTTTTTGAATCACAAACCATTCGTTTTAAGATTGCCCATTGTTTTAGAGCATCACGAGCTTCTACAGCTGGATAACCCAACATGGTTTTTCCGGCAGGAACATCGCAGGTAACTCCTGAACCAGCTCCTACAACAGCTCCGTCACCAATAGTGGTATGATCTTTTATAGAGGCGCTTCCGCCAATAATAACACCATTTCCTAAAGTTACAGAACCTGCTAAACCACTGTTTCCGGCCATAATACAAAATTTACCTAATTTACTATTATGTCCAATTTGCACTAAATTATCAATTTTACAACCGTCACCAAGTACAGTAGAGCTGAATTTTCCACGATCTACACAAGTATTTGCTCCAATTTCAACACCGTTTCCGATAATTACATTTCCAATTTGTGGAATTTTCACCAAACCTTTTTCACTACAAGGACGAAATCCAAAACCATCGGCTCCAATTGTTGCATTTGGGTGAATGATACAATCATTACCAATATGACAACGCTCGCGAACAACAGTTCCTGACCAAATTATGGTATTTTTACCAATTGTGCATTCGTCTAAAATAGTCACATTTGGGTAAATAGTAGTAAAGGCACCAATTTCAACTTTTGGACCTATATAGCAACCCGCACCAATTCGTGCGCCTTCACCTATGATTGCTGTTTCGTCTATAACGGCAGTTCTATGGATATCATTGTGAAATAAAGGAGTAGGCGGAGCAAAGAGAGCCAAAATTTGAGACATCGCCAAATCGGCATTTTTTACTTTGATAAAAGCACGATTTTCTCCAGGTTCTATCGAAATATCTTCGTTTACTACAGCAATTGATGCATTTGAAGCAGACCAAAATTTTTCGTATTTTTTGTTTCCTATAAATGAAATTTCTGAAGTTGTAGCTTTTTCTAGTTGCTCTGTTGCAGTTACGCTTTGCGAAGTAGTGCCGTAAATTACGCCATTTATAACTTCATTGATTTCTTGAATTGAATAGGATTTCATTGAGTGAATTTATTGACTTAGGGTTATTTTTTGCCAAATAAAATCAATTAGATCCTAATTACCTAATATTTTTTTTGCGTTTGTTAAAAAGTGTGTAAAATAACGCCCCTAATATTACAAATTTAACATTAAATCTATCAATTTATTAATTGTTTTCCAGTTTCTGGTCGTTGCTTTTACTTTTAGTTTGTTCTCGATTATACTGTTTGTAAGTTTCGAATTTCCTGTTGCATTGGGATAAAAAATATACATTACCTTGTTGATTGTGATGTGCTTATCTTCTTTGAAATCAATTGTTTTAAAAATGTCAAGATCTGTAATTGCTGGTTCTTTTGATAAAAAAGTAACGTATGGTTGTACCGGATCATTTATTTTAAAATCAGCATATGGATTTTGTTCTGCACATTTTTGTAATTCTTCCAGTGTCAAAACAAGGACGGGAACCTGATATCCAAAATGTTTTTCGATACTATTTGCGATCTGATTTTCTAAATCGAAAATATTAGTAAGATTACTAGTAAAAATAATATTTCCGCTCTGAATATATGTACTGATATTTTCAATGGAAAGCTCTGTTAATATGGTTCTTAAAGTTTCCATCTTAATAAGTTTTTGTCCACTAACATTTATACCACGCAGAAAAGCAATATAAGTTTGCATTGTCTTTGAAGTTTAGATTAGAATTTAAAAAGCGATTCACTTTTGATAAAGGAATCGCTTTTTAAAAATAATTATTCTGTTATTTTGGATAACGAAATAGCATTTATACAATATCGTAAACCACTTGGTTCCGGACCATCAGGAAAAACATGTCCTAAATGCGCATCGCAAGTATTACAGACCACTTCAACGCGAATCATCCCATATGATTTATCTGCATTATAAGCAATCGCATTTTCTTTTAGAGGTTGCGTAAAGGAGGGCCAGCCTGTTCCTGATTCGAACTTTTCGGAAGCATCAAAAAGTAACGTTCTGCAACATTTACACTCATAGATTCCGGGGTCAAATAAACTGCAAAGCTCAGAACTAAAAGATCTTTCAGTGCCTTTTAGACGTGTTACCTGATATTCTTCAGGTGTTAAGATCTGTTTCCATTCTTCTGCTGTTTTCTCCACTCTTTTTTCCGGAACCGGATTTCCTTTATTCGTAAAACGAATTATATCTGCCCATTTGATCATAATCTTTGTGTTTAGTATTTCAGTTTTCAGTCTCAAGTCGCAGTTTTCAGTCGCAGTGCTCAGTCTCAGTTTTAATGTCAGTATTCAGTTTTCATTTGCTAACTGCGACTGAAAACTGAAAACTGAGCACTGCGACTGAAAACTAAAAAACTGCGACTGCAAACTTTACTCCTCTTCTTTTTGTCCCATCATCATTAAAAATGCTTTCAAAAATGGGTCAATATTTCCGTTCATAACGCCGTCGACATCGCTGGTTTCATAACCGGTACGAACGTCTTTGACTAATTTATAAGGCTGCATTACATAATTACGTATTTGCGAACCCCATTCGATTTTCATTTTTCCGGCTTCGATATCGGCACGTTGTGCTTGCTGTTTTTTCAACTCGATTTCATACAATTGAGAACGTAACATCTGCATGGCACGTTGCCTGTTGTCTTGTTGCGATCTGGTTTCAGAACATTGAATCTGGATTCCGGTTGGTTTGTGTACCAATTGTACTTTAGTTTCAACCTTATTTACGTTTTGTCCTCCGGCTCCACTAGAGCGGGAAGTTGTAATTTCGATATCGGCTGGATTAATGTCAATTTCGATACTATCGTCAACAAGCGGATAAACATAAACAGATGCAAATGAAGTATGGCGTTTGGCATTACTATCAAAAGGAGAGATTCGAACTAAACGATGCACGCCGTTTTCTCCTTTTAAATATCCAAAAGAATAATCGCCTTCAAACTCCAATGTAACAGTTTTAATACCTGCAACCTCGCCAGCCTGAAAGTTTAATTCTTTTATTTTATAACCATAACTTTCGCCCCACATCATATACATACGCATCAGCATTCCTGCCCAATCACAACTTTCAGTTCCTCCGGCGCCAGCAGTAATTTGAACTACGGCACTTAAACTGTCACCTTCGTCAGAAAGCATGTTTTTGAACTCAATGTTTTCAATATGAGTTTGCGTTGTTTTATAATGTTCGTCTAATTCTTCTCCGGAAAGTTCCCCTTCTTTATAGAAATCATAGGCAAGCTGCAATTCATCCGTGAGTTCGATGGCTTTGTTATAATCTTCGATCCATTTTTTCTTGTTTCGAAGGTTTTTTACAATGACTTCGGCTTCTTTTGCATTGTTCCAAAAGTCAGGTGCGAAGGTTTTTTCTTCTTCGTTGGCAATTTCAATTAGTTTGGCATCAACGTCAAAGATACCTCCTCAACGCACCAAGGCGCTCCACAATACCTTTTATTTGTTCGGTAGTTGTCATAAATTAATAGTAGTTTTTAGGTTTTTTGTAAATATTACGTAATTCTTTAAGAGCTGAATTTTTATCAAACAGAACCAATTGCAAAACGTAATTTTGTTGTACAAAAATAAGATATAGTTTTCAGAATATTCAAAATAATTTAACAGAAGAAGAAAGTAAATTCAAAAGTCTATACTTGCCAAATACTATATAATTACATAAAGATGATTTCTTAAAATTGTATTTTGAAATGAATGACGCTAAACCATATTTGTTTAATTATTTTTTCGGCAAACAAAATAGTTTCTAAAATTGTAAGTCAGATTTAGAATATTATACTAGTTTTATATGTTTTTTGTAAATATTACGTTAATTTGGTTCTATAGTACGTCACAAGTTAAATTTTAGTAAAACTTGCCAAGAATAACTATTAGTAATACGTAATTTTGCTGCACAAAAAAGATATACTTTTTAGAATATGGAAATAAATTTAATTAGCGATACCATTACCAAACCAACATACGAAATGTTGCAGTATATGTTTAACGCTCAAGTTGGCGATGATGTATACAGGCAAGATCCCACAGTTATTGAGTTAGAGACTAAAGTAGCTGAATTTTTTGGTATGGAAGCCGGACTTTTTTTTCCATCCGGAACTATGGCAAACCAAACCGCAATTAAATTACATACACAACCGGGAGAGCAATTAATTGCCGATAAATATGCCCACGTTTATCATTATGAAGGAGGAGGAGTTTCTTTTAACAGCGGTGTTTCATGCTGCTTGTTAGACGGAAATCGCGGAATGATAAACGCTTCTCAGGTAGCAGCAGCTATTAATGATCCTGAGTTTTACCACAGCCCGTTAACCAGTTTGGTTTGTGTAGAAAATACCACAAACAAAGGTGGTGGAGCTTGTTATGAATTAGATGATTTAAAAGAGATAAAAAAGGTTTGCGACGCCAATAATCTGAAGTTTCATTTGGATGGAGCCAGAATTTGGAATGCATTGGTTGCAAAGAGACAAAATCCGAAAGAATTTGGAGCTATTTTCGACACAATCTCAGTTTGTTTATCAAAGGGATTGGGCGCTCCAATAGGTTCTATTTTGCTTGGAACTAAGGATGATATTCGTAGAGCGTTGAGAATCAGAAAGATATTAGGCGGTGGAATGCGTCAGGTAGGTTATTTGGCAGCAGCCGGATTGTTTGCTTTAGCCAATAATATAGAAAGATTGGCAGAAGATCATAGAAGAGCCAAAGAAATTGCAGCAGTTTTAAGCACAAAACCTTGGGTATCGGCAATTGAACCTGTAGAAACCAATATTTTGATTTTCTCATTAGCCGAAGGTTACAGCGATCAGCTTTTAATTGAAAAATTGAAACTTAAAAATATTTTAATAAGTTCAATGGGACACAATAAACTTAGAATCGTTACACATCTTGATTACAAAGAAGTGATGCATACTTACGTTATTGAAACGCTTCAAAAGTTCTAAAAGAGGTTCAAAGTGGCAAAGGTTCAAAGTGGCAAAGTGGCAAAGGTTCAGAGGAACAAAGGTTCAACATAATAGAGGTTCGAAGTTGCAAAAGATTGAGGAACAGATTTTTAAAGTTATATAAAAGGTTCAAAGGTCGTTTACAATGTAAAAACCTTTGAACCTTTGTTCCTTAGTACCTTTTTTAAAACCTATTTGAACAAATTATCCATTCCCGGAATCATTGGCATATCCATTTTTGCAACGGCGTCAAGTTCCTGTTCGTTTACACTCGTAGCTCTTTCGATTGCTTTATTTAACGTTACGATTAAATAATCTTCCAGTTGTTCTTTATCTTCCAGTAAAGAATCATCAATAGAGATTGTTTTTACTTTTCTATTTGCAGTAAGCGTTATTTTTAATAATCCGTCAGCACTTTGTTCATCAATCAAAACTGTATCCAGACGCTTTTTTGTATCTTCAATTTTTTGTTGGGTTTCTTTAAGTTTGCCCATCATTCCCATTAAATCCATTTTTTGTTGATTTTTAAATTATTTCATACAAAATTAGTATATTGCTGTATTATATCAATAGAATATTTTATGAAAAAATTAATTTGGTTCTATTGTGATTGTAGTATTTTTGCAGCTCCGAATTTACAAACCAATGCTTAATCAATGCAAAACGATATAATGGCTCCAAAGGCCAAAGAAATTCCAAAAACATTAAAAAAACACAAAGAAGCCCGAATAGATAATTATTTTTGGTTAAATGACCGCGAGAATTCTGAGGTTATTGATTATTTGAATCAGGAAAATGCTTATTACCAAAGTATGACAACGCATACAAAAAAACTTCAGGGGGATTTGTATGAAGAAATGAAGGGCAGAATTAAAGAAGACGATTCGTCTGTTCCTTATTTTTACAATGGATATTTTTACATCACCCGCTTTGAAACCGGTAAAGATTATCCAATTTTTGCCAGAAAAAAAGGAAGTCTTTCGGCAGAAGAGGAAATTTTGTTCAACTGTAATGAATTATCAGTAGGGCATGCATATTTTAAATTGGGAGGTTTGAGTATAAGTCCCGATAACAAATTTGCCAGTTTTGGAACTGATATTGTTGGAAGAAGAATTTATACCATTCAGTTTAAAAATTTAGAAACAGGAGAAATATTATCTGATAAAATCGAAAACGCTACCGGCGGATCAGTTTGGGCAAATGATAACAAAACTGTTTTTTATACCAAACAAGACGAAGTTACTTTAAGAGCTGATAAAATTTTCAGACATAAATTAAATACAGATTCTGCAACGGATATTTTGGTATTTAATGAAACTGATGACACTTTTAATGTTTCTGTAAGCAAAGAAAAATCAAGAAAATATATTGTTATTAGTTCTGGAAGTACCTTAACAACCGAATACAGAATTCTGAATTCAGATAATCCTGACGGAGAATTTGAAGTATTTCAGCCACGTGTTCGCGGTTTAGAATATAGTATTTCGCATTTTGAAGACTCATTTTATATTCTGACCAATAAAGATAAGGCGACTAACTTTAAGTTGATGAAAACGCCTGAAAATAAAACAGGAAAGAAAAACTGGGTAGATCTTATTCCGCATCGCGAAGATGTTTTGCTGGAAGACATCGAAATCTTTAAAAACTATTTAGTTATAGAAGAGCGTTCAAACGGATTAAATCATATTCGTATTATGCCCTGGAATGATGAGCCTGATTATTATCTTCCTTTTGGCAGCGAAACTTACAGTGCTTTTACTACGACAAATATTGATTTTGATACTGATATTTTGCGTTATAGTTATCAATCACTTGCGACACCATCGTCTGTAATTGATTTTAATATGAAAACTAAAACCAAAGAAATCTTAAAAGAGCAACAGGTTTTAGGAGGTAAATTTGATAAAGAAAATTATATCGAAGAGCGCGTTTGGGCAACAGCCAGAGATGGAGTAAAAGTGCCTATTTCGATGATTTATCGCAAGGGATTAAATAAAGACGGTAAAAATCCGTTATTGCTTTATTCATATGGTTCTTATGGAATAACAATGGATACCTATTTTTCATCCACAAGACTTTCGTTGTTAGATCGTGGTTTTGTTTACGCAATCGCCCATATTAGAGGTGGAGAAGATTTAGGAAGACAATGGTATGAAGACGGAAAACTGTTAAAAAAGAAAAATACCTTTACAGATTTCATTGATTGCTCTAAATTTGTAATTAACGAAAAATATACTTCTTCTAAACATTTGTATGCAGAAGGAGGATCAGCGGGAGGACTTTTAATGGGAGTTATCGTAAATGAAGCCCCGGAATTATATAATGGAGTTATTGCTCAGGTGCCTTTTGTAGACGTTATTACAACAATGCTGGATGACAGTATTCCGTTGACAACTGGAGAATATGACGAATGGGGAAACCCAAACAATAAAAAATATTATGATTATATGTTGTCGTATTCACCTTACGATAATGTAAAAGCGCAAAATTATCCAAATATGTATGTGTCTACCGGATTGCACGATTCGCAGGTACAGTATTGGGAGCCAGCCAAATGGGTAGCCAAGTTGAGAAATCTAAAAACAAATAATAATCTTTTGTTTTTAGATACCAATATGGATGCTGGACATGGTGGAGCTTCAGGACGTTTTGAGGCTTTAAAAGACTTAGCAAAAGAATTTAGTTTTTTATTAGATTTAGAAAAAATTAAAAGCTAATTAGAAATTTTTTGTTAAATTTGCAACCTATCAAGGTTATTTTAAAATGCCTTCGATTAACTATTTTTTTATGAAAGAAGAAATAAACGCTTATAATAATGTTTTAGAATTAATAGGTAACACCCCACTTATTAAGCTAAATAAAATTACCGAAGCCTTAGAAGGAAATTTCTACGCAAAGGTAGAAGCTTTTAATCCGGGACATTCCTCAAAAGATAGAATAGCGTTATATATTATTGAAGAAGCCGAGAAAAAGGGAATTCTATCACCGGGAGATACCATCATAGAAACAACATCTGGTAATACAGGTTTTAGTTTGGCAATGGTAAGCATTATAAAAGGCTACAATTGTATTCTAGCAGTAAGTTCAAAATCATCGAAAGATAAAATTGACATGTTGAGAAGTTTGGGAGCGAAGGTATATGTTTGTCCGGCGCACGTTTCTGCAGATGATGAAAGATCATACTACAACGTAGCCAAACGTTTACACGAAGAAACAAAAGGCTCGGTTTATATCAATCAATATTTTAATCAATTAAATATTGATGCGCACTATAACAGTACAGGTCCGGAAATATGGGAACAGACAAAAGGGCAAATTACACACCTTATTGCTTGTAGCGGAACAGGAGGAACTATCTCAGGAACTGCAAAGTTCTTAAAAGAGCAAAATCCAAATATCAGAATTTTAGGAGTAGATGCTTTTGGATCTGTATTAAAAAAATATCACGAAACCAGGGAATTCGATAATAAAGAAATTTATCCATATCGTATAGAAGGTTTAGGTAAAAACTTGATTCCATCAGCAACAGATTTTGATATCATTGATAAATTCATGAAAGTAACCGACGAAGAAAGTGCTCACTCTGCCAGAGAGATTACCAGAAAAGAAGGCTTATTTGTTGGATATACTTCTGGAGCAGTAATGCAGGCTATCAAGCAATATGCAGAAGAAGGCGAGTTTACAAAAGATAGTAATATTATTGCCATCTTCCCCGATCATGGTTCTCGCTATATGAGTAAAGTATTTAGCGATGACTGGATGAATGAACAAGGATTCTTTGACAGTGTCAATGAAGAAGAAGTTCAAAAAATTGAATTTGTAAAGTAGTAATAAAATACTTTTTTAAATATAGAACTCCATTTGTTTCGACAAATGGAGTTTTTTTTGTAAAAATGTTTTTACAAATAAGTAGCGTATATTGCCTTGAATTGCTACAAAATTTTATTTTTATGAGAATCCCGCATTTATACTTGGATATCGTTTGTTAAGTTGAATAAAATTTATAGTTTTAACAAAATTATGAAAAGTATAAAGAAATTTAATTAAAAAATTAAAAGTATCAATTTTGATTATTTAATAAATTGTTCATTCCATATGCTTTTTCTATTGTTGAATGAATCTCGTTTTAAATGCCTCTAAAATCTGTCACTATGAATAAATTATTACTGACATTAATGTTTGTAAGTTTTTTTAATGCGAATGCTCAAAATCCAGTTCAGGAATTCAATTTTAATGGAAACCTAAGTAATATCGATAAAACAATTTCCTTTTTGGGATCTTCTGCTTTTGTAAATGACAGAATGGGAGTTGCCAATGGCGCCATACGACTTACTAATAAAGCTTTGCAGACTGTTGTTGGGGATCTTCCGCAAGACAATAAACCAAGATCAATATCTATTTGGGTAAAGTTTAATGTAATTGCTCCTGCTAATTATATTTTTGGATATGGAAGTCCGGTAAATGCACAATATTTTGGTTTATTACAGAAAAACGTAACAGGACCTAATTCTGATTTATGTTTGGCTGGTTGGGGCCCTGCAAATGATGTCGTAGTTACGGCTCCGCTTGCAAAAGGTATTTGGTATCAATACAATGTTACTTATGACGGTACTACATCTAAAATATATCGTAATGGTGAATTATTAACGTCATTAGGAGGAATTGCCCGTTTGACAAAAGGATATATCTTTAGGTTAGGGCAAATGAATACCTCTGTTGGACTTAATGCTGATATAGACGATATTAAGATATATAATGTTGCTATGACAGACGAGCAGGTTATGGAATCTTATGACAGTTCAAAACCGATAACTGCAGTTGCTCAGAAAACAGAAACGGTAAAAAAAGGTCCCACAATTATAAAAAATGATACTAAAAATGCAACTGAAGGAAATGTTATTGCAAAAAAAGTTGAAATTTTCTCTCAGGGAAAAAAAATAGTTGGAACCAATGCTTCAAATATTAGTGACTTACCCGAAGGAACTTATTTATTGAAAATAACAAATGGTCAAAATTAAAAATTGGCAATTATGAGTAACGAATAATAAGTATTACTTTTTAAATATAGTACTCCATTTGCAAAAGCGAATGGAGTTTTTTTTTGAATTATATTAGAACTTCTACGGAATTAATAGGTATTTAATATTCGGATATTTTCATTTATTGGAGAATGTTAATTTTTGTGTTTTAATTGTAAATACCGTATTTATACGTAGGGTTATTTTGTTTTGGTTGAGGTTAATTTATTATTTTAATATAATTAACAGAAGTATAAATAAATACAATTGAGCGTATGAAATCATCAATTTTGGTTATTTTAACGATTATTTAGGTTAATCATCGAAAAAATTTTCGCTCAAATGCATAATAATATAGATTAGCAGTGTTAAAATGACACAAAGTTTTTTAATACCCTAAATCTACTATTATGAAAAAATTACTACTCACATTAATGTTTGTAAGTTATTTGAATGTTAATGCACAAAATCCGATTCAGGAATTTAATTTCAATGGTACTTTAAATAATGCCAACAATACAACTTCTTTCATGGGAACCGATAATTTCGTAACCGATAGAGCGGGAGTTGTAAAAGGAGCTCAGCGGTTAAGCAATAAAGCTCTTGAAGCTGTTATTGATAATCTTCCTCAGGAAAATAGCGCCAGAACCGTAAGTATTTGGGTTAAGTTTAATGATATTTCATCGGCGAACTATATTTGGGGATACGGGACCGCTTATAATGCCCAATATTGTGGCTTATTGCAACAAGGTACTACATCATCAAATTCAGATTTAAGTTTGGCGGGTTGGGGAGCTACAAACGATGTTATTGTTTCTACTGCTCTTGCAAAAGATGTTTGGTACAACTATACGATAACTTATGATGGTAAAGTTTCGAAAATATACAGAAATGGTCAATTATTAAAATCTGTAAACGGAATCACTCGCGCTACAAAAGGAAATATATTTAGAATGGGAGAAATAAATATAACGGTGGGAATTAATGCAGATGTAGACGATTTAAAAATATATGATGTAGCATTAACAGACAGTCAGGTTACAGCGCTTTATGACAGTTCTAAACCCTTGGTTGTTATTGCCGAACCAGTTGTTGCTCCAAAAGTTGCGACTAGCGGAAAAGGAAAAACGGCGACAAAAGCAGCAGCTCCAAATGCTTCAATTATTGCGACAAGCGATGTGAGCGGAGTTTCAAAAAATGTTGAGGTTTATTCGCAGGGACAAAAAGTAGTGGGTAATAACTCAATGAGTATAAATGATTTGCCGGAAGGAACTTATTTGTTGAAAATAACAAATGCTCCCTCTAAAAAAATTACTTCAAAATAGATAAAGAATAATTTTTAAATAGTTAGTTAGTTTTTTATGTTGTTTAGTAGAGTTAAATTTTTTGGAATAGTAGAAAAAGCCTTCTAAAGATCCTTTCAGAAGGTTTTTTTGTATTTATAATTATGTTCCTATAATCCTCTGTATTACTAAACAGGAAAAATATTAGCTATTAAGTTTTTCTAACATTTTCGTTTCTGCAGTTGTTTTCAAATAATTATTAAAATCAAGATAATCTTGGGGTAAATTCGTTTCAAAAAGTTTATCAATCATAAACAAACTCTTTCTAAATTCTATAGTAATAGAGTAGTGAGATGTTTCGGTTTTTACATTATACCACAAATACATTGCTGTTCTATCATTAAGGCCATATTTATATAAGGATATTTCTCCGTCTTCCACATTAAGACAGTAATTATAGAATATTTCTGAAGGATCTTCATAATCTCCCAAATATGAATTTTCTATTTCGAAGTTATCTTTAATTACACTTTCTTTCCAAACCAAAATATTGTTTTCGTTTCTGTAAAATTGTAAGTTTTTGTTTTCCAACTCTTTTGACCATATTAATCTGATATATTCTAATTCCAGAAAGTCGTATGAAGATATAAAAGCATCTATCAATTTAAATACAGTTTCGTAATTCAATTGATCACCAGGAAAACTTCCTTCAAAGGTTTGAGTAAACAATTCTCTATTATCAATTGTAGTAACTATCTCTATTGTTTTTTTATGAAACCAGTTAATCCATTCTTTAGTTACTTTTAATTTATTCATTTTATTTAAGATGCTGATTTTCCAACAAATACAGCTATTTTTATATTGAGAATTACATTTGTAACGGTTTATATTTCCTGATTTGTTACCTCTTAAGTTTGATTTTTGTGATTATTTCATCTGTTAACAATGGGTTTTCCCATATTCCGAGAACGTAAGTAACATCTTCTCCATAACTGTCTTCTCCGGCGCCTCTTGGTTGATATTCAAATTGCCATCTTTTAAATTCAATCATTATATATTGCTTTCCTTGATGTTCAATTAGAATAATTTCTCCCGGACAATCGTATAGTTTGTGAATTTTTAAAACACTAGTATAATATCCTTTATAAATTGCATGCTCTTCGATTTCAAATCCATAGGTTTTGGATAAAAACAATAATTCATCTATAATAAAGGATTCCTGTGAGTATTCAGAAGGTCTGGCAGTTATTTGTTTTCTATATGTTTTTCTCTCAGAAGATAAATTATTTCCATTTGGATCTAAAATTTTTATATCAGGCCGTATTAATTCTGTTTTTATTGAAGCAATACTTTCATTAATGTTTTTACTTCCATTTCCAAAAATTTCAGTTTGAATACAATAAAATTGTTCTATTAGTTTCATTTCTTTTTGATTTTCAAAAACTGCATAAATAAAAATACCTTCTGGACCATATGATCCTGTAAGACAATAAATAACAGTTAATTGATCATTTTGAGAAATTTCTAATGTTCTTGAAATATAATTATCGTCGTAGGCATAAAAACAATCATCCCGTTGTTTTATTTTTAGATTGTGTTTTTTAGTTAGCAATTCGAGTTCCTGCTTACTAAAATATCTAAAAGTAGATAATGTTTTTACGTTTTCTTTAAAGATATAAATTCGTTTTTCTCGTATTTCTACATATGAATTACTATACACGGCATAATCGTCAGAGCTTAGCCAATTGTCATATGATCCAGTAACTTCAAGTAAGTTAATTCCATCGAAAAAGATATAATTAAACGGAATTTCTAAATCTTTTGCAACATCCTTACTTTCGGTTATTACAGGATTACTAATCAAATAATCTCTCCAATCTTTCAGCAAAAGATATATTGCCTGAGTAGGAATCTCGGCGATACATTTCCAATAATTATAAGTATCAATGACTTGTGCTATTTCTTTTTTGCATTCAATACTATAAACCTCATACCCAAAATCATAGTATTGTAATTCACCGGATAAGACCTTTTCCAGAGATTCAACTATTTCTTGTAAATACTCAAATCTTAAATTTGTTATTTCGGTAGAAAAATGCTCGCCATATCTTTCTTGATTTTCAATTAATAGTATTGGTACAGACTTATTTAAGTTATTTCTATCATCGAAATAGTTATGCATCTTAAATTGATACTTCATCTTTTAGTATTGTTTTCTTATCATAAGAGTACTTTTTTTAAAATTAATTCAAATCTTTAAATCAATTTAAAACTGTTCATTCTGTTTAGCTTCCCATCTTCCAAGTCGTTTTCTTTTTTCAATTTGATGTAATGCTAATTCTTTGATTACCTCATCCTCAGATAGTGAAATTTTTTCTAACGCTTCGATATTATAAGGTTCTGGTTGCGCACCAATGGCATAGATAATTTTCCGAATAAACGGATATTTAAGATCTTCGTCATGTTTATAAAACTCAGGAGGTGAATGAAATATTTGCATTAAATATTTGATGTTATTTTCATCCTCATTAAAAGAATCCTGGAATGATCCAATTATGGATTCATGATTATGATGCCAATTCTCTAATAAAAAGAATTGCAATAGTCTCATAAAATCATTATCGGACATTGAAATGGGAAATCTCCATAATATGTCAGTAAATGGCGTGTCGTAAATAGAATCAGTTTTTGACTCCAATAGTAATTGCTTGAGCTCTTCAAAATTTGCTCTGTAAGGAAATATAAGGAACAATTTCTCTCTGCTAATTCTATAATTTTCATGAAAGATTTCCCAATCTTTTTCTGATACTTTTATCATCTTTTTATTTTTGAAAAATAATATATTATTAAACTCTTTAAATTGTATGCATGATGTATATCTCTGTAATAGTATATAATCTGTTCAGAATATTTAATTGATTTTATTTACAAAAAGAGTAGTGAAAGATATTGAAATTCAGAATAAGATTTTAGATAATAGAAGAATAGTTTTTCAATATTATGAATACTAAAAAAGCCTTCTAAGTATATCTTCAGAAAGCTTTTTTTACTATTTTAATCTGTTGTTTTTTAGTTAATAACGCTAAGAACAACAAATAAAATTACCAAAATAATTACGGCGAATTTTGTGTATTTAGATGTTTGCATAATGTTTATTTAAAAATTAATTAAGATTTGAGATCGGCAAATATAATAGATAATTATAAGAATAATCATAAATAAATAAAAATAGTCTTCTTGCTTCCCAACCTTTCTGTTTAAAAGTACTCTATATAAATAGTAATCATCTTTAGAATGGTTTTAACTTTAAAAATAGCGTATGAAAAAGAAATTCACCTTAGAAATAGCAACTCCTTGTTCTGAAAATTTTGATAAAATGGTTCCTAATTCAAAAGGTTCATTTTGTGATTCCTGTGCAAAAAATGTAATTGACTTAAGCCGAAAAACAAATTCAGAAATCGCCAGATTTATGGTAGAGCATAAAAATGAAAACATTTGCGCACGAGTTAAAACAACGCAATTAGAAAGCGAATTTGTATACAATGAAGTTTCTAAAATGAACAATCTTAAATATGCTGCAATTGCTGCTTCGGTTTTGCTAACATCAAGTGTTACAGCGCAGGAAAAAGAACCTGTTGTAACCGAGATATCTGTAGAACCAACTCATCATCTCGTTGGTAAAATTGCTGTTAACCAACATGTAAAAAAGGAAATTTCAATAATAATTAAAGGAAAACTATTAGATGCTAAAACTCATAGACCTTTGGACGAAAGAGCGTATCCTGACTTGACGCTTACTATTAATAATGAACCAATTCCCGTTAAGGTAAATCCAAAAACAGGCGGATTTTCTATTCCGGTTACACTTTCAAAAGATGATAAGGTATTGATTATTAATATTTCCGGCAGCGATTATTATCTTTCTAAAGTCATACCTTTTGATGCTAAGTCCGTAAAAAAGAATATTTTTCAGCAAGATATAATTATCGAAAGTGAAACTATAAATAAAATATATCAATTAGGAGGCATTCGTGCCAATTTTGTTGACGAAAAAAAGGAATAACAAAATCCAGGTAAACTCAATCAAAGGCCAATTAAAAACAAAAAAGCCCTGAAATTTTTTCAGGGCTTTTGTTATTTATAAAAAGAGAATTTTATTCTTCTTTCATTGTGTGATAAACGTTCATAACGTCATCATCTTCTTCAATTTTTTCGATTAGTTTCTCAACATCAGCGATTTGAGCTTCAGTAAGTTCTTTGGTAATTTGCGGAATACGCTCAAAACCAGAAGATAGAATTTCAAGACTTCTATTTTCTAACTCTTTTTGCATAGCACCAAAGCTTCCAAAAGGCGCATAGATTAAGATACCATCTTCATCTTCAAAAACTTCTTCAGCACCAAAATCAATTAGTTCCAATTCTAATTCTTCAGGATCAAGATTCCCTTTTGCAATTCTGAAATTGCAAGTATGGTCAAACATAAACTCAACAGAACCTTGCGTTCCCATTGTACCGTTGCATTTGTTAAAGTAGCTGCGGATGTTTGCAACCGTTCTATTATTGTTGTCAGATGCAGTTTCAATTAAAATTGCAATTCCGTGAGGAGCATAACCTTCAAACAAAATTTCTTTATAATTGGCAGTATCTTTATTACTTGCATTTTTTATCGCGCGCTCCACATTGTCCTTAGGCATGTTGGCGGCTTTTGCATTTTGTATTACAGCTCTTAATCTAGAATTGGCATCTGGGTTAGGACCACCTTCTTTAACGGCCATAACGATGTCTTTACCAATTCGGGTAAATGTTTTAGCCATTGCTGACCAACGTTTCATTTTTCTTCCTTTTCTAAATTCGAACGCTCTTCCCATTACTAATTTTTTATTTTGTGATGCAAAAATACGGTTATTCCTTATTTTTCCAAAATCAATTTCAATTATATTTTAAGTTAAAAAGTTTCAGGTTTCAGGTTTCAGGTTTTGCTGGGGTTAATAGAGTCAAAAATCGCAATTTCTAATCAATCTTGTCATTTCGACCAAGGGAGAAATCACACTAGAAACGCCACTCCCATAATCTTCAATCGTTGTCGAATTACGACTGTGATTTCTCTGACAAAGTAAGATTTTTTCAAAGTCGAAGACTTTGAAAAAAGAGAGAAATCTAAAATCTAAAATCTAAAATCTAAAATCTAAAATCTAAAATCTAAAATCTAAAATCTAAAATCTAAAATCTAAAATCTAAAATCTAAAATCTAAAATCTACTTCGACGCATTAAACTCATTAATAACATTCACCGCTTCATTCAAATATGGATTCGTTTTTAGATTATCGATTTGATATTGATTTATCGTTTTTTCAGTAGGATAAGTGCCAAGTAAAAATTGATTTACCGTAGAATTGTAAACATCCAATGGATTATTTTCGTCATTAAAAGTACTGATTTCCATCCAAAGAGCGTTTACGACTTTCTTTTGTTGAAAAACAGCGTCCAATGTCATCGGAACTTCTGCTTTAGGCGTATTAACCAATTGATCAATTTTCAGATTGATTTTTTTTATGTTATTAAAAAAGTAATTTCCAGCCAGTCTTTGTGAACTATTTTTTGCCAGTTTATCAATCAGAGCCCTTTTTACATAAGGTTTATATTTTAAGAATGGCGCAATACTATCATTTTTAATCGCAGTAGGGAAATCGCTTTCTTTTTGATAAACGCCCTCATAAAATTCCGGAAGAACTACATCTGGAGTCACCCCAATATATTGATGGCTTTTGCCTGTAACTCTATAGAATTTGTTAATTGTAATTTTCAAAAAATCGGTGTTTTTGCTTTCGTCAAGCGAAAGAATAGTCTGCATAGTAGCTTTTCCAAGAGTCGTACTTCCTAACAACAAAGCTCGATTATAATCTTGCAATATCGAAGAGAAAAATTCACTCGCAGAAGCCGTATTACTATTAACCAAAACCACAATAGGACCTTTATAAATCAAGCCTTTATAAGGATCATTAATCACAGATGTCTGTTGTTTATTATCTACAACAATAGAAAGCGGACCATAATCTATAAACATTCCCGCCATTTTTATGGCTTCCTCCATAGATCCGCCGCCGTTATCGATCAAATCAATTACCAAACCTTTTATATTATCTCTCTCCAATTTTATCACTTCACGGGCAACATCGTCCGCACAACCTTTTCTGCTGGTTCCATCTAAATCTGCATAGAAACTCGGAATTTTGATGTATCCAATTTTACTTTCTTTTCCAACAATAAAGCTAAAAACCGAGTTTTCTTCGTCCTTCATTATTTGCTTTTCGACATAGACGTCAAAACTCTTACCCGAATTTCGCTTTAGCGTAAGCGTAATACTTTTATTCGATTCTGATAAAATCATAGTCGAAATCGATTCTAATGAAGCACAAGAAACCTGCAAAGTTTCTTTTTGATTCGAAATAGAAACAATCTGATCTCCTTTTTTTACCTGACCCGTTTTATAGACAGGACCATTTGGATCAATTTCTTCAATAATAATTTCATTTTTCTCATTTAGATTCACGCTCATTCCCAGCGACAAATGCTCCTTAGACAATGAAGCTACAAAACTCGTTTTAGAATCATCACTAAAATAAGCCGTATGCGGATCAAAATAAGTGCAAAAGAAATTATAGAAATTCTCCTCTTGTTTTACTTTAGTTTCAAGAAGCGTATTGATTCTGCAGATTTCATTCGTCAAAATCAGTTTTCTTGAAGCAAGTTCAATAGATTTAAAATTGGCTTTAATCGAATCCAGATTTTCGCTGGTTTCGGATATTTCATCCAAAATCTGATAACGGAGTTTTTTAAGCCAGACTTTCTCTAAATCTTCTTTTTTAAGATAAAACGGAAATGATTTTTTATAAAACCTAATCGTATCTTTCTTGGTATAATCAATAGGTCCAGCCTGAATTTTTTCTAAAACGGCTTTAGTTCTCAAAAGACCGGTTTTGTATTTATCCGTAATATCAGCTAGAAAACTACAATCATCACTCAGGATTAAATCATCTAAATTCAAACGATATTTAGAGGCCATTTCGTCGTATTCACTCTTGTAAAAAATGTTTCTGGAAGGATCTAAACCATTGATTAGGTTGTCAAAAACAAAAATAGACAAACTATCATCCACAGGCTTTGGTCTGACATGTTCTGCCTGAATAAGAGCATTTATTTTGTTTACCAATTCGCACGTTTCAGCGCTATTTTGACTAAATAGAACAGTAGAAGTCAACAGAAATACCAGCCAAATTTTTTTCATAAATAGAAAATCTATCGTTTAGACTAAAGTTACATTTAATTTTTCATAAACGGTTATATTATTTTCTAAAATTTCTTACATCCAACGATTTATTTTAACATATAGTCCCGAAGCTTCGGGATACGTTTTTCAAAATGCAAAACAAGGAAAAAGCCACGAATTCAAGAATTTTTTCTTTAAAAGAAATTAAAATAATTCGTGAATTGCTTCGCCTGTTCGCTAGCGCTCGAGTCGTGGCAAAAAAAAAATGCGTCACCCAAAAAAAGTAACGCATTTCTAAAATATATGTTTTAAAAACTATTTCTTGTAAAAAGGTAATTTAACCACCTTTGCAGCAACATCATTTTTTCTAATTCTGATAAAAATATCACTGTCAACAGCACTATTATTTACCGTAACATATCCTAAACCAATACCTTTATTCATAGAAGGCGACATAGTTCCAGAAGTTACAACACCAATAACAGCACCTTCAGCATCTACAATTTCGTAGTCATGTCTTGGCACAGCGCGTTCCTGCATTTCAAAAGCAACCAGTTTTTTGGTAACACCTTCTTCTTTTTGCTTTTTAAAATTTTCAGAATTTGTAAAGTTTTTAGTAAATTTAGTAATCCATCCCAATCCGGCTTCAAGCGGAGAAGTAGTATCATTAATATCATTTCCGTACAAACAGAAACCCATTTCAAGACGCAAAGTATCACGAGCCGCCAAACCAATAGGTTTAATTCCGAAAGCTGCACCAGCTTCAAAAACTTTATTCCAAATTGCTTCAGCATCAGCATTTTTGCAGTAAATTTCAAAACCACCAGAACCGGTATAACCAGTAGCCGAGATAATTACATCACTAAATCCGGCAAAATCACCTACTTCAAAATGATAGTAAGGAATCGCTGCCAAATCTAAAGAAGATAGAGGCTGCATCGCTTCAACTGCTTTTGGTCCTTGAATCGCCAATAAAGAATAATCATCAGAAATATTTTTCATATCAACACCCAAATCGTTGTGAGATGAAATCCAGTTCCAGTCTTTTTCGATATTCGAAGCATTTACAACCAATAAATACTCCTCATCTTTCATTTTATATACAATCAAATCATCCACGATTCCGCCATCATTGTTAGGCAGGCAAGAATATTGCGCTCTTCCAATCGTCAAAGTCGATGCATCGTTTGAAGTCACTTTTTGAATCAAGGCCAGAGCATTTGATCCAGTCAGCAAAAATTCTCCCATGTGCGAAACGTCAAAGACCCCCACACTGTTTCGAACCGTTTCGTGTTCAGCAATAACACCTTCGTATGTAATAGGCATGTTGTAACCGGCAAAAGGCAGCATTTTCGCTCCCAAACCCTCATGTATGTGCGTAAGCGCAGTGTTTTTCATTGTGTTGTTTTAAAAAATTGTGTCGCAAATTTATTCAAAAAATATCAAAATGAGGCACACAAAATTATAAATTTCGCAATGATTAGGAGCAATTCCAGCTTTCCGTTACAAGTCCTCATAAAAAAAGCAAAGTTTCTAATGTTCCAAAAAGAGCTTCCGTTGGTCGCTTTTTTAGAACAAGAAACTTTTGCTTTTTTTACTCCGGGCTTTCCACTTCAATCTGGGCTAGACATTCCCATAACAATAAACATTTTCCTCTTCAATTTTTATGTAACTTTAATAACCTGAATTTTTATTATTAAAATGAATCGAAAAGATAGAGGAATCCGCTAATTAAAAATCTGTTTTTATCCGCGTTTTTACGAAGTAAATCCGTTTAATCAGCGTCATAAATAACATCAATCTAAATCCAAAAGTGATTAAACATCAATACAATAAATAAGCCAAATGAAAGATCCATTTCTAATCACAAAAGAAGATATTCTAAAATTCTACAAACCCACAAATCCCTTAACCCATAAAGGACTTCAGGGACACGCCGTGATTATTGCCGGAAGCTACGGCAAAATAGGCGCAGCAGTTCTAGCCTCAAAATCCTGTTTAAAATCAGGCTGCGGACTCGTAACCACATTTACGCCAAAATGCGGGTATCAAATTCTGCAAATTTCAATTCCCGAAGTCATGGTTGTAACCGATGAAAACGCCAATTTTATCACCAATATACATCTCCCTTTAATTCCGCAAGCAATAGCAATTGGCCCCGGAATAGGGCAGGAGTTAGGCACACAAAAAGCCCTTTTCGAATTTTTAAGAATCAACAATGTACCCTTAGTTCTCGATGCAGATGCGTTGAACATCTTAGCCGAAAATCAATCCTGGCTAGATTTAGTTCCCGAAAACACCATCCTGACACCACATCCCAAAGAACTGGAACGCTTAATAGGAAAGTGGAATTCAGAATCCGAAAAATTTCAAAAAACAATCGCCTTTTCTGAAAAACACAAAGTCATAATTGTTATGAAAGGCGCGCCAACCTACATCATCAATAAATCCGAAATCTACGAAAACACCACAGGAAACGCGGCATTAGCAACCGCAGGAAGCGGCGACACCCTAACCGGAATCATTACAAGTTTGCTCGCCCAAAGTTACGAACCTAAATATGCAGCAAAACTAGGCGTCTTCCTCCACGGATTAACCGCCGATATTGCCTTGCCAAAAACAGGTTATCAATCGTTTATAGCCTCAGATATTATTGAGAATCTTGGAAAAGCTTTTCTTGAATTAGAGAATTAGAGAATTAGGCAATTGAGATAATTAGATAATTAGATAATTAGATAATTGGGAAATTTGTTTCAGGTTTTCTTTGTTTCAGGTTTCAAGTTCATGCGGTTTGTGTATAGACTTTTGTTTATAAACAAAAGTCTATACGAAAGCTAATTCACTAAAAGATATCGCCAACGTTTTGTCATTTCGATTTCTATGATAAAATTAAATCTTTTTTCGGTTCAATGGATCAATCCCGTCCCGACGTTTTGGGATCGGGAAGTTGCTGCAATAGAAATTATCCCTTCGGAATTTTTTTTGGCAGTTCCGAAGGAACAAATTATATTGTAGGGATGGATTTTAATCCATCATTCGCAATCAAAACCCAATCTTGTCATCCCGAACGAGGCATCACACTAATAGTTCGACAAATAGTGGCAAATTTCTATACGTCCCGAAGCTTCGGGATAGTGTAATCCTTCGTTCCTCGCAATGACATAAAATGAGAATAAAAAATCCGTTTTTTTCAGCGTCTTCGCTTTAGCGAATCCGTTTCATCCGCGTACATTTTTCGCATGAAGTTTTCCGGTCATTATACGGAAAGAAGCAAAAATCTAAATTCTAAAATCAAAATCCGTAAGTTTGTATTTCAGTAAATACTGCTTATGAAAAACAATTTCGATCTAAGAACGGTAAATGTTACACGTTACATAACGCCTTTGCGCGAAGGCGGTTCATTACCCGCTTTGGCAGAAGCCGACGACGATTTTAAATACGTCCTGAAATTCAAAGGAGCCGGTCACGGTGTAAAAGCCCTGATAGCCGAATTAGTGGGTGGACAAATTGCCAAAGCTTTAAAATTGCAATTGCCGGAATTGGTTTTTGCCCATCTCGATGAAGCCTTTGGAAGATCAGAAGGCGACGAAGAAATTCAGGATTTACTGCAAGGAAGTCAGGGATTAAATCTGGCACTTCATTTTTTATCAGGCGCAATCACTTTTGATCCCGTTGTAACCACTGTAGATGCCAAGTTAGCCTCACAAATCGTTTGGTTAGACGCATATATCACCAATGTCGATCGTACGTTTAGAAACACCAATATGTTGATTTGGCATAAAGAATTATGGCTTATTGATCACGGAGCATGTTTGTATTTTCACCATTCCTGGAACAATTGGGAGCAACATGCCAAAAGTCCGTTTGCTTTGATAAAAGATCACGTTTTATTACCGCAAGCCACACTTTTAAAAGAAGTTGATGCCGAATATAGAGCACTTTTAACACCAGAAATTTTGGCAGATATTGTAAATACAATTCCACAAGAATGGCTGCAATGGGAAGATACGGACGAAACACCGGAAGCTTTGCGCAACGTATATTTACAGTTTTTGCAAACGAGATTAAACAATTCAGAAATCTTTGTAAACCAAGCGCAAAATGCAAGATAGTCACTTATATGAGTATGCCGTAATTCGTGTGGTACCAAGAGTGGAACGCGAAGAATTCCTGAACATCGGAATCATTTTGTTTTGCAAAAAAGCCAAATTTATAAAAGTATTACACCACATAAACGATGCAAAGATCGAAGCTCTTTCAAATGATTTTGATATTGAGCAATTGCATTGTAATATTACCGCATTAGAAAAAATCACCAACGGCGCCAAAGACGGCGGTCCAATTGGAGAAATGGATATTCCGGAACGTTTTCGATGGTTAACAGCAATTCGCAGTTCAGCGATTCAGACTTCAAGACCACATCCGGGATTATGTCAGGATTTAGAAAAAACGATTCAAAGATTATTTGAAGAATTAGTTCTTTGAAAAAAGGTTCAAAGGGACAGAGGTTCAAAGGAACAAAGGTTTTCCGTAGAGACGCACAGCAGTGCGTCTAATATAATATTAAAAAAATCTCGCAAAGACGCCAAGTCGCAAAGTTTTATATTCTTTGCGACTTGGCGTCTTCGCGAGATTATAAAAGTCTTGCTATAAAAAAACTTCGTGTCTTTGTGTCTTCGTGGCAAAAAAAAATCGCCATCAAAAAAACAACCACATAAGCAATTTAAGAAAACGAAGCCTAAGACTTAAATGAACTTAAATAACTTATATGGTTCAAAACTAAAAAACTAACTCAATTTTTATTAAAACGATCCACAAGTATTACCTGTAAATGTAGCGCCGGCACCACCAGTAACATCAGCTTTAACAGCAGAAGCCGCAAGCGTCACGATAGAATAGGGCGGAGTGAAAGCGGTATTGCTTCCTGCAGTATTTCCGGTAGTGTTTGTAAATACGTTTCCAACTGCGGTAACCGCTGTGTAACCTGTCATTAAATCGATTGGCGTTTTTACTCCTTCAAAAACATTGTTTTCTACTTTAAGGTTAGCCTCAAAGCCTGCTGCGATGCATTTATTGCTTACAGTACTATTAAAATAGTTGTTGATCAAATGCACTTTTCCAAAACGAACTCTTGGCATTCTTTCTTTACATCCTGGAGCCCACCAGCAACGGGCAAAAGTAATTCTCAGTTTTCCACGATCGGCAGTTGCGCCATCACTTGATCCAATTAGATTTGAATATCTGTGATCGTCTGAACCTCCGGGACCTCCAGCTTTAGGCGCTTTTAGATATCCGAATTTACAGTAAGAAACAGTTACATAATCTGATTTGTTTTTGATGTCAAAGTTTCCGTCCACGCCATCTCTAAATTCGCAATGATCAACCCATACATTTTGGCAATCGTCCAGAATTGCATTGTCCCAACCATCTGTGTCATACGCGCCCGGGCCTTCAAAAATTAAGTTTCTGATGATTAAATTCGTACATCTTTTGATATTGATTATTCCGGAACCATCTTTAGTTTGGTTCGTAGAAACCAGTTTTGCTCCGCTTGCGCCATAAATGGTTTTACCACTTTGGTCTTGCAATGATAATCTTGTAGTAACGGTAATTGTACCGGTAACTTTTACCACTTTTACGGCGCTGTTTTCAATTGCCGATTTAAGTTGTGCATAAGTGGTCACGACAGTTTCTGTAGAAGTTCCGCCACCAGTTGTACTGCCGTTTTGAGATGCCCAACCCGGAACCTGCGCACAGTTTCCAACTTTGGCTGTTATACTGCCGGAAGAAGCAGTGTTATTAATAGCACTCTCGCTGCTTTCAGGAGAAGAAATCTCTTCAGTATTACACGCAGTAAAACCGAAAACCAGTGTTAGTAGAAACACTGAAAACGTTGATCTAAATTTCATAATGTTAAGTTTGGTTACAAATATTTGAGACAGCAAATCTGCTTATAATAACTATGAAAAAAGTTGAACAAGTTCAATGTTTTGAAAATAATTTACTATTAAATGTGTTTTTAACACCAATCGCATTACAAAAAACTATATTTTTGCGCAATCGATTACATTATTTTTAATTCATTCACCTACTTACGCCCCTGAGTAAGAATAAAAGTAAAAGCATGTACAAAAACCTACGATTAAGTATTGAACGCAAAATTCCGTTAACAGATGAAGAATGGAAAATTGTCGTTGAAAAAGTTCAGTTTATTAAACTCAAAAAAAACGAATTCCTGCAAATTCAGGATTCCAACAGTTCCTATGAAGGATTTATTTTAAAAGGTGCTTTCAAAACCTACATTTTAAATGATAATGGTAATGAAAGTGTGATTTTCTTTTCTTTCGAAAATGAATGGATGTGTGACCTCGAAAGTTTCTATCATCAAAAGCCTACAACTTACAATATTAAGGCGATAGAAGACAGCGAGATTTTGGTTATCAGTAAAATAAACAAAGCACTTTTGTTTGAGCAAGTGCCCAAGTTAATCCAGTTTCACATTCTCATGGTCGAAAAAGCAAACATTGCCATTCAGCAAAGACTTTTAGATGTATTAAACAAAACCTCCAAACAAAGATATCTGGAGTTTATCGAAAAGTACTCACACAAAGTCGATAAAATCAACAACAGAAATTTGTCTTCTTATTTAGGCGTTTCACACGAGTTTTTGTCAAAGATTAAAAAGAGGTGCTAAGGTTCTGAGGTACTAAGTTTCTAAGGTTTTCCGTAGAGATTCGAAGGTGTAGAGTAACGAAGGGACAAAGGTTTTCCTTAGAGACGCACAGCAGTGCGTCTATTGTATTGTTGAAAAAAAATCTCGCAAAGACGCCAAGTCGCAAAGTTTGATAATAGCTTGGCGACTTGGCGTCTTTGCGAGATTAAAAAAAACTTAGAGTCTTTTCCGGATTAAAAATCCAATATTCCATAGAGGCATTCATTAGAAAAATTAAGTATTATATTTTTCTTTTGTGGATTTTCAATTACTAATAAATCGTGAGGTTCCAAATCGTATGATTCGTTATTAATTCTAATAACTGTTGTATCTAAAGAAAATAAAAGTATTATTTGAGCATTAGAATTCTCAGTACTATTCGTTATTTTTAGTTTATGATGGCGTATTTTTTCAGAAACCATCCAATTAAAATCAATACCTTTTGTATAAGAAATCACGTCATCATCCGAATTAAATTCTATGATTTCATATTTCTCATATACTTTTTTTTCTTTGTTTACTTCAATATGCAAACTATTATCCAGCATAACCAAATATCGGTGATAGCCCTTGAATTTGGTGAAAACTGAAGGAACTTCCTCTATTGTGGCACTGCTTATTCTCAATGTAAAATCTCTATCGGTATAGTTTGCTGTTTTCGGATAAATCATATATTCATATGTCAATCCACCACTCCAAATAGAGGCTTTACTATCTTTTTTAGGTAAAAGGAGTATGTTCATTTATTGAATATTTTAATAGGATTTCAAGTTTCCAGTTACATCTTTGACCTTGGTTTTAAATGAACTTATATGACTTATATGGTAAAAAAAACTTTGCGCCTTTGTGCCTTCGTGGCAAAAAAAACTTAAATCTTTTTCTCCAGATAAATAAATTCCAAAGGTTTCTCCGAAATCGTAACATGAATATCGCTTACAGGAAAAGCTTCCCTTTTTCCCGTATCAATATAACCATGACGTTTGTACCACGCAATAAGTTCTTCACGAACCGAAATAACCGTCATAATTATACTCGATAATTCCAAATATTTAGCGTGATTTTCGGCTTCAGCCAGCATCTTTTTGCCAATTCCACTATTTTGTAATTGAGGAGAAACGGTTAACATTCCTAAGTACAATTGATGTTCTTTTTCTACTAACAAAACCGAACCAATAATTTGATTGCCTTCGGTATATTTGAGAATCGTATTTTTAGGATCCAGAATTGTTTCTGTCAATTCGTCTTCGTTAGTTCTTTTTCCTTCTAATAAATTAGCTTCTGTAGTCCAGCCTTTTTTCGAAGTTTCGCCTCTGTAAGCCGAATTGATTAAGATGTTTAATGCCGGAATATCTTGTAATGTTGCTTTTGTAATCATGATACTATTTATGCTGTAATTATAATTTTAAAGTTTGAATTGTCATCTGCTTTAGCTGGAGGAACAAAATTACAATATTGAGGCTTTAACTAAAATTTATTTTTTTGGCTAAAGCCAGTTTGAAATTTGCTTATTAACCTCCAGCTAAAGCACAATGTCATTAAGTTCAGGGGAAATCTATAAAATTACTTACCAGTTTAATCAAGAAAGTAATTATAAAAATCCGTTTTTATCAGCGTTTTCGCTTTAGCGAATCAGTAAAATCAGCGTCTAATTTTGACGCGGATGAAACAGATTTACTTCGTAAAAACGCGGAAAAAAACGGATTTTATTTTTTAAATGCTTAACTTAATGACATTGAGCTAAAGCAGGAGGCTTTAAATATTATTATAAAATCATATTTGTTTCCAATTAATATTTTGGAGTCTTGGTTTTTATCTTTTCAAGTAATAGATCTTCTTTTTTAATTACTTTTTCATAAGGAGATTTATTTGGCAGATGTTGTTTTTGATATTCCTCAATAAGCGGAATCGTTAAAATAATTTTCAAGGCATTATGATAATTATTTATTTCGTTTCGTTTTTCATTGATATTATTCATTAAATTTTTCAAATCAGCTTTTTTAGAGACATATTTATCGCTACTTTTCTTAATTAAGTTTACAATTTTCTGTTTCATTACGCTATCTGTTATACTATTTATATGGTTTTCTGCGTCTCTGTAATAATCATTAGATTTTTGATTATAATTATAAAAAATGTTGGCTGTATCTCTTGTATTTAATTGACTTAATTCGTCTTCTAAAGATTTCAATTCAGGAGATTTCTCTACAAGTTCCTGATACAAGTCTTCGACTAAATCATTGCCTTTTCTAAATCTTCCTATATCAATACTTTTTTCCTGAAATGCTTCTGGTTCTTCATTACTTCTGTGATTGGTTTCGTTTTCTCCACAAGATATCAGAAGAATTAATGAAAAGTAAGCGATTTTTTTTAGCATAGTTTTTTTTTAAAATTTTAATAATCATAAACATGTTCAATAGTTATATTTTCGCTTTTAGCCTTCTTAATAAAAGGCAATAATTCAGTAACGGGCAAAAAGTAGACATTTCGTTTTAACCTGTCATCTGTAACAATTCTGGATTTATATAATAATCTTACGTCCTTTGATTTTATTTCCTGTGAATTATTCATGATAACAGAAACGGCAATTTCATCATTTCCGGAAATTTCAAAAATCTTCACATTTTGTTCCGAAAGTTTAATCATTTCCTTTGTAAAAACATCCCATCTTGTAACTGCAATAATCATTTTTTCATTTCCTTTTTGAATGATTTTCAGGTCTTTATTTTCTTTGATAACATCAGAATTAGAAACTATTAAATAGATAAGATTTGAAGGAGTTTCGTAGGTCGATTTTGCTCCGTATTCAATAAGTTTGGAATAAAAAGCCTTAAAGGAGAATTCTAATGTAAATAATAAAGTTCTTTCCCATTTTCGTAAGGTGCTGCAATCTGAATTATCAGATGCTGACCAAACTTTTTTAATCCACGGCATAAACTTAAATTCATACCACGCAGTTTGGTATATAAAATCACTATAGGCACTTTGAGCTTCAATTATTATTTGTTCCTGTTTCGACTTTTTTTCTTCTGCAAAAAGCGAAAAAAATCGTCCTGTTGTATTCTCATAAAGTATTTTTGCCCCATATTCCATTGTCATACTAACGCCAATAACTTGAAGCATTGTCTTATACTCGCCGTTTTCCGGATAAGCTTCTGAAGTTAATTTTATCGAGCGATCATACAATTTCCAGTATTCATCTATCGATTTATAGAATGGAAAATCAGACGGATTTTTACCGCTTTTCAGATAATCAGCATATTCTTTTGGGTTGTAAACTAAGTACCATTCAGGAACGGTAAGAATCGTTTGTTCTTCGGCTCTGAAATATTCTTTTATTTTCTTTTTTTGATGTGATAAATTATTCTGAGCATAAGGATTATACTTGTCCAGTAATTTATTTGTAAACCGCTGATCCGGATCTAATTTGTTTTTTAAGGCAAAATATTTATCACTATTAGGATATCCTTTTTTAAACTGTTCAATAGTTGCGTGAGGCTGATAGGGAAGGTACCAGGTTCCATTTTCGCTTAAAATAGCATCCGTCATTTCAAGAGTCCATTTTTTTACTTCATCCTTTGCTTTCTGATCAGTTCCTTGTTTATAATAAATTACAAAAGCAAATACCTCTTTGTTCGCCCACGAAAGATAACTTTCATGATCCGGCAAAGCATGTCTCAGCGAAACATTGATAACATTCACTTTATTATTCTGAAATACAGCACTCATTTTCGGAATAAACGATTTTATATTTTCAACCGGAATAAAATATTCTTGTAAAACATAAGTTGACTTTTCTCGTGAAGAAGGGTCCAATTCTTTTACATCATAACTTGCTTCTTTATTTCTCCAACGTACTGTTTCAGGAATATAATACAACGGATCAATCGTATATTCCCGAATCCATTTTCCTGAATTTCCCCAGGAAACAACTCCAGATAAGTTTGATTCTAACCAGTAATTCTCATTTTCATCTATTAATCGGTCTGTATCAGTTAAGGGTTTTGTAGTTTTTTGCCAGGAAATACTCATTATTTTGTCGTATTTCGGAGGATATAAATTGCCATTTTGAAAAACCACATTGGTGTTATTTCGAATGTTTTTATCAAAATAGGTTTTGTAATCTTCAATATCCATTACCTGATGAAATCGTTCTACTTTTTCATTATCAACCAATTGCAAAGTTGCTTCGGCAATAACGCCAATTCCGCCATAACCGCCAATTGCAGCATTAAAAACGTCTTGATTTACTTCTCGATTGGCAATTATAATGTCGCCATTTGCTGTAATTATTTTTAATCCTAAAACAGACGAAATTATTGGACCATGACCAATATATCTTCCGTGACAATTTACAGATATAGCGCCTCCAACAGTAAAATTAGAATACGTCTGCATGATTTTTATAGACAAATTCAACGGATCAATTACTTTCTGAATATCTCTCCATCGGATTCCTGCTTGTACTGTAATTTGCTTTTTTGTTTTATCAATATTGACGATTTTATTAAAATGTCTCATATCGATATGCAAACTATTTTCGAAGGCAGTTTGCCCGCCCATACTGTATTTTCCGCCGCCTATAGAAATTGGTCCGGTTGTATTTTTTATAGCCGAAATAATTTCATTTACCGTAGTTGGTTCAATAATCTGATTAACCTGAATAGGGTTTATTTGTGTAATATCATTCAGGGTTTTACTCTTAATTGTAGTACCAAACTTTGAATCTCCGGAGAATTGTACTAATAAGAAAATGTATAAAACAAATAAAAGGAAACCGTAAAACGGAATTGCTCTTCGCTTTTTTCGATTAATAAACCGAATCGATTTCTTAATTCCGACCCATATGAATTTTATAATTTTTAGTAAAAAGGCAAATAGAAATCGGATAAAGCGGTAGATTTTCTTCATAAAAGTGTGTCGGAAAATAATTAGATTTTGGTAAAAACCATTAAAGCATTTTTGGTTGGATCGCCTTTTTGATACAATGTTTTTTTAGTGAATTTAAATCCGATTTTTTCAACAAAAGCAATGATAAAGTCTAACGAATAAAAGTTTCTGATTTCTTTGGCGTTGTATTCCCAAGGTTCATTTACGCCCAAATTAAAAACGTCATGAGCAAGCGCCACTAAGACTTTCTGATCGTCGGTATCGCAATTATGATCTCTTAAAATCAATTTTCCGCCCACTCGCATCGTATCTCTGATTGAAGAAATATATTGTGTTCGTAAATCAATTGGGCAATGATGAAAACCAATATATACTGTTACCAGATCTAAACTATTATGCGGCAAATGATCTGCAAATTTAGTTTCGTAATTCGTAAACTGAATATATTCTGCGCCAACGGCAATTTGACCACGTTCGACCATTTCGGTAAAGGAATATTTTGGCTTTCTGCCATCAGCATAATATCTTTTTCCTTTAATGGAAATGCTTTCTTCGAGATAATCCAGATATCTGCCCGAAGAACCAATTTCTAAATAACCATTATACGAAGTGCCTTGTCCCAGTAAAGCAACGGTTTCTTCTGCCATTTCGTTTTTCTGATGCATTAAAGCCGGAAGCTGATATCGAATACCTGACAAAATAGGCGTAATGTCGTCTAACTTTGATTGTGTTGCGATGTAAATTTCTTTATCTGTAGTTTTTGAAGCGGTGTTGTCAGAAATTAATTTATGAAATTCTTGTTCGGGATATAAGTTAAACACGTTCTTTAAAAACAGAAAGAACTGACTTTTAAGTTTAGAATTTGTGTAAATATATTTGAAATTACTTGTAACAGCAGAAACCGAACTCAATATTTTGTTAGGAAACAACTGTGCAGTTGTAACAAAAAGTAATGTTGTTTTAAGAAAATTCCGTCTCTTCATGATTGATTTTTATGGTGCCAAACATAGTGATTATGCTTACAAAAAACTAATTTGATTTTATAATAGAAAGAAAATATTAATCTACATTTTCAAATTTATTATAGCACTTAAAATTAGCAGACTTGTTATAGATATTAGAAAGAGAATTAGCTCTTTTTTAATATTGTAGAAGATTTTTTCTTTCTTTAATTTATAACAAATAGAAATAACTATTAATGCTAAACCTGATAAAAACAGTGTGAAAAGCGATAAAAACGCTATGAAATAATTTATAAAAAAACTTACCATAGCACCTGCAAACAGAGTTGTAATGATGGCAAACGAAAGGATTAAAATTAAAAGCTTTAATGCAATTCTGAGTAAACTTTTAATTACTTCAAATTTCTCGAAATTATATGTTCTGTTCATTGTTTGATGTTATTTCTTTTGATTTGCTAGCGCGAGTGCAATGTCATTAAGTTAAGCTTTTTTAGACAATTAAGACTAAAAAAATCGCGCAAAGGCGCAAAGCCGCCAAGTTACATACATTTTCTTTGCGCCTTTGCGTCTTTGCGCGAGATTTATTCGGCAAAGTCCCGATCCCGAAACGTCGGGACGGGATAGATATTTCCTTAACGTAATGATATTGAGTGCGAGTGTCTCGCTGGTGACTAATTTGATCAGAAGCCTATTTTCTGAATAAAATTCCAACACATAACAAAACCCCAATACACTTAATTTTAAATAAAAAAAGCTACAAGTTTTGAGTTTGTAGCTTTCTGTATGATTTGTTATTCGTATGTGTATAAAGTTTTTAATACATATGGTGTTGCGAGCGGATTAGCAATATTAGTTGTTGTACGTTTTGATTCGGTTAAATAACCATCAGCATCATAAACGTACTCATAATCGTATCGCTGTTCATATTCGGTTACACCATTAGAAACCGCTTTAAATTTCCAATCTACAATATGCATCCAATCATAAATATAACATCTAAAGATTGGTTCACTAGAATAAACTCCAGCTTTAGTATAATCTACCGTAAGCTCATAAGTTATATTTGTGACCTTATCTTTGTACTCGTATTCACTAGTTGTAGAACCTTCTTTAATAGTTCCAAAATTCTTTTCGGTCTGAACGATGTTAACGAATACTTTGTTGCCATCATAACTATATAAATAAGTTGCTGAGAACGGATTTGTAACTGTTGTATATGTATAATCACCATTCTCTTCCAGTTTTTCAATTTCTTGCGTGTAAGTTCCGTTTGCAACTTCTTTTATATCACGACCAATTTCATCGTAAGTGATATCAGTTATAATTCCGTCAGGAGCGGTTACTTTCGAGATAAAACCTCCGCTATTAATTTCTGCTACAATATCAGCATAATACGTACTTGTTACCTGATTAGCATCATTAAAATTGAATTTGGTAATGTTTTTATAAAACTCGTTATTTTTAAATCTGTCTACCGAATTTAAACGACCTTTAGAATCATATGTATAACGATTATCACTAATATTAGTTTGAATTTCATTTCCTGTCTGATCTTTTGCCAGTCTAAAACTATACATTTTAACAAGGCGTTTAGTAGTCAAAGCCGATTTTCCGGTACTTTTTGCCGTTTGTTTTTTGGGAACTAATTGTATTGCCGGTTTAAAAAGTTCCTGATTAGGCAATCTTGGATCAACCACTTCTGGCGTAACCGTGTTGTCGTCATTACTTGCACAATTCACAAATAATAATGCTATAAAAGCAAGTGTTGTTTTTAGAATAATTTTTGTCATGTTTTGGTTTTTGATTTTAGTTTGATTTTGATTTCTGATTGATTCTTAATCTTTAATTATAATAGGCAAATTTCAATTATTTTTTTATCATTTTCTTACGGGAACCCGTAAAAAGGCAATAATATTTGAAGAAGAATACCCTGTAAATTTGTAGTAATTTGGTTAAAGTAATATAAAAAAAGGGACTAAATTATAGTAGCTTTTTTATAAATTGGAATTTTTTAGTAAACGACTTTCTGTAGTTCAACTTTTTCGGGAAGTTTTTGCTCTAAATGCTGAATTGATTAAAGTTATTAATGCTGAAATGTCTTCGAGTACTGCTTTTGTAATCGTGTTATTTAGTAAAATATGAATTGCCTCCAGCTTTAGCTCAATGTCATTAAGTTAAGGGAATATTGCCGAATAAATCTCGCGCAAAGTCGCAAAGTCGCAAAGAAAATGTATGTAAACTTGGCGGCTTTGCGACTTTGCGCGATTTTTTCCCCAGTCTTAATTATCTAAAAAAAGCTTAACTTAATGACATTGAACTATAGCTGAAACAACAAAATTAAATTAGAAAATAGCTTCACCTAATCTTTAGTTTTTTTTGCTAAAGCCGAATTTGTCAATTTATATCAATTATGAAAAGAGTATCTTACAAAAACCGTTTTGTTTTTTACCGAAATTTATTTTCGTTTAAGAATTTTAAATATCTTTGAATTATGAGTACAGCAATAAAATCAAAACATATCGGCAGGAATATAAGCCGTATCAGAGAGCTTAAAGATATGAAACAGGAAGCTCTGGCACAGGCTATAGGAACAAATCAACAGACAATTTCGGCTATTGAAAACAGCGAAACTGTAGAAGAACAAAGACTAATTGAGATTGCAAAAGCTCTTGGAGTTTCTGTTGAAGCGATTAAAAACTTTTCGGAAGAAGCAGTTTTAAATATTATTGGAAATACTTATCATGATAATGGTATTGTAAATGCAGGACTTAATTACAATTGCAATTTTAATCCTTTAGATAAAGTAGTTGAACTTTACGAACGTTTGGTGCAATCTGAAAAAGATAAAGTTGAATATTTAGAGAAATTATTAAACGGGAAATAACGTTTTTTAAATATATATATTAAAGAAAAAAGAGATCTTAATTAAGATCTCTTTTTTCTTTATGTTCAATTGCTGGCGCGAGCGTCCCGCTCGTGAACGTTCCAATTGGTTTTTGAATTTCTTTGTGTTCATGAGCGGGACGCTCGCGCTAGCGGGGTTTTTATGCAAGATTTTGGTTATAAACAGATATTATAGATTCAACTATAAATTCTATAATATTTTCAAAGTCTAAATCTTTTACTTCATTTTTGTTCATATCAAAACTAAATTCATCATAAAATGTATCAATTACAACCTTTAAGATTATATTATTGTTAACTTTTGTTGTATAAAATTTTACGTCGTGATAAACTTCTGTAATTTTTAAACTTATTCTCATAGAACAAATTTCATCATCATCTAAATCTACCCATCCTTCAACGAAGTTTATATTATCGTTAGTTTCATATTTGTATTTTATCATTCCATCCTTAGGCAATTCTGCTTTTTCATATATTTCGTTTATTAACTTCAAAAAGAAAGAATAGTTAAGTTCTAAAAAATTATTACGTCTTGATATGAAATTATTTTGAGCGTCTAAAATATCTTGGTATTTTTTCATTTAATTTATTGTTTTTTTAAGGTTCGTTTTTTTAGTATTGTTTCTAATGTTCTGGCACTACAGCGGGTTTGGGACTAAATTAGCCCATTCTTCGGATTTGCAAAATCATAGCAAGTACCAAAACCATTTTTCCATTAAGCCTATTGCCCCAAATCCGTTGTAGTAGCTGTTGGCAGTAGTTTTTTATTCTGATTCGCAAATATATTTGTAAACACCAGACATAACTGAACCGGGAATAATTTTTTGGTTGTAAGTATCATAATATTCTGGACGTTGTGTTGGATTTCCATTTTTATCATACTTTACTGCATCAGATGATGCATATTCTTTTTCTGAACAATTCATTTTAATATATTCAAGAGTATAACCACCGCCAGTTTTTATAATTTTTCCACTCTTACTTTTAGTCATTTTAATAGGTTCCGTCATTTTCAACCAAAATTCTTTTGTCCCATAATTATCTTTTTCAAAATGTATATAAACTTCATTGCCACTTTTAGAAGATGTTACATATTGAAATTCATCATCAGTTTGAGAAAATGTTTTACCTGATATTACTAAAATTAGTAACGTGAATAATATTTTCTTCATATTTTTTTAAGGTTTTTAATTGTCTATTTTTATTTCAAAAGTTCTTCCATTTTCATCTTCCATTGTGGCTTCTCCCTCTTCATTCAATTCAGCAGGACTTATTTGACTTTCAGATGGATGAACATCATCATCTAGCCAACCGCCTTTAGGAAAATTAATTCTAACAACTTCTCCGTTTTCAACATCAACATCCAAATCATAAGTTGCGGAATAGCCAGTTTTCGGATTGTAATAATCTACACTCGCATTGTATGAGCCATCATCATAATTTTTAGTTTCTGATAAGTTTTCATCCTCACTTTCGTCATCAGCAACTTCATAATTTGTATTTTCATCATTTACGTATTCTGTAGAATTTTCATCTTCTGAATTTGTTTCATAATTTGAACTGTTTTTGCAACTTGCAAAAAGAATTAACAATACAAAAAGTAATTTTAATTTCATAATTCTGTTAGTTATTCGGCAAAATTACTACCAACTTTTTTATAGGCGAAACAAACTTTCGTTTGTACCCCTGAATAGGGATAGATATACGAAACTTTATTTCGTTTTCTTACTTTTCAAATATATGTATTTTTTATTGCCAATTTTTACGGATTTCCGTACTTGATATTTTTATATATTAATTCAAAATAATTAATGGTAGTGCAATAAAAAAAGCGAGTAATTTTTTTTACTCGCTTAATCATCTTTGTATATTTTTTTTAATCTAAGAAATCCTTCAATTCCTCATAACTCCCAATCTTCACACTAACTTTTTCCTCATTAATAACACTTTCAATTTGTTCCGGAATAGGAAGTGTAATCCCTAAAGCAGGTTCAACAACATCAAGGAATTTTATAGGATGCGCCGTTTCTAAGAAAACACCAATCGCATTTTCATGCTTTTGCAATTCTTTTTTCAAACCTAAATAACCAATAGCACCGTGTGGTTCTGCGATATAACCGTTGGCTTTGTAAATATTTTTTAAAGCTTCTAATGTTTCTTCGTCAGTATAACTATAAGAAGAAAAATCTTTTTCGAAAGCTTTTAAGTCGTTATTATATAATTCCTGGATTCTAATAAAGTTACTTGGATTTCCAACATCCATTGCGTTAGAAATTGTCGCCTTAGAAGGTTTTGGCTCGTATTTTCCGTTTTCTAAGAATCTTGGTACCGTATCATTTACGTTTGTAGATGCTACAAAATGTTCGATTGGCAAACCTAATTTCTTTGCCATAATTCCCGCGCATATATTTCCGAAATTCCCACTTGGGCAAGAGAAAATCAATGGTTTATTTTGGCTTTTCAAAGCTTTGTAAGCAAAGAAGAAATAGAACATTTGCGGCAACCAACGCGCAATATTTATAGAATTTGCTGATGTCAGGTTTTTATGCGCCAAAGTCTCGTCTAAAAACGCTTTTTTTACCATATCCTGACAATCATCAAAAACACCATCAACTTCAAGTGCTTTGATGTTTTGTCCTAAAGTAGTCAATTGTTTTTCCTGAATATCACTTACTTTTCCTGACGGATATAAAATGACAACATCAACGCCGTCAACACCAAGAAATCCGCTTGCAACAGCTCCGCCTGTATCTCCGGAAGTTGCTACTAATACCGTATTTTTACTGTCTTTTTTGTCTTTATTAAAATAAGCCAGACAACGTGACATAAATCGCGCTCCAACATCTTTAAAAGCCATTGTTGGTCCGTGGAATAATTCTAAGGAATAAACTCCTTTTTCAACTTCTACAACCGGAAAATCAAAAGATAAAGTTTCGGCGATAATTTCTCTTAAATTAGCTTCCGGAATTTCATCACCAACAAATTGCTGAATCACATCAAAAGCGATATCGTTATGGCTTAGATTTTCTATTACATTAAAAAATGCAGGATTTAATGGCGTAATAGTTTGAGGGAAATATAATCCTTTATCACTCGCTAATCCTTGTATTACGGCTTCTTTAAAAGAAACTTCCGGGGCATTATGGTTTAAACTATAGTATTTCATTGGTTATTTTAGATTTTAGATTTTAGATTTTAGAAATGGGAAAATTAAATTCCAATTTTTAAATTCCAAATTCCAATTTTATATTATTCAAGTCTCGTTTTGTCATTTCGACGGAGGAGAAATCACATCCAGAGAGCAACGCACTGTACGTTAATTACTAGTGTGATTTCTCTCCCGAAGCTTCGGGATCGAAATGACAAACTTTATGGCTATGCTTTGTGGTAACAAAATATCAATTTTTTTAATTTCAATTAGCTTCTTTTTTGTCATTCCGAGGAACGAGGAATCTTCGCGAGAAGCTCGACAAAGATTGACTCACATTACGGAGTTACTTGTGGAGATTCCTCGTTCCTCGGAATGACAAACTATATGTGTTATACTTTGTGTCATACTTTGCGGGACTTCGACTCCGCTCAGTCTGACAAACATCGCGTATGATTCGTGTATTTTTTTTTGTTTAATTATTGCACAAACCAATTTGTGTAAATTCGTGAAATTAGTGTTATATAATTCTCACTCCGTTCGGATTAATCTTAGAAACGTGAATTTCATACGGTAAATTCATGTTTTCGTAAACCTCGCTCATGGCTTTGGCGATTTGATCTGCGGTGTTTTTTCCTCTGCTTAAAGCAAAAATAGACGGACCTGAACCTGAAATTCCGGAACCTAAAGCGCCGTTTTCTAAAGCCGTTTGTTTGATCAGGTCGAAACCCGGAATCAAGACACTTCTTAAAGGTTCTACGATTTCGTCATGAAGTGATCTTCCAATCAAATCGTAATCTTTAGTATATAAACCGGCAATTAATCCGCCTACATTTCCCCATTGCATAATCGCGCTTTTTAGGGAAACGTTTTGTTTTAATACGGAACGTGCATCCGAAGTTTTCAACTCTATTTGTGGATGAACTACTGTAGCGAACAATTCTTCGGGACTATCAATTCTAATAATATCCAGCGGACTGTAACTTCTCACCAAAGTAAAACCTCCCAAAAGGGCAGGAGCAACGTTGTCAGCATGAGCGTTTCCGCTGGCTAATTTCTCGCCTTGCATCGCAAATTGCACCAAATCTTTGCGAGAATATGGTTTTCCTAATAATTCATTAATCCCAAAAACAGCTCCGGCAGAACTTGCGGCACTGCTTCCAATTCCGCTTCCGGCTTTGATATGTTTGTAGATTTCGATTTCGAATCCAAAAGTTATCGGTTCAAAATGGCTTTCGTAAGCTTCAAGCATTGCAATAGCCGCAACACCCGAAACGTTTTTCTCGGTTTCCAGAGGTAAATCGGCACCAACGATTTTAGTGATACGAATTCCTTTTTGGTCTACTTTACGAATAATCATTTCATCGCCCGCATTGTCTAAGCAAAGTCCAAGTACGTCAAATCCGCACGAAAGATTCGCGATAGTTGCCGGGCAAAATAGTTTTATTTCTTTCATTTCTGTTTGGTTTTGCCACGAAGGCACAAAGTCACAAAGTTTTATTTTTTTAGTTTCTGAGACGCTAAGTTTCTAAGGTACTAAGAAAAAAACTTAGAAACTTAGCGTCTTAGTGCCTTAGCGGCTAATACTAATTATTTCCTATTCGAATTACATCTGCAAAAATCCCTGAAGCTGTAACTGCTGCTCCGGCACCGGCACCTTTGATTAATAAAGGCTGATCTACGTAACGATCTGTGTAGAACAATACGATATTATCTTTTCCTTCAAGATTGTAAAAAGGATGATCTTTTGGGATGAATTGTAAACCAACGCTTGCTTTTCCGTTTTCGAATTGTGCAACGTATTTTAATCTTGAATCTTTTGACAAAGCTTCTTCATAAATTTTCTCAAAATGAGAAGCATGTTTTGTTAACGAAGCAAAAAAGTCTTCATTATTAGTAGTTGCTAAACAATCCGCTGGAAGGAACGATTCGTTGGCGATGGCGTCAATATCCATTTCGTAACCGCTTTCGCGAATTAAGATCAGGATTTTACGGGCAACGTCGATTCCGCTTAAGTCAATTTTCGGATCCGGTTCTGTAAATCCCTGAACTCCGGCTTCTTTTACAACATCATGAAAAGAATTGTTCTTATCAAAATTATTGAAAATGAAGTTCAGACTTCCAGATAAAACCGCCTGAATTTTGTGCACTTTATCACCAGAAGCGATTAAGTTTTTTACAGTATCAATAATTGGCAATCCTGCACCAACATTCGTTTCAAACAAAAATGGAGCATTATATTGGCGTGATAAACTTTTTAGTTTTTTATAATTGTCATATGCAGATGAACAAGCAATTTTATTACAAGTTACAACGGCAATACTTTCTTTTAAGAATTTTTCGTAAGTTTCAGATACGCTTGCATTTGCTGTAATATCAACAAAAATACTATTACGTAAATTTAGTTCTTTGGCACGTGCGATAAATTCAGTTGGAATTGCGTGTTCGCCTTTGTCTAAAGCCGATTTCCAGTCTTTTAAAGAAATTCCGTCTTCGTCAAAAAGCATTTTTCTGGAGTTTGACAAAGCGATAACACGAACATTAATCTTTAAATTTTCTTTTAAGAATTTTCTCTGATTGTGAATTTGCTCGATGAATTTTTCACCCACATTTCCAACACCCATTACAAATAGATTCAGCTGTTTGGTGTTTTCCTCAAAGAAGTTTTCGTGCAAAGTATTCAATGCTTTTTTAACATCTCTTTCGTTGATAACAGTCGAGATATTACGTTCAGAAGCACCTTGCGCAATGGCACGGATATTTACGTTGTTTTTTCCTAAAGTACTAAACATTCTTCCGCTTAAACCCTGGTGATTTTTCATGTTTTCACCAACCAAAGCAATAATGCATAAGTCTTTTTCTACAATGGCAGGATCGATTTTATTTTGTAAAATCTCAACCTCAAATGCTCTGTTAATCGCAGCTTCGGCATTTTCAGCATCTGAATTTAAAATTCCGATACAAATCGAATGCTCAGAAGAAGCCTGAGTAATAAAAATTACGTTGATTTTTTCCTGTGATAATACTTCAAACAAACGTTTTGATGAACCCGAAACTCCAATCATTCCCGGACCTTCAAGTGTTACTAGCGAAATATGGTCTATATGGCTGATTCCTTTTACAACAGTATCTTTTGAGGAAACCTGATTAGAAATCAAAGTTCCTACGGCTTCCGGCTCAAAAGTATTTTTGATCAGAATAGGAATGTTTTTTCTTAAAACAGGTTGAATCGTTGGCGGATACAACACTTTGGCTCCAAAATGCGATAATTCCATCGCTTCCTGATAAGATATGTTTGCAATTGGCTGTGCTTGTTTTACAATTTTAGGATTTGCTGTAAACATTCCGTTTACGTCCGTCCAGATTTCTAATTGAGATGCCTGAAGTGCTCCTGCGATAATTGCCGCAGTATAATCAGAACCGCCACGACCTAAAGTTGTAGTGATTCCGTCAGGAGATTGAGCGATAAATCCGGGTAAAATATTGATTTGCGATTGATTCCCTCCAAAATATTCCTGAATCAATTGATTTGAAACTTCGAAGTTTACAACGGCTTTACCAAAATTATTATCGGTTTTAATTAGTTCGCGGCTGTCTTTGTAAACTACATCTTTATCTAATTGTTGGTACGCCTGTGCAATAATATAAGACGAAAGCAATTCTCCAAAACTCAAAATAGTATCGGCAGTTCTTGGAGATAATTCGCCTAACAAGAAACAACCGTCCAATAAAGTTTCTAAATGATTGATGATTCTTTTTACGTGACTTAACAAGCTGCTTTGTTCGCTTACCGGAATTAATTCTTTTAAAGTGTCAAGGTGTTTTTTTTCGATTTCGGCAATTATATCTCTAAAGCTTTCGTCGTTTGCCGCTGCTTTTGAAGCCGCCAATTGCAATAAATCTGTGACTTTGCTTAAAGCAGAAACTACAATTGCTAATTTATCTTCTTTAGAATTTTGTTTTATGATTTCGAGAACGAGCTTTATATTTTGAGCATTGGCAACCGAAGTTCCGCCAAATTTTAATACTTTCATTTTGATGTTTTTTAATAAGGTGCAAAGATTTTGAGTAACAAAGGTTCAAAGGTTATCAACGGTGAATTGAAACTGAAAACTGCGACTATTTTTTTTCTTTGTAAATGTTTTTTATGTATCCAATGCCTTTCTTCTTTTTAGAAAAAAGTATAGATAACCAGGATTATATGTAAAATGTATACCCCTAAGGGGTAGTAGTTGTTGTAGTAGAAATTGTTGTAGCAGCAATTGCAACTCTTGTTTGAGTTGTCATTGTAGATTGATATTTTGCGCTGTTACTTTTCATTTTTGATTTTTCAAAAGTACAGTTTTTTATAAACGTTAAAAAACCTAAATGTCTTTTTACGAATATTTTAATAATTTAAATCTCATGAAATTAATATTGAGCTTTTGTCAGGATAGTATATGATAAATTGATGTATTCGTATATTTAAGCTTATTTTTACTGATGTTGGCAGGCGTTAATGATCTGGTTTTTAATAAAAAAATTTCTAAATAAATGTAATTTAACCTATATGGTAAGTAGGATTTGTGTTTTTTACGATTTTTATTACTGTAACCCGTTGGGCGCAATTGTTTTTAACACATAGAAACATAGCATTATTGAACTCAAAAAAGGCGTTTCACTTGCATTAATACACATAGCTATGTGTTAGAAACGAGTTTCTTGATTTGCTTTTTCCAAACACATAAAATCTATGTTACTATGTGTTTAATTAAATTTTTATGCATTACATCCAACGGGTTAACTGTATTTAAAATTGAAGTAGAAATAAAGGGCTGATTTTGTGTGATTAGTATTGTGAAATAGATAAAAGTGGATAATTTGTGCTCCTCTAATTTTAATTATTATGAACAAATGTTGCTTTTTAATATTGATTTGTTGAATTTTGGGGTCTTAAATTAGAAACACCATGACAGAAATCCATTATATTAGTACTGAAACATTAAGTTTAGAAGCTTTACAAGAAATTATTGTTAATCAAAAAACACTTGAATTATCAGAAGAAGCTAAAGTAAACGTGCAGAAATGCCGCGATTATTTGGATAAAAAAATGGCTTCACATTCTGAACCTATTTATGGTATCAATACAGGTTTTGGTTCTCTTTGTAATGTAAAAATCTCGAACGAAAACTTATCTCAGCTTCAGGAAAATCTGGTTAAGTCGCATGCATGTGGAACTGGAGAAGAAGTGCCTGCTGAAATTGTAAAATTGATGTTGTTGCTTAAAATCCAATCTTTGAGCTACGGTCATTCAGGAATTCAGTTGCAAACTTTACAGCGTTTGGTTGATTTTTATAATAATGATGTCTTACCTATAATCTATACACAAGGTTCACTTGGGGCTTCTGGCGATTTAGCGCCATTGGCACATTTATCTTTGCCTTTATTAGGAGAAGGTGAAGTATTTTTTGAAGGTAAAAAAGTGGCTTCTGCCGAAGTTTTAAAACATTTCAAATGGGAACCAATCGTTTTACAGTCAAAAGAAGGTTTGGCTTTATTAAACGGAACTCAGTTTATGAGTGCTTATGGAGCTCATATTTTATTAAAAGCATATAAATATTCTTATTTAGCAGATTTAATTGGAACAATCTCTTTAGAAGGTTTTGATGGAAGAAGCGAGCCTTTCAACGAATTGATTCACTATATACGCCCTCACAAAGGGCAAATTGTAACAGCACAGCGTGTCAATGAATTTCTTGAAGGAAGCGAAATCATTGTTCAGGAGAAAAAACACGTTCAGGATCCGTATTCTTTCCGATGTATGCCTCAGGTTCACGGAGCTTCAAAAGATGCGATTGATTATGTTAGAAAAGTATTCAAAACCGAAATTAATTCGGTAACAGATAATCCAAATATATTTATTGAAGCCGATCAGATTATCTCAGGAGGAAATTTCCACGGACAACCTTTGGCTTTAGCCTTAGATTTTATGGCAATTGCTTTGGCAGAATTAGGAAGTATTTCAGAAAGAAGAACGTATCAGTTAATTTCAGGATTACGTAATCTTCCGGCATTTTTGGTGGATAATCCGGGATTAAATTCAGGATTTATGATTCCGCAATATACGGCAGCAAGTATCGCAAGTCAAAACAAACAATTGGCAACTCCGTCAAGTATAGATAGTATTGTTTCGAGTAACGGACAAGAAGATCACGTAAGTATGGGAGCAAACGGAGCTACAAAAGCTTTACGTGTTATGGATAATTTAGAGCGCATTTTGGCAATCGAATTAATGAATGCTTCACAAGCGATTGCTTACAGAGAGCCTTTGAAATCAAGTGATTTTATCGAGATGTTTTTGAGCAGTTACAGAGAAGTTGTGCCGTTGGTAAAAGAGGATAGAATCTTACATTATGATATCGAAAAAACAGTTGCGTTCCTAAATAGTTTCCAAATTGAAAACGATTTGTTAACAATGGCTTAACATGACAAAATAATAATGAAGTAATTTTGCACTATCAAAAATATAAAAATGTCAATAAACAGTATTTTCCAATTTTTAGTGCCGAAAGACAAGAAATTCTTTCCACTTTTTGAAGAGGCTTCAAGCAATTTAATTGAATTAGCTTCTAATTTACACGAAGCTGTAAACCTTCCATTGAAAGAAAGAGAAGTTCTTTTTCAAAAAATTGATGAGTTAGAGCAAAAAGGAGAAGACATCACGCGTCAGACCAATCTTGAATTGAGCAGAAACTTTATTACTCCATTTGATAGAGAGGATATTCACACATTAATTACTTCTATTGATAACGTTGCTGATTACCTTCATGGTGCAGCAAGCAGAATGAGATTGTATCAGGTTGATAAGATTACAAAATCTATCAGAAAGATGACAGAAATCAACCTTGAAGCTTGTCAAAACATTGACAGTGCGGTAAAAGAGTTGAGTAACTTAAAAAACATGAACATTATTAAAGATGCGTGTGCCAGAATTAATAAACTGGAAAACAAATCTGATAACGTTTATAACAAAGCAGTTTTTGAAATTTTTGAAAACGAAACAGACGCTAAAAATATTATTAAATATAAAGAGGTGTTATCTGTTTTAGAATCAGCAACAGACAAATGTAAAAGTGTTGCGAACATACTGGAATCTATTTCTGTAAAACATTCTTAAATTCAATTTATTTCATTCTGAAGTTATAATTTTATGACGCTACTTATAATTATTATAGTATTAGCTTTAATTTTTGATTACATCAATGGTTTTCATGATGCGGCAAATGCTATAGCTACCGTTGTTGCTACAAAGGTTTTAACGCCTTTTCAGGCCGTTCTTTGGGCAGCATTTTTTAACTTTCTGGCCTATTGGGTTTTCGGATTTGGTGTTGCGGATACTGTTGCAAAAACAGCGCACACTATGGAGATTAACCTTGTTGTGATTCTGGCGGGTGTTATTGCAGCCATTTGTTGGAATTTATTGACTTGGTGGTTAGGTATTCCTTCAAGTTCATCACATACTTTAATTGGTGGTTTTGCCGGAGCTGCAGTTGCGCATGCGATTGCTGTACATGGTTTTTCAAGTTATATTGGCGAAGATGGAGTTACTCATTATTGGTACGAAATCGTAAGTTGGTATAAGGCAGGAAAAGATGGCGGAATGCCGTCAGGAGTACTGATTATTATCGCTTTTATTGTTTTAGCACCGTTATTGGGAGCATTGGCTTCTTATTTAATTTCGATTTGGTTACTAAACGCTTCCCGTAAAATTATTGGACCTAAAATATTCACTGTAGCTTTAATGATTGCAACAGTTTGGCTTGTTAGTAGTCTAATGGTGCCTTATGCAGAAATCGACAAACCTAGGTTCGCGTCGCATTTTTGGAGTGTAGCTTTTGATCCACACAATATTAAATGGTTTCTGGTTGCATTTATCATCTTAACAGTAAGTTTATTTTGTTTGATATTTAGCAGTTTAAATCTTCATCAAGCTGATAAAGCGCTAAAAAAGATGCAATTATTATCTTCTGCTGCTTTTAGTTTAGGACACGGGGGAAATGATTCTCAAAAAGTAATGGGTATTATTGCTGCTGCTGTAGCGGTATATATTCACACAAATCCTGGTGTGCATATGGATTCGTGGTTAGATGTTGTTTTACCAAATGATGATTTGGGTGTAAAAGGAATAATGCCAGGTTGGATTCCATTAGCTTGTTATTCTGCTATTGCTGCGGGAACTTTAAGTGGTGGTTGGAAAATTGTGAAAACAATGGGTTCTAAAATCACAAAAGTAACTTCTTTTGAAGGAGTAGCTGCTGAAACTGCTGGAGCTTTGACACTTTATTTCACAGAACATTTAAAAATTCCGGTAAGTACAACACATACAATTACAGGTTCTATCATTGGGGTTGGATTAACAAAACGTGTATCTGCCGTTCGTTGGGGTGTAACTGTAAGTTTGATTTGGGCTTGGATATTAACGATTCCTATTTCGGCTATTTTAGCAGGATTGGTTTACTTTGTATTGAGCGTATTTATCTCCTAGTAAAATGATTTTTGTAAAATGTGAGAACTAAAATCGCATTTTAAGATAGTTTATTTTCTAAAATTCTTATGGTTGTGTTTTCTTTTATAATGTGTTTGTTTAAGGTTCTTTTTGTCTTCAGAAATAACACTAATAGTACCGTCAATTTCCAGCATACAAAGCTTTACATCAGTAAAATGTTCTAAACCATGTTCACGCATTGCTTCTTTTAATTCATCGTGTGAGATGTCTAATTTGCTTAAAGCGTCAAAATCTAGTTTTCCATCATGAATCAGGATTTCAGGTTTGTCTAAAAGCAGGTCATTGATGACTTTGTATTTATGAGTCAGTTTTTTGATGATATAATTAATTATAAATAAAGCTAAAGCAGCAACTAAACCTCCCCAAAGACTGGTGTCTGGTCCAACCATTGCATTTTGAACAGAATTACTAATTAATAGAATCAGAATAATGTCGGCTGTGTTTAATTGTGAAAGTTCTTTTTTGCCAAAAATTCGCAAAGCAATTGTCATGAAAAAATAGACAGCAAGACTTCTTAAAATAATATCTAAATAGGGGAATAGCATAATTGTTTTTTATATTAAAGTTAAATAAAAAAAGCTTTGTTAGAATTTTAAACCAAGAGTGTAAGGAGCTTTAATTTTAAATTTTGACAAAGATTAAATTAAACATTTTACACAAAGTAGCCATAATCATTGTCATTCCGACGGAGGAGGAATCTCCGCAAGTAGCTCCGTAACGAGAATCCAATCTTTGTAGAGTTACTTGCGGAGATTTCTCCTCTGTCGAAATGACAAAAATGCCTATATCAACTTTGAGTTTAGACTTTCGACAAAATTCCTTGCACTCTTGGTTTTAAACTTTGACAAAGCTTTGGTGATTAATGGATATTGTTATTTTAACCTTGACATTTGACCCAGATAGTTTTAGTGTCGATGACTTTCCAAATATTATCTTTTTTTTCTAAGTACACGGATTGTCCATATGGTAATTCTTTTGAGTAACAATCCATTTCCAGATAGGCTTTTTTGTTATCTTCAGAAAAAATAGGAATTGAGAAAATCACATAATCTGTAGCGTTTTCTATTTCTGATGCAGATATTGTTTTTATTCTTCCTGCTATATTTTTAGGAAGGGTGTATTTAAAAAAGCAATTGTTTTGTTCTATAAAGTTTATCGAATCTTTAGGTTTAAATATTTTCTTTCCTTTTAAATTTGCATTCGTTAGCATTTCAATATAAACTTTCGTGTTTTCAAGAATTTTTGGTAAACGAGGTGGAAGTTTTATAATTTGTGCTTTTTTTGTTGGTTCTGCATATAAACTCTCTGTATTAATTTTAAGTTTTTTAAAACTTATACAAACTGCATAAGCATCTTTATTATTTTTAAAATATTTATCCTCGAGAAAAGTTTCTATTATTTTATCAGTTTCAATTTTTCTAATTTTTTCATTAGTGGTGCAGTCATTTTTATTACAGCTCACTATAAGTAGCATTAGAAAGATCGAAATTTTCTTCATTTAGATTTTTTACTTTGATGTTTGTGCTGTTTTATATCAGCTTAAAATTCTTTTCAATCGCTCTGATCATTTCTCCGGCGATATCTTTGTTTGTTGCGCCTTCGATTCCTTCAAGGCCTGGAGAAGAGTTTACTTCCAATAATAAAGGCCCTTTTGAAGAACGAATAATATCAACACCGGCAACTTTTAAATCCATTGCTTTTGCGGCTTTTATAGCGATTTTTTTCTCTTCGGCGGTAACTTTTATAACAGAAGCAGTTCCGCCAAGGTGAATATTTGCTCTGAATTCGCCAGGCATAGCTTCGCGCTGAATTGCGGCAACAACTTTTCCATCGATTACAAAGCAGCGAATGTCTTTTCCGTTGGCTTCCTTGATGAATTCCTGAACTAATATATTTGCATTTAAGCTTTTGAAAGCATTGATAACACTTTCTGCGGCTTTTTTTGTTTCGGCAAGAACAACTCCTTTTCCTTGTGTTCCTTCTAGTAATTTCACGATTAAAGGTGATCCTCCAACCATTTTAATCAAATTGTCAGTGTCCAAAGGAGAGTTAGCAAAACCAGTTGTCGGAATATCAATTCCGCTATTCAAAAGCAATTGCAGAGAATATAACTTATCTCGTGATTGTGTTATGGCTGTAGCCGAATTTAAAACAAAAACTTTCAAAGCTTCAAACTGACGCGTCAAAGCACAACCGTAAAAAGTAATACTTGGTCGGATTCTTGGAATAATAGCATCAAACTGATTCAATATTTTTCCGCCACGATAGTGAATTTCAGGTGTTTTTGCATCGAGCTTCATGTAACATTCCTTGATATTCAAAAAATGCATTTCATGACCGCGCATTTCACCCGCTTCCATGATTCGTTTATTGCTGTATAATTCAGGATTACTGGCTAAAAGTCCGATTCGTAAACCGGAAGTAGCTTTTTCTGAATTTTGGTATAATTCTTTTAATGCTTCGGCTGTTGGTTGTCCCAGCATGTATTTTTGCTCCGGATCAACTAGTACACGTCCGCTCATGGCTTCGCGGCCTAAAAGCATGCGAAATCCCATAGAGTCACGGTTTGTCAATGTCATTTCTATTGGCCACTTTACATCGCCAAGTTTTATGCTGGTTTGAATAACGTAACGATGTTCTCTAAAACCACTGGAACTTTTTACAATTCTCTTGTCAACCAACGGAGCTTCGCAATGAATGATGGTTTTGATATTATTCTGAATAGGATTAATATCAAATTTTACCCAATTGGCATCATTTTTAATAAAAGGAGCTATGTTTATGGCGTGCATTGCCGAAGTTTTGGCACCGGAATCAACACGAGCCTTGATTGTCGGGATTCCTAGTTCTGGAAATGAGCACCATTCTTCGCTACCTAAAATGACTTTGTTTTGAAGCATACGTTGTTTTTTATTATAGAATTTAATAGCCAAAAATAGCTATTTGCTTTTATTAAAGATAGTAAATTATCTAAAAAAAATACCCGTTATGTTATGAAAACGTAACGGGTAAATTAAATTTGTTATGAAATTTAAATAATTTATTGATTAGTTGGCTCTTCGGCTTTATGTATTTCTACTGAAAGTTCTTGAGAATCATCTTTTAAATCCATTAAGATTTCGTCACCTGAATGTATTTTTGAAGTTATGATTTCTTCTGCTAATAAATCTTCAACATATTTCTGGATCGCTCTTTTTAGAGGTCTTGCTCCAAATTGTCTGTCAAAACCTTTCTCTGCAATAAATGCTTTTGCTTTATCAGTAAGATTCAATTTGTATCCTAATTCAGAAACGCGAGAATATAATTTTGCAAGTTCGATTTCGATAATCAAATCAATATCAGATTTTTCTAACGCGTTGAATACGATTACATCATCAATTCTGTTTAAGAATTCAGGAGCAAAGGTTTTCTTCAATGCATTTTCGATAATGCTTTTTGAGTTTTCATCGGCTTGAGCCACTTTTGCAGCAGTTCCGAATCCTACACCTTGTCCAAAATCTTTTAACTGACGTGCTCCAACGTTAGATGTCATGATGATGATAGTGTTTTTAAAGTCGATTTTGCGACCTAAACTATCTGTCAAATATCCGTCATCAAGAACCTGAAGCATCATATTGAATACATCCGGATGCGCTTTTTCGATCTCATCTAATAACACAACACAATATGGTTTTCTGCGAACTTTTTCAGTTAATTGTCCACCTTCTTCGTATCCTACATATCCCGGAGGCGCTCCAACTAAACGAGAGATCGCAAATTTCTCCATATATTCACTCATGTCAATACGAACTAATGCATCTTCTGAATCGAATAATTCTTTTGCTAAAACTTTCGCCAATTGTGTTTTACCAACTCCGGTCTGACCTAAGAAAATGAACGAACCAATAGGTTTGTTAGGATCTTTAAGTCCGGCTCTGTTACGCTGAATAGAACGTGCAATTTTTAAAACTGCTTCGTTTTGACCAATTACTTTGTTCTGAATTAATTCAGGTAATTTAGCCAGTTTGTTACTTTCTGTTTGTGCAATTCTGTTTACAGGAATTCCGGTCATCATCGAAACAACATCGGCTACATTATCTTCTGTAACTTCAATTCTGTTGTTTTTAGAATCTTCTTCCCATTGTTCTTGTGCAACTGCAAGATCTTTTTCGATACGTTTTTCATCATCGCGAAGTTTGGCAGCCTCTTCATATTTTTGTTTTTTGACTACCATGTTTTTCATTTCACGAACTTCTTCTAACTGACGTTCCAAATCTAAAATTTGTTTAGGAACATCAATATTAGTAATGTGTACGCGTGATCCTGCTTCATCAAGAGCATCAATAGCTTTGTCCGGTAAGAAACGCTCAGACATATATCTGTTTGTTAATTTAACACATGCTTCAATGGCTTCCTGAGTATAGGTTACATTGTGGTGATCTTCGTATTTGTCTTTGATGTTGTTCAAAATAGTGATTGTTTCTTCAACAGAAGTTGGCTCAACAATTACTTTCTGGAAACGTCTTTCAAGAGCACCATCTTTCTCTATATATTGTCTGTACTCATCAAGAGTTGTAGCACCAATACATTGTATTTCGCCTCTTGCTAATGCAGGTTTAAACATATTTGAAGCATCAAGTGAACCTGTTGCTCCACCGGCACCTACAATAGTATGTATTTCATCAATGAAAAGAATGATATCGTCGTTTTTCTCCAGCTCGTTCATCACGGCTTTCATTCTTTCTTCAAACTGACCACGGTATTTTGTTCCTGCTACTAAACTGGCAAGATCAAGCGTAACCACACGTTTGTTAAAAAGAATACGAGAGACTTTTTTCTGAATGATACGTAGTGCAAGTCCTTCAGCAATAGCAGATTTACCAACTCCGGGTTCTCCAATAAGAAGCGGGTTGTTCTTTTTTCTACGGCTTAGGATTTGCGAAACACGTTCAATTTCTTTTTCGCGCCCTACAACAGGATCTAGTTTTCCTTCCTCAGCCATTTCTGTTAAATCTCTCCCAAAATTATCAAGAACCGGAGTTTTAGATTTTTTGTTTGACTTATTGGCGGGATTGTTAAAACTACTTTCCTTAAGACTGTCATCTTGTCCTGAATCGTCATTATACGATTCGTTTCTTGGCAAGTTTTCTAAGAATTCTTCTTCGTTTGGAGTCATATTTAAATATTGTTCTTTAGCTATGTCATAATCTATTTTTAGTTTATTCAATAGCTTGGTTGTTGGATCGTTTTCGTTTCGTAAGATGCATAAAAGCAAGTGCGCCGTGCTAATCGACGAGCTTTGAAATACTTTAGCTTCAAGAAAGGTTGTCTTCAGTGCTCTTTCCGCTTGACGGGTAAGATGAAGATTTTTCTTTTCGGCATTTACTTCAACGCTTTGATTGGCCGGACTCAGTATTTCTACCTTCCTGCGTAAATGATCTAGATCGACTGCCAGGTTATTAAGTATATGAATAGCTTTTCCGTTTCCATCCCTTAAAATGCCTAGCATTAGATGTTCAGTACCAATAAAGTCGTGGCCCAAACGTAAGGCTTCCTCTTTACTGTAGGTAATAACATCTTTTACTCTTGGTGAAAAATTATCATCCATAATATCTAATTGGTGTTGTAAATTTAGTGAATTAGTGTTTGAAAAACAAAAACCGTACCCTTCGAGATCTCCTGACAGCTAAGGGACAAAAAAAATAACAATAAAAGCGTTAAAATACGCTTAATTTATTAACCAAAAGCTAAAATAAAGTTGTTAATAAATCATTGAAATAAGTGTAAGGAAATAGCTGAAAAAATTCCAAAAAAACGTATCTTGGCACGCTTTGAAACTAATATAATTATTTAAACATAACAACTTATGTCTGAAGGAGAAAAGTTAATTCCTATTAACATAGAAGATGAAATGAAATCAGCTTACATCGATTATTCGATGTCAGTAATCGTATCAAGAGCACTTCCGGATGTTAGAGATGGCTTGAAACCAGTTCATCGAAGAGTTCTTTACGGAATGTATGACTTAGGAGTAACATCAAGATCTGCCCATAAAAAATCTGCGAGAATCGTAGGAGAGGTTCTGGGTAAGTATCACCCACACGGAGATACCTCTGTTTATGATGCCATGGTACGTATGGCTCAGGAATGGAGTATGCGATATTTATTAGTAGATGGTCAGGGTAACTTTGGTTCTGTCGATGGTGACAGTCCTGCGGCAATGCGTTATACTGAGGCCAGAATGCGTAAAATATCAGAAGATATTATGGCAGATATCGAAAAAGAAACAGTTGATTTTCAATTGAACTTTGACGATACTTTATATGAGCCAAAAGTAATGCCTACAAGAGTTCCTACTTTGTTAATTAACGGAGCAACAGGAATCGCAGTTGGTATGGCGACAAATATGCCTCCACACAATTTAACTGAAGTTATCAACGGTACCTTAGCGTATCTTGATAATAGCGATATTGAAATAGACGAATTAATGACACATATTAAAGCTCCGGATTTTCCAACAGGAGGTATAATATATGGTTATGAAGGTGTTCGTGAAGCTTTTAAAACCGGTAGAGGACGTATTGTAATGCGTGCTAAAGTTGGTTTTGAAGAAGTTGACGGTAGAGAATGTATCATCGTTACGGAGATTCCATATCAGGTAAATAAAGCCGAAATGATCAAACGTACGGCTGATTTAGTTAACGATAAAAAAATTGAAGGTATTGCAAACATTCGTGACGAATCTGATAGAAACGGTATGCGTATCGTTTATATCCTGAAACGCGATGCTACTCCAAACGTAGTTTTGAATACCTTATATAAGTTTACAGCACTACAATCATCTTTTAGTGTAAATAATATTGCACTGGTAAAAGGGCGCCCGCAAATGTTGAATCTAAAAGATATGATTCATTATTTTATTGAGCACCGTCATGATGTTGTTGTAAGAAGAACTCGTTTTGAATTGCGTAAAGCAGAAGAAAGAGCTCATATTTTAGAAGGTTTAATTATTGCTTCAGATAATATAGATGAAGTAATTGCATTGATCAGAGGTTCTAAAAACACAGAAGAAGCTCGTGAGAAATTGATCGAAAGATTCAAATTGTCAGACATTCAGGCTCGTGCTATTGTTGAGATGCGTTTACGTCAGTTAACAGGTCTGGAACAAGACAAGTTAAGAGCTGAGTATGACGAATTAATGAAATTAATTGAGCATTTGAAAGGCTTATTGGCTGATGTGAACTTAAGAACAGCGTTAATCAAAGAAGAACTAGAAGAAATTCGTGAGAAATACGGAGATGCCCGTCGTTCTCAAATTGAATATTCTGGTGGAGATGTAAGTATCGAGGATTTAATTGCCGATGAAAATGTTGTAATTACTATTTCGCACGCCGGTTATATCAAACGTACCAACTTAACAGAATATAAAACTCAGAATAGAGGAGGAGTTGGACAAAAAAGTGCCGGAACAAGAGATCAGGATTTCCTTGAGCATATGTTCGTTGCAACCAACCACCAATATATGATGTTCTTTACGCAAAAAGGAAAATGTTTCTGGATGCGCGTTTACGAAATTCCGGAAGGAAGCAAAACTGCAAAAGGTAGAGCGATTCAGAACTTGGTAAACATTGAAAGCGATGATAAAGTAAAAGCTTTCATTTGTACACAAGACTTAAAAGACAAAGATTATATCAACAGTCATAACCTTGTAATGGTAACCAAAAAAGGTCAGGTTAAGAAAACATCTTTAGAGAAATATTCTAAACCAAGGGTAAATGGTGTTGCTGCTATTACTATTAAAGAAGGTGATGAATTACTTGAAGCAAAATTAACAAACGGAGAAAGTCAAATTATCCTTGCTGTTAAATCTGGTAAATTAGTTCGTTTTGAGGAAACTAAAACACGTCCGATGGGAAGAACAGCTTCTGGAGTTCGCGGAATTACCTTAAAAGACGATACTGATGAAGTAATTGGTATGGTTACTGTTGATAAAGAGAATGTTAATGATTCTCAGATCTTAGTTGTAACTGAAAATGGTTACGGTAAACGTACTAAATTGGTTGATGATGATGGTGAAGATGTTTACAGAATCACAAACCGTGGCGGTAAAGGGGTTAAAACTCTTAATATCACAGAAAAAACAGGGAAATTGATTTCTATCAACGCTGTTAGTGATGCTGATGATTTAATGATCATTAATAGATCAGGATTAACAATTAGAATGGCTATTGAAGATTTACGTGTAATGGGTCGTGCAACGCAAGGTGTTCGATTGATTAACTTAAAAGGTAAAGATTCTATCGCAGCTGTTACAAAGGTTATGAAAGATGACGTTGCGGAAGTTATTGTCGATGAAGACGGTAATGTTATTGAATCTGTTATCGAAAGAGTGAAGCCGGATCTGGAAGTTCTTGAAGATGATGGTACTGTAGAAGATGACGATGACGATGATTCTGACGAAGTAGCAGAAGACGAAGAGGATTCTGAAGAAGAAGAATCTGAGGAATAAAAAATAAAAACCACGTAAAATTAAAATTAAATACACAAATTGAATATTATGAAAAGTAAGTATGTAATACTAGCATCAGCATTATTGATTTCGGTAGCTACTTTTGCTCAAAAAGATCAAATTAAAAGTGCTGAAAAAGCATTAAAAAGCGGCGATGCTCAAGGAGCAATTACAATATTGAAAGACGCTGAAAACCTGGTAGTAAATGCCAAAGACGTTGAACAAGCGCAATACTATTTTGTACAAGGAAATGCTTATTTAGATTTAGCAAACAAAAAAGTAGAAGAAGGTAAAAATTTATCTCTTGCAGCTGAGAGTTATAAAAAATTAATTGAGATTGAAAAAACGTCAGGTAAACAAAAGTATTCAGTTCAGGCTGCTACTTCAATTACTGAAATCAAAGGAAAATTAATTAATTCGGCTATTGCAGATACACAAGCGAGCAAAGTTAAAGAAGGTGCTAAAAAATTGTATGATGCTTATTTGTTAGATACAAAAGATACAATCAATTTGTATTATGCAGCATCAACAGCAGTAAACGCACAAGATTATGACAGTGCTTTGCCAATGTATGAAGAATTGAAAAAATTGAATTTTTCAGGAAAAGGAACTGCTTATACGGCTGTAAATAAAGCTTCAGGTAGCGAAGATGGTTTCAATACTGCAAAAGAAAGAGATTTAGCTGTAAAATTAGGAACTCACGAAAAACCAAAAACAGAAGCTATTCCTTCTAAAAGAGGTGAGATTTACAAAAACTTAGCTTTAATTTTAGTTCAAAAAGGACGTATTGAAGATGCTAAAAAAGCTATCGCTGATGCAAGAAAAGCAAATCCGGACGATTCTTCTTTGATTCTTTCAGAAGCTAATTTATATCTTGAAACTAAAGATTATGAGACTTATAAAAAATTAGTAACTCAGGCTTTAGAAAAAGAACCAAACAATGCTGATCTTGTTTTTAATTTAGGTGTAATCAGTGGAAATGCAAAAAATAGTGCAGATGCTGAAAAATACTATTTAAGAGCTATCGAAATCAATCCAAACTATACAAATGCTTATCTTAATCTTGCAGCATTAAAATTAGAGGCAGAGAAACCAATCATTGATGAAATGAATAAATTGGGTACTTCTGCAAAAGACATGAAACGTTACGATGTGTTGAAAGCGCAAAGAGAAAATGTTTTTAGAGGAGTTATTCCTTATCTTAAAAAAGCAAATGAATTAGATCCTAAAAATGAAGATGTTTCTAAAACATTATTAGGTGTTTACAAAGCTTTAGAAATGACTGCTGAAGCAAAAGCATTAAAAGCGACAATGAACTAAGAATTTTTGTTCTTACATAAAAAAAAGCATCAACCGCAAGGTTGGTGCTTTTTTTTATGCTTCATAATTTAATTAAAAGAAAAGTAACAGTTAAAAGATTAGCACAGAATTTAAATATCCTTTTCATCTTAATAATCTGTGGCTAAAAACTTTGCTTTTCTAAGTAGTAGTTTGAATTAATTAGCTTATTAAAGTCGCAGACAAAGTAATTGTCGTATTCAAAAGTTTCGAGATTGGACAAATTTCTTTTGCTTTTGCAGCAGTTTCAGCAAATTGTTCTGCTGAGATTGAAGGAACTTTTCCTTTTAAATCCAAATGAATCAATGTTATTGTTCCGTCTTCAAAAGTAACGGTTGCTTCTGTAGACAAATCATCTGCCGTAAAACCAGCTTCATTCAGTAAAAAACTTAATTGCATCGTAAAACAGCCCGAATGTGCTGCAGCAATAAGTTCTTCAGGATTAGTGCCAACTCCGTCTGCAAATCTTGTTTTAAATGATAGTTGTGCATTATCCAGTGTGGTACTTTGAGTACTTATACTTCCTTTTCCTTCCATGCCTGTTCCTTGCCAGTTGGCATTTGCTTTTCTTGTAAATTTCATTTTTTGTCGTTATTAAAATTAATAATTGTAATTATTTACTTTGTTGATTGTCAATAAGTAATGTGGTTATTCAAATATAATCAATATTTTAGAGAATTGTTTTATGAATTTAAGTGGGGAATGTTAAGTTTCAAGTATGAAATAGGGATGAAAAATTTTACCGCAGAGTTCGCAAAGGGTTAATTTTGGATTGTGCATAGAAAAACACAAAGTTCGCAAAGCTTTGTGTTGAACTGACTTTGTGATATTTCTTGCAGACTTTATTTTGTCAGAGTGAAATATGCTCGCAAAGATAAGTCGCGAGATTTTTTTTTTGATAAAGCTTTGCGAACTTTGCGGTAAAATTCATTCCAACAATAACCACAAAAAAAAAGGAGCAATGAAAAATATCATTACTCCTTAATAAATTTAATATATAAACTAAAGTCTATTCCTGACCTAAGTTTCGTAATTGTTTCAATTTTTCTTTCCAAACATCAAGGCTTTCTTTATGGATCGCGATGTTTTTGCGAACTTCCAGAACAATTGAATTTTCTTTTTTAGCATTTTTAGTATTCGTGAAAAACTGAATATTATTCTCTAATTGAAAAATTTCGTTTTGAACTTCTTCAATTTTACGCATTAAGAAAATTTTCTCGTTGTCTAATTTACGAGTATCGTTACTATCAGATAAAGAATCAATTCTGTTAGAAAAACGCATCATTTCAGTTTCTTTTTTACTCAAACTTAGTTTTTCAAAAAGCGCATCCAGGATTTTATTGAATTTTCCTTCTATATGACGTCTTGCAAAAGGCACTTTTCCGTAACTTTTCCAGATTCCGATATGTGCTTTTATGGCATCCAAATCAGTTTTGTGATCTCCTGTAAGTTGATATGCTCTTAAGGTATCCAAGTAAGCTTTTTTGTTATCAAAAGCAGCTACTTCGTCAACGTTTTCTTCTGATTTGTGTTCTTTTAATTTGTCAAAATAATGATTACAAGCATCTTTGAACTCTTTCCAGATTTTATCTGAATACTTCTTAGGAACGTGACCAATTTGTTTCCACTCTTCCTGAATTTGCTTCATAACTGGAGTAGTAGCGCCAAAATCAGTACTTTCTTGTAATTCTTTGGCTTTTGCAACAAGAGCCATTTTTTTATTTAGATTGTCATTCTGATCTTTTTTAATGTCTTTGTAAAATGAATTTTTAAAAGAATTAAAATTTCGAACAGCAGTTTTAAAAGATGCCCAAGTTTCTTCATTTACTTCTGATGGTACTTTTCCGGCAGCAAAAAACTCATTTCTAAGTGTTTCTACTTTCTGAATTTGTACCAGCCATTGCGAGTGAGAGTTTACTTTTTCAGTTCCTAAAACTTCAATTTTGGCAATGATTTCTTTCTTAACTTCAAGGTTGTTTACTTCGTTTGCTCTTTGGCTTTCGAATAAAACTTCTCTTTTGTCATGAATTTTTTTAGTCAGTTCACTAAATTTATTCCAGATCGTATCACGGTGTTCTTTAGAAACCGGTCCAATATCTTCTTTCCAGATTCGGTGTAAATCCTGTAATTCACGGAATGCTTTGCTGATATCGGTTTCATTAACCAATTCTTCAACGCGAGCAATAATTTTTTGCTTTTGGTCCAGATTGTATTTAAAATCCAAATCTCTTGCTTCACGATCTAAATGCAGATAATCATAAAAATTCTCTACGTGAAAGTGATAATTATTCCAAACGTGATTGTATTTATCTTTTGGGATTGCTCCGGCATTTTTCCATCGTTCTCTTAAATCATTAAAATGTTTAAGCGTGTCTTTAATGTTTTCCTGCGGGTTTATAAGTTCTTTTAGCTCTTCGACTATTGCAAGACGATTGTCTAAGTTTGATTTTAGGTTGGTTTGTAAATGCTTGAAATGAGCATTTCTTTTTTCTCTGAAAACATTATAATATTCATCAAATTTAGATTTCAAAGGAGAATGGTATTCGAATTCTTCGTTCGGATCTTCTTTAGAAGCGTTAAATTCTTCTTTTTTCTCTTCTATAAGATGGTTGTATTGTAGTAAGAATGCTTTTTTAATTTCTTCGATATGGTCTTTTACAGACATTACTTTCTCATCGCTGATCAATTTTTTTAATTCATCAACAAGTGCATCCAAAGTAAAAGTATTATAATCCTGCATAGGAATATCATGACGCTCTTTCAGCGTTTCATCTTCACTTTCTTCGGCGTTCGAATTTGTTATAGCATCTAATGCAGTTTGATGAGCAGTTTCTGTAGTTTCGGCTGTATTTTCTACTTCAGTTTCAGTTTCCGAAGTTGGGATTTCAGCAGCTGTTTCAGGCTCTGATGTTTCAATTGCATTATCTTGTGTAGAATCGCTAATTTCGATTTCTAATTTTCCGTCTGCTTCTTGCAGGTTATCATTCTTTTCTTCTAACATTTTAAATGTATAAGGTTTTTATTTTAAACAGAGCGAAAGATAGTAAAGGAGTTTCTAAATACAAAATAAATCGTTTGTTTATACGCTATTTTGGGATTAAATTCTTATTTATTGAAGAAATTTACGATTATGATCTGTCTTTTTTTATTGATTTTTTGAAGTAAATTTAAATTCTGAATTACTGATATTTTTAGAAAAACAAGATAAAAATAATAGTATGAAGTTAAATTGATAATCAAATATTGATTTAAAACAGAATCAAAACGCCTGCTTCAAGTCCATAATTGTAGGTTTTCTCGCCTCCAAAAGCGACACTTGGGTGAATATAAACTAAGTTTACAGGAGTTATTTTTCGTCCAAATTCTAAAAAGGCATTGTTCTGAAAACCGTCTAATCTGCTATTGTATCTAAAAGCCGCATCAGTGGCAATCCAGTTTTTACCAAAGAACCAAAGTACTACATTTTCAAAAGCTGTAACACTTATATCGTTTCTATTACTTGAACCCGCAAAACTGGTTTGATATTCTAAAGAAGAAATCCATAAAAATTGTTTTCCCTTGAAATACTTTCCATAAAAAACGGTTGGAATGAAAACCCATTTTCCGCTGCCAAGACTTGGATCTACGGCTGAATTTGAAACTACTCTGGCTCTAAAAGCAACACCCTTATTTTTCTTAAAAAACGGAATGTAACTTACACCTACACCAACATCTCCAAATCCGGTTTTATTGATTGAACTTGTATTTGTTGAAATCAAAGGAACATCAAGTCGTAAATTCCAGGCTTTATTGCCAATTGGATGCAAAATACGGAGCTGTGTAGTATTGAATGATCCAGTATCAGTGTCCAGATATTCATTGAATAGTAAAATTGTTTTCAGAAAATAGTTGTAGCGTGCTTCTGAAAATGGACTATTAGTTTCAGCTGTATCCTGAGCTTTTATTGAAAGAGTAAATAAAAAAAATATCCAGAAAAACAGTTGTAATTTTTTCATAACTACTTATAAATGAGTAGTCTAATTTACGAAAATTACTTTAACTTTTTATTTGTAGCTTAATTTTTATTTTTTGTAATTTCTCCTCGTGAAGCTTTACTCAATAACAGTTTGAAGAAAGTAACGCGGATGCTACAGATTTGCTAAAGCAAAAAACGCGGAAAGACCGAATTTTTTATACTAAAACTAAAATAAAATCCGTTTTAATCCGCGTCTTCGCGAAAGTGAATCCGTGTAATCTGCGTTCAAATGAGTTTTTTGTTTTTTGTTTTTTTGTGAAGTTTTGTGAAATAACAGTTTGAAAAAAGTAACGCGGATGACGCGGATTTGCTAGGCAAAAACGCGGAAAAGAACGGATTTTTTTATACTAAAACTAAAACAAAATCCGTTTTAATAAGCTTCTTCGCGAAAGTGAATCAGTGTAATCAGTGTTTAAATGAACAAGAATCCCGAATTAATAAGAATAAAAAAAACTTTGTGATTCTTTGTTGTTTTTCTTTGTGAAACTTCGCAAACAACTGTAAATAAAAAAAGACCACAATCTTGCAATTGTAGTCTTTACTATATATTTTTCTAAATCTTATTTATTCCAGATTTTCCAGGCTTTCTCGGCTTGAAAAATAAGCATGTCATAACCATTTTTAATTACGGCTCCTCTTTCTTTTGCATTTTTCAAAAACTGAGTTTCTGCCGGATTATAGATTAAATCGTAAGCAATATGTTTCTCCGTAAAAAACTCATAAGGAAGATCAGGGCAAGCTTCTATATTAGGACTTGTTCCAACGGGAGTACAATTGATTATAATCTTGAAATTGTCAAAAGTAGTCGCATTAATCAGGTTGTAGTCGATAATGTTTTCCTTTGCTTCTCTGGATACAAAAGTATAAGGAATACCAAGTTCATCAAGAGCAAAAGCAACTCCTTTTGACGCACCGCCAGTACCCAAAATAAGCGCTTTTTTATGATGTGGTTCTAATAATGGCTCTAATGATTTTTTGAAGCCATAATAATCGGTGTTGTAACCTTTCAATTTGCCGTTTTTGGTAAATTTGATTGTGTTTACAGCACCAATTAAGGCTGCTTTTTTGGAGAGCTTATCTAAAAAAGGTATGACTTGTTCTTTGTATGGAATTGTAACATTTAAACCTCTTAAATCAGGATTGTTTTTTACCAATTCAGTAAAGTAGTTTATTTCAGAAATATCGAAATTCTCATAACTGTTACCGGCAAAAACTTCATCACTGAATTTTTCTGTAAAATATCCTTTCGAAAAAGAATAACTAATATTACGACCCAACAAGCCAAAACGCCTTCTTAAAATATCAATCATTATTCTTTTCTATGTTTTTCAATATAATTTTTAACCATTTTTTTTGACCAGACTACCGGAAATAAATCTTCGATTAAGATATAATTATCGAAGTTTAAACGCAAACCATTGCTTAAATGAAATTTTGCTTTGGTATTCTCCTGAATCATGAAATATAATCCAGCCAAACGATATTCGATTTCGTTTTCTTCCGGAAAATATTCAGTAGCTTGTAATAAGGTTTGAATGGCACTTTCGAATTCACCTAAAAACTGAAGAATGTCAACCCAAAATAACCAGGTATCTAAGGCATAATCTCCAAATTCTACTGCTTTTCTATAACCAAATTCAGCTTCTTCAAAAAAGTTCATTTGCTTATTGATCGTTGCATAACGTTTCCAGTACAAGCGATTTTGATTGTCGATTGCTAATGCTTTATTGACAAAAAACAATGCTTTTTGAAAGTTTTTTTGGCGAACATGAAAATCAGTAATCGCAATCCAGCCTTTGTCTAAAAGCGGATCTTCGTGTACAGTTTGATTGTAATATTGAAGAGCTTTCGCCGAATTTCCTAGTTTTTCGTAACATTTTCCGATACGCAATAAGGCATAAGAAGTTGCATCGTCTAACTCGATGGTTCGGTTGTAGCTTTCAATCGCTTCGCTGTATTTTTTTAGACGTTCATACGCTTTTGCTTTTTCCATGAAAGCACCCAAAAACTCATCGTCAATAAGTGTTGCATAATCAAAAGCGCGAATCGCATTTTCGTATTCTTTTACACCATAATGCAAGCGCCCAAGCTGATGCCAGGCGATTTCGCTATATGGGTTTTTGTTGATGTAATCGTTAAGATAAACAATGGCTTCCTGGTTTTGATCTAAAAATTCAAAACAATACACCACGTTATACAAGGCAGATTGATCTTCTAAATCTTCTTCAAGACATTTGATAAAACTGTCTTTTGCCAACTCAAGGTTATCCATAAAAAGATATTCCATTCCGATCAAGTTGTACACATCAGCGTAGTCGTCTGTATATTGCAAGGCAATTTTAAGCAATTCTACCGCTTTTTCGTGTTGGTCTCTCTTAGAACAAATATTAGCTTTCTGGATGTAAATTTCCTCGTTGTTAGGTTCGATTGCATATAGCTCATTCAAGAGTTTCTCGGCGATTTCTAATTTGTCGTCGTAAACCAACATTTCTACTTGTACTAATTTTAAGCCCGTAGATTTTGGGTGTTGGTCTAATGCAAGTTTCAAGGCCTTTTTTGCTAAATTAGCCTTACCTATGTCTAAATAATGAAGAATAATTTCTTCGAATTCTTCAGAATCAAAAAAGAGTACTTTGTTAGTTTTTAACATCGACTCAAATTTGGATAGGGATAGGTTATAATCTTCTTCTTCGTTGCTTAATTGCATACTTTGTTTATTTGAAATTAGCCTGATATAAATTTAGGCAACCATATTATTGTTGTGGGGAAAGGAAATTAATTGTTTTGAACAATTTAATTAACAATATGGACAGAATTACGATTCTGTTTTTTGTCATAATCTTCCTATTTTAAAAGAGATTATTAGTTATTATTATATTTTATTTTTAGCGTAGAACACTAGCCCTGATAGCAGCGATATCCTTTTGTTTTTTTTAAACAAAAGATAAAGCGTCCCGAAACTTCGGGAGCAGGAAATAGCTCCAAATTATGCTTTTTGCTCTTTTTTCAGGATTTCATCCATAACACTTAAGATTATGGCACAACCTTCTATTATTTCTTCTTCAGAAATGGTTAATGGTGGTGTTATTCGTATTGCGCATCCTTCAAATAGCAACCAGAATAAAATGAGCCCTTTGTCCTGACAGTTCAAAATAACCTCGTTGGTTATTTCGGCAGTTTCAGTCATTGCTGCGAGCATTAATCCTTTTCCTCTAACTTCCTTTATCAAAGGATGTACCAAAAGCGATCTGAAGAGGTTTTCTTTATCTAAGGCTTCCTGCATCAGGTTTGTTTCAGTTAATTCCTGCAAAGTTGCCAAACATGCTGACGCAATGACAGGATGACCTCCAAAAGTGGTGATGTGTCCTAACTTTGGGTTTTCGGTCAAAAGATCCATTTTTTCTGCTGATGCTGTAAAAGCACCAACGGGCATTCCGCCGCCCATTCCTTTTCCCATAACGACAATATCAGGAACGACATCGTAGTTTTGGAAACCAAAAAGTTTTCCGGTTCGACCAAATCCAGGCTGAATTTCGTCGACAATCATCATCGCTCCAACTTCGTCACAGCGCTTTCTGACCTTTTGTAAAAAATTATCATGAGGCTGAATAAATCCGGCACCTCCCTGAATAGTTTCTAAAAGTATTGCAGCAGTTCTGGTTGTTATTTTTTCTAAATCGGCTTCGTTATTAAAGGTGATAAAATCAACATCCGGAAGCAAAGGACGAAAGGCTCGTTTGCGCTCTTCGAATCCCATAACACTCATAGAACCCATTGTGTTACCATGATAGGCGTTGTGGCATGAAATAAGCTGACTTCTTCCTGTTGTTCGTTTGGCTAATTTTAATGCGCCTTCAATAGCTTCTGTACCTGAATTTACCAAATAGGTTTTGTTTAGAGATTCCGGTAGGAGTGAAGCCAATAGTTTGCAATATTGAACGGCTGGACTTTGCGAATATTCGCCATAAACCATGACGTGCGAATATTTGTCTAACTGATCTTTTATGGCTTGGTTAACTCGTGGATGTTGATGTCCAAGTGTACAAGCGGAAACGCCTGCTACAAAATCTAAGTATTTTTTGTCGCTGGTATCGTAAATGTAGGAGCCAATGGCATGCGAAACTTCCATACCTAATGGGTATGGAGAAGTTTGTGCCTGGTATTTTATAAAATCTGGATTCATTTCTTTTGAGGTTCAAAGTGGCAAAGGTACTAAGGTTCTGAGGTTTTAGTTTCAGGTTTCATGTTGATTGCAAACTGAAAATTTTACCGCAAAGATCGCAAAGTTGTAATCAAGTTTACATTATGAAAATGCAAAGGTCACAAAGCTTTGTAAACTGAAAACTGCGACTGGGACTAAATTTTAACAGTAAAGATCACAAAGCTTTGTAGTGAAAACTGCGACTGAAAACTGAAAAAACTACTTTTTAGTTTTTGTACTTGCCTTTACTGGTTTTATTGCCGATTTCTTTTTATCGTAATCGAGGGTTTCTTTTCTGACTTTCATAGGAACATCTTTGTTCGTGGCTTCTTCATCTTTTCCTTCCTGGACTAATTTGTCATTGAGTTCATTTTCTTCTGCAGTAAAAATATCGTCTTTCGATTTTATTCGTTCATCGCCGCGCCAGACTAAACCACGCAATTTTCGGGCATTTTCGGGTAAATCGGCTTCGGGATAGATATCTCCGTCTACTTTATTATAAAATGTAATCGTTTCTATAGCATTATTCTCCAAAATCAGATTGATCTTGCTGCTCACATTTTTATTGATTCCAATAAGTTCTTTTTCGTCATTCCGCATGTAATAAATGACTTCGGTATTTTTGATAACATCTACATCGTGAAGCTTTCCATCTTTGAATTTTCCAAATAAATTGATTCCCTTGACTTGATTAAAGCCGGTTCCGAGTGTGTCCCGCGAGACGAGAAAGGTGTTATTGAGCACTTTTAAGGAATCTAGTTTTTTGGTAGTATTATCACCAATTAAATGCATGACTTCTCCGGTAATTTGATTATCTCCATTCCATAAAATCGGACTACCTATCAGTTTTGTCAAAGCAGTTTTAGAATTCGAATGTATAGAATCACATTTTCCGCTCATGTCTATTTTAAAGAAGCGAACATTTTTGTACGCTCTTAAAATTCGTTCGCCTTCTTTGCCAGTAACCATTAATTTTTGTCCGTGAATGTAAACTGAATCCTTCTCAATAAGATTAATCGCAACCGCTCTTTTGGTCACAAACATGGAATCTTTTAGTTTGTAAATTTCGGCATAATGTCCCTTTACAATTCCCCGATTTATAGAATCCGTAATCTTTACATTTCGTGTTGCCGATGCAAATTCAACATTTCTGTCATAATACAAACTATCGCCCTCGATGAGCCTGTCGTCATATTTTATGTAGGATTTCCGTAAAAAGTGGGCGAGGTTTTTCTTGGTATCATAAAAGCCTTTTTCTGTATAAATATAATTGGCTTTACTGGTAATAGTTGATGGTCCAAACAAATAAGTATGCCCGGAATTGCTATAATAATCTAAGTGATTCGATTTTATAACATATTTTGGATTTGTGATTGTTACTTCGGTTAAAAACTGAAATTTCTTTTCTTCAACATAATATCTTCCTGATTTACTTACCAAAGTATTGTCTTTATTGACAATTGTACCTTTTGTATTGTAAAAAACCTGTTGAACATTTCGATCAAAATTAATCGTATCGGTTCTTAAAGTAGCGTCAGGAGAACTCATTACAGCATCTCCGGTTGCAAAAGCCTTTTTTAAGTTTCCACTGTATTCGGCATATTTACTATTCAAAAACAAAGTATCACCTTGCACTAATTGTACATTCCCAAAAGCTTTAATATAGTTTTCTTTTTGAAAAAAATAAGCTTTATTACAAGTTAATACGACACCATCGTGATTTACTTTTACATTTCCGGTAAGCAAAATTCCGTCAGGGACTAAAACCTGATTCACTTCTACGAGGTCAGAATTCTCAATATTAATTGTTTTTGGCTTTGGCGCTTGTGCAAAAATGAATTGAACGCTTAACAAAAGCAAACAAGATATATAAAAGAGTGATTTCTTCAATTGATTAAATTTTTGTCAAATTTATGAAAAAGGTTACAATCCTATAATGTTATTAGGATTAATTTAAATGTTTCTTTTTTTAGGGGGTTCAATCCCGAAACTTCGGGACAAAGCGGCATAGGTTCAAAGGAACAAAGGTTTGTTAGCGTTTTTTGTAAATGAATTTTATTCACAATGTATATCGTAGAGACGCACAGCAGTGCGTCTAAGATTAAGAAGTGATCTAATCCAAATGCTTTTTTAATTTTTAATTCATCTTAAAAAAAACTTTGTCTGTCTGTCCGGAAGTTTCGGGATTGAACCTTTTTTAAGTTACCAACAAAAAATAGAACTATTTCGTTGTAGTTTGGCTTTTTGATGATAAATCAAAATGTGTTTCTTTTAAATTTTAAAATTTAGTCTAAATTTAAAAAATGGTTTCTTGTATTGATTTATTTTTTTATTTCAAGTAAGAAGCAGTTTATTAAAAGAGATATGATAAATAAAAGAATTATAGTTGCGGGAATGGCTGTAACAATGCTGTTTTCGGCATGTAAAACCAAAGATTTAAAAATGACGACTAAAGAAGAAGTTCCTACAGATAAGAAAATTGTCGTGTATCAGGTTTTTACACGTTTATTTGGAAATAAAAATACGACCAACAAACCTTGGGGAACAATCGAAGAAAACGGCGTAGGGAAGTTCAACGATTTTACGGATAAAGCACTTCATGAAATTAAGGATTTAGGCGTAACTTATATTTGGTACACAGGAGTTCCACATCATGCTTTGGTTCGTGATTATACAGCGTACGGAATTTCAAATGATGATCCTGAAGTTGTAAAAGGCCGCGCTGGATCACCGTATGCAGTAAAAGATTATTATAATGTAAATCCAGATTTGGCAGTTAATCCGGTAAATAGATTGCAGGAATTTGAAGCTTTAATCGCCCGAACTCACAAAGCGGGATTGAAGCTTATTATAGATATTGTTCCCAATCATATTGCGAGAAAATACGAAGGAAAAAGCAATCCTGAAGGTGTTAAAGATTTTGGTGCAGATGATGATGTTAATGTTGAATATAAGAGAGATAATAATTTCTATTACATTCCAAAAGAGCATTTTGAAATTCCGAATGGGGATATTCCGTTAAACGGAGAAAAGAATCCAATGGTTGACGGTTTCTTTGATGAAAACCCTGCAAAATGGACCGGAAATGGTTCGCGTAAAGTGCAACCTGATCAAAATGACTGGTACGAAACCGTGAAAGTAAATTACGGAATTCGTCCTGACGGATCAAAAGATTTTCCGGAACTTCCGGCTGGATTTGATCGAAAATCTTATCAGGAACATTTTGCTTTTTGGCAAGATAAAGACGTTCCGGATTCCTGGAAAAAGTTCAAATCGATTGCTTTGTATTGGACAGCAAAAGGCGTAGACGGTTTTCGTTATGATATGGCAGAGATGGTTCCGTATGAATTTTGGAGTTATATGAATTCGGCAATCAAAATGAAAAATCCAAATGCTTTTTTATTGGCTGAAGTTTATAATCCCAATGAATATCGCAATTATATCCGTTTGGGAAAAATGGATTATTTATATGATAAAGTAGAAACGTATGATAAGCTGAAAGATGTTATTCGTGGCAAATCAAATCCTGATGGATTATCTGATATTCAAAAAGGAATGTCGGATATTGAGCATCATATGTTGCATTTTTTAGACAATCACGATGAACAGCGACTAGCAAGTCCTGAATTTGCAGGAACTCCGGAACGTGGGAAACCTTTAATGGTGGTTTCAACAACAATCAGTACTTCGCCAACAATGGTTTATTTTGGACAGGAAGTAGGGGAAGCAGGAAATGAAAATGCAGGTTTTGGAACTCATTCCAGAACTTCAATCTTTGATTATATCGGAGTTCCAAATCACCAGCGTTGGATGAATGAGGGGAAATTTGATGGTGGAAAACTTTCTGAATCAGAGAAAAGCCTGCGTGACTTCTACAAACGATTATTAAATTTTTCGATTAAAAGTTCTGCCTTAATGGGAAATTTTCAGGAGATTCAATCCGTAAACCGTCAGAATAATTTGGGGTATGATGACTTAATTTACTCGTATGTGCGTTGGTCCGAAAATCAAAAGTTGATTGTAGTTGTCAATTTTTCATCGGATAAAACAAGTGAATTTGATTTAAAGATTCCGTCAGATATTATTTCAAAATGGAATTTAAAAGATGGAGAATATTCGCTTAAAGATCAATTGTATTTGAAAAATGAAATAAAACTAATTGTAAATAATGGTGAAGGCAAAGCTAAAGTTAAGATAGCACCATCGGAATCGTTTATTTATGAAGTGAAATAGTTCTCTTGTAATATAGTGGTTTTAATAAAAGTCCTTTTCTTGCAAGGTTTTTTTCAACCTTGTAGGTATTATTTTGAATACCTAGATACCTAACAGGTTTTAAAAACCTGTTAGGATAAAACGCTCAATATTTTAGAGATAAATTCGATGCCTACAAGGTTTCGAAAACTTTGCAGGATGAAAACCTAATTTTTATAAACAATAAAGCTATTTGATTTCAAGACTTTGTTCCCCAATAATATTTTAGCATTAGCAGGTAGTGTTAATTCTTTTTTTATACCAAAATTTATTATTACCGTAATTTTTTCGCCTTCATAAAATCTTGTAAATGAAATTTGATCTTCTTGATATTCAATATTTTCATAAGATCCATATTGTAAAACTCTTTCTTTATTTCGTAAAGCGATTAGTTTTTTATAACTGTTTAGAATAGCGTTTTTTTGCGTTTCCAAAACAGCAACATTTGTTTTCTTATAATCAGGATTTATTTTAATCCAGCTTTTTTCTTTAGAAAATCCAGCAAAAGAATCTGCATTCCATTGCATTGGACTGCGGGATTTATCGCGATTGTGTTCGTTTCCTTCCAGAAGTGCTTCATTACTGTTTTTGCCTTGAGCAAGTGCGATTTGATAATGTGTTTTTCCTTGTATATCTGCCATTTCAGCGATGTTCTGAGCAATAATATTATGCATTCCAATTTCTTCGCCATAATAAATAAACGGAACTCCTTTTGCAGTAAGTATCAAAGCAGCAAGTGCTGTAGCTTTATCAGGATTTCCATCTGCAAGTCGATCAATCATTCTGGGCATGTCATGGCTTCCGAAAAAAAGAGTGGGATAATTGCTCATATTTTTCTCCATACTTTGTAATTCATCAAAAATCCGCTGCGTCGAAAATTCTTTGATACTTCCGAAGTTGAAATTAAAAACAACATCCAGTAAATCCTGTGACTGATATTGTTTTAAAACTTCGATTTTATCGCTTCCAATTTCTCCCACGATAAAACGATTGTCGTATTCACTTACGGTAGCTTTTATTGTGCGCATGGCATTTTTTACACCTTCCTGATCGATATCGTTTATATGATCTTGTTGTCCGTCTTTTATTGGATTGTCTTTTGTGATTCCGTTGGTGGTTAAAAAATTAATTACATCCAATCGAAAACCATCTACTCCCGCGTCAAGCCAAAAACGCAATACATTTTGAACCTCAACAACTACTTTAGGATTCGACCAATTAAGATCAGCCATTCGTTTATCAAATTTGTGATAGTAATATTGATTGGTTGCAGCGTCTTTTTCCCAGGCTGTTCCTCCAAAAAAAGATTCCCAGTTGTTAGGTTCGTCTTTCCAGATGTAATAATCACGATACGGATTATCTTTTGATTTTCGGGATTCCTGAAACCATTTGCAATCGGTAGAAGTATGGTTAAAAACCATGTCTATGATTACTTTAATTCCTCTTTTGTGAGCTTCACTTAGAAAAGCATCAAAATCGGCTTTACTCCCATAAGTGGGATCTACTTCATAATAATTAGCAATATCGTAACCATTATCTACTTTTGGAGAAGTAAGAAATGGGGTAAGCCAAATCCCTTTTATTCCGAGTCCTTTTAAGTAATCCAATTTTTGAGTCATTCCTTTAAAATCCCCATATCCGTCGCCGTTGCTATCTGCATAACTTGGCATATAGATTTGATAAAAAACAGATTCTTTCCACCATTTTTCGTCAGCCGTTTTTTGGGCAAAAGTTGGGTTTGTGTTTATCATTAGCAGAAAAAAGAATATGGATTTCAATAGATTCAATCTCATAATATTTGTTGTCTGGTTAAGTTATTATAGTAGGCTTATAGCCATTTATTTACCTAGATATGTGAAGATTGACAACATTTTTTATTCTCATTTTTGTATCAACACACAGCTTGTCCCCCTGAGCGGAGGCGAAGGGCGCACCAATTGGAACGGGCTTCGACTCCGCTCTGCCTGACAATCGCATAAAAATTAAACCTCGGGATGACAAACTAAACCGAAAATGGTATTTATTTTTTCTCTGACGATTTATAATCTACCACAACACCATCAATTAGCATCTTATTTCCTTCGTGAGTTATTTTTCCGCCAGCAGGCACACAAACAATAACTGCTGAGCTTAATCCTTCAATTTTTATTTTGGCAGATGAAGTAACATTTCGAGCGATAAAATTTCCCGAAACGGTATTGTATAAATCTATTTTTTTACCTTTTTCTGCTTTTATAATAACGGTTTTGCTTGTTGGATATGGATTATAATACAAGTATGAAGGATAGGCTTTTGCGCTAAAAAAATCGGTTGCTAATAAATTCAGTTGCAATATTCCCGTAACATTCGTTGCACGAATAATACTGCCGAAGATCCCGACGTGTCCACTTCCATAAACGCTAAATTGAGATTCTTTAGGGTTTTCTCCCAATACCCAAAGCGGGCCGTCACCTTGTGCTACAGGACCTTTTAGATTTTCATATTCTTTATAACTTGATTTCTTAATTATTCCTTCATAGGCAATTACTCCTTTGGTAACTTCGGCAAGTTCTGGGATAGTTTCATGCTCATCAGGCATATATTGTGGGTAGAAAAAGCGGGAAGCATTTGCTGCGTTCAGCATCCATTTTCCAATTGCTGTCGCATAAGATTGATCGTATCTTACCGTTGGCACTAATGGCCAGGCCGCGTCGTAAGTATTCATCAAAAAACCATAACCACCATGATCGACCGTACTTCCAAAAGTACCTGATATATCAATACCATTCCAGTTACCTACCAATGCTCCCCATCCTTCACGACAGATTGGTGTTCCGTCAAATGACCAATCGAGCATTTTGTGAGTATCGTATTCTGTACCTTCTTCTGCATTAATTCTTGCGGCTAAATAGGCTCCAAAAGGCATTAGTACCTCATATGTCGGATTTTTTGATTGAGATTCTAAGGCGGCTAATGCACTTTTAGCTCCTTTTAAATATTTGGGATCACCAATTTTTTTGTACGCCATATATAAAACCCAGGCATGTCCGGCCGCTGCGTCGGGTTGTGCACAGATGTTGTTTGTCATTGGCGTCATTTTGTTATAATCAAAATAAGAATAATTATAGTTCCCATTTAAAATTACATCGGCCTCATAAAATTTATCGGCAATACTTTTGGCAATTTCTGTAAAACCCGGTTCATTAGGATATTTATCATAAACGGCATAAAAAAGTAAATTAGGATATACATCATACCACCAGTCGCGACCGTAACCACCACCCAACAAAGCAACTTCCGGACAGGTATTATTCATCATAATATTCCAGTTGGTTTCTTTATTGAAATAGTTTTTAAGCATTCCCACATAGTTCAGATTGGGTTTGTTTTTGACAATTCCAACTAATGTAGCTCCTAAAGTTGCTCCCATAGTAGCAAGCGCTTCATGAAACATTCCTTTATTATGATCAGGACCTTGTCGTACATCTCCAACAGCAGTATATAATCCAACTACGGTTTCCGGAAAATTCTTTTTAGTATCATCCATCCATACCATTGGCCAAAATTTTCCTTTGGCATTAAAATCATAAACTGTTTTATCAAAATCTAAAGCCAGTTTTTTATAATCGATGATTTTTAAGGGTTGTGGCAGATTAGGCATTTGATCTACTCGAGAAATCTTTTGTTGCTGTATTTGTGCGCTTGCGTTTAAAACGAACAGACACGAAACAGTGAGTTTTATAAATGTATTCATTTCTAATTTTTTATTTTAATATAATGGTTGGTTGTAATTAATTTTAACACACCATGATATAGATTTTGCACTTTCAAAAAAGGCGTTTTATTTTTTCACGCAGATTTGGCAGATTGAGCAGATTCTAAAATTTTTAATCTGTGGCTAATATTCGAGCACATTGAAACATAGATTTTATACTCTCAAAAAAAAGCGTTTCACTTATTTAAAATTTATGTTTCTATGTGTTAAATAAAATTTTCACAATTACACTCAGCGTGTTAGAGTAGTTTAACTGCGACTTCTTCCAGTACTTTTGGAGTAATTTCTTCTTCTGGAGAAAGTTCCAATCCTTGCTTGATAATTTTTTTACTGATAAAAATCGAACACAATTGTAATAAAGCAATGATTCCGATGGCATATCTTAATGCAAAATCTTCAGAAACTACATAATAAAGAGTTAGGAAGGTTCCAGCTCCCAAAAGTCTTCCTACGTAAAGTCCGGCTTCATGATTTAAGATATAAGCAAATTCACCTCTTTTTTCTATGCGGGATACAATATCAATTACTTTTAACTGAATAGGGAAGTAGGCTAAATCCATTAAAGGTTTTGCAATAAGTAATAGTAACAAAAAGATAATTACTCCTGTTTTATCGAATAAAAGCCCGTTGATACATGCTCCCAAAGCAAATAAAATTAATCCGACCGAAAAGGTTTTGATTCTATCTGATGGTTTCGAAAAACGACCGATAAAATAAATGATTATGGCAGCCAAAATTGCACCAATAGATTGCGCTTGTCCTAATGCGCCTTCTTCTCCCAGTATTTTAAAAATCAACATTGCGGGAGCGGTAACTAAAAATCCTTGTGCTAAACCTTTAAAGGTAGCTAATGATAGTAGTTTGTACCAAAGCGGGTGAAATTTGAAAAAGATATACTGCTTTTGGGCAGGATTTTCAAATTTACCTCTATAGCAAACTATTGAAGCGACAATCGTAATAAGGAAAACAATTCCGGTTATGATAACATAGGCTTCATGTTTTTGATCTTCACCTGTTTTTGACTGAATAAACCAACCAATTGTTGCTGGTATTGCAATAGCGATTATGGTATAAATAAAAGTTTCTAATCCGTAATAATAATTTCGATTGTTATCGTTTGTTATGGACAAAGCCAGATAATCCCTATTAGACCAATATAAGCCAAATGAAAGCCCCATCGTGATACCTGCGATACCAATTCCGGTCAAATCAAGCGTTTTTAATGACATCATGATAATCATCGAAACACCGCTAAGCATCATTCCGATAGAATATAGTTTTCGGATATTGAAATGCTTTAATAAAAAGCCATTCAATAGAAAAGTAAGCGGAATTCCGGTATAAATTGCCAATTGATAAATAACAACTTTCGAAGTGTCATTCGAGTTTCGCATGATATACGCAGCGACAAAAATGTCGATTACGGGCAATACCAATGCATACACTAAATTGGTAAAAATTAGTATGCGAAAATTATGGGTCTGGCTTTTAAAATGGTCAATTTCTGATATAAGTTTTTTAAACATTTAGTTATTTTTTAAAAGTAAAAGGATTTCTTTAATCGAAAATTGAGCACCACAAACAAATTCATCGGAAGCACCGTAATAAATAGTAAGGGTATCTCCATCAGGTTCAATAATATGACCGTTGGTAAAGACTACGTTTCCAAAAAAACCGCTTAATTCATAAGTTGTAGTTGGAACCATAATCGGTTGTTCTGTTCTTGCAAGTACTTTTGAAGGGTCTTCAAGATCCATTAAAAAAGCACCCAAACAATATTGATGGGCTTCATTGGCACCATGATAAATTTCTAACCAGCCTTTTTCAGTTTTAATCGGAGCTGCTCCGGCACCAACTCTTTTGCTATCCCAAAGCCCTTTTCTTGTTTTTATAATACAATGATGATTTCCCCAATGTATACCATCAGGAGAAGAAGCCAACCAGATATAATTACCTCCAATATCGACACTGCTTGGGCGGTGTAAGGCATAAAATAATCCATTAATTTTCTCTTCAAAAATGGCACAGTCTTTATTGTGTGCCGGTAATATCATACCGTGTTTTTTGAAATTTTTCCAATCAGTCGTAGTACGTAAGCCAACACCTACACCATTATCAGAAACGGAAGTAAAGGTTAGATAGTAGGTTCCCTCAATTAAGGCAACACGACAATCTTCAATTCCAAATGTTTCCAAAATACCTTCTCCAACCAAAGAAGGATAATTCTCGGGTTCATAAAAAGAATGTCCATCGTCACTTCGTAAAAGGCGTAAGTGAGAAAGGGTAGTTAAATAATCCGTTCCTTTGTAATTAATTACTCTTGCATCATTGGCAATTAATTCGGGGTCGTCTTTTGGAATCTCAATAATTTTAATAGCCCCAGTTTCTGTTAATATAGGAAAAGAAATTACATCCTCTTTTTGCTTTGGTCTTTCGGCAACTCGTACTACTAACCATGTTTTATTTTCATATTGAAATACTCCCGGATTCAATAAACAAGTAATTTCTAATCCTTCTCTGCTTGCAGGAATATCTATAGGTGATAATAATGGGTTTTCTGCAAAACGCTTTGCTATGTCTGTCATAATATTAGATTCTGTTTTTTTAGTATAATTTAAAGAGTAACCTAATTTTTATTGAAGTAAATCAGGTTACACTTTATTGAAAAATTAATATCCAGGATTTTGTGTTAAAGTTCCTGCTGATCTGTCAATTTCAGATTGAGGAATTGGATATAACATGTGTTTGTCCTGGAAATTTTTTCCGTGAGCCGTCATTACTTCTTTAGCAATTCCCCATCTTTTTAAATCAAGCATTCTTTGATTTTCAAAACCAAGTTCAGCTCTTCTTTCAGAAATTAACCAATTTTTAATCGTTGTTTTATCTGATGATATTGGGCGATCCGGTAACGTTCCTGCAGGTACAGGAGCTCCATTTGCAGTAATAGTAGTTCTTGCTCTTGCTCTGATTTGGTTGATAATTGTAATTGCCTCAGAATAATTTCCTGTTTCATTTAATGCTTCAGCTTTCCAAAGTAAGGCATCTGCGTAGCGCATGTACACTTTATTGTTAGGAGCGTCATCATTTCCTTTGTTGGTTCCATTTGTGCTGCCCAGCATTTTATTTATATTTTGATTTGGTACATCAACAGTATATAATTTTCTGGGATCGTTAGGTTCAAAAGAATTTAGGAAATCAGTACTCGGAGCAAAAAATCCCCATCCTAATGGAGCACAAATTCCGTTTCCTCTTTTAGGAACTATATTAGATTGATGATCGTATGAAAAAATAACTTCACTATCACTGTATTCTTTGGCTACGGTAAAATTGTCAAAATAGTTTGCATTTAAGCTATAACCTAATGTTGTTAATTGATCTACCAATGGTATAACTTCTGCCCATTTTTGGTTGTATAAAGCCACTTTTGCCTGTAATGCGATAACAGCACCTTTTGAAACTCTCCATTTTTCTGTAGTTGATGAATATTTAGAATTTGGAAGTAAATCTTGTGCCAGAATTAAGTCCGCTTTTATTTTATTCCATACTACTGCTTTATCTGCCCTTACTGATACTGCAAAAGCTTCTTCAAGAGATTCAACAGGTTTTACAATTAAGGGAACATCTCCAAAATTGGTTACTAATGAAAAATAATAGTAGGATCTTAAAAAGTATGCTTCGCCCAATAACTGTTTTTTTCTATCAGTTGAAATTCCTGTAACGGCTTCAATATCTGATCTGGTTAATAATTCAATCCCAAGGTTAAGTCTTTTTATACCTTCGTAATTGTATTTCCATAAACCATTGGGTCCGCCATTGGTAGAGGTAAAAGTAAAATTATTGATTTCATCGATCCATGGCTGATCGCCGTCAGAATTCCATTTCTTTTCCATATCATCAGAGGCAATATCCTGCATGATATAATCATTCTGGAAAACCAAACCGCCGTTCCAATTCCATTCTCCCATAATATTTAATGTGTTTGAAAGTAATTGATAAGAGGAACTTATACTATTTTCTACGACAGTAGCGGTAACCAATCCTTCTTTTGTAGACAATCCTGTTGGTTCAGTGTCTAATTCGTCCTGACAGCTTACTAATGAGAAGGAAGCTATAAGTAAGGCTATAAATATTTTTTTCATGATTTAATACTTTAAATAGTTAATTATAATTTCACTTTAGCTCCAAAAATGAAAGCTGACGATTGTGGATAAGTACCTTTATCAATGAGTGAAGTCGATTCAGGATCCAAACCTGTATAACTTGTTATGGTAAATAAATTTTGTCCTGATACATACAAACGCAAACTATTAAGTCCCGGAATTGATTTTGAAAAAGTATATCCTATTTCGATATTTTTTAATCTTAAGTAAGAAGCATCTTCAACAAATACACTCGAAACTCTGCTTCCGCCATTATCATTAAAAGTCAACCTTGGAGTAGTATTACTTGTTCCTTCTCCGTTCCAGCTATTTAAGACAGCCGTTGTCGAATTGAATGGACGGCTATCGTAATTCAAAATTTGTTTAGAGTCATTGTAGCGATCAACTCCGCCAACACCTTGTAGTAAAAATGAAAGATCAAAGTTTTTATAATCGGCATTAAAATTAAAGCCATAGGTTATTTTAGGAATAGAACTTCCAATAAAAGTTCTGTCATCGGCATTTATCTGTCCGTCGTTATTAAGATCTTTAAATTTAATATCACCCGGTTGCGTACCATTAGAAGCAGTAAATAAATGAGAACTTACCTCACTTGCATTTTGATAAATTCCGTCAAACTGATAACCATAATAAGAGCTTATAGGTTGACCAACAACCGTTTTGGTATGAGTCGCATCGTCGGTAATATTGTTAACGTTTTGTTGCAGCCTGTCTACATTATTTTTTAATGTAGCGACATTAGCATTGATTCCGTATTTGAATTCATGATCGTTGTTCTGAAAATTTAATCCAAATTCAAATCCTTTATTGCTTACAGATGCAGAGTTTACACTGGTTGGCAAAAAATCACCTACCGTTCCCGGAGGAACCACATCGAGTAAAATATTGTCTGTTATTTTTGAGAAATAATCTACCGTAAAGGCAAGCTTATTTTTCAAAATACCTAAATCAAGTCCTACGTTTGTCTGAGTTGTAGTTTCCCATTTTACATCAGGATTTCCAATACGAATAAGTTTAGGATTTGTTCCTAATGAGTACAAGTTATACCATTGATGGTCTTTTATTTCCTGATTTCCTGATTGTCCCCAGCTTGTTCTTAATTTTAAGTTAGAAATCCAATCGACTTTTGACATGAATTTTTCTTTAGAAATTACCCAACCTGCCGCAATAGAGGGAAAGTATCCCCATTTATTATTGGGACCAAATCGTGATGAAGCATCCGCTCTTATGGTTGCTGTAGCAAAATATTTATTATTGTATCCGTAATTTCCTGAGGCAAAATAAGAAAGTAAAGACCAACTGCTTGCTTTTCCTGAATTCCACAAGCCCAACGTACTATTTCCATAATCTAAATATTGAAATTCGGGAGAACTGTTTTCATAGTTATTTCGACTTCCGCCAATTGCAGATTGTTTATTATTGATACTTTCTATACCTAATAAAAAAGATACATTATGAGCTTCATGAAAGGTTTTAGTATAATTCAGCGTATTGGTAAAAGTAAAAGTCATGTCCTGACCTCTATCTTCATTCAAACTATTAGGACGGTTTTGTCTTCCCATTCCGTAATATTGATAGCTGGTATCAGCAATATTATTATCGCCATAATTTTCGCCAAAACTTTTGTTATGAGAAAAAATAACGTCTACTCCTAAACTACTTTTGAACTTTAATGACTTGTCTCCTAAAAAGGCAAATTCGGCATAAACATTACCAAATGTTCTAAATTGTTCTCTTACATCATTTGTAAAATGAACCATAGCAATAGGGTTGGAGGTATATTCATAGTTTTTACTCCAACCGTCATTGGGACCTGTATAGAAAGGCAAATCTGTATAAGGATCATTTGCAGAATAAGTTGGATCGTTTACATCTTTATAAACACTTATGACCGGTGAGCGCAATAAAGCATGGCGAATAATACCGGGTGAATCTCCGCTGGACGATAATTTATCTTGTCTCGTAAAACCAATTTGCATATTGGTACCAACTTTAAATCTGTCAGTAATATTTGCGTTGACATTTGTTCTAAAATTATAACGCTTGTATTGGTCATTATCCTCGACTACAATTCCATCAATTCCGTAGTAACCGCCGGAGATTAAATACTGCAGGTTTTCAGTAGCTCCGCTTGCCGAAATCTGTAAATTTTTAGATAGTCCTGTTGTAAATAATTGATCTTGCCAATTTGTATCGGCCAGATCTGTTCTGGTTCTTCTGTCAAATGCGTATGGACTTTCTGCATTGGCGGCATTTCCTTTAGTGTTATGCCAAGCTTGGTCTTTAACGCTTAAATATTGACTGGAATTTAGCATTTTAGGTAAATTGGTAGCATAATGAATCCCTGAAAAAAGTTCAACGTCAAAACTGGTCATTCCTTTTATACCATTCTTTGTTGTAATGATAACAACTCCACCGGCAGCTCTAGATCCGTAAATTGCGGTCGCTGATGCATCTTTTAGAACTGTCATCGATTTAATATCTGATTGATTCAAAAAAGAAATATCGCGGGTTGCAACTCCATCAATAACATAGAGAGCGTCGTTATTTCCCAATGTGCCTTCTCCACGAATCCTGACTTTTATACCATCACCTGGAGCACCGGTATTGGCCGAAACAACAACTCCGGCTACCTGACCCTGCAATGCCTGTGCAACATCTGCCACTCGGGTTTTAGAAAGTTCATTCATGTCAACTGTAGTGACTGCACCATTTATAGCGCCCTTTTTTTGACTGCTATAACCCACAATAATAACTTCGTTTAGCTTTTGTGAATCTTCGGTTAAAAAGGCATCTATTACCTTATTCCCATTAACTGGAATTTCCTGGGTTTGATATCCAATATAACTAAATACCAAGATGGCATTAGTACTCACATTGCTTATAGAATAGTTTCCATCAAAATCTGTGATAGCATAGTTGGTAGTTCCTTTTACAGTAATGTTGACCTGTGGTATTGGTCCGCCTTTGTCTGAAACGACACCTTTTACGGTTTGGGCATGCATAATACTCCCTGATAAAATTATTCCCAATAAGAATAATTTATAAATATAGTTTTTCATAAAGTGGTATGGGTTAAATTAATAGTTAGCTTGATTTTTTTCATGGTTTTTTTTAAGGTTAGATTAGTTTTAGAATTTACGATAACGTTTGAATTAATTATCGTTTATAAAATTAGCTTGCGCATACACGAAACAGTGTACACTATTTCTTCAAAAGTGTACACTGTTGTTTTGTTTACTGGTAATCAGTGTTTTGTAATTATTTAGCTCTTTGATTTGTATTTGAGCTGGTAATTTTTGGGAGTCAGATCGTATAGTTTTTTAAACTCACGATAAAAGTAGGAGCGGTTATTAAAGCCGGATTGATAACAGACTTCGGATACTGTTAGTTTATTTTTGCGTAATAATTCTGCTGCATATTTTAATCGAATGGTTCGGATTAAATCACCCGGTGTAAAACCAAAAAGCTGTTTGGTTTTACGATACAATTGTGAGTTGCTGATTCCCAATTCTTTTTCAATAAATAAACTTTGGAGGTTTTCATTATCGATATTATGGCGAATAAGTTCTATTACTTTTTTTATAAAGTCTTTTTCATCATTGTTAATCGGAAGATCTGATAGGTTTTCAACCAAAGTATCCTGCTTAAAGTGTTTTGAGATCAATTCTTTCTCTTCGAGAAGTTTTTGTATTCTTATTAATAAATGATCCGGATAAAATGGTTTTGGAATATAAGAATTGGCGCCGCTTTCTATTCCTTCAATTCGATGTAAAACCGAATCTTTTGCGGTAAGCATTATAAATGGAATATGACAGGTTTTAATATCCGTTTTAATCTTTTTGCAAAGCTCGACTCCATCCATATAGGGCATCATTACATCACTAATAATGATGTCAGGGATTTCATTTTCAATGATTTCTAAAGCTTCCAAACCATTATATGTTACAATAAGTTTGTATTTTTCGCTTAATAATTCCTCAAGGAGCCTATGAATATCTTTTTCATCCTCGACTATTAAAATTACTTTACGATTATCAGCAAGTTCATTTAGCGATACAATTTTATGTGGAATATCTTCAAATTTAATTGGGTTTTCTTCCAGGATATTCTTTAAATGATGTGAAATTAAAATAGGACTTATTGCCTTATCTAATTCCTTTTCGTTAAAAGCCTCTTTATTACAAGGCAGCAGTATAGTAAATGTTGTGGTTTTATTTAAAGTGCTTGCAACCTGTATTTCGCCTTTTAATACCGTAACTAATTTCTTTACATAGGCAAGACCAATACCCGTTCTAAACATATTATTATCAGTTTCTTTTTCTTTGCTGATATCTGCCAGAAAAAATTGAGTAAACAAAGAATCCAATTCTTCTTTTGGAATCCCTTTTCCGGTATTTGTGATCGCTATATTTAATTTTGGAGCATCATTGTCCTCAATATAAAATTTAAGGTCAATTTTTCCGTTTACAGGAGTATATTTGAAAGCATTAGACATTAGGTTGAATACTATTTTTTCAATTTTATCTTTGTCGAACCATCCAACCAGAGCAGGAGGAATGTTGAGATTATATTCTATGTTTTTTTCTAAAGCCCATTCATCAAATAATTCAGCAATTTGCTCTACTAAATTGACCAAATCAAATTTTTTCACTGTTACTTCCAGATAATCGTATTCAGCTTTTCTAAATTCGAGTAATTGTTGTGTTAAGAACAACAATCTTGAAGAATTTCGCTGGATCATTTGTATAAACTTCTGATTTCTTTCGTTGAGGTTTGTAGCTTCAGAAAGTTTTTGAATAGGACCTACAATCAGCGTAAGCGGAGTTTGAAACTCATGGGCAATATCGGTAAAAAAGGTCAATCTGTTTTCATGAAGCTCTTTTTCTCTTTGTCTGAAAAGAATATTTTGAGTCAAAGATTGTCGTTTCTTATAGTAACTAAGTACGAATAATACAAATGCCAAAAACAGTAAAGAATAGATTATAAGTGCAAGATTTGATTGCCAGAAAACAGGTTTAACACAAATATCGATGGCATGAACCGGTTTACTCCAGACTCCGTCACTATTGGACCATTTAATCCATAAAGAATAGTTTCCTTTAGGAACATTCGTAAAAGAAATAATTCGTCGGTTATTGATGGTATTCCAGCCTTTATCAAAATTCATTAATTGATACGCATATTGACATTTTTCGGTATTGATATAAGTCAAAGCAGTCAGCTCAATATCAAAAAAATTCTGATTATGATTTAAAACAATAGAAGGATAGGTATTTGAATCCGGTGTTATTACCAAACCCTGATAATAAGGAATTGGCTGGTTTTGACCGCTAATTTCATCAATAAAAAGATCAGGAATAATAGTAGATTCTTTTATTTTTTGAGGTAAGAAATAATTAAACCCTTTTATTCCTCCCATAAAAATAAATTCAGAATTCAGGTCTTGGTAAAATGCTCCATCTGCAAATTCATTATTCTGGAGACCTTCATTTCGGGTATAATTGGTGAATTTTAATTCCTTACTATTGAAGTTCGATAAACCAAAATTTGTACTCAGCCACAGATTATTTTTCTTGTCAGAAACAATTCCATGAATCGTATTATTAGGCAATCCATCTTTAACTGTAAAGTTTTTAAATACAGCCTTTCCATCTTTTTTGATAGATTCCAGTAGGTTTAAACCAAAACTAGTACCAATCCAAAGTTGGTTTTTAGCATCCGTTATCAAACATAAAATGTCATTATTTGATAAACTTTCAGGATCATTTTCGATATTTTTATAAGAAATAAAATGCTCTGTTTTTTTATCAAATAAATTCAATCCTCCTAATCGTGTTCCAATCCATAATTGATTTTTATTTTTTGGAATTATCGAAAAAATGATATTACTGCTCAATGCGTTTTTTTTACTGCTTCCGGCGAGATAATTTTTGAACTCCGAGATTATTAATTTTTCGCCCAGACGTTCAATCTTACAGCGAATCATTCCATATCCATTTGTTCCAATCCAAATAAATCCATCCGCATCCTGACTTATAGAATACACAGATTTGAAATAGGAACAATTTTCAGTTCCAATAATTTCTTTCCAGGAAATTAATTTTGATTTTTTTGAGTCAAAAACCGTAATTCCATCCCCGTCTGTACCAATAAAAAGAAGATTATTGTAACCTTTGCATAATGAAAAAACAGCATTATTAAGCACACTATTGCTGGCGTTGTAATTTCTATATTCTAAAGGTTTTTCCGGATTGAGATAAAAATTAGAGGAAAACTTAAACAGACCTTTTCCTTTTGTGCCAACCCAAAAAGAGTTTTCGTCTCCTTCTAAAAATGTGCGAACAATTGCACCGTCAAATTCTGGAACTTCTAATTTAGAAATTAGATTAAAAGGCTTTTTTAGCGGACTTATTTTAAAAATTCCATCACCGTCAGTTCCAGTCCACAAAATATTTTCAGTTCCACGTATTAATACAGTAGGTTTATGAGTATTTAATTGTTTTAACCAATCATAGTTTAAAAAACCACCATTTTGATCAATAATAAAATATCCTGATTTGTCTAAAGCGATTACGCCTTCAGAAGTTTTGCCGATAAACTTTTCAATATTTTTTTCAGAAGAACCTAAGAATGTATTGTTTTCCAAAGAATAGTAATTACTGTTTCCGTTTGAGGATATCGTAACTATTTTTTGTTTTGAAATTTCTTCGAAGGATTCTATTTTTTTTGAGATCAATTTTATTTTTGAAATTCTTTTTTCTCCATTTTGAGCGTTTACAATAGCTAATGAATAAAGATCATTGTTTTCAAATAAAACCAATAATTCACCTGTTGCTGTGAATTGCATTTTTTTTACAGCGCTCTTCGGGATATTTGCTGCTTTTATTAATTGAAATTTAGCACCGTCAAAGTAGCCAATTCCCCAGTCTTTTACAGCACAAAATACTTTTTTAGAAGTGTCAAGAGCCATGTTGAACTCAGATTCAGATAATGGGGGGATATTTTTTCTCGAAAAGAAATAACGCTGAAAAGTACCATTCTTTTTATTGTACTGATTTAATCCGTGAAGTGTCAGAACCCAAATTTTTCCGGTATTATCTTCTTCTATTTTGAGAATGACCTGATTACTTAAGCTATTTTCATTATTAAGTTCAGGTCTGAAAATTTTAAAATTGCTTCCATCAAAACGATTCAAACCATCCCATGTTCCAACCCAAAGCAGATTTTCAGAATCCTGAAAAATAGTATTGACAGAGCTATTAGACAGACCTTTTGTGTTATCTAATTGCTCGTATGAATATTCTGCTTTAGTTGTTGTTAAGCCGTCTGAAAACGCTTTAGGATTTTGAAGATTTTTGGATGCGGCCGTATTTCCGGATAATTGATTTGAAGGATCGTTATTAACAGCAATAGCTTTCTCTTTGTCACATGACAAGAGCACCATAACAGCGAAACAGATTGTAACAATTTTAATTTTCAAAAGATTTTGTTATAGCGTTTTCCAGGCAGCAAGTAATCCTTGTATTCTTTGATATTATTAATATAGGAGGTAAAGTATTAAAATTAAAGTGCTGTTATACTGTCGCTAAAGTATGATGGACTAAAATGATGATATATGATTTTTGTCATATTTAATTTACTATATTAATAAAAGAACTGCTTAATAAAACGTAATATAACAAAAAAAGCTGATACTTAATTGTATCAGCTTTTTTGTTTATACTTTTTTGACTTTCTTTAAAGCCTCAATATAGTTTTCGTTTACTTTTTCCCAATTTATATGTTGATAAAAAGCGTCAATGTAACTTCCTTTTCTGTTTTGATAATCCAGATAGTATGCATGTTCCCATAAATCGATTCCTAAAATTGGCGTTCCCGGAATCAGGGCATTTTTCATTAATGGATTATCCTGATTGTCAGTTGTAGTTACTTGTAGTTTTCCATATCGGTCAACAACTAACCAAACCCAGCCAGAACCAAATTGCTTTGTTGCCTGACCTTTAAACTGGTTGGTAAGATTACTAAAAGAACCAAATTCTTTATTAATAGAACCTGCCAAAGTATCTTTCGGAGTGATTTCTTTAGGAGTCAAAAGATTAAAATACATCGTATGATTATAATATCCACCAGCATTTTGACGAAGTTTTGCATTGTTGAGATCTAATTTTTTTAAGATATCTTCAATTGACATATTTTCAAATTCAGTATTTAATATCTCTTTATTCAGAGTGTTCGTATACGTTAAATAGTGTTTCGAATAATGCGTTTCCATAGTAAGCGTTCTTATTGCCGGCGCTAATCCATCATAAGAAAAGGAAAGTTTTGTTAACTCAAAAGATCCTGGATCTGCTTTTACGTCATTTGGAGATCCAATTGTAATCTTTTCTTCTTTTGTTGGCAAAGGAACTTCTACAACTTCAGTTAGCTTATTATCATTACAAGAAAATAATAGTAAAAATGAAGCTAAAATGACAAAACGAGTAATGTTTTTCTCCATAATGTTAGTTATTTTGATGTTATTGAATTAATGATTTCTATATAGCATTCTTTAGCTTCATCAATTGATATATGGCTTATTTGCATCCATGCATTTGTTTTGAAAGCATCACGTAAATCAAAATTCTCAGATTGATTGTACACAGCTGTTCCAAACGTTGCCTGTTTGTAATACGCATAAAGCCTTAGCTGCACATCTTGTGGCAATGAGGCTTGAGTCATTTTCAAAGCAGTATCTACGGCCTCTAAAAAACGAGTATCTAAATCTTTTTCGGTCATTTAAGCTTTTGTAGCAATAATGGTTTTTCCTCCAATTGCTTTTTGGTTTAATACTACATTAATTGGAGTACCTAAAGGTAAAAATAAATCTACTCTTGAACCAAATTTTATGAAGCCGGCATCAGTTCCCTGAACAACCTGCATTCCTTCTTCTGCATAATTTACAATTCGGCGTGCCAGCGCACCAGCAATTTGTCTGTATAAAATCTGACCGAAAGTTTCGTTTTCGATTACAACAGTTGTTCTTTCATTTTCCTCGCTTGCTTTTGGATGCCATGCAACTAAAAACTTACCAGGGTGGTATTTGCTGAATTTTATAATCCCGTCCATTGCATAACGAGTAACGTGTACGTTTATTGGAGACATAAAAATAGAAACCTGTAAACGTTTGTCTTTAAAATATTCACCTTCATATACTTCTTCTATAACTACAACTTTTCCGTCAACCGGAGCAAGAATATGATCGATGTTTCTAATGGCGATTCTTTTAGGGTTTCTAAAGAATTGTAAAATTATGATAAGAACTACTAAGCCGGCAAATTGCACAAGCATTCTTAGCCAGGTAATATCAATAAACTTGTCAGCAATTAAAAGTACAGCTACTGCAAAAACAGTACCTAATAAAATGGATGGGGCTCCTTCTTTATGAAACATAATATAAAATTTGATAAAATAAAAATATAATTGGTGCTACAAATATAACACTATCTAATCGATCTAGGATGCCTCCGTGTCCTGGCATAATGGAACCACTGTCTTTTACTTCGGCAATTCTTTTGAATTTTGATTCGATCAAATCACCGATCGTTCCAAAAATACTAACAATCAAAGCAATAATTGTCCATATTAAAATAGATCTACTGCTAAAATCAGGATTAGGCTGAATGTAGAGTTTGGAAATTAAAAAACCGGCAAAAGCAGCAAAAACGGCTCCTCCAAGAAATCCTTCTATTGTTTTTTTAGGCGAAACACGTTCAAATAATTTATGTTTTCCAATAGACTTTCCAACTAAATAAGCAAAGGTATCATTTGTCCAGATTAAGATAAATAAACCAAGGATAATTTTAGGATTGTAATTATTAGTTCCAAATGAAATTTTTACAATAAAAACAAAAGGAAGTGTGATGTAGCCTAATAGATATAAGTATTTAGAAGAAATACTGATTTTTTGTACAGAGTCGTAAAATAAGAATAAAATACATTTGATTGATATTACAATAGTAACAGCAAGAAGTATTAAATCTAATTGTTGAATATTTATTTCTAAATCAAAATTTGATTTAAATAATTGGTTTAAAAAGGAAGTAGTTTGTTTGTTGTAATGACTAATTAATATAATAACGGCATATAACAAGGTTCCAAATAGTATAGAAAATACTTTATTTAGGTTTACCAAATTGCAAAATTCGTAAATTGTAATAATTAGGAAAATGCCAAAAAGAACGATAAAGCTTTCGGTAGAAAACAGAATAGACGTTAGTAATAAAGCGATATAAACAGCACCAGAAATGGTTCTCTTAAGTGTTTCATTCATCTTAAAGGTCTTCTAAGAGCAATAAATATAAATTTTTGGCAACGCTTCCGTATTGCGTAAAATCTTCTTCTTTTGCTTTTTCGAAATATTTTATTGTGGTAATGTTAGTAGGATAATCTCTTTCGTATTTACGTTTAATAGCACTTAAACCGTCACTTTTTATAGAAAGGATCTGACTTGTTGTAGCAATAATTACAATATTTGCAGGTAATTCGTTTGGTTTGTTTTGTCTGATTTGTTTTGAAGAAAACAAAATAGAACCTTCATCAGCAATTAGATTTTCGCAGCTTGCTAAAAGGAATTTTGGTCTTGTTGGTGCAATATAAAGTAACTTGTTTTCATCTAGTAAATGAAAAAGACCTTGTTCATAACAAAGCACTTCACTTTCGAACCAATCGTTTTCTTCTAAAATATTTTCAAATTGTTCCGCTACTTCTTGTTTGTTTTCGCAATACAAAAACTTACCTCCATTTTTCTTAAAATTGAAAATGAACCTTTCGTCTATAGACAAATGGCTATCCTGGATGGAATTGCCAGCATATTCACTTTCATTTTCGTCGTCAGATGCGGCATCGCTTGAACCAAATATTTTTTTGAAAAAATTCATTTTTATATGAAATACTTTACATGTTAATTGAAAACGTTCAAAGATAAAAAAATCTTAATTCAAAAGGCTATTTTGAATTAAGATTTTAAAAAATATTACATATTTCTGAATAATTTACGAAACCACTTCTTCTAAATTTTTATCAAAAGTACGTTTTCCGAAAATTGTTTCTAAGTCATCTTTGAAAATAACTTCTTTTTCAATTAATATATCAGCCAATTGATTTAGCTTGTCTTTGTTTTCCTGAAGAATCTGAATGGCTCTTTGGTATTGACCTTCAATTAATTCTGAAATTTCTTTATCAATTACTTTAGCCGTTTCATCAGAATACGGTTTTGAGAAATTGTATTCGCTTTGTCCGGTTGAGTCGTAATAAGTAACATTTCCGATTTTATCATTCAAACCGTAAATAGTTACCATAGCACGAGCCTGACGTGTAACTTTTTCTAAATCGCTTAATGCACCAGTCGAAATTCTGTCAAAAGTTACTTTTTCAGCAGCTCTTCCACCCATAGTAGCGCACATTTCGTCTAACATTTGATCTGTTCTTACGATTTGTCTCTCTTCCGGTAAGTACCAGGCCGCTCCTAAACTTTGTCCACGAGGGACAATAGTTACTTTAATAAGTGGTGCAGCATGTTCTAACATCCAGCTTACAGTTGCGTGACCAGCTTCGTGAATTGCAATTGCTCTTTTCTCTTCCGGAGTAATAATTTTATTTTTCTTTTCAAGACCACCAATGATTCTGTCTACAGCATCAAGGAAATCTTGTCTGTCAACTGCTGTTTTATTGTTACGTGCAGCAATCAATGCAGCTTCGTTACAAACATTTGCAATATCAGCACCAGAGAATCCCGGAGTTTGTTTTGCTAAGAAATCAAGATCAAGACCTTCAACTTTTTTGATGGGAGCTAAGTGTACTTTAAAGATTTCAGCTCTTTCGCGAATGTCCGGTAAGTCAACAAAAATTTGTCTGTCAAAACGTCCGGCACGCATTAAAGCTTTGTCAAGAACATCAGCTCTGTTTGTTGCTGCCAGAACAATTACGTTAGAGTTTGTACCAAAACCATCCATTTCTGTCAATAATTGGTTCAAAGTATTTTCTCTTTCGTCATTTCCGCCTGACATATTGCTTTTTCCTCTTGCTCTACCAACGGCATCAATCTCGTCGATAAAGATAATAGCAGGAGATTTTTCTTTAGCTTGTTTGAATAAATCACGAACACGTGAAGCACCAACTCCTACAAACATCTCTACGAAATCAGAACCTGATAAAGAGAAGAAAGGTACCTGAGCCTCACCGGCAACAGCTTTTGCAAGCAAAGTTTTACCAGTTCCCGGAGGTCCTACGAGTAAGGCTCCTTTGGGAATTTTACCTCCAAGATTCGTGTATTTTTCAGGATTTTTCAGAAATTCTACAATTTCTTGTATTTCTTCTTTAGCACCTTCTAAACCTGCAACATCTTTAAATGTAGTTTTGATATCTGTTTTCTCATCAAACAATTTAGCTTTAGATTTTCCAATGTTAAAAATTTGTCCGCCACCGCCACCTGCGCCACCTGACATTTTACGCATAATGAATATCCATACACCAATAATGATGATAATTGGAAGTAAACTAATTAGAATATCGCTCCAGTTATTTTTTTGCAAGAAATTAAAATCTTTCAGTTTGCCTTCGCCAACTGCTTTTTCTAATTTAGTCTGAAAAATTTGATCGTTACCAATTTCTAAAGTATAGTGAGGACCTTTATTTTCATTTTTAAAAATATCTTTAGATACTTTCTCGTTTGCTTTGTCTTTAAGAGCAGCAGCAGTTAAATATACTTCGGCTTCAGCCTTGTTGTAAACGATTACTTTTTCAATTTGTCCTTTTTCTAATAAAACGTTGAACTTAGAAGAAGTTAATTGAGCAGGTTCGCTTAAGTTAGATCCTCCGGTTGCAAAACTTATAAATAAAAAAACTAAAAGTATTGCGGTATATATTAACCAAGGACTTATTTTAAATTTACTCGGATTTGGATTATTATCTTTAGCCATTAGAAAAAATTTTCTTTAGTATTTGTTTTCGATTGTAGTTATTTTGGCGTCACCCCAAAGGCTTTCGATATTATAGTATTCACGAATGTGTTTTTGGAAAACATGTACTACGATATGCACATAGTCCATTAGGACCCATTCTGCATTATCGGTTCCTTCTACGTGCCAGGGTTTATCTTTTAAGTCTTTAGATACTGTTTTTTGGATTGAGTTTACAATGGCGTTAACTTGGGTATTAGAACTTCCGTTGCAGATAACAAAATAGTCACAAACAGCCGTGTCTATTTCTCTTAAGTCAAGAATATCGATATCATTTCCTTTTACTTCTTCAATCCCTTTGATTATGTTCGCCAATAGAACATCATTATTAATCGTCTTTTTCGCCATGAATTATTTTATATGAATTTGTAAAGTTACCAAATTTTGTGATTATTTTTGAACCTTAACAAAATATTAAATTAAGTTATTTAAATTACTTAAATGAAACTAATCAAACTCGATGCCATAGATTCAACAAATGATTTCTTAAAATCATTGTCAAGCCAAGATGAACTTGAGAACTTCACCGTCGTAACAGCTGAAAATCAGACAAAAGGCAAAGGACAAATGGGGGCGAAGTGGCAGTCAGAATCAGGTAAAAACTTAATTATGAGTGCCTTGGTAAAGGATTTTCTATATGATAATGAACAGGTTTTTAATCTGAGCATAATCGTGTCATTAGCAGTAATTGAGGTTTTAAAAACGTTAAATATTTCTGATTTAAGTATAAAATGGCCAAACGACATTATGTCATATAATAAGAAAATTGGTGGCATACTAATCGAAAATACCCTAAAAAGTGATGGCAGGATTGTGTCAGTTGTCGGATTAGGACTAAATGTCAATCAAACTAATTTTGATGAATTGCCAAATGCTTCTTCATTGGCAGTAATTGCAGGAAAATCTTTTGACAAAGAGGCGTTGCCAATTTTAATCATCGAAAAAATTAAAGAGAAAATCGAATTATGGGAAAATAATTCAGAAGGTTTTTGGGTAATTTACTTTGAGACTTTATTTAGAAAGGGAGTTCCAATGCCTTTTAAAAATCTTTCAGGGCAAAACTTCATGGGAATTATTCAAGGTGTTTCTTCGGTTGGAAAGATTCAGATTCTATTGGAAGATGATTCTGTTTCAGAATTTGATATCAAAGAAGTGCAGATGCTTTATTAAAGGAAGGTTCTGAGGTTCTAAGTTGCAAAGGTTCAAAGGTTTTATGTAGAGACGCACAGCAGTGCGTCTAAATTGTTCGAAAATGAAAAGTCTTTTTGCCACAGATTTCACAGATTAAAATGATTTTTAAATTAGAATAATCCGTGTAAATCTGTTTAATCCGTCAAATCCGCGTGCCATTTTAATAATTAAATCTTCAATAATTTATCCGTTTTTGGCGCTATTTTTCTATTCCAATAAACAATATAAAAAGTTCCTAAGATTGAAGGCGTCATCCAGGCAATCATATTTCCAATTCCAATTCCGGCAACGATAAAGGCAGTTATGGATGCAATCAAGGCTCCAATCATTTTTCCGATATGTTTAGAAAGCCAGTCTTTATTAGAAACTGAAAGGTTCTTGAAAAATATAAAATCTTTCACCGTCATATAAAACCCAAAACCACCAAAGAAAGTAAATAGAATTCCATTTTCGACACCATTTATTTGGCAATAAAGCCCAATAGAAATCATTATTACAGAAAAGAATAACATACTTCCCGAAATTAATTTATCAGTAAAATCGGCTTTTGTTTTGCGTTTAAAACTTAAGGCACGATTTCCGGAAATCACAAGATAAATGGTAAACAAACCGATTAAGAATAAAAATATATTCTGATGTTTTGGCATCCAGCAAATCGGAATTGAAATTAGAGAACTGGTTATCATTCCTATAGAAAATAATTTCCCCATTGTCTTGTGTAATGATCCTCCTTTTTTGACCAAAATACTTCCAATTCCGGTAATTAGTCCAATTCCTCCAAAAAAGGCGTGAATGTAAATTAAAATCTTGATAGTTGCTTCCATTTTTAGGTTTGTTAGTTTTGATGGATCAAACTTCGTATAATAATTTATCGTAGAATAATTTATAGTTCTGAACTGTAGGTTTTTGAGGATGAATCGGAGGTTTTGCCACGAAGACACTAAGGCACAAAGCTTTTTTGTTTAGAGGTGCAAAGGTTCAAAGGTTTTCTGTAGAGGCGCACAGCAGTGCGTCTAACGGACGTTTTGCCACGAAGGCACTAAGACACAAAGCTTTTTTATTTATAGGTGCAAAGGTTCAAAGGTTTTCTGTAGAGGCGCACAGGAGTGCGTCTAACGGACATTTTGCCACGAAGGCGCTAATAAGGCGCGAAGTTTTTTTAGGATAATCATACAAAGTCGCAAAGAAAAAACATAAAACTTTGTGTCTTCGTGCCTTCGCAGCAACCCCAAAAAAAAAGCCCGATCGTTAAATCAGGCTTTAAATTTTATGTAATCGAGAATTAATAATCAACAATCAATAATCAACAATTATAATTTCGTCATATTAGTTGCAAGAGTTTCAATGAATTTGCTAATTGGCCCTTTGATCATCATTGCCATCATTGCATTAAATTCTCCTTCAAATTGAAGTTGAACAGCACTTTCAGAATCCGAAACGCTTTCGATATTTGAAACCAAAGTAAAAGGAAGTTTATCACTTGCAGCTCCCAAAACAATTTTATTTGGAGCTACTTTTTCTTTCATTTTTAGTTTTATTTCCGGCATACCTTTCAATCCAAAAATAAAAGCATCTTCGCCAATCACTTCGAATTTAGCGATATTATCCGGCATTAATTTTTCAAAATTCCTAACATCAGTCAATAAATCAAATAAATCTTGAGCTGATTTCTGAACAGTAACTTTTGGACTTTCTAAGTTCATAATTTTTTATATTTATTTTTTTACCACAAAGGGCGCAAGTTTTTTTTATGTTGTAAAACTTTATAATCGCGATCCCGATAGCTATCGGGACGCAAAGCTTTATCTATGATTAAATCCCAATTTTTTAAAATTCCAAAAAAGAGCGAAGCGATTTTTTAGTAAAATCTAAAATCTAAAATCTAAAATCTAAAATCTAAAATCTAAAATCTAAAATCTAAAATCTAAAATCTAAAATCTAAAATCTCTAATCCTGTCCCCAAGTCGATGGAATTGCGTTCCATTCCTGCAAAGTAGATTGTTGCTCTTCAGTAATATATTGTTTTTGAACCGCTAGGTCCAATAGGTTTTCGTAATTGCTTAATGTATACAAATCGATATTAGCATTTTTAAAGTTTTCTTCGGCAACACCAAAACCATAGGTAAAAATCGCTGCCATACCTTTAATATTGGCACCTTCATTACGTAAAGCTTCTACAGCCATCAAACTACTGTTTCCTGTACTGATTAAATCTTCAACGACAACAACATTTTGACCTTTTTGTAAAAAACCTTCAACTTGATTCTGTCTTCCGTGTTTTTTTGCTTCCGGACGCACATATACAAATGGCAATCCAAGGCTTTCGGCAACAAGAATTCCAATACCAATGGCACCTGTGGCAACACCGGCAATGACATCTGGTTTCCCAAATTGTTTCTCAATATTTTTCGCAAACTCATCACGAACGTAATTTCGGATGATCGGAAATGAAAGAATTAACCTATTATCACAGTAAATAGGGGATTTCCAACCTGAAGCCCATGTAAAAGGATTTTCGGGATTCAATTTAATTGCATTTATTTGCAAAAGCAATTCGGCTGTTTTTTCGGCAGTATCTTTATTAAAAATCATAGTACAAATGTATAAAGTTTTTGTGAACGACAAACCACTTTTTTTGACAAATGAAATCTCAAGAGAGACTAATTTTCAATTATTCCTATTAGAGAGTATTGATATCGAGCAGCTTATAGTGAAAATATTTCAAAATAAAATTCAAAAGGCTTATTTATATCATCCCGATGAAAAGGAAATAATGAAGACATTAAAAGCCAAAATTCCTGTACAGAAAGCGGGAGGAGGCTTTGTGTACAATAAAAAAGGCGAAGTTTTATTCATCTTCAGAAACGGAAAATGGGACTTACCAAAAGGCGGAATCGAGAAAGGCGAAGAGATTGAAGCCACCGCAATGCGCGAAGTCGAAGAAGAAACCGGTGTAAACCAACTTAGAATTACCAATAAACTCCAAAAAACATATCACGTTTTTAAACGTAACGGAAAATACAAACTCAAAATCACGCATTGGTTCGAAATGTTTTCAGATTTTGAAGGAACTCCACAAGGTCAAGCCGACGAAGGTATCGAAAAAGTAGCCTGGCTAAATCCGGAACAAATCAAAGAAGCCCTTAAAAATTCTTATGAAAACATTAAATTGTTGTTTGAAGAAGAGAATAAAGTTTCAGTTGAAGAGTAAAGAGTGAGGGAAAATCTTAGCAACTTATTATCTCAGAACCTTAGTTCCTTACTCAAAAACTAGCTTTAGGCGCCCCATCCAAATAAGATTATCATATTTAAATCTTGTAAAACCCTAGCCAACGCTTTATTGCTGTACCGTTTATGTTTGCTAAATAAAAACTACTTTTCTAATAGTGCTTATTTTGTATTTATCATAAAACATCAACAAACTAAGAGCAAACCCCGTCTCTAATAGTTCCTTGTTGTAATTCCGCTATAAGAATTGCTGTCACACTAAATTTTTGATTTAAACTTTTTAACAATAGAATGAAAAATAATTATTAGCCCTTTTAATGCAAATGAGGACTAATTCATGCTATAAATCAAAAATTCACACTTATTGCTCCTTTAGATTGTGAAATCAGGACAACTAACACTATATTGCAAGAAAATACTTCGATAATAAATAGTCATCCTTATGATTATTGGTTTCTAAGAGTAATTGATTAGAAATATAATGATTATTTTTTTATGCCACGAAGAATATAAACAACACATTAAATGATTTTTAAATCCTTAAAAAAAAATATAGACATAGAAGACAGCGCGTTTAATATGTTGTACTCAACTCGAATCCGAAGACTTTCAGAACGACATTGGACTCCAGTTGCCATAGCCAAAATTGCGGCAGATTATTTGGTTGACAAACCCAACAAAAAAGTATTAGATATTGGCGCCGGAGTGGGAAAATTTTGTTTAGTAGGCGCGGCTTCTACAAAAGGATTTTTTTATGGAGTCGAACAAAGAGCATCACTTACCAAACTATCCCAAAAAATAGCCGAAAAACACCATGTCGAGAACGTAGAATTTATTCATTCCAATATCACCGATATTTCCTTTTCAGACTACGATGCTTTTTATTTTTACAATTCCTTTTTCGAAAACATAGACACTTCCTGTCCCATCGATAAAATAGTAGTTCCCAATAGTGAACTGTTTCTTTCCTATTCCAATTATGTAAGAGATCAACTCAATAAGACGCCAAAATACACAAGACTTGTAACCTATTGGAGCACGTGGGAAGAAATACCCGAAAGTTTTGATTTAGAATATACTGCCTGTGACGGAATCTTAAACTTCTGGAAAAAAAGGTCTTAGTTTATTACGGATCAAATGCAAATTAGAAGCTTTAGCAGGGCGTGCCACCATCCCGATAAGAGGGCAAATTACTTTGCGCTTATACGCCCTCTTATCGGGATGCTGTCAAGCTATACGCGCTACTTCGGTAGCAAGCTTCTATCTTTCACGCGAGCTACACTTTATGATTAGATTGTGTTCCATCGGAACACTTCATCGGTAGAAAAAAAAGGCATCGTGAGAAACATCGTCCCATTGGGACGTTTGAGAAATTGTATATAATCTGTATATGTTTTACCAATTATTATTTATAAAATCAAACGTTCCTACGGAACGTGAAAAAACACCGTATTTATTGGGCTGCCAATGAAATGTTCCGATGGAACAAAAACAAAATTATGAGATATTCTCCTTAACAAATAACTTTTGTCAAAGTTCAAAACTTTATCAAAGATTCTACGCGCAACTTTACCCCTTATTATAACTCATTTAAACTCTTCAAATGCTTAATATAATTATCCAGTAAACTTTGAATTTGCTGAGCAGCAACAGGATTTGCCGAATGAACATTAAATCTTAGATGCACTAAATCAAGTCCCGATTCATAAACCAGCCATTTTGCGGCAGCATATCCATCTTCGGCAATAAGATCATTTTCATCCAATCCTAAATCATTATCAAAACTAATTAATTCCGGAAGTCCGTTTTCAAGGATTACTTTTTTAAAATCATGAAAATTCCGAACTATAACAAAATCGTCGTCGGTCAGGTTTTTGTAAACCATTTTGACATCTCTTATATCATCAAGAAAAAGTTTGTATCTCATTATTTATATTTTGTTTAAAACTTTGTATATTTCTATTTAAATTGAAGAAGAGCATCATCAATTAAATGCTCAATTTCTAAAAAGTTATTGCAGAGTCCTAAAACATCTTTCTGAAAACTTTCTAAATCAAATTTTAGCCAACCTTCCATCAAAGTCAACGGACCATGATTTGTGGTTACATTTGACCAATTGTTTTCATAATTTTTAAAGTGTTTTCTAAATTCTTCAGCAAATTTTCTGCTTTGAATAGTATAACCTTTTAATTTTCTCAATTTCAAAGCATGAATATTGTACATAATCCTTTGTTTATGATTTGTACTATCATTTATCCACACCGAAAAAAAGATACGTGATTCGGCAGTTAAAGCTTCTTGCGGATTGTTTGACCACGCTTTTTTGTATAATTTTATAAAAGCAGAATCCATATAAACACCAACAGAAACCTCGACTGATTTCTCCTTCAAAAGTTTTTGATCAAGATGATTTGCTGCTTTTTGAAATTCATCCAAATAAAAAGAAATATCCATTACGTTTAATTTATTTATCCTAAGTCTTAATCTAACCGATTTCTCAATTAATGCGATTCAGTTTTTCCGTTTCATTTTTTAATTTTTCAAAAGTAACTTCCTGAAAAACTAAATCATTTTCAATTTTCGATGATATTTCGGTTTCTTTTACGGCCAAAAATGGTTTTTTGTAAAAATATTTAATCGCAAAAATGGTAATTTTTTCTCCTGATGGAATATTATTAAACAAGATAGTATCATCTGCCGAAAATCCTCTCATTACCGATTTAAAACGATGAAAAATCACATTTACAGAAGTTTTAGCATCAGTTTTTAAATTAATAACAAAATCTATTTTTGGCGATTCATCATAATTCCAAAAACGGTCACAGTTTATCATTCCTAATTTTGAGCTCCTAAGCAAATAATACTGGATACTTTCCGTATCTGCATTTTTCAACGTTTTATCATCATAAAGTGGTTTAACGTATTTCTGTGCACTTGATACAGAACTACTACGAACATCTTCATCTTCTTGTTTAATAGTAATTGGCAAATTGTAAGTCGTATTTACCGCAACACCATTTACTTTGCCAGGAATAAATTTTGGAAGTTTTTGAAGTCCTTTAATTACCGCATCGTCAACATCTTTTCGTATTCCTTTTGTTACTTGTATGTCCTTTACGTTTCCTTCTTTATCAATCACAAAACGAGTATAAACTTTACCATTAATATAGTCATCAGGCAATCTAATATTATTGCCTATAAAACTATACATTTTTTGAAGCCCACCCGGATAAACAGGCTTTTCATCAACCTTAGTAAATATATGATTCAAATCGACAGAATTTGCAGCCACACTCCAATTGATTTCATTGTTTTTCCAGTTTCCATTAAAAAGCTGCATTCCTTCTTTCTCGACTTTTCTTGGAAATTCAATTTCAATATTTTTATCTTTTTTCAATTCGCAGTTTTCCCCATTCGAAACAGCATTTATATTTAGCATTCCGCCGGTTTCAAGGAGTTTTCCATTCGAAATTGTCGAAAGTCGTCCCATCAAAATATCCGAAATCGTATAGTATTCTTTTACCGAAATTTTGATTTGACCAATTACACTTTTTCCGGTTTTCGACGAAATAAAACTATTGGCTTCAATCCTGATTCGGGTTTTTTCGGCACAGACAATCGTCGTATCTCTTGAAGTATTGATTAAAAAAAATTGCGCTTTTTTGTCATTTTTGATATAAAAATCCAACAGCATTTTTGTGTTCTCGGAATCATTTGCATCGGAATCAACTATAACCGAATCACTTTTTAGACTATCGGCAACACTTGTTTTTGTAGTTGACTTTGCAGGTTTAAAATCAGGATCATTTTTTGTGTTTTCATTTTTGCATGAAAAAGCAATGAAAAGAAGTATGAAAAACAGCGACAGTTTAATTTTCATCAGCAGTTTGTTTTAAAGATTTGGTTAGATTCTTACTCAAATGTAAGGCATTGTAATTGAATATTTTTACGGAAAGACAGACTATTAAATAAATCTTTAAAATTAGTTTTTGATACCAATTTGGGATGCTGTCAGGCTAGTCCGCTCCGCCGCGGCGGACAGCTTCTATCCCAATGTCATTAAGTTAGGAAAAAATCCAATGGAACAAATTTGTTTTTGTTCCATCGGAACATTTCATTGGTAGCCCAATAAATACGGTATTTTTTACGTTCCGTAGGAACGTTTGATTTTATAAATAATAATTGTTAAAAACATATACAGATTACGTATATAATTTCTCAAACGTCCCAATGGGACGATGTTTCTCTCGATGCATTTTTTTTTCTACCGATGAGATGTTCCGATGGAACAAAATCTAAAATATCTTAACGTAATGACATTGGGCTTCTATTCCTCACGTGAGCTACACTGATTTTTGTTTCAGGTTTCAAGTTTCAGGTTTCATGTTTCAAGTTTCATGTTTCAAGTTTCAGGTTTTCAATTTCGTCTTGCATCTTGCATCTTTATTCTTTCCTCTATACTCTTTCCTCTATACTCTTTTCACAAACATCCCTTATATAGTTTTTCTTTTTTAACTATTTCATGTCTCAAAAATCGTACTTTTGTTTAGCAAGCAATAAGTAATTATATTGTAACTCTACAAATCATTTTGATTGTATCGTATCTAACATAATATGTTTTTTATAAATTGCTTATTATTACCCTTAATATTATCTTTGAATTATGAGCACACTTACAAAATCAAACCATATAGGGCGAAAAATTAGCCGAATTCGTGAACTTCGTGACATGAAACAAGAAGCTTTGGCGCAGGCTTTAGGCACGAACCAACAAGCTATTTCTGCACTTGAAAACAGCGAAACGATAAGCGATGAAAAGCTTATTGAAGTAGCAAAAGCTTTGGGAGTAAGTGTTGAAGCCCTTAAAAACTTTTCTGACGAAGCCGCAATTAATTATTTTAATAATTTCTATGATAATAGTGCAAAAGGACAAATACTAAATAATTCTTGCAGTAATCTTACTTTTAATCCTTTGGACAAATTAATTGAAGCTTACGATGAAAATAAAAAACTTTACGAACGTCTAGTTCAGGCTGAAAAAGACAAAGTTGAATTTTTAGAAAAAATATTGAAGGATAAATAGTTTTTTATTCTTTCTACAATAAAAAAAAGCCTAATAAATTTTATGTTTATTAGGCTTTTTTTGTGCTTTTGGTTGAATGATTGCGAAGATTCGCAGAAGATGCGTCATAGTTTTTATCATTGTAAAGATTTGGCAAAATTTTTGTAACGCATTGCAAAAAAACACCATTTTTTTTGGAAAATTTAGTAAGAAATACCTAAACAGTAGTTTTTAAATACCTAAAATGTATACTTTTGGCTTTCGAAAGAAAAAACTGTAATAAAGGTATGAAAAATAACAAACTAGGAAAATTAAAAATTACAAAAAGAATATTCCTTTTTGTTTTAACGTTGGCACTAACCAATTGTCAGGACAGTGAAAATCTGACAACGCAGGAACAAAGCACAATTAAGACCGTAAGCATTAATGACGCTAAAGCATTTTTAACAAGGTCAACCAACAGCCCTTCATCTAAATTATCAAGTAGTGAAATAAGTAACCTTGAATTTGATAAAGCAACTCTGGAAAAAATAAATGGTAGCGATCAGCTATTGACTGTAATTCCTTTTGCAACAAATAACGAAGTTCGAAATGATCGTGTTTTGGTAGTGAAGATTAATGATGAAATAAGAAGCGTAATCTATAGTATGCAAGCTGACGAGAAACTTGTTCAAGGTTTTTTTTCTGGAAAGCTTTTTATATACTCACTCGAGGGCGATTTTATTAACGGGTATAGAGTAAAAGATGGAATTATTGAAACTCAATATGTAAAGAGTAACTCAACAACATCTTCAACTTCAAAAACAAATATAGTAGATTTAAAGGAAGTACTTGTTCCCCGCAAACCTAAACTCACAAACGGTACTGATTGGGACGCGATTTGGGGAAGTGCAGGTTCAAGTATGGGGTGGAGCCCTGTAGGTGGTGGTGGTGGAATGTCTTGGGATTCTACAGGAGGTGGTGGTGCCGGTAGTTCAAGTTCAACTACAGCTCCAATTGCTATTGAAAAACAAATCATTTCTGACAGTCTAAACAACTGTCCGAAAGAAGCATTAGAACAATTAAAAAAAGGAACAAATGCTAGTATTGCAAAAATATTAAGTAAATTGGGAGCTAGCAAAGTCTTTACTGTAACAATAAAATCAAGTTCTAAAGTCGTTAGACCAGCTTCATCAACTATTTCTAGCCCAAATAACTATAATATTGCTGTAAGTACAAATTACACAAGTGCGACAAGTTTATTTAGAGCCTCAAATTTATTACATGAAATTGTACATTGCTATTTTTTTAGCTTAGTTGATGACTATACTGCCAAAAATAACCCTGCAATTTTTAATGATTTTCCAACGTTATTTCAAAAATTTGTAGATAAAAAATATCCTGGTTCTAAAGACTCTGCCCACCATGATGAAATGGCAAATAGTTATGTAAATGCTATCGGTGCAGCATTACAAGAATTTCAAACGGGAATTGCAGTTAAGGAGGGGGAGACTCCAAATCAAATATATACTGATTTAGCATGGGGAGGTCTGCAAGAAGCTCCTATATTTATGCAAAAGTTTCCTGTAAATAGCGAAGAGTATAAGAGAATCATTGGTAGATATAATGGTGAGAGTACTAACTCAACTATTAATGGACAAACTCCAGCGGGAAAACCATGTAACACTAAGTAATATAAAATCATGAAAAAATATATCATTCTATTACTAATTTTGAATTTATCAATTTATGGATGCTCTTCTATTAAAGAAAATTTACAATCTCCTGTAAATACATATTTAAGTTCCAGAATTAAAAACAATGATACTATCATTGTCATTGCAAATAAAATAAATAATAATTATGCAATTGAACTTTTTAAAACAAGATCTCTAGTTCCAGTAACTGCGAATACCCTTGAAAATAGCGTCCTTTTAGATGATCCAAAATTCAATGAAAAATATTGGAGTGTGATGAATGAAAAATATCACAATGATAAAACAAAAGAAATTTGGTTGAAAAGTGATTTTTGGAACCAAAATGATTTTAAAAATCTTAAAATTAAATTTATAAAAGAAGTTGATTTTCCTAAACCTTGGATTTCTAATGAATATATGACTGAAAAAAAAGCTGAAGTTATTGTCTTCGCATTCTCTAATCCAATTCTTTATGACAATGGTAGATATGCAATATTTGCAAAATCTGAAACTACTACTAAAAAACAATTTAATGATCCTAATTGTATAGTTATAATGAAAATGGAAAATAAAAAATGGAAATTCGTACAAGAAATAAATGACGGAAATTATTATTAAAATTGCATTCTCTACTAGTAAGCAATAATATTTTTATCTCATTTATCTTTGTCAAAGTTGAAAACTTTGACAAAGATTTTACGTACAGCTTTGCGATCTCAGCGTTTTGTAACCACATTCAAAAATAAAAAACTTAGCGAACTTTGCGGTAAAATTACTTTGGCACGAACGTCCTGTTGTTTACATTATTCTTTAATCTGTCCTTGCAATTGAAATAATCCCGTTAATTGCATTCCAATGGTAAGATCTTCAAAACTCATGTTTTGTTTATTTACAAACATTTCAATTGTAAAGAAATCAGGATAATCTTCGTTCGTTATTAGTTTTACTTTCAAAATAAAACCTTCTGATTTTCGATTATCCATAACTTTTATTTCTCTAAAGTCTTCGAGTAAACCTATAAAATCGAAACAACCAAATTCAGACATTTCTTTATTGGGCATATACATCGTAAAAGTGTCACTAAAATTTGGACCATCTGGAGTATTTGAATCTGCAATATTCGAAATTTCTAAATGATAAATGATTCCGCTTAATTCAATGTTTAGTTTTTTTTCGGTTTTATATTTTTCTTTATTTAAGGCATAATCAGTAGCAAAATAAGTCAGTCCAAAAGTATCTCTTCCGTTTCCTGTAATAACCGCTTCAAGATTATTAATATTTTCCCATTCGTTGATTTGTTTATTTTCGACATCAATAAAAATATCAGTTTTAAGTAAAGGATACGTTGTGCGGGTTTCATCATCAATTGTTTTAACGCCTCTAAAAACAATATTGTCGAAGCTCATCTCTGAAATTAAAACCTCATCATTTGATTTTATTGTTTCCTGAATAAAAACCATAGCAGCATTATTAAGAAGAAATTCTTTGCCTCCTTCTTCTCTTAATCTGTCAAAACCAAAAATTCCAGCCCACATATCACCAACGCTTCCGTTATTGACTTTTTTTATTTTCAGCCCAATTTCGTTTTCAATTATTGGAGAATCTATGTATATTAACTCTTGAAAATACTCTTTCCCTTCTTTTAATTGCGTGTTTAAAATGAAATTGTTTTGTTCCTTTGAAAAATTCGGAAAACCTGCATACATGATTTCATCTTCTTTAAAAAAATAAGGCAAACCAATAAAACCGGATAAATTCTCAGCGGTTTTATATTGAATAGATATTGCGTTAAATTCCCCACTTTTATGTGAAACAGAATGATTATTATCGTTATTGAATTGTGAGTGAAAGAAAATAGTATAAGATTTTATCTTTTTTTCGCTAAGTCTTTTTTCAAATTCAACTTCCATATTATGAACAACATCTTTTATAAGAGAATTATAACTTGGATCTTTGGCGATATAAAGATATCCAATTATTTCACCATCATTTTTTTCGTAAGCCGCAATGGGAGAATAATTATTTTGAGTTTGCATACCTATAAACCGAACGATATATTCAGCGTAAATTTTAATAAAATCAAAGATTTCATCTTGGTTTTTTGGAGTAACAATATTTAGTTTCTCAGCATATATTTCATTAAGCGATTTTCCACTATGTTTAATCGTAGAAGCTGCGTTTTCTTGCGTTTCAAGTATTTCTTTTTTTTGTTTTTCTTCAAAAAGTCAAAAAGCCCCATTTTAGTATGTTTTAATTAGTGATAATTTTCTGAATGTAATATTGATTATTTGGGTTTGTTGCCAACCTTTGTCAAAGTTCAAAACTTTGACAAAGGTCTACAAGCATAGCTTTGTGGCAAAATTACTTCGGCATAAAGCGACTTGGATCTTCTTTGTCTATTGTTTCTTCGACATGATTTTCGATTTCGATTTCTTTTTCATCTTGATTGATTTTTTCAATGACAATTTTATTTTCGATGTTTCCGTGAACTGTTGAATTAACCGGAACAATATCACTCCAAATTTCCCATTCTCTTCTGATTTTTAGTAATTGATACAAATACGGAATCAATAAAAGGATTTCGAATCTTAGATTTAGTTCGTTTTTTCCACCTTTAGATGCTACGAAAGGTAAAATTACCATAACCGTAATACATACAATTAGCCCAAAAATGGCATCAATAATTCCGCATTTTACAGCCCAGTCTTTTTCCGTCCAAAGACCGTAAGAAACCACTACTTTAAAAATAAGTATGGCGTGTATTAATATACCAAGCGGCGAAAAAAACACAGTGCTTTCCAGACCATAAATGGTTGATTCACCAATTTGTGATCCCATTAAAGTTCTTATAAATATCATGCAAACTCCTAAAAACCCAAGAAGTAAAAAAAGAAAAACAAAAAACTTTATCCATTTCGGGATTAAATCACGTCTTCTTCTTGTAGATAAATTTTTTACTTTGTTGGCATTTAAAACGGTTTGCATGTTTGTTTTTAATTGGTTGGTTACTTTTTCAAATGTAAATGATTTAACTAACACAATATTACGGGAAGACGTAAAGGAATAATAAACTTAATCTTTGTCAAATTTTTAAACTTTGACTAAGATTCTACCCACAAAGCTTTGCGATCTCTGCGTTTTTCAATACAATCAAAAATAAAAAACTTAGCAAACTCTGCGGTTAAATTATCACAACAATCTATAAACAGGATATTGCAAATGCGCCTTTTCATAATAAACCGAATGTTTGTAGATCCAGTCTAATTGTGCAGCAGAATTTTTAGCAAATTCAGCGTCGTTTTGTTTTTTAGATTCTAATTCGGCTTTAAGAGTTGGATTGTCTTTTAGCAATTTTGCCGCCGTATCTTCAAAAATATATTCAGAATAATGTTCTTTTTGCTGTAAAATAGGATCGAAGAAATTCCAATTAAAAAATGAATCAACACCTTCAGGTTCAAAAGCTTCAACTAAGTATTTTACACCTTTTTGAGTTGTTGGAACTATATAATCGCCTTTGGCAAAAGCCATTTTTACAACTTTAGAATTTATACTGGTATTGAAGTGCAAATAATGTCCTTCATAAGCATTTGGAACCGTTTTAAAATCGGCAATTTTATAGCTTTCAACTTCAATGATAGTGTCATTTTTAAGTTGAGAATAGGTAATATTATTGTTCTTCAAAAGCTCAATGATATTCCAATAACCGCGCGGAATGATATAAGCAAAAGGCATAACAACGTCTTTTACTGATTTGAATTCTTTAATATACGGAACGTCTTTTTTATAAGGTTTGCTTCGGTCATAATACAAACGATTTCCGGTTGTGGCTTCACTTTTTTTGTAACCCGCTTCATATCCTAAAAACGTAAACTTAGTTGCTTTGGTACTATCCAATTCCCATTTTAAAGTATAGGGCTTTTTAGGCTGATATTGTTCCAGGTTTTTAATTCTAAGTTCTTTGATTTTTTGGTAGTTTGCATCCGTAAAATCCAAAGTTGATTTGGTGTATTCGTACGTCATTTTTACACGTTCGGCATATTTTTTCAGCATGTGTGTTTCAACCACAAAACCTATTGTATTAAAAAGCGAAGTATAACCCGTTGTATATCTTGGACTGTCTACAAACTGCCCAAAACCTTTGTCAGGAGTGTCTTTAAAAGAATCTACATAAGGCGTAGTTTCAATTTTCTTTTGCTGTAAATCTTTTACCAAAGCCGGCATCATTTCGGTATTCATAAAATCGCCCAAAGCAGTTCCAAGTTTATTATGCTGTGTCATAATATAGGTTAGTTTGTATTGATAATCAGATCCGTTACTGACGTGATTGTCAATAAAAACATCGGGATTTATCTTTTGGAAAATCTCCACAAAACTCTTTGTATTTCGAGTGTCGGATTTCATTAAATCGCGGTTCAAATCGTAGTTTCTGGCGTTTCCTCTAAAACCATAAATTTCGGGTCCATCCTGATTGGCTCTTGTAGTCGAATTTCGATTCAAAGCTCCGCCAATATTGTAAACCGGAATCGTAACCAAAACGGTATTTTTAGGCGCTTTAAGTTTTCCAATTGCCAAATCTCTGTAGAACTGCATTGTTGCGTCGATTCCGTCAGGTTCTCCGGCATGAATTCCGTTATTGATAAAAAGTACTGCTTTGTTTTTCTGAATTTTCTCAAAATCAAATTCCTTTTCAGGATTATAAACCACCATATGCAATGGTTCACCGGAATCGGTCAAACCCATTTCTTTAATTTGAATTGTCGGAAAATCATTGGCAAGAAGTTTATAATACTTTATAGTTTCTTCGTACGAAGCCGATTGATTTCCGTTGCCTTTCTCAAAAAAAGTGTCGTATTTTTTATTGTTTTGGGCAAAAATTGCGATTGTAAAAAGTAAAATAGGAAGGGTAAAAAGTTTCATGATTTGGGTTTTAATAGAAAAATCAAATATAATTAAATTTAGTTTCAGGTTTTTGTTTGTTTTGTTTCAAGTTTCAGGTTGAAATGAGAATAGAGCAGCTTTAGCATTTTACCGCAGAGTGCACAAAGTTTTTTATTTTTTGATTGTGGTGAAAAACACAGAGATCGCAAAGCTTTGTGAATATAGCTTTGTGAACTTTGCGTAAACCTTTGCCCACTCTGCGGTAAAGTCTCAAAGTAACTTTCTCTCATTTCAACTTGAAACCTGAAACAAACAAAAACCTGAAACAACTTTTTTTGACTACTTTTGCAAAATGAATAAAAAACACCATTCCAATAACATACTTTCGAATTTAGGAATTGAGACCCTAAACGAAATGCAAGAAGTAGCGCAAGATGCTATTTTAAACGATAACAATGTTTTACTGCTTTCTCCAACAGGATCGGGAAAAACATTGGCTTTTTTACTGCCTGTTTTAGAATTATTACAGCCTGAAATTCTTTCGGTTCAATGTTTAATTTTAGTGCCTTCGCGCGAATTAGGTTTGCAAATCGAGCAGGTTTGGAAAAAAATGGGAACGCAATATAAAGTAAACATTTGTTACGGAGGTCACTCAATTGATACTGAAATAAAGAATTTGAGTAATCCGCCTGCAGTTTTAATTGGAACTCCGGGAAGAATTGCAGATCATATTGACAGAGATACTTTTCGTACCGATAAAATTCAGACTTTGATTTTGGATGAATTTGACAAATCATTGCAATTGGGTTTCCATGAGCAAATGTCCTATATCATTGGTAAATTAACGAAGCTTAACAAACGTGTTTTGGTATCTGCAACTTCAGATATTGAGATTCCAAGATATACGAGGGTTGTTAATCCTACTGTTTTGGATTTTATTCCTGAGGAAGAAGAAAAAGCAAATCTTTCGATGAAAATGGTTGTTTCACCAGCCAAAGATAAATTAGAAAGTTTGTTCCATTTGATTTGTTCGTTGAAATCACAATCGGCAATTATTTTTTGTAATCACCGTGATGCGGCAGAACGAATTAGCGACACGCTAAATGAAAAAGGGATTTATTCGACCTATTATCATGGTGGAATGGATCAGGATGAACGTGAGCGTGCTTTGATTCAGTTTAGAAACGGAAGTATGAGTTATTTAATCACAACTGATTTGGCGGCTCGTGGATTGGATATTCCGGAAATGAAACACGTAATTCATTATCATTTACCTTTAAAAGAAGACGAATTTACGCATCGTAACGGTCGTACGGCTCGTATGCAAGCTTCCGGAACGGCATATATCATTATTCACGAAAGTGAAAAAAAAATGGATTATATTGACTACGGAATGGAAGTTTTAAAAGTTGAAAATACGACTACTTTGCCAAAACCACCCGAATATCAAACAATCTATATTAGTGGCGGAAAGAAAACAAAACTGAATAAAATAGACATTGTTGGTTTCTTTTCTCAAAAAGGGAAATTAGAAAAAGGTGACTTGGGTTTAATCGAGGTAAAAGATTTTATTTCATTTGCAGCTGTTAGGTATAATAAAGTAATAGACTTGCTTAAAAATATCAAAGACGAAAAAATGAAAGGCAAGAAATTCAAAATTGAAGTTGCCAGAAAAGTGGTAAAGAAAGAGGAGGAAAGATAGATTTTTTGTTTCAAGTTTCAGGTTTCAGATTTTTTTTCAGAGCTCCACGTCAAAATTGTAAACTTTGACGAAGTTTAGAAGTGAGATTTGTACCAAAATAGCATTGATTTAAGTGCGTTTTGAAGTGTAATTGCAACTAAATATCGGTCCTTTTCTGAGGAATTAATATTGTTTTAGGTGGTTTTAATTAATTGAATTTCAGTATTTTAATTGAATATTGTAATGGGATTTGATTAATTTTGAACAACAATCTTAAATGAATGTTAATAAAATAACGGTTTAGGTTTTAATTTATCATAAATTCTGCGTTTCTTGTGCTGGTAAATAATAAACCCCAAATTAATTATGAAAAGAATTATTACGATTGCTATTTTGTTGTTTAGTTTTGTGTCTTTCGCACAAATTAAAGTTATTGAAACTGTACCGGTTGAAAAATTAGGAAAAGTAAATAACAACTATATTCAGAAAATTGGAGATGAATATACAGTGTATTACACAAGTATTCAAAATGATGATGAATCTTCAAGTTTGAGAAAGTTTACATTTAAAAATGTTAATAATGATTATGCTAATCTTTATAGCATTATTGTAAATGGTTTTACAGCAAACCCTTTATATGATATTAAATTAGAATTACCAAATAACTATATTTGGTTGCATTACACAGGAAGTGTTATTCCTGAAAAAGCAACAGTTCAGTTTATGGTTGGATCTAAAGATGCTTCTTCAGCGACAAGCAGCGTTTCTGAGCCATTTGTAAAAGATCAGATTAGTAAATTATTCCAAAAATAATTTATCCTCATACATACAAAAAAAGGGCTATTCATTTTGAATAGCCCTTTTTTTGTTACAGTTTACAGTTTACAGTTTACAGTTTACAGTTTACAGTTTACAGTTTACAGTTTACAGTTTACAGTTTACAGTGTGACTGAAAACTGCGACTGAGACTGAAAACCTTATATCTTCTTCACATACTGCGTGATAATCACAATTTGCTGACCATCAACTTTTCCTTCAATATATTCGGCATTTTCGTGGTCTAAGCGGATGTTACGTACGGCAGTTCCTTGTTTGGCAACCATACTGGAACCTTTTACTTTTAAATCTTTGATTAAAACCACAGAATCTCCGTGTTCTAATATTACGCCATTACTATCACGGTGAACGATTTTGTTTTCGTCCTCTTCGCCTTCGCCTGTTGCTTGTGCCCAAGCCAAAGTATCTTCGTCTAAATAGATCATATCAAGTAATTCCTGAGGCCATCCTGCGGCACGCAAACGGCTTAACATTCTCCACGCAACAACTTGCACCGCAACATTTTCATTCCACATACTATCGTTTAAACATCTCCAGTGATTTAAATCGACATTGTCCGGGTTCTCAATTTGGTCAATACAAGTACTGCAAGCCATTATACTTTCGTCAAGACCACCTTTTTTAGTTGGTAATACCTCATATAATTTTAGGTTTTCCTCCGCGCCACAAAGTTCACATTTCGATCCGCTACGTTTGTTTAATTCTCTTTCGATGCTCATTATTTTTGTTTATTTAAAAATGCGAAATTACTTATAATTCGCTTTGCTTGCAAGTTTATGTTTTTGGGTTTTGTTTTTTGCCCGCGAATTTTACGGGTTGAACGGATTAATGCGGGTTATTATTATGGATGGATTTTAATCCATCATTACAAATAATTTATGCGTAAGGCTTTTTTTAGCGAAACTGTCTTTGCGAGAAACGAAACAATCTCATATTAGTTTGTCTGTTTTAATAATCTCTAAATCATACTTTTTTAGTGTGTTTGCTTCGTTCCTCGCAATGACTTTGTACTTGAATTATTTTTTCACCCTAACCGAATCCGGAACCAACATTTCGTATTCACCGCCATTTCGCAATACGTCACGAACAATGCTGGAACTAATATAAGACGTTCTTGCTGCGGTTAACAAAAATACCGTTTCTATTTTCGAAAGTCTTCTGTTGGTGTGTGCGATGGCTTTTTCGAATTCGAAATCGGCTGGATTGCGTAGACCTCTTAAAATGAAATTGGCTTTTAGTTTTTTTGCTAAATCTATTGTTAAACCTTCATAGGTTATAACGGAGATTTTTGGTTCGTCTTTGAAGGTTTCTTCGATAAAACGTTTTCTTTCTTCAAGAGAAAACATGTATTTTTTTTCGGCATTAACACCAATCGCAATTACGATTTCATCAAATAGGGAAATTCCTCTTTTGATAATGTCTTCGTGACCTAGGGTAATTGGGTCAAATGATCCCGGGAATATGGCTTTTCGCATTTGTTTTGAGGTTCTAAGGTTCTAAGTCGCTAAGGTTCTAAGGTTTCTTTGCATCTTAAAAGAGTTTAATTTTTAGTCGTTTTGATTTCTATAATAAAAGCAATTTTTTTAGGAGCTAATCCCGCTATCCGTTTCAATCTTTTGTGGCTCCCGAAGCCTCGGGACCGCCACAAAAGGATTTCCACTTCTATCGGGGCTAGGTCAATCATTTTCATAAGAATCTTTTCGTCTAACTTGTCATTTCGACGGAGGAGAAATCACACAAGTAATTACGTTTGCTGCGTCTATTCACTGCGTCAATCTCTAGATGTGATTTTTCCTTCGTTGTAATGACAATATTATAATAAAAAAAAAGGTTCTGAGATCTTAGTGCCTTAGCAACTTAGAATCTCAGAACCTTTTTAGTTACAAAAGCGCCAACTCAATTGCATTTGTGAATAAATCTTCGAGAGATATTCCGGCTGCTTTGGCTTGTTGCGGAATCAAACTTTCGGTTGTTAATCCCGGAATTGTGTTCATTTCCAGCATGTATGGCTCATTGTTTACAATGATGAATTCGCTTCTTGAGAATCCTTTCATTTTTAAAACTTCGTAGGCACGTTTTGCAGTTTCGCTCACCTTTTTAGTTAGTTCGTCTGAAATTCTTGCCGGTGTAATTTCTTGTGATTTTCCTTCGTATTTAGCTTCGTAATCAAAGAAATCATTGTCTGAAACAATTTCGGTGATTGGCAAAACTTTGATTTCACCTTTATAATTGATTACTCCAACAGAAACTTCAGTTCCGTCAAGGAAACTTTCGATGATGATTTCGTTGTCTTCTTTATAGGCAACTTCAATTGCGATTGGTAATTCAGCTTCAGTTTTTACTTTTGAGATTCCGAAGCTTGACCCTGCTTTGTTTGGTTTTACGAAACATGGCAAACCTACTTTTGCAACAATTTCTTTGGTATTGATAATATCGCCTTTGTTTAGGTAATAAGAGATTGCCGTTTTGATTCCGTATGGTTTTAAAACCGATAATAAATCACGTTTATTGAAGGTAAGCGCCGCCTGGTAATAATCGCAAGATGATTGCGGAATTCCCAGTAATTCAAAATAAGCCTGCATTAAACCATCTTCTCCCGGAGTTCCGTGAATGGCATTGAAAACACAATCAAAAGTGATTTTTTCTCCGTTTACCGTAACTGAGAAATCATTTCTATCGATTGGAAATTCTGCATCATTTTGGTCTACATAAACCCATTTTTCTTTGAAAATATGAATGCGGAATCCGTTGTATTTTGTTTTGTCAAGATATTGGTGAACGACGTTTCCTGAGATAAGAGAAATTTTATATTCACTTGAATATCCGCCCATGATGATGGCTATGTTTTTCATTGATTTGATGTTTAATCGTTTATTTATGTAATTGTTTAATCGTTTTTTTGCCACGAATTGCACGAATTTCCGCTAATTGCTTTGTGTTATTTGGATTGCGTTTCTCGTTTTGCTTGTCAGAAATGACAAAAAAAGAAAAATCTTCTTATGAAACCTAAAGCCCTAGCCCTGATGGAAGCGGTATCCTTTTTCTGGCTTCTTTAGCCAGGAAAAGATATAGCGTACAGCAGGAAATAGCTCCTGAAATCGAAATTCGAAATTTAAAAATTCCAAAAATTTTCAATATTTAGTAACATAATATTACTAATGTTACTTAAAACAAAATTATCATTTTTTTTGAAACGAAATAGCTTTATCTTTGCCACTAATAAAAATAAATTTATGAGTTTACGTAAGTATTTAACGAGCCGGGTATTTTTTCTGCAAGTATTAAGTGCGGCTGCTATTATTGCCGTTTTAGGTTATTTGTTTATGCATTGGTTGACTTTTACAACTGATCACGGTCATGAAATTGCCGTTCCGAATTTAACGAAATTAACGGAGGAACAAGTTGAGGCAAAATTGGACGAATTAGATCTTGATTATGTGCTTCTGGATAGTGTTGATTACCGAAGTGAATTCCCTAAATACAGTGTTGTTGAGCAAGATCCGTTGCCGGGAACAATGGTAAAAGTAGGAAGAAAAATATATATTAAAATTAATGCATCAGGGTTTTCATCTGTCAAAATTCCTGATTTAATTGAGAAAACATATCGTGAAGCGGTTCCAACTTTGAAGGCTTTAGGGCTTGAAGAAGGAACGATTACTTATATTCCGAACCTTGGAAAGGATATGGTTTTGGAGATGCGTTATAAAGGTAGAAACTTAAAAGTAGGTGATCGCGTGCTGAAGGCTTCTAAAATCGACTTGGTTTTAGGAGACGGAAAAGCATCTTATGTAGATGAAAGTCAGGCCACAGATAGTTTAGCTGCGCCAGCTACTGAAACCCCAAAAGATGAACAATAATATTGAAAATTTAGATCTGGAAGACGAATTATTCGAACATTTTAGATTTGATGTACCTAAAGGTCAAGCGCTTTTGCGAATTGACAAATATTTGATGAATATGATTCCGAATGCAACACGGAACAAAATTCAGAATGCTGCAAGCGAAGGAAGTGTTTTTGTAAATGAAATTCCTGTAAAATCAAATTACAAAGTAAAACCATTGGATCTTATTACGGTAATGTTGACGCATCCGCCGTTTGAAAACCATATTCTGCCGGAAGATCTTCCGCTTAATATTGTTTATGAAGATGATGCTTTGTTGTTGATTAACAAGGAACCTGGAATGGTTGTACATCCTGGTCACGGAAATTATACCGGAACTTTGGTAAATGCTTTGGCGCATCATTTTGATAATTTGCCAATGAACAGCAGTGAACGTCCAGGTTTGGTTCACCGAATTGATAAGGATACGTCCGGACTTTTGGTGGTAGCCAAAACGGAAGCAGCAATGACGCATCTGGCGAAACAATTTGAAGCTAAAACTTCTGAACGTGAATATGTTGCTCTTGTTTGGGGAAATGTGACCGAAGAGGAGGGAACGATTGAAGGAAATCTTGCCAGACACTTGAAAGATCGCATGCAAATGGCTGTTTTTGCTGATCCTGAAATTGGGAAACCTGCAATTACACATTATAAGGTTTTGGAACGTTTTGGTTATGTAACTTTGATTTCTTGCAGATTAGAAACGGGAAGAACACACCAAATTCGTGCGCACTTGAAACACATTGGACATCCGTTATTTAATGATGAACGTTACGGTGGACATTTGATTTTGAAAGGGACGACTTTTACAAAATACAAGCAGTTTATAGAAAATTGTTTTAAAGCTTTGCCACGTCAGGCTTTGCACGCTAAAACGCTTGGTTTTGTACACCCAACAACGGGCGAAATGATGCGTTTTGATACTGAATTGCCTCAGGATTTTCAGGATTGTATCGAGAAATGGCGCAATTACGGGAAGACGCATAATATGGAAGATGACGAGAATTAATTAGATAATTTGTCAATTAGAAAATTAGATAATTTGTTATATACTAAAAAAGCTCCTTATGGAGCTTTTTTTTGTTTACCATTAAGAGATTAAGGAAAATTAAGCTGTGTGCCTTAATCTAACTTAATCTCTTAATGGTGAAAAAATAAGTATCACGCTTACTTTTCTTAATCTCTTAATGGTTCAAATATTTTTTATTGAAGCGTTTTAATTGTTAAGTCGGTTATTTTTGCTTCGCCGTTGGTTAAGAAACCTAGTTTTCCTTGTGGGCTTAGATTGCTTTTATCAAGGGAACATTCTAATGTGGTTTCGTTATTTACTGAAAAGTATAATTGATTGTTTGTAACTCTAATTTTTATAGAATACCATTTGTTATTTTCTAATTTCATGGTTTTTTTGAACAAAGTTGGTCCGCCGCGTTTACCGTATTCGTCGCTATTTTTGTTGTAAACACCTTGACCAATTACAATATTCTGATCGATTTGATACAGATAAGTTCTGATGTATTTTTCCTGATCGATGTTGAGCATAACCTCGAATAATGATTCTTTGGTCATGTTTACTTTTAAATCGATTTCATAATTTTTAGGAAGTAATTTTTTAGATTCTATAACGCCCCAATGCATCGGACCTCCATTTCCTGTTAAGGTATCTTTTTCCAGAAACCATTCTTTTGAGTCGAAATTCCAATCTGATTTTAGTTTAGAAACTTCAGTTGTTTTGTATTCTTTTTTTGCTGTGGAAATTGTGGTTGAACACGAAATCATTATTAGTGATGAAACTAATAATGTGATATATTTAATTTTCATTTTTGTATTTTAATTAAGCTCTGAATGGTATTTTATTTTACCGATTGATCCTGTTGAATTTGGTAAAAGTTCAAAAACCGAAGTAGGAGCGAGGCCAGTTTCTATACGATGTGAAACGTACAAAATACTAACATTTGTTTCTTGTTTAATGGTATTGATAAGCTGAATAACCAAATCTACATTTTCGTCGTCTAATCCTTCTACAGGTTCGTCGAGAATTAATAATGGCGGATGTTTTAATACGGCGCGAACAATCAATGCGACTCTTTGCTGACCGATAGAAAGATCTATGAAACGTTTTTTTCTCAGACTTGTCATTTCAATTACTTCAAGCCATTGCGTTACACTTTGTTTTTGTAAAGTGGTTGGTTCGTTATATAATCCGATGGAGTCAAAGAAACCGGATAGAATCATTTGTTCTAAAGTATGTCCTTTTTGAAACAAATCAGTCATAGAAGTAGTAAAGATTCCGATTTGTTTTTTGATATCCCAAACGCTTTCTCCAGTTCCTTTTTTTCTTCCGAACAAAAATAAATCCTGACCAAATCCCTTTGGATTATCTCCCGTAATTAAAGATAGAATCGTGCTTTTTCCGGAACCATTCGGACCAATTAATTGCCAGAATTCGCCTTGTTTTATCGTCCATGATATTTGATCTACAATTTTTCGGCCGTCATAGCTTACAGACACATTGTTCATTTTGATTAGTACACTTTCGTGGAAGGAATGCGGTTCTAAAGCTTTTGGAATTGCCGCTGTATTTAAGGTTTTAAAATGATTTTCGGTTTTTGAAATCGGATGTAATTTAAAGGAATTGTCTTTAATTTGCGCTTTATTCGGAACAAAATCTAAAACATCGACTAAACGATTTACCAGTTGAATAATCGCAATATTGTCTGTTAATTTCTCCAGAGATTGTGCCAAAACAATTCTCGAAGCCTGATCTAAATGATCAAACGGATTGTCGAAAATTATAAAATCCGGATTTTGATTGATGCAGTATTTCAGGAATTCTTTTTTGCGTTCGCCTGATGAAAACGTTCTCAATTGTCTGTGCGATTCCGGAGAAGCTTCTACAATATCGTATTGATATTCTTTTTCGATGAATTTCTCGATGGCAATGTCCGAAAACAGAATTCCTTTTTGGTCGTTAAAAACGGCTAATTCTCCTCTGGCTTCGCCCGAAAGTAAAGTGTCAATGAAAGCTTTTTTGTTTACCTGATTCGATAAAAGTATATCCCAATGCTGCATTTTGTATTATTTATTTATGTGAGCATAGATTGTGTTTTTTTTGCCACAGATTAAAAGGTTAAAGGATTATGTGGATTAATCATTTTAATCTTTTAATCTGTGGCAAATAACTAGCTATGTTTCTATGTGTTTAATTTTACACTTTTGTTGCCAATTCACGATCGTTTCTAGACCATTCGCTCCAGGATCCAACATACAGTTTTGGAATTTCAATTCCCGCATAATCCATTGCTAATAAAGTATGGCAAGCTGTAACGCCTGAACCACAATGTACAATTACATTTTCTGGTTTTGTATGACCTAAAATATCTTTATATTTTTCATTTAATGTTTCTGCCAATTTGAAAAATCCATCTTCATTTAGGTTTTCACTAAAAGGAACATTTATAGCACCCGGAATATGTCCGGCAATTAAATCCAAAGGTTCTGTTAAACCATCAAAACGGTTTTTATCCCTAACATCGATTACAATATTTTGATCGTTATTTCGTGCCTTTTCGACTTCTTCAATATCGGCCAGAAGTAATTTCCATTCGGATATTGGATAATTTTCAGTTGTTTCAAAAATTTCAGTTTTTGAACTTACAGGATAACCTATTTTTATTGCGGCTTGTAAACCTCCGTTTAAAACCTGCACTTTTTCGTGACCAATTGCCTTTAGCATCCACCAAAATCTTGCTGCGGCATTTGAGCCATTTTTATCATCATAAATAATAACATGGTTCAAAGGAGAAATTCCGAGTTTTGAAAGTACACCTGAAAATTTTTCGAAAGAAGGCAAAGGATGTCTTCCGCCGTTTGCAGGATCAGTTTCTACGGTTGCTAAATCTTTATTCAAATCGATATAGCGAGCACCTTTTAAATGTTCGTTTTTATAATTTTCTTCGGCGTTAGCTCCGCCTCTGGCATCTATTAAAATAAAATCAGAAGCATTGTTTAGTTTTAATAATTCTTCGGGATTTATAATTGGGGAAAGTTTTGACATCTTAAATAATTTTTATTTTTTAGAATTTCCTAACCAAAGCAAAGCATTCAATATTAATTGACTTTCTACTTTGTTTTCAAAGGTGTACGAAAGTGTTTTATTAGTTCCGTGCTCGTAATCAATATCATTATGCCCCATATTTACATAAAGCATTTTGTAGTTTTTATTCGTCCAAACCACGGGATAATAACCGCTGTGCCAGATTTCATGCGCTTTTGGTCCGGTTCCTAATGGGAAACTGCTTTCGTCAATTGCCAAAAGAATTTTAATATCCGGATTTTTAGTCAGATCGTTACTCCATCTGTACCATTCGTTTGGTGCCGATGAGAATGTTTTGGGAATATCTTTCGTAACCGGATGTTGATTTTCTACTCTTAAAACTGCCGATGTTGGTCGCCAGGTATTGCTTCCGTATTCGCCTGAGCCTAAAAAAGTATTGTGATACCAATTCCAGTTTTGCGGATAATCAGAATCATTTAAAGCAAATGCCGAAAAATGAAAACCGATAAAACCTCCACCATTTTCCATGTATTTCTGAAATGCTTCTCGCTGACTTGGTGTTTCAGGTCTTGTATCCAAAAATAAAACGACTTGATATTTTGCCAGAAATTCAGCGTTTAGATTGTTCCAATTGTTAGTCGAATCGTATTCAAAGTGATTTTCTTCGGCGAGTTTCGGAAACCATTTATTGGCTTCATGAACGAAACTTATATGTGCCTGATCATTTTTTGCGGTATAAAAAGCAATTACTTTAAATTTGGATTTACTTTTTTTTTGCTGAGAATATCCTAAAAAGCAACTAAAAAAAAGAACGATTAAGATACTTTGCGTCGCTAGAAAACAAGTTTTTTGACTGAAAATTGACATTGATTGTGGTTGGTTTGGTTAGTTAATTTTTGAATTAATCAGGAATTTTCTCAATCAATATTTCGTCTCCGGATTTGTCATAATATGTGCAGGTCATTTCGATAATATCAACTCTCCATTTGGCAATACCACATTGTGCGGCATGATTGCAAAAAGTTAGATAATCGGTTTGTCCACTTTGGTGTATAACAAGAAATTCGATAAAACGTTCTTTATTTGCAAAAGCTGCCACTTTGATTTCATCGTATTTTTCGTCAGAAGTAACGTTGTAATTGTTTACGCCATAATATTCAACATGTCCGTCATGTACAAATGTGTCATAACCTTTTACGCCCAAAATGATTAAGTCTTGTATATAATTCGGAAAATCGGCTCCGCTTTTTACTTTCGAATGTGCTTCTTTGATTTGTTCTATTGTAAACATATATTTTAGTTTTAGATTATTGATTAAAAAAAAAGGTTGCCACGAATTTCACAAATTAGCACGAATTTTTATTTACATAATACTCAGCTAATAATTCGTGCTAATTTGTGAAATTCGTGGCGAAAAAAAATAATTCGTGGCAAGAAAAATAGTATTACTGTTTCAAAAATACAATTAATGGTTTTATAAATTGATCGAAAGATTCAATATGTGGCAAATGTCCAGTGTTTGGAACTTCAACTAATTTTGAATACGGAATTGCTTTTTGTGTCTTTTTGCCCAATTCCAAATAATTCCCCATTGTTTTTCGAACTTCTTCAGATACTAATGGTTTTCCTAAAGCCGTTTTATCTCTTGTTCCGATGATTAAAAGCGTTGGACTTTTGATGTTTTTAAATTCATATAAAACCGGTTGTGTAAAAATCATATCATACATAAGTGCCGAGTTCCAGGCTACTCTGTCATAATCAGGAGCCGTTGTCCAGCCGGCGCTTAGTTCTGCCCATTTTTGGAAATCGGCATTCCATTTTCCATCATAATAATTTGACATTTGATAGCTTTTTATGTTCTGATAGTTTTGTTTTAATTCAGATTCATACCACCAATCAACAGGTTTGTACGGAACAACCAGTTTCCAGTCTTCAAGACCAATTGGGTTTTCGAGTACTAATTTCTCTGTAGTTTCAGGATACATCAAGGCAAATCTTGTTGCTAACATTCCGCCCATAGAATGTCCCAGAATAGTTGCTTTGTTGATTCCTAAATGATCCAGTAACTTTTTGGTATTCTCAGCAAATTGCTGAAACGAGTATTGAAAATTATCCGGCTTTGACGATTTTCCAAAACCTATTTGATCCAGAACGATAACACGGAATCCTTCTGCAGTCAGTGCTTTTATAGTAGTTTCCCAATAAGCTCCATTGAAGTTTTTGCCATGAAGCAAAACGATGTTTTTATGGTTGTAATTCTCCGGAATGATATCCATATAAGCCATTTTTAAGGATTGGCGCTGAATGCTTAATTCTATGAATTTTACAGGAAAAGGATATTCGTAATTAGTCAGATTAATGTCTAATGACTTGATTTTTACTTCTTGCGAAAAACAAAAAACAGGAAATAGAAGGATTATTAACTTTATAATTTTCATTTTCGGGTAGATTTTGAATTTAAGGATTATAAAATTACCGTTAAGCATCTATAAATGCAAAAAATATAGTCTTAAAATTATCAGAAAAATTAAAGAAATGAGGTTTTTATACATGAGATACTTATTCATTTATTGAATTTTTAAATTTAAGGATGATATTTTTTAGTTTGTAAGTTTTTGATTGTGAAATTATTGCACTTAAACGAGTAATGCTGTACTTCGAAGAATTTCTTTTTATTAATAGGATTTTATTTGTAAATTAGAGTTAGAATGTTGTCAGCTAAAACAGGTATTATGAAAAAAACAATACTTTTACTCTTGCTCACAGTCCCCACATTTGCCCAGGAAATCAATACATTTGATTTCGCAGTTATAAACTCTACATTAATATCTCCCAATATCGATCTCGATAATGGTCGGAGCGTCGTTGCGGCCAATAAGGACGAATATTCGTCTTATTTTCAGTATGCATTTGATATGTGTGATGAAGATATTATTTTAGGCGCCGGAATTGATAAGTCTGAAATCGATCGAACTTATGTTGGCTATATAGGCAAAATATGCGATAAGTTCAGAGCGACTATTGCTATTGGTTATGTTGATTCCCGGAGTGATTATCAGGGAACTTTTACCGGATTTAGTGTTTCATATCACTTTGGTGAGAATACTTTTGTAGGTGCAAGTTTAGAGAACTTACATTCTACAAGTGTTGATTATGAAACGGATGAAAGTTTTGATTACTATAAAAAACTGGTTCCAAAGGTTTTTGCAAGTTATGAGATTATTCCACATGTTATTGCTTTTGGTCAATTGAGCAGCAGGGTTAATGATATTGCTTTGAAATACCAAATGGATCGATTTTCAACCGGTGGATTTTATTCCGGACATGGAGTCGGAGGTATTTTTGGAACGCTTAATATTGGCAGATTTGCCGTTTCTTGCAGTACTACTTTTGATAAGGTAAACTTTGGTTTGAAATTTCAATAATTGCCCGCGGATTTTAACGGGTTAAACAGATTACCACTGGTTTTTTGAACCATGGAATTCGATACATAGAATTGAAAATATTTAAAAAGTTTCACGCAGATTTAAAAAGATTTAAGCAGATTTAAGCAGATTTATTTTGAAAAATTCGATCTGCTTAAATCTTTTTAAATCTGCGTGATACAAAAAAACTTGGCGAAATTACATCGTTTCAGTTTGCTTTATATTCTTTTGAACTGTTTTATTCTTTGTCGTTTTTGATCGTGATTACGCGTTGTGGATACGGAATATCGATCTTTGCTTCATCAAAACGTTTTTTGATGCTTTGCAGTAAATCGCAATACATTACAAAACCATCTGTTGAATTTTTTGCCCACGCCCAGGCTTTTAAGTTTACGCTTGAATCTCCAAGTGCTACGACTCTTGCTACAACGAGAGGTGTTTTTTGTTTTTTATTTTCGGCAGTTCGCGTATCGATAAAAAGTGGATGTTTGGCAATTTCGTCCTGCATGATTTCTAATGCTTTTTCGACATTAGATTCATAACCAATTCCGATTTCTACGATTTTGCAGCATTTAGTATCGTGCATATTTGTGTTTACAATAATCTGATTGCTTATTACCGAATTTGGAATTATGATTCGGTTATTTTCAGCATCTTTCAAAACAACTTGCCTTAAGTTGATATCTTCTACGGTTCCTATAAAATTATTGATGGTGATTTTATCATTGATACGAAAAGGTTTAAAAATGACGAGAAAAATTCCGCTTACGATATTGCTCAAAGCTTGTTGAGAAGCTAAACCTGCTACTAACGAAATCACTCCGGCACCAGCTAAAAATGAATGCCCGATAATTTTGAATTCCGGAATTTGTATTAACGCAAAGGCAAAACCTAAAATGTAAATTACTGTTATAACTAAATGTTTTAGAAACCTAAATCCTGTTGCATCATATTCTTTATCGGTTAATTTTCGATACAAAAAATAACGAAGCACTTTGTCTGTAACTGCGCCCAGAACGATTGTTACGAGTGCGATTATGGCGATAATGATAGCTATTCTAAAGTCTTTTAAGTAATCGATCATAAGTTTTGAATTTTAAAAAATCCAAAAAACATATATTTAAATTATAGTTTTTTGGATTTCATAAAGTTAAGAAAAATGAAGTTTGTTTTTATAGTCCAACAAAATCATCACTTTTTGGGAATATGCTTAAAGCTTCAATAGCAATTTCTGGTGTTGGAGAGGCTAATTTGCGTAATTTGGTATCCATCCATGCGCCATCAACGGTAATTACTGCACAAAGTGTATCGTCTTCTCTTCTAAATTCGTGAATGATTGACCAGCGCGAAGCATCGGGTTTCATTTTTGAAGTTTTGGTATGAAGGAAAATTTTGTCTGAAAGTTTTAGTTCTTTTCTAAAGATGCATTCTTCTCTAAATAAAACAGGTCCAAAACCTTGTGTTTGCATCACTTTTAATGTCAAGCCAAGTTCTTCGAGGATTTCGATACGATGTTGCGCACCAAAATCATAATAAGCACTATGACGAACGTGAAAATTTGGGTCAAGATCTGACCAGCGAAAAGAAATTTCTTTAATAAATGAAGCCATTTTTTTTATTTTTTATAAAAACCGAAATTACGAATAAAAATATAAAAGCGGCTTTTTTAAAAAGTTAAAGTCTTAGTAATATTCATTTTTAAACGGTGAAAAGTCCTGTAATTTTGGCAAGGGTTTAATCATGATTTTTTGCTTGCTATTTGTTTTAGGAAAATCATCTTCGCCATAAGGTTCTGTAGTTTTAATGCGAATTCCGGTGGAGAGATTAAAATCGATTGTACCCATTGTTCCTTGTCCGTCAGAATACACCTGGGAGAAACCTATAAGTTCAAAGTTTCCATTTTGATATCTGAATTTATGTTCAAAATTCCCACGAATAAGTTCATTCTGAATGCTTAAAATCCCTTTGACTATATCAATTTTATAAAAAGAGTTACCGTTATAATAACCATTTCTTCCGTCTGGATATTGCGCATCAATTGCTTGGGTTGTTGATACAACTTTTTTGAAATTACCATTGGCTTCAGCAAAATAAATTTCGAGTTTATAAGGCGCAGTTTCGCTTATGCTATCTTGTAAAACTTGAACATAATCAATTAAACCATCTTTGTTTAGATCGCCTTTTACTTTTGTGATTGTTTTATTGAAGTTGTTATTTTGAGCAAAAAGAATTGCTGAAAATAACAGAAAAAATAGCGTGATAAATTTAGTCATTAAGGTTTTTTTTTGATAATTGCAGGTTTGTCAAATTTGTTCCATCGGAACACTTCATCGGTAGAGAAAAAATGCATCGTGAGAAATATCGTCCCATTGGGACGTTTGAAAAATTGTATATGTAATCTGGATATGTTTTTATCATTATTATTTGTAAAATCAAACGTTTCTACGGAACGAAAAAAATGCCATATTTTATTGGGGCTACCGATGAGATGTTCTGATGGAACAAAAAACAAATATAAATATGTCTTACATAACGACAGTGAAATTTATTTATTTTCTAATAATCAAATTAATGTTTTTGATTATTGTGGCTTTGTCAGCCGGAGAATTGGTAATCTGTAATGCTTTTTCGAAATTTTCTATAGCTTTTTTATTGTCGATATCCGTGTAAAGATTTCCTAATAAGGAGTAGTAAAAAGGATTGTTAGTCAGGTTTAGTTTTTCGGCTTCGATTATGGCTTCTTTCTTACCGTTGGTTTTGGCAAGGGCAAAAGTTCGGTTTAAAGCTGCGATAGGCGAATATTCTAAAATAAGCAAACGATTGTAAAGCTGTAGTATGTTTTGCCATTTTTCAGGCGTGTCTTCTTTTTGTGTGTGCCAGTAGGCGATACCGGCTTCAAGATGGTATTTTGAAAGGTTGTTTCCCGTAGATGCTTTAACTAAATAAAGCTGTCCTTTTTCGATTAATTCCTGATTCCAAAGTGTTTCGTCCTGATCCTGATACAAAATTGTTTCTCCATTTTCATTGATTCTGGCATCAAATCTTGAACTGTGAAAACACATTAGAGAAAGTAAAGCATTTACTGCAGGCAAATTTGTTGTTGGATTTTCGATCAATAAAAAGGTCAATCGCATGGCTTCTGCACAAAGATCTTTTCGAAGAATAGTATTTTGTGATGTCGAATAATAACCTTCAGAAAACAATAAATATAATGTTGTTAAAACGGTTTCTAATCTATTGTTGATTTCAGAAATTGTTGGCTGCTCAATTTTGATATTGGCTTCTTTGAGTTTTTCTTTGGCTCGATTGATTCTTTTGTAAATGACTTCTTTATTGGTTAAGAATCCGTCGGCAATTTCCTGAATTCCAAATCCGCAGAGTAAATTTAGAGCTAATGCAATTTGCGCTTCGGTTGAATTTGCAGGGTTGCAAACTGTAAATATCATGGCCAATTGACTGTCATTTATGTTTTTAACAGACAAATCAATTTCAATTTCTTCGGATTTATTTGCGGTATGTTTTATTTCGACGGAAAGTTTCTGCTCAAAAACGGAATTCCGTTTGAGGTAATTTTTGGTTTTGTTTTTGGCAACAGTATAAAGCCATGCGGTTGGATTTTCAGGGATTCCTTTTACGCTCCATAATTCGGTTGCGGCGAGAAATGTGTCGTTTGTAATGTCTTCGGCAATTTCGATATTATCGATTCCAAATAAATAACAGAGTACCGAAACTATTTTTCGGTACTCTGTTCTGAATAAATGTGGTAAAAGCTGACTTTCTTCCATAGAATTGTTTTTTGCCACGAATTTCACGAATTTTCACTAATTCTATTTGCTATTTTTTTGCTACAGATTAAAGAGATTTTCTGGATTATTGCTTGTGTAAAATTATTGCTGCAATTTCGTGCTATTGCAAATAAACAATGGTATTACAGTAATTTACCATATTTTTAATTCGTGTAAATTAGTGAAATTTGTGGCGAAAAAAAGCAGTAAATAATTCTATGTATTAGAATTAAAGCAATATTTAGAAATTAGTATGTTCCGGTAACGGCCATACGTATTTCAACATTTCCGCCCTGATCTAATATCGGGCATCCGTTTGCAATTGCAACAGCTTCGTCGTAATCTGTGGCTTTTATCATGATTAATCCACCAATTGCTTCTTTGATTTCAGCATAAGGTCCGTTGATTACGCTTTTGTTTGTAGTTACAATTTTTCCTTCTCCATCCCAACGTTGCAAAGGTTTTGCCAGTTTGTCCTGAGCAGCGATTCCGCCCAGCCAATCTTGCCATAATTTTAATGAATCCTGTAATTCCTGAGGTGAAGGCTGTGTTTCTTTTGTGATATAATCTCTGCGAAATATTAATACAAATTCGTTCATAATGCTATTTTTTTAATGTTATAATTTTCGTTTTTAATTAACCAAATAACCCAACTTTGTAAGTTCCGGGTTCGTTTGGAAAAGCAAGATTAATACGGTTCCAGGTATTAATGTTTGTGATTGCTAAAGTTAAATCAATTAATTCTTGTTCTGAAAATTCTTTTGCTGTTTCGTTGTAAACTGCGTCTGTAACGTCACACGCTGTTAAAGCTTCTGCCCATGCAAATGCAGCTCTTTCGCGGTTGCTGTAGTAGGAAGTTTCTCTCCAGGCACTTAATCCGTATAAACGTTGTTCCGTTTCGCCTTTGTGTCTTGCATCTTTATAATGCATGTCTAAACAATAGGCACATTTGTTGATTTGTGAAACTCTAAAAAGAACCAATTCGATAAGAGATTGCTCTAGTGGAGATTTTTTTAAATATCCTCCAACTGGGTAAAGTGTTTTTATTGCTTCTTGTCCTTTTACGTGAATGTTAATTCGATTTTCCATTTTGTTTAAATTTAATGTTTATAAATGTTGTTATAATGGAATAACAATCGAAGTTTCAGAATTGGACAAAATGTTTTACTTTTTTTGAAATTATTTTAGCTTTTATTTTAAAAAACTTGTAAAGCCTTGTAAATGTTGGAGTTTTTTGAAATTATTTTTTTATAAAGTTAATGTCCAATAAAATAAATGGACAATAGAAATGATTCTTTATTCCGGTTTTGGATCGTTTATACCTGTTTTTTTGACAATCCACGGAAGTGTAAGTCCTTGTCCCACGATTGTTATTAGTACAACCATAACCGAAATAAAGAGTATAGCGTTTCGTTGCGGAAAAGGCGTTCCGTCCGGAAGTAGTTTTGGCAAACCTAAAGCGATGGCTAGAGAAACAATACCACGCATTCCTGACCAACTTATAATAAGACTGTTTTTAGTGTCTAATAAAGCGTGTTCACTAACTTTTCGTTTTTTGGTATTTGTGCTGAGAAAATTTTTCTGCAGATTTGATTTTTGAAAAAAGATTCTGACCATTCTCGTTAGTAATGCAACTATCGTGATAATAAATGCATAGCCAATATAAGGCAAGATCATATGGTCATCAATATCTTTGAGGATGTATCTGAAATTGAGTCCGATTAGGATAAAGATTAATCCGTTTAGGATAAAAATAATGACGTCCCAAAGGTTTTTTGAATTGTTTTTTAAGCTTTCGGGAAAGATTTTTTTACTGAAACGTGAAATAGATAATCCTAAAAACACAACTGCAATTACTCCTGAAACATGCAAATGTTCTGCTATTAAATAGGTTACAAATGGCATTAATAACATAAAACTAACAGTTACGTTTATGTTTTTACGGACTTTTGTAAGGATAAAAGCTAAGATTTTTGCCATTAGAAAGCCTACTAAAAATCCGCCTCCTAATAAGAGTACAAATTGTAGTGTTGCTTTCCAGATTATAAAGGCTGAACCCATTGCAGTTGCAACGGCAAAACGATAAGCAACTAATGCTGAGGCATCATTAATGAGGCTTTCTCCTTCGAGTATGGTAATCGTTTTTTCGGGTATTCCGAGGCCCTTTGTGACGCTTACTGCAGCAACTGCGTCTGTAGCAGAAAGTATGGCACCAAGTGTAAAGGATAAGGACCAGGTCATACCGGGAATCATATAATGTGACACTACAGCAATCCAGAATGTGGTCAGGAAGACAAGTGGTATTGCTAACGTGCTTATTGTACTAAGATTGGTTTTGAAGTGTTTGTGCGAAATATTGAACGAGGCATCATATAATAATGGAGGCAGGAAAATCAGGAAGATGATTTCGGGATTAATTTCTATTTCGGTCATTGTGGGAATAAAACCAATTGCGATTCCAACAATTACAAGGAGAATTGGATAAGGTAATTTGGCTTTATCTGCAAAAGCAGAAAGTCCGATCACGATGGCGAGTATAAAAATAATGATGCTGTAGTTTTCCATTAAAATAAAATTTGAAGTAGCTAATATAGCTATTTAGGGTTTTAGTTGAAAGCATTGAGAGACATTAAACTGTCAAATTAGGATGATTTTCTGATGGAAACAATTGCCCTAGCCCTGATAGGAACGGCATCCTTTTGTGGTGGGGTTCACCACAAAAGATATAGTGAAGAGCAGGAAAAAGCTCCTGATAATGACACGTAACGTACTGATATGCCACAGATGTCAGGTTTTAAAAATGTCATGTTGTCAGATTGTTTTTAGAGTCTCGACATGAAAACTGACAATTTACTTTGGTTTTTTATATTGGCACAAAGATTGACTTATGCCACCTGAGTTATAAAATGTATATCAAAAATTAAATATATAAAAAATGGGTAAAATAATCGGAATTGATTTAGGGACGACGAACTCTTGTGTTTCTGTAATGGAAGGTAACGAAGCAGTTGTTATTCCTAATGCAGAAGGAAAAAGAACAACACCATCTATCATCGCTTTTGTTGAAGGTGGAGAAATTAAAGTGGGTGATCCTGCAAAAAGACAAGCGGTAACGAATCCTACTAAAACGATTGCTTCTATTAAACGTTTTATGGGACACACTTTTGCTGAGACTACAAACGAAGCAAAAAGAGTATCTTACAAAGTAGTAAAAGGTGACAACAATACGCCACGTGTGGATATTGATGGTCGTTTATATACTGCTCAGGAATTGTCAGCAATGACTCTTCAAAAAATGAAAAAAACTGCTGAAGACTATTTAGGTCAAACTGTAACTGAAGCGGTTATTACTGTTCCTGCTTACTTTAACGATGCACAACGTCAAGCTACTAAAGAAGCTGGAGAAATTGCTGGTCTTAAAGTTATGCGTATCATCAATGAGCCAACTGCTGCGGCACTTGCTTACGGATTAGATAAAAAAGGAACTGATCAAAAAATTGCTGTTTACGATTTAGGTGGAGGTACTTTTGATATCTCTGTTCTTGAATTAGGAGACGGTGTATTTGAAGTATTGTCTACAAACGGTGATACTCACTTAGGTGGAGATGATTTTGACCACGAAATTATTGACTGGTTAGCTAATGAATTTTTAGCTGAAGAAGGTATTGATTTACGTCTTGATCCAATGTCATTGCAACGTTTGAAAGAAGCTGCAGAGAAAGCAAAAATTGAATTATCATCTTCTGCTGAAACTGAAATCAACTTACCTTACGTAACTGCTACAGCTTCAGGACCAAAACACTTAGTAAAAAAATTATCAAGAGCTCAATTTGAAAAATTAACTGACTCTTTAGTAAAACGTTCTATGGAGCCAGTTGCTAAAGCATTAAAAGATGCAGGTTTATCTGTTTCTGATATTGACGAAGTTATTCTTGTTGGAGGTTCTACTCGTATGCCAAGAATTGCTGACGAAGTGGAGAAATTCTTTGGTAAAAAAGCATCTAAAGGAGTTAATCCTGATGAGGTTGTTGCTATTGGAGCAGCTATTCAAGGTGGAGTTTTATCTGGAGATGTAAAAGATGTATTGTTACTTGACGTTACACCTTTATCTTTAGGTATCGAAACTATGGGTGGTGTTATGACTATCTTAATTGAGGCTAACACAACTATTCCAACTAAAAAATCTCAAGTATTCTCTACTGCTTCTGATTCTCAACCATCTGTTGAGCTTCACGTATTACAAGGAGCTAGAGCAATGGCTGTTGATAACAAAACTATCGGTCGTTTCCACTTAGATGGTATTCCACCAGCACCAAGAGGAGTTCCTCAAATTGAAGTTGCTTTTGATATTGATGCTAATGGTATCATCAAAGTAACTGCTACTGATAAAGGAACTGGTAAATCTCACGATATTCGTATCGAAGCTTCTTCTGGATTAACATCTGAAGAAATCGAAAAAATGAAACAAGATGCTGAAGCTAATGCTGAATCTGACAAAATCGCAAGAGAAAGAGCTGAGAAATTAAACGAAGCAGACGGTATGATCTTCCAAACTGAATCTCAATTGAAAGAGTTAGGAAGCAAATTAGCTGACGATCATAAAGTTGCTGTTGAGTACGCTTTAACTGAGTTGAGAATGGCTTACCAATCTCAAGACATTCCAGCTATTCAAACTGCTCTTGACAACATCAATGCAGCTTGGAAAACAGCTACAGAAGCTATGTATGCTCAAGGTGAACAAGGTCAACAAGCAGCTCCACAACAAGAGCAATCGCAAGGTGACAATGTTGAAGACGTTGAATTCGAAGAAGTCAAATAATTACTGATTAATATCAGTTAACAATAAGTACTAAACCGCTGTAAACGAAATGTTTACAGCGGTTTTTCTTTTTTAGTCTTTTTTGTTTCTGCTGTTTTTTAATCATTTTTTGCCATATATTTGTACCATATTTGTACCGGCACTTAAAAGGCGATAATGTGGCACTTATGTATACTTATGGCACTTAAATTGGGGATAAAGGCGATGAAAAGAATAAATAAACAATGTCTTGTCTGTGGGGAAGTGTTTCTGCCCAAGACCGTAACTTCTGTCTACTGCTCACAAAAATGCAGTAAAAAAGCATACAAGCAGAAGATGAAGCAGCTTAAAAATGAAGCAGAAATCAAAGCGATGATAGAGAAAATACCGCAGGACAGGGCATTTCTTTCCGTCTCTGAGGCTGGCATGCTTTTTGGCATTGCCAAAAGAACCCTCTATAGGCTTGTCGGCCAGGGAAAAGTTCCGTCAGTTAATCTTGGAACCCGCCTTGTAAGGATAGACCGCACCGTCATGGAAGGGATGTTCGGCCCTGAGCGCAGCCTGCCGCAGGCTGAGAGTATACCGAAGAAAAAATTATACAGCCTTGAAAAAGAAGACTGCTATTCCATCGGTGAAATAGCTCAGAGATTTCAGATATCAGAAGGTTCTGTCTACAGCCATATCAGGAAATATTCAATCCCAACCAGACAGATCGGAAAGCATGTATATGCCCCCAAAACGGAAATTGATAATTTGTATAACGGAAATGATTTTATATGAAACAATTAGCAAAAACCAAGGTGACTGTGCGTCTCCGAAAGGCAGAAGACCGAAAGGAATGGTATGTTTACATAGAAAGCTATCCTGTAGAGGTTTCAGGAAAGAAAGCGCCCCAGAGAATCCGTGAATATTTAAACAGATCCGTAACAACAGTGGAGTGGGACAAGAAAAGAACTGCCCGCACAGATGCAGAGGGTATAAAATCCTATAAACCCAGACGCAGCGATAACGGAATAATAATCTGCAGCAGCGAAAGCGACCGCGAGATAATGCTCTATGCGGATGCAGTGCGTAAAATCCGGCAGAAAGAATACGATAATACAGATCTGTACAGTGATGCTGAGAACCTATTGGCTCAACAGAAAGAAAAAGGGAAAGAGGATTTTATTAAATACATTGCTGCTACAGCGGCTAAAAGACACGCCCGAAGTTCAAAATCCATTCAGATCAATTGGCAGCGGACCAGAGAATTTTTAAAAAGCTATTCCAAAGGCAGCCTTATATTTTCCCAGATTGACAGCAGAATGGCGGAAGATTTTAAACTGTTTCTGCTGGCTGCGCCGCTCGGAGGAGGCAAAAAGGGAACCATTTCCCGCAACACTGCGGGAACGTATTTTTCCATATTTAAAGCCGCTTTGAAACAGGCTTTTATTGATGGATATTTAACCGTTGATTTATCTTCAAAAATAAGAGGCATACCTGAGCAGGAATCAAGACGCGAATATCTTACCATTGAAGAATTGAACGGGTTGGCCCAAACGCCCTGCGAAAAAGACGTCCTTAAAAGAGCCGCGCTTTTCTCAGCGCTTACAGGTCTGAGGCATTCCGACATTCAGAAGCTCCGCTGGAAAGAGATAAGTCTGGAAGACGGCAGGGCCAAACTGCATTTCACGCAGAAAAAGACAAAGGGTGTCGAATACATGCCTATTTCTGAGCAGGCTTTAGATCTCTGCGGAGAACCGAGACTTCCCGGACAGCTTGTCTTTGAGGATCTGCCGGACCCGTCGTGGATTTCACGCCCTCTGAAAAAATGGGTTGAATCTGCAGGCGTTAAAAAAAATATTACCTTCCACTGCTTCCGCCATACATTTGCAACACTGCAGCTATCAAGCGGGACAGACATTTATACGGTCAGCAAAATGCTGGGGCATACCAACGTAAAAACTACTGAAATCTACGCTAAAGTAATAGATGAGAAGAAAAACAGAGCTTCGCAGGCAATACAATTGGAATCTTTAAAGAAATAAGCGCAATGAAAATTAAATACTTTGAATATATCACAGTTTACCTGTCTGTTTTTTTAGTCTGCGTCTTTGTCGGTGTAATCGGAAGATTGGTGCTGCTGGAAAAAGGTGCGGATGAATATACGGCCGGCGTTTTTTTCTGGATCAGCACTGGATTTGGAATTTTAATGTTTGCAATTCTAAGTTTATTTCTTAATGATTTGGCTGAGAGATTACTGAATCGGTTTTTGAGTGCAAAAAAAAATGAATCGCCTGAAAGCCGGATTCCAAATGAAGACCTTGAAAAAATAGAAGAGGAGTTGCAGGATGCTTTAATTAAGCCCGAAATGCCTGAAAATAGAAATGCAGCCATCGATATTCAGCAGTTAAGGGAGCAGCAGCAAAATACAATCAAAAATCAAAAACAAGCCAGAATTGATATTGCCATCCGTTATGCACAGCAGGAGTTTGCGCTGTATGCGTCGGATGATGATTTGAAGCAATTGGGCAGGAATATAATCATATATGCTGAAGGCATAAATTTTGAAAAGATTAAACCGATAAAAGTTAAAGATCTGTCCAATCTGGATCTGTATCATTTTGGCTGGAATATCTGGAATTGTTTTAAAGTCAGCAGACAGGACGGAGCCGCACAATTTTTAAAGCTGACTTTTGCTGACGCTTTAAAAGATGTTGAAGAGAAAAGCATTAAAACGCATCTCAAAGATGATGAACAGAAAGGTCTTATAAAAATTATGGAAGATTTTACCGATTTTTAAATGCCAATAACTATAAAGCACTGTGTTTTTCAAGTGTTTTTGCTGTGAAGAAGGACCCAGCAGAAACACTTTTTTCATTTGCACCATAACTGTTAAAAACGATAGCTATGGACACAAACGAAATCTCTTTTGAGAACCTGCCCAAAGCAGTAGCACACTTAGTGAAAGAAATTGCCGAGATTAAACTTATGATTCAGAATGTACAGGTATATGAATCGAAAGAAAAAAGTATTCCTATTGGTATTGAAGAAGCAAGCCGGCTCATAGGAAAAGCAAAGTCTACAATTTACACTCTTGTAAGGCAGAGAAAAATACCGTGCTATAAGTACGGTAAAAAGCTGTACTTTTTTGAAGAAGAACTTTTAGAATGGATTTCTAAAGGCAAAAAGAAAACAATACATGAAATCGAATCAGAAGCGATGAAATCTAATCATAACCGGAAGAAATAGCCAGCAGGAATACTTATATCACTCTATTGGATAATCAAAAGGCATTTAATGGAAAGCGATATTTTATCTAAATAAAAATACAGTGTTTTTTGCTGTAACACGATTTCAAATGTTTCAAAGAGTGCAGGATTCTAACTTTATCGCTGAAGTCTTGTCTATACTGGATTTTATAAAATGTCTTTGAACAAAGTGCACCGATTCTGCACCCAAATTCAAATTTTTACTATTTCAATATTAAATAATTACAAAAAACTTCAAAACTAACTAATAAAAAGACAATAGTATTATTCTTTTTTGTATTACAAATAATTTAAAATATTGAATATTTCTAAATAAGAAATTAAAAGCTCTATTGCACAGTCGCAAAAAAGGTATCAACTCCAGTTCTCCCAACTGAGTTTTTCTTTTAGATATTAGCACAACCTTGACTTCTCTAAATTTGTGTTAAAGTTTTTGGTGGAGGCTTGTAATACAGTAAATTTGAACTCGAGAATTCTATCCAAAAATTAACTTCTCAATTTTTGCCACCCAAATGAAGTGTCTTAAAATTTTTTACATTATTCTGTTTTGGATTTCAGTTTGTGGAAATGCTTTTGGTAAGGCAGCAGAACCTGTATGTGAAAACTTTACTGCAGAAAATACTTTCGTAAAGGAAAAGTTTTTAGGGACTGAACTTTGTTTTTTCGAAGTGGTCAAAAAAATAAACTATCGTAACGATCATACACTAGATAAAATTGAGGTATTGCATCTATTAGCCCCCAAAGCTATCAATAGAAAGGCAATTCCTGAAGATAATTTAGACAATTACCTGTTATCGGATTTATATTCCAGTGACTGGATTACTTTAAAATCTCTATATGATACCAGAAGATGTGAGGGTATTTTAAAAAAATATACTTCGAGAAACAATTACCTGCATCTTTACCAGCTCTTCTAGCACAATCGTATTACTTTACAGATTCTATTTGTGATGTGCTCACTTAGCGCGGAGTTTTAGTTAAGGACAAAATCTTAACTGTAGACCATGAAAGAAAATCTCAAAAATTACAACCGCATTTTCCAAAGAGAAAGCAGTTCAATTAAGTTATGAAAGAGATAATATCTCTCAACTTTCTAAGGAACTTGAGATAACAACTGTTTTGCGTTATAAGTGGCGCCAAAATTATCAAGAATTTAGAACGGGAAGTTTTCCTGGAAAAGGCAATAAGCATTTTTTCCAAGGGAGGTCGATTATTTATCTTTTCATAAAAGACCATGAAAAAATATATTCGATTGAAAGAGGTGCAAAGTTTTAGAAATAATTAACAGCCGTTACTATAAATGGAAAAACAAGTTATTTCAGGAATAGATAAAGGAGTAATTTTAATAAAAGCAACAATAACCTCCGTCTATTTTACTGCTAAACAGTGATATGGGAGCCCTAGGATTACTTTAGAGCTGCAAAATATTGGGTATCAAATATCCAGAATAACGGTAGCCAAATACATGAAGCAATTAGGTTTATACAGTAAATTGAGTAAGAAATTTAAAGTAACAACCAATTCAAAACATAATCATTTCGTTGTTCCAAATATTTTAAAAAGAGAATTTACAGTGAAAGAACCTTCTAAGGCTTGGGTTTCAGCTTTACCCATATCAAAAATAGTAGAGGTAGTACAACATAGAGACATAATAAAAAAGTCCTACCGAAGCAGGACTAAAGATTTTCATCTACGGCATATAGCCTTATTGTGATAAGATTAAAGATTAGAAATTTTAATCAGTTACAAATGTATAGAAAAAATAAATTGGTTTGAATAAGGAAAACAGTAATTACTTTATTTTTTTTTAATGGTAAAATCCATGCAGATTAATTTTAATGACTATGGCAAGAATTTTAGGATTAGATTTAGGGACAAACTCAATAGGTTGGGCATTAATTGACGATAAGTTAAATAAGATTTTAGCGATAGGAAGTAGAATATTTCCAATGGGAGTTGAAAATCTTGGCGATGGTGATAATGAAATTTCTAAAAATGCAAGTAGAACTGGTGCAAGAGGAGTTAGACGTCAATTTTTTAGGAGAAGATTAAGAAAGAAAATTTTACTTCAAAAACTTTCTGAAAATAATATGTGTCCAATGGATGCTCAAGATTTTGAAGATTGGAAAAAGACAAAATTATTTCCAACAGCTAAGCTAGTAAAATGGTTTGCATTAAACCCATACGAACTTCGACACAAAGCCTTAAACGAAAAATTATCATTAGAGGAAATTGGCAGAATTTTTTATCATTTGATTCAGAGACGTGGATTTTTGAGTAATAGCAGAAAGGGGGGTATTGATGACGGAGCCATTTTTAAAGGAAATCAAAAAGAAGGAAAAATAGGAATTGATGATACATTAGCGAGTATAGAAGATAAAACATTGGGTGCATATCTATTTGAAATATATCCAAAAGAAAACCGCCCTTTTCAAAATGGTTTGGAAAGAATTAGAAATAGATATACAACACGGAAAATGTATGTAGATGAATTTGAACTAATATGGAGTAAACAAGCACAATTCCATACAAATTTAAATGAAGAATTGAAAATTTTATTTGGTGGAAGGAAATTAGATGGTTACAAAGAAGACGGAATTTTATTTCATCAGCGACCTTTGCGCTCTCAAAAACATTTGGTTGGTAAATGTTCTTTTGAGCCAACTAAAACTAAATGCCCAATTAATGCAATTCCTTTTGAAATGTTCAGCATTTATCAATGGGTAAATACAGTTGAATATAATGGAAAGAAAGTATCTAAAGAAGAACAAGAAAAATTAATTGAACAACTATTATCATTTGAAAAAATAGAATTTAAAAAATTGCGAAAAGCAATTGGCAAAGAAAGTGCTGAATTTAAATTTAATTATAAAGATGATGATAAAATTGTTGGAACATACACTATTTCTAATTTATCAAATAAAAAATTCTTTGGTAAAAAATGGTTTGAGTTTTCAGATAAACAGCAAGAAGATATCTGGCATGTTTTGTATTTTTTTGACAGTAAATCGAATCTTAGAGAATATGCGGTTAAAAATTGGAGTTTTACAGAAGAGCAAGCTGATACAATATCAAAGTTCAATGTAAAAGATGGTTATGCGAGTTTAAGCAGAAAAGCTATTGGTAATATTTTGCCATTTATGCGACAAGGATATACCTATGATGTTGCAGTTGTAATGGGAGGCGTTAAAAATGCTTTTGGAGATAAATGGCAAAACGATACTGTTGAAAATAATCAAAGGCAATTAGATTTAATTGAGAATATTGAAGGAACTATCAGATCAAAAAACTCTGGAAGCTTTATAGATACAGTAAAAGATTTGCTTCGTAAAGAATTTGAGTTTGATGACAAACAACTAAAAAAACTCTATCAACATTCTGTAGCAGATGATGTAACATCATTGTTCGAGAAATTACCAATTGGAAAAAAAGCGGACAAGGAAATTCAAGCTATTAGAAATCCTATTGTTATTACTGCGTTGTTTGAATTGCGTAGGCTCGTTAATGAATTAATTGATGACCACGGACAACTTGACGAAATAAAAGTCGAAATGGCTCGCGATTTAAAAATATCTAAATCACAACGAAATAAAATTCGCAGGGATCAAAAACGGTTAGAAAGAGAAAACGATAGAGTTAAAGCGGAAGTTGAAAAATATACAAGAGTTTCTCATGATAACATTCTAAAATTTAAGCTTTGGGAGGAGTGCAAACAAACATGTGCGTATACTGGAATTCCAATTCCTATTACTAAATTATTTACAGGTGAAATTCAAATAGTACATATTCACCCTTGGAGTCGCTCATTAAATGATAGCTTTAATAATAAGACATTATGTTATGCTGATGAAAACATACTTAAAGGAGACAGAACACCCTTTGAGTTTTATGGAAATGATGAGTCTAATTGGCCAAGTATTAAAGAAAGGGCATTAAAATTATTTTCTGACACAAAGGAGTATCCAAATGCATATCAAAAATTTAAAAGATTTGTGCAGCAAAAATTTGATGATGATTTTTCATCTTACCAGTTAAATGATACTCACCATATAAGCAAGGAAGCTAAAGATTATTTGTCACTAGTTTGTAAAAAAGTAAATGTATCACCCGGACAACTGACTTCTAATCTACGTCAAAAGTGGGGATTGAACCATATATTAAATACAGATAACGATGCTAAATCTCGTGAAGATCACCGTCATCATGCTATTGATGCATTAGTTATGGCATGTGTAAAGACAAGTTATTTGCAAGAATTGTCGAGATGGAATCGATATGACAGGAAATCAGAATTAAAGAACTTCCCACTGCCTTGGGTTGGCTTTAATTTTGATGCAGAAAAAGCTGTTGACAAAATATTGATTTCACACAAAAAACTCAATAATATTGTAACTATTAAGGCACACAGAGTTAAAAAAAATGGAGTTGTTTTTAAAAATATTGGAGTAGCAGCAAGAGGACAATTGCATAAAGAAACTGTTTTTGGAAAGCGAAACTTTAATGGAGAGGAAGCATTTCATGTTAGAAAGGCAATTGATAGTTTAACAACTGAAAAGCAATTAGAAAAAGTAGTTGACCAAACGATTAAAAAATTAATACATAAAAGAATTCAAGAATTAGGTGGATTTGTAAAAGGCTCTATTCCTTCAAATACATTTTTTAACGTTGATGAAAATGGAATTAAACATCCACAAATATTTTTGCCTAATAAAAATGGAAGCCCAGTTCCTATTTTAAAAATAAGAATGAAAGAAAATATTGGTGGAGCCGAGCAGTTAAAAGATGATCTAAATCAATGGGTAAATCCCAGAAATAATCATCATGTATTAATTTACAAAGATGAAAAAGGGATTTTAAAAGAAGAGGTAGTTACATTTTGGACAGTTACAGAAAGAAAAAGAAAAGGGCTTCCAATCTATCAATTACCAGCAGATGGCAGTGAAATAATTACCACTTTGCATATTAATGATATGTTTTTACTCCGTTTAAATGAAGAGGCAATTGATTGGGAATATCCGGATTATGAAAATTTGAAAGAGAATCTATTTAGGGTGCAAAAGTTATCGTCTAAATTTTATGAATTTAGATTAAGTTCGGAGTCATCTATACAGAATAATTTTCAACCTTTTTATGTTAGAATTCAAAGTTTTGGTGATGGAAAAACGGGATGGGAAACTTTTAAACCAATTAAAGTAAAAGTTTCAGTTTCTGGAAAGATTCAAAAAGTATAATTTAAAAACAGTTTTTTAATGCTATTTTCTGTCTTAAACATCCAAACCACAACTATAATCGATATTCGATTTTGGTTCTAACCATTTACGTTTTCTGATTTGATTAAAGATTAGAAAACACGATATTTCTTAGCTAAACCACTTGTTATAGAATCTAGTTGTGGTTTGATTAAAGATTAGAAAACACGATATTAAACCAAAAGAAATAGATAAAGAAAGGTCAGTTGTGGTTTGATTAAAGATTAGAAAACACGATATTGAACCAAAAGAAATAGATAAAGAAAGATCAGTTGTGGTTTGATTAAAGATTATAAAAACACGATATTAATTGATTTGTTATTTAGGGTTTTGGTTGTGAATGTCGTTCAGAAAAATGCCTCTTTTATGGATTGATAACCCATAATTGCGGCATTTTTTCTATTGTAAGGTTTAGTAAATAAGCTTTGGGACGTTGATATATTATTGATAATTGTAAATGCAGCAGCAGTAAAATAATTCCAGTTGTGTGGATAGAGGTGCTGATGGTAATGCTGATTTCCCTCAAAAAAAATAAAATATTGCCAAATTGTTTATTGGTTATTCGAAGTACACTTACTTTTCCTAAAGGTGGCAGAAGTTTGTGGATTCTCTTTTCATGAACATCGGCTCTTTCACAACTTGCGTAATTTGGATCTGCTAACTTTGTTTAAAATCCAAATTAAACCATTTTAAATAAAAGCAGTCTTATTAAAATAATCTTAAAATACATAAAAAATGAAGACCCCAATTTTATTTGTTATCTCTTTTTTCTATTATTATCCTGTTTAAAAAATGACGCAGATGAGTCAAATCAAGATTCTGCATATATAGATGATGATTTGGCAGGGCCTATTTCCATGCCAAAAACAGAATATGGTTCGGACGGTAATTATCAGGTAGCAAAAATTAGTTTTCCAAGCCCATTATACAGTGGGAAAAATGTTGAAATATTTTATCCAAAAGATATTACTTCACCAAAACCTGTTATTTTTTATTCGCACCCTTACGGAGGTGAAGAAAGTGCATATAATATAGGCCTGTATGAGTTTATTGTAAAGAAAGGGTATGTGGTAGTATTTGCTCCATATCCAACCACGGGTGCAACGGTCGATTAACAATACGAGACACTATGGGAAAGTTTTAAAAAAGCTGTTACAGGTTATCCTGCTATAATTGACACAAAAAAAGTAGGTTTAATGGGCCATTCTTTTGGTGCAGGCACCTCCTTTGCTTTGGCTCAGAGAGGATTTATTGACCAAGGCTGGGGGGAGAACGGACATTTTATTTTTGCAATGGCACAATGGTATTCTTACCAAATTACGCAGGAGGAATTAGAAAGTTTCCCGGAAAACACAAAATTAATTACTCAGGTCTATGACGATGACGTAACAAATGATCATAGGCTGGCAATTAATATTTTTAAAAATATAAATATTCCAAACTCTGAAAAAGATTTTATTTTAATAAAAAAATCAGTTTTACCGACTTTTACTTACACAGCTGAGCATAATAGTGGAGGATTTTAAATGGTTTAGGTTTTAAAAATTTTGAATCTGCAAAGAGAACTTTAAGCGGTATTGAGGTTGTTAATACGCTTAGAAAGAATCAGATGGTTAATCCTGAGAAAACTATGTTTAAATCCTTTTGTAAATTGGCGAGCTAATTATTAAATTACTTAAAATCTTATATTTGATTCTGACAGATGCGACAGAACCTATTAAATAATACAAAATGCATGTGAGGTAAATATAAGATAAAAGTTTACAGATTGTTAATGGGCGTAAAAAAAAGACACTTTAAGTTTTGTGGCAAAATCGTGGCATAAGTAATTTTGGAAAATTAGAATTGCGGTAAATGCGTGGCCTACAGAATTTGGGTTCTAAACTGTGGCTGGAAATATATCTCTCAGCACGAAAAGTAGCAATTTCAAATCGAAAGTGTATACTTGGAATAAACTTGAAGTAATATAAAAATCTCACAAAGCACTAAAAATAAACCCGCCAAACACTAAATGCTTGACGGGCTGTCCATTAAACATAATCTTCCAGTATATGTTTAACTACAAAATTCATAAATTTCTAAAATCAATTGAATCGCAGAATCATTTTTGAATCTGCTTTTTGTAAAAAATAAAGTTTCAAGATTTTAAGCCATATTAAGAAAATGATCTTATTGATTTAAATAACAGCTTTTTCTAATCAGTTTTTAAAATAATTCATAATCTACGATTTAACGTAAAATTTAAATTATTATTGAAACTAAAAAAATACTTTACAGTTACAAAATATATAACTATGATATCATGTAGCAAATTTCAAAGATGATTATATTAATTATAATTTGTTTCTTTTCGGTTATAGATGAATATTTCAACTTAATTACATTTTTTAGCAATTTTCTATGCAAAAAATACGTTTCTTAAATATTTAATTCATGAAGATTTGTTTGATTTTTACATTATTAAATATGTAAGTGTTATTTTATTATAATGAAATATATAAGTTATATATTATAAATTATTTAATTGTAATTGTCATATTAGGAACTACAATACTTCCATTGCTTCCTGTATAACGCTGCGCATAAACTTCTATATAATCGTTAGTTAACATTTCAGTTGTAGCATTTAAAGGAAGAACCACAATATCATTTGTAGATGCGCCCTTACCATAAATTTTATATTGACTTAAAAGTGTACCATTTTTTGCTATATAAACAATGTAAGTACCTGCTGCTGGAACCTGAAAAGAGATGGAACCCGATATTTGAAAAATTCTTTTCTTTTTTCCTATGTATCTTAATCTATTTGGGGAATCAGTTGAAAATCTGAATAAATTGGAATAAGTTGTTGACGGTGTACCTGACCCTACTTTTACAATATCGCTCGGATTTGAATTGTTAAAAGCAACTCCCAGACCACTTCCTACTGCATAATCCATTGCAAAATCTGCACTGGCATTTGCATCTGTCTCAGTTGGAATTCCAGCAGATCGAACGTTCCAGCTATTATTAAAATTGTATCCTGTATAACTACCCGTTGTATATGGCTTAACATAATTTGCAGGAGTTGGTCCTGTAAAAACAACTGACTCTAAAACAGCATCACTTGTGATAGTAAGCCCTGTCGTAGAAACATCAAGACCAAAAGCTCCGGTATTGACATTTGAGAAACCGCCTTGCTTTTCTATCAAATTGAACGTTCCTGTAAATTTTTCATAAGTACCTGAATTATTGCTAAACCATGCCTGGTTACTCAATAGCAATTGACCGATATTATTATAGGTAATTCCATTGGTGTTTCCTGAAAAATTAACAATACTTAGAAAAGCTAAACCATAACCAGATATAGTCCCTATATTATTGGAATTGGCGATAATACAATCTCTAAGCAAAAAAGTTTGAGCCGCCGTACCGCTTAGATTGAAAACTGTAGCTCCTGGTGTCGTAATGGTAAGATTCCTTATGCTTCCGCCTGTTGTTCCATCAAAAAGATTTCCTGATGTTTTCACAATAATATCTTCATTAGCATCCAAACCGTCAAGATAAGCACTGTTTAAATCTATTGGAAAATTAAATACAATCTGACCATTAATTTCATACAAAGTATTCGATGTCAAAACATATTTAGCACCACCACCTGCCGCAAGTTCAGTGGCTAATACAGTTGCTAAATTGTCGCCAGCTCTAATACGCTTAAAATTTAATCGCGGTAGTGCACCACTTATAGGTAACCATGATGATGAAGACGATATATAAGAATAAAACAATTTAAAATCTGTATCATAGACCATCAACCCGTCCGCTGGAGCAGCTATAGCATTTCTTTGTCCAGTAGTCATACGTGGTGTTAACAAGCCCTGGGTAGTAGAAGTTATATCTAAAATAGAGCTTGCAGCCGGAGTTACGGTACCTATACCGATTTGTGCATTTCCTAAAAATGATAATAAGAAAAAAAAGAGCAGCAATATTTTATGCTGTCTCTGAGTGTATTTATTTACCATAATTTTTATTATTAATTAGTTTTTGAAGATTAAGATATTTTATCAGCAACATAGGGCATTAAGAATTCAGGAATAGTACTTATTTTTTGCCCGAATTTGATATAATAATTTTTTGGGTTATTTTTTCATTGTCAGAAGTTAGAAAAGTGGCAATGTAAATTCCAGAACTTAAGCCCGAAGTTGAAAAATTATAATTTTGTTCAACTCCCAAATCACTTTTGTTTAATACAGCCTTTCCAAGAATATCAAACAAAACAAATGATTCAAAAGCTATGTTATTTGGATTTGAAGCTTTTAAGACTTCATTAATATTGTCTTGAACTATTAAGAATTGACTTTTTATTTCTTCATTAATACCGAGGGTCTGATTTGTAAAAGTTATTTTAAATCGGTCAGAATAAACGCCAGGTGCAATAACAACCTGATAAGTTCCATTTTTAATATCATGATAAGATGAATCTAATTCGTCATATAAGTAAATATTTTGTGAAGAATCAAAATTAACAATCTCAGGAATATAAAATTTCAGAGTAGTACCAGCAGTGGCTTTAACGGTTAAAGGTATTTTCTTTGAGAGTTCAAAATTAACTCCTTGGATTACATAGTTGGAATTTTCCAACCAAAATGAAATATCACTAGGAAGGCTTTGATCCATGTTTAAAGCATCAATCCCAACATCAATCCCATCTGTCGCTTCGGGTATAAATGCCAAAGCAAGTTGCCTGGTAAATTGATTATTTATAATTGTGTTTATTTTAAAGTGAGACACAGGAGTATTTTTCTCCTCTGGAGTATATAAAGCTTTATCTTTTGTTAATTTTGCAAATTGAGATAAACCAGTACCTTCTTTATAAAATGCACGGTGCGAATTTTTAAAAGTAACCGAACCGTTAGCTGCACCATTAATTAGAAAACCTTGTCCAATAGGACTGTATTTTCGCTCTATTATTAAGCCAGAAGATGTGCCGGTAGTGTTTAAACTGCCATTACTATTATAGCTATTAAATGTGGCTGCAACATATAGTCCTGTGGATCCTAATGCTACCGGTGAATAAGTACCATAACCTCCTCTATAAGCAGATAGATAATGGGAATTTACCGTTTTATCTTGCTCCCAAAAGTAAGCAACCCCAGTGCAGGCTGCATTTGAGGGATCTAATAGGAAAGCATTTAAATGAAGTGCCGAAGGGTAAGGATTCCCTGTAAGTGTTGCTGCATTTCCAGCTCCTACGGCTACTGTTATATTTCCATCATTGGGCTTACCTCTGAAATCATATCTTTGAGCTCCAGTTCCAGGATTATTGAGTATGCCGGTTCCTTCTGGATCACTTGTATCGGTACCACTTGTGCCTTTCATTGTAAACCCTTCTCCAGCTGCTATTGTTGTAGCGCCTCCAACCTGAACCCATTGCGAGTAGTTATTGGCATTGGTTAACTTATAAATCCAATATGACGCTATTGCAAGTGGGCTTGCTGATCCATCATAATTTGTAAGTGGAAGTATCGTTGCAGGCACCACAGCAGTTGAAGTAGTTGGCCTATTTAGCAGTGAAATTCCAAAAGGTGTATTACCTGTTGATGCAATAGGGTTTCCAACAGGGGAACACCAATAATTATATTCAAAGTTGTCTGAAGTACCTTCCTGATAAACAGATACAATACCTGTCCCGCTATTGTTGGATACTCCCGTAGTACCCTGGACCAACTGAGAGTTATTTCTTAAATATAGATTTGAATTTGTTGCTAAATCTATATTCTGATTTACATACAATACTTCATTTTTAACATATAAAGGAGAATTTGCACCAATATATATTTGTGAAAATGTTTGAATAGAAATAAAAACAAAAAATAATGGTAATATTTTTTTCATGATTTTTTCTTTATTTTTAATACTAAAGGATAAGGACTTCTCTTGATAGGAAACACTTATAGCTTACTTTTTTTTCTTTTACCTATAATATAAAACCCAAAAATAATTCCAAGTGCAAATAATACATAGACAAATGAATCTATTGGTGCCGCTACTGGATCATCAGGCAATCCCGGAGGTGGTGGATTCTGAGCAAAAGCGATGTTTTGAATAAGTAAAATTGCTGAAAAAAAAATAGTATAAAAAAGTGACTTTTTCATTTTTGAGGTGCAGGTTTAAATTAAATTTATCTGTCTCCCTTCTGATTTGTTTTTAAACTTTCATTTTCAATCTTAGTATTGTTAATTTGCTGTAAGCTAGAGAGTAGAAAAAGCATTAAAAAAAGTTTGTAATTATTGTATTACAATATCAAATCTGGGTCATTACAAAGTAGACTCTAATATTTGGCTTTCCTCTTACATAATTTTTAGTTAAATGTTACATAATTCCCACATCTAAAAACAAAAAAACTTAATATATTGAATCTAAAAAAAATAAGATTTAATTTAATCTTGATAGAATAAAAAAAGTATCAAATCAAAATATTAAAATCCGAATTAAACCATTTTAAATAAAAGCAGTCTTATTAAAATAATCTTAAAATACATAAAAAATGAAGACCCCAATTTTATTTGTTATCTCTTTTTTTCTATTATTATCCTGCTCAAAAAATGACGCAGATGAGTCAAATCAAGATTCTGCATATATAGATGATGATTTGGCAGGGCCTATTTCCAGGCCAAAAACAGGATATGGTTCGGACGGCAATTATCAGGTAGCAAAAATTAGTTTTCCAAGCCCCTTATACAGTGGAAAAAATGTTGAAATATTTTATCCAAAGGATATTACTTCACCGAAACCTGTTATTTTTTATTCGCACCCTTACGGAGGTGAAGAAAGTGCATATAATATAGGCCTGTATGAGTTTATTGCAAAGAAAGGGTACGTGGTAGTATTTGCGCCATATCCAACCGCGGGTGTAACGGTTGATGAACGATACGAGACACTATGGGAAAGTTTCAAAAAAGCTGTTACAGATTATCCTGGTATAATTGACACAAAAAAAGTAGGTTTTATGGGGCATTCCTTTGGTGCAGGCGCCTCCTTTGCTTTGGCTCACAGAGGATTTATTGACGAAGGATGGGGGCAGAACGGACGTTTTATTTTCGCAATGGCACAATGGTATTCTTACCAAATTACACAGGCTGAATTACAGGAATTCCCGGAAAATACAAAATTAATAACCCAGGTCTATAATGATGACGTAACAAATGATCATAGGCTGGCAATTGATATTTTTAAAAATATAAATATTCCAAACTCTGAAAAAGATTTTATTTTAATAAAAAAATCAGTTTTACCGACTTTTACTTACACGGCTGAGCATAATCTTCCCAATACGCAAAGTTCGTATGATGCATATGACTATTATGGTATTTACAGATTACTTGATGCCATGATCGATTATAGTTTTAATGGAAATTTGACTGCCAAAAATACAGCCCTTGGCAATGGATCTAAAGAGCAGGTAACAATGCCGAGCTATAATGGGCAGGCATTGTCTCCACTCGAAGTAACCGATAATCCTTCTCCATTATATCCACAGAGTAAATATTCTTTCCAGTGTGGTGCATTAAATAATCCCCGGATTACAAATTGTAATTAAAGATCACCATATCGTATTTTCTGTTTCCGGATCTGGTTAAAATAATAAGAACCCTAAATAATAAAGTAAGTATTATTATATAGGGTTCCTATCGCTGTTGTTTATTTTGTAGTATTAATTTTTACCAGCTTTATCCCGATATTGTTTTAACAATTTTCGGTTAAAATCATTTTCAGATTTTTTAAGCTTTAATATTTTTTTTGCCGGAAGTATTTTTTGAAGACTGCTGATATAATTTTTTTTCAATAAATATAATTCCCTATTGGTATTTTCTATTTGTGACAATAGTATTGCTGCTTCTTTTTCTGAAATTGAATTGATATTATCATCATTGAGTTTTCGTAAATATGTTTTCATTTTTTCATGACGCAGCTTATATTGTTTATCGTCATACGTATTATAAATAGGCCAAAATTTCTCCGCTTCTGCCGAAGTAAGTTCAAGATCTGCTGTTAAAAAGGAAACTTTATAAGCTTTAATTTTCTCGAGTTTTTCGTTTGTTTTTTCATTTTGTGCATAAAATGAGAAACTGGTCAAAAATAGAAGTATCGGCAGTATGTTTTTGATTTTCATTTTTTTAGTTTTTGTTGTGAAATTAAATTTCTAATATTTGGGTTATCTGCTGTTTTCCTGCTCTTGATTGAATTTTCGAGGTTTTCCATCATTACATTATTTAAGTGCAGCTGCAGCTTACATCCTTTTACATATTATAAGATATGTTTTACAGTAAAAGGTTTAAACAGTAAAAGGTTTAATTTGAGCAAGCAAATAATTTATTTTTTTATTAAGGGATCAGCGGAAGCTGACAGCCATAAATTTATGTTAAAGTTTATGGTTTAGCCTTGTAATGCAGTAAATTTGATCCCGAGAATTCTATCCAAAAACTAACTTCTCATTTTGACGCCCAAATGAAATGTCTTAAAATTATTTACATTATTCTGTTTTGGATTTCCGTTTGTGGAAATGCTTTTGCTAATGCGGCAGAACCTGTATCTGTAAATTTTACTGCAGAGAGTACATTTGTAAAAAAAATGTTTTTAGGGACTGAACTTTGTTTTTTAGAAGGAGTCCAAAAAATAGATTATTCTAACTATCATGCACTGGATAAAATTGAAGTATTTCATCCACTAGTTGCCAAAGGGATCAATAGAAAGGCAATTCCCGCAGATAGCCTGGACAATTACCTGTTATCGGATTTATATTCCAGTGAATGGATTACTTTAAAATCCTTTTATGATACCCAAAAATGTGAGGGTATTGTAAAAAAATACGCATCAAGAAACAATTACCTGCATCTTTACCAGCTATTCTAGCACAACTGTACCATTTTACAGATTCCTGATTATCACTTTCTTTAACCTCTTGAGTTATTAAGCTTTTGCTTTTTTTACTTTATGTTTTATATGCTGATGCTTTACATATTCTGTAAAATTTCCAATTCCTCTTACATCGCCTATCCTGATTTACAGATTGCAGTTTATGTGTCTGGACCTTGTATTGCGTTTTCGTAAAATTTTATGAGATTGAAAACGGCACAGATTCTTCTGCGCACATTTCCATGTATGCTTTTTTCTTATATGGATTCAATGGGATCAAGGTGCAATAGAATAAAGACAATAACTGTTTTCTCTTGCAGGATAAGGTATGTGATAGCTATAGGGCGTTAAGATCCGTTCCCTTGTGCTTAAAGGAAAATCTTTTTATCCCATAATCTTTAATATATCATCATGATGCATTATCTAAAACAAAGCGCATTTATTGCGTTATGCCTTTTTGCAGCCATAACCAGTCATGCACAGCAGCACATTACCTTAAAAGAGCTCCTTAGTAACGTCTATAAAAAAGCTCCAGGCTTAATTGCTGACTCAGCTTCGATTGCTATTGTACAGGCAAGATCCAATGAGACCCGCGCCAGCTGGCTGCCTACTTTAAAGCTTAATTACCAGGCTGATATAGGCACAAACAATAATACACCGGGGCCTTATTTTGGTTTTGGTATTGTCCCGTCCAACTCACGCGGTGTGCGTACTGAAAGCAACACAAGTGCTGTACTTACAAATTTAGGAATTGCTGCATTAGACTGGGAAATCTATAATTTCGGGGCTTATCGGGCGCAGAATAACTTAGCCAGATCGGACATCGAAGTTGAAAAAAATAAATTCCAGCAGGCCAAATATAAACTCGAGGCCTATACCATAGGCAATTACCTGCAACTGCTGCGTTTAGAGGATTTTCGCTCTATACAGTCCCACGCTATAAAACGCAACGAGGAGATAGTGCGATCCATTAAATCCCTTGTCAAAAGCGGTGTGCGGCCGGCTGTAGAAAGCAGTATTGCCGAAGCGGAGCTTTCCAAAGCACGCTTAACCTATATTGAACTCGATAATGAGTTAAAACAAACCCAGCTGCAATTAGCTGCAATCAGTGATCTGCCTTTTGAAAATATCCTGCCCGATACCCTGGCAGAAACACGGCTTATAGAGCGAGCCGATATCTCCGGGCTTATGGTTTCCGATACCACTAATCACCCTATAATTAATTACTATAATGCTCTTGTGAGCAACAGCCGTGATAGAGAAAAACTAGTCAAAAAACAATATAACCCTAAGGTTTTACTAGAAGCAGCTGCATGGGAGCGCGGGGCAAGCGTGGATGCTGAGGATCATTTCAATAAATTATCGACCGGTCTCAATTTTGACCGCAGCAACTACCTGGTTGGTGTTGGAATCTCTTACAGCCTTTTTGATCTGAGGCATCAGCAATTAAAGTTACGCACACAGAAAAAGGCTACCGACTATGCCTTAAAGAATCTGGCTGCCCAGAAATCATTACTGGCATTAGGAGTCAGCCAGGCTGACCTTGAGTTAAAAACCGCCCAACAGCGTCTGGCTGAAATTCCAAACCAGCTTCAGGCTGCCAAAGCCGGATACCGTCAAAAGCTGTCTTTACATAAAAGTGGTCTGACTGATATCATTGATCTCAACGCAGCACTTACTATTTTATACCGTTCCGAAACTGATTATGCACAGGCACGGTTCTCTTACATCAGCGCCCTATTTCAAAAAGCGGTTACTACAAATCAAGTCAGTTCGCTTTTAAACCTTTTAAATTAGTTTATTATGTCAATGGTTACCTCAGCACTCAAACGGCCTATTACTACAGTGGTCATTACCTTGAGCCTTTTGATTTTCGCGATACTAAGCGCTGTGAAGATCCCTATAGATATCTTTCCGCAGCTCAACCTGCCCACGATATATGTAATAGAATCTTACGGCGGTATGTCGCCCCAGCAAATGGAAGGCTTTTTCAGTACCCGTCTGCAGGATCAGTTCCTGTATGTTAATGGAATAAAAAACATCTCTGCCAAGAACATTCAGGGGCTCACGATGCTTAAGATCAGTTTTTATGAAAATACGAACATGGCCGAAGCGCAGGCTCAGGTTGCCTTACAGGTTAACCGGGCAATGAAGTTTTTCCCCCCTGGCGCGCTCCCGCCTCAGGTAGTGCGCTATGACGCTTCCTCATTGCCAGTGGGGCAGCTGGTGTTGTCAGCTCCAAACCGAAGCCTGAAAGAAATTTATGACATGGCAGCCACCCGTATCAGACCCATGTTTGCTTCTGTACCCGGATTATCGGCGCCTCCTCCCTTTGGGGCTAATTCACGTTCGATTACCGTCAATATTGATCCGGCAAAACTGCGCAGTTACGACCTTACCCCGGACCAGGTTGTCGAAGCGCTTGCTAAATTCAATGTGATGTCGCCTTCGGGTAACCTTCGTATTGATAATACGATGTTTACCACTACGATAAATTCACTGGTAAAAAAATCGGAGGAGTTTGGTGAAATTCCAATCAAAACTAAAAATGGAATTTCAGTATTGGTAAAAGATGTGGCGCGTGTAGCCGATGCATCTGATATTACGGTTGATTATGCGCTGATTAATGGAAAGCGTTCTGTTTATATTCCAGTTGTAAAAACTGCCGATGCCTCTACCTGGTCTGTCGTGCAGGGCCTGAAAAGCAAACTGCCTGAAATGCAGAGTTTGCTGCCTGATGACATAAAAGTATCATACGAATTTGACCAGTCTGTTTTTGTGATTAATGCGGTGAAAAGTTTAATAACCGAGGGCAGCCTAGGGGCCTTGCTGACAGGATTGATGGTACTGTTGTTCCTGCGTGACTGGCGTAGCAGTCTGATTGTAGTGATTACTATTCCGGTATCTATTTTATTAGGTGTTATGCTCTTAGGGGCCTTTGGACAAACCATCAATATTATGACCTTAAGCGGTCTGGCATTGGCTATTGGTATCTTAGTGGATCAGGCAACAGTAACGATAGAGAATATCCATCAGCATCTTGAAATGGGCAAGTCAAAAAAGCGGGCCATTTATGATGCCTGTGAAGAAATAGCCTTCCCGCTTTTGCTTATCCTGCTATGTATTCTGGCTGTTTTTGCGCCGTCATTCCTAATGAATGGTGTGCCCAAAGCCATGTTCCTTCCATTATCAATGTCAATTGGCTTAACGATGATCGTCTCCTACATCCTTGCCCAGACAGTGGTGCCTATTCTAAGCAACTGGCTGATAAAAGAAGAGCAATACCAGCATTATGATCATAAGCAGCTTCACGCGCATGCCGGGGAGGCACTGGATAAGGAGGAAATAATTCAGGTGAATGAACATTTGGAAAATGAAGTGGAGCATCCAAAAGATAATGATTTTTTTGAGACTGTTAAAATGAAGTTTATGAATATTATCACAAACTGGATGCCAAAGAAAAAACTTATTGTTTCTGTTTATTTAGCTGCTGTTATTGTTTTAGCGGGGATTGGATTTGTTGTTATCGGAAAAGATATGATGCCAAAAGTGAATAATGGCCAGTTTCTTATCCGAATTAAGGCTCCCGATGGCACGCGCCTGGAGCGAACCGAAGATAAGTTTAAGCAGGTATTATCCATTATTGATAAAACAGTGGATCACCATATTGAGATCAGTTCGGGCTATGTAGGAATAATTCCAAGCAGCTATGGAACAAGTAACCTTTATATTTTTAATACCGGTACCCACGAAGCTGTACTGCAGGTCAAACTGGATGAAAATTATAAAGTAAATATGGACGAGCTCAAAGATGCACTGCGAAAAAACATACGTCATGCCAGACCTGAGCTTCGTATTACCTTTGAGCCTATAGACATGACCGAGAAAATAATGAGTCAGGGAGCTGCCACACCAATTGAATTAAGGGTAACAGGGAAAAACATGCAGGAGATTGAAAGTTATGCCCATAAGGCAGTAGCCAAACTAAAACAGATTCCTTATCTGCGCGATGTGCAGATTGTGCAGCCACTGAAAATACCGGTAATCGACATTACACTTGACCGAAAAAAAATCTCGCAATTTGGACTCAATGTGACAGATGTGGCGCGTTCTGTTACAGCCAGCACCTCCTCAAGCCGTTTTACCGAGAAAAACCAATGGCTGGACGAAGATAAACAATATACGTATCAGGTTCAGGTTCAGATACCTGAGTCTACGATGAATACTATAGAAGAATTAAAGGAAATCCCACTGCTGAAAGGACAAAACACGCCTACGCTTGGCGAAGTGGCAGATTTTAAAATAAATTATGCCCCGGGTGAATATGACCGCTCCGGACCAAGACGGTTTTTAACAGTGAGTGCCAATATCCATAAAATGAATCTGGGTACTGCCACAGCTGATGTTGAAAAAGCCCTCAAGGGATTAGGAGTACCGCCAAAGGGTTTAGTATGTGAATTAAAAGGAATGTCCAACTTACTGACCGAAACCATGGATAGTCTGCAGGTGGGTCTGGGTTTTGCCATCCTGGTTATCTTTTTACTGCTGGCGGCAAATTATCAGTCATTTAAGCTCTCACTTACCGTACTCTCAACAGTGCCGGCCGTAATTTTAGGTTCCTTAACGGCATTAATGTTAACAGGATCTACCCTTAATCTGCAGTCTTACATGGGGATGATAATGTCGACAGGTGTGTCTGTTGCCAATGCAATTTTGATTGTGACCAATGGCGAAAAGCTTAGGTTGGAATTTCAAAATGCAACCCGCGCCTCTATTACCAGTGCTGCAATACGTTTACGCCCTATCCTTATGACCAGTTTAGCCATGATGGCAGGTATGGTCCCTATGGCAGCAGGAATGGGAGAGGCCGGCGAGCAGACTGCTCCACTGGGGCGCGCTGTAATTGGGGGATTATTTGCCTCCACTCTGGCAGCTTTGTTTATCCTGCCGCTGGTATTTGCCTGGATGCAGGAGAAGTCAACTTATAAGTCGCCCTCATTAATGCCCGAAGAATCACCTATTTTAAATTTAAACGATGTAAAAAAATGAAAGCAAAATTAAGTATACTGGGTTTATCCCTTGTTCTTTTGGCTGGCTGTGGCCAGAGTGAAAAACCGGTAGACCTGACCCAGACAAAGAAAAATAACTCAAGTGAATATGAAATTGGAACTATCACAGAGAAAGCCTTGTCCAGTTATGTTCGTCTGCCCGGACAGTTGAACCCTTTTAATGAAGTGAATTTGTTTCCCAGGGTAAACGGGTTTGTAAAATCGATCTATGTTGACCGTGGTTCAAAGGTTAGAAAGGGAGAACTGCTCCTGACACTGGAAGCCCCTGAGATGGAGTCACAGCTTCAGGCAGCAAATTCGCGCTATCTGCAGGCGCTGGAAACTGCAAATGCGAGTAAGGAGAAGTATAAGAGGCTCAAAGAGGCCGCAGCCGAACCGGGCTCGGTATCGAACCTTGAACTGGACAGCGCGATGTCCAAGATGAAATCTGATATGGCAGTGGCTAATTCCGAAAAATCAAATGTCCAGTCGGTAAAAACCATGCAGGGCTATCTTAATATATATGCACCATTTGATGGCATGATCGTAGAGCGAAATATATCCCCGGGTGCCCTTGTTGCACCAGGGAAGGCCAGTGACCAGCCCATGCTGGTTTTACAGGATACCAGAAAATTACGTCTGGAGGTTGCTGTTCCGGAAAACTATGTGGATAAAGTTGACCTGAATAAAGCCATAACCTTTAACTTTAATGCAATACAAGGAAAAGAGTATACGGGAAAGATAAGCCGTGTTGCCAATGCTTTGGGAAGCATGAGATCAGAAGCCATAGAAATAGATGTGATCAACAGCGATAATAAACTAAAACCCGGTATGTATGGAGAGGTTAAAATTGCTATGGTATCCGGTGCAAAGTCCCTGCTGGTGCCCAATACGGCTATTGTTCAGACAACGGAAAAAGAATATATCATTGTAGTTAAAAAGGGCAGGGCTACCTTTGTTGATGTTAAGGAAGGTATGACAAGTAAAGATGATACAGAAATTTTTGGGGCTTTGTCACCATCAGACCGTATCATTTTAAAAGCCGGGGAAGAAATAAAACAGGGTGAAATCATCAAGTAATACAGGAAACAAAAAAATGGAATTAAATCCCCGATGCTCCTAACTGACTCATATTATTTCTAGTAGATTAATAAGGCTGCCTTCAAATAGTGCAGCCTTATTATTATCTGGTCTTGTCTTTAAATATAAATTCTGTTTTTAAGTTTTAGTAAGCTATTACTCTTCGTGCATTATATTTTATATCACAAAAGTTTCAAAAAACAGCTATTCACTATTTTAAGCTTTTATTTTTAAAGGACTTCCCCTTTAATTCTTAAGGCAACCCTGCCGTCCGGATAGTTTACGGCATTGCTCTCCACGGTAATTGTTTTACGAATCGGGCCTTCAGTCAGATTGTTGTATTTGATATTAATTTTTCCTTTTTTACCCGGCATAATTGCCGAAGCAGGTTTTGTAACAACGATTGAACTTAGTGTTGATTCTGCGCGTGTGATCAGCAGCGGTGCGTTTCCGGTGTTTTTAAATTCAAATGAACGAACTTTATTATCCGCTTTGGAAGTTGTACCATAATCTATGGTATTATCCGCATCTTCAAATTCAATTCTGGGACCATTTTGGCAGTAACCAACGGTGCTGAATAATACTACTGCAATAAAAATGCTGATATTTTTCATTTGGATTGTTTTTAAGACGTAAGTAAATTTACTTTCATAATTAAATAAAAAAAACTGTTTCCCCGATACAATATAAGTATTGATTATCTACTGGCCGGAATTTTAAAACATGGTTATTATTAATAAATAAGTTGTAGTAAAGGGGCTGTAATATAGTGATTTAATATAAATAAATTGTATGTATATCAGTTCTTAAAAAGTGATTTTCTTTTATGTGATCTGAGAATTATAAAAAAACCGACTAAAATGAATGGGATACTTAGCCACTGGCCTGTTAGCAGTACAGGGTCTTTTCCCTCAAATCCTCCCTGGCTGGCCTTTACAAATTCTACACAAAAGCGGACTGTCCAAAGTAAAACCAGAAAAACTCCAAAGATCAATCCAGGCTGGGTCCGTGCATCGGTTTTCCAGTACATATAGTAAAGGATTATAAAAACAACGATGTATCCTGCGGCTTCATAAAGCTGCGCGGGATGCTTGTAGGGTATGGCAGCGAGAATATCTGAAAACCGGGGATCTTTTTCTATTAAATCATAGGCCTGACTGTAGTCTTGTTTACCAGTTATGCTCATGGCTTTGGCCCTGGAAAGATTGTCTTCATCCCTCACAAACTTTACGGCTGTAGGAAATGTGGAGGATACCGGTCTTCCTGTAATTTCAGAATTAAAAAAATTTCCCAGCCTTACAAAAACTCCTCCGCTGCTTACCGGTATCACGATACGGTCCAGTACCCAGAACACAGGCTTATGGATTATTTTTTTGCTGTACCAGATAACAACCAGAATCACTGCAATGGCAGCCCCATGACTTGCAAGCCCTGTAAAACCTGTATATTCAAATTGCGGCTTAAAACGAAAAGGAAGCAGGATTTCCTCAGGATGCTTGGAAAAATAATTCCAGTCGTAGAAAAAGACGTGTCCTAATCTTGCGCCGATTATCGTGGCGGCTATTGTATAGATAAAAAGTTTGTCAAGCTTTTCCACAGGTTCATTCTCGCGGTCGTATATTTTTTTCATTATAAACCATCCGGTGCCAAATGCGATCAGAAACATAAGGCTGTAGAAGTGAAGTGTGAAAAAACCGATTTGAATCCCATCTGAAGGGTTCCATATTATAGCAAGTGCCTGTATCATAATTATCTGGAAATATAAAAAAAAATAGCTCTTTTTTTGCTTATATAGTACGCTGCCTTGCCAAATCGATATTTTCAAAAAACAAAATCTCTATAAATGTTTCTGAAAAATCATATTTGTATTTTTCAACAATATTTTTTACAAGCGCGGAATAGGAAGCTGTCTGAATAGAACAGGGAGTATATTCTAAAATGCTGTTCAAATTAACTGCAGCCCCTGCGTCCCTGGCAGTGATATATTTTTCTGCTGTTTGAGAATGACATGAAGCATCCGTTTTGATGCTCAATGCAGCAGCAGTATGCTTTTGTAACTCATTTTCAGGTGTTTGTGCAGTATAGGTTTGTTGATTGGAAAGGGGTTTGATTTTTAAACTCTGCGCAGATAAACTAGCGGCAGCAGGAGAAATAAAACATAGTAAGATGATAAAATATTTTTCTAGAGGTAAGGCCATTATGTTTTGGTTTTTTTGGTCTTGTTTACGACAAATACATAAATGTGAAGGGCGCCCCTTAAGCAGTTTGGCGCCCTTGAATATAAAAAAATTATCTGTTTCCGCTGGAGGCCGTAATTTTGCCTAATTGTAATCGGAAGTCCGGTTTTTTTGCATTGAAAATATCAACGAAGGTTTCTTTGTTGTCGCTTTGTGCGGAAACATTAAAAAACAGGCTGTTGCCGTACCAGTGCTCTAAATCTTCATTGTTTGTATTGTACTCGGTAAAAATATTCCCCTTACACAGGTTAAAAAACATTTCCTGAAATTGTACTTTCTTCAGATTAACATCATTAACCTCTGTTTTGCTGTCCAATAAAACAGCAGGGCTGAATCCTGAAATTACGCTGCGTTTCATTTCAAGGGAAGCATTTTCCCCTACGTAAACAGCTTCTTTTACCAAACCTGACTGAATATCGGCTTTGATGTTCTCGCTGTCGTTAAGCATTGTTATATTGGAAGCGGTAACAAGAGTCTGGTTTTTGGTAAAATCGGTCTCGTTTTTCTTTTCGTATGATTTTACTTCCATGCAGCGTGATCCGTCTTTATTACTTGATAAATAAGAAGATCTTACTGCCAGTGAGTTGTACAGGCGGCATTGAATGCCCTGTGTGAATTTATAATCGTCATTGATGGATTTATAAGAAACAAATTTTGTAGCATTTACATCACCTCCGTAAAAGGCAAATGAATCACCTCCCGAGTAGCTCACCATTATGTTCTCCAATATGGTCTTGTTTCCAACTCCTGCAATGGTAAGGCCGTTAAAAGTATCGGATCCTTTTACTTTTTTTCCCGCAAATTCAATCCTTACATATCTTAGAATACCCGAATTTGAAGAGGCGTTATCGCCTCCATAGGTGGTAAGTGAAGGGTCAAGATCTAAGTTGTAAGAACCAATATTTCCGAATTTATTGATCGGAGCATCGCCAAGGATTACAACCCCGCCCCAGTCGCCTGCTTTTTTCATGCTGCGGTTAGAAGTAAAAACAATTGGGTCTGTTTCCTGCCCGTCGGCAATTATCTGCGCTCCTTTTGTTACTACAAGCGTGCCTTTTGTTTCAAAATCACCGATAATTAAGGTACCTGGTTCAATGGTTAAAACAGCATTGTTTGTAACATATACGTTTCCCTGTAACACATAGATATTCCTCTTGAGCAATTTTGTGTTAACACTAATATTTCCTGCTAAAATTTGGTTTGGATCGCCGTACTCTGTTTTATGAGGTTTAAATTCGGTCCAGTTGTCCAGCCAGTTGGTGTAGCCTATAATTCCTTTCTCCTGCTGGGCACTCATACTGGTAACTGTCAAAAAAATACAGATAATCTGAGTAATTTTTTTCATGATAGGGGCGTATTAAGGTTAATATGTAAATTTGGGTCAGGCAATTGCTGTAAGCCAATTTAGTCAGGTAATCTTGACGGTGAAAATCCTTGGTTACACTCATTGCTATACAAACAAAAATAAATAAATAAACTTAAAGATTCAGCAAATTGTTTTTCTTTTTTTTAAATAGCTGTTATTTATGTACTTGTTTATCTTTTTTTATCTGCTGGGACCAATAAAAACAACCTGCTTAAAATTTAGATTTGCGCTTGTACGATTAGGCCGCAGTTTTTTTCTTTTAGAAGATAATTTTATTCTAAAAAGGGATATCTTTGGTACCATATTGTATCAATCCAATTGTAAATATGCCAATATTTAATCCCTAATTTTATTGATGAGAAATTTTAAGTTCATAATTCCTGTCGTGCTGTTCTTTTTTGCTTTTCTAAGCAGAGAATACAAAAGTCGTCAACGGGTACTTGCCGGACTTGAAATGCAGCAGGTTTATTCAAAATTCCAGATACTTCATGTTATAGATTCAGGCTCTTTTGCAGCCAATAAAACAGACCTGCATATCAAGGTAAAAAAGAAAGTAAAATATAGGGCTACAACTTCTGATCCGTTTATTTTGAAGAGGGCTTATTCCCACCAGTTAATCCGTTTTGGTATTTTTAAAAACAGTTTAATTTACGGAATTGCCAAATTATACCAAGTAGATCGGCATGCCCATCTTCACCTGTATCAGCTTTTCTAGGTTTTAATACCGGTTATTTTCCGGCAGAATTCCCCTGCTGAATTATCTTTTGCTCTTATTTTAGAAGCCTTAAATTAAAATAAGTAAGGCGCATCAGTGCCGATATAGGGCTGGCGATGTATTTGTTCTAATTTACAGCAGTACTTCCCTTGTAAACCTTTACGGGAGAAGGTCGTTTTGGCCGATATGATCAGCAGGGATTTATCCCTAGGAGAGTAATCGATCAGAATAAACAGCAGTACTAAACCGCTAAGGTTAAAAATAAACCGGTGTGGTGGCGCATCAGGTGCTTTATCAGCAATTAAAGTCTTTTTATTTTATTGGCTCTTAAATGTATTGTGCCTGTCTGTATCAAAGCATGGTAAATAAATAAAATGTACCCCCTCAAAGTCAAGTAGAGAAAAAAGATTTTTCAATCACTGCAAAACTGGGTGCAGAATCCCAACTGTTATAAAAAAACGGTTTACAAAATAATATAAATATGTTTAAATGTTTTTTTAAAAAACAAGCCTTCCTTTTTTTGCTCTTTATGTTGGTTTCCTGTGAGAATCAGAATTTAAAAAGCCAGTTGTTTTTAGAGCATAATTTTCTGAAAATAATTGATGCTGAGGCTCATCCTGAAGGTTTTACACAGAGAAAAATAACAAAACTAAAAAAAAGTGAAAAAACGATTATTCAACTGGATCCCAAAATTGCCTATAATGAAGATGCAGATGAGCTATTGGTTGATTTTTTTGACAAAAACCCCTTTTACAAAGATCAGTTTAAAGATCTGATCTATGATATCTCCTATAATGAATTTTCAATCGATCATAAATTTGCAAAACAAATTGGAGGGTATTCAATCCATTTTAACAGCAGCAGGGCCACTGATGAACCGCGGGATAAAAATACAGAAAGATTTGCTGTAAAGAATTTCAAATCCTTTGACAACAAGGCAATGCTGGTGCTTTCTAAGACAGAAAATAAACATATTATTGTTTCAGTATTATTGTTTGTAAAGAATAAAAGTAAATGGGCAATTGTAAAAAGGGAAATCTTAGCCAAGACATAGTCTGGAAATTTATTTAAAAAAAAGAGCATAACAATCCGCTAAGCAAAAAAGACAAAAATTCAGTTTCTTGGAATTTTGAAATATTGTTAGCCCGTGATGTAATGCTGTAAATGCAGAAGCTTTATAAATTCGCAAAAACCATCAACAGTCATGTACGACAACCTAACACTTTTGAAAGATATAGTAGAGAACACACCATTGCCCATCGGGGTCTATGTCGGAGAAGAACTAAAAATAGAGTTTGCGAATCCCGCTATGATTGGGACCTGGGGAAAAGGCAGCCAGGTAGTAGGAAAAAGCTATAAGGAGTTACTTCCAGAGTTCGAAGGCCAGCAGATATTTGATCAGGTTATAGGGGTCTTTAAAACGGGCATTGCTTTTCATGCCAAAGACAAAAAAGTAGAGCTGGTAATCGATGGCATTCCCCAAACGCATTATTTTAATTATAGTTTCGTGCCTCTTACTGACAGGGAGGGACGAATTTACGGCGTGATGAATACAGGAGTAGACGTTACGGACCTGCATCTGGCAAAACTGCAGACACAGAGCGCAAAAGAAAAACTTCGCATAGCAGTTGAATCCTCGGGTATGGGAACTTATGAAATTGACTTGGAGACCCAACAAATTAAAACCTCCGGAAATTTTGACGCTATCTGGTCTGCTGGCCCGGATATCACTAATGAAGAGTTAATTGCAAAACTGCACCCTGAAGATCTCCCAGTACGGGAAAAAGCACACAAGCAGGCTCAAAAAACAGGCCTAATAAACTATGAGGCCCGGATCATCAATGAGGACCAGTCCATACGATGGGTGAAAATCAACGGTAAAATTATCAAAGATGTGAAGGGCAGGCCGAGTACCATTATAGGGATCATCCATGATATAACCGGGCAGAGGCAGTTTGAGCAGGAAGTAAAAAAGCAGGTCGCCGAGCACACCAGAGAGCTTCGCAGATCCAATGACGATCTGCTGCATTTTGCCAGTGTAGTAAGCCATGATCTTAAGGAGCCTCTGCGAAAAATTATGATATTTAATGCCTTTTTGAGAAGTGATCTGGAATCTGGTTCCTTGCAGAGTGCGGAAAGATATCTGGGAAAAATTGATCATTCTGCCCTTAGGATGCATGCTGTCATAGAGGGAATCCTTGATTATTCCACAATTGACAAAACAGCACAGCCGGTACAAAAAATAGGCCTAAATGAAATTATGGAGCATATAAAAACGGACTTGGAGCTGGTTATAAAAGAAAAAAACGCCATACTGATCGTAAGTGAGCTTGCTGAGATAGAAGGGGCTCCGATACTCATTCAGCAGCTTTTTTATAACATAGTGCACAATGCACTCAAGTTTTCAAAGTCAGATCAGCCGCCGCGGGTAATTATTTCATCGGCGCTGGTAGAAATTAAGGGCAGTGATTTTGTACGTATAAGTATCAAAGATAATGGGATAGGGCTGGATTCAAGTCATTTTCAAAGCATATTTAAGGCCTTTGAGCGACTGCATTCTAAAGATGAGTATGAAGGAAACGGACTTGGGCTTGCACTGTGCAGAAAAATAGCCAAAAGGCATAACGGAACTATTGAGGCCTTTGGCGATAAAAATAACGGAGCAGAGTTTATAGTCACTCTGCCTTTAAAACAGTTTAAAACTGCCATTTAGAATGTCAGGTATCAGGCATTTACTCAAGATATTAAGGCAGCAAAACATACCACAAGCTCGCAATGTGCGTAATTGGAATTGGCGGCAGCGGATATGAAATCTAAAAAAAGAGAAAATTTAACAGTATTTTAAAAATATAAACTATGATAAAATTTTGGTTAATTACAATTTTGATCTTTACTTTTTCAACCTATGTACTGGTGAGATTAACTTTAAAATCATTCAGGGAAGAAGCAGGGGAGAGAATTTGGCGATATGGGAATGGAAGATCCACTTACTGGCGTATCCTCACTTGGTGCAGTATTGCAATAACCATTGTAGTTATGCTTGTGTTCTATTGGGCAGGAATTCCTATTGTATAGAAATATAAAAGCTGCAGGTAGATGTAACTTGCAGTAATACTTAAATACCTTTTTAGCAATGAGTTTAGTCAGTTAAAGGTTCGTTGTTTTTTAAATTCAATTAGAGTTTTATCAATTATATTTTCAATTTCTAAAAAATTGTTTGCAAGATGCAAAATATCTTCTTGAGCTTTTTCATTGTCAAATTCTATCCATCCCTGCATTAATGTAAGTGGTCCAAAATCAATGCTTATATTTTTCCAGTTGTATATACTTTTTTTAAACTCTTCTCTAAAAGAATTTGCAAATTTTCTACTTTCAATAGAATAACCATTTAATTTTCGAAGTTTCAATGCATGGATATTATAGAATATTTTTTTCTGTTACAAAGTTGATTCGTTAACCCAAATTGAAAAGAAAATTCTTGTCTCAGCAGTTAAGGGATTCTCTTTTGAATTTGTCCATGATTTTTTATAAAGTTTCAAAAAAACCGAATTCAAAACTTCTCCAACAGCTATTTCAAGCCCCTTTTCATTTAGTACTCTTTTGTTAATTTTCGTTGCTGCTTTTTTAAATATACTTAAATAATTTTCAAATTCCATTTTAATCCCTTTTGCTAAATTATGTTTTCAATTTTATATTGCTGTTTAACAATGACTGCTAACGTTTGTCTATAAAAAACTTCCGTTTGAGTTGCATTAAATATAACAAAAACTTGTATCAAAACAAGAATTTTTGCATTTTTTAAGGATTTTGAACGGATTACAAATTCATAGATTAAAAAATGTTTTTTTTTACCTGACTTAGGGAGAAATCGCTCTGCCAAAAAAAACGGATCATCACAGTGATTTCACCTTCAACTGCCGTATTTGCCTCTTAAATTCAGTACTTATCTTAGGTGAACTTTTGTAATTTTCAGAATATTATTTTTTAATATTTTACTAATAAAAAATTGAACTCAAATTGAATCGCTATTTTAAATCATATAAATGTTTGCCTTTTGTCCTGCCGTAAATTAAATGTTTAGGACTCCCTACAATTTGTGATGAATAAATGCCGGTATGCCCTGAAAATAAATAAGCCACAACACAAGATACTCCAATGTAAATGCCGCACTCAGCCCCGAAAAGTTCAATTCCCATTAATGTGCATGCAATCGGTGTATTGGTCGCACCGGAAAAAACAGCAACAAAACCCATTCCTACAAGCAATGCCATAGGTAGTGGTACAAAGAAAAACAGTGCATTTCCTAATGCAGCTCCGATAAAAAACAGCGGTGTTACCTCACCTCCTTTAAAGCCGGCTCCAAGGGTAAAGGCTGTGAAAAGCAGTTTGAGAATAAAATCATAATAAGGCAGGTCCTCACTGAAAGAGTCCACTATTGTAGGCACTCCTAAACCAATATATTTTGTTGTGCCCAGTATCCATACTGCCAGGGCAATTACAATTCCTCCTATGAAGGGTCTTAATGGCGGGTAGTTGATATTTATTTTAAAAACTGCTGTAAAAAAATGGTTAGTTTTAGAAAAACACATTGCTGCCAATCCGAATAAAATTCCCGAGAAGATTGTCCATGCCAAGTTCTGAGGGTCTATTTTTGGAACATGTGATATAGAGTAATGGGTATGGGTGATCTGCCAGGCCTGACAAATGTAGTCGGCAATAACTGCCGCCAAAAAACTGGGCAGCAAAGCCTCATATCGCATTCTTCCCAAGATCATAACTTCAAGAGCGAAAACTGCCCCGGCCAGTGGTGTTCCGAATATAGAGGCAAAACCTGCACTGATTCCCATGATCAGAATAATTTTGCGGTCTCTGTCCTTCAGCTTGAAAAGGTTTGTAAACTGGTCAGCGATCGCGCCTCCCATCTGTACCGCTGTTCCCTCTCTTCCAGCAGAACCTCCGAAGAGATGCGTGACTAAAGTTCCAAAGAGGACTAAAGGGGCCATTTTCAATGGAATTACTTGTTTAGGGCTATGAAATTCTTCCAGAAGCTGGTTGTTTCCCTTCACTACGCTGCTGCCCATATAATGGTAAGTCAATCCAATGATAAGGCCTCCTAAAGGAAGCAGTGCAATGATCCAAAGATGATTTTGACGGTAATTTGTAACGGCGTCTAAACTCGCAAGAAAAAAAGCGGAAGCAGATCCTACGCAAATACTGATTACAGCAGCAAAGAAGATCCATTTGAAAAGATAAAAAAGATAAGGGATTTGTTGTATTGAAATAATACTGCGGCGTAAATTTTGGATGATCATATTGTCTTGAATTAAATGAATACATATCTAGTGGCATAAGCCATTACTAGACGTCATCAGCTCCAATAATTATGGTAGCGGTTCAAGGCAGACATCATTGCCGTATATACAGCAAATGTAATAAATTTATTTAAAAACAAAGCGATAGATTGAAAGAAGTATATTGATGCGGGAGTGAAGGGCCGCTGTCAGCAATTTAATGCAAAGAACGGCTGTACTTAATACGATAGTACTAGGTGTAGAGTTATTTCAGGATTCGTGCTTGTCTTTGTGTTGAATTTTAACTTATTGTTATAAAGTTTTTAACCGTGTTTTCTTTTTTCCTCTTTTGTAATAGCGTAAAAACTACAATTATAAGATTGCAGTACCATATCTTTCAAATTTTCGCGGACACCTTAAGTTCAATGTAAACAAGTACGCTGATAATTGCTGTTTCTACAATAAAATAGGCCAAGCCTAAATGGGTAAGCTCCTTATAATGCATAAATAAAAATGCTAGGGTCAGCAAACAGTAAAGCGCATTGGCAATACTTACGAGTCTTATAAAAAAGGCCCATTTTTCTTTTAAGAATAAAAAGCAGAAGGCCGAATAAAAGAAAAAACAAACTGCTGCCCACCAAAGCAGATTCAGCACTGTTTTTGGCATGCCGATATAAGGGCTGAAATTTTGCAGTATAATAAATAAGAATTGGGCAGTAAGCAAAGCTCCCAGACTGTCAATTAAGAAAAGTGTCTTGGGTTTTTGGGCTAATTGATCCGTTAATTTATTGATAATCCGATCCATTTTTTGATTTCCTATTATAATTAACCCTGCTGGTTTCTGGTTTTTAAGATGCATATAACGGTGCTAATTTATCCGAATTGTGTCTTACTGTATTATACAAAGCTTGGTCTTTACCGCTAATATAATAAATATATTTATTTCGCGTAAGTATTACAGCAGTTCTCGGTATTTTGGAGATCATGACAGTTCAGTCCCCATTTTTCCGGAATTTTTCAGGTAGAAGTTAATTGCAGAATGCCATGTTATTTATTTTGATCAGGCCTTTTAGGGTTATGGAACTTTGATCAGTAGTTGGATTCAATACAATGTATTGCTGATCGTCCAGCAAGATTAGGGCTTCTACTATTTTTGCATGGTTTTCCCTTTGGGCAGAAATATTTTCGGTAAATGTTTTCAGGACATTGTAAGGAGGGATTACAAGCGCTGCCAGCTCTTCTAATGCGCAGGTCCTGGGGTAACTCTGGGCAAGTTTATTTAGTATTCTATCAAAATAAACAGATGATCTTTCCAAGATATAATAGTTTAAATAATAACATAGTAGCTTTGAATAAAGATACAAAGATTTGATTATTATTTAAATATTTTCCATACCATCCCAATTCAAATTAGTATCATTCTGGTGTTATCCGTTTATAATGCCATTTTTTAGGAGCTTTTCCCGCTATAGGTTCCAATCTTTTGTGCCGAACCCCGGCGGGCTGGAATTAAATTAAGCGTAGTAATATTTACTAACAAATGATAATTTTCATAAACTTAAGTATCTTTGAATAATTAAGCTGCTAAGACATTTAAATTGTGCGAAACATTCCAATCCGCCATATTAGTGAACAAATTGAACCTGAATTATTAGGCAGTTTTACTATACGGGAAATAACATCATTGTTGTCAGATAAGGATATGGTTCAGGAGGTGCACAGGCACGATTTCTATTATATTTTAATTGTTAAAAATGGAAAGGGGCATCATGAGATTGACTTTATAAACTATGAAATAAAAAATCATACTGTTTTTATCATGCGTCCCGGCCAGGTGCATTCTCTTTCTCTAAAAGAAGGCAGCACAGGCTTTTTAATACAATTTAAAACAGATTTTCTTTATTCTCATAACAGCGCCTCACAAAATCATCTGACCAAATTAATTCAATACAATAGTTATAACCTCAAGGAAGAAGGGTTTGATAAAATCGAAACGATTTTATTAGAAGCATTAAAAGAATATACCTGCAAGCTTAAAGGTTATCAGGAAGTTTTGAAAGCCAGCCTGAGCATTTTTCTTATTGAACTGCTCCGCCAGCGACAGGATGAAGTTATCCCGGTTGTGAGAGGTAGCGTCTACGGACAGGAAAAACTAGAGCAATTTCTGGAACTTGTGGAAAAAAACAGTATTACCCATAAACAGATTTCACAATATACCGGTTTATTAAATTTGTCGTCTTACCAGTTAAGTGCCATTACAAAAACTTTACTGGATAAAACCCCTTCCGAGATCATAAACCAACATATTATCCTGGAAGCGAAACGCCAGCTTTTAGCGACCTCAAGGCAGGTCAGCCAGATTGCCTATCATTTGGGATATGATGATGCATCCTATTTCGCCCGGTTTTTTAAAAAGCATACAGGTCTCTCCCCAGAGTCATTTAGGCAAAACTCTAAATAAGTCCTAACGAACTTCATTTCTGTCCTGCCTGATAGGTTTTCGGCTGAAGTAATTTTGTCCAATAAAATTAATTCAAACCGAAATCAATATGAAAACAAAAATGAAACTGATAGCATCGTTAAGGATATGGCTGGCCATTTATCCCTCGATTACACTTTTTTTATTCCTGTTTGGTAAAGCATTGTCTTTTTTGCCTTTATATCAGCGGACTTTTATACTCACCATTGCCTTAGTGCCCTGGGTAGTATTTGTCGGGATTCCTTTTTTAGATTTTATTCTGCGTCAGTTTACAAATAAAACAAAAAATAAAGCCTAAAAAGTGGACCGTCCAATACAAACGGAATTGGTGAAATCCGGTACAACAGCCGGTATAGATTTTACAGGATCAAGACGTAAGTTCATTAAACAATCAGGATTGGGAATAGTAGCTTTTACTTTTCCATTTCCACTTAAAGAATTTCATATGAATACAGATAGTAAAAAATTTGATGTCATTATTATTGGAGGAAGCTACTCAGGCTTAGCCGCGGCAATGGCACTAGGAAGGGCATTAAAACATGTTTTGATTATTGATAGCGGCCAGCCCTGCAATGCACAGACGCCATATTCCCATAATTTCCTAACCCAGGATGGAAACACACCTGCAGCAATCGCTAGTCTGGGAAAACAGCAGGTAGAAAAGTACGATAATGTAAAATTCCTTAACGGTTTTGCTTCTAAAGGAAAAAAAAATGATAAAGGTTTCGAAATACTAATGGAAACTGGAGAAACTTTTGAGGCTTTAAAATTAATTTTTGCCACGGGCATAAAAGATGTAATGCCACAAATTGAAGGGTTTTCAGAATGCTGGGGAATTTCTGTATTACACTGCCCGTATTGTCATGGTTATGAAGTGCGCAATACAAGGACGGGGATTTTGGGAAATGGTGATTATGCATTTGAATTAGCGAAGATGATTTCAAACTGGACTTCAGCTTTAACGATCTATACCAATGGTGTATCTACGATAACAAACGAACAGCTTGCCAGGCTGAAAAGTCATAATATTACTATTGTTGAAAAGGAAATCAAGAAATTAGAACATATTGAGGGGCATATCCAAAATATTGTATTTAGAGATGGCACAAAATCGCTGCTGAATACTATGTATTCCCCAAGGCCTTTTATACAGCGCTGCACTATACCTGAATCGCTTGGATGTGCTATTACTGAGGATGGTTACATTAAGATCAATTCTTTTCAGGAAACGACAATTGAAGGTATTTATGCTTCCGGTGACAATACCTCGCGGGTTAGAACGGTTGCCAATGCAGTTGCAATGGGAACTGCCGCCGGAATGGCAGCAAGTAAAAAGTTGATATTGGAACAATTTTAAAGTTTATAATCTTAATAGTTAAAGAATGATACATTATCTGAATTCTGTCCTATCCAACTTACTTTATGTCCTAACACATTGAAAACATCCTAATATATCTTTGTCAAAGAAAAAAAAACAAAAAATATTTAAAATTCACAATTATGAAAATTATTATAGTAGGTGCAAGCGGCACTATGGGAACACATTTAGTAAAAGCTCTCAGAGAAGAGCATGAAGTGATCACAGTGGCATCTAAAGGATGTGACATCGATGCCGATATTACTTCAACAGAATCAATTGAAAACCTCTTCAGGCAGACGGGTTCATTTGATGCCTTAATTTCAACGGCAGGTCCAACATTTGTAGGTCCATGGAGCAAATTAAATGACACAACATTCAGAAATGGAGTGGAAGGAAAAATGATGGGACAGATAAATCTGGTGTTGATAGGTCAGAATTATATTAACCCAAAAGGCTCATTTACTTTAATTACCGGTGCTTTAACATATGAGCCACAGGTAAACTTTGCCAACGCTTCAGCTGCTAACGGTGCTGTAGAAGGCTTTGTTCGTGCAGCGGCAATTGAACTGGAAAACGGGATTCGTATTAATGCAGTGAGCCCGACAGTTATTGAAGATTCACCACAGTATTTCCCATACTTTCCGGGAGAAATCCCCACAACAATGAGACAGTTGGAATTTATGTTTCGTAAAAGCTTGTTTGGTAAGATAACAGGTCATATCATTAGACCTTAAAGCAAGTGCAGCAGCTGCCTTCGGGTCATTATATTCACGTATAATGACCTAGGCTGAAAGGCAAGTTTAGGTTTCAATCTTCAAAATCAAAAATAATCCCATTAAAAAATAATCATCTATTTTATCTAAAAATGCGTAGTGAAAAATAGAGTTAATTGTGATATACAGTTTCGAACCTAAACCTGTTAGAGCTTTATTTTATTGAACTTCTAGTTTTTCAAAATACAGTGCACCACGATTCTGCCACAAAACCCAAAGTATTAAATTTTAGTGATGGTAATTACTAAATGTGGTCTTAAAATTTTATAGACAATTTATTATAATTTTTTTATTGCGAGTATGAAAATCTAGTTACAATTATTTTACTGGTGGAGAAAGAGGGTCCAATGCCTTTATGAAATCCAAGTTAATCTAAGGATGACAATATATGATTTAAGTAAGGGACACATATAGGGTCACTTAATAAATTAATACAAGTCCAATGATAAGAAATAAACAGTTGTTTTAGTAATTATCGATTCACAAAACAAGTACATAAATATTTACTGGAGTATAGATTCTTAGTTAAAAATAGACATAAAGAAAATAAATTTTACTATTTAATCCCAAGATTTCAAACTTCTGAATGAGATATCGAAGGTATAAAGGAACGATTCGGGAGTACCTCTTTGTTGCCTTACTCTTCAATATTTTTCATTTTCATCAATAAAGAATAGGCTCCCTTAGTAACAATAGCTTTATTTTTAAAATCGTTTGAAACAATTTCAGTGAATCCATTTTCTGAATTTCCCGTTAAAACTTCTTTCATTTCAAATTGTTTATTTCCTTTGTCGATAAAAACGAAATCTTTATTTTCAAAATTTACAATGGCATCAGAAGGTAAAACATTGGATTGTTGGCTCTTGAGCTCAATCACTGCATTCATATACATTCCTGGTAAAAGTGTTTTATCATATTTTATGAAGTGACAGTGCATTTCTGTGCTTCTATTTTGGGAAAAATCCTTACCAATTAGTATGATCTTGCATTCATATTTTTTATCAGGATTTGTGTTGGTGTAGGCCAATAAGGATTGGCCAATAGCTAGTTTATTGATGTCCTTTTCAAAAACGGTTAACGCCAGATGTATATCAGATGGATTTACTATTTCGAATAAAATATCGCTTGGCGTGACATATTTACCTGTATTTACATTTACTTTGGATACGTAACCGCTTATTGGAGAACACACATTAATGCTTTTTGAGATTGTTTTCGCAGATATATTGTTTGGGTTTATTCCTGCAAATTTTAATTTTTCTCCATAGGACTGCACCATTACCAATAAAGAATTGTACTCTGTTTGTGCTTGCTGATATACCTTATCACTGCTGGCTTTACTCTGGTTAAGTTCTTTTTGTCTTTCGAATTCAGCCTTAGCATAACCTATTTTAGCTTTGGCTAATAAATAATCTTCTTGCAGTTGGATGTATTGCTGATCCTCTACAACACATAAAACCTGTCCTTTAGTTACATACATCCCTTCTAAAAGCCTGGTGCTTTTTAAATAGCCCCCCATTGGAACACTGACAGAAACTAAATTTTGAGGGGGAACATCAATTTTTCCGTTTAATTTTAGTGTTTCTGAAATTTCTCTTTGCTGAATTTTTCCAGTTTGAATACCTGCATTTTTTATCTGCGTTTCTGTAAGGGTTGTTACGTTTTCTACTGTATTTGCCTCACTGGTATTCTCTTGTTTCTCTTTGCTGTTGCATGATACTAATACTAAAGATAGAACAGACATTATTATTTTATTTCTCATTATATGAATCTTTATTTATAAATATTTATTTTTTATTTTTTTGACTGATTGTTTTATATTTGTAAAGCTTCTTTTGATAAAGCACAAATATTAAGCATTCAATAAAAATATATTATTGATACCCCATTGCTTGTAATTGAAACAGCTCGGCATATTTTCCATTTTGTTGTATTAATTCCTCATGGCTTCCTATTTCCAGAATCTCACCTTTATCTAACACTAAAATGCGATTGGCCATACGAACAGTTGAGAACCTATGCGAAATAAGAACAGAAGTTTTTCCTTTGGTTAGCTCTACAAAACGTTGAAAAACCTCATGCTCCGCTTTTGCATCCAGTGAAGCTGTAGGCTCATCCAAAATCATTAATTGGGCATCTCTCATATAGGCTCTTGCCAAAGCAATTTTCTGCCATTGCCCACCGGATAATTCCACTCCTTCATTAAAACGTCGTCCTAATTGCTGTTTATAATTATTTTGAAATCCTTCAATAAATAGATTTGCCAGACTTTGCTCGGCAGCACTTTTAATTAAGGTATCGTTTTCTTTTTCAGTGATATTTCCTGTTGCAATATTTTGGGAAATTGTCATTTGATAGCGAAGATAATCCTGAAAAATGATTCCAATCTGCATTCTTAGATCGTTAATATCATATTCCCCTAATTCGTAGCCATCTAATAAAATTCTACCCTCGGTAGGCTCATATAATCGGGCTAATAACTTGACAAGTGTTGTTTTTCCTGCGCCATTTTCTCCTACCAGGGCTAGTTTCTCTCCAACATTCAGCGTGAAGTTTAAATTGCGGTTTGCCCATTTCTCTGAATTGATGTATTTGTATCCAACATTTTCAAATGTAAAGCCCTGTTGTATTGGATTAGGAAAGGGTCTTTGCTTTGAAGAGGGTATAATTTGCGATTTTATTTGAAAAAACTCAAAGAAGTCACTTAAATAGATTGCACCTTGCGAAACACTTGTGAAACGATTTAAAATACCTTCTAATAATGTTCTTAGTTGTCTGAAAGAGCCTGCAAGAAATGTAAGTTCACCAATGGTTATTTTTCCATTAACGGCCTTGTAAATTATAAAAACATAAGCAAGGTAATACCCCGCAGTTCCAAGCATTGAAAATAGACTGCCCCACATGGAACGTTTGATGATTAAAATACGATTAGTCTGGTAAAATTTATTGGACAATTCAACAAAACGATTGATTATAAAACCGGATAAATTAAAAATCTTTACCTCTTTAGCCGTTTCATCACTAGCACCTAAAAATCGTACATAATCTAACTCCCTTCTCTCTGGTGTCTGTCTTCTGTTAAGACTATAACTTTGATCATTAAAATAAGTTTCACCAAGAAAAGCAGGAATGATCGCTATTAATAATATGATAATAAGCCAAGGATTAAACACCATCAAACCAGTAGCTAAAAACCCCATTGTAATAATATCCTGCAATTGACTCAGCACTTGCGAAAGTAAAACGGTACGTCCTACGGTTTGTTGTCTTGCCCTTTCCATTTTATCATAAAAAACGGAATTCTCAAATTGCTCAAGATCTAATGTTGCGGCATGTTCAATTATTTTTACAGAAGTATGATTTGAAAATAAATCCCCAAGTAAACTATCCATCAATGTGATGGATCTGTTTAATATATCTGATAAAATAGCCAGACCAAATTCAATAAGTACTAACTTCCATAAAAGATTTGATGATATACTCTGCTTACTCATGCTAATTATAACCACATGATCTATAATAAGCTTACCAACGTATAAAATTGCAAGGGGCATTGCCGATTTTAAAATACGAAGTACAGCATTTGCAATAGTCAATGATTGACTTGTTTGCCAAACCAGTTTAAAAAACTTAGGTAGGTTTCGTAGTGCAGACAATCTTTGTTTAAAACTCAATTGCTCGTTTGCTGCTTTTGTTTTTTGCTCAGTTTTAAAAAGCTTGTTCCAAATGTTCATTTCTGATTTTTAATACGTTAAAATAATAATGCATTAGTAATGATTTTAATTTTGCGCTCTTTCCTTTTTTTAATTAGAAGAACTATAATTATCTTAATAAGCGTAAGCCACTCAATATTACTAGTACCGTACTGCCCTCATGTCCTATTACTCCTTCGGGCAGATTAATTATACCTCCCAAAAAATTCATAGTAACCAGAGTTAGGGCAACACCAATGGCAAAAACAATATTTTGTTTCACAACACGGTTTGTACGTTTTCCAAGTGAAATGGCAAATGGGATATTTTCAATATTATCAGACATTAAAATAATATCTGCTGTTTCCATCGCTACATCAGTACCTGCACCACCCATTGCAATACCTACTGAAGCGCTGGCTAAAGCTGGAGCATCATTAACTCCATCGCCCACCATTGCTGTTTTGCCATATTTACTTTCCAGCTTTTTTATTGCTCCTACTTTTTGTTCGGGCAAAAGTTCGGTATATATTTCATCAATTCCGGTCTGTTTTCCAACTGCATTACCGGTTGTTTTACTGTCTCCAGTTAGCAAAGCTACTTTTATACCCATCGCTTTTAATTCATCGATTACTTTTTTAGCTTCCGGGCGAATAGTATCCACTATAGAAAGTAATCCTATAAGCTTTTGATTTACTGCAACAAAAATCACAGTTTTACCTTGATTTTCTAATTCATCTGCCTTCTCTAAATGATCTTTCAAAAGAGAAATGTCATCCAATATATCCACTTTACCAATTCTGTATGATATACCATCCAATGATCCATGAACTCCCAGACCATGAATTGCTTGTAATTCCTTTGGTCTTTTCAGTGCAACATTTCTCTCCTTGGCCGCTTGAACTATTGCCTTAGCAATTGGATGTTGAGAAAGAGTTTCAATAGAGGCCGCTACTTGCAGCAATTCTATTTCTGTAGTATTTTGAAGCGGAACAATATCCATCACTTTGGGCTTACCACTGGTAAGGGTTCCTGTTTTGTCAAAAGCAACCACTTTTATATCAGCAATGTTTTCAAGATGAACCCCTCCTTTGAATAAAACACCTTTTCTGGCAGCGTTTGATATTGCCGATAAAGTTGCTGGCATAATGGAAGACACTAATGCACAGGGTGAAGCCACTACCAGGAAAATCATGGCACGATAAATAGTTTCGCTCCATGTCCAGGAAAAAATATAATGTGGTAAAGTCATTAGTACCAATGCACTTATGATAACAAATTTTGCGTAAATTCCTTCAAATCGTTCTACAAAAAGTTGAATAGGTGGTTTTTCTTTTTGAGCTTCATGCACGAGATGAATAATTTTTGCCAACATTGTATCTTCTGCTGATTTGGTTACTTCAATTTGCAAAGCTCCCTGTCCGTTGATCGTTCCTGAAAAAACTACATCATTGTTTTTCTTATCTACTGGGATAGCTTCCCCGGTTATAGAAGCTTGATTAATTGCAGAATATCCTTCAATAATAATACCATCAGCAGCAATACGGTCACCCGGTCTTACGATAATAACATCTCCTTTTTTGAGTTGTTCTACTTTTACTGTTCTCTCTGCTCCATCTTCGAAAAGTACTGCTTCTTCCGGACGCAGTTTCATAATCGATTCAATGGCTTTATCTGTTCGCTCCATGGTGTAGCTTTCTAAAGCACCACTTAGAGAGAAAATAAAAATCAGGATTGCGCCATCCATCCAATATCCAATAGAAGCAGCACCAATTGCGGCTACTACCATTAATAAATCAACATCAAGCTGTTTTTCTTTAAAGAGTGTATCTAAACCTTCCTTGGCTTTTTGATAACCTCCAACTATATAGGCTAAAATATAAAGCGAGATTTCTGCAACACTAATTTCGCTCTTCCCTGCCCACCATGCAAGCCCTATAAATAAAAGACATAAACCCGTTACTATGGCCTGTCCATGGCGCTCCCAATTAACAAAAGATAATTCTTCACTGACTTGAGTATATATTGCTGTTTCTTTCATGATTTTTATATGTTAGTTAATGAATGGAGTTCAATAACAGTTGTGTTCAATTCTCTAACTGCTTCAATATAGTTGCTCTGAATTTCAGTGTTTTGATTGGTAAGCATTACCCATTCTAAATAGTTGATATCGCCATTGATAAATTTCTTATTGGCAGCATCGGTCACTAAAGCTACATTTTTTAGCGCTTGGGTTTCATAATAAAAAATAGTTTGTTGGTATTTTTTATATTGCTGAAGCAATTCCTGGAAGCGATTTTGCAGTTTTAGCTTCTGATCGTTTAAATTATTCTCTCTAATTTGGGTGTTGACACCTAATGCTTTTTCTTTATTTTTTATAGCAGAATTAAACAGAGGCAGTGCCACGCCAAACTGGCCATAAACCCCATTATAACTATCTTGGAAAGCAGTATTGGTTTTGAAAGTCTGCCAATATACACCACCGATTAATTCAGGTAATTTTTTAGATTTTTCCAATGCAATTTCCGCTTTGTTACTATTGATCTCTTGTTCCTTTAGTTTTAGACTTGGGTGATTTTCAGTTGCATTTTCATTATTTTTTTCATCGAATGTCATTTTATACTTATCCCAAAGAGGACTAAAATCCTTATCTTCATTCAATAAGTATTTGAATTGGATTTGACTCATTTTGTAATCACTTTGCAATTCCTGCAGCTGTATTTTTATTTGTCCGGATTGATTCTCAGCAGTAGATTTTTCCAGAATATTACTTTCTCCTTTGTTAAAACGTAGGGTCGATTTTCGTAAAAATTCGGAGTAAATACTATCATTTTTTTGCAGCAATCTTTCTTTTTCTTTCAGATACACCATTTCATAAAAGACAGTTGTAACTTGTCGGGTTATTTCTTTTTGCTGCAAGGCCTGGTTCCATTGACCTGTTTTGGCTTCTTCTATCAATAACTTTTTCTGTCTTTTGTAAACTGTGGGAAATTTTATGTTTTGAGAAATCCCTATTTTTATATCGTTCATATTGGTATTAAACTGACCAAGCTCTCCAATAATTCCTGTATTGGAAATATCATAGCCTGTGTGGCTCATTCTTTGTAAATATTCAGTATTCAGTTTTTCATTTTTAACTTTTAGATTGTTCTGTAATGCCATTTCAATAGCTTTATCAATGGATATTTTTTCCTGTGCATTTACATTTTGAAAAGAAAAAAATAATGCTATTATTAATACTGTTATAAGTGGTTTTAGTCTTTTCGGTTTTTGTTTAATTCCTTTTTCGAACATGATGTATAAAATTGGTAAAACAAATAAAGTCAGAAATGTTGCAATAAGCAATCCGCCAATTACTACTGTTGCCAAGGGCTTTTGTACCTCTGCTCCCGAACCTGTACTTAGTGCCATTGGTAAGAAGCCCAAAGAAGCTACAAAGGCGGTCATTAGCACAGGTCGTAAACGTATTTTCGTTCCTTCCATTACGATTTTCTTCAGATCTGTTTCACCTGATTTTCTTATGCTGTTGAATTCGGCTATTAAAACCAATCCATTTAAAACTGCCACACCAAATAAGGCAATGAAACCAACACCGGCACTAATACTAAAAGGCATTCCTCTTAATGCTAAAAAGAAAATACCTCCAATGGCAGAAAGCGGAATAGCAGAATAAATTAGTAACCCTTGTTTAATAGATTTGAACGCAAAATACAACAGAATAAAAATTAACACCAATGAAACAGGAACAGCAATCATAAGACGTGTTTTGGCTTCATTTAAATTTTCGAATGCTCCTCCATAAGTAGGATAATAGCCTGCTGGAAACTTTATTTTAGCCTCAACTTTGCCTTGAAGTTCTTTTACAATGCTCTGAACGTCGCGTCCACGGACATTAAAGCCAACAACAATCCTGCGTTTGGCATCTTCTCGTTGTATTTGATTGGGGCCTTGGGTTATATCAACTTTTGCCAGTTGGGATAACGGTACCTGTGTTCCATTGGGGGTAGGGATTAGCAAATTTTGGACATCTGCCAGATCTTGACGTTTTTCTCCCGTGAGGCGGACAACCATGTCAAATCGTTTTTCTCCTTCGTACACAACACCTGTGCTTTGTCCTGCAAAAGCAGTATTAACAATTCGGTTGATGTCTTCAATATTCAAATTATATTGCGCAATTGCAGCACGATTATAATCAATTACTACTTGTGGCATTCCGGTAACCGTTTCTACATACAGATCAGAAGTACCTTCAACGGTATTTACAACTTTACCCAATTTATTAGCGTACAGAGCCAGTGTATCTAAATTTTCACCATATATTTTACAAACTACATCTTGTCTTGCGCCTGTCATCAGCTCATTGAAACGCATTTGTACCGGATATTGAAAACCATATGAAACACCCGGCACGGCTTCGAGTTCTTTTGCCATTTTTTGTGAAAGTTCATTAAAAGTGGACGCAGATGTCCATTCACTTTTATCTTTCAAGATAACCATCATGTCACTTGCATCAATTGGCATTGGGTCGGTAGGGACTTCACTGCTTCCTGTTTTTCCAACTATTTTTTCTACTTCCGGGAATTTATCCAACAATATTTTTGCCCCCTGAGAAATAGCTGTCATGGAAGTTTGCAGATTACTTCCTGGCAATACTCTGGTTTCTACCGCAAAATCACCTTCTTCAAGAGAGGGCATAAATTCTCCTCCCATAAAAGAAAGTGTGATTAATGCCAAGACAAATAATGATAACGTTATTCCAATAATTGTTCTGGGTATTGCCAAGGCTTTACTTAGTAACGGCTGATAAAAATTTTCCAGTTTTTCCATCATTCGATCTGAAAGGTTTTTCTTGTGGCTTATGTTTTTGCTTAAAAACAAGGCGGTCATCATAGGAACATAAGTCAGAGACAGAATAAACGCACCGAATAAGGCAAAAGCGATAGTCTGGGCCATTGGAAGAAACATTTTACCTTCGATACCACGTAGGGTAAAAATCGGGATGTAAACAATCAAAATAATTAGCTCACCAAAAACAGATACGTTACGCATTTTTACAGATGTTTTCCGTACCGTATTATCCATCTCTTCCTGAGATATTTTATTCGTTTTTCTAGTATGAAGGCTAAAGAGGCAGGCTTCAACAATAATTACGGCACCATCTACAATCAATCCAAAATCCAAAGCTCCTAAACTCATTAAATTTCCGCTAACACCAAAAATATTCATTAAGATCACTGCTATAAGCATAGCCATAGGTATAACAGAGGCAACAATTAATCCGGCTCTTACATTTCCCAAAAAGAAGATCAGTACAAATAGCACAATTAACGCTCCTTCCAGCAAATTTTTTTCAACCGTTGAAATGGAATTATTTACCATTTTGGTGCGGTCTAAAAAAGGTTCTACAATCACTCCTTCGGGTAATGTTTTTTGGATCTGCTCGATACGTTCTTTGATCTTTTTTATCACCACATTGCTGTTGGCTCCTTTTAGCATCATTACTACCGCCCCGGATACTTCGCCATTTCCATTATAGGTCATTGCACCGTAACGAATAGCACTTCCGATACGTACATCAGCTACATCACGAATAAAAAGCGGAGTGCCGCTGCCGGTATTTTTGATTGAAATATCATTTATATTTTCGATAGTACTAATTAGCCCTTCACTTCGTATGTACAAAACTTTAGGACCTTTTTCAATATAAGCCCCTCCAGTGTTCTGATTGTTTTTTTCCAAGGCTGCAAAAACATCACTTATGGTAATATTATAAGATTGGAGTTTGTTTGGATCTATAGCAATTTCATACTGTTTTAGTTTTCCTCCGAAACTGCTCACTTCTGCAACACCTTCAACACTCACTAACTGTCGGCGAACAATCCAGTCCTGTATAGTGCGGAGTTCAGTTATATTATATTTTTTTTCGTAGCCGGGTTTGGCTCTGACTACATATTGATATATTTCTCCAAGACCTGTTGTTACGGGAGCTAATGAGGGTTCTCCTATACCCTTTGGGATTTGGTCCTTGACAGCGCTTAACCTTTCGGATACTTGCTGTCTGGCCCAATACACATCAGTCTGATCATTAAAGACAATGGTAACCACAGATAATCCAAAACGGGAAAAACTGCGGATTTCTTTTAATCCTGGAATGTTGCTGTTTGCCTGTTCAATGGGAAAGGTGATCAATCGTTCAATATCCGTTGCTCCGAGCGAAGGAGCAGATGTGATTATTTGTACCTGATTGTCCGTAATATCTGGTACGGCATCAATGGGTAATTTGGTAAATTCATAACTGCCATATCCAATAAGAGCAAGGATAAAAAGACCGATAATGAGTTTGTTCTTTATAGAAAATTCAATAATTTTATTAAGCATGACTTTGAGATTAATGAAATGAATAGAATTAGCAGTATGCAAAAAAGCATATGCCAAAACATTTTAATAATCCGACAGCCTATTAATTCAGCATTGGACTATTTAAATAAAAAATCATTAACTCAGTTTAGGCGGTTGCCAGATGGCACCAAAAAGATTTGAGGTATAATGCTGACGATAAAGTGGAACAACATTATTTGAAGTAATACTGTTGATACGTTGTTGTAAAACTGAATTTAAATCCTCAAAAGCAAGGAATGTAGTTATAGAGTGACTGCACCCTGTTTTAAAAGGTAAGCTTTGATGATCGTGTTTACTATTGTCCGGATGGCTTTCATTCGAAAAATAATGTTCATTTAAGAATGCTATAAATGTAATTGCCTTTTCTTTGTGATTGTGCTCTATAAAATGATGAACCAAAACTGGTAATTTCAATAGTTGTCCCATATCCGTGCTGCTAAACACGAAAACAAATAATAATGATATGGCAATTGATTTTTTCAGAAAATATGTTTTTACAAAAATAGAAAAACTTTAGTAATTAAAAGTCATATTGGAAATATTAACATTGATAGCCGGTAATTGGAAGTCAAAGCTTTAATAATGTTTTTTAGAGCAGTATTCAGATTTGCCAAGAAGATTTGAATTGAATGTCGAGTTCAATGCACTTGACCACGCGACAATGTACGATGGAGGTGAGCATGGATACAAAGATTATCCATTCTTGAAAGATTAATCCCAAAGTTCCGGTAAAGAACTAACAGTTATAAGCATATTCTAAAAAGGAATAAAAGAAACTAGATGCTGCTTGGATCGGGACTCACGTCTTACTTAGTGTGAGTCTTTTTTAGCTTTATCGAAGTGGAGAAATATAATTTGTATGCTCAAAAATAATATAACTCAAAAAAAAATTATTTTGAATCCAAATTTTAAGAGTTTATCCAAAGAAGACAAATCTAATTTAAAGGCTAGAATTGCAAATAGCATAGAAAAGGAAAGTCAGCGTATTAAAAGAAAAAGATTTTCGATTATTTCATTTAGTATGGAAGTGTTAATAAGTCTATATTTATTAATTCTATCGCTCAGAAAGATAATAAAATATTGATTTGTTTATAAAGCAATTTACAAAAGAATTTTAATAGAAATATATGATATACTAAACTCAGGAAATCGGTGTCTTGGAAATATTTAAACCTAAATTTGTAAGCCATTGTCAGTATTTAATTTTTTGTTGTAAATAATACCATGTGCCACAATTCTGCCACAAAACTATTATTGTTGACAATTGAATAACAACCAACTTGACTGCCTTAACTTTTTGTGGCAGAACAGGTATATAATTCAATGTCAACTCATTTAAAATAAGATGTGTAATTCAGAATTTTTTGAGAGGTAAAATTATTTTTTTTTCGAAGTGTACAGTACAAAAAATTTTAATATGTGGTCAAACTAGAAAATATAGTTAGAGAATCTGCGATAAAGTATTAGATATTTCAATTTCTATTTTTTATTGATTTCAAAAATAGGTTCTGTCGCATTTGTGAATAACTTTATCTTTATAATTTTAAACCCATCAAAAAATGAATACTAAAGGTCATTGTTATCCAAAATATATCATTCTTCAGGCAGTGTATTTTAAATTAAGATTTACACTTAGCTAGTGTGATGTTCAGGAAATAATGAAAATTAGAGTAGTGCTTGTGAATCATGCTACAATTCAGTGCTGGGTTTATAAGTTTACACCTTAGCTTGAGTTAGAGATGAAGAAGAGAAAAGGCAGAGTGGGAGTGATCTGGACATGAGCTGAGACTTATATCAAAGTAAAAGGCATGTGGTGTTATTTTTATATAGGGCAGTAGATAAATTAGGCAATACAGTAGACTTTCTTTTGACCAGAAAAAGACAGAGAATGATCACTCAGTAATTTCTAATTAAAGCAATTAGTAATGACTGCCGGCCAAGAGTAATAAACATTGATAAAAGCGGTTCTAATACTGCCGCTATCAAAGTCTATAACAAGCTTTCATTTTCAAAGATAAAAATCCGGCATTGTAAATATCTCAACAATATTGTATAACAGGACCATCGTTTCATCGAGTGGCGCATACAAAACGGATTAGGTTTTAAAAGTTTTGAATCGGCCAGACGAACATTGAGCGGAATTGAAGTTGTACATACGCTAAGAAAGAATCAGATGGTTTGACCAGAAATATCTATGTTTAAATCATTCTGTAAATTTGCGGACTAACTTTAAAATTACTTAAAGTCTTATATTTGATTCTGACAGATGCGACGGAACCTGATTTGAAATTGTATATTTATCTTTATTTCAGTAGTAATTAAATTTTAACCAATAGGTTTAGCAATGACTGAACGGAAACAGCTCGAAATTTTAACCAATAAATCAGTTTATCAAAATCCTATATTCGGATGCGATTATCCTGATCTAAGCTTGCTCCGTGAAGGAAAAGATTATTCTTCTTCAGGTAAATTAGAAAGTAAATCTCTTAATACTTGGCTGTCAAATATTGCTGAAGTTCAAAATTAATTCAAAATGTCTGTTTAATTTTATTCTGTTTTTAAATGATTTCTAAAAAATACTGTTTTGAAGTTTTAGAATTATGGACAAATCTAGCTTTTCAGATGATGAATAAAGAAAGAGTTGAATTAGAATTGAAAAAAATATGGGATGACAGCTATCCTTTGCATTCCAATGATATAAAAATGGCTTCCTGGGAAAAATTTCAATCCGAAATATTTTCTTTACAAAAGCAAAAAGCAAAAACGCTTCAATTTTGGTTTACTTTTATCAGAAAATATCTTTGCAGATTTCTACGTTAAAATTCTTAGCTCTTGTTACAAATAAAAAGCTGAGCACTTCTGAAGAAAAATACCCAAGTTGCATTTTCTTATTGTTTAGTTTTGGACAGATTCAAACGTAACATTTATACTCAGGGACTGAAAAGAAACGGTACAGGAAAAAAAGCAATAAACATATCTGGAAGAAATTTTTTAGCACAAACAAAATATATGAATAATGTGGGTCAGATTTATGGTTTTACTTATAAACGAAATATTTATTCGGCTTATGTATCAAGTTCTTTTTCTTTATTTAATGGATTTTTAAACGGAAAAGCAGGACTTCGTTACGAACATACCAATACAACGGCAGATTTTGTTGGTGTCGCATACCGGATTATGATATTTTTGCGCCGTCATTTACAATTCAGCATAAATTTAGTGAAGACCAGTCTATAAAATTTGCTTATAGTTATCGTATCGAAAGACCTGATTATGAAGAGTTGAATCCTTTTTTTAATATTAGTGATCCGCATAATATCAGTACAGGAAATCCATTTTTGAAACCTGAAATTGGTAATCGTTTTGAACTTGGATACAGTAAAACGTAAACCAATAGAGCAAATATTTGTTTTTCAGGATATTATCGCCGTAATACAAAAGATATCCAGAGTTTTACCACATTTTACCCAACATTAAATATCAACGGAACAGATTATACAGATGTAACCTTAACACAGCGTTATAATTTTGGTTCTCAAACTGATATTGGCGCCAGTATCTTTGGATCGTTGGCCATAAATGAAAAATTAAATATCAGGTCTACTGTTGAACTGGGAGAAAGAACAACTGCCAATCCGGGTTTTGCAAGTGTAAGCGACTTTAATTAAAGGACTAATTTGACCAGTTGCAGCCTACTATGACGGCAGAAATTTTTGGAAACTACCGCTCTTCTCAAAAGAATCTGCAGGGAGATCGTCCTTCTTCATTTTTCTATAATCTGGCAGTGCGAAAAAAGTTTTGGCATAAGGCTGCAAGCTTAGGTGTTACGATGGCAAATCCTTTCAATAAATACATGAAACAAAGATCTACCAAATTTGGAGAAAGTTTCAATCAGGTCAATATTAGGGATGTTCCTGTTCAGTCGTTTGGAATTTCGCTTAGCTATAAATTTGGAAAACTGGAAATTAAAAAAGGAGAATCAGATCATAATAATGAACCGCAACTGCCAGCAATTTAATTAAAAAGACAGCATTTCTTAATACAATATTAAGCATAGGCAAAGAACTAATTCAGATTTAATTCAGGATTGATGAGCAACTTTGTTTAGAATTTAAATTGCTTATTATGAAATGTTTAATTGTGCTTTTGCTTGCTCTTTTTGCTTCTTTTTTGCAAGCTCAAAATCTAAAATTATCCAACGAAATTCCTGTTGCAGGAGATCTTGGATGGGATTATTTATCTGTTGATGAACCGGCCCAAAGATTATTTGTATCTCACGGTAATGTTGTTAATGTTATCGATTTAAAAACGGACAAAGCAATAGGTGTAATTGCTGATACAAAAGGAGTTCACGGTATTACTATTGCTAACGATCTTAACAAAGCTTTTATATCTGACGGAGCTGATAATGCTATTACAATCGTTAATCTTACAACTTTTGAACTGATCGAAAAAGTAGCCATTAAGGGCGTTAAACCGGATGCTATACTATATGATAAATTTTCTAAGAAAGTCTTTGTTTATAATGCCAAAAGCAATGACGCAACAGTTATAGATGCTGTTACTAATAAAGTTCTAAAATCAATTCCGCTTGACGGAAAACCTGAATTTTCTGCAACAAATAAAAAAGGTTTGGTCTATGTAAACATCGAAGATAAAAATCAAATAAAAGTAATAGATGCCATCAAACTAGAAGTCGTAAAAACTTTTGATATAAGTCCGGGAGACGAACCTTCGGGACTGGCTTTTGATGTGGTTAATAATAGGCTTTTCAGTGTTTGCGGAAACTCAATTATGATTGTAACGGATGCTATTACAGGTAAAGTTGTTACAACTCTGCCAATAGGTGAAGGTTCTGACGGTGTTTTTTATGATGAAAAACGAAAACTGATATTTAGTTCAAATGGTGAAGGAACTTTAACTGTAATTAAGCAAAAAAATAAAGACAGCTATGCTGTTTTAGAAACTGTTCCTACTGTAAAAGGCGCCAGAACAATTACAATGAGCAAAGCAACCGGTACGATTTATATGCCAACAGCTTCTTTTGGAAAAACTCCTGATGCAACGGCAGAAAACCCAAATCCGCGTGCTGTCATTATTCCTGGGACTTTTAAAGTTTTGACAGTAAAATAATTTTACATCAATTTTTAAAATCTTCATAAAATGAAAAGATATTTTTTTTTCATACTTGTTTTGATTGGTGTCAGGTCTTTCTCGCAGGAGAAAGATTTGATTTACTTCATCGAGAAGGCCAGAACAAACTCTCCTTTATTGGCTGATTATCAAAATCAAATTAAGATTTCAACACTTGACAGTCTTCTTAACAGAGGTGTTTATAAAACTCAGGTCGCAGGAAATCTAAATGCAAATTATGCTCCCGTAATTAACGGATATGGTTATGATACAGCTTTGAGTAATGGGCAAATGGTTTCGGCTTTGGTTGGCGTCAATAAAAGAATATTAGGTAAAAATCAAATCAATTCGCAGGCAGATTCTTTTAAACTGATTAAAGATGCACTCATAATCAATAAAAAAATCGCGGTTAAGGATTTAGACAAAAGCATTATTGCACAATATATTGCTGCTTTTGGTACTGAAATGCAGATGACGTACAACAACAAAATAACGTCTCTTTTAAAAGAAGAAGAACTTATTCTGAAAAAACTAGCCAGAAATTCGATTTACAAACAAACAGATTATCTGATTTTTAATGCCACGGTGAAACAGCAGGAATTAACCGCTTTACAGCTCAAACAGCAATATCAGAATGATTTGGCTTTGTTAAATTACCTTACGGGAGAAACAGATACCACTTTCGTAAAACTAAAAACGCCGGATTTGAACATTAAATCAGATCAGGAACAAAGCAGTATTTTCTTCAAACAATTTGAAGTTGACAGCTTAAAAATAAAAAACTCAGATAAGCTTATTGACAATACCTATAGACCGTCATTATCACTTTTAGGAGATGCCGGTTACAATTCGAGTTTTATTTCTCAGGGATATAAAAACTTTGGGGTAAGTGTCGGTCTTGGATTAAGTATTCCTATTTATGACGGAAACCAAAGAAGCCTTCAGCATCAAAAAAATAGTATGGCTTTGGCTACGATTGAAAGTTATAACAAGAATTTTAAAAGGCAGTATGATCAGCAGCTTTTACTGCTGAATCAAAAATTCAATCAAAGTACGGAAACATATAAAGTATTGCAATCACAATTAGTTGTAGCAGAAACATTAATCGAAGCCAATAAAAAATTACTGCTTACAGGAGATGCACAAATTACCGAATACATTATTGCTTTGAGCAACATTATTTCGATTCAGGATGCCATTTCGCAAAACACAGTAAATAAACTGCAGATTATTAATGAAATAAATTACTGGAAAACAAATGAATAAAAAGATATACTCCATAGTAATGCCTTTAATGGCAACAGCACTTATTTTAAATTCCTGCAACAAAACTGCTCCGGTAGAAGTTCCGGCAGAAGTGAGCGTTCCCGTTACAGTGACAAGTATTGATACTACGGCAATTGACAATTATGTTGACCTGAATGCAACGACCGCTTATTTGATTAAAAATACCATTAAAGCCAATACAACAGGATATCTGGAAATTGTAAATGCTGCATCGAATGATTTTGTGAGAAAGAACCAGCTTCTTTTTTCTCTTAAAACTCGTGAAGCAAAAGTGCTGGGAAATACCATTAATAAAATAGATTCGAATCTACATTTTGGAGGTGCCTTAAACCTGAGAGCAACTTGTGATGGCTTTGTAACGTCTGTGAATGTTCAAAAAGGAGATTATGTACAAGAAGGTGATGCTTTGGCGGTTATTAACGACGCGGCGAGTTTTTCGATTGTATTGAGTCTTCCTTATGAATTAAAAAGATACGTAAAACCAAATGAATTACTAGATGTGTCTTTGCCTGACGGAACGACAATAAAAACAAAGGTAGAAAAATACATTCCTACGGTTGATCCGGCTTCACAAACGCAGAATGTTATTTTAAAAACACTGCAAAACTCCAATATACCAGAGAGTTTAATTGTAAAAGTTAGGATCAATAAAACGGCTGCAAATAAAACAATTAGTCTTCCTAAAGGTGCCGTTTTGAGTGATGAAACGCAAACTGATTTCTGGATTATGAAAGTAGTCGGCAAAAATATGGCCGTTAAAGTTTCGATTAAAAAAGGAATTGAATCTTTTGATAAAGTAGAGATTTTATCTCCAAAATTAAAACCTGACGATAAAATTCTCCTTACCGGAAATTATGGAGTTGGAGATACGATCAAAATAAAAATAACAAATAAATAAACCGTTATGCTGCCTTTTTTTGCCCGCCATAAAAATGGACTAAGTACAATTATCTTCCTGATTATTTTGGGAGGGATATTTTCTTATTCTAAAATGCAGACCGGATTATTTCCTGAAATCACATTTCCGAAAATAAAAATCATTGCTGATGCTGGCCAGCAGCCTGTAGATAAAATGATGATTACCGTGACCAAACCCCTTGAAAGCGCTATTAAAAAAGTGCAGGGATTGCAAACTGTAAGAAGTACGACAAGCAGAGGAAGCTGTGAAATTTCGGCATTTATGGACTGGAAAGCGGATATTGATCTTAGTAAAACAAGAATCGAAGCCCAGATCAATCAAATTAAAAATGATCTTCCGCCGGATCTGCAGGTAACGGTCGAAAAAATGAATCCGTCGATACTTCCTGTTATTGGTTATGCCATTAACAGTAAAGAAAGATCTGCTGTTGATTTAAAAAAAATAGCCAATTATACGATAAAACCATTCCTTTCTCAGATTCAGGGAACAAGTGAAATTCGTGTAGTAGGAGGAAAGGAAAAGGAATACTGGCTTTCACTCGATTATCAAAAAATGAGCGCTTACGGTATTACTCCGGCAATGGTAACCCAAGCAATGAGTGAAACCAACTTTATTAAATCAAACGGTTATCTGGCAGATTATCACCATTTATATTTAACCATTACGGATGCTCAACTTGATAAAAAAGACGAACTGGAGAATCTGGTGATCCGCAATAATAGTAAAGGAATCGTAAGGCTAAGTGACATTTGTCTGGTAGAAATAAGAGAGGCAAAAGAATATATTAAAGTCAATGCAAATGGCAAAGAAAGCATACTGATTGCGGTAATAAAACAGCCTGATGCCAACCTTATCGAAATGTCTGATGCCATGAATCAGAAAATGAAGGATCTTAAGGCAATATTGCCTAAAGACATTACCATAAAACCATTTTATGAGCAGGCAAATTTTGTAAATGATGCCGTAAAAAGCGTAACAGACAGTTTGCTTATCGGATTGTTTTTAGCCATTATCATTGCGGTGCTTTTTCTAAAATCAGTAAAAGCAAGTGCAACCATATTAATCACGATTCCAGTTACTTTAAGTTTGACACTTATTGTATTGTATTTTACAGGACAAACATTCAATATTATGACACTTGGTGCCATAGCCGCTGCCTTGGGATTAATTATAGACGATGCGATTGTCGTAGTAGAACAAATTCATCGTACGCATGAAGAAAATCCGGACGAACCTGTAAAAACCTTATTGCAAAAGGCTATCAATTATCTTTTTCCTGCGATGCTGGGCTCTTCGATAAGCACCATCGTAATTTTTATTCCGTTTGTTTTGATGAGCGGTGTAGCGGGATCTTATTTTAAAGTTTTGACAGATACAATGATCATCACTTTAGTCTGTTCTTTTTTGGTAACATGGCTGCTGCTTCCGGTGATTTATCTGATGTTTTCCGGAAAAGAAAAATCTTCTGATAATATACAGCAGGAAGCGCACGATGTAAAAGAACAAAAATGGGTCTCCTTTTTTATTAAAAAACCTATTTTGAGTATAGGCTTTTGTATCGTTTTGGTACTCTCTATTTTTCTTATTCTGCCTAATCTTGAAACTGGTTTTCTTCCTGAAATGGATGAAGGAAGTATTGTTCTGGATTATGAATCTCCACCGGGAACTTCTCTTGAAGAAACAGATCGAATGTTGCGCGAAGTAGAGAAAATAATCATTAAATACCCTGATGTAGAAGCTTACAGCCGAAGAACAGGAACTCAAATGGGTTTTTTTATTACCGAACCCAATACAGGAGATTATTTAATTCAATTGAAAAAAGACCGTGCCAAAACTACGAATGATGTTATTGATGATATAAGAGCAAAGGTCGAAAACAGCCAGCCTGCTTTAAGAATAGATTTTGGACAGGTTATAGGGGATATGTTGGGCGATTTGATGAGTTCAGTTTCTCCTATTGAAGTAAAAATTTACGGAAACGATCAAAAGAAACTCAACGAAATCGCACAACATATAAGTAGTCTTGTAGAGAATACCCCGGGAACTGCTGACGTTTTTGATGGAATTGTTCTGGCTGGTCCAAGTGTCAATATTGAACCTAATTATACTTTGCTGGCCCAATATGGTATTACGCCAGCCGATTTGCAGTTTCAGATGCAAACCCAGCTGGAAGGAAATATTATTGGAACTTTATTAGAGCAGGAGCAAAGCACGGCCATTCGTCTTATCTATAAAAATTCAGATAAAAGAAGTCTTGAAGAAATTAAACAATTGCAGGTATTTCTTCCGGGCGGGCAATCTGTACCGCTTTCAAATCTGGTTAAAATTACACCGCAAAAAGGAAGCGCAGAAGTACAGCGTGAAAACCTGCAGATGATGAGCGTTGTAACAGGAAGACTTGATAATGGAGGCCTTGGAAGTGTGATGACAGAAATTCAGAATAAAATAGATCAAAATATCAAATTGCCACAAGGTTATTATGTTGAATATGGCGGCGCTTATAAAGAACAACAGCAGGCTTTTAGCGATTTATTATTGATTTTGATCGCTTCATCGCTTTTGGTTTTTGGTGTGATTTTATTTTTGTTTAGAGATTTTAGAGCAGCTTTGGTTATTCTTATAATATCTGTATTGGGAATTTCAGGAAGTTATTTATTACTTTTTATAACCAACGTTCCGCTGAATGTGGGAAGCTACACCGGAATCATTATGATTGTTGGGATTATTAGCGAAAATGCCATTTTTACTTTTCTGCAGTTTCGTGAAACCTACAAACTGACTTCTGATATTAATCAGTCACTAATCTATTCGATATCAACACGATTAAGACCCAAATTAATGACGGCTATTGGAGCCATAATAGCCTTACTGCCTCTGGCTATTGGAGTTGGAACTGGTGCAGAATTACATCAGCCATTAGCAATTGCAGTAATCGGAGGATTTATTGTTGCGATACCTTTATTATTAATTGTACTGCCGAGTCTTTTGGCGATAATCTATAAAAACCCTAAACACCATACTTATTTAATATGAGAGAAAACTACCTGTTTGATTGTCAATGTAATATTAATTTCTAATCTCTATTAAAATGCTAAAAACTTTTTTATTATTCGTTCTGGGTATTTCTGTCGTTCAGGCACAAGAACATGTTACGGATTCTATTGTAGGTGTTAAAGACACAGTAGTTCAGGTACAAAAACATGTGGCAGATACTCTTATGGTTAAAGATACTGTGCACAATTTAAAGTTTAATTACAAACAGTTAATTATTCCAGGCGTATTGATTGGTTACGGTTTTATCGGTTTGGAAAGTGACTGGCTTAAGGGCTTTAATTCTCAAATTCGGGATGAGGTAAAAGAGGATATTGATAACAAAATCACTATTGATGATTTCTCTCAATATGCTCCCGCAGCCTCCGTATATGCGCTTAATGCGATGGGTATAAAAGGTAAAAACAATCTTAAGGACAGATCGATCATTTTGGCTACTTCTTATCTTATGATGAGTACTACGGTTTTTGCCTTAAAAAAGATTACACACGTAGAAAGGCCAGATGGCACATCTTATAATTCATTTCCTTCCGGGCATACCGCAAATGCTTTTGCCGGTGCCGAATTTCTTTGGCAGGAGTACAAAGACAAATCAATTTGGTACGGAATCAGCGGCTATATAGTAGCGACTGGAACAGGGCTTTTCAGAATGTATAATAACAGACACTGGCTTACTGATGTAGCTGCCGGAGCTGGGATTGGAATATTAAGTACCAAGGCAGCTTACTGGCTTTTTCCTTATGTAAAAAACAGCATTTTCCCTTCAAAAGAAAATAAAGTTACCTCAATGTTGATGCCGTTTTATAACGGAAAACAATTTGGCGGCGGAATGGTTGTACAGTTTTAAAAGATTTAATTATTTGATTTTTTAGACAATAGATAAAATACCACAAGCTATAACCTTAGCATTTAAAACCTTATTGCAAAATGAAAATTTCGAAAAATATAAATAGTATAAGAAGAAGTATTATGCGTTTTTTTACCAAAAATATGAGCACCTCTAAAGTTTCTTCAAAGAGTATTGAAGATCCTGCTCAGATAAAAAAAATACTAATTTGCCGGCCAAATGGCAGATTAGGAAATCTTCTGCTTATTACGCCTTTAATTAAAGAAGTCAGTAGTACTTTTCCCAATGCCAGGATTGATCTTTTTGTAAAAGGAGGTTTAATGCCGATTATTTTAAAAAATTATCCGCAGATTGGAGAAATCATTGTACTTCCAAAAAAGCCTTTTAATCACCTTTTTGCGTATTTAGGAGTATGGTTAAACATTAAGCGCAAAAAATACGATATGGTGCTAAATGTAGACAAGGATTCTTCATCAGGCAGATTAGCTGTAGAAATCTCTCAAGCAGCTTATAAATTTTATGGTGATACTATAAATGATGATGAGGTAAAGCAAGACGATTATCATCATATAGCGAAATATCCGGTCTACAATTTCAGGGAATATCTAAAAGCTTTGGGTATTAGCATAAATTCTAATCCAGTTGCTACTATCGATCTTGAATTAAGTAAGGAAGAAATCAATCAGGGTAGAAAAATTCTTAACGGAAAATTTGAAAACCAAAAAAAGACAATTGCCATATTTACTTATGCAACAAGTGATAAATGTTATTCGGAGTTATGGTGGAATGATTTTTATGAGCTGTTAAAAAGAAAATATGAGCGGGATTATAATATTATTGAAATCCTGCCTTTGGAAAATGCTTCTCAAATTCGATTTAAGGCTACCAGTTTTTACAGTAAAGACATTCGTGAGATAGGTTCGGTAATAGCTAATACGGCAATTTTTATTGGTGCCGACAGCGGTATTATGCATTTAGCAAAATCGGTTCATATACCTGTAGTTGGGCTTTTTTCGGTTTCCAATTGTAAAAAATATGAACCTTACGGTGACGGCAGCATTGGAATTGATACTAAAATCAAGTTCAACAAAAATTTGTACATACTAGAAATGGACCGTATTTTACTGGAATGATTCAAAAAAAGCTCTGAATAAATCCTGAATCAGGATTTATTCAGAGATAAATTAAACCAGTACCTTCAAAGCTTTGGGCAAGATGCGTACATTTATGATGTTAGTTTTTATATTGTACTGTTCACCATCGATCTGTGCGTCTATATAGATCTTTTGGGGCATTTTGATGTGCACTTCATTTACTAAATAATGTTTTGCTTTTTTGAATTTTTCAATTGTATTTCGAAGCACATTAAATCCCAATAAGAGTTTTTCGATAAAAGACAATTCCGGGATAATTACCATATCTAACAGTCCATCACTAAGGCTTGCTTTTGGCGTTAAGCTCATATTATATCCCATTTCGTTTGAATTAGAGATAAAGAGCATAAACGGATTCACTTCTATCTTCTGATCCTCAAATGATATAATTGCCTGTTTGGCCTTATATTGAAAACTTGACGATAGAGCAGCTTTTACATAAGAAGATAATGTTCTGTTACCGGAACGTTCGTATTTTTTTATAATTAAAGCATCAATACCAATTCCCATATTGCTGAAAAAATAAAAATCATTTATTTTTCCAACATCCATAAAAGTTGTTTTCCCTTTTTTGATAATGTCAATAGCTTTTTTAAAATTTCTTGGAATATTTAAGTTAGATGCAAGACCATTTCCTGATCCTACGGGAATAATTCCCAAAATAATTCTGGTGTTTACTAAACAAGAGGCAACTTCATTAATCGTACCATCTCCGCCACAAGCTACAATATAATCAGGATTCTGTTTTACTGCTGCTTTTGTTAATTCGACAGCATGCGTTTTATGATTGGTATAATCCACTGCAATTTGATATTCTGAGGCTGGAAAATGCTGAAGAATATAAGAAGCGGCAAGGTTATGTTTGCCACTTCCTGAAATTGGATTAATAATAAAATGAATATAAGTCATTATTTATTTTAAAAGTTTATTTGTAAAAAGGTAATCAGCAGTTTGATACCACGAAATGGTTTCATCCAAAAAGGACTGATTCATTGGTATTGATTTTAAGCTGTTATCACTTTTGTTCCAAGTGTAAAAAGCCTGTTTTTTCTGATCAGAAAGAATCATAACTTTTTCTTTTTTCATCAAAACAAGTTTGCGATACGTTCCCATAAGAGCCCGTTCTTCAAATTTTGAAGCTAAAACGTTTTTCCCAAAAAAATCAGATTCATAATTCCAGTGAAAAATAGAAAACAAAGTGGGCCAAAGATCAATTTGAGAACATTGTTTCATTATTTTCTGATTGTATTGTTCTGATAAGTTTACAATAAAAGCTGGAATATGATAATTGGCAACATCAATTTCATCTTTTCCTGCACTGCTCGCACAATGATCAGCAATGATAACAAATACCGTATTTTTAAACCAGGGTTTCGTACTTGCTTTTTTGAACAATTGTCTTAAAGCAAAATCGGTATATTTTACAGCACCTTCACGGCTCGTTCCTGACGGAATATCAATTTTTCCTTCGGGATAAGTAAAAGGTCTGTGGTTTGAGGTTGTCATTACAAAATTAAAGAAAGGCTTACTGTCTTTGTATTGAGCATCAGCAACTTTAAGCATTTTATTAAAAATATCTTCATCACAAATTCCCCATGCATTTTCAAACGTTACTTCGTTATCATTGATATTATTTCGTGTTGTTTTGATCTTATCACTTAAAACACTTCCGCGTCCGCGATCATAAATGGTAAAGCCATTTCCGCCAAAATAAGCGTTCATATTATCAAAATAACCGTCACCGCCGTAAAAGAAATTACAATCATAAGCTCTCGATTTAAAAACACTGCAAACCGTATAAAGATTCTGGTTTTCTGGTCGTTTTACAATTGACTGTCCTGGAGTTGGCGGTATGCAAAGTGTTACAGCTTCCATACCACGCACAGTTCTGGTTCCGGTTGCATAAAGATCATTAAAGAAAATACTTTTCTGGGCCAGACTATCCATAAAAGGCGTAATGTTTTCTTTGTTTCCAAATTCTTTCAGGAAGCTTCCGCTAAGGCTTTCTACAAGCACAAATACAACATTTTTGTTTTCTAATGATGGGGTACTGTCGGTAATAGTTCTGTGGATCGAATATCCCATAGAATTATAACGTGCATTTGGATTTTTAAGTTTCTCTTTTATAATTCCAAAGGCTTTATCATTATCTATCGAAGTATAGAAATCAACATACTTCATTTGGTTGTTTCTAAAGGCAGCAAAAAATGAATAAATTCCTGATTTAGAAATTTCAGAGTTATAACGGTTTGATGACCATTCTGCCTGATAATTATGGATAAAAGAACCAAAAAATAAAGCAATAGCCAAAGCACAGCTCAGTACAACAATTCTTGTTTTTAAACCAGCTTTAGAACTAAAAGTATCAGTAAAAGCTTTTCTTTTGTGAAAAATGAAAAGAAAAACAGCTGTTAATAATAATACACCTCCAATTAATAACGGCAAAGGATATGATTGCTCAATATTGGCCACAACCTCATGTGTATAAATTAAGTAATCTACAGCAATAAAATTGAACCTGGTTTTAAATTCATCCCAGAATGTTAATTCAGCAAAAAAGGTAAACACAAGTATAAATGTGGTTAATGCCGTAAAAAAGCAGACCAATATTTTATCTAATAAGGTTCCTATAAATCTGTTAGGCATTATAGTATAATAAACAATTCCTGCCAGTGATATAAAAGTAATTGTACCAATATCAAAAAATAAACCTGTAAAAAGAGTCCTGATTAAATCAATAATATTCCACGTAACTTCGTCATATTGCCATATAAAGAAAGTAAATCGTAAGATTTGTGACATGATTAAAAACCAGATCATAAAATGGAACAGCAGTGAATATCTGCCAAATTTTGGTAAATGTTTCTTCATATTTTCTTAATATTGTGGCGCAAAGTTTACAACTCAATTCTGAATTAAAACTGAATTTTCGTCTTATTAAGAAAATTAAAACTTATAACTGTAGCCAAATCGGACTACTTGCGTTTCGTAATAATCTTTACTTATATAGCTAAAATCTTGTCCTTTTATATTTTTTTGTAGGACTAATGTATTAAAAATATCGGTAGCATTTAGAAAAACCTCTCCTTTTCCTTTTTGAACCGTCTTTTTTAATCCTAAATCAACAGAAAATCTTGAACCAACTTTTCCCTGCGGAATAATATCCGGAGCGAGATAAATAACAGAAAGCTGACCTTTTAGTGTTTTATCAAATTGTAAAGTATTGTTCCATTTTGCATTTCCGGAAACCATTTCCTGACTTTCGCCATAATAAGTGCTTGGTACAGGGTATAAATTGGTAACGGTAAAAGCATCTATGGTGTTTTTATACAGATTTCCGTTGATATTGAAAGAATACCACGAAGTAATTTCTTTAGAATAAACAGCTTCAACTCCGAAAGAACTGCTTTCATCGGCATTTTGAAATACATTATAAATTAATGTGCTTCCGGGAACTGTTGTAGCGATGCGTGTTATGGTTCCGTTGATTACCCTGTAATAAAGAGAAGCAGTAAAATATCCTTTTTCAAGATTCTTTTTATAACCAATTTCGAAAGCACTGGTAAATTGAGGGCGAAGAGCCGGATTTCCCACTTTAATGATTTCAGCATCATCATATTTAGGAAAAATACGAATATCAACTTCGCTTGGCCTGTCGACTCTACGGTTATAAAAAGCGGTGATTTTATCTTTATCATTTATTTTATATCCAAAACGAATGCTCGGAAAAGGTTCAGTATAATGATAATCATTGCTTTTATAAGTAGGATGATCTGGGTTTACATCATATTGTAATTTTACATATTCATAACGAAGTCCAAGTTCCGCCTCAATTTTATTGGTTTCGTAGATATAATTAGAATATAGGGCGGGAATAATTTCTTTATAATTTGCCCATCCCCCGGCATTGGCATCAATTGGGGAATTCTGTCCAGCAAAAAATTGCATATTGGTAGGGATTTCTCTGTTTCTGAATTTAAAACCGGTTTCAAAACGACCATATTTCAATGGCTGAACATAATCAAGATTAATATCAATCACTTTTTCATCAGAAAGTAATTTAAAAGAATCTTGTCGCGTATAAGTTGGTAAAATATTGGTAAAGAAATATTTTTCATCTTCTCTGTGATAGGTATAATTAATTCCGGCATTTAATTTATGTCCTGCTTCTTTAAACTTATGTTCGTAAGAAGCGCTGGCCATAACAGTTGTTTTAAGCTCATCTTCAAGAAAACGCCAAAGACGTAAACGCTCTGAATAATCTTGATTAAAAAAAGGCTCGTCTCCGTTATCAATAATTTTTTCACTTCCAAAAAGCCCTGAAAAAGCAAATGTATTATGTTCGTTATAATTCCAGTCTATACCAGATTTAAGTGTTGTAAAATGAGTATCGCGGTTTCGCACCGTTTGCTGATTGATGATAGTTCCATCCTCATAAGTTCGGGTTACAAATTCATTTTTGTTAAGCGTTTCCGTATATAAATAATCTGCCTGAAGGTAAGCGTTTATTTTATTCTTGCGATAATTTAACGACAACGAAGGGTTCATTTTTGGCGTCATCTGATATTGCGGACGTATGGCAGGTAAATTTGCTTTACGTTCCCATAATGCCCCATATCCGGAACTGATTCCTACTTTTCCGTTCAATCCTTCCTGTTTGTTTTTCTTGTAAATGATATTGATGATTCCTGCGTTTCCGTTCGCATCAAATTTAGCAGAAGGATTATTGATAATTTCGATTTTTTCAATTGCCGAAGCCGGAATATTATCCAAACCGGATTGATTTCCAAAACCTGTCAGAGCAGTCTGTTTTCCATCAATTAACACCATTACTTTATCATTTCCTCTTAATTGTACTTTTCCGTCATTTATGGTAACACCCGGAAGATTTTGCATAGATTGCAGTACAGAACCGCCGCTTTGGGTAATATTCTCGGCTACGGAAAATACTTTTTTATCCATTTTTGCACTTATCTCGGAAGTTTTTGAAGTTACTACAACTTCAGACAAGGCATTAATATCTTCTTCAAGATCAATGGTATTCAAGTCCAGGAAATCTGATAGCGTACCTACAAATACTTTTTGCAGTTTTAGTTTGTAGCCTGTGGCAGTAATTTCCAATAAATAGTTTCCGGAAGGAACGGCTGCCAAATTAAAACGTCCGTCTTCAGCTGTAACAGTCCCAAAAAGAAATTTTTGGTCCTTGGCTGATTTTAAAACTATGTTTACATAGGGCAGGGGGGCCTTAGAAGTTTTGTCTTTAATTAATCCTGATAGTGTTACGGAGTTGTTTTGTGCTGTTACGTTAAAAATTTTTATTACAAAGAATGAGAGCACCAAAATTATCTTTAATTTCATTTGTATAGGTTTTAATCGGCTATGCTTTTAATATAAGTTCCTTGTTTGTCAAAAATCAGGTCAATAGAAGTCACCTGAGCCTCAAAAGTAACGATGCCTTGGGCGTCCGTTATTATCGCAGCTTCTTTGATCTTTATGTTTTTGTAATTTTGTTTGATGTAAGCCAAGGCTTTGGCCGGAAGTTTTTTTACGCTGATTTCTTCTTCAGTTTCTATGATGTTACCATTAGAATCTACAAGCATGGAGCGATCTGTTTTACCAATGGTAAAACTGGCTTCATAATTTTCTTTTTCCTTTTCCCACTTCACATTGGTCTGGTCAGGATAGGATAGTAAAAAGGTCGATTTTACAATGTTAGGGATGTCTTTTTCACTTACGCGCTGCGCTATGGCAAAGGAAGAAAAAAGCAGGACTAAACATGTTAGGATTGAATTTTTCATAAGTACTATTTTTTTTAATGGATAAAAAATCTAGTACAAAGTTTAAATATGAATCTGTAGGAAGTTTGAATTTTTTAGAATTTGACGCTGAAACTATGTAAATTATTATCGAAAGTATAGCTTATTTCCCAACGATTAAGTTCCGTTATTTTTTTGATTATTGCCAGACCAAGGCCGTTTCCCTGCGAAGAGGGATTAGTTTTTGAAAATCGATTAAAAAGTTTTTCAATTTTCAAAGGAGTATTTTGACCGCTGTTTAAAAATATTAATTCATTCTCTAGGGTTGTAATAATGATTTTTCCATTTTTTTCATTGTGACGAACCGCATTTAAAAACAAATTATTAATCAGTACCTCAGTAAGGGCTGGATTTCCTGTTACACTTAAAGTAGAGGTAAATTCAGTGATAATCGTTAAGTTTTTAGCATTGGCCTGTTCTGTAAAAAAATCTAAATGTTTTTTAAGATAGTCATTAAGTACAATAGTATTTTTGTCAAGGAAACTCTCGTTGTCAATTTTAGAGAGTAACAACAAGTTTTTATTAAGCCTGTTTAACCTTGATACATCCGTATTTAAAGACGCAACCAGAGAAGATTGTTCTTCATTCAAATTGAGCTGACTCAGGGTATCAATTTTATTTTGGAATAATGCTAAAGGTGTCTGAAGCTCATGGGCGGCATTTTCAACAAACTCTCTCTGACTCTTGTATATAGCTGTGTTTTTCTCGATAAGCCTTACAAGACTTTTATTTAGGCGGTCAAATTCGTCAATATCAGTCGCAATGAAATGTGGTGGTTTATTTTTATCGATTTCAAAATCCTGAATCTGATTCAGCGTATTATAAAAAGGGCTCCAGATTTTAGCGGCAGTGGCTTTTGAGATCCAGATAATTCCAATCAGGAGTACAATAATGATAAATAGAAACATGCCGGCAATGCTAAAGACCATTCCTTCCATTTCCAATAAATTTATCCTCTCCGTATAAGTATATCTTTTTCCATTTATATTCACGGGAGCATAGAGTACGCGAAAAGGTTCCTGTTCTTTTGCAATAGAATCATAGAGCATTTTACCAACTATAGAATCGCTCCTGACACCCATATCAGAAACAATCATTACTTCATGATTGTATTTGTTCCATAAATCAATATCAGTCTGTGTAAAATCCTTATGGCTTTCCTTGACAAAAGCACCTTTATGAAAATGCAGTACTTCATCAGTTTCATAAATATAAAGCTGTTGGCTTATGAAATAAAATAATGGTGCCGCTATCAATAAAATGATGATAGCATAGGCAAGAAAGCTGTTTGTCGTTTTGTTAAGCAGTTTTTTATTATTCATTTTCCCATTTATATCCAAGTCCATAAACTGTTTTAATATAATCGCCGCTTCCTGCCTGAGTTAGTTTCTTTTTGAGATTTTTGATGTGTGCATAAATAAAGTCATGATTATCGAGCATATCTGCCATATCTCCGGAAAGATGTTCGGCAATTGCAGCTTTTGATAACACTTTATCCTGATTGCCTATTAGAAACAATAACAAATCAAGTTCTTTTTTGGTAATATCTAATTTCTGGTCATTTACACTGACAGTTTTAGAGAGAATTTCAATTACAATTTCATTGAATATAATGCTGTTACTACCTTTAAAATTCTTGCGGCGGATTAACGCCTGCATTCTAACCAAAAGTTCGGCTAGATGAAAAGGTTTGGTAAGATAATCATCTGCACCAAGATTGAATCCTTCCAAACGTGTTTCAAGCGTTTCTTTAGCAGAAACCACAATGACACCATCTGTTTTGTTTTTTCTTTTGAGTTCCCTTAATATATCAAATCCGTCACCGTCAGGCAGCATAAGATCCAGAAGTATGCAGTCATAATCATAAGAATCAATTTTATTCAATGCCAAATTATAGCTTTCTGCTGTTTCGCATTGAATACCATTAGTCTTAAAATAATTTTTGATGCTTTGAGCAATTTCCAGCTCATCTTCTATAATTAAAATTTTCATGGTCTAAATTTAGTTATGAATTTTGAAGGAAAATTGAATATTTAGTTTTTTACCTAATAAATGTAGAGAAAAAAATCTATACTATAAAATAGCATTGATGTGCTTTTTGGCAATTGTTCTGCTTTATAGTGACTTTTTTACATTCTATGATCAGGTAGTTCTGTTGATGCCTTATTTTAAAATAAAAGCGATTAATGTATTGAAATCTTTTAAAATTCTTAGAAGTAAAATGGATTTCTTTCTGTGTAAATAAATTAAAAAAAACAGCATTTAAAAATATTGCTATTCTATTGATGGATAAAAAATAGAACTTAATGATAAAATAAGTTAAGCAATATTAATTAATTGTAAATAAAGTAATTGGGTATCTGGAATTCAGAATTTATTCAAAGTTCAACAAGAGTTTTGGTTTTAAATAAATCAACTACTCCAATGAACACAATTGTCATTAATAATTATTCAAGAATTAAACCATCTCTGTTTTTTTTACCTCTGTTTCTCTTAATAGCTATTGTTTTATTTTTGTATAGTAAAGGCGCTTTATGCACTGATAAATATATACAAATTCAAAAAAGTAGTTTCTTTTTTATCAATTCTCATTTAGGACAATATCCAAATCTTGAATATAACCTTACCCAATTAGGAGATGCGCTCATTTTTTTATCGTTTTTCAGTATTTTGATTCTCTATGTTCCTAAAATATGGGAAGCTTTATTATCATCTCTACTGGTTTCCATACTGCTCACTTGTCCGCTAAAAAGTGTATTTGCAGTTCCAAGACCTGATGCAGTCTTTAATAATGATACTATTATTATCGTCGGAAAAGCATTATGCGGACATAATAGTTTACCATCCGGGCACTCCATTACAGTTTTCACCATACTTACCGTTTTATTGTTTGCCCTTATGCCCAAAGAATTGAAATCTAAAATTTTATGGACTCTTTTAATAATTACTGCAGGATTAATTATTGTTTTTACAAGGGTAGGCATAGGAGCACACTATCCACTGGATGTTATTACAGGGAGTATTATCGGATATATTTCAGGGCTTTTAGGTATTTTTATTAGCCGAAAATATAAAATTTGGGCTTGGATTAATAATAAAAAGTACTATCCTATTTTTATTTTGTTGTTTGTAATTTGCTGTATTTCATTAATCTGCAGAATAATTCATGAAAATTTAATAATCTTTTATTTTGCATTTGTTAGCTTAGCCGTTTCACTTTATAAAATCATTACTGTTTATGTTAAAAAATAATTTAAGAATAACTCATTTTGTTTTGCTGATGAGTTTTTTGACTTTTTTGTTCTTTCATTTACCATTTTACACCTATGTTTTTAATAACGTAGATTATAAAAGTTTCAACGGTATAATTTTGGTTGCCAGTTTGGTAATTTTAATGTTGGTTTTAAATGCTTTTGTTTTTTACCTGATATTTTTTCTGTCTCGTTATGTTGGAAAATTTTTATTGGTATTATTCTTTATAATCAATTCAATTGCAGTTTATTTTATCAATACCTATAGTGTTATCATAGACGAAAGCATGGTTGGTAATATACTTAATACCAATTTGGAAGAGTCGAGCAGCTTTTTTTCCTTTAAATTAATAGTCTATATAATCCTGCTGGGTGTAATTCCAAGTGTTTATATTATTAAGGCTAAAATTATAAATGTAACAGTAAAGAAATTTTTTACCATCTCTTCGCTTACCTTATTATTTGTTGCCGTTTTAGTGTTTGCAAATGCAAGCAACTGGCTGTGGATTGATAAAAATTCAAAACAACTGGGAGGCCTTGCAATGCCCTGGTCATATTCAGTAAATACATCACTTTTTTATATTCATAAATATAAAAAAAATGAAAAAGAAATTTTATTGCCCAATGCTGTAATAAAAGACAATCAGAAGTCGGTTGTTGTTTTAGTGATTGGAGAATCTGCAAGAAGCCAGAATTTCTCTTTATATGGTTATAAGAAAAGCACGAATCCACTGCTTTCTAAAACTCAAAATTTATTTCATTTTAACGCCACTTCATTTGCTACCTATACCACGGCTGGTGTAAAATGTATTTTAGAACCTACCAATAGTGATGATTTATATGAAATCCTGCCGAATTATTTATATCGAAATAATGTAGAAGTTATCTGGAGAACTACAAATTGGGGAGAGCCTCCTGTACATATAGAAAAATATCAAAACCGGGATGTTTTAAAGAAGGATTGCAAAGGCGAAGGATGTAATTATGATGAAGTGCTTTTAACAGGACTAAAAGAGCAGATACTAGCCAGTAAAAAAAATAAAATATTGATAATACTGCACACAAGTACCAGTCACGGGCCAACCTACAGTAAGAAATATCCGCCTCGATTTGAGAACTTTAAACCTGTATGCAATAGTGTTGAACTGGGAAAATGTTCTCGGGAAGAACTACTCAATGCTTATGATAATACTATTGTTTACACGGATTATATTCTATCGAAAGTAATTGAAGATCTAAAACAGTTAAAAGAGTATAAAAGTGCGATGATTTTTGTTTCCGATCATGGGGAATCTTTAGGAGAAAAAAATCTATATATGCATGGAGTTCCTATTAGTTTTGCGCCCAAGGAACAATATGAAATACCTTTTATAGTATGGGTATCTGATAATTCAAAAAAACTCAAGCCTAATAAAACATTATCGCAAAATCATGTATTTCATAGTGTTTTAAATTTTTTGAATATAGGAAGTCCTGTTTATAAAGAGGAAATGAATATTTTTAAATAATAAATAAAAAGGAGTTGTTTTTTAACAGAGCAAAAAATAAAAAATATCTACATTTGATGTGAATTAGGTCTTTATTAATTTTAAAATATCTGTGATGGAAAAAGCTATAAAACTAAAAGTCCGAAAGGATTTGAATAGCCAGCAACAGTTGAATATAATTAGACTAAAGGGAAGTTTAATTTCTAAGGGATATACAGAAATTATACATATTCTAGATCAGGACGATGAATTTCATATCAACTCATTTGAAACCCCGGATGAAACAAAAAGTGAAGTTCAGGAATTTATAAAAGCATTTATAACTAGAGAGAACCTGGCAGATACAATATCACTTTTTAAATAAATTTCAACGGTTATAATTAATTCAATACTAAAAACCTCCATTCTTAATGGAGGTTTTTGCATTTATTTCATTGCAATATCATCCCGAATCGGTATTTTAAATCAAATGATAGTAGGAGGCCACAAACATCCCTAAAAAATAAATCTATAATTGTTTGTAGAAATTGATTAAGAATACATCCCAACTTGAATTTAGTAATGTTTCGAACTTGATCCTTCAAATTGTTTTAATACAGTATTATAAGTTCTTGTTAAATCTAAATGCATCGATTGTGCACCCAGTTTAACTCTAGCATCATAAGAAAAGCTATTATTTAATTGCCTGCTGATTCTGAAACTCTTCGATCGTTAAGTTTCCGAGTGCAGAATGTCTTCTGCAGGTGTTGTAAAAGTTCTCTATATAATCGGTTATTGATTTTTCTGCTTTCTCTTTAGTCTTATATTTATTTTGGTATACCAGTTCTACCTTTAATGTCTTGAAGAAGCTTTCTGCTATCGCGTTATCATAGCAGTTTCCTTTTCGGCTCATGCTTTGGGTTATTTTATTTGTGGCTAATAAAGCAATAAACTCACGGCAGGCATATTGCTTTCCTTGGTCTGAGTGAAGAGTAGTTCCTGATTGTTCTGCAATGGACGATTTAAAAGAGCTTTCGTTAAAGAGGCGATGCTGGTATCTTTTGCGCTCATTGTTTCGCTGATTGACCAACCGATCACTTTACGGTCAAAAAGGTCTATCACCACAGTGAGATAGATCCAGCCTTCATCTGTTTCGATGTAGGTTATATCAGAAACCCAGATTTCGTTTCTTCTGGCTGCCTTAAAAATCTGTTCTAATCTGTTTTCTGCTGATCTGTTATTACGGGGTGGGCTTGTAGTCTTTTTATATTTAGATTTTGCAATGCTTCTTAGATGGTTTTCCTTCATAATCTGCCCGACAAATTTTCTGGAAACTTTTATCCCGATGGAATCTAATTCTTTAGCAATTCTCGGGCTTCCGTATCGGCTTTGGCTCCAGTGGTAAATTCTTATAATTTCTTTTATTATATGGGCTTTCCGCACTGACTTTGCAGTGGGTGTTCTTTTCCTCCATCGAAAGAAACTGCTTTTGTGAATCTGAAAAATCCGGCACATCTTCTCGACAGGAAATATTTCAGCATTTTCTCTGATGAATTCATATTTCACCCGCCGCTCTTGGAGAAGATATTTTGAGCCTTTTTTAGGATGTCCCTTTCAATTTCTAATTCTCATATCTGTTTCCGAAGCTTCTGCAGCTCATTTTTATGGGTAATTTCAGCTGAAGTTTTCTTTATGGTAAATCTGCCTTCTTGGTAAAGCTTCTTCCAGTGCTTAAGGTTACTTGTACTGATGTTGAGTTCTCTTGCCACGTCACAGACTCTTCCGCAGTGGATGCTCATGGAAGCGACCAGAATCTTAAAGCTTAAAGTAAAGGTTCTCCTCGTATTTTTCATGCTGTTAAAATTAGCAGGAATAAAATTAGCTGCCAGTCAGAAATTTTAGGCAATATATCATCATTTTTTACTGCTTCAGATAAACACTGCCTAAGCTTTTAGTCGCAAATAAGGTATCAACTCCAAATACCATTTGCCACGATTCTGTCACAAAACTTAAATATGTGAAATATCTTTAAACACGTCTTAACTTTTTGCGGCAAAAAACGTATCCACTCCATTTTAAATTAGTTATTGATAAGAGTCATTTTTTTGTTTATTTTTTATCCCAAATCATTACAGTAATTATTAAATAAGATTTTGCAAAATTTGAAATTTGTATCTGTAAACGTCATCTAAATTTATATATTTACTTAAATGTACTAAAGTGCATAATACGAAACTTTAGTAGCAAATAAAAATATTACCTAACCAAAGACAGAAGCAATGCACACTGTCAAAAAAAAATTAAGTTATGTCTAGAATTTTAATGGTAATAGGTTTGACGGTCGCTTTCTTAGGTTGGATTTTATATCGACTTATAGTCAAAAAAGATTTAAACAAAAACTTAAATAACATGTACCTTGGACTTTTTTTTATAGGAACTTGGGTACTTTTCTATTTTTTTATTGTTGATTGGTTTTAAATTCTTCAATTCTTGACTCTCCTCACCGAAGAGTTCTTTTGGAAAGATGTGTAAATGTTTACTTACTTCGCAGCCGCTTTTTTTAACTCAAGTTAAAAAACTTAGCAAAAGAAGTAGTGTAAAACAAAAAAAAATCCAGATTTCTCTGAAACTTACTTAGTAGCGAGCGGGAAGCAGTCAAACATCCAACCAGCTTATGGATGATTATTATAGTATTATAGCATGAGCATCTGAATTTTAAAATATTACGATAAGTTGTTTGAAGAAAAATGAAGACAATTCTGCCTGCCCATAACAGCTACAACAGATTTGGGCAATTGACTTAATGGAAAGTTGGTTTTGTATTTAGGATGATTTACTTCGTCTATTCGCTACGCTCGGGTGGCAAATCCGAATAATGGGCTTAATTTAGTTTAAAACCCACTGATTACTAGAGTGTTGGCGGTCAGTTGAAGCTGAACTTACGAAGAAAACACTCTGGTAGCATTAATTTTCTTTGCACACGAAATCCGAAAAGTAAAAATGGAATTTAAAATACTAAATATCGAATGAGTAAATCAACCAAAATTCAAATATATTTTTATTCGATACTTGTAATTAGCATAATTTGGTTATTTATTTTTCCAAAACCTATTAAAAATTTTGCCCCAATTATTTTTGGAGTTCCAACTTTTCCCGTTTTTATGTTTAATTTTCGTGATAAATTAGAAGATTTTAGTAGAGCTCTTAAAAAAACGCTTCCTGATTTATTCCAAAAATATGTTTTTGATTATGGAATTTCAGCTGACATAGGCGAAATCGTTGATATAGGATTGCTTTCGAAGAATGAAGATTTTGAGAATTTAAAAGATGTGAAACTTTACGAAATGTATATTTTATGTAAACAATCAATAAGACTAGCTTTTCTATCTTTTTGCATCATTGCATTATTAGGAGTTGCAACAGTTTATCTATAATAAAGCAAAAATTAGAAATTTAACATTGGAATTTAAATATTGGATTTTGCAAATAGAAGCGTGAAAGGCAGAAACTTAAAAATAGGATTGAAATCATAATTTTGACTAAAAATAACCGAACCGCCAATAGCTACAACGGATTTTAGCAATTGGCTTAATGGGAAGTTGGTCTTGTATTTGGGATCGCACTCCAAAAGAACTTAAAAGTACTCGAACCAATTTTCCTTGAAAACACTGATAGTTGTGTTCTTTTTAAAATGAAACAAGATTTTCGAATCACAAAAAAGCCTGAGAAATCTATATTTCTCAGGCTTACCTTATTCTTGTAGCCCTAAAAAGACAATTCTTGAATCATTTTATTGATGATTTGAAAAAATTGAGAATTTAGCAAATGACTATTAAAAAAAACAGCTTAACGGCAGTTCTCTGGTTTATATAATCATTCTATGCTTTTATTTTTTTTGTTCATTTTTTTCCTTTAGTCTCTTTGCATTCTTTAGACTATTGTTAAGCATCCACTCAATCTGACCATTGACACTACGAAATTCATCATTAGCCCATTTTTCAATTGCTTTCATCGTTTCTGAATCAATTCTTAATGCAAATGACTTTTTTTCAGACATCTTTTTATTGATTTAAAGTACCGGTATTTATTACAGGTTTAGTTTCACTATCACCACAAAGTACTACCATTAAATTACTTACCATTGTTGCTTTTCTATCTTCATCAAATTCTATAATTTCTTTATCTGCTAATAGTTTTAAAGCACTTTCAACCATACCGACTGCACCTTCTACAATTTTATGACGTGCAGCAACGACGGCCGACGCTTGTTGTCGTCGTAACATCGAATGAGCAATTTCAGGAGCATAGGCTAGATATCCAATCCTTGACTCTATTACTTCTATTCCGGCAATTTCTAATCGTTGCGTAACTTCGTGTTCAAGAGCTATGTTAACATCGTCAAAATTAGTACTTAATGTTACGGTTGCTCTCTCATCTTCAAAATGGTCGTATGGAAAAGAACCTGCCAGTTTTCGAACAGCTGAATCCGTTTGGATTCTAATGAATGTCTCATAGTTGTCAACTTCAAACGTAGACTTAAATGTATCTTTAACTTTCCAAACTAATATAACACTAATTAAAATAGGATTCCCCATTTTATCATTAACCTTAATTTTTTCGCTTTCAAAGTTTCTTGCACGCAAAGATAAACTAGTTTTATTATAAAGTGGATTTACCCAAAATAAACCACTTTGTTTAATACTTCCTTTATAATCTCCAAATAACAATAAGACTTTTGAGCTGTTGGGACCTATTACAATAAAACCCTTTGTTAAAACAACAAATAGCAGAAGTGCAATCACTGCTAATATCATGTTGTTTGAGATAAAGCCATAAAAGGCTACAGTGATTGATAGTAATAGAATGACAATAACCAAATAGCCATTAAAGGGTATTAAAACTTTTTCTGTTTTCATAATGAGTAATATTTAAATGATATTAAATTGATATCATAAAGATATGTATTATTTTAATGTGAAAACATTTTTTTACTTTATAAATTTAAAAATAAAAGAAATGGTAGAATTAAATTACAAATAATCCTGATTATACAGATTTGCAATTTGTATTCTTGAAAAAATTAAAAAATACTTATAACAAAAAAAGCTTCAGATTTCTCTGAAGCTTGTCTTAGTTGACATAAGGGGACTCGAACCAATTTTACTAGAATACAGGCTTTTTATATTTGATAAGAAATATTATAAGATTTATCGAACCATAAAAAAAGCCGAGAAATCTATATTTTCCGGCTTTTAATTTTTCTTAGTAGCGGGAACAGTACTCGAACCTGTTAATCAGAAAAAAGAACGAAAATAAAATGCTTATTCATATTCGAAACTAGACTTCTTTAACCTTGATTTAGCTGGTTTTTCATTTTCCAAATACTGATGTGCTGCGATTTTGCCACAATTCTAAGACAAGTAATTACTATAACATTTTTGATGTAGTAATGGAGAAACCATTTTGGAATCATTAAAAAATTACTTAATCAAAATTAAAAACTATGCTGTTATTTCTATTGCTACACGAGTATTTGCAATTCTAATGCTTTTGGGCTATTTTATTTCAACTATATCATTAACCAATGAAAAACTTGTCTCCTTAAGTTTTATTTCTCTTGTTATTCCTGTTCAAATTTACTTATTGCACCGAGTTTGGGTTAAAAGAAAAAACAGAATAAATAAGATGTTTCAAAGGCTCAAAGAATAAACTAATAGTCGCTTAGATCGCAAATAAGGTTCTGTCGCATCTGGGAATAACTTTTATCTTTAGAATTTTAAACCGATCAAAAAATTAATACTAAAGGTAATTGCTATCCAAAACAAATAATTCTTCAGTCAGTATATTTCAAATTAAGATTTACACTTAGTTACCGTGATGTTGAAGAAATAATGAAGATTATAGGAGTGCTTGTGGATCATGCCACGATTCAGCGCTGGGTTTATAAGTTTGCACCTTTGATTGAATCAGAGATGAAGAAGAGAAAAGTCAGAGTGGGGGCGAGGTGGAGATTGGATGAAACCTATATCAAAGTAAAAGGTATTTGGTGTTATTTATACAGGGCGGTAGATAAATTAGGCAATACAAATATCTCAACAATATTGTAGAGCAGGACCATCGTTTTATAAAATGCGTATCCAAAATGGACTAGGTTTTAAAAGTTTTGAATCGGCCAAACGAACATTGAGCGGAATTGAAGTTGTGCATATGCTCAGAAAGAATCAGATGGTTAGATCAGGGATAACTATGTTTAAATCATTCTGTAAATTGGCCGGCTAACTTTTAAATTACCTAAATTCTTATATTTGATTCTGACAGATACGACGGAACCGCAAAATGTTTTATTGGATAATATTTTGGGATAAAAGTAAAATTAATATTTGTTTTTTTTAAAAAACAGTACGAATATTTTTTCTTTTTATGATATTTTGCTTTTCTTTGATCAAAAATATCTTGCTTTTATTCTTGGATATATGCTAAGTCGACGTAGCAGTTTAAAGGAAAATTTTTCGGTATTTTTTTGACAATTTAAAATCACTATTAATAACAAAAAAAAGTAACTATGAAATTAGAATCATTAGGATTGGAAAAATTCAGAAAAGAAGAATTAAGCAATTTAGCAGCAATAAAAGGTGGTACCCAAGTGGAACCAGCTTATGAAACAGGATGTGCAGATGCGCCGGATTGTTGTACAGGCGCAGATTGTTCTGATGACGAACCAATGGAGTAATAATAAAATGTCAGCGATTTTAAATCGCTGACATTTTTAAAAATAATAATTTATGAAATACATTATACTGTTTCTTTTTATTTTTAAAAGTTCACTTTCGATTTCACAATGCAAAACAGTAAATATGTATGCGCAACTTAGTAAAGCTAAAAGTGATAGTGAAAAATTAAATATATATATTGAAATGAATAAAAGTGGTTTGGATAATGTTTTTCCATCCATTATTGAATATGCTTTTAAGTTGAAAAAAAATAAAATTGGCAACAAATATTTAAAAAAAGGTATTAAAAAAGGTTTAACAATTGACGGAGACTATACAAATTATATACCTGGTGAAATATTAGAAAAAGTTAAAAAAAAGTATTCAAAATGGAGAAGTGTTTTTTACAGTACTTATGATGAAGAGATGTATAATAAAGTATTGTATTTAGTCAATACAGATCAATATCTGGCAAAAGAAGATTTTTATGGTGGAAGAAAACAGCAATATCCTATCAGAAATAAAGTTTTTCAGAATAATTTAACGCAATTACGTTATTATTTAATTGCTAAGAATAAAGGGCTATTACCTCATAGTAATCAGATAGGGAATTTGACAACGGCGATTTCATTAATGTTTATGCATCGTACATGCAATGATTCGATTGATGAGGTAAATTTTAATTTTTTTGAGCCAAGACTAAAAGAAGAGATTTGTTCAGGAAAAACATATTCGCCTTATACTTATTTACAATTAGTAGATAATATGCAGTCAATAATGGAAAAAGGAGTTCCTCAGGTGTATGGACATTTCAGGAATTATAAAACAAAAAAAATTCATCTGTTAAAATATCCTGCAAAAGTAGATAGTCTTAGAGCTTCAATTGGTCTTCCGTCTTTAAGGGAGTACGCAAAAGAAAAGGGATTTTTACTTCCGGATAATTATATTGAACAATGATTTTAATTCAAAGTATTTCGCAAGATTATTCAACAAGTGTAGTTATTCAATGGCTATGTGATACAAATGAAGATTTTATACGCTTAAATAATAAAAGTTTTATAGATCAGATTACTTTTTCAGAAAATATTTTTCGAATTAAAATTAATGACAAAATTATTGATTTAAGTCAATTTAAAAGCTATTGGTTTAGAAGAGGAAGTTTTGATTTTGAAAGCAAATTGAATCAAAACGTCGAAATGAAAATTCCCATTGAGGGATATCTAAAAGGAGAAAATTTGATTATAAAAGAAGCTATAGATCATTACCTTCTAAAGAATGTTAAAAGTATCGGGAATTATAAAACTTCACAAAATAATAAAATAATTGCATGTGAGGTTGCAAAAAATATGGGATTTAAGATTCCTGATTTTATAATTACGACAGAAAAAATTGAGCTTTTAAAGTTTTATAAAAAGCATCCTCAGATTATTTCTAAAAGTTTATATGGATTACCAGGATTTTTAGCGAATAATGTTGATTATTCTGCCAAAACAAGAATTATAGAACTAAGTGATATTAAAGATTGCACGGATAATTTTGGTGTTTCATTATTTCAACAATATGTAGAAAAGAAAATCGAATTGCGAGTTTTCTTTTTGAACGATAAATTTTATCCATCTGCGATTTTTTCTCAAAATGATGTCCAGACAAAAATTGACTTTAGAAATTACAATAAAGACAAGCCTAATAGGGTTGTGCCCTACAAACTACCTGATGACGTGATCGAAAAATTAAAAAAAATCAATCAGGAACTAGCACTAAATACAGGATCATATGATTTAATTTTGACTCCAAAAAATGAATACTACTTTCTTGAAGTAAATCCTATTGGTCAATTTGCCCAAGTATCATTGCCGTGTAATTATTATTTAGAAAAAGAAATAGCAAAAGAACTTTCAAATGCATAAAATAAAAGAACTCTTAAAGTCCGATACTACCAAAATGCAGTTGCCATTTAATTCCGTTTTTTTTGTTTCTGAAGAAGTAAAGAAAAAAAAGCATATAAGTATAGAAAAGTACAATACAAACTCATTTATACCTTATTCATGTTATAAACCTATTATGCTATATTTTGAAAACGAAAAATAGATATTACAAATTATTTGCAGATTGTTTTGCTGTAAAAGGATATTCTCGAAGTGTAATATGTGATATAACAAGAAAAAAATTTGATTTTATTCCAAATAGTCTTTATGAAATAATTATCGATGAAGTCATTGATATCTTCAGCTATCATAATATTTTAGATGATGAATCCACAGAAATTTTTAATGAGTACATTGACTTTCTCTTGAGGGAAGAATATATATATGAAATTTTAGATATTTCTGAAAAAGACAATTATCCTGCTATTGATTTGAAATTTGATTATCCTGCAAAAATTTCAAACGCAGTTATAGACTATAATGGGGATTATGATTTATTTGTTAAGAGTATTTGTCAGTTAGAACTAATGAATTGTAATTTCTTAATAGTGAGATTTTTGATTCCAGTTAAAATTATTGAAATTGAAAACATTTTGCTTTTGATTAACGATTCGATAATTTTTTCAATTGATATAATTGTTGATTATAGCATTGATTATAATGAAGAGTGTATGCTTGAGATGATGCTTAAGTACCCAAGAATTAATATAGTTACAATATTTAGCAGCCCGACAACCAGCCATAATAAAACTATTTTAAACAACGGAATGGGGCATTTAATTTTTTCTCAGAAAGAGTATAACAAGGATGAAATTTTAAAAATTAAAGGTGAGAATAATTTCGTAATAAATATTAAGCTATTTACAGAATCTTATAACTACAATAATTTCTTTCATAAAAAAGTTTTTATTTCTGAAATCGGAGATGTTAAGAATTCCCCATTTGCGAAAATTATTTTTGGGAACATACAAAATAATAGTCTTGAAAATATAATCAATCATACAGATTTTAAAAAAATATGGTATGTAAAAAAAGATTTTATAGAGGTTTGCAAAGATTGCGAGTTTAGATATATGTGTGTTGATAATAGAAATCCTGTACAAAAGAAAGTAAATGAGTGGTATTTTGAAGATGAATGTCATTATAATCCTTATATTAATAAATGGAATTTTGATGAACAGAATCTCACTTTTCCTGCTTTTAACACGACTCTTTTATAAAATAGGTTTTATAAAAAGAATTCTGGTAAATATGAGAGTTAAGGAGAAGATTTAAATTAGTTTTATAAAAAGGAAAAACTTTTGTTGGAGGGGAAGTGCCAAGTTTAATTTTTTTTTAGAGAGTTGCATAACAGGAACAGGACTCGAACCTTCTAGAACAAAAAAACAAGTAAAATAAAAAGGGAGTTACATAAGGTTTTTTAATATATTCGAACCTAAACTCGTCAGCACCTTATTTTGTTGACTTTCTAGTTTTGAAAAACACCGTGTGCCACGATTTTGCCACAAATCTCCGATTGCTAAATATTATAACAGTTTTTAATGTTAGTAATGTTTCGAACTTAAGGTTTCAAGTGATTGTTTAACAATGTTTTAAACTGTCTTATGAAATTGATGCACCGATTCTGCACCTAAATTCAATTATGTCTATTTCAATATTTTATTCTTAAAAATGTTTTTACTAAGTTTCTAAAAGTTTCGAACCTAAACTCCTTAGGTCTTGATTTTGCTGGATTCTTAATTGTTAAAAATAGTTTGTGCCACGATTCTGCCACAAAACTCAAAGTATCGTTTCTGCCCTTAGTAATGATCTATTAATTTCTATCTTATTTGTAGTTTAAAAGCATTTTATATTACTCAATAGGACAAAACTAATTTCTGGAAGTGAAATTCGCAATATGCATTTCTGTATTCAAAGTCTATTCTTAAAAAATGAACTTTATTTATGTCCTTTATTTCTATTTTTCTAAGTCTCATTCTTGTAAATATTTGCAGTCTTTATGTCCCGTAGAGTGACCTCTACGTTACAAATTCCAAATCATTTTATGCAAGATTTAAAGAAATCGGTTTATTTTTAAGTTAATTTGTAAGAAAATTATTTGTTATTTTGCATTGATAGCGGTTTGTATGTATCGTAAGGGTTAAATGTTAAAAAGATTAATAATATAAACATTTAATTTTTATCAAAGAGCCTTTGATAAAAAACAAAGTCAAATCAATTTTGAAGGTAGAGTTTATTTTTAGATAAAGATTAAATTATAGTTCTTAAATTATAGCTCTTAGATTATATTGATCAAAATTCAAGTTTTAATAAGTACTGTTTTTTTTGCATTTTAATAATTATTCTAAAACGTTTTTATCTATTATCAAAGTAAAAAGTTCTCCACTACCTTTTGGAATTGGAGTTTTAATTTTCTTTATAACATTTACCCTAATTGTATAAGAAATTACTTTTTGTACATTTTGTGAGCTAATCTCTTCAATGTTTATTTTTATTATCTCAAAACCATTTATTTTTTGCGAAATAGAAATCTGTTCCTTTATAAAATCTAATTTGTTTAAAGATACAGACATCATTTTCTTCATTTGTATTATTGTCATTTCTTTTGTTAAAACGCCTAAAAGTTCTGCTTGAAACCTTATTGCATCTAGTTTATCAGCTACTTGAATAATTAATGGTAGTTTATATTGGTTTTCAGTTTTTGGATTTATAAAACGAAACTCTAAGTAAAAAGATTTCAAAGAGGTCTCAGGAATTTTTTTGAAGGTTTTTATAATCATATACGGAATTTACTTTTTTGCTAATATAATAAATTACCGTTTTCTAAAATAATTAATATTCAACCAAATATCTAAATTTATTTACCAATATAGAACTACATCTTAAATTGTTTTTTTCAATTATCTAACTATAAAAATCGTAAAATCGAATTATTAAATTATTGCGATATGTTTTGTAATAAAAATATAAAAAGCAGTATAAATACTGTTGTCATTTATTTTGGTTTAATATACCTTCCGATCAAATTTAGATATGATGATTTATTGTAGGATTATATAATATTTAATTTTAACGATTTTATAATTCATTATGGAAAACCGTAATTTCTTCTGGATTGAATAACATACTTTTACGAAAATTATTTATAAAATGTTTTAATAAAAATTATATAAATGTGGGCAGATAACGAAACATCAGAGGATTTATTAGGGTTTAAAGTACATGCAGATCTATTGGTGAATATCATTAAAGATGAATCGATTTTGCCAATTACAATTGGTGTTTTTGGTGACTGGGGAAGCGGAAAATCTAGCATATTACAAATAGTAAAAGAAGAGTTTGATAAAGACGAGGATAAAGAGTCGCTTTGTATATACTTTAACGGATGGACTTTTGAGGGTTATGATGATGCTAAAGCGGCATTACTCAATTCAATTCTTAAAGAACTGGAAGATAACAAAAAAATTACTGCCGAAATAAAAGATGCAGTAAAAGAGAAAGCGAAAAAACTATGGAAATCTATTGATTGGATGCGAGGCGCGGGGATGGTTTTAAAAAATGTTGCATTACCAGCGGTTTCAGCATATTTTACTGGAGGGGTGAGCTTAGTGCCCGCATCTATTCAGATAATTTCACAATGGAGTGATTCTCCCGAAAAGATAATTGAAAAGCTTCAATCAAAAGAAGGGAAAGAGATTTATGAATCATTTATAAAGCAAAAAAAAGAAGGGAATAATAGCTCGACAAATGCAATAGCGGATCTTAGAAAGGATTTCTATGATTTATTAGCCTCTACTGGTTTTAAAAGATTAGTGGTTATAATTGATGATCTTGATAGATGTAGTCCTGAAAGAATTATAGAGAATCTTGAAGCTATTAAACTTTTCCTCAACGTGCCAAAAACTGCATTTATTATTGGAGCTGATCCCAGAATTGTGAAATATGCAATCGAACATAAATACAAAAGTAACAAAGAAATTGAAGAAGATAATAACAGAATTGTTATTGATTATTTGGAAAAATTAATTCAGCTTCCCTATTCTCTTCCAAGACTTTCAGAATCAGAAGTTGAAACTTACATTTCAATGTTAATCTGTAAAAAAGAGGTTGGCGATACGAAATTTAAAAATGTGCTTGATGAATTTAAAAAGTATAGAATAACTAACAAATATTCTGCATTTGGATTGTCAAACTTCGAAAAGATTTTGGAAGCCCAAGAATTTGGAAAAGTTAAGGACAATGTAATTACAATTCCTTCATTAGTGCCCTTAATTACAAATAGTTTGTATGGAAATCCCCGACAGATTAAACGTTTTCTAAATACTTATACTATCAGAAAAAGGCTGGCAGAAGTTGCGTCGTTAGTAAGCTTTAATGACGCCGTTCTTGCAAAAATGATGATACTTGAATATTCTGAACCTAAGTTATTCAAGAAGTTATTTGAATGGCAAATAATTCAAGATGGAGTGCCAAAAGAAATAACCAATATAGAGGCTCTATGCAAAGACAAAGGGATTGAAGACGTTATTTCAGAAATTAAAGATTCTGATTTCAAAGAATGGAGTAAACCTAAAATAATAAAATGGTTTCAAATAGAACCTTTATTAACAGGAATTGATTTAAGGGATTATTATTGGATTGCTCGCGATAAGTTAGAAAATTCTATTACTTCAACAAGTATGATTCCGCCAGTAGTAAGGTCATTATTTAATGAGTTATTACCGGATAATATGACGGCAGCAGTTACAAAATCTTTACTATCTGAAAAATTTCAACCTTTTAGTGATATTGAGAAAGATGCGTTTTTCAATCTTTTATCTTCAAATTTAAAAAGAAATCCTCAGCAAAAAAGGTTGTATGACATTTTCAATGCAATGACAGAAGATAAAATAGAAAATACAGTTTATCAATATATGGAAACTCTTAAAATAATCAGCGTATCAGATATTGAACCTGCGGTTGCTACGAGATTAGCAGACTTTAAATCAGAAACTGAAATAGGAACTTTTTTGAATGATTATTTCAAAGATGGAAAAACAAGAGCAAGTAAGGCGTTTAATCTAAAAAAATAAAAATGGGAACATCTAAGTCATTTTCTGATGTAAAACACACGATGGTTCCGAATTGGGGGCCACTTAGCTCTTCGCTTACCTCAAATTGCGATTCTTCTAGTCTTCCTGCACCAAAACTACAGAATATAATGCGAAATTTTGTTAAGGCATTGGGGGGAGCATCGGCAGGGGGACGCGGTGGCTCAAAAGCTGGAGGAAGAAGTAGTATCAAGACTGCAAAGAAAATTGGAGGAGTTTTTTCAACTTTTATCAGTTCAGGTAATAATATTAGAGAAACTCTTGCATCTACTGGTTTAACAGATATTGATAATAAAACGGTTGGTGATGTAATTAATCACCTGATCGAATATTGTTCTGGGAGTGCTACATCAATTGATGATAATGCGGCAAAAGAAGCTACAAGACTATTATTGGAAGAACTAATTGGACAAGCTGAATCCATTGACAGAGTACAAACTCTATTAGAAGAAAGCTTCACGACTAGTAGATTGGAAGATGTAATAATTAAATATTTTGGGTATTACATTAATGAGCTTTTATCAAAGTGGTTTTATGAGAATTTAATAAAAAATAAGAATGAAAGTGATTGTAATAATCTTTTCAGTCAAATAAAAAATTTCATAGTGGAAAGAGTTGCCGATATGAACAAAAAGAATCCATTGCAAAATATTGATTGGAGTTCCCAAGAAGCAGATAGACTTGTAAAAAATATCCAACAAGATGTATTAACCGTATTTGAATAGTTATGATAGTAAATATAGTTATTGACGATGCTCATTATGGCAAGTTTTCAGACTTGCATCTTTGTTACATAGATAACGGAGTAAACAGAAGGATTCCATTATCTTTTTTAGGTTATGAAAAAGTTTTTGATTTCACGACTGATTTTGTCTCTGTAAAATTTGATTTTTTTCTGATATCTGCGATTGTTTATGGAGTCGATAATTTACTTAATCGGGCTATTTATTCAAATGATGGTTGGACAAGAGATATAGAAGTAGAGTTTCCTGTGAATAACTTAGCTGTTTGGAACGGTAAAGAAGATAAACTAAAACAAACTTTAGACTTCTTAACAGGAGATAATTGGCAGATTTCATTCCGAGAAATAGAAGATGTTGATTTATTTCAACCACGTACAAATAGAAGGAAAGTTCCAAATTATGATAAAAATCTTATCAAATCTGTAAGTTTATTCTCAGGCGGATTGGATTCTTTAATTGGAGTTATTGATGAATTGGAAAAGCTTAGTAATGGTGAAAGAATACTTTTGGTTTCTCATTTTGATTCAAAATCTCCAGGACCAAATGGAGATCAAAGAAAGTTATTAAGGCATTTAATGACCCAATACCCAAATAAGATATATTGGGTACAATCGAAATTGGCATTATCAAGAAAAGACATTGATGGTAATAGCGTAAGTATTGAGAAGAATTATCGAAGTCGTTCACTTTTTTTTATTGGTTTAGGTATTTATCTGTCATCTACTGATGAATTAATAATTCCCGAAAACGGTACAATTTCAATCAATTATCCTCTCACGCCATCTAGAGTAAGTTCTTTAAGTACAAGAACAACGCATCCTTATGTTTTAAAAAATATTCAAGAATTACTTGTAGAATTGAGGTTATCGACAGTAATACATAATCCCTATACTTTTAAGACAAAAGGAGAAATGTTTATTGAATGTACAAACCAAATATTTTTAAAAAGTATTTATACAGATTCGGTTTCTTGTGGTAAAAGAGGGTTTAGACAATTTCATTTTGACAATCCTAATGAGAATCATAGTTGTGGAAGATGCATGCCTTGTGTTTATAGGCGAGCGGCATTGAATAAAGCTGGCATGGATAATGAAGATCAGTATGGAAACTTTATTACAAAAGTTTCATCTTTAGGGAATAATGATTTACCAGCACTATTCAGTTACTTGAAAAAAAACATATCTTTGGAGAAAATGAAAAGAGATTTGTTAGTTAATGGAAATATAGAGATTAGTCTTCTTGAAGAATATGCTAAAATGGTGTTAAGGTCAAAACTAGAAGTTAAGCAATTATTTAGCGATAAAGGGAGTAATTTTGTAAAATCGGAATTGAATTTGTAATGAATGTTGATACCCATTGCCACATAGATTTATATAATAATCCAAAACAAATTTTGCAAGAATGCATAAAATCTGATATTACGGTTTTAGCAATGACTAATCTTCCAAGTCATTTTGAAATGGGATATCCACATTTTCAATCATTAAGAAAGATAAGATTAGCTTTAGGAATGCATCCCTTAATGGCAGATTCACACCAAAAAGAGTTTAAATTATTTCTTACTAATATTGATAAAACATCATATATTGGAGAAGTTGGGCTAGACTTTTCGAGAGAAGGTATATCTACAAAAACTATACAAATCGAGACGTTTACTAAAATACTAAACATTGTTTCTGGTAAAAAAAAGATACTAAGTATCCATTCTAGAAAGGCAGAAAAAGAAGTTTTAGAACTTTTAATAAAATATGATATTACAGCAGCTATCTTTCATTGGTATTCAGGCGAGTTAGGTATAATTGACTCTATTGTGAGCAGCGGGTATTATTTTTCTATTAATCCAGCAATGATTAAATCTTCTGCCGGAAGGAAAATTATTTCTAAAATACCTAAAAATTTTATTTTGACTGAAACAGATGGACCTTTTATAAATGAAAAGAATTTGCCATTGAAACCGGGAGAAACATCTTCTGTTGTTAATTTTTTAGCAGAAGAATGGAAAGTTACTAAACAAGAAGTAGAAAAAATTATAGCATCAAATTTTTTGCGAATAATTAGTTATTTGAAGTAGTTTTTTTTTAAATTAAGTGAGTAAAGCCATATTGTTGTTGCGTGGCAATTAAATTTATGAATAAATATTAAGAAGTGTATTAGATAAAAAAAATTGAAAAATTAAAATAATGAGCGGACTATTTTTAAATTTTTATCAAGTAGATATTCCTGCAAAAGCAGTTTTAATTGATTCAATTCAATATAGTAAATATGCTTCGAAGGAAGCTTTCTTTGCGTTAAAAGATAGTTTTCCTGATATTTTCTTCTACCGTGATGACGAGAATCTTTTAATTTGGAAAAAGAACAATAAAGCCCACCTTCCTGAAAATGTCTATCCAATAAATATTGACTTATCAGAGAAAACTAAAGTGCTCTCAAAAATATTAGAAAGGTCAATTATTGACTTCATAGAGCCGAAAGGGTACAAAATTTTCAAGAATAAACATTCAAATTGTTGGGAAATTATTTCTCCAAAAGACATCCTTAATAGTAGCATTGAAGGTTTGACAGTCAACAGAATTGTTAGTTTTTTACCCTGTTTTTTTTTCAAAGAAAGCAAATTGCTTTTAGGCTTTTCATTATCGACATCACTTAAAAATTCATTTACTTGGAGTAAGACAGAATTTGAAAAATACGGAATTGATATTAAGGGTTTGAAGGGCGATGAAGAACGAATTTATGCAAACAGACAGTCACTAAAAAGATTCTTAGAGACTAAAGGAGCGACGACCGAATATGATCAGATCATCAATAATGAAAACAGGAACGCTAAAGTATTTGCAGTAATAGATAATTTTTATAAATGGCTTGAAAAGAACAAATCGCAAATTCAATTGCCTTTTGGCTTGGAAATAAATTCAATTTCTAAAAAGTACCTGCCATTTGAGGATGAATTAATAAAATCTGAAATTATTGGTAAGCCACAGCGATACTTTTACAGCAACCGTAAAAATACACAAGGCTTACAATATTATGATCAAATGGTTAAGGCATATCAGCCTTATTCACTTGAACTTTATCAAAATAAGCAAATCAATATTGGTATTATTTGCCCATCAGAATACCAAGGCGAAACAGAAGGGTTCGTCAGAAAAACGGAGGCAAAGTTGAAAGAAGTATTTCATTTCAACGCCTTAAACATTCACTTCAAAACAATTAACAGCAAAGATTTAGAAAGCTATAAAGAAGTTCTTTATGACGAAACTTTACTTAATTGTGATTTAGTTTATGTTATTGTAAATGAAGCACAAGAAAAATTAAGCCCGAGCAATTCACCTTACTACGTTTGCAAAGCAAAGTTTATTGGCAATGGAATTCCAACGCAGGATATTCAGATTGAAACTATCAGACAAAATTTGAATGCTTTTACGATGACTAATATTGCTCTTAACTCGTATGCAAAACTTGGCGGTACGGCTTGGACAATTGAAAAGGAAGAAAAACTTAAAGACGAACTGGTTATTGGAATTGGATCTACACTTTCAGAAAACGGTCAGTTTGTTTTAGGAATAGCGCAAGTATTTCATAATGATGGGAGATATATGACGGGAGATTGTTCACCCCTTTCTTCGTTCGATAATTATGCTGAGAATTTAGAAAACCACCTTTTTAAAACATTACAGCCCTTGGTTGAGGAAATGAGTAAGTCGGGTACATTCCGTTTGATTTTTCATTTGTTCAAATCGGCCAGCGAAGAATATGAAATAAAAGCCATTAACAAATTAAAAGAAAGGTTTACGAATTTTAATTTTGAGTTTGCGTTGGTTCATTTGGCATATGGTCATAATTTCCGATTGTATAACAATGATGGAAATAGCGACATCAGACAAGGAACATATGTTCAACTAAGTAAGCATTCGGCATTGCTTCATTTTGTTGGAAAAAGTGACTTGCCTTTAAAAATTGATTTAGACAAACGTTCAACCTTTACAAGTTTATTCTACTTAGCAAAACAAGTCTATTGGTTTTCCCATTTATCCCATAGAAGCTATATGCCTTCTAAAAGGACAGTAACTATTATGTACCCTTCCTTGATGGCTAAAATGACTGAAGAACTAAAAAAAGTAGAAGGATGGGATTATGAAAGATTAAAAGCAGTAAGTGAAAAATTATGGTTTATTTAAGAGAAATATTAAAACATAATAGGGAAAAGCTGATTCAATACAAAAACATTGAGCTTGCTGCCTATTGGCATATCCGATCTTTTGAAGATTTACCTAATCAAACTTTTGAATTGAGCCCAGAAGAAGAAATTGCGCTGGTTGGTTATAAAAAAGAGTCTGCTGAAATTTCCAAAGTTATAGCATTAGTTTCTAAGCCTCCGATTAAGGGAATAAGCGCAACTTCCAATATATACAAATTTTCCGGGCTATATTTATGCGCAAAAAATCAACTTCGTGAACAAATGATTGAAAAGTATCAGCAAGGTGATTTAAAACAGAAATACTTTTTGAGCAAAATAGAACCGTCTTTACAAGTTCAATTATCAAAAGAAGTTTTGGGACTTCATGATAATTCTTTAGCAGTTCTAATAAATACAGTATTCGATATAAATACAGTAAAAGAAACAGAATTAAATATAGCATTACAAAGTGCCACATTAGGAGCTGACATTGATGTTCAATTACAAATCCTATTGGAGGATATTGAAAACGCTTTGCTTCAAACAAAGTTTGTGAACAAGAGCGCTGACGAAATGGTTCGTGATGTTCTGAATAATTTCAGTAATGCAATTCAAAAAATAATTAGTGGTAGAAGGTTAAATCATCCTAATTTTATAATTGAGGATGAATATGATGTTCAAGATATTTTGTATGTAATACTTAAATCACTGTTTCCAAATCTCCGGGATGAAGATCCAATTTCAAAAGTAGGTGGGAAATCAACAAAAATAGACTTAATACTTCGTGAAGAAAAAATTTTAATTGAGGTAAAAATGATCAAAGTTAAAGATTCTAACGAAACTCATTTCATTGAGCAGCTTAAGGTTGATTTTGAATCTTACCATCAATGTAAATGGATGAGAAAACTATTTTGTTTTGTCTACGATCCCTACAAGAAAACTCGCGACATTTCAAACTTCAATGACCTGAATGGAGAAAGAACAAAGGGGGAAAACAATTTTAACGTAGAAGTAATTGTAGTGCACTAGGAATAGTTATTGATGCTTGTTTAATGAGGGAAATTTGGGATGAAGCAATTATATTGATGACATTCTTTTAAAACCAGAAATGGCGCCTATTGGTCGCGACTATGCACTCTCACTCATTGAGGCTTTCATGGTTTATCATGTTATAAAACTTGCCAGTGATGCTGATACTCATGCCCTACAGTTTATTTAAATAGTCATTATTAAGAATCATTAAGGTTATTATTAAGTGGTCGTTGGAATTCATATCATAGTGACCACTTTTATACTCTATATTGTGAAGCATCGAGGTTGTTTATATTAAAAAAAAGGGAAAGTTTATTTGAACCAACGAGGGTTTTTTTCTACCAATTTTTCAATGTCTTTTAAAATGGAATTTTCTTCTATTGTTTCAATTGTTCCTTGATTGTAAATGGTTAAATCAATGATGTTTTTTTTACAAAAATCTACTAATAAAGAATTATGAAATCTTAAATTAAAAGATAATATATTAATAGATTCATTTGGAAATATAGGAATTACATCATTAGTTGCAATTGAAAAATAGCTCTCTGTATTAGTTTGAATATGTTTATTTTCTGTTGTGCAAATGAAATTTTTATTACCATAAATAGTACATACAACTCTATATTTTTCCGCAATATTATTTCCTTTATTGATTGCATGAATTTCGATGCTAATATAAATTTCGTCTATCAAACGTTTCATTCTGACAGTGCACCTATCAAATTCTACTCGACTTTCTGAAACTCTTAAGTATGAATCTCTAACTTCATATTCTTCCATTGGAACAGATTTAAAATTAAATCTGCGGTAGTATTTTTTATCGGCGTTTATATGTGGACTGCTTCCAGATTTAGGAATTTTTACAATGTAAATAGTTTTAGTAATATCATTGTCAAAGCGAACTGGGATAATTAATAAATTTTCAATTCTTTGCTGAATGTTAGTTGTTATCTTATTTTCTAGCCACTCTTTATTGTATTTATCGCCATCAATGAATGACAATCCACTGGCAACATGATTTTCTTCATTTATTCCATAAAAGATCATACCGCCATCAGAATTAGCAAAAGCACTAACGTCTTTCGATATTTCCTTACCATTTTCAGAAGATAATGCTCTTGCATCTTTAAAGTCGATATTGATTGATTCCTCTGTTTTTGATGATATTATGTCTAATATTTCTTCTTGTGTGAATTCTATTTTATCCAGTAAACTTGCCATAAATCTTAATATATTGCTTTTATAAGTTACTTTGAAAATTTAATTTTTCAAATCTTTCAATCTCCTAAATTCACTTATTTCAAAACCAGTCGGGACTGGTTTAAAAGGTTTTTCTGGAGATTTATAATTTCTTTGAAAATCTCGCAGCTGGATTGCCTTTACGGTAGTTACAACAAAGAAGTCTAAATCTCCTCCTTTTATTCTTGCAACATCACGTTCATAACTTTCTTTAAACGGACCTCTTAGCCTTGTGTCTCCGTAGCTTCTATTATTTACTTGGGCTACAAAACAATGGAGATCGTTACTTGTTGCAGCAACTATATTATTATACATATCGATATCTTTATTCCATTCCACTACAATAAGCATATCAATTTTCCCACGGAGGGCTTGACGATAATCGATATTTAATAAGTCATTACATATTAGTCCACTAAAAAAGAAATTGTTATGGTCAAAAACATATTTCATTTCACTTTTATAACTCAATGACAGCCCACCGGTATTGTATAATTCCGATTCTTCATGAATCGCAGGTACAGTTTTTTCTTGTGTAATCGCTACTTGATCGTAAGATGATCCATTAAATGCATTTAATACATATAATAGTTGGTTATATACTAGTCCATTATTGTTTTTTGAATTATGAAGCTTTTTTTGATACTCTACTCCAACAATTAACGAAATACCTTTCGATCTTAGTTTTTTAGCAATTTCAATCAAACTGTGTCTGGGCATTGATAACTCTGGCAATATGATATACTGTAAAGAGATTTTATTTTTTCTAATTTCTTCTAGGATATTATTAATAAGTCTATTCAATCTTGTATATCTTGATTTATCTGGCTCAAAATTATCATTGCGTACATGTGCAACCCAACTTTTTGCATCGGTATAAAAATTGGTCAAAATTATGTGTGGATTTTGAACTTCTTTATTAGATTTTAATTTTATGAAATTTAGATTATTTCCAAGCCCATCCTTATTTCCATAATTTTCTTTAATCTCTATTTCAATATTTCGAATTGAAAATAAATGAAGGTATTCGATAAATTTTTTCTGATTTTTAATGCTGTGTGACCAGGAAGTTATTATTAAACTAAGTTCTAACGCACTAAATTTCCTAGTACAAAAATAAAGAGCGTTAGGAGTAAGATTTAAATCCAAAAGTCTTTTTAAATCTCGGTTTACTTTTACAAATCGATGTAATAAATTTAAATTAAATGTTTTTAAGTTTAATGAAATAAGATTTAAATTAAAATAGGGCAAATGTTTTGATGCAGATTCTTTAGATGTTGGCAGGTCAGCGCTTAAGAAAACATTTTTAAATGGTATCTTATGTAAATCACATAAAAACAATCTAACTGGAAAAGCTCTAAATTCTTTGCTTGATAAATTAATAGTAATTAAATTTTCTTTCAGCAGGTTTTCAATCTGATTTGTGTTTTTTTTATCATTATAGTTTTGATTCGTAAGTATAGTCTCTACTATTTTTAAGTCTAGATATTCCTTTGACATTTTTAATCGCTCATCTTGACTTTTATTAATTCTTCCATTTTCAATTTTTCGAAAAGTCTCCTTATAGCTTTTTAGAATTTTTTCTAAGAAAAACAAATTTCCGGAAGAAGTTATAAGTCCGAAAATTCTTGGAATATACTGTGAAAATGTACTTATATTACTCGGATTAATAATGAAATCAGAGCAGATTTCCACAAATTCCTTAAGAGGGTTTTCCCACTCATTTTTTGGAGTATTGAGAATTAATTTTTCAAAATTTCTTAGTCTTAATGAAAATTTTAGCCTTTGGATACTTACACCATCAGCTTTTCTTAAAGTAGTGCCAGCTTCATTATTATCAGTCGTACTGGATGTAAACTGCTTATTAAGATTGTCTATATCATGTTCGGCATCAGGAAGAAGTCGCCATTCACTGCTGTTCTCAATCATTGAGTTTTGAATAGTTTCAATTAGTGCAATACCTGATTTTCCATTTAATAAAAATATTTTTTCTTTTTCCCTATTAAAACTTAAATCCACAAAGTGACTTTTTTCAAAGATTAGAGATCGCGTATTATTTTCTATACGAAAAGAACAACAATGTAATCTTTTTTCGATAAAATCCCAAAGTTGATTCCTATTCTCTAAATCTACCTTATCCTCAATAGCCAGAATGATGTCATCGACATATCTGCCATAAAAGACGGGATTTAAGCATTTTTCAATTTCTACATCTAGCTCCTCCAAATATAAGTTAGCAATTACTTTAGAGGCACTTAGCCCGATTGGTATTCCTAAGTGGTCCTGCAATTTGAAACTTAACTTTTTTACCTGTGCATAATTTATTTTGCTCCAGGTTATGAGTGATTCGGAAAAAATATAATTTAAATTTGAAAATTCTATAAAATCGTTTGCATTTGAATTAAAATAATTAATTAGGAATGCGGGATCTATAGAATGATAAAATCCTTTTATATCCGTACTAAGGACAGCTATCTTTTTATTGTCCTTCAGTGCAGTCGTGATAGTTTTTAAACTTTCATCCTGCCACGCTTTGTAATCAAAAAAATAGGGTCTAAAGTGTCCATTTAAATTCTCATAATCTTCTTCTTGTTTTTCATTTACTTGTCTATCTAGACGACAGCCATAACTGTTTTTTGAAAGCTTTTTTTCAAGATGTATACCAATTTTATCAATCCATAATGAACCTAAAATTTGAAACTCAATAGGCAGATCACCAACATATCTAAAGTTTATATTTTTAATTTTGTGAATTTTATTTTTGTCAAATTCATCTGAAAAAATCAGACCTTCGTTAGTTGTTCCTTCTAAATTTAGTGACTTTAAGCTAATGTTTATCCCACCAACAAATTCCCTACTTGTAAAATAATGTAAATTGTTTTTATTTAAATTTTGTAAAATTAGATCTAGATTTTCTAGTAAGTTTTGCTCATAATCAGCCAGCTTGAGTAATGATATATTATTTTTATCATAGTACATATCTGCTTTAACTTTTCTATAGGCAATAAGTAAATCTTTTAATGTATATTGGTTCATGATTTTGGTTATAAATAAGTTATTTACGGTCTTTTTTGATTAATTTAAGTAATGAAATAATTGATTTTATGATTTTTATCAATCTGTTATTTTTATTGTTGGTCAAAATGACTTTGATTTCTGCTATAAATATATTTAAAATTGTAGATTTTTGTAAATTTAATCTTAATCCATTTCTAAATAATTAAATTAGCCACGTTAAAATTTTTATTCATATGCACATTTCTGATGTTACACTTGTAAATTATAGAAACTTTTCTCAATCAAAATTTAATTTTAAAAAAGGTATAAATACTATTATAGGAGAAAATGGGTCAGGGAAAACAAACCTTTTTAGAGCAATAAGATTACTACTTGATAATAGTTTGTATTCTTCTGCTTACAAATTAGATGAAGGGGATTTCAATAGGAGTCTTGAAGACTGGCGTGGGCATTGGATAATAATTGCTATAAAATTTGAGGATATTTCTAATGAGGAAGCTCTGCAAGCTTTATTTAGTCATCATGTTGGAGTTGTTGAAGATCCTTTACATATTACTACTGCAACATATAATTTATTTTTTAGACCAAAAGTTGATATACGCTATAGACTTTCCGAATTAGAAGAAGGTGATATTGATGGATTAAACGCAATTTTAGATGAAATTGATATTGACGAAAATTATGAAACTGTATTTTATGGTAAGAGTAGTGTCGATTTTAGTGATCCTGAAGTGTATAAAAATTTAGTTGGAGATTTTGATAAAGTAATATTTCCAGCTACGTTTGATGCATCATTACATGGCGTTTGGGTACCTAACCAATTATCAGTTGCAAAAGAAATTTCTTTTACGTTTATTCAAGCTCTTAGGGACGTTGTTGCGGATTTTAATAACAATCGGACAAATCCTTTGCTGACACTTTTAAAAAATAAAAGCGGTGAAATTGAAAAAGCAGAATTTGATCCAATAGCTAAAATGGTTAAGAAATTAAATAATGGAATTGAGAGTTTAAAGGATGTTCAGACAATAAGAGCAGATATAAAGTCAACTATTAAAGCCGCAGTGGGAGAAACTTACTCTCCTTCTAGTTTGTCTATTAGATCAAATCTTTCTGAAGATGCAGGAAAATTACTTCAATCTTTAAAATTGTTTATTAGTGAACCTGATGAAGATCATGAAGGAGCAATTCATGAACTAAGTCTAGGTGGTGCAAATTTGATATTTTTAACATTAAAGTTATTAGAATATAAATATCGGAAGGACAAAGGTACTTTTGCTAATTTTTTAATAATTGAGGAGCCTGAGGCACATATTCATACACATATACAAAAAACTTTATTTGATAAACTTGATTATAGTGATACGCAAATTATCTATTCTACCCATTCTACATATATTTCGGAAGTTAGTGATGTTTCCAATATTAATATTTTAGCTAAAAAACGAAACTTTGCTGAAGTTTATCAGCCAGCAAATGGACTAGCAAAGGATGGAATAAAGCAGATACAAAGGTACCTTGATGCCGTTCGAAGCAATTTATTATTTGCGAAAGGTATAGTTCTAGTTGAAGGAGATGCGGAGGAGATATTAATTCCTTTGATGATAAAAAAGGTTTTAGGTGTTAGTCTCGATGAATTAGGAATAAGTTTAATAAATATTGGGAGTACAGGATTTGCAAATGTTGCTCAACTTTTTCATGAATTGCGTATTAGAAGGAATTGCAGTATAGTTACAGATTTAGACAGTTCCTTTTTTGATACCACTCTAGAAGATACTGATAGCGATAAGATTAAGTTACTAAAAATTAAAAGTATAAATTCAGAAAAATCAGGTTCAATAAGAAAAATTTCTTTAGATGAATTAGCTGTTGGTAATGATTATTTATCTGTGTTCTATGCTCGTACAACATTTGAAGTTGAATTCGTACAAGCTGGGAATTCAAGTGAGGTAGCAAATCTTGTTGATTCAATATATAAATCAGGAACAAAACAAAAGCAAGCAATTAAAGAGTTGTCTTCGGATGATATCAGCTTATTTGGAAGGAGAGTTTTAATAATGGCTAATAATGTTGGAAAAGGTTGGTTTGCCATCATGCTTGGTGAATATATAACAGCCGGAACAATTATTCCCGATTATATTTTAAAAGCTGTTTTATTTGCAAAACCATCATTTTCACGAATATTAATTGTTAATGTCATTAGTTTTAGAATTAATTTTTATGAAGGTTTCGAAGATGATTTGACAATTGATTTTTCAGAAGTAAAGAAAGGGCTAATAAGTTATTTTGTTGAAGAAATTGATATTCCTGCATTAGAAAAAATGTTGAAAAAGGTTATACCTAATGATCAAATTATAGATTTTTTAAATTCAATTTGATATGTTTATTTGGGAAAAAGGAGAGTTAAATTCTGAACAGGAGGCTGCAATTTTTGAGGAGCAGTCTACTTTAATTATAGCATGTCCTGGAAGTGGTAAGACTAGAACCTTAACTTATAAAATAGCTTATGAACTAGCACGTTTGAATTCAAGAAAACAATATGTCATTGCAATAACCTATACTAATGCCGCAGCTGATGAAATAAAGGATAGGATAGAATTATTAGGAGTTGACATTTCTCAATTATGGATTGGCACAATACATTCCTTTTGTAATGAGTGGATCTTACGTCCCTATTCATTATATGTTAAAGAATTAAAAAATGGATTTAAAATTTTAAATGCACATGATTCACAAAAAATAATTGAGGAACTATGTAAAAATGAAACAAATCCATCCATAACGTATTATGATTGTCAATTTATAGCAACTATTGATGAATATAAGATTGCAAATTTAGATACTCGCAAACATGTTGCAATTGGTAATGTTTTAAGACAATATCTTAAAATTTTACGTCAAAATCATCAATTAGATTATGAGCAAATTCTTTTCTATTCTTATCAGATCTTAAAATCAAGACCAGTAATATGTGAAGTTTTGGCCAATATATTTCCATTTATTATGATTGACGAATACCAAGATACAAAAGATATTCAGTATCATATCATTTTTTCGATTGCTAAGGCTGGGAAAACAAAAACAAAACTTTTTATTGTTGGTGATCCGAATCAATCAATATTCGAGACTCTTGGGGGCTATCCGATGAATAAAACAAAAATTGAAGCATTAACAAATTTGCATTTTGTTGAGCGACATTTAGAAAATAATTATAGGTCATCGGCTTTAATTATTAAATATTTTGATTATTTTAAAACATTTCCAAATGTAATCGCTGCTAAAGGTAAGTTTTCTGATTTTCAAAGTGTGGTAACTTTTAATTATACAGTTAATTATTCATTGATCGAAGATGAGATAGCAAGGTTAATTCTTTATAATATAAATGAAAACGGGATTTCTCCTAATGAAATCTGCATTGCTGCACCTCAATGGGTACATTTAGCTAGTTTGACGAGAAAATTAATGGTCAGATTACCAGATTACAGTTTTGACGGCCCCGGTATGGCTCCTTTTGCTCGTGACATTGATAATTTTTGGTTTAAATTATCTAGAATTGTCTTGACAGAACCTTCACCTAATATGTATATAAGAAGACTTAGATGGGCAAGGGAGATTTTAAATGAGTTAAATTCGGCTGGATTTGGTTCAGAAGAAATAACTAATAAACAACTACTAAAGATATGTAACTCTTTGAATATTAATGAGGAGGAAGGAATTTCCTATTTGGTAAAGGCGTTCGCCAGCATTATGAAGGAATTAAATGTGAAGATATCCTACTATCCATCACTTCAGGAACATTACGATTCATTTTTTGAGAGTTCTGAAAAGCGTATGAAAATGTTACTTGATGCTGGTAACGATTCGGTTAACACCATTTCTAATTTCAGAAAAGTTTTTAAGCAAAGAGAAGGCATTAAAGTTTCAACTATTCATGGTGTGAAGGGGACTGAGTACGATACTATAATTGGTTTTGGATTATTACAAAATTGGGTACCGCACTTTCAAGATGTTAATGGTATTGTAAATTCTAAAAAGATGCTATATGTTTTAGCATCAAGAGCTAGAAAACATCTTCATTTAATTTCCGAGTCAGGACGTCAAATAAATAGATATAATCCGCACGGATTATTGCCCACATCACATCTAATTGAATATGAATTTGATTATAATGATGAGCAGATTTAATAATAAAGTGTTTTTGAAAGAAAAACACTTTATTATTTTGTTATAAATACAATCATTATAAATCAAATAGCAATTTAAAAGGATTTGTTAATTAGCAATCAATCTAAGTTTTTACAAACTTTATATTGTTAAGCGGAAAAACCGAGAGTTCTTCGGTTTTTCCGCTTTTAGCATCTTTTTTCTTTCTTTAATCTTGAATAGATTTGATAAAGATTTCTATTCATCAAATTCAAGATAACTTTATGATGTTTTGATTTATTATTTTTTATTCCACGACATTGGACTACTTCCATATTGGACAGGGAAACTTCTATTGTTTCAACAGGTTTGTTATCTATTCTTGCAGACAACAGAAGGGAATCTTTCTTTTTGTAATACTCATTAGTAAATACACAGTGTTTTAAGGTATCTCCCTCTTCAATAAATTCACTCACATTTTCCAGTACGGAAATAGTTATATCTCCCTCAGAGAAGCGAAGCCCAAAAAACTGCTTTTTTTCTAGTGTATATAAGACCTGTGCCTGCTGTATTTCAGCACGCATTTTTAAAAGATATTTTTTTCTCTGCAATTCCCTTTTTTTAGCCACAAGTTTATCGTGAACTTCATGAAGATTTTCAGGGCAGATAAGAGAAACAGAGCTGAGATCTTTTTTAAACCATCGAAGCAGGGCTATATAATCTTCCCATATCCTAAAATCTTCGATTTTATATCTGTATTTCAGGCAGGTTTTAACCGCCTGCCAATTTTCCCTTATGTGCTGTTCATGAGATATAAGATAATAAGAAAGCAGGGAGGTCTGTGAAGATTTCAAAAGAGTTTCCGTAATAGAATCTTTTAAAAGGGAGGTAAAGAGAATCTGCGGAGTAATATTGTAAAATCCTGTTTTAAACCCGTTTCTTTTCAAAACAGGCAGTACTTTTAGCTGTGGAAAAACCTTGTAAGGATTGATTCTGTATTTCGGGGAGTTTTGAAAATCCTTAGGTCGTATTTCAAGAGGGGAGTAGTACTGCCATGCATCATAGACATTTGAAAAAACGTTTGTGCTAAGCGACATCGTGCGCACTTCACCTTTTGGGTTTATCCAATGTTGCATCACTTCTTTGTGAAAGTAGGTTGGAGCAGTATTCTTTTTCATGTGCTTATGAGAGCAGATGATACGCACAACCTGATACCCTGCACAGACATCTAGTACTGCACAGTATTCAATTTCCCTGAAATGCACCTGATTGCATCCCTGCATTTTTAGCCTACCCTGACAAGCTGTACATTTTATATATTTTTCGCAGGGCTTACTTTGCGATTCAGGTTTCCATGAATGCGTGCATTCCAAACAGTGAAATTTTCCACGAGATAAAACTCCCCATTTAAGGAAAATACTTTTTTCCGCCCAAGAGTTCATCTGCGCTGAAATGGGTTTCAGGGTAGTACTTAAATGGGATATCTCTTTCTCGCTGATGGTTTTCGGTGTCATAGGTCAAAAAGTGTTAAGGTTTGCTGTGCAATAGTTTTAGGAGACTTTACCGTTTCAGTTTTCTGTACAGGAGTTTCAGAAACGACAGGAGCGGATGTGAATAAATCAGCCTTTATAAGCTGACTTACCACAGCTTTACAATTAATGGGAGCAGGTATACCGATACTGTCATCGGTGTAATATTTGACCGCCATGTCAAAGATTTCCTGATCGTCAAAGGCGCAGAAACCTGTTTTTTTGACCTCGCCAAAAATGTAATTGATACAGTTCTCAAGGTTTTTGGATGCTTTTGTGAAGTTCTGCGCAAAGACGCTATCGTTCTGCGCAGTATCACTGAGGTATTTTTCCATGACGGATTTAAATTGTTCTGTAGCTTTCATAAGGGAAGATTTTAAGATTGAAAAATGTTATTCAAAATGGCTTCTATAGATTTCAAAACAGTATTCTTCAAAGCAGAGCCAGCACATAAAAGTGTAGTGAGGCATGCGGTGGCGGTTTTTAACAGGTTCGCCAAGAGAATCTTCGAGGTCTTCCCTGATGTTTTCCAAATCATCAAGGTGTTCGATGTAGAATTTTTTGCAGTCCGCATGGTATATAAATTCGGATATCATACCGCTCATGCATCCGCCATTCTGCAAATCCTCTAAAAAGGATTTGAGCTGTTCTTTTTTAGTCCCGTCATACGATCCTAGATTGGAAAGGATTATTTTATTGAATGCTTGGCAAACTTCAAACTCGGCGTATATTGATTTTTCTAAGGCTTTCATAACTCATTTTTTAGGCTTGTACATTATTTATGGGAGTATTAAAAAGGCAAATCGTCGGGTTCTTTTTCAGAATTAGTTTTAGTTCCTGTATTTACCTGTGGGGTATCCTGTTCACTTTTCGCAAATGCAAGGATTTTAATATGGCTTGTGTGAAAGGTCAGAGAGCCGTGCGCCTGCCCATCATTTCCGATATACACATTCATGCCAATGCGACCAAAGAGTTCCACTAGTGCGCCTTTTTTGAGCCACTGTGCTGATTTGGAAGAAACCCAATAGGAGCAGTTGATGTAGGTGACAATTTTTTTCAGCTCTGTGCTGTCTTTGGGTTTATAGCTGTCGTTGACAGCTATGGTAAAGTTTACAACCTCACGGTTTTCTTTTAGTTTAAAAACTGAGGCATCTTTTACAATTCGTCCTGTAATTTCCATGACATTTGATTTTTAGTGAATACTTGTTTTAAGTTCTCTTCCACCGTTTGCGCCAAATGAATTTTTTCAAAAGAAAAAACGGGAAAAAAGAAAGCACAAGTAAAGTGGCCGGATAAGGAAGCCGGAGTGCTATAAGTCCCGAAGGGCGGCGAGAGCCGTTATGCGCATGCAGGTGACGGCGGGCACTACTTTAGCTGCCCTTTTAACCCGTTTTGAATGAAAATCAGATTATACTTTTTGAGCCTTTTTGAGATTTTCGGCTAATAGTAGTACCTTAGCTAAACACAAGAAATCGCAATCAATGGAACCGCATCCCTATATCAGACTCTCAGCGCTTAATGACATGATTCATGATACGATCAGTGCTCGTTTTGCCGGACAGCGTTTCTGGGTACTGGCCGATATCACCAATCATTCCTATAAGGCAGATAAAAAGATCCATTATTTTGAACTGGTGGAAAAAGCACAGAACGGCAATGCCATAACAGCCAAGATGATGGGTAAATCATGGGGAGGAGGAGCCGTTCGTATTGAGGAATTTGAAAAAAATACAGGACAGACCTTTACCAACAATCTGCATGTACTGGTGCAGGTGAGTGTGGATTATCACCCCTTATACGGTTTGTCTGTGAGCGTTCTGGATATCGACAGCAATTTTATGCTGGGTATCTTAGAGCAGCAGCGAAATGCCACTCTTGAGCGTCTGGTAAAGGAAAATGATTATATCCAGAAAGTGGGGGATGGTTACTCGACGTTTAACAGCCGGCTTAAACTTCCGGCAGTAATTCAGAGAGTGGCATTAATTTCTTCGAGCAGTTCTGCAGGGAATGAAGATTTTCGCCACACGATGCAGCATAATGATTTTGGGTATGTTTTCCAGATAGATGATTATTATACCGTTGTGCAGGGAGATAACAACGCAAAACTATTCTTAAATAAACTTATTGAAATATATAATACCCGAATCCCATACGATGCTGTTGTCATTAACAGGGGCGGCGGCTCACAGTCTGATTTTCTTATTTTTGACAACTATAATATCGGGAGAGCAGTGGCCAAGTTTCCCATTCCGGTCATAACAGGTATAGGGCATCAGAAAAATATCAGTATAACCGATCTCATGGCCCATACCCACACCAAAACACCAACCAAGGCGGCAGAGTTTATTATTGCCCATAACCGAAGTTTTGAGCTGAATATTCTATCGTTACAGCAAAATATTTTAATAAAATCACAGCAGCTTTTTCATGTTCATTACAAAGAACTCAACCAACTTAAAAACGCTATTTCCCATAATGCAAGGGAACTGTTACAGATACATCGCGAGGAACTGGCAAAAACCAACCAGCGTATAATAAGCAGTTCAAGATCGGTTTTGTACGGACATCAAAAGCAACTTATCTTAACTGCCCATCAGGTAGTGCAGAGTCCAAAAATGCTTTTACAGCAGAAAAAAAATGCTTTAGTACATATCAAAAGTGCCATAAAGAGCTCAGCTAATGATTATCTTCGCAGAGAAAAGATCACTTTGGAGCACCACATGAAAAGTATTCAGATGATGTCCCCTCAGAATATCCTTCGCAAAGGTTATGCGATTGTGAAGATTAATGAAAAAATAATCAGTAGTGCGGAAAACATTCAGGCTGGGCAGGAGATTGAAGTGATCCTGAAAGACGCTAAACTAAAAAGCACCGTTAAAGAAAAAATACAATACGATGGAAGAGAAACTGACCTATGAGGCAGCATTAGCAGAGCTGACGTCTATTTCGAAAGAGATAGAAAACGAAACAATCTCGGTTGATACCCTGGCTTCAAAAGTGAAAAGAGCATCAGAGCTTATTGAGTTCTGCCAGACAAAGCTTAAAGATACAGAAGAGGAAGTCAGCAAGATCATCAGTAGGATGGAAAACCCAGAAAAATAAATAAAAAAGAGATATACTATCGTAATTATTTCTTCGTTATTTAGCTATATAACCCGAATACATAAGGAATACTTAACATAAAAAGTTTAAATATTCATTTATATATGCTTCTTACTTTATAAGTCCCATTACATCTGTAATGGGACTTTTTTATGTCATTATACTGTAGATAAAGTTTTCTTTTTATGATTTTCAAAAGACTTTATCATTTATAAAATCATTTTGTTTCTAGGCAGATTAATTTCATGTTCCTGCGGATATGGTGCCCGATGTGTCATACTAACGTCTTCACGAATCTGCTGGTGTACTTTATACTGATTATCGCCTGCATTGGAGTAACGCGGGTCAGGGATGAATGGCATTTTTTCCATTTTTATAATGGTTATCGTTGGAAAGTGATAATCAACTTCCACGTTTCCCAGCAGCAGATAACATCCGCCTCCCTGAAATGGATATTTTGCCAGACTGTCCGTAAAATGCGCTGTATCAAAAAACTCCCCTTCAGCATCTATCCAGGTGCCAAAATACATGGCTCCCATTTTAGTCGGGACATGTTTTCGGGATATCAGGTAAGCGAGCATACGTACCATTTTTTTGTGATGTTTTAATAAATCTTTAGCTAGGACATCACCTCTGAATTTAGTTTTAAGTAAATCAAAAGGAGAGCATGAGATAGGAAAACTTAATAATTCAATTTCATCAAATGCATCTTCAAATTCTGAGCGTTCCAATTTCGGAAGTTCATATTCTTTGACAGGCTCCTGAATGAGCATAAGATTTCTGTTTTCAGGTTTGAAGTTGATCAGAATCAGCCTAGCGATTACCAGCAGCTGATTTTTTGTCTTTCCGGTAAAACGGAAAGCCCCTATAAAGATCAGGATCTGAATGCCTTCAATACCAATTGAAATGCGATTGATAAAATCTTCAAGCGATTTGTAATTTCCATTTTTTTCACGCTCGTTCTGTATCATAAAAGCTGTTTTGGATTCCAGACTCTGCAGGTGCATGAAACCCAGATACACATCTGTTCCATATAACGTTGTTTCGAACTCGCTTTTATTTACGCATGGATTATGCACACAAGCGCCTGACATTTTTACTTCATGAACGTACACTTCTGTTCTGTAAAACCCACCCTGATTGTTTATGACCGCTACCATAAATTCTACGGGATAATAAACTTTCAAATAGAGACTCTGATAACTCTCTACCGCATAAGATGCGGAATGGGCCTTGCAGAAAGAATAACCCGCGAAAGATTCAATCTGGCGGTATATTTCTTCACTTAGCCCGAGCGGATGGCCTTTTTCAGCACAGCAGGCAAAGAAATTATCTTTTACTTTTTGCAGTGCCGATTTCGAACGTCCCTTTCCTGACATTGCACGGCGCAGAATATCTCCATCAGCTGCAGGAAGTCCTCCATAATGCAGTGCAATTTTAATTACGTCTTCCTGATAGACCATGATACCGTATGTTTCTCCCAGTTGCTGCTCAAAGACAGGGTGGAAGTATTCAAACTTATCCGGATGATTATGACGGAAAATATATTCCTTCATCATGCCGGACTGTGCTACGCCTGGCCGTATGATGGAAGAGGCTGCAACAAGGGTTTTGTAATTATCACAATTTAAACGGCGAAGCAGCCCCCGCATATCCGGGCTTTCGATGTAGAAACAGCCGATGGTTTTACCCAGTGCTAAGAACTCATTGCACCTGGTCTCATTTTTTGAAATAGCAGTATCACGGATGTTAAGCCTGATGCCCCGGTTTTTTTCAATCAGTTTCACGCTGTCATCAATGTGCCCGATACCACGCTGGCTGAGAATATCGAATTTTTCCAGCCCAATGTCTTCTGCAATATGCATATCAAAAAGCACAATTGGAAAACCTTTAGGAGGCATTTCCAGAGGCGTATAATTGGTAATGGGTTCCTCGGAGATGAGTATACCGCAGGAATGCATACTTCTCTGGTTGGGATACTTCTCTAGAAGCATGCCATATTGCTGCACCTGTTTTACGACCTTATTTGTGGCGTGAAGTTCCATGGGGTTTTTAGCCAATGCATCGAGTTCTTCTTTTGGAAGCCCAAAAACTTTGCCTACTTCACGAAATATGGAGCGGTATTTAAATTCAACATTTGTGCCGCAGAAAGCGACGTGCTCATATCCATAACGTGAAAAAATATACTCTAAAATCGTATCACGTTCTTTCCAGCTCCAGTCAATGTCAAAATCGGGCGGGCTTTTACGGTTGAGGTTTAAAAAACGTTCAAAATACAAGTCAAGTTCCAATGGGCAGATATCTGTAATACCCAAGCAATAGGCAATGATGCTGTTGGCACCACTGCCACGTCCGATATGAAGGAACCCTTGTGAATTACTGAAGCGTATAATATCCCAAGTAATTAAAAAGTAACCGCTGAACTCCAGCTGATCAATTACTTTGAGTTCTTTGAACATACGGGATTTTGCTTCTGCATTATTTTTTCCATAGCGCCACTCCAAACCCTTCTTTGCCAGAGTGGTGAGCAGGTTCATATCATCTTTTCGGTTATTGGTATAAAATTTCTTGTTTTTGGGAGTCTTAAAGTCAAATTCAAAATTGCACTGCTCGATAATTTTTTCCGTGTTTGCGATAATTTCGGGATACTGCCCATAGCAGGATGAGATTCTTTGTATATTGACCATCACTTCTGAATCTCTGCAGAAATCCAAAGGGGTAAGTTTAGATAAAATAACATTCAGGTCAATGGCCCGAAGAATCTTGTGCAGTTCGTATTCCTTTTTGTTTCTAAAGGTTACAGGCTGGAGGATAACCATTTTTTCCTGCCTGTTTTTCCACTCGGACAGAATGAGCTTTTGCAGCTGTTCGGGACGAATGCCGATATATTCATTTTCTTTTAAAGCGGAGGGCGCATTTTCCAAAGGATAGATGATAAAAACATGGTCAAAATCCGGAGCAGAGAGCGGCAGAGTGGTATTGTCAAAATTATGGCGGGTCAGAAAGCGGTTCATTTCAGCCAGCCCATCTGCATTTTTAGCCAGTCCGATGTAACGCAGCTGATTTTCACTGCGGAACTCCATTCCTATAACAGGCTTGATACCTGCAATATTACAGCCTTTTATAAAATCGTAAATTCCAGTTACAGTATTAATATCTGTAAGTGCCATAGCATTAACACCGCAGTTTATCGCATGCTGGATTAATTCCTCAAGGGGAATGGTGCCATATCGCAGGGAATGAAAGGAATGGCAGTTGAGGTACATAACTAGGGTTTACGTTTTAAAATTTCATTTTTAGTATTAGGCTTGAATGAAGCTCCGGCGCATCGCATTACCGCATCAAAGCCATAACGGCTTTTCATTTTGTCCATAGCCTCATAGAGTGCCAGCATTTCTTCGGTATCCTGAAAAAGATCGATCTGGTAAGTTCCGCGAACCAGTCCGCTGAACCGAACTCCGATAAGACGAAGGCGCATTCGGCGCTGGTATAATTTGTCAAAGAGTTCAGTCACGGTTTTAGTGAGAATATAATCGGCAGATGTATACTGAACGCGGCATTGTTTGGTTTCAGTGTCAAAATTAGCATAGCGTATTTTAATGGTAACCGTTGAAGCCAGCCACTGTTCTGACCGGAGTTGAAAAGCCAGTTTTTCCACCATTCCCAGGATTACTCTTTTTAGTTTATCAATATCAATAGTATCCTGAGTGAAAGTATGCTCTGTGGATATGGATTTTCTCTCGGTGTAGGGTTCAACAGGATTATTATCAATGCCGTTGGATTTTTTCCATAATTCAATTCCGTTCTTTCCGATCATCTGCTGGAGTACCTCACATGGCATTTTAGAAAGGGTTTCAATAGTTCTGATCCCTATCCTTGACAAGAGCTGAAAAGTTTTATCCCCAACCATTGGTATTTTTTGGACAGACAGCGGATTTAAAAACTGCTGCACCATTTCTGGGGGAATCTGCAGGTTCTGCTTTTGTTTGCCTTCCCCTGTACCGATTTTGGAAACGGTTTTATTAATTGAAAGGGCAAATGTAAGCGGGAGACCTGTTTCCTTTGTAATGGTCTGGGCAAGTTCATTTGTCCACTTATAGCTTCCATGGAATTTATCCATACCGGTAATGTCCAAATAAAATTCATCTATACTGGCTTTTTCCACAACGGGAGCTTTTTCCTGAATAATTTCCGTGATGCTATGAGAAAGCTGAGAGTATAATTCCATATCTCCTTTCATTACCTTAGCTTGAGGACAGAGACGAAGCGCCATCTGTATCGGCATTGCGGATCGGACTCCGAAGCGGCGTGCCTCGTAAGAGCAAGATGCTACAACCCCTCTGTCTCCGCCTCCAATAATAAGCGGTATGCCGTTTAATTCTGAATTTGTGAGCCTTTCGCAGGACACGAAAAACGTATTCATATCAATATGTACAACCGATCTTTCCATAATCTTCTCATTTTTATACAAGTCAAAATTAGCATAGATCGTAACATTTAATAGGTATTAATATGTTCTAATTTATAACAAAAAATGTTAATCAATATTTTCTGACGCTATGAATACCCGTAAAAACTGAAATACTGTAGAAATTAACCTAAAAGAAAAAATGTAAAGTATTTATTTTTTAATGTGTTTTTTCTTAATTAAGGAATTTAGGAATCTTTTTTTATGATTAAATGAGACAGCGCAGGATTATTAATTAAACGCTCCATTTCGGCATGCATAATATCCTGAACATCCTGTTTAATCTGCATGTAATTTCGCTGTACCATGATACTGTCAATTTTACGGATTATGGGAATGTCCTGATAATTATCCTGTTCTTTTTTAAGCGCATCATGATTGTTTATAATTTCGGAATGAAAAGTTTTCAGCTCGATTTTACAATCAGGATTGTCGGCTACAATCCCAACAAATTCCCCGGAACTTAAAGAGGAAATTTTGGAAGGGGGTACGGCAGATTCCAATTGTTTGGAACGGCTGATTGAAGTGTCTGCACTATTGATTGAAAGGCTTTCGCGATCCTGCATAATTTTTCCAAATCGTTCGGAAAGCTGTTTGGCTGTATCACCGGTGACCTGACCGCTTATGATGTTTCCGGTAATATTTAAGATCACATCCGCCTGTTCGCGTCCATAGTCTTTTCTAAGCTGGCTGAAGTCCTGAATTCCCAAACAGGTCGCTACTTTATTGCTTCTTGCCGTAGCAATTAAGCTGTCCATATTGTTAAGATAAATTGTTGGAAATTCATCAAATATCAGACTGCTTTTCAGTTTTCCTTTTTGATTGACCTGCTTGATTAAGCGGCTTACATAAAGTGATAAAACAGCGCCATAAGTTTGTATTTTCTGGGGGTTGTTTCCCATGGATACAATCTTAGGCTCAAGCGGGTTATTGATGTCCAAAGTAAAGTCATTGCCTGAAAGTACATAGTAAAGCTGCGGGGAAGAGAGCCTTGCCATGGAAATTTTGGCAGAGGCAATCTGACCCTCAAGCTGCTCACTGACATCCTTAAGGTAAGCGCTGAGAAATGGATTGATCAGCACTTCAATCTCTTTTTCTGTTCTCAGCAGTGTAAAGAGACTGTCGTAATCCAGCTGCATGAGTTCAATAACGTGCGGAAGGGTGCAGAATTCCCCGTCATTATATTTTCGTAAATACCATATTATAGCAGTCAGAAAATTGATAGGGGATTCCACAAAAAAGTCACCCTGTTTTTTAATCCATTCCCGGTTGAGTCCAAGCAGAATAGTTCTTGCTGATTCTGCTGCATCGGTTATGTCGGTCATCGATTCAGGATACAGAGGGTTGCACCTGTGGGTGCGGCTTAAATCATCGAAATTAATCATGTAAAATTTGGGTTCAACTGCATAAAGATGCCGGTATTTCAGCCAGGTATTATAGGCAATGATCGTCAGGTCAGCGAATTTAAAATCGTAAACGAACATGCTGAATCCCTTTTGAATATGCTGGGTAATAACATGGCGAATTACAAAATAAGATTTTCCGGAACCGGGTGTTCCTGGAACTAGAAGCGATCGAAAAGGATTGATAATATTAATCCAGCTGTTTCGTACTTTATCTTTTAAATGGTAACGAGCCGGAAGGTTAACGGAGTATTCGTTTTCTATAAGCCTTTCTTCCTGTGGGAAAGTTTCATTTTCTTTGTTGAAAATATCTTTATGATTTAATTTTCTACTGATAATTCTTGAGAGAAGCGTACCTCCGGAAAGTATCATCAGATATCCTATCGAAGTGGATATAATATAACCTATAATTTTAAAAACAGGACTAAGAACTGTCAGCAGAAACAGGTAACTGATAAAATACAAAATCAGTCCTGCCAGGATGTAATATAATGCCGTTTTGAATTGCAGCTTTTCATCTTTTTTTCCTTTTGCACCGAGTAATGAAATGAGCAGTAAACCCAAGGCAAAAAACTTTGTTTTATGAAAATTACTGAAAATCCCTGTATTGTAAATGTTGTGTAAAATCTTATCGCTAAATGGGCTGACCAATTCCCAATATTTAAAAACCGAATAACCGAAATAATAGAAGTGAATACTCAAAAGCATTATGCTTATGAGCCTTGTCATATCTAAAATTTTTCTAAGTGCCTGATCATTTTCTCCTGTCTGCATAGCCATGGCTTTAGTGTTTAATTAATCGTCGGACTGTCCTTTTCTTTTTCTTTTTTTTCGTCTACCTTTTAAACTGGCGGGAATATATTCAGATGCATATTCAGGCTGTAAAACGCTGTCAATTATATTTTGTAATTCAAGCTCAGAAATAAAAGCAGGATTTTTAGTTCCTTGTTCCTTCTGTATTTTGTTTTCATAATTATTTCCGTCAGGTTTTACCCTTACATTACCGCACCTTTCCAGCATTGCTTTTGCTGCATACTGAACCCCCAAAACGCTGCCATTAAAAACGCATTTAGTAGTATGGTCTACATATGTAATTCCATAAATCAAACGTTGAGAGCTTTGTCTGTAAATTACAGCGATACCTTCTTTTAGTAATTTTTTTTCCAGCTCGTCAAGGTTTATATTGCTGTTTTTTAAAAATGCCATATCAATACTGTTTCGGACTCTTTTCATGTCAGGAATCCGGTTTTTTTTATTGGCTTCAAATTTTTGTTCAAGAGCCTTCAAAGTAGGCCTGAAATGAAAGCTGCTTGCTTTTATAGGAACTCCGATTGGTTTTTTGTCAGCATTAATAATCTGGTATAACAGTCCCTTATGAAGAAACATTTTAGAATCCTCTTTTCCCTGCAGAACAGAAACATTGTACAGGTTCAATACTGCATTTAATTCTCCAAGGGTGGTAAATTTATAATGCGGTATTACAGCATTTAAAATACCCGCGATTGCTTTTTTTGAATCTGAGTTGCCATAATTGATTTTAAGAACATTCACTGGTTTTAAATCTATTGCGGTTGTCTTTTTTTTACTTTCTGCACGTACTAAATTAAATTGTGTTTCAATTTCTTTTCGTGCTGTTTCCGACTGATTTTTTCCAATGTTCTGCATGTCTATTCTGCTGCCGTCTGCCTTTACTTTTATCGAAACAATATGGATGTGCGGATGTCCGGCATCATGGTGCTGATAAACTAAATATGGCTGATCCCCAAAACCAATTTTATCCATATAAGTGCCGGCAATTTCCATGAGTTTTTCCTTTGATAATTCTTTTTCTGAAGGATCAAAATTCAGCGATATATGCACACTGTTTCGGGTAACATTTTCATTGAGTTCAAGTAGTTTTAAAAACATGTTAAGTTTAACACTTGCATTCATATCCTGCACGTCCATTGGATAATTTCCTTCTCCAATGCACTGGGCAGCACCAACGGAAACTTTGTTCTCATTATAATTGAAAATAGCTCTAATGGAGCGCCCTGTATTTATGACTGCAACCATTTTTCAGAGAGATTTTCAATATGTTTTTTTATTTGGTTTATGGAATTAAAGAGTACTTTTTTTTCTATTTCATAAACCATAATCCAATGTTTAAATTCTGAAGTTTGTACAAGGGTGTGAAGCTTTTTAACTGCCTGATTGAAGTTGTTTCCAATACCATTTAAATCTTTTTTAAGTAGTATGAGTTCACTCATTAATTCATCGAGTGATTCGTTTCGATATTTCAAAACCACAGGTTTCTGCAGCAGATTTTTTCTGGCATACTCGCTCAGTTTTCTGCAGGTTGATTTGCCAAACTGCTTCTGCAATATTTCATATTCGGCGCTAGTCAGTCTAAGATGCAGCCATCTGGTTCTGTTTTTGTTTTCTTCTTCCATCATTTATCTTTTTCATTTTACAAACTATTTTCTTTCTGGTTTCACCGCCAACGAGTTCCGAGTAAAAAGGCGGCAAGATATCGGTTGTGATACAACCGGACATCTTGCAGATTGCAGGAACGTGGCAATCCTTAAGAGCCTTAATAAATTTTCAGACTATTTTCAAATATCAATACGAATTTACGTAAGAGGAGTCAATACAGCCCATCACAGGTAAATTATACTTATGATGCTTTGCTGATGCATTCTTAACTTTAAACTTTGATTTATTAATTTAAAAATGCTGAAATTATGATTACAAAAAATGAAGTAGCTAAGGTATTTGATACTATTATGAGTATCCCTGGCATGAGTGAGCCCGTGAAGATTGATTTGAAAATTTCGCGAAAAAATGTATTGTTATTAAGTCACTTTATAGAACAGGGACTGCTGTTGGAAAAAGATGCTTCGAGTCTTATGGGAAGTGTAAGCCAAGAAGGATTAACAGATCTAAAAAATGTCTCGCAGGAGTGTCTTCAGAAAGCTGGTTTGGTTGAACTAAACCAGAAGTTATTTACATTGACCGAAGCTTGTAAATCATAATTTAAGTTTCGAAAATAAAAATGCTTTATGGATACTATGTTATTTTATAAAGCATTTTTTTTGCCTACTTAGGATTTGAAAAATTGCCTGTTTTGGAAATATTTTGGCTTGTTTTTGATACTCTTCCATAAGATAAGCTACACTAAATTTGTTGATATATAATATGAATATAATTGATACTCATCAATAGAAAAAACTTCCATTATGAAATTAAAAACCAGTTTTAGAAGTATTGTTATTGAAGTAATATCTTTTTTACTTGTACTTTTATTTGTCTATGCGGCACTGAGTAAGTTGCTTGATTTTGAAAATTTCCAAGTACAACTTGGACAATCTCCTTTATTAAATCAATTTGCCGGAGAAATTTCATGGACAGTCCCGTTGTTTGAAATTATTGCTGCTATCTTATTGAGTATTCCAAAATTTAGAAATGCAGGTCTTTTACTGTCGTTTACACTTATGGTTTTATTCACGGCTTATATTTATTTCATTTTAAATTATAGCCCTTTTGTACCCTGTTCATGCGGCGGAATATTAGAGAAAATGGGATGGAAGGAGCATTTTATTTTTAATTGTTTTTTTATTCTCTTAACAGTCACGGCAATTTTATTATTGTATGTAAAAGAAAACAAAACCAGAAATCAAATTTTATTTATTGGTTTTGCCTTGACTATACTTGCTTTTTCGGGAGTTGGTACGCTGGAATTTCTTTTAAAGATTAGTGAAAACAAACGATTTCAGCGTAATAATTTTGTGAGGATGTTTCCACCGGTTGCTGTAAAAAAAGAAACAAGTTTTGATTTAAAATACAACTCATATTATTTGGCCGGAACAGATAATAATTGTGTTTATCTCGGCAATACTACAGCGCCTTTACTGGTTCTTCAATTAGACAGTATACTTAAAAAAAGCATTAGACATAATATTATTCTTCCAAATAACAAAGTAAACTTTGATGGTATGCAGCTTCGAATCAGTAGCAGCAGCTTTTACCTAATAAACGGTGCTATCCCATTCGTATATAAGGGAACAACAGCAGACTGGAAGGCTCATTCGAAAATGATAAAAGGTCTAAAATTTTCCATTGCGGAAGTTATCGATTCAACGAACATTGTTTTTAGGAGTCTGTCTGATAAAAAAAATGAAAATATCCTTGGAACAATAAATTTTTCAGACAGTACAACAGTAAAATTAAAATATCATCCAGAACTGCTGCAAAAACAAATTGATGGCGTATTTGATACCGATGGAGCGATGCATTACAGTGGGAAACTTAAAAAATTTGTATATATCTATTATTACAGAAACGAGTTTATTGTAACTGATGATAATCTGAATTTAGACTACAGAGGAAATACTATTGATACAACCTCAAGAGCAAAACTCAAAGTGCGTTGGCTAAAAAGAAAAAATGAAAAAAAATTGGCAGAACCAGCATTAACAGTAAATCGAACAAGTGCCATTTATCAAAATTTGCTTTTTGTAAATTCCAGCCTTCCTGGAAGACATGAATCTTTAGTAATGTGGAAAGATGCAAGTATTATTGATGTATATGACATTGAAAGCAAATTATATCTAATGAGTTTCTATATCTACAATGAGAACGGAAGACAGCTAAGTACTTTTATAGTAGAGGGAAGCAGGCTTTATGCATTAATTGGAAACTCTATTGTAAGTTACCGCCTTGGAAGTACAATACGTACTTACATGAAACAAAATTCAAAATAATACCGGCCGGTATACAGGGGTAAGATCGAAAACCTGTAGAAAAGAGTAGATCATTTTTTTAATTTTAATATTTATTACCATGAAAAATTTAGTAAAAATTATCATGCCGGTAGGAGCCTTTATTTTGGCTTCTGCAGGAGCGGTAAGCACAAATGCAGGAAGTTCAAAAAGTACTGCTGACATACAAGGCTACAACCGCAATTCGTTGACTGAGCCTTGTGAGGAAGTGAGATTGTGTAATAATCAGGGAACTCAAATTTGTACTCTTGCCGGTGATCAGGCATTTGAGCAAGTAGGAGCAAACTGTTCAAAAGTACTTTATCACAAAAATTAGTTTTCATGATTATTAATCTCCCTTTTAGAGGGTAATGCAGGTCTGCTATAGACCTGCATTATTTTATTATTTTGTTCCGCCTGATATCCAATTAATTGGTTTTCCTTTTAAATAATAATCAAACCATTCCTCTGTTCTACGACTAAGATCAATTTGATGTGATTTATTGCTTATAATATGGGCATCGCCTGGATAAATCAGCATAATTTGTTTTTTATTATTTCTCTGTAATGCTAAATAGAAAGCAATACTTTGACTGTAATGAATCTGACTGTCTTGCTCACCAGTCCATAACAGTAATGGTGTTTTTACTTTGTCGGCAAATTGTACTGGTGAGTTCCGATCGTAACCTGCTTTATCTTCAAAAAAAGATTTTTTCATACGGTTCTGCTGATCTTCATAGCGCCAGATCTCGGCCTTTCCCCAATTCCATCCAATTGAAAAATAATGTCCTGTAAAATCTCCGATTCCTGCTCCTGAGACAGCCGCTGAAAATAAATCTGTCTGCGTTATTATGAAGTTGGCTTCATAACCGCCAAATGAATGTCCCATAAGTCCGATTTTGGCGGGATCGACAAGTTTTCTGTGAATTATTTCCTTTACTGCAGAGACTGTACAGTCGGTGGCAGAGAGTCCAGGATTACCAATTTCATAATTGATATCCGGTATTAAAACAAAGTAGCCCTTGGAAGTCAGATTTGCAACATTTAGTCCAATGTCCAACAAAAGTGATGGGTTATAATATTTATGTAACTGGTTAGGCCATTTCTCATAAATATGAACAATCATTGGATATTTTTTTTCGCTGTCATAATGTGCGGGATAGTAAAGAACACTGTTTATTTTCTGATTTTTTGAATTCCTATATTCGACTGATTCAGATTTCCCCCATAGGTAATTATAATGTTGTGGATTACTTCGGATTAAAACTTTTTCATCTTCTCCATTTATATTTTTTAATATTAAGCATGGAGGCCTGTCAAAGTCTTCTTCTATATAAATGTAGAGATCATTTTTTTCTGCCTTATTAAGGAATGATACAAGACTTTTTTTCCAAGCAATTGGCTGTAAATTCTGTTTTGCGTTTAGTATATAATATCCATTATCTGTATTGCTGCTAGCTTCTATAAGAAGATGATCAGGGTCTAAAGTAAGTCCCGTTATTCCATCGAAATTTCTCGTGCCAATCAGATCACTTCCCAATCTTTTGACCCTGTAGTAAATATTTTTTTCCCTGCCGGATGTAATTTTCTGCCGGGTTTTTCCATCTGAACTTATTTTCCAGATATCATATTTATCCCTGATAATAATATCCCTATCATTGGCAGTCCATCCCTGAAATCCGACCGGAAGAGTTTGTATTACCTCAGATTCATACAAGTCATTATTTTTATCAGCTGTCAGATTAATGTGGCTATCATTTTCAAAGTTATATATCCACCAATTTCTATCCCTGAAATAAGTCGCATATCTGCCAGTGGGAGATATAATCAGATCGCCAGAGTTCCTGTTTTGATTCTCTAGCCATAATTTAGTTAAACCCGTAGAAAGATTGGTTATGTAAAAATTAGTATTTGGATATTCTTTATGCTGCAGTCCAAGCTCGGAAGGATTAAAAGTAATAGCATACTTTTGATTACCGTTGAGTAGCACATACGGACGCTCATCGTTTGCCACGGCAAGTACCCGGTTTTCTTCAGGTTCCCATAATGTTAATTTGGATAAGATTTCATAATTGCGATATTCTTTGCGATACGGATAGAGAAGGCTGTCATTGCCGTTCCATATTTGAACTTTGTCTGCATCATATTGATCTGTTGGCACCTTCTTTTCTACGCCAAAAAAAATCTTACTGCCGTCATCTGAGATGGTAAGTTTACTCTGGTGCGTATCAGAAATACGATTTTCTTTTGATATATCAGACGTAGATTCAGGATCTAGATAATGCATTTTTTTATTACTTAGCTTATAATAATATATACTATTGTTTTGTCCATTTTTTTTATCTAAGGTATGCTGTAAAAAGGCAAAACTTTGGCTGTTTTCCTGCCATACCATATGCGAAAACATCCCTTTAGGGCTGTCAAAAATTACTTTTTTATCGATAGTTTTTCCAAACGTAAATAGAATCATTTGACTGCTTTGTCCTTCTGAAAAAGAACAAAGTGCCATGTTTCGAGTCGGATTAAAAACTATTCGATGGATTCCTGATATACTGTCAGCGATGATTCCATTCCGATATCTAATATCCAGCCATCTGACGTTGGATGATTTTCGCTGGGTAATAAGAAAATTGCCGTTTGCACTAAAATTAAAAGTATTTACCTCTTTGATCAATTTCCTAGTACCCTTTTTTAAGTCAATTATTTCCAGGCCTTTGCCGGGAATTACAGATGCAAAGTCAGTTTCCTTATTAAAATATCCAGTGGTGCTTAAAAGTTTATAAGTAAACGACGAAGAAGCGTTTCGAACAAACAGAGTATCTGGATGTTCATCATATGCCATTCTGTAGCTAACCCAGTTTCCGTATTCGGAAATTTTATCGAAATACAAATTTCCCCATAAGTGATAGTCTTTTTCTGTCACAGGAGTTTTAAGAATTGTCTGAGCAGAAATTGTTTCAGCTTTAAATATTAAAAAAATACAGAAAGACAATGCAGCAAATCGCTTGACGACTCTCCGAGCAATAAAAAGGGCTTCTTTTTTATTTAAGATGTATAATGATTTCATTTTAATAACCTGGATTTTGAGGAGTTAAAAATGGATTTGTTAACAGCTCGGACTGTGGAAGAGGCCAAAGGGAATCAGTGGAATTCCACCCGGTTTTATAGTTAAGTGCTGAATCAAGTTTTCCAGTCCGCTTTAAATCAAAAAAGCGATGACCATACTCGGTAAAAAGTTCGAATCTGCGCTCTTGTATAACAGCATCAATAATTTGATCAGCCGTAACAGCATCCGAATTAGGAAGCCCCGCTGTGTTCCTTATTTTATTTAAATCTTCTTTTGCACCTATTAGATTACCCTGATGTGCCCGTGCTTCTGCTCTGATTAGATATTGTTCAGCTGTACGAAATACAATGGAGTATTCCACTGAAGAACCTGTATCTGAATCCTCCTTGTATTTATAGCTATGATACCAGATATCGGTGCCGTCAGTAACTGCCTTTATCCAATGGCTTTTTCTAAGATCATTTGCAGCGAAGGACTCCAACAACGTGTTTGAAAGCGCAACAAGAGATGGCGCGGCGGAAGGAAATATAAATGCTGCACCCTCATGTGTGTTCTTTCCATTGTAATCAGGTGATAATTGCCATATAGTTGCGGTGCTTTCTTTAAGAAAAACAGCATCAAGATCATTTTCCCAAACATAAAGTGATTGATTATTTAAAACCGCAGAGGCCATATTGGAAGCCTTATCCCATTGCTGAGTATATAAGTAAACCCTGGCTAGGAGCGCCTGTGCTGTGGATTTGTTAGGACGGACCCGTTCAGAGGTAACATAATCCTGCGAGAGTAAATCTACCGAGGTAAGAAGGTCTTCGATTATTTTACTATAGACTTCACTAATGGGTATTCGCGTAATTGTACTGTTTACTTTGTAATCTGTTGATGTAACATAAGGCACACTGCCAAATAGATTTACCAGATAAAAATGATTTAGTACGCGTACAAAAAGGGCCTCTCCTTTTAATTGGTTCTTATCTCCAGCTGTCAGAACTGTAGAATTATCCAGGCCACCCAAGACTGCATTTGCAGCATATATTTGATTATAAGATGCATTCCATTGGGACAGGATAAGTGCATTCGAGGGTAAAACTGAATTATTGTAAAAAGGTTCAGAGGAGTAGGCCCCGTTTTCATACGCTACTAATTCATCGGTATAATTTCCCATCAGATTACTGATGCCTGCTAATTTTCCTGTAATAATGCCGTTATCTCGCATTTGAGCATAAATGTCGGTCATTGCTGCTGTGGCGGTGGCTTTACTTTCAAAGACCGCATCAGTTGTTAGCTGGGAGTTAGGCTCTTCTATATCCACGAAACTGTCACAGCTAAAAAGGGTAAAGAAAGATATAGTGATCATTAAAGCGCTTAAAATATTTCGATCTAATTTTTTTGAGATAATTGTATTTTGGTTCATAATTCTAAATTTATTAAAATGTGAATTGAAATCCTGCAGCTATTATTCGCAGAGGAGGCAGGAATCCGGCATCTTTGAATTCAGGATCGGCACCTTTGTAAGATGTTATGGTAATTAGATTCTGTGCCTGCAGTGAGATACGGCAGTTCATTATTTTAAACCACTTTGAAGCCAGATCATAAGAGAGCGAGATGTTTTTAAGGCGGATGTACGAAGCATCGCTTACAGCCCCGTCGCTTTCAGCAAAATACTCACTGGCCTGCATTGCCTTTTGATTTGTACCGCTTGTAAAGATTTGATATGGAACTATATCTCCGGTCTGTGACCAGCTATCTACTATTTCTGAGGGCTGATTGCGCAAGGTCCCGGCGTATCCTTGTGTGCTTGCAAAATTAAAATTGAGTTGTTTTACAAACTGAAAAAGAAAATTCAGCTGCCATCCTTTATAAGTAAATTGATTCTGTAGTCCGCCAAAATATTTAGGGCTTAAATTGCATGGAGTCTGCCTGTCATCTGCATAAGTAATTTGCCCGTCGCCATTTACGTCTTCAAATTCATATATTCCGGTCTGAGGATTTACACCTTTAGAATGGAAAAGTTTTCGAATTGTAATGGGCTGCCCGACGATATAGTCATTTTTGTAAGGCGATATTTCAAGTCCAGGGAAAGACAATAATTTGTTTTTGGCAATAGAGAGATTAAACTCTGTTGTCCAGTTAAAATTTGGTTTCTGAATGTTTACAGATCTTAAAGTAAATTCAAAACCGCTGTTTTGTACTTCTGCATCAAGATTTGATTGAATAGAGTTAAATCCTGTAGTTCCAGGCAAGGGCATTCCCACAAGCTGGCTTGAAGAACGGTTTTGATACCAAGCCGTAGTAAACATGATTCGGTCTTTTAAAAAACCAAGTTCGAGTGCAACTTCAAGTTTTTTATTGGTTTCCCATCCAAAATCAGGATTATAAAGACGAAGCGGCATTAGTCCATTGCTATTTTGATAATGATAACCAGAAGAGGAGTATGTATCCAAAAATTGATAATCCCCGATTTGATCATTCCCGCTTGTTCCATAACTTCCCCGGAGTTTTCCAAAACTTAGAAACGGAAGATAATCCTGTACGGCTTTTTCCTTGCAAAAAAGCCACGCTGCTCCGATAGCTCCAAATAAGGCAAATTGATTGCCGGGTCCAAATCTGCTTGAACCGTCTCTTCGACCTGTCAGATTGAGTATGTATCGATTATAAAGTATATAATTGAATCTGCCGTAGAAGGCTTGATATTTGTAGTTTATCGTTTCATTATTTTCAACAGAAAGATAAGATGCCGAAGCCAGATCATAAATCAGGCTATTGCTTGAAAAACCTGAAGCTTCCTGTATTACGGTTTTGGTCTGCTGATTTTGAAAGGTACCACCAAGCAGTACATTAATTTCTGATGCACCAAAAGAAGTGTTCCAGTCTAACTGCGGTTCAATTATTGTGGATTGCCTTCCAATAGTATTTAAAAAAATGGATGAATATTCACTACCGTAATTAAAAGAGGGATTATACATGGTAGAAGGAGAGGTACGACTTGCATCACTATTAAGATTTGTAAATCCAAGACTGGTTTTAAAATCTAGTCCTTCGGCAATTTCAAATGTTAGGACCGTGTTGGCAATCAGATCGTATGTGGCGTTTTTATTTTTGCCTTCCAAATTTGCAAGTGGGTTCTGCCATGTGTTGTTTTCCCAGTTCAAATTCCCATTTTCATGATATAATGACGGCGCATTTGGTGCCAGATTTCTAGAAATTAAAGTAAAGTCAGTCCACGGAAGTTCGTTTTTTTGAGCAGTATACCCAGCAGAAAAATTTAAACGGAATTTGTTGTTTTCGGATTTATGATCGAGTGCAAGATGTGCGCCTGCTTTCTTGTATAAAAACGTGCCGGGAAATACGGTTGATTCTGTTCTGTAATTACCACTAATTAAAAAATGCGTCTGTTCAGATCCACCACTGATGCTTAGCTGATTGCTCAGTATTTCGGATGTTCCGCCTGTGAGTTCTTTTTGCCAGTCTGTATATCGGGTCTGGTCCCATTTACCATTTACATCGTAAGCGCGTGATGGATATTTGGTTATGCCGTCATTGGCAAATGCCTGTTTACGCATTTTGATATATTGCTCCGTGTTCATCAGATCTAGCATTCTGGTAACCTTTCCGGATCCATTGGAAGTTGTAACTACAAAAGAAGTTTTTCCTGACTTGCCTTTTTTCGTAGTAATTAATACCACACCATTCGCACCCCGTGAGCCATAGATTGCGGTGGCATCAGCATCTTTAAGTATTTCCAGACTTTCGATATCATTTGGATTAATACTGTTCAGCGGACTGTTCTCACCTGGAATTGTTGTTGAGGTTTGGTTATAGCTTAACGGATCAGAGGAATATGGAACACCATCAATAATATACAAAGGGGTATTGCCGTTCGTCCGAAGACTGTTTGTGCCCCTAATATTTATTGAAAAGCCTCCACCAGGAACCCCTGTTTCCTGAACAACATCAACGCCTGCCATTCTACCCTGCAGGGCTGCTAGTATATTTGAGACGGGCTGTTTTTCTATGTCTTTAGAAGATATTTTGGCAATACTTCCCGTACGCTCGCTTTCTTTGACCGAATAGTAGCCGGCATTAATTTTAACTTCCTGCAATGTAGTGGTATCATATTCAAGATTTACATTGACCAATTTCTGTCCTCGAATAGGGATAGAAACTTTTTTTAAGCCAATAAAATAAAATACTAAAGTGTCATTAGGAGATGCTGAAATAGAATACTGCCCACTATAATCTGAGATGGCTGTCGAATTTTGTTTGTTTTTTACAGTAATAGTTACGCCGGGCAGTGGATTTTTGCCATCGGTAATAGTTCCTTGGACTTGATGTAGTTGAAAATTAATATTATTCCGAGCTGGATACTTAGCATAAACAGATGAAAAAGACAATAGAATGCCAATAAAAATTAGGCAATAAAGAGCTTTCCCATCCTTGTAAAATGAAAAATTATTCATAATATTGGGATTGGTTAGTTAAAGTGATTTGATTAGCTACGGTCCTCTATGTTAGTTTGGCGACGAGATAGAGGGCCATTTTTTATGCATTAAGTAAACGGCTTAATGATCATAAGAGAGATTTATTATAGCACAGGCAGAAATTTTTAATAGGTTCAACTACGAGTGCGAAACTTTAAAACAGCAGGAAGTATTGCTATGAATTTAAGATGACTGATTAAAAAAAGGCGCAGAACTCATCTTATCGCTTTCAAGGCACTGGCGGCGCCCTACCACAAATAAGTGAGCCCACGCCCTAAAGCGTGAGCATCATACTTATCCTCTCGTGGTATATAAAACGCCAGTTTTTGAAAACGAGATTCAAAGCGAATGCTTCAAATATTTTTTATGAAGAATCGCAAATATATTAATTCAAAAGCAAATATAACAAAATAATCTGAATTTCGGATTTTAATCCGAATTATTTTGAAGTATAAAAAGTTACTTTGTTATATATGAAGGATAAGAATCGTTTAATCGTTGATTACATTGCGCGTGAGTGGGCTGCAAAAGCCAAATCTCAAAGCGCATTTGCTAGTGAACATAATATTGACGAAAAGACAGTTCGGAATATAAAATATAATAAAGATTATACTATTAGTTTAAAAACCTTGGTACGAATTTGTGAGGCAAGAGAAATAAAGCTTTATGAATTTTTCAAATTAATAGATGTATAGGCAACTATTAGTTAAATTGTTTTTATACAAGAAATTTGCATATTATTTTTATCAAAATAGAATATATGCACTTTAAGAAAATGGATATAAAGCAAAACAATATTATTTAAACAAAAAGCCCTCCAGAAAACTGAAAGGCCAATTAAGTAAAAAGTAAAGGATGAATTTATTTTTTCGATTCTTCAATATTATCAAAAGATATTGATAATATTGAAAATCAGAAGAAATAAATTATCACAAGTAGATAAACATTTTATTTCAAAACATCCTGACTATACAGGATAACTGTTGATAATCTTGTTTTGATAATCTTCATATATTGATTAGTGGTTACAATGTTGTAGCCACTAAATCAATTAGATATGAATTCAAAACCAATCGATGAGCTGATCCAATCATGCTTGCAGTCTTTAAATGAGACTAGTTACAACAGAGAAGTTACCATGGCGCATAAAAGGCGTTTTACCTTGCTTAAAAGCTTCATGGTTATACACTCAAAAGACCTTTATT